>NZ_JCALDT010000001.1:0-999520 GCF_059813005.1 Mycobacterium sp. NGS27
TTGCGGGGCTGACAAGCCGTCCCCTCAGCCGCCCCGGGCCGCGATCATCGCCGAGCGATTGACCTTGGTTGCCGCGGTGCGGGGGATGGCGTCGACGAACTCGACGGTCTTTGGTGCCTTATAGGGGGCCAGCCGGCTCTTCGCGTACTCGATCACCTGCTGTTCGGTGACCTGCGCGCCGTCCGCGATTTGAATCACCGCGTGCACTCGGCGTCCCCACTGCCGATCAGCCAGCCCGATCACCACCACGTCGGCGATCCCGGGATGACCCGCGAGCGCCGACTCGACCTCCGCCGGAAAGACGTTGGCGCCGCCAGTGACGATCATGTCGACGCGGCGGTCGACGATGTAGAGGTAGCCGTCCGCGTCGAGGTGACCGATATCGCCGGCGGAGCGGAAGCCGTCGTCAGTTGACGGCAGCGGTGTCGCACCCCCGAGGTAGCGGGATCCCGCACTCATCGGCGCGCGCAGGTACACGTCGCCGTCCTCGCCGGGACCCAGCGGTCGTTTGTCGGCGTCCAGGATGCGGATCTCGGTATCGCGGAAGCCGCGGCCCACGCTGCCCGGGTGGGTGAGCCACTCGTCGCCGCGCAGCGCGGTGAGTCCGAGGTTCTCGGTCATGCCATACGCCGACACGATCCGCTCCGGGCTCAGGAGTTCGAACCAGGTGTGCATCAGCGACGGCGGCATCACCGCGGCGCCCTGCAAGATGAAGACGACGCTGGACAGGTCTCGCTGCCGGACGTCCGGCCGGGCCGCAATGCGCGCAAGCATGGTGGGCGTGGCGGTGAAATTGGTCACCCGAAACCGTTCGATCACATCCAACACCAGTGCGGCGTCGAACTTTTCGAGTATGACAAGGTGGTCGCCGGCAAGCAGGAAGAAAAACGTCGCAAAGCCGTTGGTGTGATACATGGGTGCCGGCACCATGATCGTCTGCGGCTGTGCCACCGGCGTCCAGTTCGACAGAAACGGCTCGCCGTGCTGAGGCGTCCACAACGACGGTGCCAAGCTCAGGATCACTTTGGGTACGCCGGTCGAACCGCTGCTGCAGATGCCGTTGACGTGCGGGGAGACGGCGGTGGGCAGCGGGCTTGCGGACTCGCCGGCCGCGCGAGTCTCCAACTCCCACCGCGTCTTTTCGTCGACCACGACGGCGGGGTCGATCACCTCACGCACCCGGTCTCGCTCCCACTCGGGAAGATCCCAGTGCATCGGGACGGGGACAGCGCCGACCTTCCAGCACCCCAGCGTCGCCAGCACCAGATGTACCGAGTTCGGAATGGCCAGTGCCACTAGCGAGCCCGCCTGCGCGCCCAGGCCGGCCAGCGCCCGGCCCCACTGGTTGGCGCGGGCATCGAGTTCGCCGAAAGTCAACGCCTCCGCGGTGCCATCGAGCGCGACAATGGTGACGCCTAAATCGTCGCGGCGTTGCTCAGCGAGCTCGTGCAATTTGGTCGCGAATGGTATTCCCTCGTCGAACGGATTGGGCGTCACCTCGGTTGCGGGGGACTCGGTCACGCCGATACCGGCCCGCTGAACAATGTCTCGAATGACCCATCCGAGACGCACGGCATGAGGCGCAACGCGAGTTCCTCGGTGCCCAGCGGCAATCGCATCAGCGGTTGGGTGTGCCGGTCGAGCACGCTCACGTCGGACTCGTCGCAGAAGCCCAAGGCTCCCAGTAACTGGTGCGACGTGCGCATCACCTGTCGTGCGGTGTCGGCGGCCTTGAGCCGAAGGATCAGGGCGTCGGCCGAATGAATCTGCGCGGCAAGCGATTCGGCGCGGCAGATGGTGAACTTAGCGAGTTCATGCAGTCCGCGGACCGCGACGGCCGCATCGGCGACGGCGAACCTGACGGCCTGAAAGTCCGCGAGCGGCTTGCCGAACTGAATCCGGGCGCGTACGTGCTCGGTGACAATCCGCAACGATTGCTGCACCGCTCCCAGAATCCGCCATGATCCCAGCACGAGATGAAGGTTAATGTCGGCGGCGGGCACGGTTGCATC
Source organism: Mycobacterium sp. NGS27 (assembly GCF_059813005.1). NCBI lineage: Bacteria > Bacillati > Actinomycetota > Actinomycetes > Mycobacteriales > Mycobacteriaceae > Mycobacterium > Mycobacterium sp. NGS27. Next base: position 2,013 of record NZ_JCALDT010000001.1, read on the forward strand.
GGGTGCGCTCAAGGTGGCCGGGACCAGGAACGGGCCCAGCTTGGCGCCGGTCCGCGAGGCCGGCTGAGGCCGGTACCGATTTCCGTCTAGGTCCGCCGCCACCCAGTCACCGGCCAGATCGCCATGGTCGATGCGCGGGGCCTTCGGATTGACCAGGGCAAGGCGCGCGCCATCAATGGCCAGCAGCTCCTCCACCAAGGGGTAGGGGAGCGCCGTGGCGCCGGCGGCCTGACACAGCACCGCCGCGGCCAGCAGGTCATCCGGCGCCGAGCGCACGTCGAGGTCGAACGCGCCGACATCGTGCAGCGCGACGCGCGCCGCGTCGCGGATGGCGTCGTCGGTCTCGGCGCGCAGCGCGGCCGGCGGTCCGCCCAACCGGATGAGTCGCTTGCCGGCGACTACGGCGAAATCGCTGACATCTTGTGGTAGATCGGTTTTCACCTGTGTTCTCCCAATACGTCTCGTGCCACCAGCATCCGTTGCACCTCGATGGTGCCCGACGCGACGGTCGCGGCTTGTGCGTAACGCCAGTGGTCCTCGATGGCTCCGTGCAGCGCCGCGGAACTCCCGCTGTCGAGCGCCGTCGGGCCGAGCACGTCGAACAGCAGCTCGGCGACGAGTTGGTCGCACGTCGTGGTGATGATGCGTGCGGCACTGGCGGCCGCCCCGGCCGCCGCGTCGTCCTGCAGGGATACGGCGCGATAGGCGAGCAATCGGGCGACCCGCAGATCGACGAGTGCGCGCACCCATCGGGTGCGGATTGTTTCGGGCAGCTGATCCCAGTCGTCGCCGAGTTGGGCGCGCATCCTTTCGAGCAGCGATTCACAGCGCGCGTAGCGTGCGATGCCCACTCGCTCGAAAGCCAGAGCTTCGCGCATCACCCGCCAGCCGTCGCCGACCTCGCCGAGCACGTCGCCGGGAAACGCCTGCACGTCGTCGAGGAACATCTCGTTGAGGTGGTGCGGTCCCAGCATCGACGGGATCGGCCGGACGGTGAAGCCGGCCCGGTCCATCGGAATCAAAAACAGGGTGAGCCGCTTGTTCTTTGGTGCCTCGGGGTCGGTGCACGCCGCCAACACGCACCACGATGCCATCAGCGCATACGACGTCCATACTTTCTGGCCGGTGATGCGCCACCCGTCGCCGTCGGCAACGGCGCGGGTGCGCAACGACACCAGGTCGGTTCCGGCCTCCGGCTCGGAAAAGCCCTGGCACCAGATCACATCGCCCGAGGCGATGGCCGCCAGGTGCTTGGCCTTCTGTTCGGCCGTCCCGTACCGCATCAGCGCGGGCCCGACCCAGTTGATGCCCATGTACTGCGGACCGCGCGGCTCGTGCTGTGCCCACATCTCCTCGCGCAGCACCGTCTGCTGCCAGACCGAACCACCGCCGCCACCATGCTCTTTCGGCCACGCCAGCGCCAGTAGCCCCTCGGTCGCCAGCAATTTGCAGAACGTCTCGGTGGTGGCCAGGTCCTGCGGGTTCTCGGTGCAGGCTCCCAGAAAGTCGGCCGGGATGTGGTTGGCAACCAGCTCACGCAGATGGCTGCGCAGTTGCCCTGCATCGTCGCCGAGGTCGTAATCCATTGTCGTCATCCCTTCGGCAACCCGAGCAGCCGCTCGGCGATGATGTTGCGTTGAACCTCCGATGTCCCGCCGTAAATAGTCGCGGCCAACGCGTCCTGGCGTTCGAACAGTAGATCCGGATCGGTGGCGGAAACCGGGCCCGTCACGGCCGCACTCAGTTCCCAAACACGCTGTAAGGTAAGCGATCCGAGCAACTTCATGGTGTCGGCTTCCGGACTGGGCCGTCCCGCGAGTTCGTTGCCCAAAGCGCGATATCCGGTGGCCCGCAACGCTTTAGCGTCTGCCAACAGCGAACCGAGTTCGGCATACACGTCCTGGCCCGAGTCCGCGGCGCCGGCATCACGCACCGAGGCCAGTCCGCGTTTGATCTCGACCCAGTTCATGATCCAGATCATCTGGCGTTCGTGGTGCAGCGACGACAGGGCGACATTCCAACCGCCGTTGAGCGGTCCCAGCAGATTTTCGGCAGGCACCTCGACGTCGTCAAGGAAGACCTCGCAAAAGGTTTCGTCGGAGATGGAGGCCATCCGGATGGGCTCGACCCTGACCCCGGGCGAATGCAGGTCGAGGATGAGGCAGGAGATGCCGCGGTGTTTCGGGGCTTGCGGATCCGTGCGCGCGTATAGCGTGCACCACCGCGACTCGTGTGCCTGGGTGGTCCAAATCTTGTGACCATTGACCCGGAACACGTCCCCGTCGCGCTCGGCACGGGTTCGCAGACCGGCGAAATCCGACCCGGCTTCGGGCTCGGACATGCCCAGCGCCCACCACTCGTCGCCGCGCAGCAGCGGAACGAGCAGACGCTCGATCTGGGCGGGCGTGCCGAACTGGCGAATGCCGGGAGCGGCGACGTTGGGTCCGGCGATGTTGGGCAGCTTGGGCGCCGACCGCATAGCCGCCTCGATCCGGACTTCCATGGCGTCGCGCAAGCCCAGCGATCGGCCGCCGTGCTCGCGTGGCCAGGTCGGCTGCAGCCATCCGGCCTCGAACGAGGCGCGCTGGTACTGGCGCCGCAACCCGAGATCCCATCGGTACTGCCGGTAGTTCGCGTAGTAGTCGTGGGGCAGGAACTCCGCGAGCCAAGCGCCGAATTCCGCCACGACCGTGCTCACGGGCACCGCTCCTCCTCATCGCTGCGCTCTGCATCGTCGCCGGTGCGGCTCATGCGGCACCCCCGCAAAATCGTCGCCCCACCTCGAAGTACAGGGAGCGGCTGTCGCCCAGCATTGCGGCGCCCTGCCAGGCACGCCTGACGTACAGGTGGGCGTCGTGTTCCCAGGTCTGCCCGAGCGCGCCGTGTACCTGGACGGCGGTACGCGCACAGCCGACCGCCGCGTCGTTGGCCGCCGCCTTGGCCAGCACCGCGGCGGTCCACACTTCGGTGCGCGGCGCGGCCGGATCGGCGAGAAGGGCCGCCGCCGCATAGGTCAGGCTGCGGGCGCGTTCGACGCTGACGTAGTTGTCGGCCAGTGCGTGTTTGACGCCCTGGAACCCGCCGATCGGCTGGCCGAACTGCCGCCGTGATTTGGCGTGCTCGACCGAGCGGTGCAACGCGGCGCTCGCCACGCCGAGGAGGTCGGCGGCCGCGGCCACCCAGGGCGCCGTAAATGCCGATTCGAGGTCGACCGGTGCAATAGCGATGGGCTCGGTGTCGATTTCGACGGCGGCCAACGGCTGAGCGGGATCGGTGGATTCGGTCGCCGGCACCGCGGTTACCCCGTCACCGCAGCGGGCGACGGCCGCCACAGTGTCACCGTCGTCGGTGCGAGCCAACGTGACGACGAGCTCCGCGCGCGACAGGTTGGGGACGGCAACGGCGGTGCCGCGCAGCCGTCCCTGGGACAGGGCCATCGGCGCGCCGGGCAGTCGCGATCCCTTGGCGTGGACAGCCAGGGTGGCCACCACACCGCCGGCGATGTCGGTCAGCACCGCGTCGAGCCCACTGTTGCGCAACACGCCCGCGGCCAGTCCGACGCTGCCCAGCAAGGGAATTGGCGCAAGGGCCGCGCCGCATTCTTCGAGAACCGCGGTTAGCTCGACCGGCCCGTAGTCGCCGGCGTCAGGGGCGGCCAGCTCGGTCCAGCCGAGATCGACGACGGTCTTCCACAGGGCGCGCCAGCGCTCGGGGTCGCTGATCGCTTGGCGCGCGGCGTCCGGCGGGCACTCCGTACGTAATATGTCGCGTACGGTGTCGCGCAGCGACAGCTGCTCCGAGTTCAGTCCGACATCCATAAGACCTCTAACATAGTAAAGATAATAAACTAGCCGTGCCGTCGCAATCGCACGGATATCAACGCATAGGTGGCGCATGGCCGAGTGGTATCTGTTTCTGCCGCAGGTAAGGCTGTCGGCGGCCGCCATCGCCGACCGGGCGCGTCACGCTGAGGCCAGCGGCTTCGACGGGATCGCGTTCATCGATCACCTCGAGGCCCCGGGGCTCCCCGACGAAAGCATCTGGGAGGCAATGGGCATTGCGACCTGGGTGGCGGCCAGGACCGAGCGGCTGCGGGTCGGTCATCTGGTGCTGTGTGACGCGTTTCGGCACCCGGCCGTGCTCGCCAAACAGGCCGTCACCCTGTCGGAGGCGTCCGAGGGGAGGTTCGAGCTCGGCCTGGGATCGGGATCGTGGCCCTCCGAATTCGCGAGATTCGATGTCGGCCAACAGGATCCGCGGGCCCGAGTCGAGCAACTGGGCCGTCACCTGGATCTGATCAGGCAGTACTGGGGCGACGGCGACGAAGGATCCGGCCCGGCTGCACAAGCCCCGCGCCGCTCGTACCCGATACCGCTGGTTCTGGGTGGGAGCGGACCAAGGATGATGGAACTCGTTCGCAGACACGCAGATTGGTGGAATCTGCCGGCGAATCAGCTCGACAGGCTGACCAAGCTCGCCCCGGCCGCGGGAACGGCCAGGATGTCGATTCAGCAGATGGTGGGTTTCGTGCGGTCGGGCAGCGACCCCGACACGGTGGGCGAGGTGAGCACCCGTCGGTTCGGCAACCTGGGGTCCGGACTGGTCTGCGGCGATGCCGACGAGTTGATCGGGCACTTCCGCGGTTTGGCCGCCCAGCGGGTCGAGCGGTTCTACGTGTGGTTTGCCGACTTCGCCGCCCCGGACTCCCTGCACGAGTTCGGCGAATCGGTGATCAAGGCGTTTGCCGGCGGCGGCGGGCTTCGGTAGGCACCACCGGCGGGCGGGCGAACGGGCCCCGTTCCACGGCGGACAACCGGATCTCCGGTAGATCGACCGACGGATCGACGGTGTCCAGCCAGGCGACCGCCTCGGCGACGTCGGACACTCCGATGGCGTACATCTCGAACGGAACGTCCTGCAGCATCTCGGTGGCCACCGGTCCCGGGGTGACGATGTGCACGCTGATGCCGTCGCGGTCGACTTCGAGCGCCAGGGCTCGCGCGAACGCGTTCATGCCGGCTTTCGAGGCGGAGTACGCGGTGCGGGCCGGCATGGGCTCGTGTGCGGCGGACGACGAAATGAACACCAGTCGGGAGCCCGCGGTCATTTTCGGCAGCACCGCCGAGGTGACCACGAAACACGAATCGAGGTTGGCCGACATGATGGCCTGCCACTGCTCGAAGGTCTGCTTGCGGGCGTAGGTTCCGCCGAGCGCACCGGCGGCGTGCACAACGAGGTCGATTGTCTCCAATGCGCTTATCGCGGCGCCGAATCCGCTGGGGTCGGACGCGTCGGCCACGACGTGTCGGGCACCGATCTCCTCGGCGGCCGCGCGTAACGGGGCTTCGCGGCGCGCCGAGAGCACCACGTCATAGCCGCGTTCAACGAGCTTGCGGGCGCATCCTTTTCCGATCCCGCCGCTTCCGCCGGTGACTAATGCGGTTCGCATGACCGTCGCAGGCCGCTCGTCAGGAGTGCCGAATGTCCCGCGGCCGCGACAACGCCTGCGGGGAGAGCGCATAGATGCGTTGATCGTGCTGACCGGACAGGACGTAGGTCTGCGTGTCGGCCAGGTGGCGACCCGCGATGCGGCGGGCGCGGTCGACGTTGCCCTCGGCGATCGTCTCGGTCAGCTTGACGTGCGTGTTGAGCACCGCGCGGCGCTGGGCAAGCGACGGGTAGGTGCCACGCGACGCGCTCTCGTCGGCCCACTGCCGTTCGTGACTGCTCCAGAGTGTCTCCAGGCTTCCCACGACCGCGATGATCGTGTGATTGCCGCAGCCGCGGACGATGAGATCATGGAACTCGCGTCCGATCTCGGTGAAAAGCCTTCCGTCGTCCAAGTTTTCGGCCATTGACTCGTTGATCCGGGTGAGCTCGGGCACCAGCGTGTCCGCCCGGTCCGGCCGGCGGGCGGCCAGGGCGGCGCAGGCGGGCTCGAGTTCCTGCAATGCCATGCCGAGGTCGGCGACCTCGACGGACTCGCTCTGCAGCAACAACCCGAGCATGTAGGCGGCGCTGGTCTTCGCCGGGGCGTGGACGACGGCACCGCCGCGGTTGCCGCGCCGCACCGAGACCAGGCCTTCGGTCTCCAGGATCCGCAGGGCTTCGCGCAGCGAGACCAGGCTGACGTTGAACTGTTCGACGAGCACCTCTTGGCGCGGCAAGAGATCACCGTCCGCGAGCTCGCCGTCGATGATTTGACGGCGCAACTCGTCGGCTACGATTTCGGCGATCCGCGGCGCCGACAACCGGCGCCGGGCGTCGGGGCCAATTCCCAAGGCGGTCATCCGATCCTCGAAACGAAATGCAACACGCTGGCTTAGCTATTTTAGCAGTAATGATATAAATAGCTTCTCTGATCGCTTGCCGATCGGAAGGGCGGGTGCAATTGAGCGAGCGGTCCGAAAGCCGGCCGACACCCCTAAACGATTTGTGTGTCGTCGAGATCAGTGACCGGATAGCGGGCAGCTATTGCGGCAAGCTGCTGCGCGACGCCGGCGCGCAGGTGCACAAAATCGAACCGCCGCAAGGGGATTGGCTACGACGATTCTCCGCCAGCGGTTCCCCGATTGCGCAGGAACGCAGCGCACCGTTTTTCAGTTACCTCAACGCGGGCAAACGCAGCATGACTTTCGCACCCGGGACCCAGCGCTACCGTGACGAATTGGCCGGCGCCGACGTCGTCGTCGTGACCGGCGGGCGGGCGCGCGCCGCGGCGCTGGGCGTCGACCCGCAACAACTGCTGGAACTCTCGCCGCGGGCGATCATCGTGTCCATCTCCGACTTCGGCTGGGCCGGGCCCTACGCGGACCGGGCGGCCACCGAGTTCACCCTGCAGGCGTGGGCGGGCTCGCCCGGCTTCCGCGGCGACCCCGCCGGGCCGCCGATCTCCATCGGCGGCGATCTCGGCGAGTACATGGGCGGCGTGTTCGCCGCCTTCGGCGTGCTGGCAGTCCGCCGCCGTGTCGAGCACGGCGGTCCCGGCGAACACCTGGACCTGTCCATGCTGGAAGCCATCACCACCATGCAGAGCAGCGAATGGCTGCATTCACAGCTGCTGCGCGTCCCGCCGATCCGGCGCACCACCGAGGTGCCGTCGATCGAGCCCGCCAAGGACGGGTACGTCGGGATCACCATGGTCACCGGTCAGCAGTGGCTCGACTTCGCCGCGATGGTGGAATGTCCGCAGTTGGAGGAGATCGAACAGCTGCGGTTCCAAATCGGCCGGTGGCAATACCGGGACCTGATCCGCGAGCAGATCCACCCGTGGCTGGCCGAACGGACGGTCGCCGAAATCGTCGAACTCGGGCAGCTGTTCCGGCTGCCGATCGCCGCGCTGGGCAACGGCTCGACCATCCGGGAGCTGGATTACGTGCGCGAGCGCGAGGTCTTCACCCGCAACCCCGCCGGGTTCGATCAGCCCCGGCCGCCCTGGCTGATGTCGGTGTGTGCGCCCGCGCGCTTGGGCGATACGCCCGCTCTTGGTGAGGCCGACGGCGAATCCCCTTGGCGCCGTGTGGAACCCGAGATAGAAGGGGCGCCGAACGGGCTTCCGCTGGCCGGCGTGCGCGTCGTCGACCTGACCGCGTTCTGGGCCGGCCCCGCCGCGACCCACCTGCTGGCCGCCTTCGGCGCCGACGTCGTCAAGATCGAGTCGATTCAGCGTCCCGACGGCATCCGGTACTCGGGCGGGATGCGCACCGACGTCGACGACTGGTGGGAGTACGGCTGGGTGTTCCACGCAATGAACACCAACAAGCGTTCGGTGACACTGGATTTGGGATCCGAGCAGGGCCGTCGCCTGTTCATCGAGTTGGTCGGCCGCGCCGACGTCGTGATCGAGAATTTCTCGCCACGGGTGATGGAGCAATTCGGGCTCACCGACGACGTGCTGCGCGAAGCCAATCCGAAACTGGTGTTCGCCCGGATGCCCGCGTTCGGCGTCGAGGGGCCGTGGCGGGAACGGGTCGGGTTCGCCCCCACCATGGAACAGATCGCCGGTCTGGCCTGGGTGACCGGTCTGCCGGAATCTCCGCCGGTGACACCACGCGGGGCCTGCGACCCACTGGCCGGCGTGCACGCCGCGTTCGCCGTGCTGGCCGCCCTGAACTTCGCCGAACGCACCGGGACGGGTCAGCTGGTCGAGCTGCCGATGCTCGAAACCGTGCTCAACGCCACCGCGATTCAGGCGATCGAGTCCGAAGTCTTCGGGGTGACCCTGAGCCGCCGCGGCAACCGCGGTCACAACGCGGGCATCCAGAACATCTACCGCTGCGCCGGATCGGACGACTGGATCGCGATCACCGTGCGTGACGACGCGCAGTGGCGGGCGCTGGTGGAATCGATGGGGCGACCAGCCTGGTGCGACGACGAGGAGCTTGCCACCATCGAAGGGCGCCAGGGGCTAGCCGACGAAATCGATCGCGGGCTGGCGGATTGGTGCCGCGGGCAGCCACTTGTCCCGACGGTGGAGCGCTTGGCCGCTGCGGGTGTTCCCGCGGCGCCGGTGGTGTCACCGTCACTGGTCACCGACAACTCGCAACTGCGCGAACGCGGATTTTTCGAGGCACTGCATCACGCGAGTACCGGACTCGGCCTGTACCCCTGTCCGCCGTTCGCCCGGCTCGGCGGTCAGGACCAGTGGCTGCTGCGGCCGCCACCGAAGCTGGGCGAGCACAATGAGGAGATCCTGCGCGATCGGTGCGGGCTGACCGACGAAGAACTGACACGCCTCGCGACCGGCGGGGTGATCGGGACCCGACCCAAGGGCCTCTAGAGAAGTGGAGGGCAATCAATGCGCGTGACGGTCGACGAGAACTTGTGTGAAGCCAACGGTTTTTGCGAATCGCTTGCGCCGGAGGTGTTCGAGCTGGGCGACGCCGATGTGGTGCAGATCGCGGACGGCCCCGTGCCGCCGCGGCTGGAAATCGACGTGCGCGCCGCGGTGGACCAATGTCCGAAGGCCGCCTTGCGGTTGGTCGACTGACGGCCGCACGAGCGCCGTGCGCTGACTCAGCGCCGCTCGGTCAGCTTGATGGACATCTCGTCGTAGATCGACATGTTGGTGGCCAGGTTCGGATGGGACACCTTCGCCGGACCGATCTCGATGTCGTCGCAGCGCAGAAACAGTTCGTCGAGGACCGCGCGGAGTTCCGCCCGGGCCAGCATGGCGCCCAGGCAGTGGTGCGGGCCGCCACCCCCGAAAGCCACATGAGGATTGGGCTGCCGGCCGATGTCGAAGGTGAACGGGGACTCGAAGACCTCCTCGTCGCGGTTGGCCGAACGCAGGGTGGACACCACGCGTTCGCCCTTGGCGATGTGCTGACCGTCCATCTCGACGTCGACCTTTGCGGTGCGCGTCCAGTACGCCACCGGCGACGCCCAGCGCAACACCTCCTCGACCGCGCTGGCGCGAAGGTCTTCGCGCTCGCGATACCGTTCGATTTGCCCGGGGTTGGCGACGAACGCCTGCAACCCGATGGCCAGTGCGTTCTTGGTGGTGTCGCTGCCGGCGAACGCCAGCACAAAGAAGAAGAACTCGAGTTCGTTCTCGGGGAGGCTGAACTGCTCGCCGTCGTCACCGGTGATCACCGCGGACGCGAGCGTGCTCCAGATGTCGTCGGTGGGATTGCGCCGCTTCTCGGCGGTGAGCTCCATCGCGTACCCGAAGACCTCGCCGAAGAGTTCGAGTTCCACCTGCCCGCTCGGGCCCGCCTCGGGCGCAAGCACCTTCAGGATGCGGTCGAAGATGTCGAATATCCGTGGCCGGTCTTCCTCCGGGATGCCAATGATGTCGCCGATGACCGACATCGGTAACGCGTCGGCGACGTCCTCGATCCAGTCTCCACCGCCCTGCGCGAGCAGGCCGTCGATCATCCGCGCCGCACGCGCCCGGATGCCGTTCTCCAGCTTGGCGATCGCGCGCGGGTTGAAGGCGTTGGAGATCAGTTTCCGGCGCTTGTTCAGGTCCGGCGGGTCCAGCGTGATGATCGTCGGGAACGACGAGAACATGGCGACTGGCTGAATGAGTGGGCCGTCGGCCGCGGTGAACGACTCGGTGTCGCGGTGCAGGCGGACCGCGTGACGGTGTTTGGTGGCCACCCAGAACTGACGCTGGACGGTGTCGACGACGCCCGGTGTCAGATCGTGCCGAAAAAGCGGCCTGGTGCGCCGCAGCTCGGCGAACAGCTCATCGGGAAAACCATTACGCCACAAGGCGAAATCGGAAAGGTCCACTGCAGCGGCCGTCATGCGAACCCCCATCGGCTCAGGCGTCACGCGGCGACCCGCCGGTGCCGCGTTGACGTTCAATGCTTAAAATAGTAAAAATAGACTTTAGTCGTCGAAACGCGGTGAGGTAAGAGCGGCCCATGATGCGCCCGGCCGCGTGGGAAACGGAGTTCTCGTGACGAATACGATTCCAGAATCAGACCCGTCAGAACGGGAGTTCGGGCAGGCCGGCATCGCGCTGTCGGCCTACCGCTTCCCGACGGGCTGGTTCATCGTCGCCTTTGGAACCGATCTGGCTCCCGGCCAGGTCAGGCGCGCGCACTACTTCGGTGAGGAACTGGTGCTGTTCCGCACCGAGTCGGGCCAGGTCCACGTGATGGAGGCCTACTGCCAGCACCTCGGCGCGAACCTCGGGGTCGGCGGCACGGTGGAAGGCGAGAACATCGTCTGCCCGTGGCATGGCTGGCAGTGGCGCGGCGACGGTACGAACGCGCTGATTCCCTACAGCAAGATCGGCTGCAAGAACAACGTCCGCATCCGGACCTACCCGAGCATGGAGTGGTACGGCTTCATCCTGGCCTGGCACGAGCGGCACGGACGGGCGCCCTACTGGCAGCCGCCGGTGCTGCCGGAATTGGAAACCAACGAGTACTACCCGCTGCACCCGCACACCCAAATGCTCAACCGGGTCAAGGTGCATCCGCAGATGATCATCGAAAACGCGGCTGACCCCTACCACGTTCAGTACGTGCACAAGGCCGCCAATCCGGCCACTACGGCGTCATTCGAGGTGGCCGGCTATCACCTGCACGCCACCGTCAACGCCCATTTCGGCGGGGGACGGGCGCAGACGTGGCTGACCCCGAACGGCCCGGTCGACGCCAAGATCATCTACGACAACTACTCGCTGGGCCTCGGCGTGGTGCGCTTTCCCAGCGAACTGGTTGCCACCGTGCAGGTCACCGGCCAGACGCCGGTCGACGAGGATTACACCGACTACTTCTACACCCAAGCTTCCGTACGTGAACCCGGCGACGGCGGTGACGTGCCCACCGGACGTGCCGCCCGGTTCCTGGCGCTGCAGCAAGAGGTCATCAAACAGGACTTCTTCACCTGGGAGAACATGAAATACCTGGAGAAGCCGAATCTGGCTCCCGAAGAAGCGCACGACTACGCGGCCCTGCGGCGCTGGGCGCACCGCTTCTACCCGGGTGAGGAGCCGTCGCCCTCCGACTTCGGTTACAGCGCCGACGGTGAGCCCGACCCCGCGGCCGCCAAAGCTTGATCAGAGCCAGACACCTCGATGTGCGCTGACCGCAGCGGGCCCGCACGGCCCTCCGATTTCGGCGTCGACAGTTTCACCGTGCCGGCCGTGCTCGATCGCCGCGCGCGGCAGCACCCCGATCGGGTGATGATGTCCATCGCCGGTGTCGACGTGACCTTCGAGCAGATGCGGCAGCGGTCCTGTGCGGCGGCAAACATGTTGGCCGGCTTGGGTGTCGGGCGCGGAGACCGCGTCGCGCTGTTCACCGGCACGTGTCCGGAGTGGGTGTACTTCTGGCTGGGCGCCGCGCGGATCGGGGCGGTGAGCGCGGCGGTCAATGCCGCGAACAAGGGCGACTTCCTGCTGCACGCCCTTCGGCTGTCGCAGGCCAAGGTGATGTTGACCGACGCCGAACGCCAGTCCCGCGCCGTCGAGGTTGCCGACGCGGCAGAATCTCTGACAAACATTGTGGTGCAGGGTGATTCACTGACGGAGGCGCTGGCTCGGAACGCAGAAGGCGCAGCCACCGACGCCCCCGGAGATCCGGGCGACCTTGGCTGCTTGTTCTACACGTCAGGAACCACCGGCCCATCCAAAGCAGTCGCCACGACATGGCACTACCTGTTTTCGGTGGCCGCAACCGTCGCGTCGGCCTGGGAATTTCGCGAGGGCGAAGTGCTGTGGACGGCGATGCCGCTATTTCACCTCAGCGCGGCGCCCAGCATCCTGGCGCCCATGCTGGTAGGTGCGACGACGGTGCTGGCCGGGGCTTTTCACCCGGGCGAGGTGTGGGATGACATACGCGCCCACGGTGCCGTCGGATTCGCCGGCGCCGGGGCGATGGTTTCGATGCTGCAGAGTCTTCCCGCGGATCCGGACGACGCACGGCTACCGCTGCGGTTCATTTCCGCCGCCCCGATCGACGCGAAGTCCCACCGCGACATCGAAAAGCGCTACGGCTGCCGCATCGTCACGATGTACGGGCTCACCGAGGCGTTCCCCATCGCGGTCAAGGCGCTGGCCGACGCCGGGGTTCCCGGTACGTCGGGTCGGCCCAATCCCGATTTCGACGTGCGGATCCTCGACGAACAAGGAAACCCGCTACCCGCCGACAGCGTGGGTGAGATCGCCTGCCGGCCCAGGCATCCGCACGTGATGAGCGAGGGTTACGTGGAGGCGGACTCGCGAATAAGGCCGCATCCGGAATGGTTTCGCACCGGCGATCTCGGGCGCCTCGATTGCGATCAGAATCTGACATTTGTCGACCGTGCCAAGGATGCGCTGCGCCGCCGCGGCGAAAACATCTCTTCGGTCGAAGTGGAGCGCGTCGTCATGTGCCATCCCGCGGTTGCGGAGGCCGCCGCGGTCGGCGTGCCCAGCGAACTGGGTGAGGACGATGTACTGGTGGTCGTTACGTTGCGACCAGGCACCACACTGGATTTCGTGGAGTTGCTCGACTTCTGCGCGTCACGCATGCCGTATTTCTGTGTGCCGCGATTCGTGGAGACCGTTGGCGAACTCCCGAAAAATGCGATCGGCCGGATACGCAAAGACTTATTGCGCGAACGGGGCGTCAATCCGACTACGTGGGATCGTGAAAAGAGTGGGTATGTCGTTAGCCGTTAGGTTCCGATAGTGTCGCTAGTAGTCGATGAGTTGTCTCAGTGTTCCGTCAGCCGTTGTTGGCAGTCATTTCCGAGAGAGGCTGAAAAGCGATGACCATGACTTATCAGGAACAGCAAATGCTCCAAGCGGCCACCGGACGCGGCGCCATCCTGGATTTGGATGCCCGGCACAATCGGGCCTATTCCGACGGTGACCGTGACCGCTGGATCGCCACCTTCCGCCACTCCGGCGCCAGCTACACCCGCGACGGCGAGCTGTTCAACGACCTGCGTTCGGCCTTCGACGGTGGCGATGGCCAGCGACTGATCACGGTCGATCACGAAATCCAGGTCGACGGCGTCAACGCGACTCAGCATTGCGTCGCCGTGCTTTTCGCAGCCCTTTATGGCGACACCGTGCTGCGCGCCACCGGGATATTCCGTGACACGCTGATCTACGAGCGGGGCGGCTGGTATTTCACTTCCCGCATGTTGCAGTGGGATTCGGTGCCAAGTCGGCACCCGCTCGTCATGTGAGCGGCGCCGATTACGTGGATCGGGATTTCGGTGAGCGGCTGGCCTTCGGCACGTACGACGACGCGCTGCGGATGGTCGGCGCGAAAGGCGAGCCCCGCACCGCAGCCACCGCGGTCAGCGCCGCGCGCATCCAGCTGTTCGCCGCGATGGTCCGCGACGCCAATCGCTCGTATTGGGATCCCGATTTCGCGCGCCTGCATTGGGGTGGCCTGCTGGCGCCGCCGGCGCTGTTGATGGGCTGGCTGGTCGCACCGCCATGGCAACCGGGAGGTAGGAGGGCGGCTTCCTTGATCGCCCTGCGGGTGCCGCTGCCCGGCACCACAATCATCAACGCGGCCAACGAGGTTGAGTTTCCACAACCCATCGTCGAGGGCGACGTGCTGACCGTCGTCGACGAGCTGGTTTCGGTGTCGCCGGAGAAGCGGACACGGCTGGGCGTCGGCCATTTCGTCGAGACGCTGGAGACCTATCGCCGCCAGGATCAGACCGTGGTGGCCACTTGTCGCAATACCTTGTTCCGGTTCACTCCGAAAGCGTCCACGTGAGCGCCGACGGCCTGGAGTGGCACCAGATCACCGTTCCGGTCGACCTGCCCGAGGTGATCGACCACATCAGCTACCAGCGGGTGGTGGAGAACGCCGGAGCGACGTGGGACTATTTCCCCGGCCATTTCGATCCGGAATACGCTGCGGCTCAGGGGAACCCGACAATCTACGTCAACACGATGCACCTGGCCGGATTCGCCGACCGCATCGCGACGGACTGGGCTGGCCCGCGCTCGCGCGTGGTGCGGCGGTCCATGCGGCTCGCCGGGTCGGTGTATGCCGGCGACACGATGATCGGCCGGGGCCGGGCCGTGGCGAAGCGCCGGGACACCTCGGTCGACCCTCCGCGCTGCTTGGTCGACGTCGAGATTCAGGTCACCAATCAGCATGGCGCGCTGTGCTGTCCCGTCGAGCTGACCTTGCACGTGCCCGACTCCCCGCGCGACGGCGATGGATGACGCCGGCGAACTGCATTTGGCGGTGTGCCGTCGCTTCGGCGCGGCGGTCGCCGCGGCGAACGGCAAGTGGGACCGTCCGTCGCCGTGCGATGCGTGGGACGCGCGGGGAGTGCTCGAGCACGTCATCGGGTTCCATGACGTTCTTCTATTGCGTCCCTTGGGATTGAAGCCCGACCGGCCACGCGATGATCCTCGGGCGCGGTGGCAACTCACCTACGACTCGCTGGCGAAGGCCCTCGGGTGCGGCGGAGCGACGCAGCTCGATGCCTACAGGTTGATGCCGAACCTGACCCGTGACGTCCTGGTGCATACCTGGGACCTCGCCCGCGCGGTGGGCGCCGACGACGGCGTGGACCCCTCGTGGTGCGAAATGTTCTGCGCCGCTCTCCCGGAGGACCTTCAGGCGTTGGCCGCATCGGGGATGTTCGGTGCGCCAGTCGTGATCGGCGACAGAAATGGTGCGCAGGCAACGCTTTTGGCGCGGCTTGGCCGCGACCCGCGGTGGCGAGCGGAAACCTTATACGGGCGGCAGCTGACCTTTGCAGATCAGCGTCTGCAGCTCGACATACTCATCTAGCCCCTCCGGTCCGAACTCGCGCCCGATGCCGGACTGCTTGAACCCGCCGAACGGTGCACCGATGTCCAGGGTGTACATGTTGATGCCATAGGTCCCGGTGCGGACGGCGGCCGCGACCTCAAGGCCGTGCTGGATGTCGGCGGTCCACACCGAACCGGCCAGGCCGTAATCGGTCTCGTTGGCGATGCGGACCGCGTCGTCTTCGTCACGGTAGCGAAGCACGGTCAGCACGGGACCGAAAATCTCCTCGCGGGCGATGCGCATGTCGTTGGTGGCGTCGGTGAACAGCGTCGGCTGTACATACCAGCCCCGCTCGGAAGGGCTCTGTTCGCCACCGAGCACAACGCGGGCGCCTTCGCTGCGGCCCGACTTGATGTAGTCCTGGACGCGGCGCTGTTGGCGTTGGGCCACAAGCGGTCCGATGTCCGTGGCGTCGTCGGCCGGGTCACCGACATTCAGCGCGGACATCATGTCGGCCAGCGCGTCGACGACCTCGTCATGCTTGCGGTCGCTGACCAGAATCCGGGTCTGCGCGACGCACGCCTGGCCATTGTTCATCAGCCCGGCGGACTTCAGGCCCGCCACCGTCTTACCGATGTCGGCGTCGTCGAGAATGATCGCCGCCGACTTGCCGCCCAGCTCCAAGCTCACCCGCTTGAGCTGCTCGCCGCACAGCGCGGCGATCCGGCGGCCGACAGCACTGGACCCGGTGAACGCGATCTTGTCCACGCCGGGATGGCGCACCAGCGCCTCACCGATCTCGGGGCCGCCCGGCAGCACCGACACCACGCCTTCGGGTAGCCCGATCTCCTCGATCATCTCGGCCAACCACAAAGCGTCCAAAGGGGTTTCGGGTGCGGGTTTGATGATGACCGTGCAGCCGGCGATCAGCGCCGGGATCAGCTTGGGCATGATCAAGAACTGCGGCACGTTCCACGGTACGATCGCGCCGACCACCCCGACTGGGGCCCTGCGCAGATGTACTTCGCCGAGCACACCTTGGCGACGTTCCTCCCACGGGAACTCGCGCGCGGCGGCCAGCGAGAGGTGGATCAGCGCTACGGCGGCCGCCCCCTGGCCCATCCGGCTGAAGCTGCGCGGCGACCCCATCTCGTCGGTGATGAGGTCGGCCATTTCGTCGGCATGGCCGGCGTAGATCCCGGCGAGCTGCTCGACTTTGGCCATTCGATCGGCATGGCTCATCCGTGGCCACGGACCGTGATCGAACGCGTGCCGTGCGGCGGCGACGGCGGCCTCGACGTCGTCGGGGCCCGCGACCTGGACATGCCCGACCGGCTCTTCGGAGTGCGGCGAGATCACCGAGAGCTGCTGGGGATTGGCGGGCTTGCGCCACTGGCCCCCGATGAACAGCTCGTTATAGGAGCGATGGCCGGAAGTCTCTGTCATCGGGGCACTTCCTCAGGGATCGGGCCGTGGCCGTAATTTCGCTATTCACGCTAACATAGCGAAAAAAGCAGCGAGGCCCTCTATGACCAGCGATTGGCGCAGTTACCCGTTTCAATTGGTGCCCGGCGACGGCCAGTTGGAGTTCCCCGCCGCCGAGGGCGAACACCCCGACCAGGAGTCGGACACCTGGTTCATCGCCGGGCAACTCGACTCCGCCCAGGCCGATCGGTCGTTCGCCTTCCTGACCATCTTCAACAAGAACCGGCCCGGGGGAACGGTCGTCGCAGACTTCTACACGATGGCGCTGTTCGACCTCGACACCGGTGAATACGGCACCTTCACCGATTACGACATGCCGCCTGCCAACATGGAGCCCGGCGCCCAGCGCAAGCTGACGATGGCGGTGGGCCATCTCGACATCAACTACCACAGCAGCGCGGGAACCGCGTCGTGGACGACCAGTCGCAACGGCGATGGCGAACTGCTGCCCTACACCTACCGGGTCAGCCTGGTCGGAAAGGATCAGTCCGGGCGGCCCATGCGACTTGATCTGGCCGTAACCCCAACGCGCGCACCGACACCAGTTGGTGCATCGACCTATAACGGAAAAATCGTCTGTTTCGGTCAAAGCGATACCTACTCCTATTTCCAGACCGGCATGGCGATGGCCGGCACTCTGCGCTGGGGGAACGTGGTCGAGCAGGTGTCCGGCACCAGTGGGCACGTCGATCGGCAGTGGTTCCCCAAATACGCCGGCGGCGGGGGATCCGCGGGAGACCCGCGGGCCCGGTCACACGAATGGCGCACGATCAATTTCGACAACGGGGTGGACCTGAGCATCTGGCGGCAGTTCGACCGCAAAGACGGCAATGCGCTGCAGCCGTTCACCGGTGTCACGACGAGCTACCCGGACCCCGCGATCCCGCCGGAGTGTGCCGAAGACATCGAGGTCACGGTCAGCAGCTATGTGCGGTGGCCCGAGGCCATCCGGCCCCTGGTGCGGCCTCTCGCGCCGGCCCGGTACATGCCCGACCGGCACCGGATCACCTGCCCCACACTGCAATTGGATCTCATCGGCGAGCCGCTGGTGGCGGCCCCGGCCCACGGGTTGCCGATCGAGTACATGGAGGGCCCCTATCGCTACCACGGGACCATGTGGGGAAAGCCGGTGACGGGCTTCGCGTTCAATGAACGATCGCTGGCGCTGTACCGGGATTGGGAACTCGTCGAGGTGCTGTCCACGACTGTCGGGAGCCTGGCACCGCCGGAGCCCGAGCTGCAGGCGATGGTGGATCGGGTCGCGCCGCTGGTGGCGGCGGGCCGGCGCAAGGACGCCGTCGAACTGCTGTCCAACGTGGCGTCTGCCGAAAACCACACGCTGGCACAGCTTCTCGACGATCTGATCGCGGTCCTGTCAGCCGGGGTCAGCTGACCGCGACAGCGCCCGGTCCCACGTGATGTGGCGATGCTGCAACCCGGGTTCGTTGCGGCCGAAGACCAAGTGGTCTCGGACCCCGGACTCGAGATTGGCCTGCAGCCCCTCGACCAGCCGGTAATCCTCGTCGCGCACGGTGGCGTGCGCGTACTCGAAGACGGCTTGGGCGCCGGCGGCCACCGACTCATCGGCGAGGTCCTGCGGTGTTGCGTTCTGGTGGACGGTGATTGAGCTACCGGGCCGATCCCCGGGGTAGACCCGGAACAGCTCGCCGTTGGCGATGGTCACCGATAGCACGATGTTGGGGAACAGCGCATAGATCACCACCATGTTGTGGAACGGATTCCATTGATCCTCGGGCACATCGTCGAGCTCCAGAATGGTGTTCAGCGGGAAGATCAGCCGGTGATGCGGCCCATAGGAGTCGAACACCGTGCAGTTGCTGCGCGCAATCGTGGCGAACGTCTGCTGATGCACGGTGGCGAAGTGGTAGTTCTCGGCGAACGTGTCGATCGCCAATTTCCAGTTGATGGGGGAGTCCAATACCTTTTCGCCCAGCGGTGACCAGCGCCCGATGCCCCACGAGTCGAGTTCCTCCGCGAGCGGGCCCAAGTGTGCCGCCACATCCAACGTCGATTCGGGATTCAATGCCACCCAAAGGAATCCGGCGAACTCGGTGGCCGGGAGTTCGGTCAGACCATCGGACTTGACCGTCACTTCTGGGAAACCCTCTCGCCCGGGAACTGCCACCAGGCGACCTGTGTTGTCGTATGTCCAGGCGTGGTATGGGCAGGTGAACCGCTTTGCGGTGCCGCATCCCGTCGCCACCTGCGACTGGCGGTGCAAGCACACGTTGCTGAACGCCTTGACCGTTCCCGCTGATGTTCTGGTCAGCAGAATGGACCGCCCCATCACCGTTTTCGTGCAATACGAACCCGGAGTGGGAAGTTCCGAGACGTAGCCGACCAACTGCGGGCTGGCCAGCAGCATGGCCCGATCCCGGTGGTGCCGCTCGAGACTGGTGTAGTCACGCGCGTCGACCGTGTGCTGGGCCGGAGCGAGATCGGTCGCCTTGTCCCGCGCCAACTTCAACGCGCGCCGTGTCAGGTCGATGAGCTGGTCGTGATCCATCTGATCTCCGATTGCAGTCAAGCGCTCTCGATAACTTTACTAACTTTATAGTGACAATAAAATAAGGCCAACCGCAGTCCCGGCGCGTCAGCGGGACCCGAGGAAGGGCAGCACCTGGGGGTATCGCCGCGCGATCGCGCGCACACGCTGATCGCTGTCGAGGTTGTGCAGGTAATCGGCGGTGGCAGGGTCAGCAGGGAAGAACGACTCGATGATCAGGCTCTCCACCGAAATGTCGAGCGGGCTACCGAAGGTCGCGATGGTGCTGACGAACCGGAGCTCGGTTTCGTCCAGGGTGACCATTCGAAACGGCACGTACAGCTCGCCAGTCCGCTCGCCGCGCTGGACTCCCCGGGGCGCCGGATAACTCGACAGCTCCTCGTAGAGACGGCGGATGTCGGGTGCCGCCGTGGCCTGCGCGTGCCGGCGAACCCGACCGATGATCGCCGAGTGCACCTCGGCGCGGTTGAGTAGTCGCTGCGCCAATCCCTGCGGATGCAGGCACAATTTCATGACGTTGATCGGCGGGCGCAGCAACTCCGGGTCAACGCCCTCGGCGAGCACGACGCAACCGACATTTCCGGCTATCAGGTTCCAGCACGCATCGGTGACGATGGCCGGATACGGGGCATGGCCGGCCAGCACCGAGTCGACGGCCGCCTTCACGGGCCTCATCCGTTCGGCATCCAGGGTGTGCTCGCCGAACACGGGTGCGTAGCCGCCGTCGAGCAGCAGTCGGTTGCGCGCGGCGAGCGGAAGATCCAGCGACTCGCCGATGCGCAACAACAGGGCCCGGCTGGGATTGGCCCTGCCGGTCTCGACGAAGCTGAGGTGGCGAGGCGAGACACCGACCTGATGCGCTAGTTCCATCTGGCTCAATCGCCGGCGAGTGCGCCACTCGCGCACCGCTATCCCCGCGGACATCTTTCGAACCTAACGCGTGCGCGAAGGTGAACCACTACCTCGAAGGTAATCGACACACTTACGTCGGCGGCGAAAACTGCAGTTATGAACACCACACTGACACGCACATCGCCGCCGCAACCCAGGGTTCTGCGCCGGGCATTCACCGCGGCCGCGGTCGGGCGGATCCTGTTGGGCGCCACCGCATTTGCCTACCCAGCTTCTCAGACTCGCATGAACGGCGTGCCCGACCACATGCTGTCCACGGAGCTCAAGTATTTGATCCGCATTTTCGGCGCCCGCGCCCTGGCGCTTGGTGTCGGCTATCTCGGTAGTGACGAGCCCAACCGCCGGCGTTGGCAACGGATCGGCCTGATGGTGGACACGCTCGACAACGTCAACGCCCTGGTGGAGCTGAGACGCCTCAAGCGTGGCGACCCCAAGATTCGGTCGCTGCTGAGCCTGATGGCGGTGACCGGTCCCTATGCGGTGTTGGGCGCGGCGGGCGCGCTTCAGCGCCGATGTGGCACTGTGACGCACCTGTGACCCGTGTGATCAATGTGGTATCTGAGGTGTTTGTCGTACTCTGTGGCTTGTGTTATCCGTTTCGCGTCGCGATTTGCTTAAAATCGCGGCCGCGACCCCGGCCCTGCTTGGCGCGGGCGTCGCGGGCGCGTCGCTGAGCGTCCCGAGGGCATCGGCGTCGCTCGGCACTCTGCTGGACTACGCGGCCGGAGTCATCCCGGCCAGCCAGATCCGGGCAGCCGGTGCAGTGGGGTCGATTCGGTACGTTTCCGATCGGCGCCCCGGCGGCAACTGGATGCTCGGCAAACCGATTCAGGTCAGCGAAGCGCGCGACCTCGACAGCAACGGGCTCAAAATCGTGTCCTGCTATCAGTACGGCAAGGCCAGCACCGCGGACTGGCTGGGCGGTGCCAACGCCGGCCTGCAGCACGCACAGCGAGGGATGCAGCTGCACGCCGCGGCCGGCGGGCCCGCCACCGCGCCTATCTATGCCTCGATCGACGACGACCCGTCCTATGAGCAGTACAAAAGCCAGGTGGCGCCCTACCTGCGCTCGTGGGAATCGGTGATCGGCCATCAGCGCACAGGCGTGTACGCCAATTCGAAGACCATCGACTGGGCGCTGCATGACGGGTTGGGCTCCTACTTCTGGCAGCACAATTGGGGCTCGCCCAAGGGCTACGCCCACCCGGCAGCCCATCTGCACCAGGTTGAGATCGACAAACGCAGCGTCGGAGGGGTCGGCGTGGACATCAACGAGATCCTCAAGCCCGAATTCGGCCAGTGGGCCTAGCGGCCGATGCCGTCGCCGGGCGCGGCCGAGACTCCCGTTCTTAAAAATTCCAGCAAACACTCGTTCGCTCATTTTTCAGACGCGCGCGGGCGGCCGATCGCGGTCAGCCGCGGCCGACGGCGCCGCGACGACGCTTTGCGACCAAAAATTTTTATGTAACGATTCGATAACAAGACAGCTTTGATCTGCGCAGTTATAGCTACTCGACCGTAACCACCTGCATGCAGCGGGTTTGTGAATCGGCTCCGCGCCGCCGGTCAAACCGCGTGTTACCCAGGACACGGTTACCCATGCGTAGAACTCACCAGTAACCGATCAGCACGCAAAACGAGGGCCAATCCTTATGACACTCTTAGTACAGCCGATGGAGTCCGTCGCGCCGCCCGGGCGGTTCGCCGACCACACATCGGCCGGCCGTTTCCCGGTTAGTGATTCGACGCTGAACCACGCCGCATCGACAGGACCCCGCCCTGCGGTGGTGAACCGCCAGACGAACGAGACCTAAAGACGCATACAGGGGAGACAACAAGGTGACGATCCACGAGCACGATCGGGTGTCCGCTGACCGCGACGGGCACGGCCCGCAGGGGAGTCAGAA
This sequence comes from Mycobacterium sp. NGS27, assembly GCF_059813005.1. Taxonomy (NCBI): domain Bacteria; kingdom Bacillati; phylum Actinomycetota; class Actinomycetes; order Mycobacteriales; family Mycobacteriaceae; genus Mycobacterium; species Mycobacterium sp. NGS27. The sequence continues at coordinate 24,023 of NZ_JCALDT010000001.1, forward strand.
CTCCCACGCCGGGGACGCCCTCGCTCTGGTCGACCGGCTGACGGCCGGGGAGCCCTACGCCGTGGCATTCGGCGGCCAGGGCAGCGCCTGGCTCGAGACCCTCGAAGAACTGGTGTCGTCGGCAGGGATCGAGTGCGAACTGGCAACGCTGGCGGGCGAGGTCAACCTGCTCCTGGAACCGGTGGCCAAAGAGCTGGTCGTGGTGCGACCGATCGGCTTCGAGCCGCTGTCGTGGGTGCGTGCGCTGGCGGCCGAGGATCCGATCCCGTCGGACAAGCACCTCACCTCGGCCGCGGTGTCGATCCCGGGCGTGCTGCTCACCCAGATCGCGGCCGTGCGTGCGCTGGCCCGGCAAGGCATGGACCTGAAGGCGACACCGCCGGTCGCCGTCGCAGGACATTCGCAAGGTGTGCTCGCCGTCGAGGCGCTGAAGGCCGGCGGTGGTCGCGATGTCGAGCTGCTGGCAATGGCCCAGCTGATCGGTGCGGCCGGGACGCTGGTGGCCCGTCGGCGCGGCATCTCGGTGCTTGGCGACCGCCCGCCGATGGTGTCGGTCACCAACGCCGATCCCGAACGCATCGGCCGGCTGCTCGACGAGTTCGCACAGGACGTGCGCACCGTGTTGCCGCCCGTCTTGTCCATCCGCAACGGCCGCCGCTCGGTCGTCATCACCGGCACCCCCGAGCAGCTCTCCCGGTTCGAGCTCTACTGCCAGCAGATCTCGGAGAAGGAGGAAGCCGACCGGAAGAACAAACTGCGCGGCGGTGACGTCTTCGCGCCGGTCTTCGATCCGGTGCAGGTCGAGGTGGGCTTCCACACGCCCCGGCTGGCCGATGGCATCGACATCGTCGGCGGTTGGGCCGAGAAGGTCGGCCTGGACGTCGGGCTGGCCCGGCAGCTGACCGAGTCGATCCTGGTGCGTCCGGTCGATTGGGTGGAGGAGATCACCCGGGTCAACGATGCCGGGGCGCGCTGGATTCTCGACCTGGGGCCCGGCGACATCCTGACCCGGTTGACCGCGCCGGTGATCCGCGGTCTGGGTGTAGGAATCGTGCCCGCGGCGACCCGCGGCGGGCAGCGCAACCTGTTCACCGTCGGGGCCGTCCCCGAGGTGGCGCGGGCCTGGTCCAGCTACGCTCCGACGCTGGTTCGCCTGCCCGACGGCAGGGTCAAGCTGTCGACGAAATTCACCCGGCTGACGGGCCGCTCGCCGATCCTGTTGGCCGGCATGACCCCGACCACCGTGGACGCCAAGATCGTGGCCGCCGCGGCCAACGCCGGACACTGGGCCGAGCTGGCCGGCGGCGGGCAGGTCACCGAGGAGATCTTCGCCGACCGCATCGAGCAGATGTCCGGGCTGCTCGAGGACGGTCGTACCTACCAGTTCAACGCGCTGTTTCTGGACCCGTACCTGTGGAAGCTGCAGGTCGGCGGCAAGCGGCTGGTGCAGAAGGCGCGCCAGTCCGGCGCGGCCATCGACGGCCTGGTGATCAGCGCCGGCATCCCCGACCTCGAGGACGCCGTCGACCTGATCGAGGAGCTGGGCGAGGTCGGCATCAGTCACGTCGTCTTCAAGCCGGGCACCGTCGAGCAGATCCGCTCCGTCATCCGCATCGCGACCGAGGTGTCCACCAAGCCGGTGATCGCGCACATCGAGGGTGGACGCGCCGGGGGCCACCACTCCTGGGAAGACCTCGACGACCTGCTGCTGGCGACGTACTCCGAGTTGCGGTCGCGCTCCAACATCACCGTCTGCGTCGGCGGTGGCATCGGCACGCCGGAGCGGGCGGCCGAATACCTGTCGGGACGCTGGGCGCAAGCGTACGGCTTCCCGCTGATGCCGATCGACGGCATCCTGGTCGGCACCGCGGCGATGGCGGCCAAGGAGGCCACCACGTCGCCGTCGGTCAAGCGGATGCTGGTCGAGACGCAGGGTACCGATCAGTGGATCGGCGCCGGAAAAGCCTCCGGCGGAATGGCTTCCAGCCGTAGCCAGCTCGGTGCGGACATTCATGAGATCGACAACAGCGCGTCGCGGTGCGGCCGGCTTCTCGATGAGGTCGCCGGTGACGCCGACGCGGTCGCGGAGCGCCGCGACGAGATCATCGCGGCCATGGCCAACACCGCCAAGCCGTACTTCGGCGATGCCGGTGAGATGACCTACCTACAGTGGCTGCAGCGCTACGTCGAATTGTCCATCGGCGACGGCGATTCCACCGCAGACACCGCGTCGCCGGGCAGCCCATGGCTGGCCGACACCTGGCGCGACCGTTTCGAGCAGATGCTGCAGCGGGCCGAGGCGCGTTTGCACACACAGGATTTCGGTCCCATCGAGACGCTGTTCGACGGCTCCACCGACGACGGCGCGCGGCTGCTGGAAAATCCTTCCGAGGCAATCGCCGCCCTGCTGGCGCACTACCCCGACGCCGAACGTGTGCAGCTGCACCCGGCCGATGTCCCGTTCTTCGTCTCGCTGTGCAAGCTGCTGGGCAAGCCGGTCAACTTCGTGCCGGTGATCGACAAGGATGTGCGGCGCTGGTGGCGCAGCGATTCGCTGTGGCAGGCGCACGACGCGCGCTACGACGCCGATCAGGTGTGCATCATTCCGGGTACCGCCGCCGTGGCCGGCATCACCCGGATGGACGAGCCCGTCGGTGAACTGCTGGACCGCTTCGAGCAGGCGGCCATCGAGGAGGCGCTCGCCGCCGGGGTGGAGCCCACCTCGGTGACCTCCCGCCGGACCGGCCGCGCCGACGTCACCGGGCCGCTGGCCGTCGTGCTGGACGCCCCCGATGTCCAATGGGCGGGCCGCACCGCGACCAACCCGGTCCATCGGATCGCCGATCCCTCCGACTGGCTGGTGCATGACGGGCCCGAGAGCCGCCGCGCCACACATTCGTCCACCGGGGCGCAGCTTAAGGTCGACGACGACCGAGTCGTGCTCAGCGTTCCCATATCGGGCACGTGGATCGACATCCCATTCACGTTGCCGCCCAACACTGTTGACGGCGCCACCCCGGTGGTCTCCACAGATGATGCCGCCACGGCCATGCGGGCGGTGCTGGCCATCGCCGCAGGCGTCGACGGGCCGGAGTTCTTGCCTGCCGTCACCGACGGAACCGCAACCGTCACGGTCGACTGGGACCCCGAACGCGTCGCCGACCACACCGGTGTCACGGCCACTTTCGGAGAACCGTTGGCGCCCAGCCTCACCACCGTCCCCGACGCACTCGTCGGGCCGTGCTGGCCCGCCGTCTTCTCGGCGATCGGCTTGGCCGTCACCGAAGCCGGTGTGCCGGTCGTCGAGGGCCTGTTGAGCCTGGTGCATCTCGACCATGCCGCCCACATGACCGGCAACCTGCCGAAGGCCCAGGCCCGATTGACAATCAGCGCAACGGCTTCGGTGGCCCTCGACACGGACATGGGGCGCGTCGTCCCCGTCTCGGTCACCATCGCCGACACCGACGGTCAGGTGATCGCCACCCTCCAGGAGCGTTTCGCGATCCTAGGACGCACCGGCGCCGCCGAACTGACGGACCCGACGCGCGCCGGTGGTGCGGTCTCGCAAAACGCGACCGACACTCCGCGTCGGCGCCGCCGCGACGTCGCCATCACCGCCCCGGTCGACATGCGGCCGTTCGCGGTGGTCTCCGGTGACCACAACCCCATCCACACCGACCGGGCCGCGGCGCTGCTGGCCGGCCTGGATTCGCCCATCGTGCACGGCATGTGGCTGTCGGCCGCCGCCCAGCACGCGGTGACCGCCACCGATGGTCAGGCGCGCCCGCCGGCGCGGCTGATCGGCTGGACCGCCCGGTTCCTGGGCATGGTGCGTCCCGGCGACGAGGTCGCGTTCCGCGTCGAGCGGGTCGGAATCGACCAGGGCGCAGAGGTTTTGGAGGTCGCCGCCAAGATCGGATCGGATCTGGTGATGTCGGCGACGGCACGTCTGGCGGCCCCGCGCACGGTCTATGCGTTCCCCGGGCAGGGTATTCAGCACAAGGGCATGGGCATGGACGTCCGGGCCCGGTCCAAGGCCGCCCGCAAGGTGTGGGACAAAGCCGACAAGTTCACCCGCGACACGCTGGGCTTCTCGGTTCTGCATGTGGTGCGCGACAACCCGACCAGCATCATCGCCAGCGGTGTGCACTACAACCACCCCGAAGGCGTGCTGTACCTGACGCAGTTCACCCAGGTCGCGATGGCCACGGTGGCCGCCGCGCAGGTCGCCGAGATGCGCGAGCAAGGCGCCTTCGTCGAAGACGCGATCGCCTGCGGTCACTCCGTCGGCGAGTACACCGCGCTGGCCTGCGTGACCGGCATCTACGAGCTGGAAGCTTTGCTGGAGACGGTGTTTCACCGCGGATCGAAGATGCACGACATCGTGCCTCGCGACGAGCTGGGCCGGTCCAACTATCGCTTGGCGGCCATTCGGCCGTCGCAGATCGATCTGCCCGACGACGAGGTTCCGGAATTCGTCGCCGATATTGCGGCGAATACCGGTGAGTTCCTTGAGATCGTCAACTTCAATCTGCGCGGGTCGCAGTATGCGATCGCGGGCACCGTGCGCGGCCTGGAGGAGCTCGAGGCCGAGGTGGAGCGGCGCCGCAAGATCACCGGCGGCAAGCGCTCGTTCATCTTGGTGCCCGGTATCGACGTGCCGTTCCACTCGCGGGTGTTGCGGGTCGGTGTGGCGGAGTTCCGGCGATCGCTCGACCGAGTCATGCCGCGCGACAAGGATCCCGACGTCATCATCGGGCGCTACATCCCCAACCTGGTGCCGCGTCCGTTCACCCTGGACCGCGACTTCATCCAGGAGATCCGCGACCTCGTGCCGGCCGAGCCGCTCGACCCGATCCTCGCCGACTACGACACCTGGCTCGCCGAGCGCCGGATCGAGATGGCCCGCATCGTCCTCATCGAGCTGCTGGCATGGCAATTCGCCAGCCCGGTGCGCTGGATCGAAACCCAGGACCTGCTGTTCACCGAAGAGGCCGCCGGCGGTCGCGGCGTGGAGCGGTTCGTCGAGATCGGTGTGAAGTCCGCACCGACCGTCGCGGGCCTGGCCACCAATACCCTCAAGCTGCCCGAATATGCCCACAGCACAGTCGAAGTGCTCAACGCCGAGCGCGACGCGGCGGTGCTGTTCGCCACCGACACCGACCCCGAGCCGGAGCCCGAGGACGAGCCGGAGGTGCCCGCCGAGAGTGCGTCAGCGCCGGAAGGGGCCGCGGCCACACCGGCCCCCGCCGCCGCGCCGACCGCGCCGTCGGGCGCGGCCCGACCGGACGACATCGGATTCGATGCCGCCGACGCCACACTCGCGCTGATCGCGCTGTCGGCGAAGATGCGCATCGATCAGATCGAGGAGCTGGACTCCATCGAATCCATCACCGACGGCGCGTCGTCGCGGCGCAACCAGCTGCTGGTGGACCTGGGTTCGGAGCTGAACCTGGGCGCCATCGACGGCGCGGCCGAAGCCGACCTGGCCGGGTTGCGCGCGCAGGTGACCAAGCTGGCCCGCACCTACAAGCCTTACGGCCCAGTGCTTTCCGACGCGATCAACGACCAGCTGCGCACGGTGCTGGGGCCCTCGGGCAAGCGCCCCGGGGCCATCGCCGAGCGGGTCAAGAAGACCTGGGAACTGGGCGAGGGTTGGGCGAAGCACGTCACGGTCGAGGTCGCACTGGGGACCCGCGAGGGGACCAGCGTCCGGGGTGGCGCCATGGGTCACCTGCACGAAGGTGCGCTGGCCGACGCCGCGTCCGTCGACAAGGCGATCGATGCCGCGGTGGCTTCCGTCGCCGCGCGTCGTGGCATCGCGGTTGCGCTGCCGTCTTCGGGCGGCGGTGGCGGAGCGACCATCGACGCCACCGCGCTGGGCGAATTCACCGACCAGATCACCGGCCGCGACGGTGTGCTGGCCTCGGCGGCCCGCCTGGTGCTCAACCAGCTGGGCCTCGACGACCCGGTCACCGCTTCGCCGGCGGCCACCGACGCCGAGCTCATCGACCTGGTCACCGCCGAACTCGGCGCCGACTGGCCACGCCTGGTGGCGCCGGTGTTCGAGCCGAAGAAGGCCGTACTGTTCGACGACCGATGGGCCAGCGCGCGCGAAGACCTGGTCAAGCTCTGGCTGAGCGACGAGGGCGACATCGACGCCCGGTGGGTCGATCTGTCCGAAAGGTTCGAGGGCGCAGGCCATGTCGTGGCCACGCAGGCCACCTGGTGGCAGGGCAAGGCCCTGTCGGCCGGCCGTCAGATCCACGCGTCGTTGTACGGCCGCATCGCGGCCGGCGCCGAGAACCCGGACCCGGGCCCGTACAGCAGCGAAGTCGCCGTGGTGACCGGCGCATCCAAGGGCTCGATTGCCGCGTCGGTGATCGGGCGACTGCTCGACGGCGGTGCCACCGTCATCGCCACCACGTCCAAGCTCGACGACGAGCGGTTGGCTTTCTACCGCGGCCTCTACCGCGAGCACGCCCGGTTCGGCGCGGCCCTGTGGGTGGTCGCGGCCAACATGGCGTCCTACTCCGACATCGACGCGCTGGTCGAGTGGGTGGGCACCGAGCAGACCGAAAGCCTTGGGCCGCAGTCGATTCACATCAAGGACGCGCAGACCCCCACGCTGTTGTTCCCGTTCGCCGCACCGCGGGTCGCGGGCGACCTGTCCGAGGCCGGCTCTCGCTCCGAGATGGAGATGAAGGTGCTGCTGTGGGCGGTGCAGCGGTTGATCGGCGGGCTGTCGAAGATCGGCGCCGAGCGCGACATCGCGTCGCGGCTGCACGTGGTGCTGCCGGGTTCACCGAACCGCGGAATGTTCGGCGGCGACGGCGCTTACGGCGAAGCCAAGTCGGCGCTGGACGCCCTGGTGAGCCGTTGGCACGCCGAGTCCTCGTGGGCGGCCCGGGTCAGCCTCGCGCACGCGCTGATCGGCTGGACTCGTGGCACCGGGCTGATGGGCCACAACGATGCCATCGTCGACGCGGTCGAGGAGGCCGGTGTCACGACATACTCGACCGACGAGATGGCCGCAATGTTGCTGTCGCTCTGCGACATCGAGTCCAAGGTCGCCGCGGCCGCCGCGCCGATCAAGGCCGACCTGACCGGCGGGCTGGGCGAGGCCAACCTCGACATGGCCGAGCTGGCCGCCAAGGCCCGCGAGCAAGCCACCTCGGCATCGGACGACGAGGCCGAAGCCTCCGGGGCCGAGGGCACCATTGCCGCGCTGCCGTCCCCGCCGCGCGGCTTCGCCCCGGCGCCGCCGCCGGAATGGGCGGACCTCGACGTCGACCCGGCCGATCTGGTGGTCATCGTCGGTGGCGCGGAACTGGGCCCCTACGGCTCGTCGCGGACCCGCTTCGAGATGGAGGTCGACAACGAACTGTCGGCGGCGGGCGTCCTGGAGTTGGCCTGGACCACCGGCCTTATCCGCTGGGAGGACGACCCCCAACCCGGTTGGTACGACACGCAATCCGGTGACCTTTTCGATGAGTCCGAGCTGGTGGAGCGCTACCACGACGCCGTCGTCGAGCGTTGCGGCATCCGCGAATTCGTCGACGACGGCGCGATCGACCCCGACCACGCCGCGCCGCTGCTGGTGTCGGTGTTCCTGGACAAGGACTTCGCGTTCGTGGTGTCCTCGGAGACCGACGCGCGCGCCTTCGTCGAGTTCGACCCGGAACACACGGTCATCCGGCCGGTGCCCGACTCCAGCGACTGGCAGGTCATCCGCAAGGCCGGCACCGAGATCCGGGTGCCGCGGAAGACCAAGCTGTCGCGGACCGTTGGTGCGCAGATTCCCACCGGGTTCGACCCGACCGTGTTCGGCATCAGTCAGGACATGGCCAGCTCGACCGACCGGGTGGCGCTGTGGAACATCGTCGCGACCGTCGACGCGTTCCTGTCGTCGGGATTCACCCCGGCCGAGTTGATGCGGTGGGTGCACCCGGGCCTGGTGGCCAGCACGCAGGGCACCGGCATGGGCGGGATGACGTCGATGCAGACGATGTACCACGGCAACCTGCTGGGCCGGAGCAAGCCGAACGACATCCTGCAGGAAGTTCTGCCGAACGTCGTTGCCGCGCATGTCATTCAGAGTTACGTCGGCAGCTACGGCGCGATGATCCACCCGGTGGGCGCGTGCGCGACCGCGGCGGTGTCGGTCGAGGAGGGCGTCGACAAGATCCGTCTCGGCAAGGCGGAGCTCGTGGTCGCCGGCGGATTCGACGACCTGACGCTGGAAGCCATCATCGGCTTCGGTGACATGGCGGCCACCGCCGACACTTCCATGATGCGGGGCCGGGGCATCCACGACTCGAAGTTCTCGCGGCCCAACGATCGACGCCGGCTGGGATTCCTCGAGGCGCAGGGCGGCGGCACGATCCTGCTGGCGCGCGGCGACCTGGCGCTCAAGATGGGTCTGCCGGTACTGGCCGTGGTGGCCTACGCGCAGTCGTTCGCCGACGGCGTGCACACCTCGATCCCGGCGCCGGGGCTGGGCGCGCTGGGTGCCGGTCGCGGCGGCAAGGATTCGATGCTGGCGCGGTCGCTGGCCAAGCTCGGGGTGGGAGCCGACGACGTCGCGGTGGTGTCCAAGCACGACACGTCGACCCTGGCCAACGATCCCAACGAGACCGAACTGCACGAGCGGCTCGCCGACTCGCTGGGCCGTTCCGAGGGCGCTCCGTTGTTCGTGGTGTCGCAGAAGAGCCTCACCGGGCACGCGAAGGGCGGCGCGGCGGTCTTCCAGATGATGGGCCTTTGCCAGATGCTGCGCGACGGGGTGATCCCGCCCAACCGGAGCCTGGATTGCGTCGACGACGAACTGGCCGGCTCGGCCCACTTCGTCTGGGTGCGCGAAACGCTGCGGCTCGGGGACAGGTTCCCGCTCAAGGCGGGGTTGGTGACCAGCCTTGGGTTCGGCCATGTTTCGGGGCTGGTCGCGCTGGTGCACCCGCAGGCGTTCGTCGCCGCGCTCGACCCGGAGCAGCGTGCGGACTACCAGCGCCGCGCGGGCGCACGCGTGCTGGCCGGTCAGCGTCGGCTCGCGTCGGCGATCGCCGGTGGAGCGCCGATGTATGAGCGGCCGCCGAACCGGCGCTTCGACAACGAAGCGCCGGAGAAGCGTCAGGAGGCCGCGATGCTGCTGAACCCGGCCTCGCGCCTGGGTGACGGCGAGGCCTACCGGGTCTCCGCCGGATGACGTCGGCGATCCGTTAGCCTGGCGACCCATGGGAATTGTCGGTGTGGGGATCGATCTCGTCTCCATTCCTGATTTCGCCGAGCAGGTCGATCAACCGGGAACCGTCTTCTCCGAGACGTTCACCCCGGGGGAGCGCCGCGACGCCTCGGACAAGAGTTCGTCGGCGGCGCGTCACCTGGCGGCCCGCTGGGCCGCGAAGGAGGCCGTGATCAAGGCATGGTCGGGGTCGCGGTTCGCCCAGCGTCCGGTGCTGCCGGAGGACATCCACCGCGACATCGAGGTCGTCACCGACATGTGGGGCCGCCCGCGGGTTCGATTGAGCGGCGACATCGCCAAGCACCTGGCCGACGTGATCATTCACGTGTCGCTGACGCACGAAGCGGATACGGCCGCCGCGGTGGCCATTTTGGAGACGGCGGCCGACTAGCGCTGGCGTCGAGGGTCACGCCAGCGTGACGCCCGCGAGCGGGAGGTGCCCCCAGCTCGGCGCGGGCCGACTAGCCTCGATCCCATGAGCGATCTGGTTGAGCGCGTCCGCGAGCTGCTGCCGTCGGTGCGCCGCGATCTGGAAGACCTGGTGCGCATCGAATCGGTGTGGGCGGACCCCGGCCGCCGCGACGAGGTACACCGCAGCGCGCAGGCCGTCGCGGATCTGTTGTCGCAGGCCGGTTTCGGCGATGTACGCATCGTCAGCGAAGGGGGAGCGCCGGCGGTCATCGCTCACCACCCCGCGCCTGCCGGCGCGCCGACGGTGCTGCTGTACGCCCACCACGACGTGCAGCCCGAGGGCGACCGCAGCCAATGGGTGTCGCCGCCTTTCGAGCCCACCGAGCGCGACGGCCGGCTCTACGGCCGCGGAACCGCCGACGACAAAGCCGGCATCGCAACGCATTTGGCGGCATTTCGGGCGCACGACGGTCAACCGCCGGTGGGCGTCACGGTCTTTGTCGAGGGCGAGGAGGAATCCGGGTCGCCATCGCTGGGCCGGCTGCTGGCCGCCCACCGCGACGCGCTTGCCGCCGACGTGATCGTCATCGCCGACTCGGACAACTGGAGCACCGAAGTCCCGGCGCTGACGGTGACGCTACGGGGCATGGTCGACTGCGTCGTCGAAGTCGCCACGCTCGATCACGGCCTGCACTCCGGCATTTGGGGCGGCGTGGTGCCCGACGCGCTGAGCGTGCTGGTGCGAATGTTGGCCAGCCTGCACGACGACGACGGCAACGTGGCCGTCGCCGGACTGCACGAAAGTACCGCCGCCCCAGTGGATTACCCACCCGAGCGGGTGCGTTCGGACTCCGGCCTGCTGGATGGGGTGTCCGAGATCGGATCGGGTTCGGCACCGCAGCGACTGTGGGCCAAACCCGCGATCACCGTGATCGGTATCGACACCACACCCATCGAGAAAGCCTCGAACACCCTCATCCCACGGGCCCGGGCCAAGATCAGCATGCGCGTCGCGCCGGGCGGGGACGCCGCGGCGCACCTGGATGCGTTGGCCGCCCACCTGCAACAGCACGCGCCGTGGGGCGCACACGTCAGCGTCACCCGCGGCGACGTCGGCGAGCCCTACGCCATCGACGCAACCGGCAGCGTCTACGACGCGGCGCGGGCCGCGTTCCGGCAAGGGTGGGGGACCGATCCGATCGACATGGGCATGGGCGGATCGATCCCGTTCATCGCCGAGTTCGCCGAGGCATTCCCGCAGGCGAAGATCCTCGTGACCGGCGTGGAAGATCCCGCCACGCAAGCCCACAGCATCAACGAGAGCCTGCATCTGAGCGTGCTCGAACGCGCGGCCATCGCCGAAGCTCTGCTATTAGACAAAGTAGCTAAATAAACGTTTTCCTGGCCATTGAGGCCAGGGTAGCCAGAAAACAGCGACGCCGTCTGGCGAAGTCTTCCGCTTTCGCATCGATATCGCTTCTGCCCCATCACATTCCGTGGAGCAGTTCCTCAGCGACCCTCGGCATCAAAGCCATCTGCTCGTTCGCTTGCAAGGTCCATCATTTCGTGTAACCTTCTTAAATATTAAGTAAGTGAATAGATTGGGAGTTGCGAGAGGTGGACGTGCGGGCGCAGCTGTCGCACTTGAGCTCGGAAGCACGCGAGACCTTGGCGACCAGGATCAAGACCCTGTTGGACGACGACAGCCTGGCCGCCGATCACGACGTCGCCGTCATCGGGGGCGGCGTCGCCGGCCTCACCTTGGCGTTGGAAATCCTCACAGCGCGCCCGCTGACCAGGATCCTCGTCATCTCATCGAATGCCCACCCCGTGCCTGAGGTCACCCACACGGTAGGCGAGTCGACGGTCGAGGTTTCCGCACATTACCTCCGAGAGCGCCTCGGATTGGCCGACCATTTGCATAGCTCGCAACTCCGCAAAATGGGATTGCGAATGTTTTTCTCGAACGGCGCAAACACCGACATCGCGCGGCGCCTGGAGCTTGGCAGCTCCTCTTTCATACCCCAGGTGACTTACCAAATCGACCGCGGCAGGTTGGAGAACGAGCTCAACCGGCGTTGCCTGTCCGGCGGGGTCGAAATCACCTGCGGGCGAGTGGTATCGGTCGATCGCGGACCAGGAGTCCGCTCACACCTCGTTTCCGTGCAGAGCGGTGACACGATTACCCGCACGACGGCACGCTGGGTCGTCGACGCGTCGGGGCGAAACCGTGTGCTGCCGCGTCGGCTGAAACTGACGCGCCCCAACGAGCACAACTGCAATGCGGTGTGGCTACGCGTCGGCGCTGAATTGAACGTGGGCGAGTGGAGCGACGACCCGACGTGGCAAGCGCGACTCGTCGAGGGTGATCGTGGGCTTTCAACCAATCATCTGATGGGGCAGGGCTACTGGGTTTGGCTGATTCGGCTCGCGTCGGGGTCTACCAGTGTCGGCATCGTCGCCGACCCCGCCTTCCACGATTTCGACCGTTTCAACACGCTCGCCAAAGCCAGGTCTTGGCTTGCCGAGCACGAGCCACAGTGTGCCGCGGTCCTGGCGGAGCACGAACACTTGATAAAAGACTTCAGGGTCATGAAGAACTACAGCCACAGCGTCGATAAAGTCTTCGATGGCCGTGACCGCTGGTGTCTGACCGGGGATTCCGGAGTCTTTCTAGATCCGTTGTATTCATCGGGACTCGATCTCATCGCGATCGGCAACGGCCTGATCACCGACATGATCGCCCGCGACCTCGACGGTGAAGACGTCGTCGCACGAGCGGGCATCAGTGACTCGTTATTCCGATCACTCACCGAAATGTGGCTTGCTGTGTACTGCAATCAGTACACCCTGATGGGCTCGCCCACCGTGATGTCGGCCAAAGTGATCTGGGATATCGCTTTCTATTGGGGATTCATAGGTCTGCTCTATCGCAACGGTCGATTCGTCAGCGTCGCGGACGATCCTCAGGTCGTGCCGCACTTGAAGGGCCTCATCAGTCTCAGTAACCGTACCCAGGCGTTCTTCCGGGAGTGGGCCGCCATCGAAACGTCTCCTCCGTCAGCGGGATTCATTGATTTGTACTCGCCTTTCAATTTCATGGTGACCCTCCACACCGCAATGATGCGAGAAAGCGACGAGTTCTCCGCGCAATTCGACGCGAACGCCCGGCTGCTACATCAGCTTGCGGGCCAGCTGGTCGACACCGTGATCTCTGAGAAAGCCGGCATTTTTGGCCAAGATGACGTCATGCGGCAGGTGCAATCCTGGCAGCGGGATCCTCTTCTGCGCGACCTCCGGTCCATCTATCGCCGCGAGCAGATCACCAACCCGATTCGCCGAGAGTGGATTCTTGGCGCCGCGACCGCGCTAGAAGCAAGTTGACCCGAAGAGTAATCGGCCACGAAAGCCGCGAGCCGACCTTCTGCTGGCGATCCGGTGTGAACCCGTGAACGGCTTTGAGGCGAAAGGATGAACATGCGTAGCGCACAGGGAATGCGCGAGCCCTTGGCAATCGTGGGAATCGGGTGTCACTTTCCGGGCGGTGCTTACACGCCGCACAGCTATTGGAGTCTGCTGGCCAGTGAGACCGACGCCACGTGCACAGTCCCTGAGACACGATGGAACGCTGCGAAATACCACGACCCGAATCCCGCCAAAGTCGGCAAGATGGCGACCCGACGGGGCGGGTTCCTCAGCGAGATCGACCAATTTGACCCCCAGTTCTTCGGTATCTCGCCACGGGAGGCGAACTTAATCGATCCGCAGCAACGCCTCTTGTTGCGGACCACCTGGGAGGCGTTGGAAGACGGCGGGATTCCCGCGGACAGCCTCGCCGGGACTGACGTTGGTGTGTTCGTCGGAGGCTTCACCCTCGACTACCAACTTCTGCAGAATCAGGGGCGGGTCAGCCGCTATCGCTTCAAGAGCCATTCCGCCACCGGGATGATGATGACCATGCTGGCCAACCGGATCTCGTTCGCTTTCGATTTTCGCGGACCAAGCATGACGATCGACACGGCGTGCTCGAGCTCGCTCGTCGCGGTGCATCTTGCGGCGCTGAGCATCTGGAACGGCGAATGTGATTTGGCGTTGGCCGGTGGCGTCAACATCATGATCGGACCCAACACCGCTATCGCCGAGTCGAAGAGCGGATTTCTCAGCCCGGACGGGCGCTGCAAGGCTTTCGACGAATCCGCTGACGGTTACGCGCGAGGAGAAGGCGGCGCGGTCGTCGTCATCAAACCGCTGGAGCAGGCCCTCGGTGATGGCGACCAAATCTACGCCCAGATCCTCGGCACCGCGGTGTCACAAGATGGTCGCACCGACGGCATCACCGTTCCCAGCGCTCAGGCGCAAGAAGCCGCAATCGCCACAGCCTTGCGGAGAGCGGGCGTTCGGCCCGATGAAGTCGGATATGTGGAGGCACACGGCACCGGAACGCCCATCGGTGATCCCATCGAGGTCCGGGCGCTGGCCAATGTCCTCGCCGCCAACCGTCCGGCTTCGGATCCGCTGCTTATCGGATCGGTCAAAACCAACATCGGCCATCTCGAGGCGGGCGCGGGGATAGCCGGACTGATCAAAGCAGCACTGGTGCTCAAACATGGCTACATTCCGGCTAATCTGCATCTGAGGAATCCGATTACCGCAGATAGCACGGGAATTGACATTCCCCGCGTCGGTCGGCCGTTTCCCGACAGCAAGCGGCGCGTCGCGGGCGTCAACTCGTTCGGCTTCGGCGGCACCAACGCCCACGTTGTGCTGAGTGAACCCCCCGTTGGGGCGGGAGGCAACAACGCGGATTGCTCTCAGCCGCTGCCGCTGGCCGTGTTGCCGATTTCGGCGCGCAGCGAAGAGGCCCTGGCAGCGACAGCCGAGCGATTGGCCGAGCATGTGAGCCTTCACCCCGACATCACACTGCTGGACCTTGGATACACCCTGAGCCGTCGGCGCTCGCACCTGAATCATCGTCGTGCAATTGTCGCGGGCGGCCTCGCCGAGGCGCGGGACCAACTTCGGGCGGTCGCTGAACACGGCTCGCTGGGCCGCACGCCATCGACCGCGCCCAAGTTGGCATTCGTCTGTACCGGGATGGGACCCCAGTGGTGGAAGATGTGCCGAGGATTGCTTGACGTCTATCCCGCTTTCACCGACAGCATCATGCGCAGTGACCGCGAGCTGTCCCGTTACACCGGTTGGTCGTTGATCGATGAACTTCGAACTGACGAAACCCGCTCTCGGATGGCGGAGACGAATGTAGCCCAACCCGCCAACTTCGCCGTTCAGATAGCGCTTGCTGAGCAGCTCAAGGAGTTCGGCGTCAGACCTGACGCCGTGGTTGGGCACAGCGCCGGCGAGGTGGCCGCCCATTATCTGGCCGATCTCCTGACCTTCGAACAAGCAATTCAAGTGATCTATCACCGAAGCCGCCTGCAGCAGCGCACCAGTGGATTGGGCCGGATGCTCGCCGTTGGGCTCAGCGCCCAAGCGCTCGCAGAATCGATCGACGACGGAACATTCGAGGACAGCCGGCGAATATCCCTCGCCGCGGTCAACGGCCCGTCATCCGTCACGGTCGCGGGCGATAGCGACGCGCTGGACGACATTGCCCGCCGACTGGACGAACTCAGGGTGTTCAACCGGTTCCTCACCGTCAAAGTCCCGTATCACACCCATTACATGGAAACAGTGCGAGATGAGCTCCACGCCGCGCTGGAGGGGCTGTCTTCCAACGCCGCGACGATCCCGCTGTACTCCACCGTGACCGGCGAACGACTGGATGGATACGCTGCCGGCGCCTCCTACTGGTGGCAAAACACCCGCGCCACAGTTCTTTTCGAACCCGCGATCAGCAGGATGCTCGATGACGGGTACACCCACTTCGTCGAGCTGGGACCGCATCCGGTGCTGGCGACGTCGATTGTCGAGATCGCGGCAGCCCAGAAGACGGACGTTGTCGTCTTGGCGGCCCAGCGCCGCGGCGATGACGATAGTCGGACGCTGATGAACTGCGTTGCGGCGCTGCACTGCAATGGTCACCCGGTGGGGTGGGACGCTCTGTATCCACGACAGGCGGCGCGGCTGCTGAGCCTTCCGTTGTACCCGTGGCAATCGAAGCGGTACTGGAACGAGACCCAGGAAGCTGCGGAGGACCTGCACTACCATCCGGTGCATCCGCTTCTCGGGCAATCGGTGAGTGCGGTGCACCCCACCTGGGAAGTCGAGTTGAGCACGGCGGCCGTGCCTTTCCTCGCGGATCACCAGGTCCAGGGAAGTGTTCTGGTGCCCGGGGCGGTATTTATCGAGATAGCCCTGGCCGCTGGAAAAGAAGCGTACGGGTCAGCAGACCACAGAGTAGACAACTTGACGCTGCGACGCGCCCTCATCCTCGACGACACCTGCGACCCCATTCTCAGGACGACCCTCAACCAGGACACCGGCGCGCTCGAATTCGCCGCATTCACAGCAACAGCCGGTGGGGACCTGAAGTGGACGATAACGGCAACCGCCGAACTCAGCACACTGCCTACGTCGCCTGACCGCGCCGAGACCCGCTGTGGCACGGAACAGGTCACCACGATCGACGGTGACGAGTTCTATGCCCGTACCCGAGCCGCCGGATTGAATTACGGTGATGCGTTCCGGACTGTCACCGGGGTCGCTGCAGGAACTGGGTGGGCGAGCGCCCGCGTCACCATCCCCGCGCAGCTCGACGACGAAATCGACTCGTATCGCTTCCATCCCGCTCTTATCGACGGCGCCTTCCAAACACTGCTCGGCGCACCTCTGTTTGGGAACGACCAACATGAAAGCCCTTACCTTCCCGTCCGAATCCGCCAATGCGCCATATATCGTCCGCCCGCGCAAAACATGACCGTCCACGTGCGTGTCGTATCGGCCGACGAAGACGAGATTCACAGCGACATCACGATCGCGAACGAAGACCGACAGCCGCTCGCTGTCATCAACGGCTTCGTCGTGCAATCCCTCAGTGCGTCATCTCGCATCTCGCCCGAGCGAGTCGACAAGGGGCTCTATGAAATTCAGTGGGTCGCGCATGCCGGCATCCAGCGAGATCAACACGAGGACGCGGTCGCGACCGACGGCACGTCGTGGCTCATTTTCATCGATTCCGCCGGTACCGGAACAGCGCTCGCGGAGGAGATGCGCCGAAGCGGCCAGCGCGTCCGAACGGTCGAGCATCGACCCGTCGATGCGCTGACAGAACTTGACGGCGGGTACGCCCTTGATCCGCAGCGCCCCGAGCAGCTGCAACAACTGCTTCACACGCACTTCGACAGGCACGGCGACCTCTCCGGCATCATCGACTGCTGGCCGTTAGACATCAGCCCGCTTCCAGACGGTGAATCACCTCGCCTCGGCGTCATCGAGCATGTCGGCCAAGACAGCCGGTCTCCGGACGAGGGTGTCGCTGAAACGAACGAACGCCTAGGCCTTTTCACCATCCTCCACTTGGCCAAGGCCCTCGCGGACAACGACACCGTTCAGCCACGCCTCTACCTGGTCACCGCTAACGCGCAACCGGTACTTCGAACCGAACCGCTTGCCGTCGAACAAGCGGCCATCTGGGGACTCGGTCGTGTGATGGGTCATCAGGAACTGGTCAAAAACTGGGGCGGACTTATCGACATCGACGACGGCGACCGCCCCGAGACAGTTGCCCGAATCTGCGAGCATCTTCTCGTCGATGAGACCGAGGACCAGCTCGCCATCCGCGGCGGTGCGACGCTCGTTCCGCGCTTTCGCCCGATCAGCAGCCTGACGAGGGCCTTCCCAACCAAGCTCACCCCCGACGCCACCTATGTTGTCACCGGCGGAGCAGGTGCCCTCGGTCGTACCGTAGCCACATACCTCGCCCAGCGGGGAGCGCGGCATATCACGTTGCTGGGCCGCAGCGAAATACCGCAAAGGATTCATTGGCCGTTCCTGCCCCGCGACCATCGGCATTACTCAACGGTCAACGCGATCCGACACATCGAGAGCCTCGGCGCTCGGGTCACGACGGCCAGCGTCGACATCACCGACCGGGGTCAAGTCGAGTCTTGGTTGAGTGAGCACATCCGAGACGGGGGCCATCCGGTTCGCGGAATCGTCCATGCCGCAGGGTCTGTCGACGATCGACTTCTCGTCAATATGACCGAAGCGCATTTCGCCACCGTGCTGGGTCCCAAGGTCACCGGTACCCTCGTGCTGCACAACGCTTTCAAAGGACACGAGCTGGAATTCTTCGTGATGTTCGGATCTGCAGGCTCGGTTATCGCATCACCGGGCCAAGGCAACTACGCCGCGGCCAACGCATTCCTCGATGCCTTTGCGCACTACCGACAGTCCGAAGGATTGCCGGCGCTCACCATCGGGTGGGGCCCCTGGTCGGTCGGCATGGTGGAAGAGCTCAACCTCGAAAGGGTCTACGCTCAGCGAGGAATCGAGCTGATCACGCCCGCGGCCGGCACCCAGATCCTCGATCGGCTGATCAACCAAAGAGCGCCAAACGTCATCGCCATCAGCGTCGACTGGACGCGCGCCCGCCGTGTCGGGCTTGTCGGACAATTGCCGTCCATGTTCTCTGAATTGGGAACAGATCAGGCTTCGCCCGCTGACACCGATTCCGAATCGTCCCTGCTCGATGCTCTCTCGGATTGCCCAGAAGCTGAGAGGCTCGACATGGTCAGGCGCCTCGTGCGGCAAATCGTGTCCGCGGTGTTCGAGGTCGGCATTACCGAAATCGCACCAGACGACGCACTCGACGATCTCGGGTTGGACTCAATGATGGCAATGGATTTCAGGACACGCATCAGCGCGACCTTCGCGATCGATCTACCGGTGCTGGAACTGCTCAGGGGGGTTAGCGTCAATTCGCTGGCCGATCGCATACTCGCCGAGCTCCAACCGAGCGAGGGCAACCCTCCCGATGAGCAGCGGCAGGCAGCCCCCACGTTCGAAGACGTGGATCGGCTGATCGAGCAGTTATCCGAGTCAGACCTGCGGGAAGTACTGGCCGATCTTCAACCCCGTTCCCCCGAACACGGTTCGGAAGGACCACAGTCGTGACTGGCGCACCAGCGAGTTCGCACCGCGCAGGTGCGCCGCATTCGGCGATAGCGGGCAGCCAGCCGGCTCGGGCGAAGCAAACGATGCGGCCAAAGCGATGACGACGGCCGATCGTTCGTCCGCCGTGCACGTTCGGGGGCTGTCGAAGGCCTACGGACAGTTGCAGGCGGTGCGTGATCTGAATCTCGATGTCGGCCATGGCGAGATTTTCGCGATCCTCGGGCCGAACGGTGCGGGTAAGTCGACGACCATCGAAATCCTTGAGGGGCACCGACACCGCGATAGTGGGCACGTGCGAGTTCTGGGTGAAGACCCCGGAACCGCGGGGCGTAGTTGGCGCGCCAAAGTCGGCGTAGTGTTACAAGAAGTCAGCGACTCCGGCATGCTGACGGTGTCCGAGACCGTGCGAATGTTCACCAAATGCTATGGGAAGGCGCGTGTTCCGGAGGAAACGCTTGAACTCGTGGGACTCGCTGCTGTTTCCGGCTCCAGAGTGAAAAATCTTTCCGGCGGGCAGCGGCGCAGGCTCGACGTTGCCCTCGGCATCATCGGCATGCCCGAACTGCTCTTCTTGGACGAGCCGACGACGGGGTTCGATCCAGACGCGAGACGCCGATTTTGGGACCTGATCAGGCTATTGGCCAGCGATGGCACAACCATCCTGTTGACCACCCACTACCTCGACGAGGCTGCCGCCTTGGCGGACCGCGTGGCGGTCCTCGCCGGCGGCAGGGTGGTGGCTCTCGACTCGCCGGACAGACTGACCGAACACGTGAATTCCGCCGCGACGGTCCGGTGGGTGGAGGGAGACCGGGTCCACGTGGAGGAGACGGATCATCCCACCGACCTGATCAGGCGGCGGTCCAAGGAGGGAGCAGAGTTGGTTCAGCTCACGGTCTCTCGTCCGACGCTCGAAGACGCTTATCTTCAGTTGGTCGGACTGGCGTGATGGGCATCGACCGCCTCGAAAGGGCCGCGCCCCCGAAACACGGCCTCTCGGCAGTAAAGTCGCCGCTCCCGTCGCCGCTGCGCATCGGGGCATCGCGAATCATGCCCGAGTTGAAGATGTTCTACCGCCGGCCGGAGCAACTGGTTCTGACATTCTCGATGCCGGCCGTGATCGGTATCCTCCTGGGCTCGATCTTCTCGATGAAACTGCCGCATAGCGATACGAGCACGGGCGCTGTGATCGCCGCGAGCATTCTCGCGTACGGGATTCTCTCGACTTCGTTCATCAACCTTGGCATCAGCATCGCTGCCGACCGTGAAAGCGGCGCGCTCAGAAGGCTTCGCGGGACCCCGGCGACCGCGACGTCGTACTTCATCGGAAAGATCTCTCTGGTTGCCGCCGCCAGCCTGGCCGAGGCGGTTGTACTGCTGTCGGTGGGTGTGCTGGTCTTCAAACTGCATCTACCGACAACTGGTTTCGGATGGTTCACGCTGGCGTGGGTGTTCATCCTGGGCATCGTCAGCTGCTCGTTACTGGGCATCTTCGTCAGCAATCTGGCGAGCAACGCGGTATCGGCCGCTGTGATCACGAACGGGCCGGCGGTAGCTCTGCAATTCGTCTCGGGCACATACGTTCCGCTGATGGCTTTGCCGGCATGGATGTTGACCCTCGGTTCGGTGTTCCCGGTCAAGTGGATGGCTCAAGGATTCCGCTCGGTGCTGTTACCACCGGACATGGCCGCATTCGAGCCGGCCGGCAGCTGGGAACACTGGATGACGTTTCTGATGCTGGCGGTATGGAGTGTCTTCGGACTCATCGCCTGCCTCACCGTTTTTCGTTGGTCGGACACAAGATAACGGGTTCTCACATGCTGCACTACTCCCGATAGGAAGCAACGATGCCTTCCCTACTCGCTATCACGTCTCACTTCTTCCTCCAGATCGCTTTCATACTGCTTACCTACCGTCTGTTGTGGCCACTCTTCCGCCGCTTGGGCCAGGTGCAGGTGGTGGCGATCATGGTGGCTGGATTCGTGCTCGGCCCTTCGGTTTTGGGCTGGATATGGCCGGCGGGGCAGCGGTGGTTGTTCCCCACCAAGCTGACCATCGGCGCGGAAACCTTCACCCACCCGAACCTCACGGCCATCTACGTCGTCGGCCAGCTCGGGCTGGTGCTCTACATGTTTCTCGTGGGCGCGTCTTTGAAGCTGGAAATTCTGAGCGCACATTTCAGGCAAGCGGGGGCCACTGCGGCCGCCGGCATCGGTGTTCCGTTGGTGCTCGGCGGCGTCACCGGATGGCTGATGGTCAGCTTTGGCGGCTACTTCACGGCCAAGGTGGCGCATTGGCAAGGGGGCCTGTTCGTCGCCTCCGCGGTGGCCATCACGGCATTCCCGATGTTGGCGTGGATTGTCTACGACTCCGGATTGCTCAACACCCGATTGGGGACAATGTCGCTGTCGTGCGCCGCTGTTGACGACGCTTGCTCGTGGATTCTGCTGGCGACGCTGGTCGCGACTTCCAAAGGAAGCCTGTCCGGAGCGGTTCTGGCGATCGGAGGCGGGTTGGCGTACCTGCTGTTCATGGTGTTCGTCGGCCGGCCGCTACTTGCCAGATTGGAGACCTGGACACCGCGGCGCAACGCGGTCGAGCGCACGGGCGGGTTGCCGATCGCGCATCTGTCCGTCGTCCTTCTCGTCGTGCTGACCGCGAGCTGGTTCACCGATCTGGTCGGAATCTATTCCGTCTTCGGCGCTTTCGTGGCCGGCGCGGTGATGCCGCGCGGTACGCTGCTCGATTCAATCCGAGACCGGTTCGAACCGCTGGTCGCATACCTGTTGATTCCGGCGTTCTTCATCTACTCGGGGCTCAACACTCAGCTCAGCCTGATCTTCGACGGATCCACGCTCCTGATGGCGATCGTCGTCCTGGTCGTGTCGTTCGCCGCGAAGTTCGCCGCCATCGGACTGACAGCGCGTTGGCAGGGCATGAGTTGGAACGAAGCCGGCGCGATGGGGGCTCTCGCGAACGCCCGCGGCCTGATGGAGCTGATTTTGATCAACATCGGGCTCGATGCGGGACTGGTCACCGGCAAGACCTACACCATCCTGGCGGTCATGACGATCATCACCACCTTCGTCGCGACGCCGCTGCAGCGGGTGTTCGAACGTCGGCTGAAAAGACTGGGATCCGTGTTCGGACCCGCGGGCGAAGAACCTTGCCCTGAAGCCGTTGGCGGAGCCGGGCGGCAATAACCACGTACGCCAGATTGGCCGAAGCGCTGATGCTGGACAACCAGGGCTAGAGCGAAACTCGCCCCCCGGATTGCGTATGTAGAACGGCGGTCTCGTCGCATACTGCATTTACACGCAGCCACTCGTCCGCAGGAGACGCCACCGTGAGCACGGAAGACACCGTGACCGAAGACGCCGGCAACACCAACCGTTACCACTTCGATCGCCACACCCCGGAGTACCGCGAGCGGTTCACCGCAATCACCGAGGACATGCACGCCAGGTGCCCGGTGGCGTGGACCGAAACCTACGGCGGGCATTGGGTGGCCGCGGGCAACCGGGCCGTCTTCGAGCTCGCTCGATGCCCGCACGTGTCTAACGACCATGACGTGACCGGCGAAGGCACCGGCTACAAGGGCATCACAATCCCCACGCTGCCGCAGGGCACCGGCGTCCGTGGCGGCATGCTCGAAATGGACGAGCCCCTGCATTCCGCCTACCGCGGCATCCTCAACCCCTACCTGTCGCCGGCGGCCGTCAAGCGCTGGAAACCATTTGTCGACGAGATCGTGCGGGCGAGCATCGACGAGAAGATCGAAGTCGGACGGATCGACTTCGTCGACGATCTCGCGAATGTCGTGCCCGCCGTCCTGACTCTGGCAATGATGGGCGTTCCGCTGAAGAAATGGCAGCTCTACTGCGAGCCGGCCCACGCCAACGTGTACACCCCCGCCGATTCCCGGGACGCCCCAAGGGTTTTGGAGCAGACGATGGCGATGGGGGCGGACCTGTTCAACCACCTTCTCGAGATCCGCGAGAACCCGCGCCCGGGCATAGTGGACGCATTGGCCAGACTGAAGATCGACGGCGAACCCGCCCCCGACGCCGAACTGCTCGGAATGCTCGGCTTGATCATCGGCGGGGGTTTCGACACGACGACGGCGCTGACCGCGCATGCCCTCGAATGGCTGGGCGAGAATTCCGAGCAGCGCGAACTGCTCAAGCGGGATTTAGCAACGCTGCTCGACTCGGCGACCGAGGAATTCCTGCGTTACTTCACGCCCGCGCCCGGCGATGGTCGCACCATCGCCGCCGACCTCGAACTCGCGGGCACGCGGTTCAAGGAGGGCGACCGCCTGTGGCTGTCCTGGGCGATGGCCAACCGCGACCCCGCGGTGTTCCCCGATCCGAATCGATTGGACCTGAGCCGAAAGAACAACCGGCACTTCAGCTTCGGGCTCGGCATCCACCGCTGCATCGGCTCCAACGTCGCGCGCGTCGTGTTCAAGTCGATGCTCACGGCGGTGCTCGATCGGATGCCCGACTATCGCTGCGACCCCGAGGGCACGGTGCACTATCCGACGATCGGCGTGATCCAGGGCATGCAGCACCTGCCGGCGATCTTCACCCCCGGCAAGCGGCTTGGCCCGGGGATCGACGAGACGCTGGAGAAGCTGCAGCGGGTCTGCGACGAGCAAGGAATCGCGCGGCCGATCACCGAATACACCGAGGCCGCCGTCATCGGCGACTAGACCGACAGGTCGCGGCGAAGCTTGGCGACATGGCCCGTCGCCTTCACGTTGTACTGCGCGACGGCGATCTTGCCCTTCTCGTCGACCACGAAGGTGGAGCGGATGACGCCGGTGACCTTCTTGCCGTACATCTGCTTCTCGCCGTAGGCGCCGTAGGCCGTCAGGACCTTGCGGTCGGGGTCGGACAGCAGCGGGAACGTCAGCTTCTCGGCGTCACGGAACTTGGCGAGCTTCTCCGGCTTGTCGGGGGAGATTCCGATGACCTCGAGGCCGGCGCCGTTGAGCTCGGCCAGGCTGTCGCGAAAGTCGCACGCCTGCTTGGTGCAGCCCGGCGTCGACGCGGCCGGGTAGAAGTACACGACGACACGACGCCCCTGGTAGTCGCCCAGCGACACCTTGTTGCCGTCGGCGTCGGGCAGGCTGAAGGTGGGCGCCTTATCACCCGGAGCAAGCCGCGTGGTCTCGGTCAAGGTCAGCACCTTTCTCTTCACCGGAGCGACGGGGTTACCGCCAGCTGATCTAGGGTAGTTCGGGCAGGTGTAGGAGCTGGATAGTGGGCGACTTGGAGGACACAGTGGCGGACCGGGACCCCGAAGCCATCAAGCAGGACATCGACGTCGCCCGTGACCAGCTGGCGGCCACCGTCGACTCGCTTGCCGAGCGGGCCAACCCCCGGCGCCTCGCCGACGACATCAAAATCCGGGTGATCGGATTCGTGCAGAAGCCGGTAGTGCTGGCCTCGCTTGCCGGCGTCGGGGCCCTCGTAGTGGTGGTGGCGGTACGCCGCGTCAGGAATCGGTGACGCGACCGGTCTGGACGTACACCGGAATGTCGTCGGCCCAGGGCTGGTTGGTGGCCATGTCGTCGACGTCGCAGTAGCCGCGTTCGAATTCACCCGTCGCCGCGTCCACCAGCCGGTACTCCTGCCGCTGTCGGTGGATGGGCTGGGCGTCCAGGATGACGACCCGCACCTCGCCGGGCTCGAACCCGCATCGTTGTTGCAGCGCGTCGATCAGGCACTCGTTGTGCATGTGCCCGTCGCCGAAATTCCAGCCGAGAACCATTGAGCACAGGACTTCGCCCTCGCACAGGTTGTAATCGTCCTCGTCGTAGTCGGCCATGGCCCGGTGCGCCAGGGTCAGCAGTGCGCGTCCGTGCGTGTTCATGCCCCGGAACGCCAGCGCGAGGTGCAGGGGGATCAGGGTTTCCTCTTTGCTGCCGTACAACCGCTCGAGCTGCAGGCGCTGCATCGGGCCCAGGGCGCGCGAGCCGACGCGGAACTTCTCGTCGGCCGACGGCCGCACGCACCACAGCGTGGTGTCCCAGTTGCCGGCGTAGTACCGCATGCCCGGCAGGAACGAGACCTTGCGCGGGTACAGGTTCCCGAGCGCGACGGTGCCGGCGATGACCGCGAACAGGACGGCGATCGGCAGCGGGTGGGCGACGTCCGACAGCCCCAGGCGCGCGTGCGCGACGAACAGCCACAGCACCCCGAAGATCATGAACACGTTCCACTCCAGCGGCACACCCATCGGGAAGGCCAGCAGGATGTTCAGGTGGAACACGATCATCACGAAGGCGGCGAGCGCCGTCGGCCACCCGCCGTGTGAGAAGAGCAGCACCAGCGGTACCAGACCCTCCACCGCGGTTGAGAAATGCGCGATGAAGCCCGCCAACGCGCTGGGCCGCAGGTCGTCTGGGTGATGCTTGAACATCGACCGCTTGAGCGCGCCGGACGGGATGAACGGATTGTTCGCCAGCATCGTCGAGATCACGAACGGGAAGTGCTTGTTGAGCTTGGAGGTGGCCGCGCCGAGCCAGATCACCATGAACACGACCTTGGCCCCGACGACGATGTCCGCGCCGGCGAACAGGAACGTCAGCGCCAGCGGCGCATACACCTCGCCACGGGCTGCCAGGAAGATGACCTTGTCGCGCAAGCTGAGCGCCGCCAGCACCCCAAGGATCGCGACGGTCTGCCACCGAGGCAGCACGCCGATCATTGTGTCCAGGGCCGGAATCGGCCCGCTGCCATCGGACAGCAGCGCGGACACGAGCAGCACCAGCAAAATGCCGTAGAGCAAAGCGTCGAACGGGGTGCGGTTGCTGCCGTTGGTCAACGGCACCCGAGCGGGCCAGGGTGGCAATCGGATGGTGCCGGGCCGCAGCCAGTACAGGATCGATCCCATCGGGGGGAAGTAGCGCCCGGCCAATGGCCCGAAGCAGCAGCCGAGACCGATGACTTCGAACAGCATCGTGTAGAGCACGGCCTTCTGGAACACGATCGGCTCCGACCACCACGCGCCGACCTGTGTGAAGCCGCCGATGCCGGAGGTCGACCACGCGAACAGCCAGCCGCCCAGGATGTACAGCGCGATCTTCACGCCGTACATCACGTGTATCACCAGTGGGGTGCCGAACCCGTGCTCGGCGATGTGGCGCGCCATCGGGACGATCCGTTCGGCGCGTGAGCGCGTGCTCCATTCGGTCATGTCGACGACCGGCAGGTTGGGCCGGATGAACCCCATTGCAGCTCCTTCGACGCAGCGTGTCCCACGGGGCCTATCGGCGCCGACGGCGCCAATCGGTGCCAGCAAAAAGTTACCTGCAAGAGCGGCTATTGCGGCGGGATACGACGGCAAATGGTGCGCCGAAAATGGTGACGCCTCGCGACAACGGGCGACCGGCTACTCCCAGCCCGGCGGGTCGTTTTCGGCCATGTAAGCCTCCCAGGCGGCGCGTCGCATGGCCCGGGTGTGCAGGTCCTGACAGATCGCTTGTGCCTCGGCGGCGGTGCCGCCCCTGCCCAGGTCGTGGTGCACAAAGCCGTCATCGACGCGCTCGGCGCGGAAGCCGCCCGTCGAGACCGCGTGGACTCGATACTCGCTGCGGTCGTCGATGCTGGCTTGGAAGTGGCCCTCATGCGGCTCGACCCACTTCAGCTCAGTCTTCACACGTCTCCTCTGAAATGGTCATCGGAGCGATGGTAGGACTCGCGGGCCATTGCCGGTGCGACGAAATTCGCTTGATCCATTCGCCGTATCGCAGTGACGAAGCATCAACTCTGATTAGCTGAAGCTGCGCATCGACCGCCATCGTGTCGCGGCCAGTTAAGTACCGGATGGAGGAGGCAGTCATGTTCCTGTCAGAAATTGATCCGCGACGGGTGCTGTTCAGCGCGGTCGGCGCCGGCGCGGTTACCGGCACACTGTTATGCGCTACTGCGGCGACCGCCGCAGCTGATCCCCCGCCACGGCCGCCCGACTGCACAGCTGCAAACGTGGCCAGTGTCGCGGCCGGTGTTGCGACGGCACTTTCGAGCTACCTGTTTCTGCACCCCGATGTGAACGATTTCTACACCGGCCTGCAGGATCAGCCCAAGGATCAGGTCCAGGGCGCTGTGCAGAATTACTTCAGCGCGAACCCGCAGGAGCAAGCCGACCTGGAGGGCATTCGTCAGCCGATGGTCGACATCAGGCAGCGCTGTCAGTGGACTCCATTGATTGGCCAGCCCGGCGTAACCCCGTGACCGGTAGGGCGCGGGTTCTGCTGACGAATTCGGGTCGACCGTGCGGTGACAGAAATATAATGCTGCCCAGCTCATTCATTGGCCCATCGGGCCAAGTGGAGCTGGCGGTCACACAAAGGAGATCGCGATGAAATTGTCTGTGCGGTCCTGGACTGTCGCGGGGATAGCGGTGCTGGCTCTGACGGCGATTCCTGAGCTCTATGCCGTCGTGGAGCCCACCGGTGTGGCCCACGCCGACGTATGCGCAAGCGCCGGCAGGCGTGTTTCGGTGAGTGGGTGTACCAACGTTGCCGATACGGTCAACAGCTTTGCCCCACCGCCGGACGCCTACGCGCCGTTGCCGGGGGATTTTCCGCCCCCGCCGCCACCCCCACCCCCGGTAGGGGTCTGCGTGGGAGCCGGCCGGCGAATCCATGTGAGTGGGTGCTTCTAAGAGCGCAACTTCGCCGGCCGATGGTCCGCCCCCTGGTGGAGGGGTGGACCCCGGTGAATAGCTCTGATGTGCGCCGTCAGGGTTTCGAACCCCGGACCCGCTGATTAAGAGTCAGCTGCTCTACCAACTGAGCTAACGGCGCTTGTGGTCGGTCGAGACCGCGTAGGCGACAATAACAGGCGTTGCGCTACGGAGTGAAATCCCGACCTCGTTCCAGGATAGCGGCCCGGCGGCGAGCAAGCCGGTAGACGTCCGAGGTCGCCCTGGTCGGCCAGCGCCGGGCCGCCGACGACTTTTGGCACGCCATCCCTTGTGCTGGTGAAGAATGCTGTCGCGCAACGAGATCGGCCTACAGCACCGTGCCGGTGTACGGTGACCGGTCGGTGCTGAAGGCAGCGTCCAGCTCACCCAACGTTCCTTGGCGCACCTCGGTGATGCGGTTGGCGCGGGCAAGCTGGGCCGCCCGGTGTGCCCCCATGTAGATGGTGGCTAAGTCGGCCAGACCGATCTTGATGTCCGGTGGGCCCTCGTGGGGGGTGCATTTCCCGATGCCGTCGCGGGTCTGCAGCTGAAAGGTCCCTCCCGCAAGGTCGAGCGGGTCCGTGACTTCCAGCACGATGTCGGCATCGGCGGCATAGTTGCGCGCGCCGAGCGTTTCGGGAATGTCGTTGATGCGCACCCACAGAAAGTCGCTCACGCCTTTGGTTTCAGCGGCGCGTTGGTCGACGAGTTTGAGCGGTAGCGGATCGTCAGGAGCTACGTCGATTTCGATGCGATAGAACATCTCCAATACCAGGAGCGTCTGCAGCAGCTCGGTATGCGCTTCGTCGGTGATGGGGCAGAAGTCTTCGACGACCACGGTGCCAAGCGGCGGACGGAACGCATGCTGCTGCGAGCCGACCACCCGGTAAGTCAAGAAACCGTCCGGATGGATCGTGTAGTGCAGCGCAGATCCGTTGCCGCGCTGGGTTGCTCGGTCGTCCAGGTAGTCGGCCCACCACTCGTCGTCGCGCGAGATCGCGCCAGTGGTTGCGGCACACCACCTTTCGTAGAGTTCGGGCAGCTGCCGCCGCGCCTCGGCGGTGTTGACCTCGCGCGCCCGAATCTGGCCCGGCGCGGCGCGCAACTTCGCAAAGCGGCGGTCAATGGAGTAGGTGTGGCTGTAGCTCGACACCCCGGCGCCGAAGCCGTCGTACATCGCTGTCTGCGTCGGAACGCCGCAAACGATGGGATAACCGCGCTCCAACAGTATTCCGAGTCCCTGGGCGCTGAGCTGCGCCCAAAGACCCTTGCCCTGATGCGTTGACGCAACGGCGATCATCGTCAGCCAAGCGACCCGCAACTGGGCGCCGCCCGGTGCGGTGAGCCGCGAGGGGTAGATGATGGACGTTCCGACCAGATTCGGATGCTCCGGATCGCAGACATCCTCGGCGATCAAAATGTTGTCGAGGCTGACTCGACGTCTCCACGCCTCGAGGTCTTCTGGGCCCACCGGATCGCCGAAAGTCCTGGCCTGATTCTCGAAAACCGCCTGCCAGTCCGCTTCGGTGGGATGCCGGATATTGATGCCGTCGTCCTTACCGTCCATCGCACATCCAATCTGCTTGTAGCCCAGGCAAACCGGCACTGCGCACGCCGAATCCAGGTACCAAGTGTGCTTTTAGATTCGATACCCGAGCGCCAGCAGGTCAAACCTCGATCCCGGAGATCACCGACGACGCGCCGCAAGGACACCGATGTGAGCAATTCCATACTCGGCGGGTCAACCCGCGCGGTTTGGGGTAGGCGATACGCCATGCTGCAAGTGATCACCCGGCTTGCGATCGCCGCGCCGCGCCGCATCATCGCGATCGCCGTGTTGGTGCTGCTGGGGGCCGCGATTTTGGGGCTGCCGGTGGTCAACAGCCTGTCCGGCGGTGGTTTCCAGGACCCCACGTCGGAGTCTTCCCGGGCGAGCGACACCCTTCGCGACAAGTTCAACCAGACCGATCAGCAGATGCTGATCGTGCTGACTGCGCCGACCGGCGCCCGCGGTGCTCAGGCGCGCCAGGTCGGTACCGACATCGTCGACCAGCTAAAACGTTCGCCATGGGTGCTCAACGTGTCGTCAGCATGGACGTCGCCGCCCGCGGCCGCGGCCCAGCTGGTCAGCAAGGACGACAAGTCCGGAATGATCGTGGCCGGCCTCAGGGGCGGGGAAAACGACGCGCAGAAATACGCCCGTGCGCTGACGAAGGACCTGGTGCATGACCGCGACGGCGTCACGGTGCGCGCCGGCGGCATGGCCGTAGCGTACGCGCAGATCAACGACCAGAACCAGCGCGACCTGCTGTTGATGGAGTCCATCGCGATTCCGTTGAGTTTCGCAGTGCTGGTGTGGGTGCTCGGCGGAGTCGTCGCCGCTGCGATGCCGATCGTCTTGGGCGCATTGGCCATCGTCTGCACAATGTCGGTGCTGCGGCTGATCAGCTTCGCCACCGATGTGTCGACCTACGCCTTGGACCTGAGCATCGCGATGGGCCTCGCCCTGGCCATCGATTACAACCTGCTGATCATCACCCGCTACCGCGAGGAGCTGGCGCGCACCGAGGGCCGCGACCGGAACCAGGAGCTGATGCGGACGATGGCCCGCCACGACGCGCTGATGCGGACCATGGCGACCGCGGGCAGGACGGTGCTGTTCTCCGCCACCACGGTGGGGCTGTCGATGGCGGTGATGGCGCTGTTCCCGATGTATTTCCTGAAGTCTTCCGCCTACACCATCGTGGCCACCGCGGCCATCGTCGCGATTGCGACCGTGGTCGTCACCCCGGCCGCCATAGTGTTGCTGGGGCCCCGATTGGACACGATGGATGCTCGCAGAGTGATGCACCGAATTCTGCACGGGCAGCGGCCCTTTCGTGACCACGCGCACAAGCCGCTGGTGGCGCAGTTCTGGTACCGCTCGACCAAGTTCGTGCTGCGCCGCGCGACGCCGGTCGGCCTGAGCGTCGTCGCGCTGCTGCTTTTGCTTGGGGTGCCGTTCCTGGGCGTGAAGTGGGGCTTTCCCGACGAACGCGTGCTTCCGCGATCGGCGTCGGCGCGCCAGGTCGCCGACATGCTGGACGACGATTTCGCCAACGGGTTGGGGACCTCGGTGTCCGTCGTCGTCCCCGACGCTCACGGCGTGACGCCCGGCGACCTGCAGCACTACGCCGCCCGGCTGTCCCGGGTGCCGGGCGTATCCGCGGTCACCGCACCGGCGGGGACGTTCGTGGCCGGAAATCCGGCGGGGCCGCCCGCCGCCCCCACGGGCATGGCCGACGGCAGCGCATTTCTCACGGTGAAAACCACCGCGCCGCTCTACTCGCGCGCCTCGAACACCCAACTCGACCGACTGCATCAGGTCGCCGGGCCGGCGGGACGGTCGGTCGAGATGACCGGACTGGCGCAGATCAACCGCGACAGCGTCGATGCGATCACCAAGCGACTGCCGCTGGTGTTCGGACTGATCGCGCTCATCACCTTCGCGCTGCTGTTCCTGCTCACCGGCAGCGCGGTGCTGCCGCTGCAGGCAATGGTGTGCAACGTGCTCTCACTAACGGCGGCATTCGGGGCGATGGTGTGGATCTTCCAGGACGGCCGCCTGGGCGCCCTAGGCACCACGCCCAACGGGACACTGAACGCCAACATCCCAGTCTTGTTGTTCTGCATCGCTTTCGGGCTGGCCATGGACTACGAGGTGTTCCTGGTCTCGCGCATCCACGAGTACTGGCTGGCATCGCAAGCCTCGCGCAGAACGCCACCGACCGCGGCCGAAGCGCGCGCCGCCACCGACGAGAGCACCGCGCTGGGCATCGCCGGCATCGGCCGGGTGGTCACCACCGCCGCGGTGGTGATGTCGATTTCCTTCGCCGCGTTGATCCCCGCGCATGTCTCGTTCATGCGAATGCTGGGCCTGGGACTCACGCTCGGTGTGCTCGTCGATGCCACCTTGGTGCGAATGGTCTTGGTGCCGGCCTTCATTCACCTGCTTGGCCGATGGACGTGGTGGGCTCCCCAGTGGTCGGCGTTGTTGCGGAACCGATCCGCGACCGGCGAGGGCGAGGCCGTTGCGGTGGGCCGGGGCCGCTGGGCCGCCGATGCGCGCAGGGAGCCCGTGGCCAGCAGGTGGACCGCCGGAGCCGCGTCCGATCGTGGCTGATAAGCAAGATGCTCTGTGAGGGAAGGACTTTCGCATCACTAGTGCCTGATTTGCCGGACATCGACGGAGATATTTATGACCCAATGGCATATCGCCGCACTGTTGGCGCTGAGTTCTGCGCTTTGCGTGGCGATCGGCGACGTCTTGCAGCAGCGCGCCGCGCACTGCATCGCCGACCGGGCGATCGGCTCGGTCGAATTGTTCGCCGGCCTGCTTCGAAATCGACGATGGTGGTGGGGCGCACTGCTTCTCGTGGCAAGCATCGCGCTACAGGCCGCGGCGCTCGGTGAGGGCTCGGTGCTGTTGGTGCAGGCGCTGCTGATGTCTTCGGTGCTGTTCGCGCTGCCCATCAACGCCAGGTTCCTGCACCGCAACGTGACCGCAGGCGAGTGGGTATGGGCCGCGTTGCTGACCACGGCGGTGATCGTGGTCGTGATCGTGGGCAACCCGCAGGCCGGGCATCCGGGCGCCTCCCTGCGAACCTGGACTGCGGTTGCCGCTGTCCTCGCGCCGCTGTTGATCGGCTGCATCGTGGCCGGCCGAACATGGGGTGGCGCCGCGGCGGCGGCGCTGTTCGCCTTCGCGTCGGGGTCGTTGTGGGGCGTCTTCGCGGTGCTCGCCAAAGAAGTGGTCGCCCGGCTCGGCGAGGGAGCGGCCGCGGTGACCCGGACCCCCGAGCTGTATGCCTGCATACTGGTCGCGCTGGGTGGCGTGGCGTGGAGTCAGTCGGCGTTTCGGGCGGGTCCGTTGACGGCGTCGATGCCGACCCTGCAGATGTCGCAGCCGGTGGTGGCGGCGGTGCTCGGCGTCGTCGTCCTCGGCGAGACGCTGAACACCGGTCGCGCCGGGGCGATCGCCCTGGTGGCGGCGGCGCTGGTGATGACGGCGGCCATCGTCAGACTCGCGCGCGTCGAGGCCGTCAACACCCGCGACATGGTCGACGAGCAGCGGCACGACGAGGTCGGCTCGCCGGCGTAGAACGGGCCCCGGCGGGCTGTGGACCGCGCCTGGATGACGAATTCATTGCGGTGGCGACACCGATCGGCCGCCTGGGCTCGCATCCGCCGGGGAGTGTCGGCAAAAGCCATTAGAATGCCTGCAGCTACCTGACTGGTCAGCGGTGACCAACTGGAGAATCACATGGAAGGTCACTGGATGACGCGTTTGCGGAGGCGACGATCGTGGCTGGTGGCCGCGATTATTCCGATTGCCGTGTTCAGCGGCGCGTGTAACGGCGACCACGCGGCGGCACCGGCGAAAGTCATCTTCGACAAGGGCACGCCACTGGCCGACCTGCTGGTGCCGAAGCTCACCGCCTCGGTGACCGACGGCGCCGTCGGTGTGACGGTGGATGCGCCGGTGACGGTGACCGTCGCCGACGGCGTGCTCGCCTCGGTCACCATGGTCAACGAGAACGGTAGGTCGATCAATGGGCAGTTGAGCCCCGACGGCCTGCGTTGGTCGACCACAGAGCCGCTCGGCTACAACAGGCGCTACACGCTGAATGCGAAGGCCACCGGCCTGGGCGGCGCGGCCAACAAGCAGATGACGTTCGAGACCAGCTCACCGGCGCACCTGACCATGCCCTACGTCAGTCCGGCCGATGGTGACGTGGTGGGCATCGGTGAGCCGGTGGCGATCCGCTTCGACGAGAACATCGCGAACCGCGCGGCGGCCCAGAAGGCCATCAAGATCACCACCAACCCTGCGGTGGAGGGCGCGTTCTATTGGCTGAACAACCGCGAAGTTCGTTGGCGCCCGGAGCGTTTCTGGAAGTCGGGAACAACCATCGACGTGGCCGTCAACACCTACGGGGTTGACCTGGGCGACGGGATGTTCGGCGAGGACAACGTCAAGTCGCACTTCACCATCGGTGACGAGGTGATCTCGACGGCCGACGACACCACGAAGACGGTGACCGTGCGGGTCAACGGCGATGTCGTCAAGACCATGCCGACGTCAATGGGCAAGGACAGCACCCCAACGGCTAACGGCATCTACATCATTGGTGGGCGGTTCAAGCACATCATCATGGATTCCTCGACATATGGCGTTCCGGTCAACTCGCCCAACGGATATCGCACCGAGGTCGACTGGGCCACCCAGATGTCCTACAGCGGCGTCTTCGTGCACTCGGCACCGTGGTCGGTGGGCGCCCAAGGCCACACCAACACCAGCCACGGATGCCTCAACGTGAGTCCGAGCAACGCCGAGTGGTTCTACGACCACAGCAAGAGCGGCGACATCGTCGAGGTAGTGCATACGGTGGGGTCGACGCTGCCGGGGATCGAGGGCCTGGGCGACTGGAACATCCCCTGGGCGCAGTGGAAAGCGGGCAACGCCAACACCTGACGAAGCGGTCGG
Organism: Mycobacterium sp. NGS27; assembly: GCF_059813005.1. Classification (NCBI taxonomy): domain Bacteria; kingdom Bacillati; phylum Actinomycetota; class Actinomycetes; order Mycobacteriales; family Mycobacteriaceae; genus Mycobacterium; species Mycobacterium sp. NGS27. The sequence continues at coordinate 57,973 of NZ_JCALDT010000001.1, forward strand.
TTCTCGCGACTCCGGGTCAAAAAAGGTCAGGGAGCGGCAACGCTCCCTGACCTGTGGGGTGAGTGACGGGACTCGAACCCGCGACATTCAGGATCACAACCTGACGCTCTACCAACTGAACTACACCCACCACGGCCGCCAGCCGACCTTCACGCGATGACGGTCAACGAGCGGCGACGTCGATACTAACCGGTCGGCGGCGCGCTGGCCGAATCGCTTGGCCCCGGTGCGTCTTTTCCGTCGCCAAGGGCGGCGACCACCGCCTCGATTTCGCTGGTAGACGGCCCCGGCGGCGAGACGAATGCGGTCTGCCGGTAGAACTGCAGCTCGCGAATGGACTCGTGGATGTCCGCCAGCGCGCGGTGGGCCAGCCCCTTGACCGGCTGGCCGAAGTAAATGCGCGGATACCAGCGCCGGCAGAGTTCTTTGATCGAGCTCACATCGATCATGCGGTAGTGCAGGAACGAATCCAGGGCGGGCATGTCGCGCACGATGAAGGCGCGGTCGGTGGCGATGGAGTTGCCGGCCAGCGGCGCCGTCTTGGGTTGTTTGACGTGTTCGCCGATGTAATCCAGAACCATCGCCTCCGCGGTCGCCAGGTCGACCGTGGACGCCCGCACCTGGTCGGTCAGCCCGGAGCGCGAGTGCATTTCGGTGACCACCTCGCCCATCGCCGCGAGCGCGGCGTCGTCGGCATGGATCACTACGTCGACCCCGTCGCCGAGAACGTTCAAATCGGCGTCGGTCACCAGTGCCGCGATCTCAATGAGCTTGTCCGAACCCAGATCAAGCCCGGTCATCTCGCAGTCGATCCACACCAATTCGTCTCGCACAGCGCTCAGACTAGTGGCGATCGCAAGTGCGGCGAAGCCGGACGCGGCGGGTCGCCACCATCGGACCAGGCCCAGGTGACGCGCGCGCCGGACCTCGCCCCCGGAGAAGGTGGGGAAGTAGGGTGGAGCGTTGTCGAACTGCACGCCGAATCGTCGGGGAAGAGAGGCGCAGCACGATGAGCACCGATTCAGCGGCCACGGCCGCGACGCGGATCGCCGATGGATACGCCGTCGACGGCCAGGCGCTGGAATTGGGCACCGTCGTCATCGACGGCGCGGCCGATCCGGCGGCCCAGATTCGCATTCCGCTGGCCACCATCAACAGGCACGGCCTGGTGGCGGGGGCGACCGGAACCGGTAAGACCAAGACGCTGCAATTGATCGCCGAGCAGCTTAGCGCCGCGGGCGTCCCCGTGCTGATGGCCGATGTGAAGGGCGACCTGTCCGGGCTGGCCAGGCCCGGCGAAGGTAACGACAAGACCGCCGCGCGGGCCGAAGACACCGGCGACAACTGGCAGCCGACGGGGTTTCCGGCCGAGTTCTTGTCGCTGGGCACCAAGGGAATCGGCGTGCCGATCCGGGCGACCGTCGACAGCTTCGGCCCCGTTCTGCTGTCAAAAGTGCTGGGGCTCAACGCCACTCAAGAATCGACGCTGGGGTTGATCTTCCACTGGGCGAAGGACCAAAACCGTCCGCTGGTCACCACTGACCATCTACGCGGCGCCATCGGCTACCTGACCAGCGACGAGGGCAAAGAAGCCCTGAAATCGCTGGGCGGCGTGTCGGCGACGACGGCGGGCGTGATCCTGCGCGCGCTGGTGAACCTCGATGCCGAAGGCGGGGACACCTTTTTCGGCGAGCCCAAGCTCGACCCGAACGATCTGCTGCGCGTCAATGAGCAAGGCCAGGGCATCATCTCGCTGCTGGAGTTCACGGGTCAGTCGGTGCGTCCGGTCATCTTCTCCACCTTCCTGATGTGGTTGCTCGCCGACCTGTACAGCCAGCTACCCGAGGTCGGCGATGTGGACAAGCCGAAGCTGGTGTTCTTCTTCGACGAGGCGCACTTGTTGTTCGCCGACGCGTCGAAGGCCTTCCTCGAGCAGGTCGAGCAGACCGTGAAGCTGATCCGCTCCAAAGGCGTCGGGGTGTTCTTCTGCACCCAACTCCCCACGGACATCCCCAACGACATCCTGTCCCAGCTGGGCGCGCGAGTTCAGCACGCGTTGCGGGCGTTCACACCCGACGACCAGAAGGCGCTCAGCAAGACCGTCCGCACCTACCCGAAAACCGATGTCTACGACCTGGAGTCGGCGCTGACGTCGCTGGGAATCGGGGAGGCGGTGGTGACCGTGTTATCCGAGAAGGGCGCACCGACGCCGGTCGCGTGGACCCGCATGCGGGTACCGCGCTCGCTCATGGCGTCGATCGGCAACGACGCGATCGTGGCCGCGGCGAAAAACAGTCCGCTGCAGGCGAAGTACGGTCAGACGCTCTCCCAGCCCGCGCAGCCCCCGTCCGTCCCGCCGGATCCGCAAGCCCCGCCCGCGCCGCAGCCGCCGCAAACCCGGTCCGAATACCCGCCGGTCCCGCCCAACGAGCCGGTTCCGCCGATGCCGGAGCCGGCGGAGCCGAAGGGCGCAAAAGGGCCGTCGATGTGGGAGGAAGTTCTGCAGAACCCCACCGTTAAAAGCGGCATCAACACCGCGATACGCGAAGCGGTGAAAGGCATCTTCGGTTCCGGACGCCGCCGGAAATAGCGCCTACCCGCCGCCGAGCTTCTTGTAGAACGCGCCCACGATCGGCGCCACGATGGCGCGCGGACCGTACCCGCTGGCCACCGACATGGCCTTCGACGTCAGGCCGGGAACGACGCGCATCTTGTTGCGCGCCAACGCATCCAGAGACACCCGCGCGGTGTGTTCGGTCGAGATCCACAGGAAATCCGGCACCAGCCGCTCGACGATCGAGGCCTCGGCGTCGTCGGGCAGGTCGGTGCGCACCGGGCCCGGCGCCAGCAGCGTCACATTGACGCCGGACCCGCGCAGCTCGCCGCGCAGCGATTCGCTGAAGGTGTTCGCGAAGGCCTTGCTGGCCGCATAGGTCGCGTTGTAGGGGATCGGCGAATTGCCCGCCGCCGAACCGGAAATCAGGATGCCGCCGGACCCACGCTCGACCATCCCCGGCAGCACCGCCAACGTAAGGTCATGCACCCCAAGGACATTCAGCTGCAACTGGGCCTTTTCACCGGCCGGATCGAGCGTGGCAACCGGGCCGAAGGTCGCGGTGCCCGCGTTGGCGCACAGGATCGAGATGGGCCGGGCTGCCAGCTCGTCGCACAGCTTCGCGCGTTCGCCCGGATCGGCGAGGTCGGCGGGGCGCACGTCGACGGTGACGCCGTACTTGCCGGTGAGGCGAGCGGCCAGGGCCGTGAGCAGGTCTTCGCGGCGGGCGGTGACGATCAGGCTGTGTCCGCGCGCGGCGAGTTCGGTGGCGAGCGCTTCACCGATGTTCTGCGAAGCTCCGGTGACAACGGCGCGCGCCTCGGGGCTTGGGGCGGGTAGCGGCATGCCGCCAATCGTAGACAGCGGTCCGAACGCGGCCCGCAGGCGATCGCGCGCGCCGATAGAGTGCCGGGCATGAGCCAGCCGGAGCCGCGGCCCGCCACCGCCGCGCGATCGCGCGTCGTGGCGTGGGCGCTCTGGGACTCCGGCTCGACCGGCCTGAACGCGATCGTGGCGACGTTCGTCTTCTCCGTCTACCTGACCAGCAGCGTGGGGGTGGGGATATCCGGCTCCACCACACCGGCGAGCTGGCTGGGCCGCGCGGCGGCCATCGCGGGGCTGACCGTCGCGGTGCTCGCGCCCGCCGTCGGCGTGTGGGTGGAGTCCGCGCATCGCAGGCGGGTGGCGTTGAGCGTGCTGACGGCCGCGGCGGTGACGCTGACCTGCCTGATGTTCTTCATCCGCGAGCGCCCCGGCTACCTGTGGGCGGGCCTGGCGCTCCTCGGGGCGACGGCGGCCTGCGGCGATCTGGCCAGCGTCCCCTACAACGCCATGCTGCGTCAGCTCTCGACGCCGCAGACGGCCGGGCGGATATCCGGATTCGGCTGGGCGGCGGGGTATGTCGGCAGCGTTGTGCTCCTGCTGGTGATCTACACCGGCTTCATCTCCGGATCCGGCAAAGGGCCCGACGCGACGCGCGGCCTGCTGCGAGTTCCCCTGCGGGACGGGCTCTATGTCCGTGAGGCGATGGTGGTTGCCGCGATCTGGTTCGCGGTGCTGGCGCTGCCCTTGCTGTTCGTCGCGCACCGGCTGACCGAGTCGTCGGAGCACCACCAGTCGACGAGCATGCTCGGCGGCTATCGCAGGTTGTGGACCGAGGTCGCCGCGGAATGGCGGCGCGACCGCAACCTGGTCTACTTCCTGTTCGCCAGCGCGCTCTTCCGGGACGGGCTGGCGGCGATCTTCGCGTTCGGCGCGGTGCTCGGCGTGAACGTGTACGGCATTTCGCAGGCCAACGTGCTGATCTTCGGGGTCGCGGCCAGTGTGATCGCCGCGGTGGGCGCGGTGCTGGGCGGGTTCGTCGACCACCGCGTCGGTTCAAAGCCCGTGATCGTGGCGTCATTGTTCGCGATCATCGTCCTGGGACTGACCTTGATGGCGCTGTCCGGGCCGGTGGCCTTCTGGGTGTGCGGGCTGGTGCTGTGCATGTTCATCGGGCCGTCGCAGTCGTCGTCGCGCGCTTTGCTGCTGCACATGGCCAAGCACGGCAGCGAAGGGGTGGCGTTCGGGCTCTACACCATGACCGGGCGGGCGGTGGCGTTCGTGGCGCCGTGGCTGTTCTCGCTATTCGTCGACGCCTTCGGCGCCGTGCGGGCCGGCCTGGGCGGAATTCTGCTGGTGCTGCTCGCCGGACTGCTGGCGATGCTGGCCGTCCGGGTTCCGCTGCGTGGCCCCGCCGTCGCCGAACCCGCGGCCGAGCCGTCGTAACCCGTTGGTGTAGCGCTTAGCCGCGGGCGTCGCAGACTGTCAGACCGCCGCCGACGCGCTTGCTGATCTGAACCCCGTCGATAGTGAGCGTGCACGTCACGCTGTGGCCGATGTTGACGATCGTGACGTTGGCCGGGTGGGTCGCCGATTTCGACAGGCTGACCTCCTTGCTCCACGGCAGCGCGACGTTGAATTCGGTCTGGATGAGGCCGCCGGTATCGATGTACATGATGCTGATCGCGCGCCCCTCACCCGAGACTGTGTAGACGACGTCTTGCATCGCCGCCGGCCCGGTGGTCTCGGGCGGCGACTCGGGGCCGCTGGTCGGCGGTATCGGGGCCGGAATGAGCGACGGCGTCCGGTGCGTCGAGGTCGTCGGGGTCTCCGTGCTCGGCTCCGGCATCGCCGGCAACGGCGGGACGGCGGTCTGGGTCTTGATCGCGTCGTTCGCCAGTACCAGCGCAATCACCAAGGCGACGACCAGCAGCACCGCCGCGCCGGCGCCGATCCACAACCATCGCGACGACCTCGGGCCGCCCGGCGGCGGGGGAGCCATGCCCGTCGGCATGTCGGCCGACGGAGGAACCTCTTGCTGCCAGTACGCCGGCAGCGGCCTGGTCGGGTTCGTCTCGTTCGGGGTGGCTGCCCAGGGCGGCGTCGTCCCGCCGTAGCTCTGCGCGTACGGCGTCTGGTCGGCGTAAGCGGGATCAGCGGAGGGCGAATACCTCGGCTGCTGTGGCCCCGGCTGCGATGTGGGAAACCGCTCGGTGGGACGTGAATCGTTCATGTCCACCTCATGGCTTGCAGGGTACCTGGACGCGGTTGTCAACGGGCTGAGCCAGCCTACGACGGACGCTCAGGGGCACTGATTTCCGGCGCCGAGCGCGGCGACCGTCATCGCCCGCATGACGGTGCGCGACCTCGCGGCGCGGCCGGATTTGCCGCGCAAAGTATCGGCGGGCTTGACGCTGTGCGGTGTCGAATTCAGCAGGCCGAACACGGCGTGCGCGGTCAGCCGGGCATCGGCCTCGGCCAGCTCGGGATTCAGCTCGCGCAGCACCCCCACCCAGACCTCGACGTATTGACGCTGCGCTTTGCGCACCTGCTTTTCGGCGACCTCGGGCAAGTACGCGAGGTCGCGATCCTGAATGCGAATGAGGTCGGGTTCGTTGAACACGAAGTCCAGGTGGAAGTCGATCAGCCCGTCCAGTGCGGCGGCCGCGTCGGTGCTGTCGGTCTGCACCTGCCGGGCGCCGGCGAGCAACCGGGTGCTGATGCCCACCAGCAGCTCGACCAGCAGCGACTCCTTATTCGGGAAGTGGCGATAGATGGCCGGACCGCTCACCCCGGCCGCCGCGCCGATGTCTTCGAGCCGCACCGCGAGGAAACCGCGCTCGGCGAACAGCCGTTCGGCGGCGGACAGCAGTTGCAGGCGACGGTCGGACTTCAACTGGCTGCGGCGATTTGGGGCGTCGACGGGACCGGCCCGCCCCTCGGAGGAGGACGCTGTCATGACGGACCTCCGCTTGGTCAATTGGCCCTAACGTAGCACGAGTTATTCGCGATTAACTCGCGGCTTTCGCCAAGCGTGGTCCTGCCTGGACCGGCAACGGCGGGAATGGTATTCTCACTCCTTGAGTTAATCGGCATTAACTCAAAACCCCGATCGCGCGACGGCAAGGAGGCTGCTGGGGCGATGGACAACGTGGTGACCTCGCCCGTCAAGGCTGAGGCGTCGTTCTCCGGTGAGCACCGCCGGCTGGTGGGGGAATTGAACGCCAAGCTGGCGGCGGCGGCATTGGGCGGAAACGAGCGCGCCCGGGAGCGTCACGTCAGCCGCGGCAAGTTGCTTCCCCGCGAACGGGTCGATCGCCTGCTCGACCCGGGCAGCCCGTTTTTGGAGCTCTCGCCGCTGGCCGCGGACGGCATGTACGGCGACGAGTCGCCTGGGGCCGGGATCATCACGGGCATCGGACGCGTTTCGGACCGCGAGTGCGTGATCGTCGCCAACGACGCGACGGTCAAGGGCGGCACCTACTACCCGATGACGGTCAAAAAACATCTGCGCGCCCAAGAGGTGGCGCTGCAGAATCGGCTGCCGTGCATCTACCTGGTGGACTCCGGGGGCGCGTTCTTGCCGCGGCAGGACGAGGTGTTCCCCGACCGCGAGCATTTCGGCCGCATCTTCTACAACCAGGCGACCATGAGCGCCAAGGAAATTCCGCAGGTTGCCGCGGTGCTCGGTTCGTGCACGGCCGGCGGCGCGTACGTGCCGGCGATGAGCGACGAGGCGGTCATCGTGCGCGAGCAGGGCACGATCTTCTTGGGTGGTCCGCCCTTGGTCAAGGCGGCGACCGGGGAGATCGTGTCGGCCGAAGACCTCGGTGGCGGCGACCTGCATTCCCGGGTTTCCGGGGTCACCGACCACCTCGCCGAAGACGACGAGCACGCCCTGCGGATCGTCCGCGCGATCGCGGCCACCTTCGGCCCGCGCCAGCCCAGCCCGTGGGACGTGCGATCCCCGCTCCCGCCCAGGTGCGCGCAGACGGAGCTCTACGACGTGGTGCCACCCGACCCGCGGGTGCCCTACGACGTGCACGAGGTCATCGTGCGGCTGGTCGACGGCGGCGAATTCAGCGAATTCAAGGCCAATTACGGCAAGACGCTGGTGACCGCGTTCGCCCACATTCACGGCCATCCGGTGGGCATCATTGCCAACAACGGCGTGCTCTTCAGCGAATCGGCCTTGAAGGGCGCGCATTTCATCGAGTTGTGCGACAAACGCAAGATACCGGTGCTGTTCTTGCAGAACATCGCCGGCTTCATGGTCGGTCGCGACTACGAGGCCGGCGGCATCGCCAAGCATGGGGCCAAGATGGTCACCGCCGTCGCCTGCGCGCGGGTACCCAAGCTGACCGTCGTGATCGGCGGATCCTATGGGGCGGGCAACTATTCGATGTGCGGGCGGGCGTATTCGCCTCGCTTCCTGTGGATGTGGCCGAACGCCCGCATTTCGGTGATGGGCGGCGAACAGGCCGCATCGGTGCTGGCGACCGTGCGCGGCGAGCAACTCGCCGGTGCGGGCAAACCGTGGTCGACCGACGAGGAAGAGGAGTTCAAGGCTCCCATCCGCGAACAGTACGAAAGTCAGGGCAACCCCTATTACTCCACGGCGCGGCTGTGGGACGACGGCATCATCGACCCCGCCGACACCAGAACCTTTGTCGGACTGGCTCTTTCGGTGTGCGCCCAAGCACCGCTGGAACCCGTCTCCTACGGCGTCTTTCGGATGTGAGTGCAGTGTTCGAAACCGTATTAGTGGCTAACCGCGGCGAGATCGCGGTGCGGGTGATCCGAACCCTGCGTCGGCTCGGCATCCGCTCGGTCGCCGTCTACAGCGATCCCGACGCCGGCGCGCGCCATGTGCTCGAAGCCGACGAGGCGGTGCGGCTGGGACCCGCGGCGGCCCGCGAAAGTTACCTGAACATCGACAGGGTCGTCGAGGCGGCCGTGCGCACCGGCTCCCAAGCGATCCATCCGGGGTACGGATTCCTGTCTGAGAACGCCGATTTCGCCGCCGCCTGCGAGCGGGCCGGAGTGGTTTTCCTGGGGCCGCCGGTCCGGGCGATACAGGTGATGGGCGACAAGGTCACCGCCAAGAACGCGGTCGCCGCGTTCGACGTCCCGGTGGTGCCCGGCGTCGCCAAGCCGGGGCTGAGTGACGACGAGCTGGCCGCGGCCGCGGACGACGTCGGGTATCCGGTGCTGATCAAACCGTCGGCGGGCGGCGGCGGCAAGGGCATGCGGCTGGTGGACGAACCGGGCAGCCTGCGCGATGCGCTGGTGGGGGCGCGACGCGAGGCGGCTTCGTCGTTCGGCGACGACACACTGTTTCTGGAACGATTCGTGTTGCGGCCCAGGCACATCGAGGTGCAGGTGCTCGCCGACACGCACGGCAACATTGTGCACCTCGGCGAACGTGAGTGCAGCCTGCAGCGCCGCCACCAGAAGGTGATCGAGGAGGCGCCTTCGCCGTTGCTCGACGAGGCGACGCGGGCGCGCATCGGGGCGGCCGCCTGCGATACCGCGCGCAGCGTTGACTACGTCGGCGCCGGCACGGTCGAGTTCATCGTCTCCGCGGCGCGGCCCGACGAGTTCTTCTTCATGGAGATGAATACCCGCCTGCAGGTTGAGCATCCGGTCACCGAGGCGGTCACCGGGCTGGACCTGGTCGAGTGGCAGCTGCGGGTGGCCGCCGGTGAGAAGCTGGCGTTCGCCCAGGACGACATCGAACTACGTGGGCACGCGGTCGAGGCCCGGGTGTACGCGGAGGATCCGGCGCGGGGCTTCCTGCCCACCGGCGGGCGGGTGCTGGAGGTTTCCGAACCGTCCGGTGGCGGCGTGCGGGTCGACTCCTCGCTGTTGACGGGCACGCTGGTCGGCAGCGACTACGACCCGATGCTGAGCAAGGTGATCGCCCACGGGACCGACCGCGGCGAGGCGCTGGCGAAGCTCGACCGCGCGCTGAGCCGAACCGTGATCTTGGGTGTTCAGACCAATGTCGAATTCCTCCGATTCCTGCTCGCCGACGAGCGGGTGCAGGCCGGCGACCTGGACACCGCGCTGCTGGACGAGCGCCTGGCGGACTTCGCTCCGCTGCCGGCTCCCGATGACGTGCTCGCCGCGGCCGGTCTCTATCGGCAATCGGCCCTGGCTTTGCGCGCTCGCCGCTTCGGCGACAATCCCTGGGCGGCGCCGACCGGATGGCGGGTCGGCGGTAGCCCGGCACCGGTCCGCACCGACATGCGCACCCCGCTGCGCAGTGCGACGGTGTCCGTGCGGGGCTTGCCCGAGGCGGCCACGGTACAGGTCGGCGAGGGTCAAACCCATTCCGCCGCCGTGCATGTCGAGCCGACGCGGATGAGTATGACGCTCGACGGTGTGCGCCGGGACTACCGCTGGGCCGAAGCCGACCGGCACCTGTGGATCGCCGACGAGCGAGGAACCTGGCATGTGCGTGAAGCCGAGGAGAACAAAATTCACCGCGCCGCCGGCGCGCAGCGGGCCGAGATCGTCAGCCCGATGCCCGGCAGCGTGATCGCCGTTCAGGCATCCTCGGGCACCGACGTTTCCGAGGGCGAGGTGGTGGTCGTCGTCGAGGCGATGAAAATGGAACATTCGCTTGTCGCACCGGTCTCCGGACAGGTGGAAGTACTGGTGTCCGTTGGTGATCAGGTGACGGTGGACCAGGTGCTGGCCCGACTGGTGCCCGAAGAATCCAGCGCGGCAGCCGATTCGAGTAAGGACGCATCATGACCACATCCATCACCGCGGGGACGTTGCCCAAGGAATACGAGGATCTTCGCGACACGGTCGCCGAGTTCGCGCGCACCGTGGTCGCGCCGGTGTCGGCCAAACACGACGAGGAGCACAGCTTCCCGTACGAGGTCGTCGCCAAGATGGGGGAGATGGGCTTGTTCGGCTTGCCGTTCCCCGAGGAATACGGCGGCATGGGCGGTGACTACTTCGCCCTTTCGCTGGCGCTCGAGGAACTCGGCAAGTTCGACCAGTCGGTGGCGATCACCCTGGAGGCCGGCGCCAGCCTCGGCGCCATGCCCATCTACCGGTTCGGCACCGAGGAGCAAAAGCAGAAGTGGTTGCCGGACTTGACCGCCGGCCGCGCCCTCGCCGGCTTCGGGCTCACTGAAGCCGGGGCGGGTTCGGACGCCGGCGGAACCCGCACCACGGCCCGGCTCGACAACGGCGACTGGGTGATCAACGGCAGCAAGCAATTCATCACCAACTCCGGCACCGACATCACCTCACTGGTCACCGTCACCGCCGTCACCGGAACCGCCGCCAACGGCAAGAAAGAGATCTCGTCGATCATCGTGCCCAACGGCACACCGGGATTCACCGTCGAACCGGTGTACAGCAAGGTCGGCTGGAACGCGTCGGATACGCACCCGTTGAGCTTCGACGACGTCCGCGTTCCGGAGGAGAACCTGTTGGGTGGCCGGGGCACCGGCTACTCCAACTTCTTGTCCATCCTGGACGAGGGTCGCATTGCGATCGCCGCGCTGGCGACCGGGGCGGCGCAGGGCTGCGTCGACGAAAGCGTCAAGTACGCCAAGGAACGGCAGGCGTTCGGCCAGCCGATCGGCGCCAACCAGGCGATCAGCTTCAAGATCGCGCGGATGGAGGCGCGTGCCCACGTCGCGCGGACCGCCTACTACGATGCGGCCGCAAAGATGTTGGCGGGCAAGCCCTTCAAGAAGGACGCGGCAATCGCGAAGATGATCGCCTCGGAGGCGGCGATGGACAACGCCCGCGACGCAACCCAGATCCACGGCGGCTACGGCTTCATGAACGAATATCCGGTGGCGCGCCACTACCGCGACAGCAAGATCCTCGAGATCGGCGAAGGGACGACCGAAGTGCAGCTGATGCTCATCGCGCGATCGCTGGGACTGTCATGACGCGCGCCGGCGACGATGCAGAGCCGAGCGATGAGGAGGAGCGGCGCTCATGACGGATGCCAAGTCGGTTGTCCAGCGCGGCTTGTGGTTTGAGGAATTCGAGATCGGGACCACCTATCTGCACCGGCCCGGCCGCACGATCACCGAGGCCGACAACGTCTTGTTCACCACGCTCACCATGAACACTCAGTCGCTGCACCTCGACGCGGCCTGGGCCGCCGAACAGCCCGGGTTTCGCGGCGAGCGACTGGTGAACTCCATGTTCACCCTGTCCACGCTGGTCGGGTTGTCGGTGTCGCAGCTGACGCTCGGCACCATCGTGGCCAACCTGGGCTTCTCCGACGTGTCTTTCCCCAAACCCGTCTTCCACGGCGACACCCTGTACGCGGAGACCGTGTGTACGGGCAAGCGGGAATCGAAAAGCCGTCCCGGCGAAGGCATCGTCACCCTCGAGCACACGGGACGCAACCAGCACGGCGACGTCGTCGCCCGCGCCGTGCGCACCACTCTGGTGCAGAAGCGCCCGAGCAACCAGGAGACCGCGTGAACCTGCAAGCCGCCGGCCCGGGATGGCTTTTCTGCCCGGCCGACCGCCCCGAGCGTTTCGCCAAGGCCGCAGCGGCCGCCGATGTGGTGATCCTCGACCTCGAGGATGGCGTGGCCGAGGCCGACAAGCCCGCGGCGCGTAAGGCGCTGCAGGAGACACCGCTGGACCCGGAACGCACCGTCGTGCGGGTCAATGCGGCCGGCACCGCGGAATACCCTCTCGATGTCGAAGCCCTCGCCGGCACCGCGTACACGACGGTGATGCTGTCCAAGACCGAATCGGCCGCGCAGGTCACCGGTCTCGCGCCACGCGAGGTGATCGCGCTGCTGGAGACGCCACGCGGCGCGGTATTCGCCACCGAAATCGCGGCGGCACAGGGCACCGTGGCGCTGATGTGGGGCGCCGAGGACTTGGTGGCCACGCTGGGCGGGAGCTCCAGCCGCAAGGCCGACGGCACCTACCGCGACGTCGCCCATCACGTGCGGTCGACTGCCCTGCTCGCGGCGTCTGCCTTCGGCCGCATGGCGCTCGACGCGGTGCATCTGGACATCCGGGATCTCGACGGCCTGCGAGAGGAGGCCGAGGACGCCGTCGCGCTGGGCTTCGGCGGAACCGTGTGCATCCACCCCAGCCAGATCCCGGTGGTGCGCGAGGCGTACCGCCCCACCGAGGAGCGACTGGACTGGGCGCGACGGGTCCTGACGGCGGCGCGGTCCGAGCGCGGCGTCTTCGCCTTTGAGGGACAGATGGTCGACTCACCCGTGCTCAAGCACGCGCACATGACGTTGCGCAGGGCGGGTGAGACCGTCCCTGAGTGACGGCTGGTGCATTACCACGGGACGGGGGCTGGACGCCGAAGCGCGACACGCTGTGCCGTCGCCGCAATCAACCGGTCTCCTCCGGTTTGAGCGCATAATGGTGAGTACGTCAGTGTCGCGGCGAGCGAGGCCTTTCGTGTAGCTGGCGATCGATCTCCGCTCGCGGTAGATCCCGGCTGACCGTTTGCCGGGATCCGCTGTGGTCCAGGGGACCACGCGGCACCCGACGAGGGAGGCGGTGTGGCGCAGATGTCTTCGACGCCCATGACTGTCGATCTCGAGCCGATACAACTCGTCGCGCCCGATGGTTCGCCGACGTCCGAAAACCGCTATAGCCGTGAGCTTCCCGCGGAGACGCTGAGCTGGCTCTACGAGATGATGGTGATCACCCGCGAACTGGACGGCGAATTCGTCAACCTCAAGCGGCAAGGCGAGCTGGGGCTGTACGCCTCGTGTCATGGTCAGGAGGCCGCACAGGTTGGTGCCGCGGCGTGCCTGCGCAAGACGGATTGGTTGTTTCCCCAATACCGGGAACTCGGAGCGTTTTTGGTGCGCGGCATCCCGCCCGGACACGTGGGCGCGGCGTGGCGCGGAACCTGGCATGGCGGTCTGGACTTCACGAAGAAATGCTGTGCACCGCTGTCGATTCCGATCGGCACCCAGACCCTGCACGCCGTGGGTGCGGCGATGGCCGCCCAGCGGCTGGGCGAGGACTCGGTGACGGTGGCCTTCCTCGGTGACGGCGCCACGAGCGTGGGCGACGTGCACGAGGCGCTGAACTTCGCGGCCGTGTTCGGCACGCCGTGCGTGTTCTTCGTGCAGAACAACCAATGGGCGATCTCGGTGCCGATCGCCAAACAGACCGCCGCGCCGTCGCTGGCGCACAAGGCGATTGGGTACGGCATGCCTGGAATCCGGGTGGACGGCAATGACGTGCTGGCCTGCTTTGCGGTGACGGCCGAGGCCGCCGCCCGAGCGCGCGCCGGCGGCGGGCCGACATTGATCGAGGCGGTCACCTACCGCTTGGCCCCGCACACCACATCCGATGATCCGACTCGCTACCGGACCCAAGACGAGGTCGACCACTGGGCGGCGCTGGAACCCATCGCGCGGTACCGCGGCTACCTGCTAGGCCGGGGCTTGTGGTCGGAACGGTTGGAGGAAAGGGTCGTTGGCCGCGCGAAGCGGATGCGGGCCGAATTGCGCGACGCGGTGTTCGATGCGCCCGATTTCGAGGTCGACGAGCTGTTCACCTCCGTCTATGCCGAAATCACTCCTGGGCTGCAGGCACAGCGCCGGGCGCTGCGCGCCGAACTCGTTCGAACTGATTGAGAGGCGTCCATGACCCAGCTCGCCGATCGCCCGGCCGGCCACGACGAAACACTCAGCCCGGCAACGCAGAACGTCGCGCTGGGCGCTCAGTCGTTGACCATGGTGACGGCGCTCAACCGCGCGTTGCACGACGCGATGGCCGCCGACGATCGGGTGCTGGTATTCGGCGAGGATGTCTCGGTCGAGGGAGGAGTGTTCCGGGTAACCGAGGGGCTGGCCGCGGCGTTCGGCGAGACCCGCTGCTTTGACACGCCGCTCGCGGAGTCCGCCATCATCGGGATCGCGGTGGGCCTGGCGCTGCGCGGCTTCGTGCCGGTACCCGAGATCCAGTTCGACGGGTTTTCCTACCCCGCTTTCGATCAGGTGGTCAGCCACCTGGCGAAGTATCGCACCCGCACCCGCGGCGAAATCAACATGCCGGTGACGGTGCGCATCCCCTCCTTCGGGGGAATTGGTGCCGCCGAACATCATTCGGATTCCACGGAGTCGTACTGGGCACATACCGCAGGCTTGAAGGTGGTGGTGCCGTCCAGCCCGGCTGACGCGTATTGGCTGCTGCGTCACGCGATCACGTGCCCGGACCCGGTCATGTATCTGGAGCCCAAGCGACGGTATCAGCGGCGCGGCCTGGTCGACGTCACCCGGCCCGAACCGCCGATCGGGCAGGCGATGGTGCGCCGGCCCGGCACCGACGTGACCGTCGTGACCTACGGCAGCTTGGTCAGCACCGCCGTCGGCGCCGCCGAAGAGGCACAGCGGCAACGTGATTGGAGTCTAGAAGTCATCGATCTGCGCTCCCTGGTGCCACTCGACTTCGATACCGTCGCCTCGTCGATCCACCGGACCGGGCGCTGCGTGGTGATGCACGAGGGCCCGCGAAGCCTGGGGTATGGAGCTGGCTTGGCCGCCCGCATTCAAGAGGAATTGTTCTACGGGCTCGAGGCGCCGGTGTTGCGCGCGTGCGGGTTCGACACTCCATACCCGCCGGCGCGGCTGGAGAAGTGGTGGCTGCCCGGCCCCGACCGGCTGTTGGATTGCGTCGAACGCGTGTTGGCGCAGCCATGAACGAGGGGCGGGTCAAGTCGTTTCGGGTCCCCGACCTCGGCGAGGGACTCGAAGAAGTCACGGTGACGCAGTGGCACGTGGCGATCGGTGACGACGTCGAGCTCAATCAGGTGTTGTGCACGGTGGAGACCGCCAAGGCCGAGGTGGAAATCCCGAGCCCATACGCCGGGCGGATCGTCGAAAGGAATGGCGCCGAAGGCGATGTGGTCAACGTAGGAGCGGTGCTGCTGCAGATCGACACAGCGCCGCTCAGCGGTGACGCGCCCGACGTCGAACCCGCCGTGCCGACGCTGGTGGGCTATGGCGCCGACTCCGGCATCGACACCAGCCGGCGGCCCACCCGCCCGCTGGCCGCCCCCCCGGTGCGAAAGCTGGCCAAGGAGTTGATGGTTGACCTCGATTCGGTGCAGCACGCCGCTGGCGCCATCATCACCCGGGAGGATGTGCTGGCGGCGGCTCGCGGGAACGGCGATGGCGCCGATGTCCGGCCGCTGCGGGGTGTGCAGGCCCGGATGGCGGAGAAAATGACGTTGTCGCACAGAGAGATTCCGGCAGCGAAGGTCGGTGTGGAGGTCGACTGCACCGAGCTGGCCAGACTGTCGGACCGGTTGAGCTCGGCGGCGGGGACCATATCGCCCTTCGTGCTGGTGTTGCGACTGCTGGTCATCGCGTTGCGCCACAACGAAATGCTGAACTCCACCTGGGTCGACTCGCCGCAGGGGCCACAGGTGCGCGTCGAGCATGATGTGCACCTGGGCATCGCCGTAGCCACCGACCGTGGGCTGCTGGTCCCGGTCATCAGGGAGGCCGACAGGAAGACGACCCGCGAACTGGCCGGCCGGGCAGCCGATTTGATCGCCGGTGCCCGTGCCGGCAGCCTGGGGCCGGCGGAGTTGCGGGGCTCGACGTTCACCGTGACGAATTTCGGGGCGCTGGGCGTGGACGACGGGGTGCCGGTAATCAATCACCCCGAGGCGGCCATCCTCGGCGTGGGTGCGATCAGGCCGCGGCCCGTGGTCGTGGACATGCAGATCGTGGCGCGCCCGACGATGTCGTTGACGTGCGTATTCGACCATCGCATCGCCGACGGGGCGCAAGCGGCGCAATTCATCTGCGAGTTAAGGGATCTGATCGAGTCGCCTGACATCGCACTGCTGGATCTGTAGGTCGCGCGTCAGGGGACGACGGTACGGCGCACCACGACCTACCTGCGCTGCGCCGCGGCCAAACGCTGTGCGAATTCCGGCGATTGAATCGAATGGGACTGCGGCCCGAGCTCCGCGCGCATCGCGAGCTGATGTTGCTCGTTGTCCAGCGACCCCGGACTGACGGTGGCACGCATGGTGGCCTTGGTCGCCAGCACCACGTCCCGCGGTGCCGCCGCCGGCCCGGCGGCTAGCTCCAGTGCCGCGGCGACCGGATCGTCGGCCACACTCAGCGCGAACCCGTGCCGCACCGCGGCGTCGGCGTCGAAGCGCATGCCGAACAGCAGGGCCGCCCGGGCGACTTGCGGGCCGACCGCCCGCTGCAGCATCCACGTGGCACCTCCGCCGGGGTGTAGCCCCAGCTTCTGGAATCGCGCGTCGAACACGGCGGTGGGTCCGGCGATGCGCACATCGGCCGCCAGTGCCAAATTCAGGCCGGCGCCCACCGCGGCGCCGTTGACAGCGGCAATGGTGGGCAGCCGGCAACTGCCGACGGCCATGAAGCCGTCATAAAGCTGTTGGAGGCCCGCCTCGGCTTCTCCGCCGCCGGCAGCGCCAAGGGCGCTGAGATCGGCGCCCGCGCAGAACGCCTTGCCCGCGCCGGTGACCACCACGGCATGCACACCGGGATCGGCTTCGGCCCGCTCGACGGCCACGCGCAGCTGTCCCGACGACTCGGCACTTATCGCGTTTCGCCGGTCGGGGTCGTTGACGGTGATGAGCGCAACGCGGCTGGTGACCTCGAAGAGGATCGGTTCGGACTGGGCCATCGGGCACCTCCGGCTTCGCTTTCTGGCGGTGGATCGACCGCGGTTCATCGGCTGCAGCGCCACGGGCGAGGTAAGACTACTTCGCGCCGCACGCGCGGGGCGGGGCGGCACAAGCGTGATTTGCGAGAATCAGCAGGACAACGCGGGAATTCCATGTCGGCGAGCCATAGTATTTGCGCCTCGCATCGGCTGAGCGATATTAGCCTGGGCCCGAAGCGCCTTAGGCAGTGCTGAGTGAAGGCGAAAGGATTTGCGGGGCGCGCGGCGGATATCGGAACGTAATGGTAATAATGGATTTATCAAACCGTTATCTGCCGCCTTCGGCGTTTCCGGCCAAATCCCTCAGCCGACCTGGCAAAACGCATGGTGAGACACCGGCGCACTTGCTGGGGGTCGACGTCGACCGTCGGATCGGTAGGGCCGTCGAAATTTGCGGGATCCGCTAGGGCTCGGGTCTTGCTAGCTTCTTCGCCAGCTCATCGAGTTGGGCTTGGCGCTCACGCACCGCACAGCCCCGCCGCTCGATGCGCGTTCCGTGTGGAATGGCCTTCGGCAGCGCATTACTACGCACCTTGTTGTTCGCATAATGGATTGCGGCGTCGATCATTTCGATGTATTGCTCCGCATCGTGCTCTGCGCAGGAGCCCTCGATACGCTGGACTTCATCCCAACATGGATACGAAGAGTACCGGGCGTCGAGTTGTTGTTGAGAGATCTGCGCCCCGAAGTAGCAGCGCCAGTCGCGACTCAACCAACCCCTCGTCTTGACTTCGACTTTGATTCGGCTGCCAACGCCGGCTATGAACGTCGGCTCCCCGACACGCACCACCGGCTGCCATTCATTCGTCGCCATATGTCGCCAACCCTCTCGAAGAGAAGACCCTCTAGCAAAAGCTCTCGAAGTAAGCGCCGTCTGCTCGTCCGACAACGGTGTCCAATGATTAAACCGCATTCTTTTCACATTGGCTTCTGTCTTTGCCCGATTATTGGGCAGTATGAAAGAACTCAGCAGTCGAGTCAGAGGTGGCCGGCCACGAATGTGGCGGCCTGACCCGGCATTGCGGACGCCTGGTAGGACAGGTGCGCCGCCGAGAAGATCTCATCGTGCGACGGCACCGCCAGGGGGCCGGGACCGCACACCGAATCGCCGGGCGCGCACAAGTCAATGGCCTTGGCCCCGTACCAAGGGCTGACCACGCTCACCGGCGCCCCCAGATACCGGTCCGACGGATTCCCGAACAGAGCGAGCGCGGCAACATGGTCCGCCTCGTCCGCCGTCAGTATCTGAGGAACCAAGCCCGCGATCTGTGCCTGGGCGATGGTGATCAGATCGATCACCATCGCGCCCTGGCCGTATCCGCCGAGCACCAGCTTGGTGTGGGGGCAGTTGGCCACCATGGATTGGACGTGAGCGTGGGCGTCGCCGGCGCCCGCGGACGCTGACGGGGCGAAATCCTCGTCGGCCGGGTAGTCGACCGCATACACCGCGGACCGCCCCCCGACCTGGGAACGCAAGGAGTCGATGAAGGCCTGTCCGACCCCGCCAATGCCGGGCGGCTCGGCGGTGCCGCGGGCGAATGTCACCTCGACGTCCGGGCAGGGCGCGGCGGACGTGGAAATCGGCGGGCACAGCAGCGCCGCACCGGTTGTCACCACCGCGACACCCAGCAAACGCGCTAATCGGCGCGCCGTCATCTTCCAGATGCTAATTGACATTTCGTCGAATAGGGAGCGCGCCCGAGACGCCCAGGCGAACTCATACCCGGTCGGTGCCCCCGGCACGACTCGAACGTGCGACCTAGGGATTAGAAGGCCCTTGCTCTATCCACCTGAGCTACGGAGGCAATGTGCAGGTCAGTCTATCCAACCGCACCCGCGGTCCCGATTTCCCGCCGCCACGCGCGCGAAAACCCTTCCGCCACCGCAGTTATCGGTTATGGTGGGGACCCTCGACACACGCACAACATCGGCCGGCAATCGGCCGTTAACCGCAACGAGGCGTGTGCATAACGTCGAGGGGTGGCGTTGCAATGAGCGTGGCCAGTGCTTTGACTTCACACCGCTCGTGGGCGGGCGCCCAGGCGGCACGCCTGGCGGCCGAAGCCCGCGGTGCATATCAGCTGGGCAATCTGGTGCTCCGTGGCGGACCGTTCGCGCTCGGCTGCTTCGCCGGCTGGCTGTTCACCGAGTTTCCTCCGCACGTGGTGACCGGACACGCGCTGTCGCGGGTTGCTCATCCGTCCGTCGGCCGCGTCGGCACGGCGTGGGCGGCCCAGCGGGCGGATCGAACCCTCACCGCCGCCCTCGAGGAGTCCTTCGGATCCGAATTTCGCGAGCAGATCTGCCACCCCGCCGCCGTCGGGGCCCTGTGCGCGCCGCGCGGTCGGCTGTTGAGCAGGCCCGGGCCTCACCGCCGTTACGCGGCGCAGACTTCCGACATCTCCTACGGTCCGAGTCCCCGCGACAACCTGCTCGACGTCTGGCGGCGCGACGATTTGGCGCCCGGCTGCCGGGCGCCGGTGCTGATCCAAGTGCCGGGCGGAGCGTGGGCGCTGAACGGCCGGCGTCCGCAGGCGTACACGTTGATGAGCCGAATGGTCCAACTCGGTTGGATCTGCGTCTCGATCGACTACAGCAAGAGCCCGCGCGCCACGTTCCCCGCGCACCTCATCGACGTCAAAAGGGCGATCGCGTGGGTGCGGGAGAACATTGCCGACTACGGCGGCGACCCCGACTTCATCGCGATCACCGGCGGCTCGGCGGGCGGACACCTGGCCTCCCTGGCGGCGCTCACCCCGAACGACCCCAGCTTTCAGCCCGGCTTCGAAGCCGCCGACACCACCGTGCAAGCGGTGGCGCCCTATTACGGCGTCTACGACTTCACCGATTTCGACAACATGCACGAACTGATGCTGCCGTTCCTCGAGCAATTCGTGATGAAGGCCCGCTATGCCGACGAGCCGGAGCGCTTCACGGCGGCGTCGCCGATTTCCTACGTGCACGGTGACGCGCCGCCGTTCTTCGTGCTGCACGGTGAGAAGGACGAATTGGTGCCCAGCGGACAGGCTCGCGCGTTCTGCGCGGCGCTGCGCGCGGCCGGCGCGGCCACAGTGGCCCACGCCGAACTCGGCAATGCCCACCACGCTTTCGACATCACGCCGACGGTCCGATCGCGGCTGGCCGCTGACGCCGTCGCCGACTTCCTCGGTGTCGTCTACGGGCGGCGCGTCGGCGCGCTGTTGGATTCACTGCCCCTGGCGGCCACGTCGGCCGGCTGAGCCCGCTCCCCAGTACTCGCCGCTCCTTTCACCAGCGGGGCAACCCGACTAGCGTTGGGTAGACGATTGGGGTTGGCGGGTCCAAGGCAGGAGGCTTCGACGGTGACAAGGTTGGCGCGTCGAACTGGTGACCATGGCTGAGCCCGTCGAGGCGATGAAGTTGTCCGACGAGCTCGGGCCGGTCGACTACTTACTGCACAGGGGAGAGGCGAACCCTCGCACCCGCTCGGGGATCATGGCGCTCGAGCTACTGGACACCACGCCGGACTGGGAACAGTTCCGAACCCGATTCGAAAACGCATCGCGACGGGTGCTGCGGCTGCGGCAAAAGGTGGTCGTACCGTCCCTGCCGACGGCGGCGCCGCGCTGGGTGGTCGATCCCGATTTCAACCTGGATTTCCACGTGCGTCGGGTGCGGATATCCGAACCCGGCACGCTGCGTGAGGTATTCGACCTCGCCGAGCTCATCCTGCAGTCGCCGATGGACATTTCGCGGCCGCTGTGGACGGCCACCCTGGTCGACGGTCTGGCCGACGGCAAGGCCGCGGCGCTATTGCATGTCAGCCACGCCGTCACCGACGGTGTGGGCGGGGTCCAGATGTTCGCCGAGATCTATGACCTCGAGCGCAATCCGCCGGCCAAGCCGACGCTGCCGCTGCCCGTACCGCAGGATCTGACATCCAATGACCTTATGCGCCAGGGCATTAACCACCTGCCATTCGCCGTGGTCGGCGGCGTCATGAACGCGCTGTCGGGTGCGGTATCGGCGGCCGGGCGGGCGGTGCTGGAGCCGACGGCCACCGTTTCGGGGATCGTCGGCTACGCCATGTCGGGCATGCGGGTGCTCAACCGGGCCGCAGAGCCCTCGCCGCTGCTGCGGCGCCGCAGCCTCGCCACCCGCAGCGAGGCGATCGATATCCCGCTCGCCGACCTGCACAAGGCCGCAAAGGCCGGTGGCGGGTCGATCAACGACGCTTACCTCGCCGGACTGTGCGGCGCCTTGCGTCGCTACCACCAGGCGTTCGGCGTGCCGATCAGCACGTTGCCGATGGCCGTGCCGGTCAACCTGCGGGCCGAAGCGGACGGGGCCGGGGGCAACCGATTCACCGGTGTCAACCTGGCGGCGCCGATCGGTACCGCCGATCCCGTGTCGCGAATGAAGAAGATCCGTGCTCAGATGACGCAGCGCCGTGACGAGCCCGCGATGAACATCATCGGCTCGATTGCCCCGGTACTCAGCGTCTTGCCGACCGCGGTGCTCGAAGGGATTACCGGCTCGGTGATCGGATCCGATGTGCAGGCCAGCAACGTACCGGTCTTCCCCGGCGACACGTACATCGCCGGCGCAAAAGTGTTGCGGCAGTACGGGATCGGTCCGCTGCCCGGTGTGGCGATGATGGTGGTGCTGATTTCGCGCGGTGGGTGGTGCACCATCACGGTGCGCTACGACAGGGCCTCGGTGAAAAACGAGGCGTTGTTCGCCCAATGCCTGCTCGAAGGTTTCGACGAGATCCTGGCGCTGGCCGGTGATCCACTGCCCCGGGCGGTGCCCGCCTCGTTCACCGAGCCGGCCGTGTCCGCGCGATCGGCGGCGGGCTCATGAGCGCCTCGACGGAGCAGCCCGACGACCGCGCAACGCAAAACGCCGGGCAGGAGATGCGGTTGCCCGGCTCGGTGGCCGAGATCATGGCCAGCCCCGCGGGCGCCAAGATCGGTGCCTTCTTCGACCTGGATGGCACGTTGGTCGCCGGGTTCACTGCGATCATCTTGACCCAGGAGCGGCTGCTGCGCCGCGACATGGGCGTGGGGGAGCTGCTCGGCATGGTGCAGGCCGGCCTGAGCCACACCCTCGGCCGCATTGAATTCGAAGACCTCATCGGCAAGGCCGCCGGCGCGCTGACCGGGCGACTGCTCG
The DNA here is from genome assembly GCF_059813005.1 of Mycobacterium sp. NGS27. Classification (NCBI taxonomy): domain Bacteria; kingdom Bacillati; phylum Actinomycetota; class Actinomycetes; order Mycobacteriales; family Mycobacteriaceae; genus Mycobacterium; species Mycobacterium sp. NGS27. Next base: position 80,204 of record NZ_JCALDT010000001.1, read on the forward strand.
ACGACTTGGAAGAGATCGGCGAGCGGATGTTCGTTCAGCGGATCGAGTCGCGGATCTACCCGGAGATGCGCGAGCTGGTGCGCGCTCACATGGCTCGTGGTCACACCGTCGTGCTCAGCTCGTCGGCGCTGACCATCCAGGTAAACCCGGTCGCGCGTTTCCTCGGCATCCCCAACATGCTCACCAACAAGTTCGAGACCACCGAAGACGGCATGCTCACCGGTGGCGTCGAGAAGCCGATCTTGTGGGGTCCGGGCAAAGCCGCTGCGGTGCAACGCTTTGCAGCCGAGCACGATATCGACCTCAAAGACAGCTATTTCTACGCCGACGGTGACGAGGACGTCGCCCTGATGTACCTGGTCGGCAATCCGCGCCCGACGAACCCTGAAGGCAAGATGGCCGCGGTGGCCAAGCGCCGTGGCTGGCCCATCCTGCGGTTCAGCAGCCGCGGCCCCGTGGGCCTGCGGCGGCAGCTGCGGACCCTCGCCGGCTTCGGCTCGATGTTCCCGGTCGCCGCGGGTGCGGTGGGCGTCGGTGTGCTGACCCGGAATCGGCGTCGCGGCGTCAACTTCTTCACCTCCAATTTCTCCCAGCTGTCGCTGGCGATCGCCGGTGTGCATCTCAACGTCATCGGCGAGGAGAATCTCACCGCGCAACGGCCGGCGGTCTTTATCTTCAACCACCGCAACCAGGTTGACCCGGTCATCACCGGCGCGCTGGTGCGCGACAACTGGGTCGGTGTAGGCAAGAAGGAGCTGCAAAAAGACCCCGTCATGGGCACGCTCGGCAGGCTCCTCGATGGCGTGTTCATCGACCGTGATGATCAGGCCGCCGCGGTGGAGATGTTGCACGAGGTCGAAGACCGTGCGCGCAGGGGACTTTCGATCGTGATCGCCCCGGAGGGCACCCGGGTCGACACAACCGAGGTCGGCCCGTTCAAGAAGGGGCCGTTTCGGATTGCGATGGCCGCGGGCGTCCCGATCGTCCCCATCGTGATCCGCAACGCCGAGCTGGTGGCCGCCCGGAACTCGACCGTCATCAACCCCGGGACCGTCGACGTCGCCGTCTTTCCGCCACTCTCGGTGCAGGACTGGACGCTCGATACGCTGCCGGAGCGCATCGCCGAGATCCGCCAGCTCTACCTGGACACGCTCGCCGACTGGCCCGTCGACGAACTTCCCGAGGTGGATCTGTACGCCGAGAACAAGGCGGCAGACAAGGCGCGGAGCCGGCCCGCCAAAGCACCGGCTAAGAAAGCGCCGGCCAAGAAGGCGCCCGCCAAGAAGGCACCCGCCAAGAAGGCGCCGGCCAAGAAGGCGGGGGCGAAGAAAGCAGCGGCGAACAAGGCGGCGGCCAAGAAGACGCCCGCGAAGAAAGCCGCACCGAAAGCCAAGCCGCACAAGGCAAATCCGCACGAATCCCAGCCCGCGCTCAGAGACGGCGAGGCGCAACGACCCGCCGCCGAGGCGGCCGTCAACGCCGAGCCACCGGATTCGCCGCCTCGAGGGCATCCGTGACCGAACCGGCTGCAGACAGCAGCGCTGTTCTTACCGGAAGAGACTCGCTGGTATTGGCGTCGATGGCCTCGGCGGTCGAGATGGAACTGGTGACCGCGTGGCTGGATCACCAGCAAACCGACCATCCGGGAGCGGATTTCGGCTTGGTGAAGCTGCCTGCGCTCGACGCGCCGCCGGAAGCGATGACGGCCCTGGCCGAAGAGCTCGAATCCGGCCAGGACCGTTCGATCGTGCCGGTGCGAGTGTTCTGGCTGCCGGAGCCGGATCGCGGCCGTTTCGCCAAGCTGGTCGGGCTGCTTCCCAACCGGGATCCCTATCAGCCCAACCACCGTCAGCAAGAACAGATCGTGCGGACCGCTCCACAGCGCGCACGGGTGGTGGCCGGTGAGGCGGCCACCGTCTCCGAACTGCGCCGGCAGTGGCGCGACATCACGGTGGGAGAAGACAAGAACGACTTCGCCCAATTCGTGATCCGCCGCGCCATCTTGGCGATGGAACGCGTCGAGTACCGGATCCTCGGACCGCAGTACAAGTCGCCGCGGTTGGTGAAGCCGGAGATCCTGGCTTCCAACCGGTTTCGCGCCGGGCTGGCCAAAATCCCCGGTGCGACCGTCGATGAAGCCGGAAAGATGCTCGACGAACTCGCCACCGGGTGGAGCAGGGCATCGGTCGACCTCGTCGGGGTTCTCGGCAGGATGCTCAGCCGCGGGTTCGATCCCGAGATCGACTACGACGGTTATCAGGTCGCGGCGATGCGGGCCGGCCTGGAAGCGCACCCGGCGGTGCTGTTGTTCTCCCACCGCTCCTACATCGACGGCGCGGTGGTGCCGGTCGCCATGCAGGAGAACCGGTTGCCGCCGGTGCACGTGTTCGCAGGCATCAACTTGTCGTTCGGCGCCATGGGACCGTTGCTACGGCGTTCGGGTGTCATCTTCATCCGCCGCAACATCGGCAATGACCAGCTCTACAAGTACGTGCTGCGCGAGTACGTCGGTTACATCGTCGAGAAGCGGTTCAATCTGAGCTGGTCCATCGAGGGCACCCGCTCGCGAACCGGAAAGATGCTGCCGCCCAAGCTTGGCCTGCTGGCCTACGTCGCCGACGCCTACCTGGACGGCCGCAGCGAAGATATTCTGCTGCAACCGGTTTCGATCAGCTTCGACCAGTTGCACGAGACCGCCGAATACGCAGCGTACGCCCGCGGCGGTGAGAAGACGCCCGAAGGCGTGGGCTGGTTGTACAACTTCATCCGCGCCCAGGGTGAACGCAACTACGGCAAGATCTACGTCCGCTTCCCGGAAGCGGTGTCGATGCGGGAGTACCTAGGCGCTCCGAACGGCCCGCTGTCCCACGATTCGGACGCCAAACGTCTTGCGCTGCAGAAGATGTCGTTCGAGGTCGCCTGGCGGATTCTGCAGGCGACCCCGGTGACGGCAACGGGCCTGGTCTGCGCATTGCTGCTGACGACCCGGGGTGCGGCGTTGACGCTCGGCCAGCTGCACCACACCCTGCAGGACTCGCTGGATTACCTGGAACGCAAACAAGACCCGATGTCCACCAGCGCGTTGCGGCTGCGCACGCACGACGGGGTTCGCGCGGCGGTCGATGCGCTCTCCCACGGGCACCCCATCACCCGGGTCGACGGCGGCCGAGAACCGGTGTGGCGCATCGCGCCCGAAGAACAGCACGCCGCGGCCTTCTACCGCAACTCGGTGATCCACGCCTTCCTGGAGACGTCGATCGTCGAGCTGGCGCTGGCACACGCCCGCCACGCCGGCGGCGACCGCATGGGGGCCTTCTGGGCCCAGGCGATGCGGTTGCGCGATCTGCTGAAGTTCGACTTCTATTTCGCGGACTCGACGACGTTCCGGGACCACATCGCCGAAGAGATGGCGTGGCACAACAATTGGGAAGCTCACGTCGCCGCCGGGGGTGACGAGATCCGCGCGCTGTTGTTCGCGAAGCGTCCGCTGATGGCCGAAGCGATGCTGCGGGTGTTCTTCGAGGCCTATGAGATCGTCGCCGATGTGCTGTGCGACGCACCGGCGGACATCGGACACAAGGAACTGACCGACTTGGCGCTGGGCGTCGGGCGGCAGTATGTGGCGCAGACCCGGGTCCGCAGCAGCGAATCGGTCTCGACGCTGTTGTTCGCCACCGCACGCCAGGTTGTCGAGGACCAGGACTTGATCGCGCCCGGCGCAGACCTGGCGGTAAGGCGAGGCGCCTTCCTGAAGGAGCTGCGCGACATCCTGCATGACTTCAACTACGTCGGACAGATCGCGCGCGATCAGTTCGTGGCCCGGGAGGAAAAGGCTCGCCGGGACCTGCTGAACAGCCAGGCACTGTAGCCGGCGGGCCCGCCCATACCCTGTACGTATGACCGTCGCCCCGCCGGCCGGCACGGCGCCGACCGAGGCCGCTGCCCGGCGCCGCACGCCGGTGTGGCCGGTGCTGGTCGGGGTGGCCGTGCTGGCGGGCTGCACGGCCGCCGGCATCGGGACGCTCTCGTTGGCCAGCGCGCTGACCGCGACGGGCCTACCCGATCCGGGCCAGGTGACCACGCTGGGGCTGCCCTTCGTCCGGGCGGCGGGTGAGATCGCCGCGGTAGTCGCGGTCGGCGCGTTTCTGTTCGCCGCATTTCTGGTGCCCCCGCAACGCAACGGTGTCCTGGACGCCGGCGGGTATCGGGCCCTTCGGCTAGGGACGGTGGCGTCGGGGGTGTGGGCGGTGTGTGCCGCCCTCCTGGTCCCGCTGACCATCTCCGACGTGTCCGGACATCCCGTCGCCGACATTCCCGCGATGCGGATGTGGTCGTTGGCGGGTCTGGTCACCAACGCCTCGGCCTGGCGTTGGACCGCGGTCTTGGCCGCGGTGATCACGCTGGCGAGCCTGTCGGTGCTGCGCTGGTCGTGGACGCCGGTCCTGGTCGCCGCCTCGGTGACGACGTTGATTCCGCTGGGGTTGACCGGTCACTCGTCGGCCGGCGGTTCGCACGACCTGGCCACCAATGGCCTGCTGATCCACCTCGTCGCCGCCAGCCTGTGGGCCGGTGGCCTGCTCGCCCTGCTTGCGCACGCGTTGCGTGGCGGCGATCACCTGGGGCTGGCCGCCCGGCGTTTCTCGATGATCGCGCTGTGGTGTTGGGTCGCGATGGCGGTGAGTGGCCTGGTCAACGCCCTGGTCCGGGTGCAGCCTTCTGACCTGCTCAGCACCGAGTACGGGCGGCTGGTGATCGCCAAGTTCGTCGCGTTGTGCCTGCTGGGCGGGCTCGGCTGGCGTCAGCGGCGCGTGAGTGTGGCTGCGCTGCAAACGGATCCGAGTCACGGGCGCGGCGCGTTGCTGAGGCTGACGTTGATCGAGGCCGCTGTTTTCGGCCTCACGTTCGGTATCGCCGTCGGCCTGGGTCGCACCCCACCGCCGCCACCGCCGGCGCGGCTGCCGTCGATTCCCGAAGCCGAGATCGGTTACGACTTCGACGGGCCACCGACCGTGGCGCGCATCCTGTTCGATTGGCGCTTCGACCTGATCTTCGGTTCGGCGGCCATCGTGTTCGCCGCCCTCTACGTGGCCGCCCTGGTTCGGTTGCGCCGCCGCGGCGACACCTGGCCACCGGGGCGCACCTCTTCTTGGCTGCTCGGCTGCCTGGTGTTGCTGTTCGCCACGTCGTCGGGCGTTGGGCGCTATATGCCGGCGATGTTCAGCATGCACATGGTGGTCCACATGTGCCTGTCGATGCTGATCCCGATCCTGCTGGTGCTCGGCGCCCCCGTCACCCTGGCCTTGCGGGCACTGCCCGCCGCCGGCCGAGACGATCCGCCGGGCATGCGGGAGTGGCTGTTGGCCGCGCTGCATAGCCGCTTCTCTCGGTTCCTCACCAATCCGGTGGTGGCCACCGTGCTGTTCGTCGCCGGGTTCTACGGGCTGTATCTGTCGAACCTTTTCGACACCACCGCGAGCAGCCACGCCGGGCATCTGGCCATGAATGTGCATTTTTTGCTCAGCGGCTACCTGTTCTATTGGGTGGTGATCGGGGTCGATCCCACGCCGCGGCCGATCCCGCCGCTGGCGAAGGTGGCCGTGGTGTTCGCATCGCTGCCGCTGCACGCCTTTTTCGGGGTGGTGCTGATGGGCACCAAGAAGGTGCTCGGCGCCGACTATTACCGCTCGCTCGGCCTGTGTTGGCACACCGATCTGCTGGGCGATCAGCGCCTGGGCGGGGGCATCGCCTGGGCGGCGGGGGAATTCCCGCTGGTGATCGTCATGCTCGCGCTGCTCATTCAGTGGGCGCGCAGCGATCGCCGCACCGCAACACGATTGGACCGGGCCGCCGAGCGTGACGACGACGCCGAGCTGGTGGCCTACAACGCGATGCTTGCGCAGCTGGCGCAGGGCGAGAAGCCCAAGCCGTCCGGCGCGGCCGACCCCGACTGATCCACAGTCCCGCTTTCGTCCACAGCTACGGCCGATCGCCGGGCCGTTTCCCGCGGCGTTCGTCGGTGGCGCCGCGCTAAATGGCGGCCATAGCCAATGCAATCGAGAAGGGATCAGCCCATGTTCGAAACTTCGCTTACCGTCGTCGGTCACATCGTCAACAACCCCGAGCGTCGACAGGTCGGCACCCAGGAGGTCATCAAGTTTCGCGTCGCCAGCAATTCCCGGCGCCGCACGGCCGACGGCGGTTGGGAGCCCGGCAATTCGCTCTTCATCAACGTCAATTGCTGGGGCAGGTTGGTCACCGGCGTGGGTGCCGCGCTCGGCAAGGGCGCGCCGGTGATCGTGGTGGGCCACGTGTACACCAGCGAATACGAGGACCGCGACGGCAACCGCCGGTCGTCGCTGAAGATGCGCGCCACCTCTGTCGGGCCCGACGTGTCCCGTGCGATTGTGCGCATCGAGCGCCCGGGCTACACCGGTCCGACGCCCACGGAGGCCATCGCACCGGCGGCGGATGAGCCCGACGCCGCTGGTGAGGACGCTGATGCCGATGACGTCGAGTCAGCTGACACCGGCCCGCTGCCGCTGACCGCTTAGCGGCGGGCCGCGGCTGCCGCGCGATGCCTAGGATGGTCCGCGAGATCACTGCACCAGAAAGGCATAACCGCGGCATGGCTGAGTTCATCTACACGATGAAAAAGGTCCGCAAGGCGCACGGCGACAAGGTGATCCTGGACGACGTCACGTTGAGCTTCTATCCAGGCGCCAAGATCGGTGTCGTTGGCCCCAACGGCGCCGGCAAGTCGAGCGTCTTGCGGATCATGGCGGGCCTGGACAAGCCCAACAACGGCGACGCCTTCCTGGCCAACGACGCGACCGTCGGGATCCTGCTGCAGGAGCCCCCGCTGAACGAGGAGAAGACCGTTCGCGGCAACGTCGAAGAAGGCCTGGGCGAGATCAAGGTCAAGCTCGACCGCTTCAACGAGGTCGCCGAGTTGATGGCCACCGACTACTCCGACGAGTTGATGGAGGAGATGGGCCGGCTGCAAGAGGAGCTCGACCATGCCGACGCGTGGGACCTCGATTCGCAGCTGGAGCAGGCCATGGACGCGCTGCGCTGCCCGCCGCCCGACGAGCCGGTGACCAACTTGTCCGGTGGTGAACGTCGCCGCGTCGCGCTGTGCAAATTGCTGTTGTCCAAGCCCGACTTGCTGCTCCTCGACGAGCCGACCAACCACCTGGACGCCGAGAGCGTGCAATGGCTCGAGCAGCACCTCGCCTCCTACGCGGGCGCGATCCTGGCGGTCACCCACGACCGGTACTTCCTCGACAACGTCGCCGAATGGATCCTGGAACTGGACCGCGGCCGCGCCTACCCGTACGAAGGCAACTACTCGACCTACCTGGAGAAGAAGGCCGAGCGGCTGGCGGTGCAGGGGCGCAAGGACGCCAAGCTGCAGAAGCGGTTGACGGAGGAGCTGGCGTGGGTGCGCTCCGGGGCCAAGGCGCGTCAGGCCAAGAGCAAGGCGCGGCTGCAGCGCTATGAGGAGATGGCCGCCGAGGCCGAGAAGACGCGCAAGCTCGACTTCGAGGAGATTCAGATCCCGGTCGGTCCGCGGCTGGGCAACGTCGTGGTCGAGGTCGACCATCTCGACAAGGGCTACGACGGCCGCACCCTGATCAAGGACCTCTCGTTCACGTTGCCGCGCAACGGCATCGTCGGTGTCATCGGGCCCAACGGGGTCGGTAAGACCACGCTGTTCAAAACCATCGTGGGCCTCGAGCAGCCGGACAGCGGCACGGTCAAGGTCGGCGAGACCGTCAAGCTCAGTTACGTCGACCAGACCCGCGCCGGAATCGATCCCAAGAAGACGGTGTGGGAAGTCGTCTCCGACGGGCTGGATCACATCGTCGTCGGCCAGACCGAAGTGCCGTCGCGGGCCTACGTGTCGGCGTTCGGGTTCAAGGGCCCAGACCAGCAGAAGCCGGCCGGCGTGCTCTCCGGTGGCGAGCGCAACAGGCTCAACCTCGCGCTGACCCTCAAGCAGGGCGGAAACCTCATCCTGCTGGACGAGCCCACCAACGATCTCGACGTCGAAACGCTGAGTTCCCTGGAGAACGCCCTCGAGCAATTTCCCGGCTGCGCGGTGGTGATTTCGCACGACCGATGGTTCCTGGACCGCACCTGCACCCACATCCTGGCTTGGGAGGGTGACGACGACAACGAGGCCAAGTGGTTCTGGTTCGAGGGCAACTTCGGCGCCTACGAGGAGAACAAAATCGAGCGACTCGGAGCCGAAGCGGCACGGCCGCACAGAGTGACCCACCGCAAGCTGACGCGGGACTAGTGTCAGCTCTGCCCCGCAGTGCCACGGAACGGGGCGACAGAGCGCACTGACAACCGTCGTGAGTTGGGAGCTATCGGCATGACGATCGATCCCGGAGCCCGACAAGGTCTCGAGCCGTGGACCAGCTTCAGCAAGCAACAGGACATTCCTGAGTGGATCTCGAAAGCCTACGTAGAGAGCTATCGGGGTCCGCATAGCGACGAGCCGGGGGGCGCGGAAACCAGGCCCATCGACCTGACCGTGCCGACGGCCATCGTGACCCCGGCCATGCTGAGCGCGCACTATCGACTCGGCCTGCACCGCCCCGACGGCGAAAGCCGCGTCGCGGTGTACTCCGCGGAAGACCCAGCCGGGTTCGGCCCCGCCCTGCAAGTGGTCACCGATCACGGCGGCATGCTGATGGACTCCGTGACCGTGTTGCTACACCGGCTCGGGGTGCCGTACACGGCAATCATGACGCCGGTGTTCGAAGTCAAGCGCAGCCCCGAGGGGGACCTGCTGCGCGTCGAGGCGAAAGCGGAAGGCGCATCGCAGTACGCCGGCGAGGCGTGGATACACGTGCAGCTGCTGCCGTCGGTCGACAGCAAGGGGCTCAACGAGGTCGAACGGCTGCTGCCCAAGGTGCTGGCCGACGTTCAACAGGTCGCCAGCGACGCGGCGAGTTTGATCGCCGCGCTGAACGATCTGGCCGCCCAAGTCGAGGCCAACGCCGACGACCACTTCTCGGCGCCGGACCGCGACGACGTCGCCGCGCTGCTGCGGTGGCTGGTCAACGGAAACTTCCTGCTGCTCGGCTACCAGCGGTGCCACGTGCACGACGGGCAGGTCTCCGGCGACGGGACGCCCGGCCTCGGCGTCCTGCGCACCCGCACCGGCTCGCGCCCCCGGCTGACCGACGACGACAGGATGCTGGTGTTGGCGCAGTCCGTGGTCGGCAGTTACCTGCGCTACGGCGCCTACCCGTACGCCATCGCGGTTCGCGAATATGTCGACGGCGCCGCGATCGAGCACCGCTTCGTCGGGCTGTTCACGGTGGCCGCGATGAACGCCGATGTCTTAGAGATTCCGACGATTTCGCGCCGGGTCCGCGAAGCGCTGGCCATGGCCGACAGCGACCCGATACACCCGGGCCAGCTGCTGCTCGACGTCATCCAGACCGTTCCCCGCTCGGAGCTGTTCACGCTCAGCGCCGAACGACTGCTGGCGATGGCCAAGGCGGTGGTGGATCTGGGACCGCAACGAAACGCGTTGCTGTTTCTGCGCGCCGACCGCCTGCAGTATTTCGTTTCCTGCCTGGTGTATCTGCCCCGCGATCGCTACACCACGGCGGTGCGGCTGCAGATCGAAGACATCCTGGTGCACGAATTCGGTGGCACCCGATTGGAGTTCACCGCGCGGGTCAGCGAATCACCTTGGGCACTAATGCATTTCATGGTTCGTCTGCCTTCCGATGCGCCCGACTCGGCGCCGGTCGACGTTTCCGAAGACAACCGGATCCGCATTCAGGCGTTGCTGAGCGAAGCCGCGCGAACCTGGACCGACCGGCTGGTCGCCGCGGCCGCCGACGGCTCGGTGGGGCACGCCGACGCCGAGTACTACGCGGCCGCCTTCCCCGAAGTTTACAAGCAAGCCGTCACCCCGGCCGATGCCATCGACCACATCGCCATCATCAATGGGCTGCAGGACAACTCGGTCAAGCTGGTGTTCGTCGAAGGCGACGACGGGACCGCGCAGCTGACCTGGTTCATGGGGGGACGCACCGCCTCGCTGAGCCAGCTGTTGCCGATGCTGCAGAGCATGGGTGTGGTGGTGCTCGAGGAGCGCCCGTTCACGGTCAACCGGTCCGATGGCCTGCCGGTGTGGATCTATCAGTTCAAAATCTCACCGCACCCCACCGTTCGGCTGGCCTCGACGCAAGCAGAGCGCGACGCGATGGCGGAGCGGTTCGCCGACGCGGTCACCGCGATCTGGCAGGGCCGCCTCGAGATCGACCGGTTCAACGAGTTGGTGATGCGCGCGGGCCTGCAATGGCAGCAGGTCGTGCTGTTGCGGGCCTACGCAAAGTATCTGCGGCAGGCGAACTTTCCCTACAGCCAGTCCCACATAGAGTCGGTGCTCAACGAACACCCCTCGACCGCACGATCGCTGGTCGCGCTGTTCGAGGCGCTGTTCGACCCGAGCCCCGATTCGTCGGCGAACCGCGATGCGCAGGCCGCCGCCGGGGCGGTCGCCGCAGACATCGACGCGCTGGTGGGCCTGGACACCGATCGCATCCTGCGGGCCTTCGCATCGCTGGTGCAGGCCACGTTGCGCACCAATTACTTTGTCACAAGGGAGGGTTCGGCGCGGGCCCGCAACGTGCTGGCGATCAAGCTGGACGCCCAGCTGGTCGACGAGCTACCGCTGCCGCGCCCGAAATACGAGATCTTCGTCTACTCGCCCCGGGTCGAAGGCGTGCACCTGCGGTTCGGGCCGGTGGCCCGCGGCGGCCTGCGCTGGTCTGACCGTCGCGACGACTTCCGCACCGAAATCCTGGGCCTGGTCAAAGCCCAAGCGGTCAAGAACGCCGTCATCGTGCCGGTGGGCGCCAAGGGGGGATTCGTCCTCAAGCGGCCCCCGCTGCCCACCGGCGATGCCGCGGCCGACCGCGAGGCCAGCCGCGCCGAGGGGGTCGCCTGCTACCAGCTGTTCATCTCCGGCCTGCTCGATGTCACCGACAACGTCGACCACGCGACCGGGAAGGTCAGCCCCCCAACGGAAGTCATTCGGCGCGACGGCGACGACGCATACCTGGTGGTGGCGGCGGACAAAGGCACCGCCACCTTCTCCGACATCGCCAACGATGTCGCGAAGTCCTACGGATTCTGGCTGGGTGACGCGTTCGCCTCCGGCGGGTCGGTCGGATACGACCACAAGGCCATGGGTATCACCGCCAAGGGTGCTTGGGAGGCCGTCAAACGGCACTTCCGCGAGATGGACGTCGACACGCAGACCGAGGACTTCACCGTGGTGGGCATCGGCGACATGAGCGGCGACGTCTTCGGCAACGGCATGCTGCTGAGCAAGCACATCAGGCTGCTCGCCGCCTTCGACCACCGACACATCTTCCTGGATCCCGACCCCGACGCCGCGCGTTCGTGGGAGGAACGCCAACGGATGTTCGACCTGCCGCGGTCCAGCTGGGAGGATTACGACGCGTCGCTGATCAGTGCGGGCGGCGGGGTGTACAGCCGTGAGCACAAGGCGATTTCGGTCAGCCCGCAGGCCCGCGCTGCGTTGGGCATCGAGGGGCCGGAGGAGGGGGCCACCGAGATGACCCCGCCCAATCTGATCAAGGCGATTCTGCAGGCGCCGGTGGACCTGCTCTTCAATGGCGGCATCGGCACCTACATCAAGGCGGAGTCCGAATCCGACGCCGACGTCGGCGACCGCGCCAACGATCCGGTCCGGGTCAACGGAAGCCAGTTGCGCGCCAAGGTGATCGGCGAAGGCGGCAACCTGGGGGTGACCGCGCTGGGTCGCGTCGAGTTCGACTTGGCGGGTGGCCGGATCAACACCGACGCCATGGACAATTCGGCCGGTGTGGACTGTTCGGACCACGAGGTCAACATCAAAATCCTGATCGACTCCCTGGTGACCGCCGGCAAGGTCGAACCCGAGGAGCGAAAACCGCTGCTGGAGTCGATGACCGACGAGGTCGCGCAGCTGGTGCTCGCCGACAACGAAGACCAGAACGACCTGATCGGCACCAGCCGCGCGAACGCGGCGAGCCTGCTGCCCGTGCACGCCATGATGATTCAGTACCTGGTCGACCAGCGCGGCATCCACCGCGACCTGGAAGCACTGCCCTCGGAGAAGGAGATCGCGCGGCGCGCCGAGGCCGGCATCGGGCTCACCTCACCGGAGATGTGCACCCTGATGGCCCACGTGAAGCTGGGTCTCAAGGAGGAGATGCTCGAGACGGAGCTGACCGAGCAGGATGTGTTCGCCTCCCGACTACCGCTGTACTTCCCAAAACCCTTGCGGGAGCGGTTCACTCCGGAGATCCGCGCGCATCAGCTGCGCCGCGAGATCGTCACCACCATGCTGATCAACGACCTGGTGGACGCCGCCGGGATCAGCTACGCCTTCCGGATCGTCGAGGACGTTGGCGTCGGGTCGGTCGACGCGGTGCGCACCTATGTCGCCACCGACGCCATCTTCGGGGTGGGAGCGATATGGCGGCGCATCCGCGCGGCGAATCTTCCTGTCGCACTGTCGGATCGGCTTACGCTGGACACCCGGCGGCTGATCGACCGGGCGGGGCGCTGGCTGCTCAACTACCGTCCGCAGCCGCTGGCGGTCGGCGCCGAGATCAACCGGTTCGCCGCCAAGGTCCAGGCGCTGACGCCGCGCATGTCGGAGTGGCTGCGCGGTGACGACAAGGCCATCGTCGAAAAGGAAGCCGCGGAATTCACCTCCCAGGGCGCGCCAGAAGACCTCGCCTATTCGGTGGCCGCCGGGCTCTACCGCTTCAGCCTGCTCGACATCATCGACATCGGCGACATCAGCGACATCGACGCCGCCGAGGTCGCCGATACCTACTTCGCGCTCATGGACCGGCTCGGCACCGACGGGCTCCTGACGGCGGTATCCGAACTGCCTCGACGCGACCGCTGGCACTCCCTGGCGCGCTTGGCGATTCGTGACGACATCTATGCCTCGCTGCGATCGCTGTGCTTCGATGTGCTGGCCGTAGGGGAGCCGGACGAAAGTGGTGAAGAGAAGATCGCCGAGTGGGAGCACCTGAGTGCCTCCAGAGTCGAGCGGGCCCGCCGAACGCTGATCGAGATCCAGGAAAGCGGGAACCGGGATCTCGCGACACTGTCGGTCGCCGCGCGGCAAATCCGTCGCATGACCCGCACCAGTGGAAGAGGATCATCAAGTTGAGCGTCGGCTTCGTCGCGCCCGTGCCAGTGCGCTGGTCGGACATCGACATGTATCAGCACGTCAACCACGCCACCATGGTCACGATCCTCGAGGAGGCGCGCGTCCAGTTCCTCCGAGAGGCGTTCGAGGTCGATATCTTGACCATCGGGTTGCTCATCGCCGAGGTCAAGGTGACCTACAAAGGCCAGCTGCGGCTGGTGGATTCGCCGCTGCAGGTGACCATGTGGACCAAGCGGTTGCGGGCGGTCGACTTCACGCTGGGCTACGAGGTGCGCTCGGTCGGCGCGGATCCGGAGTCGAAGCCCGCCGTCATCGCCGAGTCGCAACTGGCCGCCGTGCATATCGAGGAGGAGCGACTGGTGCGCCTCTCGCCACAACATCGGGAGTACTTGCAACGTTGGATCAGGTAGCCGAGCGAGGATTATGGCTGGGCGCCGACGCCATGGACGCCCACCGCAGGGATCTGGCAGCGTTCGTCGACCGCGCACTGCGACTCGATGATGCCGCGATCATCCGATTCCGAACCCGATCCCCGGGGCTGCTGACGGCCTGGGTAGCAACGGGTTTCGACGTGCTGGCCAGCAGGGTGGTGGTCGGCGAGGCGCGGCCCGGCGATCTGTCGGTGGGCGCGGACGCGCTGGCGCGCGGCCTTTCCGCGATGGACGCCTCGGGTTACGTCGATCCCGGCTTCGCGATGGATTCGGCGTGGCGCGGTGCGTTGCCGCCGGAAACCGGCTTCACCCACCTCGAGGACATACCGGCCCGGGTGATGCTGGACTTGGCGCAACGCGGTGCGCAACTCGCCAAGCAGCACAGCGGTTCTCATGGCCCGCCGGTGTCGCTGCTCGATCAGGAGGTCGTTCAGGTGAGCTCGGCCGATGTGCGCGTCGGGCTACCTATGCGCTGCGTGTTCGCGTTGACCGCGATGGGGTTTTTGCCGCAGTCGCCCGATGCGGTCGCCGCCGACGAATTGATCCGGGTCCGGATATTGCCGACGTGGTTGCGTCTGGACGCCCGGTTCGGTTCGGTGTATCGCCGCCGCGGCGATCCCGCGCTGCTGCTGGGCTGACGCGAACCGGTCGTGAGCGATTTCTCAAACGGATCACGCTGAGTTTAAGCCGAATGCGGGCCGGGCTCAGCACGCGGCTCAGGGCCGTAGCGCAGCCACAGCGGCAGCACGGCGTCGAGATGGTCCATGAACTTCTTCAGGCCCACGCGAAACTGCCCGTAGCCGTAGGGGTCTTCGGCGTACTGGGGGAACGCGATGCCCACCCCGAACAGGCCGGGGGCCAGTATTCCGTTGATGCGGTTGTAGTCCAGCCGCCCCCACTGCGGCGTCTCGGGCAACTTTCTGCGTTCGAAACCGACGGTGTAGACCACGCGGTCGCATTGCGCCAGTTTCTCGTCGAATTGCGGGCTCGATACCCAGCAGCGTTCGAGGCCGTCGGGGAGTGCCCCGTCGATGTTCTCGCGCGCCCAGACGGCCGCCTGGCCCTTCAGCCCTGTGTCGTCAAACAGGATCCAATCATCCAGATAGACAGCGTATTTCAGGGGGCTTCGGTAGAAATTGATGATGCGTTTGACGGGGTGGCGCAGCAGGTTCGGCAGCACGATCATCGACGAGTGCGACGAGCCGAACACGGCGACCGTCGCCCCTTCGAGTGATTCTTCGGCCAGCCTGTCGGGGTCCAGGGCGACCTGGACGTCGATCTCCTCGAGGTCGGGGTGGCAAAGCTTTTTGGGATCTGCGCCGACGGCGAGGATCACGTTCTTGGCGAAGATGTCGCGCTGTTCGGTCTCGACCCGCCATTGCCTGTTCGCCAAGAACAGCGCGGTGGCGGTCGTCGTCAAGGCGTCGACCTGCTCACGCAACTGCTCGGTGATCCACACCAGGGGTTCGGCGACCAGGCCGAGCGCACAAGTCTCTTGTGGATCGATCTCCTTGAGCGGCATCGGCGGTGCTTCGGAGAACCGAAAGGCCTTGGAGCCGTTGAAGTACTCGAGGAAGAGCGCGACATGGGTGTTGCTGGAAACAGACCGCCACTTCTGGCCGATGTCGCCGCCGGCGAAGGCCGGATCGATCCAGGCGATCCGTTCGCCCGCGACTCCGTGATCCAGCAGCCTTCCCACCGCGGCGATGCCCGCCGGCCCGGCACCGATCACTGTCCACTCGTAGGAAGCCATGCACAACATATAGAGCAGTCCGCCGCGAAATGCTCACCGTCGATTCGGCGGTGTGACCGCGGACCGGCTACGCCAGCCAGGCCGCGGATTCGGGTGGCAGTTTTCCGCCCAGCAGCGGTGCGCTCGCCAGCATCAGCTCGCCGGGCGGCAGCGGCAACGGCGATTCGCCGGCGTTGAGCGCGCAGACCAGCCCACCGGGGCGCCGGAAGATCACCACGTCGCCGGGCGCATCCAGCCACTCGACGCCGTCGCCGTCGAATTCCGCGCGGCGCTTTCGCAATTCGATCGTCCGCTGGAAGAACGACAGGGTCGAGTCGGGATCGCCGCTCTGCTTCTCGACGGTCAGTGCCGCCCATTGGGCGGGCATCGGCAACCACGTCTGCGACGACGACGAGAACCCGAACGGCGGCTCCTGACCCGACCACGGCATCGGCACCCGGGACTTGTCGCGGCCCCGCTCGGTGTGTCCGGACCGTTCCCAGGTCGGGTCCTGCAGCACCTCCTCGGGCAGATCCAGCACGTCGGGCAGGCCCAATTCTTCGCCGTTGTAGATGAACACCGTGCCCGGCAGGGCGAGCATCGCCAACGCCATGGCCCGAGCCCTGCGCAGCCCGACCTCGCCGCCGCCGTAACGGGTCACCTCGCGTTCCACGTCATGGTTCGACAAGGTCCAGGTCGGGACGGCGTCATAGATCGCGGTGGCCGCGAGCGAGTTCTCGATGGCGTCACGGATCTCGCCGGCGTCGAAGCCGACCTTGGTCAACCGGAAATTGAAGCCCAGGTGCAGTTCGTCGGGCCGTAGGTACTCGGCCCACAGCTGGTTGTCCATCACCCACACCTCGCCGATGGTCACCGCAGCGGGGTACTCGTCGACGACCTTGCGGATTTTGCGGTGGATGTCGTGCACACCCGCGTTGTTGAAACGCGGGTCGTCGTCCGTGTGCCTCAGCACCTTGACGTCGGCCTTGGCGTCGGGCAGGCCGGGCGGCTTGGCCATCCCGTGCGCCACGTCGATGCGGAAGCCGTCCACCCCCCGGTCCAGCCAGAACCGCAGCGACGTGGCGAAGTCCTCGAAGACCTCCGGATTCTCCCAATTCAGGTCCGGCTGCTCGGCATCGAAGAGGTGCAGGTAGTACTGGCCAGGGTTGCCGTCCGGCTCGACCACCCGCGTCCAGGCGGATCCGCCGAACACCGACGTCCAGTTGTTCGGTGGCAGCGCCCCGTCGGGCCCCTTGCCGTCGCGGAAGTGGTAGCGCTCCCGCGCGTCGGTACCCGGGCCGGCGGCCAGCGCCGCCTGGAACCACGGGTGCGCGGAGCTGGTGTGGTTGGGCACCACGTCCATGGTGATCTTTATGCCCCGCCGGTGCGCCGCCGCGATCAGCCGGTCGATCGCGGGCATCCCGCCGAACAGGGGGTCGATGTCGCGCGGGTCGGCGACGTCATAGCCGTGGTCGGCCATCGGGGAGACGGTGACCGGGCTGAGCCAGATCGCGTCGATGCCGAGCCGCTCCAGGTGATCCAGATGGGCGACGATTCCGTCGATGTCGCCGACGCCGTCACCGTTGCTGTCGGCGAACGATCGCGGATAGACCTGGTAAAAGACCGCGTTCGACCACCATGCTGCGGGGCTCATGCTGCTCCGTTCGGTTGCGAGGCATCTAGAAGGGCGAATTGACCAGCGAGTCGGCGGCCATCTCCAGGTAGTTGAGCAACTCGCGGCGGTGCTCGTCGTCGAGCGTCTGCGAATCGATCGACGCGACGGCGGTGTGCATGCACCGCAGCCACGCGTCGCGCGCCAGGGGAGTGATGCGGAAGGGCACGTGGCGCATCCGCAGTCGGGGGTGTCCGCGGCGGTCGGAGTATGTGCGCGGGCCGCCCCAATACTGCTCGAGGAACATCCGCAAGCGTTCCTCCGCGCCCTCGAGGTCGTCCAGCGGGTACAGCTCGCGCAGGATCTCGTCTTCGGGAACCTGGGCGTAAAAGCGGGACACGATCGCGTGGAAAGTCTCGGCACCGCCGACCGCGTCGTAGAAGGACTCTGTCACCTGATCCATCGCCGTCCATTGTGGTGCATCCTCGCGGCACCAAGCGGAGGCGGCCCGGCCCCATGCCTGGTGTTCACCGGATCGACACGGCGGTCACCTGCAATAGGGGTGCGATCGGCGGCGAATCATGGTGGACTGTTCGCGGAGGATCTATGGCGCAGGGCAAGAGACGCCGCAGGCACCGCAGTCAGGTAGCCGCGGCAGGGTCAACCGGGCCCATAACCGCGTCGTCGCTGCATAGTGTTGAGATCCATCCGCCCGTCCGCTCGGAGGGTGCTTCGCTGTGGAGTCGCCGGCGGGTCCTGCTGCTGAATTCCACCTATGAGCCGCTGACCGCGCTGCCGCTGCGCCGCGCGATCGTCATGGTGATCTGCGGAAAAGCCGACGTGGTACACCACGATCCGGCCGGCCCCGTCATCCACTCGGCTACCAGCTCGATCGTGGTGCCCTCGGTGATCCAGCTGCGGTCCTACGTTCGGGTTCCTTACCGGGCGCGCGTCCCGATGACCCGCGCCGCGCTGATGCACCGCGACCGGTTCTGCTGCGCCTATTGCGGGAAGAAGGCGGACACCGTCGACCATGTGCTGCCCCGCAGCCGCGGCGGTGACCATTCCTGGGAGAACTGCGTCGCGTGCTGCTCGACGTGCAACCACCGCAAGGGCGACAAGCTACTCAGCGAGCTCGGCTGGGCACTGCGCCGCCCGCCGCTGCCGCCGACCGGGCAGCATTGGCGGCTGCTGTCGACGGTCAAGGAACTGGATCCGGCGTGGGCTCGATACCTGGACGAGGGCGCCGCCTGATCGGCGATCGGGTGTCCGGTCGTGCCGGTAGATCACTTCGTGGGATACGGTTTGCGTCGTGAGCCCAATGCATGTCCATCTGTTCATCGTCGGAATACCGCTGCTGTTGGTGATCCTGCTGTCGGCGCTGATCTGGTCCCACAAGGGGCCCCACCCGGCGGCCTACAAGTTGGGCGAGAAGTGGACGCATCCGCCGATCTTGTGGGCGGCCACCGGCGAAGACGTCGGCGTTGCCCACGGCGGGCATGACGGGCACGGTACGTCGGAATTCGCAGTCGGAGGTGGCGCCAGTGGCACGTGGTGAGGTAGCGACGAGGGAACCCGCCGGGCTGCCCCACGGCTCGGTGATCACCACGAGCGGACGGATCTCCGGCGTGACCGAGCCGGGCGAACTGTCGGTGCGATTCCCATTCTCGACCAAAGACCTGGTCGCCGTGGACGATGCGCTGAAGTTCGGCTCTCGGGCATCCAAGACGCGCTTCGCGATCTATCTGGGCGACCTGGGCAGCGACACCGCCGCGCGAGCCCGCGAGATCCTGGCCGACGTGCCGACGCCGGACAACGCGGTGCTCCTGGCCGTCTCGCCCGACCAGAAGGTCATCGAGGTGGTCTACGGGTCGCAGGTTCGCGGCCGTGGCGCCGAGTCGGCCGCACCGCTGGGTGTGGCCGCCGCGTCGTCGGCGTTCGAGCGCGGCGACCTGGTCGACGGCCTGGTGAGCGCGATTCGCGTGCTGAGCGCCGGGATTTCGCCCGCCTGACTTAAGGCTCAGTCCTCGCCCGCGTCGACTCGGCGCGCCCGCAACGAACGCTTCACTCCGGCCTGGCCCTCGAGCACGAGGCGTCGCAACGGGGCCGGCACCTGTGGGTCGGACAGGAACTTGTCCGCGGCGGCGACGCCGTCGTCGCTGATGTCCCAGTGCGGGTACAGGCCGATCACGACGGTCTGGGCGACTTCGCTGGACCGGCGCGCCCAGACTCCGGAGATCGCCTCGAAGTAGCGCGCGGTGTACGGCTTGAGCAACTCGGCCTGCCCGGGCGGGGCGATGCCCGCGATGATCGATCGGGCGGTGATGTTCGCCAGGGTGTCGTCCTCGACCACCGTCGTCCAGGCTGCGTCCTTGACGTGCAACTGGGGTCGAGCCGTCGCGGCCTGGGCGCCGTGGCGCTTGCCGGCGGCGGTCGGGTCGCGCTGAATCTCGGCATCGATGAACGGTGTCGCGGGTCCGTCGGCGTCGACCTCGCCCGCGGTGGCCAGCGCCGTGACGATCCGCCACCGCAGGTCCGTGTCGACCTCGAGGCCCGCCAGGCCCGACTCGGCGGGGTCGCGGTCGAGCAGGTTCGCCAGCGTCGCAACATGACTGGCCGACAGCACCGACGAGCACAGCGTGTTGACGAAGGCGAGTTGGTGATCTGAGCCGGGCTGCGCGCCGCGTGCCAGCTCCAGCAGCCGGTCGGCGAACCGCGGCCAGCCGTGCTCGCGCGCCCAGCCCTGCTCCGCGTATGACGTCAGGGCCGTCTGCGCCTGCAGCAACAACCGCTGTGCCACACCCACTTCGGACTCGGCGTGCACGCCGCCCATCACCAGGGCCACGAAGTCGCGGGCGCGCAATTCGGCCTCGCGCGTCATCTCCCAGGCCGCCGACCAGACCAGCGACCGCGGCAGCGGCTCGGCGATGTCGGCGATGCGCTCCAGCGCGGTGCTCAGCGACTCGGCGTCCAGTCGCAACGAGCAATAGGTCAGGTCGTCGTCATTGACCAGCACCAGCCGGCCCCGCGAAACACCAACCAGCCCAGGGATTTCCGTGACGGGCCCCTCGACGTCGAGTTCCTCGCGGTGCACCCGCACCAGCTTGCCGGTCCCGTCGTCGTCATAGATCCCGACCGCCAGCCGGTGCACGCGGGTCTCGCCGGCACCCGGCGCGGCGCCGCTCTGGGTCACCGCGAACCGGGTGAACTCGGCGTTGCCGTCGACGTCGAACTCCGCCCGCAACGTGTTCAGCCCGGTCGTCTTCAGCCACTGCTGACCCCAGTCGGACAGATCACGTCCCGACGCCCGCTCCAAGGCGGCGACCAGATCGTCGAACGTGGCGTTGCCGAAGGCGTGGGCGCGGAAGTAATCGCGCAGCCCGGCCAGGAAGTGCTCCAGCCCGACGTAGGCGACGAGCTGCTTGAGCACCGACGCCCCCTTGGCATAGGTGATGCCGTCGAAGTTCACCTCGACTGCGGCCAGGTCGGGGATGTCGGCGGCGATCGGGTGCGTCGACGGCAACTGATCCTGGCGGTAGGCCCATGACTTCTCGACCGTCGCGAACGTCGTCCACGCCTCGGTGAATTCGGTTGCCTCGCTTTGGCACAGCACCGATGCGAAGGTGGCGAACGACTCGTTCAGCCACAGGTCGTCCCACCACGTCATGGTGACCAGGTCCCCGAACCACATGTGCGCCATCTCGTGGAGCACGGTCTCGGCGCGCCGCTCGTAGGAGGCCCGGGTGACCTTGCTGCGAAAAACGTAGTCCTCGAGGAACGTCACCGCGCCCGCGTTTTCCATTGCGCCGGCGTTGAATTCGGGAACGAACAGCTGATCGTATTTCCCGAAGGCGTAGGGCATGCCGAAGTTCTTGTGGTAGAAGCCAAATCCCTGTTTGGTCTGGGTGAACAGCCGCTCGGCGTCCATGTGTTGGGCCAGCGAGGACCGGCAGAAGATGCCCAGCGGGATCTCGCCGTGCTCGTCGGTGTAGGTGTCGTTCCACTCGGCGTAGGGGCCTGCGATCAAGGCGACCAGGTAGGTGCTCATCCGCGGGGTGGTGGCGAAGGTGTGCAGGCCGTCGTTCACCGACACCGTCTCGCCGTTGGAGATCACCTTCCAATGCGTGGGCGCGGCGACCCGCACGTCGAACGTCGCCTTCAGGTCCGGCTGGTCGAAGCACGCGAACATGCGCTTGGCATCGGCCGTTTCGAACTGGGAGTACAGGTAGGTCTCGTTGTCGACCGGGTCGACGAACCGATGCAGACCCTCACCGGTGTTGGAGTAGCGGCAGTCCGCATCGACGACGACGACGTTGCGGTCGGCCAGCCCGCGCAGCGGGATGCCCGCCGACTCGTCGTAGCCCGAGACGTCCAGATCGCGCCCGTTGAGCGTGGCGCTGCGGATGGTGTCGGCGGCGATGTCGATGACCGAGTCGGCGCCGGCGAGCGCGTCGAACACCACGGTGGTGACCGAGCGGAAGGTCCGTTCGCCGGGCGCGCCGGAGCCGTCGGTGAGATCGAGGTCGATCTGGTAGCTGGCGACGGTGATCAGGGCGGCGCGCTCGACGGCTTGTTCGCGGGTGAGGTTGGGGAGAGCCACATGTCCAACTTACGGGTCGGGCAAATCGGGAACAGGACGTAGACGCCTACGGTTGTGCAGATCAGACTTTCAACTTCACGAAAGGATTCGCCATGCCTGAGAGCGCCGCCGCGAAGAACAAAGCCGATTTCTGGTTCGATCCGCTGTGTCCGTGGGCGTGGATCACCTCGCGCTGGATTCTCGAGGTGGAGAAGGTTCGCGACATCGACGTCAACTTTCACGTGATGAGCCTGGCGGTGCTGAACGAGAACCGTGAGGGTCTGCCCGACGAATACCGCGAACGGCTGGCGAAGGCCTTCGGCCCGGTGCGGGTGGCGATCGCCGCTGAGCAGGCCCACGGGCCCGAGGTTTTGCGGCCGCTGTACACCGCGATGGGAACGCGGATCCACAACGAGGGCAACAAAGAGCTCGATGACGTGATCAAGCTGGCGCTGGCCGACGCGGGCCTGCCGGCCGAGTTGGCGGAGGCCGCGAACAGCGACGAGTACGACGAGGCGCTGCGCAAGAGCCACCACGCCGGCATGGATCCGGTGGGCGACGACGTCGGCACCCCGACCATTCACGTCAACGATGTGGCGTTCTTCGGGCCGGTGCTCTCCAAGATTCCGCGCGGGGAGGAAGCGGGCAAGCTGTGGGACGCCTCGGTCACCTTCGCGTCCTACCCGCACTTCTTCGAGCTCAAGCGCACCCGCACCGAGAAGCCCGAGTTCGACTGACCGGGTCGGGCGGCGATCCCGCGCGATCGCCGCCGCCGGCCCGGAGGCGGGCTGTGTAAGGATTGCGGGCATGCGCGTCTACCTCGGCTCTGACCACGCCGGATTCGAGCTCAAGCAGCAGATCACCGACCACCTCAAAAAATCCGGGCACGAGCCGATCGATTGCGGCGCCTTCAGTTACGACGCCGAAGACGACTACCCGGCCTTCTGTATCGCCGCCGCGACACGCACCGTGGCCGATCCGGACAGCCTGGGCATCGTGCTGGGGGGGTCGGGCAACGGCGAGCAGATCGCCGCGAACAAGGTCCCCGGCGCCCGCTGCGCGCTGGCCTGGAGCGTCGAGACGGCGACCCTGGCCCGCGAACACAACAACGCCCAACTGATCGGCATCGGCGGCCGCATGCACACCGTGGCCGAGGCGCTGGCCATCGTCGATGCCTTCTTGACCACGCCGTGGTCGAGAGCCGAACGCCACCAACGGCGTATCGACATCCTCGCCGAATACGAATGCACCCATCAAGCCCCGCCGGTGCCCGGCGCGGCGGGTTGACGCCCGAAAGGTCTGCGCGTGCCCGAAGGGCATACCCTGCACCGGCTGGCCCGGCTGCACCAACGCCGTTACGCCGGCGCCCCCGTCGCGGTGTCCAGCCCACAGGGCCGCTTCGCTGACTCGGCCGCGGTGGTCGACGGGCGCGTGCTGCAGCGCACCAGCGCGTGGGGCAAACACCTGTTTCACCACTACGCCGGCGGCCCCATCGTGCACGTGCATCTCGGGCTGTACGGTGCCTTCACCGAATGGGAACGGCCCGGTGACGGGTTGTTCCCCGAGGCGGTCGGGCAGGTGCGGATGCGCATGATCGGCGCCGACCACGGCACCGACCTGCGCGGCCCGACGGTGTGCGAAGTCATCGACGAAGGCCAGGTCAGCGACGTGCTGGCCCGGCTGGGCCCCGACCCGCTGCGCGGCGACGCCGATCCGTCGTGGGCGTGGCAGCGGATTGCCAAGTCCCGCAGGCCCATTGGCGCGCTGCTGATGGATCAGACGGTGATGGCCGGCGTCGGCAATGTCTATCGCAGCGAGTTGCTGTTCCGCCACGGCATCGACCCGTTCCGGCTCGGCCGTGACGTCGGCGAGGACGAATTCGATGCGGCCTGGACCGACCTGGTCGCGCTAATGAAGGTCGGATTGCGCCGGGGCAAGATCATCGTGGTGCGGCCCGAGCACGACCACGGCGCGCCGTCGTATCGGCCCGATCGGCCCCGCACCTACGTCTATCGGCGCGCCGGCGAACCGTGCCGGGTGTCGGGCGATCCGATCCGCACGACGGTGCTGGAGGGCCGCAACGTCTTCTGGTGCCCCACCTGCCAGACATAACAGCGTCGACGGCCGGGCATCGAGGCTCCACACGATTCCGTTTCGTGCGCCACCGGCCGGGTACGGCTCCTAGATGAAGAAATCGATACGTGCCGTTGCGGCCACGGCCACGCTTTCGGCAGGTCTGGGGCTGGTCGGACTGGGTGCCGCGAGCGGTGCTCAGGCACAAGTGACGTCCTTCCCGAACTACCCGTGCAATCCCGGCGAGACCTGGAACCCGGGAAACGGGCCCTATTGCAATGTCCCGGGGCCCGGTCCCGGATGGGGGAACGGCGGAGACCTCGGTCCCGGACCCGGCGGCGGTGGACCCGGCGGCGGTGGACCCGGCGGCGGTGGACCCGGCGGCGGTGGCGGGCACGGCGGCGGTGGAGGCGGCGGCGGCCACTAGCGCTGTCGAGCGCTAGACGACTCCGAGCACTGAGTAGACCTCGTTGGACAGGACCAGACTGCGGGGGTCAGCGTTGGCCTTGGTCGGGTCGAAGTGATTGGCCACATAGGCGTAGCCGATGCGGTGCTCCAGGTCGACGAACCCGAACGAGCCGCCCAGTCCGCCATGGCCGAAGATCCGGGGGTTGGGCCCGTTGACGCACCGCTGGTTGAGCATGTAACCCAGCCCCCAGCCGTGATCGGCGACCCGCGGCCCGAGTACTAAATCGGTGTCCTGCCCACCCCGGCACACCCGCACCAGATCCATGTGCTCGCGGCTGAGCACCTTCTCCTGAGCGAGAGCGTTGTAGAACGTCGCCAACCCCAGCGCTGACACCTGCCCGTTGGTGCCAGGGAACTCGAGTTCGCGCCACAGATTCAGATCGTGCGAGCCGAGCTCGTCATCGGGGGCGAACCCCATCGCGATGGATAGCCCCGCCTTCGGGTGCTCAGCCAGGCTGGTCGGGTATTCGGGTGCCTTCGCGTCGGCCAGCAGATCGCGGGCGTGCGGCTTGTTGACCCGCTCGGCGCAGCGGTGTTGCTCGCTCAACGGCAACCCGATATGGACGTCGGCGCCCAGCGGTTCGGCGATCTCGGTGCGCAGGTACTGGCCGATGGTCCGGCCCGTGACTCGGCGGAACACCTCGCCCACGATGAAACCGAAGGTGGTCATGTGGTAGCCCTGCGCGGTGTCCGGCTTCCACCACGGCTCGGCGGCGGCCAGTTGTTCGCAGACGTAGCCCCAGTCGGCGACCTCTTCCCACCGCAGGCGCGTGCGGGGGCCGATGACGCCGGATCGGTGGCTCATCACCATCGCCAGCGTGATGTCCTGTTTGCCCGCCTGGGCGAACTCGGGCCAGTAGTGCGCGACCGGAGCCTGCAGGTCCAGCTCCCCGCGGTCGGCGAGCTGGTGCACGCAGGTGGACGACAGGCCCTTCGTGCCGGACAACACGGTGGTCAGGGTGTTCTGCTGCCACGGCCGGGTACGGGCGGCGTCGGCCCAGCCGCCCCACAGATCGACGACCAGAGTCCCATCGACCCACACGGCCACGGCCGCGCCGACTTCATCGCCTTGCGTGAAATTGCGCTCGAACGCGTCGCGAACTCCGACGTAATCCGAGGCGCATGAGCCATGGATCGACGCGTCGGTCAACAGGTCGCTCATGGCGCCTTTCTATCGAGCAGATAGTTAGCCCGAGCGGGCGACGGGAATCGAACCCGCGTAGCTAGTTTGGAAGACTAGGGCTCTACCATTGAGCTACGCCCGCATGTGTTCAGTCGAGCGTGACTGTAGCTGGCGACAAAGATCAAATCTAATCGACTCGGTTTTGTGATCGCTTCGTGAGGTCTGCGACGTCGCCGCGAAGCCCGTGGCCAACCCGGTGTTTCAGGGGCCTTAGGATCATCGAGGTCAGCGCGGGGTGTAGCGCAGCTTGGTAGCGCATCCGCTTTGGGAGCGGAAGGCCGCAGGTTCAAATCCTGTCACCCCGACCAGCACGACCGGCCCGGTGCCCTGAGCGGGACCCACCGGCGCCAATGACGAGCAACGAACGAGCATTGAGGAGCACACCCGTGAAGAGCACCGTCGAGCAGTTGAGCCCCACCCGGGTGCGCATCAACGTGGAGGTCCCTTTCTCGGAACTCGAACCCGACTTCCAGCGCGCCTACAAGGAGCTGGCCCGGCAGGTGCGACTGCCCGGGTTCCGGCCGGGCAAGGCGCCGGCGAAGTTGCTGGAGGCGAGGTTTGGTCGCGAGGCGATGCTCGATCAGGTCGTCAGCGAGGCGCTGCCGGCGCGGTACGGGCAGGCTGTCGCCGAATCGGAGGTGCACCCGCTGGGCCAGCCCGAGATCGAGGTCACCAAAAAGGAGTACGGCGAGGAGCTGGCCTTCACCGCCGAGGTCGACGTGCGCCCCAAGCTCACCCTGCCGGACCCCGGTGAGCTCAAGGTTTCGGTGGACCCGATCGAGGTCAGCGACGATGACGTGGAGGCCGAATTGCAGTCTCTGCGTGCCCGATTCGGCACCCTGACCGGTGTTGACCGGCCCGTCGCCGACGGTGACTTCGTCTCGATCGACCTGTCGGCCACCATCGACGGCGAAGAGATCCCCGGCGCCGCCGCGCAAGGCCTGTCGCACGAGGTGGGCTCGGGTCGCCTCATCGCGGGCCTGGACGAGGCCCTGATCGGTTTGTCGGTCGACGAACCCAAGGAGTTCACCGCGCAGCTGGCGACCGGCGAGCACGCCGGCAAGGACGCCCAGGTGACCGTCACGGTCAAGTCGATCAAGGAACGTGAGCTGCCCGAGCCCGACGACGAGTTCGCGCAGCTGGCCAGCGAGTTCGACACCATCGAGGAGCTGAAGTCCAACCTGCGCGAGCAGGTCGGCCGCACCAAGCGTGCTCAGCAGGCCGAGAACATTCGCGAGGCCGCCCTCGACACACTGCTCGAGCAGGTCGAGGTCCCGCTGCCGGAGGCGATCGTCAAGGCCCAGGTCGACAGCGCCCTGCACAACGCATTGCACAGCCTTGACCACGACGAGTCCAAGCTGGAAGAGGTGCTGGCCCAGCAGGGCAAGTCGCGCGAAGAGTTCGAGAGCGAGACGCGCACCGCCGCCGAGACGGAAGTCAAACGCCAGCTGCTGCTGGACGCCCTGGCCGACGAGCTACAGGTCCAGGTCGGCCAGGATGACCTGACCGAGCGGCTGGTGGCTACGTCGCGGCAATACGGCATCGAGCCCCAGCAGCTGCTGGGCTATCTCCAGGAGAACAACCAGCTGCCGGCCATGTTCGCCGATGTGCGCCGGACGTTGGCGATCGCCGAGGTGATCCGGGCGGCGACCGTCACCGATACCGCGGGAAACGCCATCGACACCAGTGAATTCTTCGGCGGCCGCCCGGAGGCCGACGAGGCCGAGGCGACGGGTGAGGCTGAGGAGGCCGACAATCCAACTCCGGAGGCCGACGAGGCCGAGGCGACGGGTGAGGCTGAGGCCGACGACCCCGAAGAGGACGACGCCGCGGAGTGACCGCGCCGTGAAGCTGTGAGCGAACGTGGCCCTTTCGGGGGTGCGTGGCCGCGAAACAGTGGGCCCGGTTGGCTAGTGTCGTGAATACGGATCTCGAGAAAGCAGGTAACTCAGTCGTGACTGACATGCGTTCAAACTCGCAGGGTCTCAACCTCACGGACTCGGTCTATGAGCGCTTGCTGTCCGAGCGCATCATCTTCCTGGGTTCAGAGGTGAACGACGAGGTCGCCAACCGGTTGTGCGCGCAGATTTTGCTGCTCGCCGCCGAGGACAGCGACAAGGACATCAACCTCTACATCAACTCCCCGGGTGGATCGATCAGCGCCGGAATGGCGATCTACGACACCATGGTGCTGGCGCCGTGTGACATCGCCACCTACGCGATGGGCATGGCTGCCTCGATGGGCGAGTTCTTGTTGGCCGCCGGCACCAAGGGCAAGCGTTACGCGTTGCCGCACGCCCGCATCCTGATGCACCAGCCGCTCGGCGGGGTGACCGGTAGCGCGGCCGACATCGCCATCCAGGCCGAGCAGTTCCACGTCATCAAGAAGGAGATGTTCCGGCTCAACGCCGAATTCACCGGGCAGTCGATCGAGCGCATCGAGGCCGACTCCGACCGCGACCGCTGGTTCACCGCGCAGGAAGCCCTCGAATACGGCTTCGTCGACCACATCATCACCCGCGCCGCCCACATCACCAATGGAGAAGCCCGATGAACCCCGAAACTCAGCCCCAGGCGCGCTACATCCTGCCGTCGTTCATCGAGCACTCCAGCTTCGGGATCAAGGAATCCAATCCCTACAACAAGCTGTTCGAGGAACGCATCATCTTCCTCGGTGTCCAGGTCGACGACGCCTCGGCGAACGACATCATGGCGCAGCTGTTGGTGCTCGAGTCGCTGGACCCCGACCGCGACATCACCATGTACATCAACTCGCCCGGAGGCGGATTCACCTCGCTGATGGCGATTTACGACACCATGCAGTACGTGCGCGCCGACATCCAGACGGTCTGCCTCGGGCAGGCCGCCTCGGCGGCGGCGGTGTTGCTGGCCGCCGGGACGCCCGGCAAGCGCATGGCACTGCCCAACGCCCGGGTGCTCATTCACCAGCCATCGCTGCAGGGCGTGATCCAGGGGCAGTTCTCCGATCTGGAGATCCAGGCCGCCGAGATCGAGCGGATGCGCACGCTGATGGAAACCACGCTGGCCCGCCACACCGGCAAGGACGCCGCGACGGTCCGCAAGGACACCGACCGCGACAAGATCCTGACCGCCGAAGAGGCCAAGGATTACGGGATCATCGACACCGTGCTGGAGTACCGAAAGCTTTCGGCGCAAACGGCGTAACTGTTCGCCGAAAGTGCACTCACGGCGAATTTTCGCCCGATTTCTCGCCCTGAGTGCACGCTCGGCGAACCGCCGCGACATCGCCGGGCCCGACCCGGCAGCATCCGCCGACGATTCGCGCCCCCGCCGCGACCCAGTGCGCGGCCAGGTCAGCGCTGAATCGCGACGGACCGATCCAGCTGCGTCGCAACGCGTCCCAGCGCTCGCCGCTGTTCGGGTAGACGATGACGGGCTTCCCGACGGCTGCGGCGGTCGCAATGGCCGGCAACACGTCGTCGGGCGCACAGCAGTTCACGCCGATCGCGACGATCTCGTCGACGCCGGCCGCCACCGCGAACGCGTCGGCCAGCGGCTGCCCGGCGCGGGTGCGGTCGCCGTCGACGGTGAAGCTCAGCCACGCCGGTTTCCCGACCGAACGCATCAGCTCAACGAGGGCCTGCGCTTCGTCGGCGTCGGGCACGGTTTCGCACGCGAGCACGTCCGCGCCCGCGTCGGCCAGGATCTCCAACCGTGGCCGGTGCCAGCGCTTCAAGGCGGCTGCCGACAGGCCGTAGCGTCCGCGGTATTCCGATCCGTCGGCCAGCGCCGCGCCGTACGGTCCGATCGAGGCGGCGACGAGCAGGCCGCCGACGCCGGCTTCGTCCCGCGCCGCCTTGGCGAGCTCGACGCTGCGGCGCAACAGTCCGACGGTCTCTCGGCGATCCAATCCACGAGCGGCGAAACCTTCGAACGACGCCTGGTAGCTGGCCGTCGTCGCGATCGTGGCCCCGGCGCGAAAGTAGGCGGCGTGCACCGCGGCGATGTCCTGCGGGGCGTCGGCGAGCAGTCTCGCCGACCACAGCGGGTCGGAAAGGTCATGGCCGCGCGCTTCGAGCTCGGTGGCCAAGCCGCCGTCGAGCAGCACGGATCCGCTGGGCCATTCGAAGCCCACAGCCAAACCCACGTCGCCACTGTAGGGTGATTTCTTGGGGGGCCGGCCAGGCCTCGCGTGAACATTGGCGTTGGGTTGGCACCTCCACTGGAAGCAAGGTCGTAGCCGGTCGGCCTCGGCCGCGTTACGACCGCGACACGCCAAAGACACGCCAAGCGCGCCTTTCGCGAGTTACGGGCACCGTCTGGCTATATGTTTCATCCATACGGACATGCATGAATACCATCGACGCGATTCGGCCCTTATGGTCGCGTCGGGCCCGATCAAACGGGTAGCGTCGATAACACATCCGGGCACCGGCAAACCAACGGCGAACAGGAAGTAGGCCCTTAAGCACCATGGCGCGCATCGGAGACGGCGGTGACCTGCTGAAGTGCTCGTTCTGCGGGAAGAGCCAGAAGCAGGTCAAGAAGCTCATTGCTGGCCCCGGCGTGTACATCTGCGACGAATGCATCGATCTCTGCAACGAGATCATCGAAGAGGAGCTCGCCGACGCCGACGACGTGAAGCTCGATGAACTCCCCAAGCCGATCGAGATCCGGGAGTTCCTCGAGGGATACGTCATCGGGCAGGACACCGCCAAACGGACGCTGGCCGTGGCGGTCTACAACCACTACAAGCGGATTCAGGCCGGTGAAAAGGGCCGGGACTCCCGGCACGAGCCCGTGGAGCTGACCAAGTCCAACATCTTGATGCTCGGGCCGACCGGTTGCGGCAAGACCTACCTGGCCCAAACGCTCGCCAAGATGCTCAACGTCCCGTTCGCCATCGCCGACGCCACCGCACTGACCGAAGCCGGTTACGTCGGTGAGGACGTCGAGAACATCTTGCTCAAGCTGATCCAGGCCGCGGACTATGACGTCAAGCGCGCCGAGACCGGCATCATCTACATCGACGAGGTCGACAAGATCGCCCGCAAGAGCGAGAACCCGTCGATCACCCGCGACGTGTCCGGCGAAGGCGTCCAGCAGGCGCTGCTCAAGATCCTGGAAGGCACCCAGGCCTCGGTTCCCCCGCAGGGTGGTCGCAAGCACCCGCACCAGGAGTTCATCCAGATCGACACCACCAACGTGCTGTTCATCGTCGCCGGTGCGTTCGCCGGTCTGGAGAAGATCATCTACGAGCGCGTCGGCAAGCGCGGCCTGGGCTTCGGCGCCGAGGTGCGCTCCAAGGCCGAGATCGACACCACCGATCACTTCGCCGAGGTGATGCCCGAAGACCTGATCAAATTCGGCCTGATCCCCGAGTTCATCGGACGGCTGCCGGTGGTCGCATCGGTCACCAACCTGGACCGCGAGTCGTTGGTCAAGATCCTGTCGGAGCCGAAGAACGCGCTGGTCAAGCAGTACACGCGGCTCTTCGAGATGGACAATGTGGAGCTCGAGTTCACCGACGACGCCCTGGAAGCTATCGCCGACCAGGCGATCCACCGCGGCACCGGGGCTCGCGGGCTGCGGGCGATCATGGAAGAGGTCCTGCTGCCGGTGATGTATGACATCCCCAGCCGCGACGACGTCGCCAAGGTTGTGGTGACCAAGGAGACCGTCCAGGACAACGTGTTGCCGACGATCGTTCCGCGAAAGCCGTCCCGTTCAGAACGTCGGGACAAGAGCGCCTAACTAGATCCTGGAGCACACCGGCGACCCGAGCGACGCCGTTCCTCGGCGTCTTGCGCACGGCCTGGACCTGCTGAATTTCCTGCTGGCCGACGTCCGTGACGGCCTGGGCCCGTACCTATCCATCTATTTGCTGCTGACCCATCATTGGGATCAGCAATCGATCGGCTTCGTGATGGCCGTCGGCGGCATCGGGGCGATAGTCGCGCAGGGCCCGGCCGGCGCCTTGGTGGATAGGAGCACGGCAAAGCGGGCGCTGATCATCGTCGGCGCGCTGACGATCACCGCGGCGTCGTTGGCGATGCCGTTGTTCCCCGGGTTCTATTCGATCTCGGTACTGCAGGCGCTCACCGGAATCGCCGGATCCGTTTTCGCTCCCGCATTGGCCGCCATCACCCTGGGGCTGGTCGGCTCCCGTCGATTCTCCCGGCGGATCGGACGCAACGAGTCGTTCAACCACGCCGGAAACGCCTGCGCCGCAGCGATTACCGGCGTCCTGGCCTACGTTTCCGGACCGGTCGTCGTCTTCTGGGTGCTGGCCGCCATGGCGAGCGCCAGTGTTGTTGCGACACTGTGGATTCCGGGTGACGCGATCGACCACGACGTGGCCCGGGGCATGGACCACCTCCCCGGGGAACCGCGCCGAACCCCGTCCCGGCTCACCAGGCTGCTGGGCAATCGGCGGCTGATGATCTTCGCCGTGACGGTCATCGCGTTCCACTTCGCCAACGCGGCCATGCTGCCGCTGGTCGGTCAGCGCCTGGCGCTGCACAACAAAGACGTCGGAACTGCCCTGATGGCCGGCTGCATCGTGGCCGCGCAGGTCGTCATGGTGCCGGTGGCGTACCTGGCGGGCGCCAAGGCCGATTCGTGGGGGCGAAAACCGATCTTTCTGGCCGGATTCGCGGTTCTGGCCGCCCGTGGATTCCTTTACACGTGCTCGGACAACTCCTACTGGTTGGTGAGTGTGCAACTGCTCGACGGCGTCGGGGCCGGCGTGTTCGGCGCTCTGTTTCCCCTGGTGGTGCAGGACGTGACGCACGGAAGCGGTCGATTCAACGTCAGCTTGGGGGCGATAACGGCCGCGACCGGCACCGGCGCAGCGATATCGAACCTGGTCGCGGGCTCGATCGTGGTCGCGGCCGGCTACAACGCCGCGTTCGCCTTCCTGGGCGCCCTCGCCGCGGCCGGCTTCGTGTTGTATCTGATCGCGATGCCGGAAACAGCGGAGGCAAAATCCGGCGCCGGAACCGCGGCGGCCGGAGGCGGCCACGGTATGGGCGACAGTAGCTAACGCGCAATACGTGACCAACAACACAGTTTGGTTTCGTACTCGTCAGTAGCTCCGCCTGACTTCGGGTTTTGCCGACAAAACGGCGCCGTGACATGCATAAGGGACCGCCATACAACCCTCAAGGAAATGCCATAATTGATACCGGCAGTGACATGAAGCGCTAGCGGGCCGAGGCCGCTTCGAAGGCGCGTAACCTGGAACGTCGGCGGAGTGTCTGTCCGGTGAGCAAAGTGGAGGGCAAAGACGTGGATCCGAACGGCAGCGGAGCCGCATCAGACTCACATGGGGCTTCCCCCAACGGATCTGCCCGTCAGCGCCTCGAACAAGTCGTCATTCGCTTCGCCGGGGACTCCGGCGACGGCATGCAGCTCACCGGAGACCGGTTCACATCCGAGGCTGCGCTTTTCGGCAACGACCTGGCGACCCAGCCCAACTATCCCGCCGAGATTCGCGCCCCCGCAGGCACCCTGCCCGGCGTCTCGTCCTTCCAGATTCAGATCGCCGATTACGACATCCTGACCGCCGGCGACCGGCCCGACGTCCTCGTCGCGATGAATCCCGCTGCGCTCAAGGCCAACATCGGTGACCTGCCCCGCGGTGGCATGGTGATCGCGAACTCCGACGAGTTCACCAAGCGCAACCTGACCAAGGTGGGCTACGTCACCAACCCGCTCGAGACGGACGAGTTGTCGGACTACGTGGTGCATTCCGTCGCGATGACCACGCTGACGCTCGGGGCCGTCGAGACGATCGGCGCCACCAAGAAGGACGGCCAGCGCGCCAAGAACATGTTCGCGCTGGGCCTGTTGTCGTGGATGTACGGGCGGCCGATCGAGACCAGCGAGAAGTTCATCAGGGAGAAGTTCGCCCGCAAGCCCGAGGTCGCCGAGACCAACGTGCTGGCGCTGAAGGCGGGCTGGAACTACGGCGAAACCACCGAGGCCTTCGGCACCACTTACGAGGTGTCCCGGGCGACCCTGCCGTCGGGCGAATACCGTCAGATCTCGGGCAACACCGCGCTGGCGTACGGCATCGTGGCGGCCGGCCAGCTGGCGGACATTCCGGTCATGCTCGGCAGCTACCCGATCACGCCCGCGTCGGACATCCTGCACGAGCTGTCCAAGCACAAGAACTTCAACGTCATCACCTTCCAGGCCGAGGACGAGATCGGCGGTATCTGCGCGGCGATCGGCGCCTCGTACGGCGGTGCGCTGGGCGTGACCACCACCTCCGGCCCGGGCATCTCGCTGAAGTCCGAAGCGCTCGGGCTGGCCGTTATGACCGAGCTGCCGTTGCTCGTCGTCGACGTGCAGCGCGGCGGGCCTTCGACCGGGCTGCCCACCAAGACCGAACAGGCCGACCTGTTGCAGGCGCTGTTCGGCCGCAACGGCGAATCACCCGTCGCGGTGCTGGCCCCGCGCTCACCTTCGGACTGCTTCGAGACCGCACTCGAGGCGGCGCGCATCGCGGTGTCCTACCACACCCCGGTGATCGTGCTGTCCGACGGCGCGATCGCCAATGGGTCGGAGCCGTGGCGCATTCCGGACGTCAGCACGCTGCCGGGCATCACGCACACCTTCGCCAAGCCGGACGAGCCGTTCCAGCCCTACGCACGGGACCCGGAGACGCTGGCCCGGCAGTTCGCCGTGCCCGGCACCCCGGGGCTCGAGCACCGGATCGGCGGCCTGGAAGCGGCGAACGGCTCGGGCAACATCTCCTACGAGCCGGTCAACCACGACCTCATGGTGCGGTTGCGCCAGGCCAAGATCGACGGAATCTCGGTCCCCGACCTGGAGGTCGACGACCCGACCGGCGACGCCGAGTTGCTGTTGATCGGCTGGGGCAGCTCCTACGGCCCGATCGGTGAAGCATGCCGGCGCGCCCGGCGCAAGGGCATCAAGGTGGCGCACGCCCACTTGCGTTACCTCAACCCCTTCCCGGCCAACCTGGGCGAGGTGCTGCGGCGCTACCCGCAGGTGGTCGCGCCGGAAATGAACCTAGGTCAGTTGGCGTTCCTGCTCCGGGGCAAGTACCTGGTGGATGTGCAATCAGTCAGCAAGGTGCAAGGCGTCGCCTTCCTGGCTGACGAAATCGGCCGCGTCATCCGCGCCGCGCTGGGTGGGACGTTGGCCGAAGTCGAGAACGACAAGACGATGGTCGCCAGGATGGCGGCAGCAACGGTTGGAGCCAGCGCATGAGCTCAATGGTCTTGGCGGGCAACAACATAGAGCGAAACGCGATGTGGGGGCACGTCCCCAGCGGGAGGGACCCCCACCCGCTTGCGGGGGAGAGGAACGACGCTCGTGACTGACGTGATCGGCAACCTGGCGGGCAAAGACCTCGGTGTGACCGCGAAGCTGACAAAGAACGACGGGGTCCCCACGTTGGCTGCTGAGGACCAGCCGCAGAAGTCCAAGGACTTCACCAGCGACCAAGAGGTCCGTTGGTGCCCGGGCTGCGGGGACTACGTCATCCTCAACACCATCCGCAACTTCCTGCCCGACCTCGGGCTGCGGCGCGAGAACATCGTGTTCATCAGCGGCATCGGCTGCTCGAGCCGATTCCCGTATTACCTCGAAACCTACGGCTTTCACTCGATTCACGGCCGCGCGCCGGCCATCGCCACCGGTCTGGCGCTGGCCCGCGAGGACCTGTCGGTGTGGGTGGTCACGGGTGACGGCGACGCCTTGTCGATCGGGGGTAACCACCTGATCCACGCGCTGCGCCGCAATGTCAACATCACGATCCTGCTGTTCAACAACCGGATCTACGGCCTGACCAAGGGGCAATACTCGCCGACATCGGAGGTCGGCAAGATCACCAAGTCGACCCCGATGGGATCGCTGGACCACCCGTTCAACCCGGTGTCGTTGGCCCTGGGCGCCGAGGCGACCTTCGTCGGCCGCGCGCTTGACTCCGACCGCAACGGACTGACCGAGGTGCTGCGCGCCGCCGCCGGGCACCGGGGTGCCGCCGTGGTCGAGATCCTGCAGGACTGCCCGATCTTCAACGACGGCTCGTTCGACGCACTGCGCAAGGAAGGCGCCGAGGAGCGGGTCATCAACGTCCGCCACGGTGAGCCAATTGTGTTCGGCGCCAATGGCGAATACTGCGTCGTGAAGTCGGGCTTCGGTCTGGAGGTGGCCAAGACGGCGGACGTGTCGGTCGACGAGATCGTGGTGCACGACGCGCACAGCGACAACTCGGCCTACGCCTTTGCCCTGTCGCGGTTGTCGGACCAGAACCTCGAACACACGGTGCTGGGCATCTTCCGCAACATCAGCCGGCCCACCTATGACGACGCGGCGCGCTCGCAGGTCCAGGCGGCCCAGTCCGCGAAGCCGTTCGATTCCGCCGCGCTGCAGTCGCTGTTGCGCGGGCGCGACACCTGGACCGTCGACTGACGTGGGCGAGCAGATACTCGACACGGATCAGGCCGTGTCGCTAGCGGGAATAGCCCTGGCCGGCGGTGAATCGCGGCGCATGGGCCGCGACAAGGCCACCCTGCCCGGCCCTGGGGGTGCCCCCACGCTCCTCGAGTATGTCGCCGGGGTGCTCGCACAGCGCTGTGAGCCCGTTTTCGTGGTGGCCGCACCGGGGCAACCGTTGCCGACCGTGCAGGCGAAAGTCATCCGCGACGAGGTGCGCGGCCAAGGGCCGCTTCCGGCGACCGGACGAGGGCTGCGGGCGGCCGCGGAGGCGGGCGCCCGGTACGCCTTCGTCTGCGCGGTCGACATGCCGCTTCTGTCTGCGGAATTGATCGACGACCTGGTGCGGCTGGCCACCGAGACCAACGCCGAGATTGTGCTGCCCTGGGACGGCCGCAGCCACTACCTGGCCGCGGTGTACCGCACCGATTTGGCCAAGCGGATCGAGGGCCTGGTCGCCGGTGGCGCCCGCTCGATGCGCGCCTTGATCGACGCCTCGGACGCGCAGCAGATCGTGCTGCCGGAATCGCGCTTCCTGGCGAACGTCAATACGGAGAGCGACCTGCTCGCCCTCGCGCAGTCGCGGGGCTGAAGGTGTAGCGCCGGGTCGATCAGCCTGGCGGACATTCACTTAGCCGCAATTCGGCGCCGCTGGTATCGCGCTGAACACACCGGCACTTGTCACCTCGATAATTTCCGCGATAGTCATTGCGCGATTCCGCATGCAGTCGGTGCCGAGCAATCCTGCAGCGCGGCGGCCGCTAGCGTGATCGGTTGCGGCGGTGGTGATTTGAAGCGATCGCCAGAGCGCTTATCGATTTGCGGGGCGGGCTGCGGTCGGACTTTGTCGAAGAATCCCCCGCCTTATCGACGAAAGGCATTGCAGCCCTTTTGCATCCCTTGATGTGTGAATGAAAAATATTGTCTAGCAAGCGGATACAAACTGATGTGCTTGGTTCGGCAGAAACGAACCGGGGGCGACTCATGATTCGGCGTCGAATTATGCTGCTGGGCAGGGAAAGTCGATACCGTTCGATTTTGCATGGTTTCGGCGTCTGAAGTGCGCAGAAGTTGCGGTACTCTACGCCGGCCCGCAGCGGGGATCCGGATCCGTTGAATGCCTGGAGAATCGGCTCGCTGCACCGGAAATAAACGTGCGCCAGCTCACAAAACACAGGTGATTCGGCTCACCATTCGTTTGGCTGATCCGATCGAGCTTCGATCCCGAAAACGCCGCAATAACCTGGGTAAATGGAGCCGCTGCCGCGGCGTGATCGACCCGTTACCGAAACGAGATACCCGATTTCTCAAGATGACTAACGCGTCGAGGTTCTCTACGGTCCCTGTTAGCCCACAACGGGTTACGGAAGAGTAATCAAATAATTGAATCCACGGACCCGCGTGCGAGCGGCGCCACGGACGGCGAGAGCCCGACCGTGGTCGGTGGGTAATACCCGCTGGGCATACTTGGCCCGCCGCTGCCGTGCCTGACCCAGACGGCACGTTTCAAAGCAGGCAATAACCAGACAGCTTCAGCCCACATCCGTGGGCTTGCTTTGGCGCGCGCACCGCGAAAGGAAGATTCTTGAAGAACGTCCGAAAGACGCTCATTCTCGCCGCGGTCACGGGCACGCTCGTGACCATCCCGTCGGCCACCGCTCACGCGGACGAGGTGCCGGCGGGCTTCGACCCGAACGCGCCGGTCGTCGGCCCCGCTCCGGACGCTCCGGCCCCGGACGCTCCGCCGGCCCCGGACGCTCCGCTGCCGCCGGCTCCGGACGCTCCGCTGCCCCCGGCTCCCGACGCTCCGCCGCCCCCGGCTCCGGACGCTCCGCCGCCGCCGGCTCCCGACGCTCCGGCGCCTGGCCCGGACGTCCCGCCGCCTCCCGTCCACCGGGCGTACAGCGTGAACTGGGATGCCATCGCGCAGTGCGAGTCGGGTGGCAACTGGGGGATCAGCACCGGTAACGGCTTCTCCGGTGGCCTGCAGTTCACCCCGAGCACCTGGCGCGCCAACGGTGGGTCGGGCTCCCCGGCCGGCGCGAGCCGCGAGGAGCAGATCCGGGTCGCCGAGAACGTGCTGCACTCGCAGGGCATCGGCGCTTGGCCGGTCTGCGGGCGCCGCGGCTGAGCCGCAGCCACAATCGACGGCTTCGCTGTCATACATCTAAGAAGTGCCGGGCCTTGTGCCCGGCACTTCTTGGCTCCGGGGGCGCTTGATCGTCCAAACAGCCATAGACGGTCCCGAAGCGATTCTCGGTGGTTCACCGCGTTTCGCGTCGTGTGCGATATTCAGGCGTAGGTCAGCTTCGGACCAGATGGTATAGCCGGTAGCTGGCATCCCCGTCACGCAGCCCTGTCTGGTGCCAGGACCCCTCCGCCGGGGCGCCCTTGCGCATCCGGGACCGCAAGAACGGGATTGGTGAGAGGTTCTCCGACACCGCAGACAGGTAGCGGCTGTTCAAGCCCATGCCGCGAGCGACATCATCACTGATGTCACGCCATGACGCGATCTGCAAGCCTGGCGCAGCGGCTAGGTCCGCCTCCCAGTCGCCACATTCCGCACGCTTGCGAAAATCCGTATACAGAAGCGACCCCTTTGGCGCCAGCACCCGTGATACCTCACTCAGGAAGCGGTCGAAGTGCGGGTAGCAGTGCGACGATTCCACGTTCATCACCACATCGAAGGACCCTTCAGCGAAGGGCAACGCTTCCGCGTCGCCTGGCGTGAAACTCAGCCGGGGCACACCGTGATGGCGGCGGCGACAGAACCGGATTCCCGTGCGGTTGCGATCCAGGCCCTGATATGACGCCGGCCCGAAGGTACGCGCCAAATACGACGCCCCGCCACCGTGCCCGCAGCCGACCTCGAGCACCCGCTTACCGGACAGTTCACCTTGCGCAGCCGTCGCGTGGTAAAGCTGAATCGGGTACCGGTGCTTTTCATCCTCGTCCGAAAGCGGAATGCCCATCGGCGGCTCTTCCTCGTACGCCCAGTTGAAGAACAGCATGTCGTCGTCAGCGCGCCGCGTGAAATACGGGTAGAAGCCCTTCCACCACAACGAGCCCACCCGCTGCATCAAAGCCACCATCGCCCCCCATGTTCGTGTCGAGTGAAGTAGGAGCGCAGCAACCCGACCGCTGGCTAGACCCCCGAAGTATTCAGGGGTACCCAATCCCCTGGAAGACAGTGCGGCGCGGAGGGATCGGCAGGGAGTTCACAGCAGGACAGCAGTTGACGCCGTCGACGAGCTCTTCGTCATCGCCGGCATATCTCTAGCTTCGCGTCATACATCTAAGAAGTCCCGGGCCTTGTGCCCGGCACTTCTTGGCTCCAGGGGGTGTCGCCCACATCGTCGGGTAGCGTCGGGCCCGTGACCGCAACGCCGCGCGAATTCGACATTGTGCTGTATGGGGCGACCGGCTTCGTGGGGAAGCTCACCGCCGAATACCTGGCCAGCTCGGCACCGGACCGGCGGATCGCGTTGGCCGGCAGATCGCCCGACAAATTGCGCGCCGTCCGCGACACGCTGGGCGACCCCGCGCAGTCCTGGCCCATTCTGAACGCCGACGCCTCGTCGCCCTCCACGCTCAATGAGATGGCGCCCCGTACCCAGGTCGTCATCACCACCGTCGGGCCTTATACCCGCTATGGGCTGCCGCTGGTGGCCGCCTGCGCCGCCGCCGGCACCGACTACGCCGACCTGACCGGCGAGGCGATGTTCGTCCGCGAAAGCATCGACCTCTACCACAAGCAGGCCGCGGACACCGGCTCCCGCATCGTGCATGCGTGCGGATTCGATTCGGTCCCTTCGGACCTCAGTGTGTATGCGCTCTACCGGGCGGCGCGGGACGACGGCGCCGGCGAACTCGGCGACACCGACTTGGTGGTCCGGTCTTTTTCCGGCGGCGTGTCCGGGGGAACCGTCGCGTCGATGCTGGAAGTGCTCGATACCGCATCGCGCGATCCGGATGCCCGCCGTCAACTCGCCGACCCGTACACGTTGACCACGGATCGCAGCGCCGAACCCGAAATCGGCCCACAGCCCGATTTGCCGTGGCGCCGTGGTGGTCGGATCGCGCCGGAGCTGACCGGGTTGTGGACGTCGGGCTTTCTGATGGCGCCCTATAACACCCGAATCGTGCGGCGCAGCAACGCATTGCTGGACTGGGCCTACGGGCGCCGGTTGCGTTACAGCGAGAGCATGAGCCTGGGCTCGTCGCCGTTGGCTCCGGTGGCATCGGCTGTGGTGGGCGGGGTCGGCGCGGCGACTTTCGGATTGGGCAGCCGGTATTTCCGGCTGCTGCCGCGCAAACTGGTGGAGCGCATCGTGCCTAAGCCCGGAACCGGCCCGAGCGACGCGGCCCGAGAGCGCGGCTACTACCGGATCGAGACCTTCACCACCACAACCACCGGCGCGCGTTACGTGGCGCGCATGGAGCAGCGTGGCGACCCGGGCTATAAGGCGACGTCGGTGCTGTTGGGGGAGTGCGGCCTCGCTCTGGCGCTGGACCGCGACAAGCTCCCAGATCTGCATGGCGTTCTCACCCCCGCAGCCGCGATGGGCGACGCGCTGCTCGACCGATTTCCCGCCGCGGGTGTGACATTAAAGGTCCAACGACTGGATCAGTGACCCGGCTCACGCATTTGGGCGCTTACAGGAGAGCAAATACCGCTCCCTAGAATTGACGGGTGACCGCCAGCCGCAGCCCCGCCACCGACCTGCCCAAGTCGTGGGATCCGGCCGCGGCCGAAAGCGCCATCTACCGGAAGTGGGTGGACGCCGGGTACTTCGTGGCCGATCCGAACAGCGCCAAGCCCGGGTATTCGATTGTGCTGCCGCCGCCGAACGTGACCGGCAGCCTGCACATGGGCCACGCACTCGAACACACGATGATGGATGCCCTGACCCGCCGCAAGCGGATGCAGGGCTACGAGGTGCTGTGGCAGCCCGGCATGGACCACGCCGGCATCGCGACGCAGAGCGTGGTGGAAAAACAGCTCTCGGTCGACGGCAAGACCAAAGAAGACTTCGGTCGAGAGCTGTTCATCGACAAGGTATGGGACTGGAAGCGGGAGTCCGGCGGCGCCATCGGCGCCCAGATGCGCCGCCTGGGCGACGGCGTGGACTGGAGCCGGGAACGCTTCACCATGGACGAGGGTCTGTCGCGGGCGGTCCGCGCGATCTTCAAGCGCCTCTACGATGCCGGACTGATCTATCGCGCCGAGCGACTGGTCAACTGGTCGCCGGAGCTGCAGACGGCGATCTCGGATATCGAGGTCGACTATCAAGAAGTCGAAGGCGAGCTGGTGTCCTTCCGGTACGGGTCGATGGACGACTCGCAGCCACACATCGTGGTGGCCACCACCCGAATGGAAACGATGCTCGGTGACACCGCGATCGCGGTGCATCCCGACGACGAGCGCTACCGGCACCTGGTGGGTAGCAGCCTGTCGCACCCCTTTGTGGATCGTCAGCTGGTGGTGGTCGCCGACGAGCATGTGGACCCCGAATTCGGTACCGGCGCAGTCAAAGTCACCCCCGCGCACGACCCCAACGACTTCGAGATCGGCCTGCGGCATCAGTTACCGATGATTTCCATCATGGACACCAAAGGCCGAATCGCCGACACCGGAACACAATTCGATGGCATGGACCGGTTCCAGGCCAGGGTCGCGGTGCGCGAGGCGCTGGCGAGCGAGGGCCGGATCGTCGAGGAGAAGCGGCCGTACCTACACAGTGTGGGCCACTCCGAGCGCAGCGGCGAGCCGATCGAGCCCCGGCTGTCGCTGCAGTGGTGGGTTCGGGTGGAATCGCTTGCCAAGGCCGCCGGCGACGCGGTGCGCAACGGGGACACCGTGATTCACCCCGCCAGCCTGGAACCGCGGTGGTTCGGCTGGGTCGACGACATGCATGACTGGTGCATCTCGCGCCAGTTGTGGTGGGGCCACCGCATCCCGATCTGGTACGGCCCCGACGGCGAACAGCGCTGCGTGGGTCCTGACGAGGCACCACCGGAAGGCTGGGAGCAGGACCCCGACGTCCTGGACACCTGGTTCTCCTCGGGCCTGTGGCCGTTCTCCACTCTGGGCTGGCCGGAGAAGACTCCGGAACTCGAAAAGTTCTATCCGACAAGCGTTCTCGTTACCGGTTATGACATCCTGTTTTTCTGGGTAGCCAGGATGATGATGTTCGGCACGTTTGTCGGCGACGACCAGGCCATCACCCTGGACGGCCGTCGCGGTCCGCAGGTGCCGTTCACCGATGTCTTCCTACATGGGCTGATCCGCGACGAGTCCGGCCGCAAGATGAGCAAGTCCAAGGGCAACGTCATCGACCCGCTGGACTGGGTGGAGATCTTCGGGGCCGACGCCTTGCGGTTCACCCTGGCCCGCGGCGCCAGTCCTGGCGGCGACCTGGCGATCGGTGAGGACCACGTCCGGGCGTCGCGCAACTTCTGCACCAAGCTGTTCAACGCCACCCGCTACGCGCTGCTCAACGGCGCGAAGCCGGCCCCGTTGCCCGCGCCGGGCGAGCTTACCGATGCCGACCGATGGATTCTCGGACGACTGGAAGAGGTTCGCGCGGAGGTCGATTCGGCGTTCGACAGCTACGAGTTCAGCCGCGCGTGTGAGGCGCTCTACCACTTCGCGTGGGATGAATTCTGTGACTGGTACGTCGAATTGGCCAAGACCCAACTGGCCGAAGGGCTCACGCACACCACGGCCGTGCTGGCCGCCACGCTGGACACCCTGCTGCGGTTGCTGCATCCGGTGATCCCCTTCATCACCGAGGCCCTGTGGAAGGCACTGACCGGCGACGAGGCCCAACACGAGTCGCTGGTGATCGCCGATTGGCCGCAGCCGTCCGGTAT
The DNA here is from genome assembly GCF_059813005.1 of Mycobacterium sp. NGS27. Classification (NCBI taxonomy): domain Bacteria; kingdom Bacillati; phylum Actinomycetota; class Actinomycetes; order Mycobacteriales; family Mycobacteriaceae; genus Mycobacterium; species Mycobacterium sp. NGS27. Next base: position 122,844 of record NZ_JCALDT010000001.1, read on the forward strand.
CAGCCTGGATAGGGTTGCCGCGCAGCGGATTACCGACATGCAGAAGCTGGTGACCGAGGTGCGGCGGTTCCGCAGCGACCAGGGACTGGCGGACCGCCAGAAGGTGCCGGCCCGGCTGAGCGGCGTCGACGAATCCGATCTGGACACCCAGGTGAGCGCGGTGACGTCGCTGGCTTGGCTCACCGCCGCGGACCCGGATTTTCGCCCGTCCGCGTCGGTCGAGGTGCGCCTGCGCGGCGGCACCGTCGTCGTCGAACTCGACACCTCGGGCACCATCGACGTCGCGGCCGAACGTCGCCGGCTGGAAAAGGATCTCGCGGCCGCGCAGAAGGAATTGGCTTCGACCGCAGCCAAATTGGACAACGCGGACTTTTTGGCCAAAGCGCCCGAACAGGTCGTCACCAAGATCCGGGACCGTCAGCGTCTGGCCCAGGAGGAAACCGAGCGGATCAACGCGCGGCTAGTCGGGCTGCAGTGAGTGTCCGATGACTGAGCCGTCCGAGTGGCAGGACCCCGATTGGCCGCGGGACGAGGGTCCGAGCGAAATCCCCGACCCGGCCCCCACGCCCGACGAGATCGCATCACTGCTACAGGTCGAGCACCTGCTGGACCAGCGCTGGCCGGAGACCAAGATCGAGCCGAGCCTGACGCGGATCAGCGCGCTGCTCGATCTGCTGGGCTCGCCGCAACTGGCCTACCCGTCGATCCATGTCGCGGGCACCAACGGCAAGACCTCGGTGGCGCGGATGATCGACGCTCTGATCACCGCACTGCACCGGCGCACCGGGCGCACCACCAGCCCGCACCTGCAATCGGCGGTGGAACGCATCTCGATCGACTCCAAGCCGATCAGCCCGGCGCAATACGTGGCCACGTATCGCGAGATCGAGCCGTTCGTACAGATGGTCGACGCGCAGTCGCAAGCTTCACCTTCTGGGGCTGGCCCGCGCCTGAGCAAGTTCGAGGTGCTGACCGCCATGGCGTTCGCCGCGTTCGCGGACGCCCCCGTCGACGTCGCCGTGGTCGAGGTGGGGATGGGCGGACGCTGGGATGCCACCAATGTGATCAACGCCCCCGTCGCGGTCATCACCCCGATCTCCATCGACCACGTCGAATACCTGGGCGACGATCTCGCCGCCATCGCGGGGGAGAAGGCCGGCATCATCACCCGGGCGCCCGAGGGCGCGCCCGACACCGTCGCGGTCATCGGGCGTCAGGCCCCCGAGGCGATGGAAGTGCTGTTGGCCCAAACCGTCGAAGCCGATGCCGCGGTCGCCCGGGAGGATTCGGAGTTCGCCGTCCTGGGACGTCAGGTCGCGATCGGTGGGCAGGTGCTGCAGCTGCAGGGTCTGGGCGGGGTGTATTCCGACGTGTACCTGCCGCTGCACGGCGAACATCAGGCGCACAACGCCGCGCTGGCCCTCGCTGCGGTCGAGGCGTTCTTCGGCGCGGGGGCGCAGCGTCAGCTCGACGTCGAGGCGGTTCGCGCCGGTTTCGCCGCCGTCGCCAGCCCCGGCCGGCTGGAGCGGATGCGCAGCGCACCCACGGTGTTCATCGACGCCGCGCACAATCCCGCCGGTGCGCAGGCGCTGGCGCAGACCCTGGCCGGTGAATTCGACTTCCGCTATCTGGTCGGGGTGCTCAGCGTGCTCGCGGACAAGGACGTCGACGGCATCCTGGCCGCCCTGCAGCCGGTGTTCGACGCTGTCGTGGTGACCCACAACGGATCCCCGCGAGCCATCGACGTCGAATCGCTGGCCCTGGCCGCACGCGAGCGGTTCGGCCCCGACCGGGTCAGCACGGCGGAAAACCTGCGCGATGCCATCGACGTCGCGACGGCGCTGGTGGATGACGCCGCGGCGGACGGCCCGGCCGAAGCCTTCTCCGGCACCGGCATCGTCATCACCGGCTCAGTGGTCACCGCCGGGGCAGCGCGCACCCTGTTCGGTCGTGATCCGCAATGACCGGCGTGCCAGAGAACCCCGAAGAGCAGGCCTCGCCGCCCGCGGACCCGTGGCGGAGCTTCGGCGCGGTGATGGCCCTGACCCTGTTTCTGGAAGCGATCGTGGTGCTGCTCGCCATCCCGGTGGTCGGCGCGGTCGGCGGCGGACTGACGACGGCGTCGCTGGTCTACCTGATCGGGCTGGCCGTCCTGCTGATCCTGATGGCCGGCGTGCAGCGCAAGTCCTGGGCGATCTGGGCCAACCTCGGCGTGCAGGTGATCCTGCTCGCGGGCTTCGCGGTCTACCCCGGGGTGGGTTTCATCGGCGTGCTGTTCGCCGGGCTGTGGGGGTTGATCGCCTACTTCCGGGCCGAGGTCCGGCGCAGGCAGGGATAGGCCGGCAATCCGGGCGGCGTGGACGGCCCGAGCAGGCCCCACCACGGTCATCCGACCCCACGCCTGCCGATTATGTACGCTGTCCGCCGTGACCGAACGGACATTGGTACTGATCAAGCCCGACGCCGTGCAGCGGCAGCTGGTGGGGGAGATCATCGGCCGCATCGAGCGCAAGGGCCTGTCCATCGCCGCGCTGGAGCTGCGGCCCGTCGGCCGCGATCTCGCCGCCCAGCACTACGCGGAACACGACGGCAAGCCCTTCTTCGAGTCGCTGCTGGAGTTCATCACGTCGGGACCGGTGGTGGCGGCCATTGTGCAGGGGCCGCGGGCGATCGCCGCATTCCGGCAGCTCGCAGGCGGTACCGATCCCGTGGAGAAGGCGATCCCCGGCACCATCCGTGGCGATTTCGGGCTGGAAACCCAGTTCAACCTGGTGCACGGGTCCGATTCGGTCGAGTCCGCGAAGCGCGAAATCGCGCTCTGGTTTCCCACCGCTTAGACCTGCGGCGATGGCAGGCGGGAGACGGCACTGAACAACTTCGCCGAATCGGCTGCATCATGTGTGGCTGGGGCGGCGGCGTGATGTGGGATACTGGTCTCGGGTGAACGTCGCCGGACCGGCGTCAGACACTCGAATGAAGACTTAGACAAGCGCGACCAATAGCCCCGTCGCCTTGGTTCGCTGCATGTCAGGCCGTCATTCAGCACGGCGCCGAGTGGGTCTGTGATCCTGGGCCGCTCGGGGCGAGACCATCACAAGCCCGGGAGAAGTAACCCGGGTCCATAGCGAAGCCCTCGCGTGGCCGCGTCGCAATGACGCGCCCGGGGGCTTGAGGAGAATACGTGGTAGACGGTGCACCGACTGCAGACCCATCAGAAGAATCGACTCGGCCCGGAGAGCTGCCGGACCGCTTGAGAGTTCATTCGCTGGCCCGAACGCTGGGGACCACCAGCAAGCGGGTGCTGGACGCGCTGAGCGAACTGGACGGGCGAATCCGCAGCGCACATTCCACCGTGGACCGCGACGACGCGGTGCGGGTACGGGACCTGCTGGCGTCCGCGGAGCCCCCGGCAAGCGCGGAGGACGCCGCGGCCACCGAAGCGAGCGACGCCGACGAACCGGAATCCCGGCTGCTGCTCGAGAGCCCGGACAAGGCCGTCGAGCGCCCGCATTACATGCCGCTGTTCGTCGCGCCACAGCCGATCGATGCCCGAGACGAAGACGCCGGTACCGACGACAGCTCGGAATCCGACGATTCCGACGGCGACGATGACGAGCAGGCCGACCGGCCGTCGAACCGGCGGCGGCGTCGCGGCCGTCGTGGTCGCGGCCGCGGACGCGGTGAACAAGGCGGATCTGAAGGCCAGGGCGACGACGGCGACGACGACGACGACCAACCGCGGGGCAAGAAGGGCGGTCAACCGGACGCGGCAGACTCCGAGGACTCCGACGGTCAGGATTCGGACGACTCCGACGACTCCGACGACTCGGACAACGGTGACGACGGTTCGGCGGACGGCGGCAATCGCCGCCGGCGCCGGCGCCGGCGGCGCAAATCCGGAGCGGGCGACGACAACGACGAGGGGTCGTCGTCGCCGGATGACCCGCCAAACACGGTGGTGCACGAGCGGTCGCCCCGCAACGGCAAGGGCGGCGGCGACGACAGCGCCGGCTCGAACAACGAGATCAAGGGCATCAACGGCTCCACTCGGCTGGAGGCCAAGCGGCAACGCCGCCGGGACGGCCGCGACGCCGGTCGGCGCCGGCCCCCGGTGCTGACCGAGGCCGAATTCCTGGCCCGCCGCGAGGCCGTCGAGCGGGTGATGGTGGTGCGCGACCGGATCCGCACCGAACAGCCGCATCAGGGCTCGCGCTACACCCAGATCGCGGTGCTCGAGGACGGCATCGTCGTCGAGCACTTCGTCACGTCGGCCGCGTCGGCCTCGCTGGTGGGCAACATCTACCTGGGCATCGTGCAAAACGTGCTGCCGTCGATGGAGGCGGCGTTCGTCGACATCGGCCGGGGCCGCAACGGTGTGCTCTACGCCGGTGAGGTCAACTGGGAGGCCGCCGGTCTCGGCGGATCCGATCGCAAGATCGAACAGGCGCTCAAGCCCGGCGACTACGTCGTCGTCCAGGTCAGCAAGGATCCCGTCGGGCACAAGGGTGCGCGGCTCACCACCCAGGTGTCGCTGGCGGGTCGCTACCTGGTCTATGTGCCGGGGGCGTCGTCGACCGGGATCAGCCGCAAGCTGCCCGACACCGAACGCCAGCGGCTCAAGGAGATCCTGCGCGAAGTGGTGCCGTCGGACGCCGGGGTGATCATCCGGACCGCGTCCGAGGGCGTCAAAGAGGAGGACATCCGCGGCGACGTCACCCGGCTGCAGGAGCGCTGGAAACAGATCGAGGCCAAGGCGATCGAGATCAAGGAGAAGGCCGCCGGCGCCGCGGTGGCCCTCTACGAGGAACCCGACGTCCTGGTCAAGGTCATCCGCGACCTGTTCAACGAGGACTTCGCCGGCCTCATCGTCTCCGGTGACGAGGCCTGGACCACCATCAACGACTACGTGAATTCCGTTGCCCCCGATCTGGTTTCGAAGCTGACCAAGTACGAGGCGCCCGCCGGTCCCGAAGGGCAGGCCGGGCCGGATGTTTTCGCGGTGCATCGCATCGATGAACAGCTCGCCAAGGCGATGGAGCGCAAGGTGTGGCTGCCGTCGGGCGGCACCCTGGTGATCGACCGGACCGAGGCCATGACGGTGGTCGACGTCAACACCGGCAAGTTCACCGGGTCCGGGGGCAACCTCGAGCAGACGGTGACCAAGAACAACCTCGAGGCGGCCGAGGAAATCGTGCGTCAGCTGCGGCTGCGCGACATCGGCGGCATCGTGGTCATCGACTTCATCGACATGGTGCTGGAGTCCAACCGCGACCTGGTGCTGCGGCGCTTGACCGAAGCGCTGGCCCGCGACCGCACCCGTCATCAGGTGTCCGAGGTGACGTCGCTCGGTTTGGTCCAGTTGACCCGCAAGCGGTTGGGCACCGGCCTGATCGAAGCCTTCTCCACATCGTGTTCGAACTGCGGCGGGCGCGGAATCCTGCTGCACGCCGATCCGGTGGACTCGGCCTCGTCGAACGGGCGCAAGTCCGAATCCGGCGGTGGTGGCCGCCGGGGCAGGCGCAAGAAGAACAAAACCGAAGAGCAGGTGGTCGCCAAGGTGCCCGCCCACGCTCCCGGCGAGCATCCGATGTTCAAGGCGATGGCCGCCGGCTCCTCCGCGCAGTCCGAGGATGACGAATCCGACGAGACCACCGAAGACACCACCGACGAGCTCGACCAGGAGGCTGCCCGCGCCGGCGACGTCGCCGACGCCGAGGACTTCGACGACACCGACGACGAGGACTCGGACGACGATTCGGACGATGACGACGACCTGGACGACGACGACGAGGACCTCGACGACGAAGAGGACCTCGGCGACGATGACGAGGATCTCGAGCTCGACGACGACGATCTGGACACCGAGGACGAGGATTCGGACGACAACGGGCAGGATTCCGCTGGAGCCGACCAGGCCGTCGCGGGACGCTCCCGGCGCAGACGCGCCGCAGGGAGGCCGGCCGGGCCGCCGATCCACGCGGATTGAGCCGCCTGAGCAGAAGGCCCCGGTGGTGTCCGGTTTGACCCTGTAGCCGCTGGTCACGTACCCTTGGACAGTTGTCGTCAGGCCGGGCGAGGAAAACTTCGGCCGGCGGCAGCGGGACTCCCGGGGAATCGGCGCAGGCCCGCAACCCAGACCCACCACGTGCACCGCGGTTGGTTCGCGCGCGACGCGCAGAGCGGCGGTTAGAGAAGGAGCAGGAGCGACGATGGCGACCTACGCAATCGTGAAGACGGGCGGCAAGCAGTACAAGGTCGCCGTCGGGGACGTGGTCAAGGTCGAGAAGCTCGAATCCGAGCCCGGCTCGAACGTGTCGCTGCCGGTTGCCCTGGTGGTGGACGGCGCCAAGGTGACCACCGATGCGGCCGCGCTGGCCAAGGTCGCGGTGACCGGCGAGGTGCTCGAGCACACCAAGGGCCCCAAGATCCGCATCCACAAGTTCAGGAACAAGACCGGCTACCACAAGCGTCAGGGACACCGTCAGCAGCTGACGGTCCTGAAGGTCACCGGAATCAAGTAGCGAAGGCGACAGACATGGCACACAAGAAGGGCGCTTCCAGCTCGCGCAACGGTCGCGATTCCGCCGCGCAGCGGCTGGGCGTGAAGCGATTCGGCGGCCAGATCGTCAAGGCGGGCGAAATCATCGTCCGGCAGCGCGGCACCAAGTTCCACCCGGGCGTGGGTGTGGGCCGTGGCGGGGACGACACGCTGTTCGCCAAGGAGGCCGGCGCCGTCGAGTTCGGCATCAAGCGCGGCCGCAAGACCGTCAACATCGTGGCGGCCGGACAAGCCACCGACTGAGGTGTGTTTCCGGGTCCAGCCCGGTGATTTCGGCGCCCGGTGGTAGGTGAGAGGACCCACGATGCCTCGGTTCGTCGACCGCGTCGTCATCCACGCGCGCGCCGGTGCCGGAGGTAACGGCTGCGCCTCGGTCCATCGGGAGAAGTTCAAGCCGCTCGGCGGCCCCGACGGTGGCAACGGCGGCCGCGGCGGCAGCATAGTCTTCGTCGTCGATCCGCAGGTGCACACCCTGCTCGACTTCCATTTCCATCCGCACGTCACCGCGCCCTCGGGCAAGCAGGGGATGGGCAACAACCGCGACGGCGCCGCCGGCGCCGACCTGGAAGTCAAAGTGCCCGACGGCACCGTCGTCCTCGACGAAAACGGTCGGCTGCTGGCCGACCTGGTCGGGGCCGGCACCCGCTTTGAAGCCGCCGCGGGCGGTCGCGGCGGGCTGGGCAACGCCGCTCTCGCGTCGCGGGCGCGCAAGGCTCCCGGCTTCGCGCTGCTGGGCGAGCAGGGCCAGACCCGCGACCTCACCCTAGAACTCAAGACCGTCGCCGACGCCGGCCTGATCGGTTTTCCCTCGGCCGGCAAGTCTTCACTGGTGTCGACGATCTCGGCGGCCAAGCCCAAGATCGCCGACTACCCGTTCACCACGCTGGTGCCCAACCTCGGCGTGGTGTCGGCGGGCGAGCACACCTTCACCGTCGCCGATGTGCCCGGCCTGATCCCCGGTGCGTCCGAGGGCCGCGGCCTGGGGCTGGACTTCCTCCGCCACATCGAGCGATGCGCGGTGCTGGTGCACGTCGTCGACTGCGCCACCGCGGAGCCCGGCCGTGATCCGATCTCCGATATCGACGCGTTGGAGGCCGAACTCGCCGCGTATACGCCCACGCTGCAAGGGGATGCGACGTTGGGTGATCTCACCGAGCGGCCCCGCGCGGTGGTACTCAACAAGATCGACGTTCCCGAAGCGCGCGAGCTTGCCGAGTTCGTTCATGACGAGATCGCACAGCGTGGCTGGCCGGTGTTCCTGGTTTCGACTGTCGCGCGAGAAGGTCTGCAGCCGTTGATCTTTGGGTTGTGGAAGGTGATCTCGGAGTACCAGGCCGCACAGCCGGCGATCGTGCCGCGCCGACCGGTGATTCGTCCCGTTCCTGTCGACGACAGCGGTTTCAGCGTGGAGCCCGATCCGGGGCAGCCGGGCGCCTTCGTGGTCAGCGGCGCGCGCCCCGAACGGTGGGTCCGGCAGACGAACTTCGACAACGACGAGGCGGTGGGGTATCTCGCTGATCGGCTGGCGCGCCTGGGTGTCGAAGAGGAGTTGCTGCGGCTGGGTGCTCGGCCGGGTTGCGAGGTGACGATCGGGGACATGACCTTTGATTGGGAGCCGCAAACGCCTGCCGGGCAACAGGTTGCGCTGTCAGGCCGCGGAACCGACGCGCGGTTGGAGCGCACCGATCGCGTCGGCGCCGCCGAGCGCAAGGCCGCCCGGCGCCAGCGGCGCGCCGGCGACGATGCAGAGCGCGGCGATGCTGAGGAGCGGCGCAGAACCACAGAACGCGGTGAGGAGCAGTGAGCGCCCACCGAGAGGCCATTCGCACCGCTCGCAGCCTGGTGGTCAAAGTGGGGACCAACGCGCTGACCACACCGGCGGGCGTGTTCGACGCCGGCCGGCTCGCCGGGCTCGCCGACGCCATCGAGACGCGGATGAAGGCGGGCACCGACGTCGTCATCGTGTCGTCGGGAGCCATCGCGGCCGGCATCGAGCCGCTCGGATTGTCCCGTCGTCCCAGGGATCTGGCGACGAAGCAGGCCGCCGCCAGCGTCGGCCAGGTGGCGCTGGTGAACTCGTGGAGCGCCGCGTTCGCCCGCTATGGCCGCACGGTCGGGCAGGTGCTGCTGAGCGCGCACGACATCTCGATGCGGGCCCAGCACACCAACGCCCAGCGCACGCTGGATCGGCTGCGCGCGCTGCATGCGGTGGCGATCGTCAACGAGAACGACACGGTGGCCACCAACGAGATCCGGTTCGGCGACAACGACCGGCTTTCGGCGCTGGTGGCTCATTTGGTCGGCGCCGAGGCGTTGGTGTTGCTGTCCGACATCGATGGGCTCTACGACTCGGATCCGCGAAAGACCGACGGCGCGAGGTTCATTCCGGAGGTGTCGGGTTCTGCGGATCTGATCGGCGTAATCGCCGGGCCCGGAAGCGATTTGGGTACCGGCGGGATGACCTCGAAGATGTCCTCGGCGCTGCTGGCCGCCGACGCCGGTGTGCCGGTGCTGCTTGCCGCCGCCGCCGACGCCGCGACCGCGCTCACCGACGCCTCGGTCGGCACCGTGTTCGCCGCGCGTCCGGTGCGAATGTCCGCACGCCGGTTCTGGGTGCGATACGCCGCCGAGGCGGCCGGCGCGCTGACCCTGGACGAGGGTGCCGTGCGCGCGGTCGTGCGGCAGCGTCGCTCGCTGCTGCCCGCCGGCATCACCGCGGTGGCCGGGCGGTTCTACGCCGGCGATGTGGTCGAACTGCGCGACCAGGACGCGGTGATGGTGGCCCGTGGCGTGGTCGCTTATGACGCGACGGAACTGACGACCATGATGGGCCGCTCCACCTCTGAGCTGCCCGGCGAGTTGCGCAGGCCCGCGGTGCACGCCGACGATTTGGTGGCAGTGTAGGAGCGCGTTCGTCGGCGCGGGTGACTGGGGTCTGGGTCAGCGCTCCGAGGTTGGCTTGAGATACAGTGCGCCCCAAACGATCTCGGCCAGGGTCGCGGCTAGTTCGGCGTCGTAGTCGGGTGGCTTCGCCGGCAGGTTCTGCTGGCAGGCCCGCTCGACCATCCACGTCAGCGCGCTGGCGGTGGTGACCGCGGCCAGCTCCGGGCGGATCGAGCCGTCCGCCTGGCCGTCCTCGATTACGTGGGTGAGCTGCTCAGAGATGCCGGTCAGCAGTTCGCGATATGTATTCGCCGTCAGCGGGTCGTAGGCGGCCATTTCGTTAAGCGCGACCAGCACCGCCTGATGCCGCCGGTAGGTGGCGATGATGCGGCTCATCGCGGTCCGCACGTCGTCGGGGTCATGGCGCCCGGCGACGCTCCACCAGCTTCGCGCGCCATCGGTCAGATCACCGAACACCTGGCGCGCAAGCCGGCGCAGCAGATGACCCTTGTCCTCGAAGTAGATATAGAAGCTGGCCCGCGAGATGCCGGCCTCGCCCGAGAGCCGATCCACGCTGAGCTCGGTGAAGCTCGCGCCATCGCGCATCAGCCGCTCGGTGGCGTCGAGCAAGCGGCGCTCCATTTGCTCGCGCCGCTGTTGGCGCCCCACGCTGCGACCCTGCGGCTTGCGGGTGAGTGACGGCATGCGCCGAGCATAGCCGAGCTCGAGACATATTGACTAGACATAGTGTCTAGGCATATCGTCACGAGAGTCTGTGACCGGTGTCATACGAGACGGAGGATCGCCACCATGGCCGTGCTGACGGGTAAATCTGGCACCGACAAATCCGGCCGTGCCTACGACGAGGTCGATCTGTCCTCACGCGCGTTCTGGTCCACCACCGCGGCGGATCGGGAACGCTCCTTCGCCGTGCTGCGGGCCGAACGTCCGGTGAGCTGGCATCCGCCGGTCGAGGACTCGTTGATGCCGGATCCGGCCGACCCCGGCTTTTGGGCGGTCACCCGGCGCTCCGACATCGTCGCGGTCAGCCGCAACAACGACGTGTTCCTGTCCGGCCAGGGCGTGATGTTCGAGAGCATTCCGGTGGAGCTGCTCGAGGCGTCGCAGTCTTTCCTGGCGATGGATCCGCCGCGACACACCAAGCTGCGCAAGCTCGCCCACGCCGCGCTCAGCCCGCGGCAGGTCCGCCGTATCGAAGACTCGATCAAGGCCAACGCCTCGACCATCGTCGAGGAGCTGCGATCGGCCGGCAGCGGCGCTGATTTCGTCGACCGCTGCGCCAAGGAACTGCCCATTCGCACCCTGTCGGACATGATGGGGATTCCGGAGTCCGAGCGTGAGCGCATGGCGCACGCCACCGACGCGCTGGTGTCCTGGGGCGACCCGGAATTCCTCAACGGACGTCCAGCGATGGAGGTCCTGGTGGAAAACCAGCTGTATCTGCACCAAGTCGTCGGCAGCCTGGCCACCGAACGTCGCGCGCACCCGGGCGAGGACCTGATCAGCAGCCTGGTCACCGCCGAGGTGGCCGGCGACCGCCTTGAGGACGCGGAGGTGGCCGCTTTCTTCGTCCTGTTGTCGGTGGCGGGCAACGACACCACCCGGCAGACCATCAGCCACACGCTGAGGGCGCTCACCGACTTCCCCGGCGAAAAGGCTTGGCTGTCTGAGGATTTCGACAACCGGATCGGGACGGCCATCGAGGAGTTCATTCGCTGGGCGACGCCGGTCATGACCTTCCGACGCACGGCCGCAACGGATGTCGAGCTGGGCGGCCAACGAATCGCCGCGGGCGAAAAGGTGGTCATGTTCTACCCGTCCGGCAACTGGGACACCGAGGTGTTCGACCACCCGGAACGTTTGAACTTGAGCCGTGACCCCAACCCACACGTCGGCTTCGGCGGCGGCGGACTGCACTTCTGTTTGGGCGCGCACGTGGCACGCGCCCAGCTGCGGGCCATCTTCGGCGAGCTGTTTCGTCAGCTGCCCGACATTCGGGCGGGCGAGCCCACCTACTTGGCCGGCAATTTCGTGTACGCCATCCGCAGCATGCCGTGCACCTTCTAACGCGTTGACAGGGGCGCTAATTCGTCGGCGAGTAGGGTCAGCAACTCCGAGCACCCGCCGTCCACCTTGACGGTGGCCAGGTCGTCGCCGCGGGTACTGCCACGGTTGACGATGGCCACCGGAATGCCCAACGCCGCGGCGTGCCGCACGAACCGGTAGCCGGAGAACACCGTGAGCGACGAGCCGGCGACCAAAAGCGCATCCGCCCGCGCCACCAACTCATACGCTTGCGCCACAACATCTTTGGGAACGCTTTCGCCGAAGTAGACGATGTCCGGCTTCAGCATCCCGCCGCAGCGCTCGCAATCCAGATAGTGGAACGACGCGGTATCGGCGATCACGGCGTCGGCGTCGGGAGCCACCGCCAAACCACCGATCGCTTCGGCGCGCTCGGTGAAGCCGGGGTTGAGCGCCTCGAGCCGCTCGCCCAGGGCGGCGCGCGTCATGGTGGTTCCGCAGTCCAGGCAGATCACCTGCGCGTAGGTGCCGTGCAGGTTGATGACGTTTCGGCTGCCGGCCTTGGTGTGCAGCAGATCGACGTTCTGGGTGATCACGCCGGGGACCACCGACGCGGCCTCGAGCGCGGCGAGCGCCCGGTGGCCCGCGTTGGGCAGCGTGCCGTCCATGTGCCGCCAGCCGACGTGGTTGCGTGCCCAGTACCGCTGTCGAAATACCGGATCGCTGATGAACTGGCGGATCGTCATGGGATTGCTCGGCGGTGAATCGGGCCCGCGGTAGTCGGGAATGCCCGAATCGGTGGAGATGCCCGCTCCGGTCAGCACCGCGACCCGGCGACCGGCCAGCAGAGTGACCAGTTCGGGCGATTCTGCGCAGCCGACGGTCACTTATTCAGAGTAGGAGATCAGTTCAGGCAGTCGGCCGCCGTCGTGAGCTCGGCAGACATGTTCTGCTGCATCATCTTGCACGCCGCCTCGCCCAGATCCGGGTCGATGTGTGCCACGGCATCGGTCGGGATCACGACGGAAAAGTGCCGCACATACGCATCCAGTGCCGTGTAGAGGATGCACTGCTCGGTGACCTGACCGGTGATGATCAACCGCTTGGTTTCCAGCCGGTTGAGCAAGTACGCCAGCGCCGTCGCATAGAACGCGCTGTGGCGGACCTTCGTCATCACGCGGCCTTCGTCCTTCGGCAGGATCGGCTCCACCAGGTCGGGCCGCGCGCCCTCGCATGCGGCGCCGACGATGTCGGAGAACTGCGCGGTGAAATCGCCGTAGTTGTCGTTGACGTATATCAGGTCGACGCCGTCGGATTCGCGGGCCCGGCGAACCAAATCGGTCAATGGCTCGATGATCTTCTCGACATTGGGTATTAGATTCTCAGCGTCGGGATGCTGATAGGTGTTCATCATGTCGACCACCAAGACAGCCGTGTCGCTCATGGCGTCGGGAATACCCGGCAACTCCGAGTTGACACGCATGGGACGACAATGGAAGGGCGATGGACTTCTACAACGCTTACAGCCAGGGCTTCGCCCGCGTCGCCGCATGCACGCACCGCACGGTCATCGGCGACCCGGCCGCGAATGCGGAATCGGTCCTGCGAATGGCCAGGGAGTGCCACGACGACGCCGTCGCCCTGGCCGTCTTCCCGGAACTGACGCTGTCCGGGTACTCCATCGAAGACATCGTGCTGCAGGACCTGTTGCTCGATGATGTCGACAAGGCCATCGCGGAGATCGTCGCGGCCTCGGCCGAGTTGTTGCCGGTGCTGGTCATCGGCGCCCCGCTGCGGCATCGGCACCGGATCTACAACGCCGCCGTAGTCATCCACCGCGGCGAGGTGCTCGGGGTGGCGCCGAAGTCCTACCTGCCCACCTATCGCGAGTTCTACGAGCGCCGCCAGATCGCACCGGGAGACGACGAGCGCGGCACCATCCGCGTCGCCGGCGTGGAGGTGCCGTTCGGTCCTGACCTGCTCTTCGAGGCTTCCGACGTGCCCGGCTTGGTGCTGCACGTGGAGATCTGCGAGGACATGTTCGTGCCGATCCCGCCCAGCGCCGAGGCCGCGCTCGCGGGTGCGACGGTGCTGGGCAACCTCTCCGGCAGTCCGATCACGATCGGCCGCGCCGAGGACCGCTGCCTGCTGGCCCGTTCGGCCTCGTCGCGATGCCTGGCCGCCTACGTGTATTCGGCTGCCGGGGAAGGTGAATCGACCACCGACCTGGCGTGGGACGGTCAGACCATGGTGTTCGAAAACGGTGTGATGCTGGCTCAGTCCGAGCGCTTCCCCAAAGGGGAGCGGCTCAGCATCGCCGACGTCGACATCGAACTGCTGCGCGCGGAACGGCTCCGCATGGGCACCTTCGACGACAATCGGCGCCACCACCGGACGACGACGGACACCTACCGGCGCATCGAGTTCCGGCTGGACCCACCGGGCGGCGACATCGGGCTGCGGCGCGAGGTCGAGCGATTCCCCTTCGTTCCCGCCGATCCGGAACGGCTGGAACAGGATTGCTTCGAGGGTTACAACATCCAGGTCGCCGGTCTCGAACAGCGGCTGCGCGCACTCGATTTCCCCAAGGTGGTCATCGGGATCTCCGGTGGGCTGGATTCCACGCATGCGCTGATCGTCGCCGCACGCGCGATGGATCGCGAACAACGCCCGCGCAGTGACATTTTGGCGTTTACCCTGCCCGGCTTCGCGACCGGCGACCACACCAAGCGCAACGCGGCCGAGCTGTGCCGCACGCTGGGTGTGACGTTCGCCGAGATTGACATTCGCCAGACCGCGGAATTGATGCTCAAGGAGATGGATCACCCGTTCGCCCGGGGCGAGAAGGTGTATGACGTCACCTTCGAAAACGTTCAGGCCGGTTTGCGCACCGACTACCTTTTCCGGCTGGCCAACCAGCGCGGCGGAATCGTCCTGGGCACCGGGGACCTGTCCGAACTCGGGTTGGGCTGGTCGACGTACGGTGTCGGCGACCAGATGTCGCACTACAACGTCAATGGCGGTGTACCCAAAACGCTTGTCCAGCACCTGATCCGCTGGGTCATCTCGTCCGAACAGTTCGAGCCGGAGGTCAGCGAGGTGTTGCAGTCGGTGCTTGACACCGAGATCACCCCGGAGCTGGTTCCCAGCGGCGAGGAAGAAGAGCTGCAGAGCAGCGAGGCGAAAGTGGGTCCGTTTGCGCTGCAGGACTTTTCACTTTTCCACGTGCTGCGCTTCGGATTTCGGCCGTCGAAAATCGCTTTCTTGGCCTGGCATGCCTGGTGCGATCCGAATCACGGCATCTGGCCGCCAGGCTTCCCCGAGGACAAACGGCCGTCCTACTCGCTGAAGGAAATCCGGCACTGGCTGCAGGTTTTCGTGCAGCGGTTCTACTCGTTCAGCCAGTTCAAGCGCTCGGCCCTGCCCAACGGACCCAAGGTGTCGCACGGTGGCTCGCTGTCGCCGCGGGGGGATTGGCGCGCACCGTCCGACATGTCGGCGCGAATCTGGCTCGACGAGATCGAACGCGAAGTCCCCGAGGACTAGCTCGCACACTCGCGGGCCCGCCCGGGAGCACCGAGCGGGCCCTGAGCAAATCGGCCTCAGGCCTTGGCCCGGCGCCAGCCCTGGTACTGCAACTCGGCGAACACCAGCGTGTAAACGCCGGCCGCCAGGTTCAACACCACGCCGGTCGACGTCAACGGGAAGACGTCGGCGAGCACGAGAACGATTGCGGCCACCGTGTACGCCACGTTCGCGATGATGACGCCCATGCCGGCGCGCCGCACCGACGGCAAGGTGGCCAGCCCGAATACCACCACGCCGTACGCGATCAGGAACGCGGCCATGCCGTACTCGAACGCCTTGGTGGTGCCCGAGAGGTCGGCGAGCCAGCCGGCCACCGGGATGCCGGCCAGGCCGACCACCGCGCTGATGGCGGCGTCGGCGCGCATGGCGAGGCGAAGCAAGCCGTCGCGGGTGCCCGTGCGGTCGATCGTGGTAGCGGACATGATGTTCCTTTCTCGATGGCGGACTGCGATCACCACCGACGCTGCTCGCAAACCACTGCCAGATCGACGCCAGCCGCTGCCAAACGCTGCCAACCGCAGGTCAGCGGGGCGACGTCGGCGGGCAGAGCGGCTAAGACGCGTCTCGCAGCGCCTTATCGATCGCCGCGGCGTCCGGTGCGCAATCACCCGCCCCGGCCACCAACGTCGCCAACGCGCCCGCTGCGCAGGCACGCCGCAACGCGAGCCGGCGCTGATCCGGCGAGCCCGGCTTGGATGGCCAATTCGCGGCCAGCACACCGGCGAAGACGTCACCGGCCCCGGTGGTGTCCACCGCATCGACCGCCGGAGCCGACACGGTGTACTCGCCGTCGGCGCCAACGTAACGGGCGCCGCGCGCACCGAGCGTGACCACCAGATGCTCCGGGCGCCAGGGCCATTCGTTGGCCTCTTCTTCGTTCGTGATCACCACGTCCGCGGCGGCCGCCAAGTCGCCCAACGAGTGGGGATCCTGACCGGCCGGCGACGCGTTCACAATGACGACCGCTCCCGCCGACCGCGCGTGTTGCGCCGCAGCGACAGCCGTCTCCACCGAAATCTCTAGCTGGGTCAACATCACGTCGCAGTTCGCGACGACCGCACGGGTCTGGTCGTCGGTCAGTCTGAACCGACCGTTGGCACCCGGCGCGACCACGATCGTGTTCTCGGCGTTCGCGTCGACCATCACGATCGCCGTGCCGCTGGGGCCGGGAATTTCGACGGCGCCGTCCAGCCCGACGCCATTGGCCTCGAGGTGCGCGCGCAATTGCCCGGCGGCCGCGTCATCGCCCACCGCTCCGACGAATTGCACCTGCGCGCCCGCGCGCGCCGCCGCCACCGCCTGGTTGCCGCCTTTGCCGCCGGGGGCGTGCGACAACGACGACGCCAAAACCGTCTCGCCGGGCCGAGGAAGGGCATCGACAGTCAACGACAGATCGAGATTCACACTGCCCACTACACAGACGCCCGCCATGACGCCGACGTTAGTCGCGCCGGAATGGCAAAGCACACCAAAGGACACCGGCACTTCCGGCGCCGAATCGCTTCATGGCAAACCCCGAATAACTCGATGTCCGCGCGATATTCTGCTGCGTTAGGGGTGCTGAAACCCAAGAAAAGGGGTAGGCGATTGACCACGAGCGAGCTCACAGACGCTGAACCCCATATCGATCCAGAGCCGGCTCACCCGGCCGCAAAGCGCACGCGCCGAAGCGCCCTGACCCGATTCCGGTTCGGCATCCAGTCCAAAATTCTGATCACCATGCTGCTGTCGAGCATCCTGGGGGTGGCGGTGATCGGCGCCATTGGGGCGGCGTCCGGGCGCAACGCGCTGCGCCAGGTCGAATCCGAACGCCTGATCGAGATGCGCGAATCCCAGAAGCGAGCTGTGCAAGCGCTGTTTCGTGAGGTGTCGAATTCGCTGATCATCTGGAGTGGCGGGTTCGGCATCAACCAGGCGACGACGGCCCTCACGGCGGACTTCGCTCAACTGAACAATGCGCCGATCTCACCCGCCCAACAACAGTCGCTGGTCGATTACTACGACAACGACATGATCAAACCGATCAAGCAGATCACCGGGGACACCATCGACATCAGGGCCGTCCTGCCAAGTTCCAACGCGCAGAAGTACATTCAGGCCTATTACACCGCCCCGCCCCGGGCGAACCCCGATGCGTTGCCCGTCCTGGACGCCGGCGACGGCAGCGCCTGGTCGGCGTCCAACGCGCGCTTCGACTTCTACATGCGCGGCATCGTCAACCGGTTCGACTATCGCGACGCGCTGTTGTTGGACATGCAGGGCAATGTCGTCTACAGCGTGCGCAAGGGTCCCGACCTCGGAACAAACATTTTGACCGGCCCGTATCGCGAATCGAAGCTGCGGGAGGCATACCAGAAGGCCTTGGCCTCCAACGACGTCGACTTCGTCTGGATCACCGACTTCCAGCAGTATCAGCCGGCACTGGATACGCCCACGGCGTGGGTGGTGTCACCGATCGGCATGAATGGCAGGTTCGAGGGAGTGATGGCGCTGCCGGTGCCGGTCGCGAAGATCAACAAGATCATGACCGCCGACAAGCACTGGGACGCGGGCGGAATGGGACCGGCGACCGAAACGTACCTGGCCGGTCCCGATGATCTGATGCGGTCCGATTCAAGGGATTTCATCGAGGACCCGAAGGATTACCGGCGTTCGGCGATCGACGCCGGCACGCCCCCCGACGTGGTCGACCGCGCGATCCGGCTGGGCACCACCACCCTGGTGCAGCCGGTCGATACCGCCGGTCTTCGCGCCGCCAAACGCGGCGAGACGGGCGTGGTCAGCGCGACCGACTACATGGGCAACAGGGAGCTGGAAGCCTATGCCCCGCTGGCCATCCCCAACTCCGACCTGCACTGGTCGATCCTCGCGACGCGTGACAACTCCGACGCATTCGCTCGCCTCGGCCGGTTCAGCAAGAAGATGGTGATCGCCGTCGCGGCGATGATCTTCGCCATCTGTGTGGCCTCGATGTTGGTAGCGCAGGCCGCGGTGCGACCGGTCCGGCGCCTCGAAGAGGGCACCCGCAAGATCAGCTCCGGGGACTACGAGATCAACATCCCGGTGAAACGACGCGACGAAATCGGTGATCTGACAGCGGCCTTCAACGAGATGAGCCGCAGTCTGGCAATCAAGGAAGAGCTGCTCAACGAGCAGCGCCGGGAAAACGACCGCGTGCTGCTGGCGTTGATGCCCGAATCGGTGTTGCGACGCTATCGTGATGGCGAGGAGACCATCGCCCAAAAACACCAGGATGTCGCCATCATCTATGCCGACATCGTCGGCCTGGACGAGATCTCGAGCGACCTGCCCGAAGACGAGTTGGTCGCCACCGTCGACGACCTCTTCCGGCAATTCGATTCGGCCGCCGAAGCCCTTGGCGTCGAACGGATTCGCACGTTCCACAACGGCTATCTGGCTAGTTGCGGGGTGGTCACCCCCAGGCTGGACAGCATGCATCGCGCCGTCGACTTCGCGCTCGAAATCGGCCGCATCATCGACCGATTCAACACCCAATCGGCGCACCAGCTGGGCCTGCGGGTAGGTGTCAACACCGGCAACGCGGTGAGTGGGCTGGTCGGCCGCTCCAGCCTGGTCTACGACATGTGGGGCGGAGCGGTCAGCTTGGCCTATCAAATGCACAGCGGCGCACCGCAGCCCGGCGTCTATGTCAGCTCGCAGGTGTACGAGGCGATGCGGGACGTCCGGCACTTCACGCCCGCCGGCACCATCTCCGTCGGGGGCGCCGATCAGGCCATCTACCGGTTGCAGGAGCGCTGATGAACCTGTTCAACTCGACGTGGTTCTACTGGGCGATCGGCATCGCGGTCGGGCTGCCCCTCGGGTTGATCGCGCTCACCGAGCTGCACGACGCGCTGCTGCGCAGGAACAGCCCGCTGGCCCGGCAGGTCGGCCTGCTGCGCAACTATGTGCTGCCGCTCGGTGCGCTGTTGCTGTTGCTGGTTCAGGCCTCGCAGATTCCGGCCGGCGACGTTCCGGTGCGTGTCCTCACCACGGTTTTCGGCCTGCTGGTGCTGGTGCTCGTGCTGTCCGGTTTCAACGCGGCGATGTTCGAGGGCGCACCCGAAAACAGCTGGCGCAAAAGGCTGCCCGCCATCTTTCTGGACTGCGCCCGGTTGGCCGTCATCGGTGTCGGTCTGGCGGTGATGTCGTCCTACATCTGGGGTGTGCGCATCGGCGGTATTTTCACCGCGCTGGGCGTCACGTCGGTCGTCATCGGTCTGATGCTGCAGAACTCTGTCGGCCAGATCGTGTCGGGCCTGTTCATGTTGTTCGAGCAGCCGTTCCGCATCGATGAATGGCTGGACACGGGCGCGGTCCGCGGCCGCGTGGTCGAGGTGAACTGGCGCGCCGTGCACATCGACACCGGCAGCGGCATTCGGGTCACGCCGAACTCGGTGCTGGCCAGCAACGCGTTCACGAACCTTTCTCGCCCTCCCGGCGCGCACAAGCTGTCGGTGACGACCACGTTCTCCAGTGCCGACCCGCCGGACCAGGTGTGTGCGCTGCTGTCCCGCATCGCCGGGCGGTTACCCCAGCTCAAGGCGGGCAGCGTGCCGCGGACTGTCCCGGTAGGCGCGACCGAGTACCGCACCACCATCGGTTTGACCTCACCAGCGGACGACGGCGCCGCCAAGGCCACCTTCCTGCGCTGGGCCTGGTATGCGACGCGGCGGGAAGGCCTGCACCTCGATGACGCCGACGACGACTTCTCCACCGCCGAACGTGTAGAGCATGCGTTGCACACGGTCGTGGCGCCGGCGTTGCGGATCGGCGCCGAGGAGCAGCGATCGCTGCGGTCTGCCGCGAGGATCGTCCGCTACGGCGCCGACGAGGTGGTGGAGTACGCCGGCCAGGTCCCCACGACCATGACGTTCCTGGTCTCCGGGCGCGTGCAGTTGACCGCGACCGCCGACGACGGCTCGCTGGTGCCGATCAGCACGCTGGTCGAAGGGTCGTTCCTGGGGCTGACCGCGCTGACCAGGCAACCGAACCTGGCCAGCGCGTACGCGCTCGAGGAGGTCACGGCTCTGGAGATCGATCGGGAACACGTTGAGCACCTCGTGACGCGTGCGCCCTTGTTGCTGCAGAGCTTCGGCAACATCATCGAAGAGCGGCGCAGCAAGGTGCGCAGTGCGCGGCGCGGTGAGCGGGTGAGCTAGTGGCGATCGCGAGCGCGGCGGTGCCGGGCGATGCGGGTCGCCACCATTGGGGTAGTGGCGATCGGGTCGCCTCACCCGCGGTTTTGCCGCCCGATACCCTGGTTTGATGAGTCTGCAAGCACCATCGCTTCCTGACTTGCGCCAGGAGGTGCACAACGCGGCACGCCGCGCCCGCGTTGCCTCACGTGTCCTGGCATTGTTGCCGACGGTTGCCAAGGACCAGGCACTGCGATCCGCGGCCGACGCGATAGCCGCGCACAGCGATCTCATCCTGTCGGCCAATGCCGACGACCTCGACGCCGCCCGGGCCGCCGGCACGCCGTCCGCGATGCTCGACCGGTTGGCGTTGGACTCCAAACGCGTTGAGGCAATCGCCGCCGGCCTGCGCCAGGTCGCCGGGCTGCCCGACCCGGTCGGGGAGGTGTTGCGCGGTTACACGCTGCCCAACGGGTTGCAGTTGCGTCAGCAGCGGGTGCCGCTGGGCGTCGTCGGGATGATCTACGAGGGCCGGCCCAACGTGACCGTCGACGCCTTCGGTTTGGCGTTGAAGTCCGGCAACGCCGTACTGCTGCGCGGAAGTTCGTCGGCGACGCGGTCCAACCAGGCTCTGGTTCAGGTGCTGCGGGCTTCGCTGGTCAGCGAGGACCTGCCCGCCGATGCGGTGCAACTGCTTTCGGCCGATGACCGCTCCACGGTGACGCATCTGATCCAAGCCCGCGGCCTGGTCGACGTGGTGATTCCACGCGGCGGGGCTAGCCTGATCAACGCGGTGGTCCGCGACGCGCACGTGCCCGCCATCGAGACCGGCGTCGGCAACTGTCACGTCTATGTGCACGAAGGCGCCGACTTGGATGTGGCGGAGCGAATCCTGTTGAACTCCAAGACCCGTCGGCCGAGTGTCTGCAACGCCGCGGAGACGCTGCTCGTCGACGTGGCGATCGCCGAAGACGCGCTGCCCCGGCTGTTGACCGTCCTGCAAGACGCCGGCGTGACGGTGCACGGTGGATTCGCGAAGGATGCGCACGAGGACGATTTGCGTCGCGAGTACCTGTCGATGGACATCGCGGTGGCGGTGGTCGACGGCATCGACGCGGCGATCGCTCACATCAACGAGTACGGCACCGGGCACACCGAGGCCATCGTGACCACCAATATGGCTGCGGCGCAAAAGTTTACGGACGGTGTGGATGCGGCAGCGGTGATGGTGAACGCGTCCACGGCGTTCACCGACGGCGAACAGTTCGGTTTCGGCGCCGAGATCGGCATCTCTACCCAGAAACTGCATGCCCGCGGTCCGATGGGACTGCCCGAATTGACCTCGACCAAATGGATTGTGTGGGGAGACGGACAAACTCGTCCGGCCTGATACCCGCGTGGCGAAAGCGTCTTAGGAGAACCGATTGTGAGTGTGCCCGCCCGGTCCAAGCCGTTGTTCGACGACATCGACGACGTGTCGCGGCGGCTGGCCGAGACCGGCTACCTGCCAGACACCGCGACCGCGACGGCCGTGTTCCTGGCCGACCGGCTCGGTAAGCCGTTGTTGGTGGAAGGTCCGGCCGGCGTCGGCAAGACCGAACTCGCCCGCGCCGTCGCGCAAGCCACCGGCTCGGGACTGGTGCGCCTGCAGTGCTACGAGGGCGTCGACGAGGCTCGCGCGCTCTACGAGTGGAACCACGCCAAGCAGATCCTGCGCATCCAGGCCGGTTCCGGGGACTGGGATCAGACCAAGGACGACGTCTTCAGCGAGGAATTCCTGCTGCAGCGCCCGTTGCTGACCGCCATCCGGCGCACCGAGCCGACCGTGCTGCTCATCGACGAGACGGACAAGGCCGATATCGAGATCGAGGGCCTGTTGCTGGAGGTGCTGTCCGACTTCGCGGTGACCGTTCCGGAACTGGGCACCATCACCGCCGAGCGGACGCCGCTGGTGGTGTTGACCTCCAACGCCACCCGCGAGCTCTCCGAGGCGCTCAAGCGTCGCTGCCTGTACTTACACATCGACTTTCCCAGTCCCGACCTGGAACGCCGCATCCTGTTGTCCCGGGTCCCCGAGCTGCCCGCGCATCTGGCCGAGGAGCTCGTTCGCATCATCGGCGTGCTGCGCGGAATGCAACTCAAGAAAGTTCCGTCCATCGCCGAAACCATCGACTGGGGCCGCACGCTGCTCGCGCTGGGCCTGGACACCATTGACGACGCGGTCGTCGCGGCCACGCTCGGGGTGGTGCTCAAACACCAATCCGACCAGCAGCGCGCGACCGGCGAGCTGCGGCTGAACTAGGACGACTGATGGCCACCCGCCGCACCCGCCCCTCCCGGCCGCTCGCCCCGCACGGGCTGCCCGGTCACTTGGTGGGATTCGTGGAAGCGCTTCGCGGGGCCGGGATTTCGGTCGGGCCGTCGGAGACAGTGGATGCGGGCCGGGTGATGGCGACGCTCGGCCTGGGTGACCGGAAGGTGCTGCGGGAGGGCTTGGCGTGCGCGGTGTTGCGGCGGTCCGATCACCGCGAGACCTATGACGCCATGTTCGACCTGTGGTTCCCGGCGGCGCTGGGCGCACGCGCGGTGGTCACCGACGACGAGGCCAACGAATCGCCCGACGACAACGCGCTGCCGCCCGACGATGTCGAGGCGATGCGCCAAATGCTGGTGGACCTGCTGACCGAGAACCCCGATCTCGCCGACATGGACGAGCGCCTGGTCGCGATGATCGCCCGGATCGTTGAGGCCTACGGCAAATACAGCTCCAGTCGCGGCCCGTCGTTCTCGTCGTATCAGGCGCTCAAGGCGATGGCGCTGGACGAGCTCGAGGGCAAGCTGCTGGCGGGGCTGCTCGCCTCGTACGGCGACGAGCCCACTCGCAGCCAGGAGGAGATCGCCAAAGCGCTTGCCGCGCAGCGCATCACCCAATTGCGCAAGATGGTCGATTCCGAGACCAAACGGCGCACGGCGGAGCAGTTGGGTCGCGATCACGTCCAGATGTACGGCATTCCACAGCTTTCCGAGAACGTGGAATTCCTGCGCGCTTCCGGTGAGCAGCTGCGCCAGATGCGCCGGGTGGTCGCTCCGCTGGCCCGAACTCTGGCGACCCGGCTGGCGGCCCGCCGACGGCGCGCCCGGGCCGGGTCGATCGATATGCGCAAGACGTTGCGCAAGTCGATGTCCACCGGCGGGGTTCCGATCGACGTGGTGCTGGCCAAGCCGCGTCCGGCACGCCCGGAGCTGGTGGTGCTGTGCGACGTGTCCGGCTCGGTCGCCGGGTTCAGCCACTTCACCCTGCTCCTGGTACATGCTCTGCGCCAACAATTCTCGCGTGTTCGCGTGTTCGCCTTCATCGACACCACCGACGAGGTGACCCACATGTTCGGCCCGGAAGCCGACTTGGCCGTGGCCATTCAGCGGATCACCCGGGAGTCGGGCGTTTACAGTCGCGACGGCCATTCCGATTACGGCAACGCGTTCGCGTCGTTCATTCAGGCGTTCCCCAATGTGCTGTCACCGCGTACCTCGCTGCTGGTGCTCGGGGACGGCCGCACCAATTACCGCAACCCGGAGACCGAGCTGCTGTCGCACATGGTGACCGCCAGCAGGCATGCCCATTGGCTGAACCCCGAGCCCAAGCACCTCTGGGGCAGCGGCGACTCGGCGGTGCCGCGCTATCAAGACGTCATCCCGATGCACGAGTGCAGGTCGGCCAAGCAGCTGGCCGCGGTGATCGACCAGCTGCTGCCGGTGTAGGCGCGGGCGTCCCGTCGTTATCCGCTCCCGGAGCCCCTTCGCGTTGCCCAGCGTCACGCCAGCGTGACCGCGAGAGCAGAGCGTCACACCAGCGTGACGCACGCAGCGGGCGTTGCGCTCACGCCCGAGGCTGGTGTGGCGCATGTGACCAACGCCTGGGAAATCCGGCCGTAACGCCGGCTCAAGTAAGCTGGCAAATCGTGCAAAAGCAGCTTCGCAGGCTAGGGGTGATGGGTGGGACGTTCGACCCCATCCATTACGGCCACCTGGTTGCCGCGAGTGAGGTCGCCGACCTGTTCGACCTCGACCAAGTGGTGTTCGTGCCCGGCGGGCAGCCGTGGCAGAAGGAGCGGCACGTTTCTGCTGCCGAGGACCGCTACCTGATGACGGTGATCGCCACGGCGTCCAATCCCCGCTTCTCGGTCAGCCGGGTCGACATCGACCGCGCCGGGCCCACCTACACCAAGGACACTCTGCGCGATCTGCACGCCCTCAACCCGGACTCCGAGCTGTACTTCATCACGGGGGCGGACGCGCTGGCCTCGATCCTGTCGTGGCAGGGCTGGGAGACGGCGTTCGAGCTGGCGCGCTTCGTCGGGGTCAGCCGGCCCGGCTACGAGCTGCGGCGCGAACACATCACCGGGGTGCTGGGCGAGCTGCCGGACCATGCGCTGACCCTGGTCGAGATCCCGGCGCTGGCCATCTCTTCGACCGATTGCCGTCGCCGCGCCGCCCAGCGGCGGCCGCTGTGGTACCTGATGCCCGACGGCGTCGTGCAGTACGTCTCCAAACGCCGGCTCTACCGCGACGACGACGGGCCGCCGGTGGTCGTGAACGAAAGTCGCCTGCACACAGGGGAACACCCATGAGCGCCACCGACGAGGCCATCGACATGGCGACGGTCGCCGCCGGCGCCGCCGCCGCGAAGCTGGCCGACGACGTCGTCGTCATCGACGTCTCCGCCCAGCTCGCCATCACGGACTGCTTCGTGATCGCCTCGGCGTCCAACGAGCGGCAGGTCAACGCCATCGTCGACGAGGTCGAGGAGAAGATGCGCAAGGCCGGTTACAAGCCGGCCCGTCGCGAGGGCACCCGGGAAGGCCGCTGGACGCTGCTGGACTATCGCGACATCGTCGTACACATCCAGCACCAGGAAGACCGGGACTTCTATGCCCTGGACCGGTTGTGGAGCGACTGCCCGGTGGTGCCGGTAGACCTGGACGAGGGCCGTGACGACTCCGAAGAGCCGGGCGCGCAATGAGGATACGTCGTCTGATCATGTTGCGGCACGGGCAAACCGAGTTCAACGCCGGCAGCCGGATGCAGGGCCAGCTGGATTCCGAACTCAGTGAACTCGGGCGGGCGCAGGCCGTTGCGGCCGCCGAGGTGCTGGGCAAGCTGCAGCCGTTGCTGATCGCATCGTCGGATCTGCATCGCGCCTATGACACCGCGCTCAGGCTGGGTGAGGTGACCGGCGTGCCGATCCGGGTGGACCAGCGGTTGCGAGAAACCCATCTCGGCGACTGGCAGGGGATGACCCACACCGAGGTCGACGCGCAGGCCCCCGGTGCGCGGCTGGCCTGGCGCGAAGACGCCACCTGGGCGCCGCACGGCGGCGAGAGCAGGGTCGACGTCGCGGCGCGCAGCGTGCCGTTGGTCGCCGAACTGGTTGCCGGCGAGCGGGAATGGGGTGATCCCGACGGGCCGGATCGCCCGGTGGTGCTGGTGGCCCACGGCGGTCTGATCGCCGCGCTGTCGGCCGCGCTGCTGAAGCTTCCGGTCGCCAACTGGCCGATTCTGGGCGGCATGGGCAATGCCAGCTGGGTGCAACTTTCCGGGCACAACGACGATCCCGCCGACGAATTCGACAGCATACGTTGGCGTCTCGATGTGTGGAACGCTTCGGCGCAGGTGTCCAACGATGTCCTCTGAGCAGCGGCCGAAGCCCACACTGCTGATTTTCGCCGACTCGTTGGCCTATTACGGGCCCACCGGGGGCCTTCCCGCAGACGATCCCCGCATTTGGCCGAACATTGTTGCGGCACAACTTGGTTGGGATGTCGAGTTGATTGGACGCATCGGTTGGACGTGCCGCGACATCTGGTGGGCCGCGACCCAGGACCCGCGGGCCTGGGCGGCGCTTCCGCGGGCCGGCGCGGTCATCTTCGCCACCGGCGGCATGGATTCGCTGCCGTCGGTGCTGCCCACCGCGCTGCGCGAGCTGATCCGGTACGTGCGGCCACCCTGGCTGCGGCGCTGGGTACGTGACGGCTATGGCTGGCTGCAACCCAGGCTCTCGCCGATCGCCAGGCCGGCGCTGCCTCCGCACCTGAGTGCTGATTATCTCGAACAGACCCGTGGCGCAATCGATTTCAACCGACCCGGTATCCCGATCGTGGCCTCGCTGCCGTCGGTGCATATCGCCGACACCTACGGCCGCGCCCACCACGGACGTGCGGGGACGGTGGCCGCCATCACCGAATGGGCGCAAAACCACGAGGTGCCCTTGGTCGATCTCAAAGCCGCTGTCGCCGAGCAGATTATGAGTGGCCGGGGAAACCCCGACGGCATTCACTGGAATTTCGAGGCTCACCAGGCGGTCGCGGAGTTGATGCTCAAGGCGCTGGCCGAAGCCGGGGTACCCAACGAGAAACCTCGCGGGTAGCGCTCGTGGCTGTCGTGGTGGTGACCGACTCGTCGGCGCGCGTGCCGGCCGAGCTGCTCGAGAAGTGGGGGATACGCGTCGTTCCGCTGCACATCCTGCTCGACGGCAATGACCTGCGCGATGGTGTCGACGACGTTCCCGACGACATCTACAAGCTGGCGGCCACGACCGCGGCCGCCACTCCGGCCGAACTGGCCGACGTGTACCAGCAGGCACTGGCCGACAGCGGCGCGGACGGGGTGGTGGCCGTCCACATTTCCGCTGCGCTGTCGGGCACCTGCCGGGCCGCCGAACGCACGGCCGCCGATCTCGATCCGAACGTGTGCGTCGTCGACTCCAAGTCAGCCGCGATGGGCACCGGTTTCGTCGCTTTGGCCGCGGCGCGGGCCGCGGCCGACGGTGGCGACGTCGAGACCGTCGCGGCCGCGGCGCGCGCGGCCGTGGACCGCGGACATGCGTTCATCGTCGTGCACCGGCTGGACAACCTGCGCCGCAGCGGACGCATCGGCGGGGCGAAGGCCTGGCTGGGCACCGCGCTTGCGCTCAAGCCCCTGTTGCGGATCGATGACGGCAAACTCGTTCTGGCCCAACGGGTCCGCACGGTGAGCCATGCGACGGAGACGATGATCGACCGCGTCTGTCAAGTCGTCGGGCAGCATGCCGCCGCGCTGGCGGTGCACCATGTCAACAACCCGGACGGCGCACGAGAGGTGGCGACGACGCTGGGCGAACGGCTGCCGGCGTGCGAGCCGGCCATCATCACCGAACTGGGGCCGGTGCTCGCGTTGCATGTCGGCGCGGGCGCCGTCGCGGTGAGCCTAAGCCTCCCAGCGGATTAGGCGCTCACCGGCCGTCGCGCGTTGTCACCCCGCGGGTGCACGACTTGCGGCCACCAGAACCACCGTCCGAGCAGAGTGGCGATCGAGGGCATCAGCAACGTGCGCACGATCAGCGTGTCGAGCAGCAGGCCGATGCACACGGTCGACCCGAACTGACCGAGCA
Source organism: Mycobacterium sp. NGS27 (assembly GCF_059813005.1). Taxonomy (NCBI): domain Bacteria; kingdom Bacillati; phylum Actinomycetota; class Actinomycetes; order Mycobacteriales; family Mycobacteriaceae; genus Mycobacterium; species Mycobacterium sp. NGS27. The sequence goes on from NZ_JCALDT010000001.1 coordinate 150,505, forward strand.
CGCGCAGATCGCTGCCCAGCATCGACGCCATGGTGAAGGCGAACACCAGACCCGCGGCCGTCACCACACCACCCGTGCCGGCCATCGATCGGATGATCCCCGTCTTGAGTCCGCGATGGATCTCTTCACGGAACCGGGAGACCAGTAGCAGGTTGTAGTCCGACCCGACGGCCAGCAGGATGATGACCGACAGCGCCATCACGATCCAGTGGATCCGGATGCCGAACAAGTCCTGCCAAATCAACACGGACAGACCGAACGACGCTGCGATCGAGCTGGCCGCCGTGCCGACGATCACCAGCGCGGCCACCACACTTCGAGTCAGCAGCAGCATGATCATGAAGATCAGGGTCAGGGCCGACACCACCGCGATCATCAGGTCGTACTTCTCGCCGTCGGCCATGTCCTTGAAGGTTGCGGCGGTGCCGCCGAGATAGACCCTGGCATCCGACAGCGAGGACTGCTTCAACCCCTCCTGCGCCGCGGTGCGTTCGGCGTCGACCCGCGCGATGCCTTCCGGAGACATCGGGTCGCCCTGATGGGTGATGAAGAACCGCGCCGACTTGCCGTCCGGCGACAGGAACATGCGAAGACCCGTCTGGAAGTCCGGGTTGTCAAACGCTTCTGGCGGCAGGTAGAAGAAGTCGTCGTTCTTGGAGTTGTCGAAGCTTTGCCCCATCACGATGGCGGTGTTGCTCATCGCCTCCATCTGGTTGATCATCGCCTGGAACGTCTGGTAGAGCGTCAGCGTGATGCCCCTGGTGTTCTTCAGCGTGTTGATCAGTATGGGAAACAGTGCATTCAGGTCGTGTGTGGCCTTGGCGGTGTGCGCGATATCGGTGGTGAGGTAGTGGAACTGCTCGGCGAGCTGGTCGAACCCGTCGAACGTGTCGAAGAGGGACCGCAGCCCGATGCACAACGGAATGTCGTAGCAGTGCTTCTCCCAGTAGAAGTACGTGCGCACCGGCCGGAAGGTGTCGTCGAAATCCGCGATGTGGTCGCGCAGGGTGTCGGTGATCTGCGACGTCACCGCCGTGGTCTTCGCGCTGTCGTCGGCGGCGCCCGCCAGGTCTAGCGACACCTCGTACTGGCGCTGCGTGGTGTCGATCTGGGTTTGCAGGTCGTCGGCCATCTTCAGGATGTCGTTCATGCGCTCCTTGAGGAAGCCCATGTTCTGCATCGTGGTCTGGCTTTGGACGCTGTTCTGGAACGGAATCGAGCTGTGCTGGATCGGAATGCCCAGTGGCCGCGTGATGTCCTGGACCATGGCGATGCCGAGGGTGCGCATCTCGTTTTTGGCCACCCGGTCCAACACCAGCATGTCCGCCGGGTTACGCATGTCATGGTCAGATTCGACCATCAACAGGTCGGGGTTCATCCGTGCCTCGGAGAAATGCCGGTTCGCGGCCTCCTGTCCTTGGTTGGACGGGGCCGACAGCGGCAGGTAATGGCGGTCGTTGTAGCTCGTGTGGAAGCTCGGCAGGGCGATCATGCCGACCAGCACGATCGCTGCGCTGACCGCCAAAATCGGTGCGGGCCAACGCACGACGGCGGTGCCGACCCGACGCCACAGCCGACCGCGCTTGGCCTGCCGTTCGAAGAGGTGGAAGCGACTTCCGACGAAGACCACCGCCGGGCCCAGCGTGATGCCGGCCAGCACGACCACCAGCATGCCGATCGCCACGGGCGCGCCCATGGTGTTGAACCACGGCAACCGCGAAAAACTCAGGCAATAGGTCGCGCCCGCAATCGTCAGGCCCGATCCCAAGACGACCGGGGCGACGCCCTTGAATGTGGTGTAGTACGCGGTTTCTCGGTCCTCGCCCGCGGCCAACGCCTCCTGGTATCGGCCGACGAGGAAGATTCCGTAGTCGGTTCCCGCGGCGATCGCCAGCATGGTGAGGATGTTGGCGGCGAAGGTGGTGAGCCCGAATGCGTTGTGGTAGGCGAGAACCGCGACGACCCCGCGCGAACAGGCCAGCGCGACAAAGGTCATGAACAGCTGCACGAGCGTGGTGACGATCGACCGGTAGACCAACAGCAACATGATCGCGATGGCGCCCAGGGTGAACAGCGTGATCTTGGCCAGGCTGGCGTTACCGATGATGTGCATGTCGTCGGACAATGCCGCGGGACCGGTGACGTAGGCCTTGACGCCGGGCGGCGCCTTATTCTCGTCGATGACCTTGCGAACGGCGTCCACCGACTCGTTGGCCAGCGTCGTGCCCTGGTTACCGGCGAGGTTCACCTGCACATAGGCGCTCTTGGCGTCGGCGCTCTGCGCGCCGGCGGCGGTGAGCCGGTCGCCCCAGAAGTCCTGTATGTGCTGAATGTGCTTGGGGTCCTGGCGGAGTTGCCGGATCAGCTTGTCGTAGTACTGGTGCGCGTCCGGGCCCAGCGCGTGCTGACCCTCCAGGACGATCATGACGGTGCTGTTGGAGTCGAACTCGTGGAAGTTGTGGCCCAGGCGCATCATCGCCTTCATCGACGGCGCGTCCAGCGGTGTCATCGGCGCCGAGTGCGCCTCGCCGACCTTCTCCAGGGTGGGAACGATGACGTTCACCAACACGGTGACGGCCACCCAGCCCAAAATGATCGGTATCGCGAAGATGCGAATCGCGTGGGGCAGGTAAGGCCGGTGGCCCCGTTCGGCCTTGGACAGGCGTCCAGTTTTGATCGGGCCGGTGTCGGCGGCGCTCAGGTCGCGCTCGGTCTTGCTGTTCACTTCGCTCATGCGGACTTCACCAGGCAGAAGGTCTGGGCGTTATGGCCATCGGAGTTCTGGTTGTCGCGGACGATGCCGTCCACGGTGATCTTGCAGGTGATCGTGCTGCCGTCGCTCTGCGCCATGATGTTGGCGCTCACCGACGGCAGCGTGGTGGAGATCGTGGTCGACCACGGCAGCGGGGCGTTGTTGACCTGATGCGTGTTGGCGTTTTCGTCCCAGTAGTTGATGTTCGCGGTCGTACCCGGGGAGCCGGAGATTTCGTAAACGACGACCTTCGGGTTGAACTGCACGATGTCGATTCCCTTGCCGGCGTTCGCGTTGAGATCTTCCGAACCGAAGATCCTGTGCAGCCGCGACACGATCAGCGCCGAGGTCGCCAGAACGACCACCAGCACCAGCGGGATCCACCCGTGTTTGAGCGCGCGGGTCAAGAAGCCGGGGCGGGAATCTGAGTCTGGACTAGTCACCACCTGACCGCCTTCCGCAAAGCTCACCAACCGTCGCCGACGACACCACTGTCAACGGAACATTTGCTCGGTTAGGGATACTAACCTTAGTGCACGCAAGCGTTCCTCCCGGGGCCGCCTGTTGTGGCGAACGGCATAGCCGCTAGGGGGCCAGCCGACCGGTGACCGGAGGCAAATCCGCCAGCGTCACGATCCCGGCCGGGGCGGCCACCACCGCCGGGACGGCATTGGTGACCGGCATGGCGGTGTAGATCATTCCCAGTCCCATGAACCCGGGCTCGGTCCAATCCTTGGGCGGCAGGCAGTGCAACACGGTCCGCATGTTGGGCAACCCGAAGACCTGAATGACATGGCCGTGCTCGAGTGGCTTGGGCGGGACGACGTGGCTGCCCATGGTCCAGTTGAACCCGACGCTGACGACGTTGCGGTCGCCGACCCAGCCGCGGTGGTATCCGTAGACGCTGCCGACCGTTCCGGCGGGAATCTTCATGAAGCCCAGATCGGAGTCACCGGTGGCCGCGGTGAAGGTGACGTCGAAGGTCATCTTGTCCAGCTTCGCGCCGATCGCGTCGGCCATCATCGCGGCCGATTCCGCGAAGACCTCGCTTTCCCGCCGCACGTTTTCGGCCAGCCCAGGAGTATCGGGATCTTGCGAAAAACCCATTGCCGTCTGGGTTTCCGCCGATTCGTAGGTCGAGCAGTCGACCGACTCGGTGATCCGGATCTCATCGACGCGCTCGCACGAGGCGGACAAAACCATGCCCACCATATTCGTCATGCCCGGGTGCGCTCCGCTGCCGAAGATCGTCGAATTGCCCTTCTGGCAGGCATCCTCGATGCGTTTGCGGTCCTGCGGCGTCTGCTTGCCGCCGGTGATCCACGCGGCACTGGTGCACACGTTGACTCCCGATTCCAGCAGCCGCACCAACTCATCGATGTTGGGCCACAACGGGTTATAGCAACACGCGTCGGCGCCCAGGGCCAGCAGCGCGTCGATGTCGTTGGTCGCCCGCACCCCGGTCGGCTCCGGCCAGCCCGCCAGATCGGCGGCGTCGACGCCAACCTTGTCGGCGCCATGCGCATACACCCCGGCCAGTTCCAAGTCAGGCCGCCCGATGATGGCGTGCAGGGAACGGCGCCCGATGTTTCCCGTCGTCCACTGGATCACCCGCAGCGGACGGTCTGTGCTTGCCTTGCTGCTCATCGCGGCTCCTTTGCCGTGGGGCGAACTAGTTGCTGATGTCGAATCCCGCGTTGACCTTGGTCGGGCGCACCCGCACCACTAATTCACCTGGAACGGCGTTGCGACGGCCGAATTCTTCGGCGCGGTCGGCACCCATGTAGCGGCGCCCCGTGCGGGTGGCGATGTCCAGCACGTCCTGCACGTCCTCGCTGACCGTGGCCACGCCCTGAACCTGGACGAACGAGTACGGCGGGTGGGGGTCGTCAACGCAGATCACCACTCGCGAATCCCGAGCCAGAGCACGGCCTTTCGACGTGTCGCGCCCGGTGTTGAACGCCAGTTCAGCGCCGTCTTGCCCGACGTCGACCACGAACCACACCGGCGCGACCAGCGGCCGGCCGTCGGCGGCGACGTAGCCCAGCATCCCGGTGCGGGTGCCGGCCGATAGGAACTCGATGACCCTCTGGCTTAATTCCGCGCGCTCGGCCATGCCTTAGAGACGGGCCAAGTCGTAGTCGCCGACATGATCAATCAGGTTGTGCAGGTGCTCGCCCGAGGTGCCCAGGGTGTTTTCGATCGCGGTGAGCCGGGCGGCGTAGTGGCTGACCGGGTATTCCGCCGTCACCCCGATGCCGCCATGCATCTGGACCGACTCCTGCGCGATGTGCCGGCCCGAGCGACCGATCTGCAGTTTGGCCCGCGAGGCGATCAACGGGTCGAGCTTGCCGTCGGCGATCGACATGGCCGCGTACAGGGTCATGCTGCGCGCCATCTCCAGCGACACGTACATGTCCGCGGCGCGCTGTGTGAGCGCCTGGAACTTGTTGAGCGTGACGCCGAATTGCTTGCGGGTCTTGAGGTAATCGGTGGTCAGGCGCAGCGATTCCTCCATTGCCCCAAGCGCTTCGGCGCACAGCGCCGACTGGATGCGCACGACGGCGTCGCGGATGGCACCCGATGCGTCGCCTGCTTCGCCGAGGGGTTCGGCGGCGGTGGAATCCAGGTCGATCTGGGCGCCGCGCTGTCCGTCGAACGTCCGGTACGGGTGCCTGGTCACCGATGCCGCATCGACCAGGAACAGCCCCGTGCCGCCGTTCGGCAGGCCGGCACTGACCACCAAGGTGTCGGCGCAGTCCCCGGCTAGCACCGGGTTCTTGCGTCCGGTCAGCGTCCACGAATCCCCTTGCTGCGCAGCCTTGGTGCTCACCTCGGCGGACGGCTTGCGCTGGCCCGGCTCGAGGTGGGCGGACGCCAGCAGCCGCTGTCCGCCAGCGACCTCCTCGAGCAGTTGCTTCTGCTCAGCGCTGCCCAGCTCGGCGATCAGCGCACCGGGCCCCAGCGCGGCATGCAGCACCGGTTCGGGGGCCAGTCGGCGCCCGATTTCGTGAAGCACCACCATGATCTCGATCTGGCCGGACTCCTCGGGCTCGAAGCCGAGACCCAGAATGCCGGTGTCGGCGAGCTGATTCCACACCTCGCGGCTCCAGCCGAGATCGGAGCCGATGATCTTGTTGCGGCTTTCCGGGTCATAGGTGCGCGACAACAGGTCGCGGGTGGTGTCGCGGAGCAGGGCTTGCTCGTCGCTCAACTGAAAGTCCATGGCTGCCTCACAATCCCAGAATCGTCGACGCGATGATGTTGCGCTGCACCTCGCTGCTACCGCCGTAGATCGACGTCTTGCGATAGTTGAGGTAGTGCGGCGCACTGTGTTGCGCCCAGGGCGGCGACGAAATGTCTTCGCCGTCGGCCGGCAGCGCATCCGGTCCGGCCACCTCGACGAGCAGTTCGGTGGCGACCTGCTGAAGTTGGCTGCCGCGCAGCTTGAGCACCGACGAGGCGGGGTTGGGCTGTCCGTCCGCGGAGTCCGTGACCACTCGCGACTGCGTGAGTTCCAGTGCCAGCAGCTCGTTTTCGGCCTCGGCCAGCCGCGCCGCGAACAGCGGGTCGTCGAGCACCCCGGTAGCCGTGGCGTGCTTCTTCACCTCGGCGAGGCGCACCTTGGTCCGCCCCACGCCGGCGATGCCGGTGCGCTCGTTGCCCAGCAGGAACTTGGCGTACGTCCAGCCCTGGTTCTCTTCTCCGACAAGCTGATTGGCGGGCACCCGGACGTCTTCGAAGAAGACCTCGTTGATCTCTTGTCCGCCGTCGATCGTCTTGATGGGCCGCAGGGTGATGCCCGGCGTATCCATGTCGAACAGCAGGAACGAAATGCCGGCCTGCCGCTTGGGCGCCTGCGGATCGGTGCGGACCAGGCAGAAGATCCAGTCCGCGTATTGGCCGAGCGTGGTCCAGGTCTTCTGGCCGTTGACGACGTAGTTGTCGCCGTCGCGGACCGCGGTGGTACGCAGGGACGCCAGGTCCGAGCCGGCCTCGGGCTCCGAAAAGCCCTGGCACCACCAGATGTCGAGGCTGGCCGTCGGGGGCAGGAAGCGTTGTTTGACCTCCTCCGAACCGAATTCGGCGATCACCGGGCCCACCATTTTGGTGTTGAAGTTCAGCGGCTCGGGCACGCACGCCAGCTGCATCTCGTCGGCCCAGATCTGGTGCTGGGTCGGCGTCCAGTCCTTGCCGCCCCACTCGACTGGCCAGTTCGGTACCGCCAAGCCGTGCTCGTGCAGGATCTTGTGGCTGGTGACGATGTCCTCGTGGATCACTGCCGCCGACCCCTGGCGCACCCGCTCGCGCAGCTCCTCGGGAATCTTGGTGGTGTAGATGTTGCGAAGCTCGTCGCGGAACGCGGCTTCCTCGGGTGTGAGCGCCAGTTGCATCGGCAGCCTCCTGTCGTTTCGGGTGAGGTGTGACCACGCAGCGCCCAGAGCTGCTTTCTGGCGATGCCGGTCGTTCGCTCGACTTCCATCTTGACCCATCCCTCGCGGACTCTGTGCACAGCCTCGGGTTAATCCACAGATCGGCCCGGTGGCGCCGCTGAGCGATGCCGTCGGGGCGGTGCGCGGACCTACCGTCGGCCCATGCGAACAGAACTTCCGGCGGAGCGCCTACAGCGACGGCTCAACGCTGAACCGGAGACCGAAGCGCCCGTCGAGCCCGGCGACGCGCCCTCGGCCTCGACGGAGGAGGCTCGCGATGACGACCAGAATTCGCTGTTGCCGCGGTGGCTCCCCGACGCGTCGCAGGACCGCGGCTGGGTGGCCAGGGTGCGTGCCGACCCCGGACGGGCCGGCGCCATCGGGTTGGCGATCGTGGCGGCGCTGGCGGTGCTGGTCACGGTGTTCACATTGCTGCGCGACCGCCCGGCGCCGGTGATGTCGGCCAAGCTGCCACCGGTGGAGAAGGTCTCGACGGCCGGCCCCAGGTCATCGGCCGGCCCGGGTGCCGCACAGCCGCCGAGTCCCGACCGCCCGGTGGTGGTCAGCGTGGTCGGCCTGGTGCACTCGCCGGGTCTGGTGACCCTCGCACCGGGCGCGCGCATCGCCGATGCGCTGTCGGCCGCCGGCGGCGCCGTGGACGGCGCGGACACCATCGGATTGAACATGGCCCGGCCGGTCGGTGACGGCGAACAGATCGTGGTGGGTCTCGCCCCGGTTCCCGGGCAGCCGACGGCGCTGGGCAGTTCGGTGGCAACCGGAACGACACCCACATCGAAGGCACCGCCATCGGCGCCGGGGTCGGTCAAGCCGAAGCCCGGCCAGACCGTCGACCTGAACACCGCGACCGCTCAGCAACTCGACGATCTTCCCGGGGTCGGACCGGTCACCGCGGCCGCGATCGTGGCGTGGCGGCAATCCAACGGCAAATTCACCAGCGTCGACCAGCTCGCCGAAGTCGAGGGCATCGGGCCGGCGCGGCTGGAGAAGCTGCGCGCCCTCGTCCGTGTCTGACCCCGGTGGTTCATCCCGGACCGGGCGAATCGCCTTCCGAGCATGCCGATGTGCGCCTGGTGCCGGCCGCGTTGACCTGTTGGGTGGTGACCGCCGGCGGGGTCTGGTGGCAGGCCGGCCCGATGCTCGCCTGGTGCTGCGTCGGGTGGATTGCCGCGTCCGGTGCGCTGGCGTGGCGTGCGGCGCACCGGCCCGGCCGGAATGCGCGGCTGCGATCGATCAGCGCCGGCCTCGCGGCGGTCGGTGTGGTGGGGGCGGGGTACGGCTTCGCCATCGCGCTGCGCACCGACGCCGTCGTTCACCACCCGATCACCGCGGCCTTCGGCAGCAGCGCCCAAGTCACGGTCACCCCCACCGAGAGCACGGTGTCGCTGGGCAGCAGCCGGTTGATGTTTCGCGCCACCCTGCAGCGCTTGCGCACCGCCGAAACATCCGGCCGGGTGGTCGTTTTCGCGCGCGCCTCGGACTTCGCCGCCGTGGTGGTAGGCCAGCCGGTGCAGTTCACCGCGCGCATCACCCGGCCGACCCGTCGCGACTTGACGGTCGCGGTGCTCAACGCATCGGGGCGGCCGACCATGGGCGCCGCAAGCGCCGTGCAGCGGGCCGCGCACGGGGTGCGCGACCGATTCGCCGTCGCCGCCCGCGACGCGCTGCCCGGCGAGCAGGCAGCGATGCTGCCCGCGCTGGTGCTAGGCGACACCTCGGCGGTGCCGGGCGACATCAACCGCGATTTTCGCGCGGCCGGCATGACGCACCTGATGGCCGTGTCGGGCGCGAACGTGATGATCGTGTGTGGCGCGGTGCTGTTCTCGGCGCGGTTGATCGGCCCGCGGGCGGCTGTCGCGCTTGCCGCGCTGGCCCTGGTGGCCTTCGTCATCGTCGTGCAGCCCACGGCGAGTGTGTTGCGGGCGGCGGTGATGAGTGCCATCGCGCTGGCGGGCATGTTGTCTTCACGCCGGCGCCAGGCCATTCCGGCCCTGGCCGCCACGGTGCTGGTGCTGCTCGCCGTTGCCCCCGCGCTGGCCGTTGACGTGGGGTTCGCGCTGTCCGTGGTCGCCACCGCCGCGCTGGTCGTCATCGCGCCGGTCTGGTCGCGGCGCCTGGTCGGCAAGGGATGGCCCAAGCCGCTGGCCGATGCGCTGGCCGTCGCCTGGGCCGCGCAGGTGGTGACCGCGCCTCTGGTGGCGGCGATCTCGGGCCGATTCAGTGTGGTTGCCGCGCTCGCGAACCTCGTGGTGGCCGCCGTCATCGCGCCGATCACGGTGTTAGGCACCGCCGCGGCCGCGGTGTGCGGGATATGGCCGGGCGCCGCGCGGCTGCTGATCCGGTTCACCGGTCCCGAGTTGTGGTGGGTGGACCAAGTCGCCCGCTGCGCTGCCAACATGCCGGGCGCGACCTTGCCGGTGCCGCAGGGTGTGCCCGGCACGATGATCGTCGGCGGGGTCACGGTGCTGGCGGTGGTGTTGTGGCGGTGGCGGCCTTTCCGCGTCGTGGGGGCAGTGGCGGCGCTGACCGGGCTGGCCTGGGCGCTGTCCGGGCTGTGGTAGCACGGATTGCTGAGCCGTTGGATCCCCGGGCGGCGCAGTCGGTGGGGCGTGACACCATCGTGGGGTGAGCGAGGTTTCGCCGTTGCACCTGGTCCTGGGAGACGAGGAACTGCTGGTCGAGCGGGCGGTGGCTAACGTTTTGCGGTCGGCGCGCAAACGGGCCGGCACCGACGACGTTCCGGTCAACCGAATGCGCGCCGGCGATGTCAGCACGTATGAGCTCGCCGAGCTGCTGAGTCCGTCATTGTTCGCCGACGAACGCATCGTCGTGCTCGAGGCCGCCGGCGAAGCCGGCAAAGACGCTGCGGCGGTGATCGTTTCGGCCGCGAGTGACATGCCGACGGGCGTGGTGCTGGTCGTGGTGCACTCGGGTGGCGGGCGAGCCAAGGCGCTGGCCACCGAGCTGCAATCCCTGGGCGCCGAGGTGCATGCGTGCGCGCGGATCACCAAACTCAGCGAACGGATCGACTTCGTCCGCAAGGAATTTCGCGGTTTGCGGGTCAAGGCCGACGAGGACACGGTGACCGCGATGCTGGATTCGGTCGGTTCTGATCTGCGGGAGCTGGCTTCTGCCTGCTCCCAGTTGGTGGCCGACACCGGCGGGCTGGTCGACGCCGCTGCGGTGCGCCGCTATCACAGCGGCAGGGCCGAGGTGAAGGGCTTCGACATCGCGGACAAGGCGGTGACCGGCGACATCGAAGGAGCCGCCGAGGCGCTGCGGTGGGCGATGATGCGGGGGGAGCCACTGGTGGTGCTGGCCGATGCGCTTGCTGAGGCGATCCACACGATCGGCCGGGTCGGCCCCCTGTCAGGTGATCCCTACCGGCTCGCGTCACAGCTCGGGATGCCGCCTTGGCGGGTGCAGAAGGCCCAGAAACAGGCGCGGCGTTGGTCGAATGACTCGGTGGCCTCGGCGATGAAGGTGGTGGCGGCGCTCAACGCGAACGTCAAGGGAGCGGTGGTGGACGCCGACTACGCCCTGGAATCCGCGGTAAGGCAGGTTGCCGAGCTGGCCGCCCAGCGCGGTCGCTAGAGGGTGGGCGTCGCTGGCCGGTAAGGCCTCAGATTTTGTTGAGGGCCTGCGCCAGCGCCGACTTCTTGTTCGCCGCCTGGTTCTTGTGGATGACGCCCTTGCTGGCGGCCTTGTCCAGCTTGCGGTTGGTCGACACCAGCAACTCGGCGGCCTTCTCCTTGTCGCCGGCGTGGGCGGCCTCGCGGAAGGCGCGGACAGCGGTACGCAGCGACGACTTCACCGACTTGTTGCGCAGGCGAGCGCGCTCGTTCGTCTTGTTGCGCTTCTGCTGCGACTTGATGTTGGCCACGCTGGAGTTCCTTCTTCGATTAGACGTTTTGTGGGGCGCCGGATATCACCACAGCGATTGCCCAGGTTATCAGTGAGTTACGTTTTCTCCCAAAACGGGAACACGTGGGCTGCCAGAACGTCGACTTGAGGCAGCATCTGAACAGTGAGTCTTACGAACCAGCTTGACGACACCAAGCGGGGTTTTCGCGCTGCCCGTTCTGAACGCATTTTCGGCGGGTACAACGGGTCTTCGGACGCCTACGAGATGGCGTTCGACGAGATGTTCGATGCTCAGGGCGCCGTCCGCGGCCCGTACCGGGGTATCTACGCCGAGCTCGCGCCGTCGGACGCCTCGGAGCTGAGGGCTCGCGCCGAGGCGCTCTCCCGCGCCTTCCTCGACCAGGGGATCACCTTCTCGCTATCGGGCCAGGAGCGGCCGTTTCCGCTGGACCTGGTGCCGCGGGTGATCTCGGCGGCCGACTGGATGCGCCTGGAACGCGGCATCACCCAGCGGGTCAAGGCGCTCGAGATGTACCTCGATGACATCTACGGCGACCAGGAAATACTGAACGACAGTGTCATCCCGCGCCGGCTGATCACCTCTTGTGAACATTTCCACCGCCAGGCGATGGGCATCGTCCCACCCAACGGGGTGCGCATCCACGTCGCCGGCATCGACCTGATCCGCGATGACAAGGGCGTCTGGCGGGTTCTCGAGGACAACCTGCGCTCGCCGTCCGGTGTGTCCTACGTGATGGAGAACCGGCGCACCATGGCGCGCGTCTTTCCCAACCTGTTCGCCACCCACCGGGTGCGTGCGGTCGACGACTACGCCTCGCACCTGCTGCGCGCTTTGCGCAACTCCGCGGCCACCAACGAGGCGGATCCGACCGTGGTGGTGCTGACCCCGGGCGTCTACAACTCGGCCTATTTCGAGCATTCGCTGCTGGCCCGCCAGATGGGCGTCGAGCTGGTCGAAGGGCGCGACCTGTTCTGCCGCGACAACCAGGTGTACATGCGCACCACCGAGGGCGAACGTCAGGTCGACGTCATCTATCGGCGCATCGACGACGCCTTCCTGGACCCGCTGCAGTTCCGCGCCGACTCGGTGCTGGGCGTGGCCGGCCTGGTCAACGCGGCCCGCGCCGGCAACGTCTCCATCTCCAGCGCGATCGGCAACGGCGTCGGGGACGACAAACTCGTCTACACCTACGTCCCCACGATGATCGAGTACTACCTGGGCGAAAAACCCCTGCTGGCCAACGTCGAGACGTTGCGCTGCTGGCTCGACGACGAGCGTGAAGAGGTGCTGGACCGCATCGACGAGCTGGTTCTCAAGCCGGTGGAGGGATCCGGAGGCTATGGCATCGTGTTCGGTCCGGAGGCCTCGGAGAAGGAGCTGGCCGCCGCCGCCAAGAAGGTGCGCGACGATCCCCGGAGCTGGATCGCGCAGCCGATGATGGAGCTGTCGACGGTCCCGACGCAGATCGGCAACACCCTGGCCCCCCGCTACGTCGATCTGCGACCGTTCGCGGTCAACGACGGCAACGACGTGTGGGTGCTGCCCGGCGGGCTGAGCAGGGTGGCCCTGGTCGAGGGGTCGCGGGTGGTCAACTCCAGCCAGGGCGGAGGCTCCAAGGACACGTGGGTGTTGGCGTCGCGGGCGGCGGCCGGCGACCACGAACTCGAGGCGGCGGAGGTGGTGCGTTCGCTGCCCGCCTCGATGCCCGACCCGTTGGAAGAAGCGCAACGGCTGACATCTCAGCAGGCGCAACCCACCGAACTGCCCCAGCGCGAGCAGCTCGAGCAGCAGCAACAACAAAGGGCGGTGCACGATGCTGGCACGTAACGCCGAGGCGCTGTACTGGATCGGCCGTTACGTCGAGCGCGCCGACGACACCGCCCGCATCCTGGACGTGGCGCTGCACCAGTTGCTCGAGGATTCCAGCGTCGACCCGGACCAGGCATCGCGCCTGCTGCTGCGGGTGCTCGGCATCGACCCACCGGATCACCACCTGGACGTGTGGTCCTTGACCGACCTGGTGGCCTACAGCACCAACGCCCAGGGTGGCTGCTCGATCGTCGACGCCATCACCTCGGCACGAGAAAACGCGAAATCGGCGCGCGAGGTGACCTCCAGCGAGATCTGGGAGTGTCTCAACACCACCTATCACGCCCTGCCAGAGCGGGAACGGGCCGCCAAACGCCTTGGGCCGCATGACTTCTTGTCGTTCATCGAGCGTCGTGCTGCGATGTTCGCCGGCCTGGCGGACTCGACGCTGTCCCGCGACGACGGCTACCGGTTCATGGTGCTGGGCCGGGCGATCGAACGGGTCGACATGACGGTGCGGCTGCTGCTGTCGCGTGTCGGTGACAGCGCCTCGTCCCCGGCGTGGGTCACGCTGTTGCGTTCGGCCGGCGCCCACGACACCTACCTGCGCACCTACCGCGGTGTGCTGGACGCGGGCCGGGTGGTCGAATTCATGTTGCTGGACCGGCTGTTTCCGCGTTCGGTGTTCTACTCGCTGCGGCTCGCCGAACACAATCTCGACGAACTGGTCCACAACCGGCAGAGCCGGATCGGGGCCACCGCCGAGGCGCAGCGGCTGCTCGGCCAGGCCCGCAGCGAGTTGGAGTTCGTCCAGCCCGGCGTGCTACTGGAATCGTTGGAAAGCCGGCTGGCCGGGCTGCAGCGGACCTGCCGTGACGTCGGCGAGGCGTTGGCGCTGCAGTACTTTCACGTCACGCCCTGGGTGGCGTGGTCGGATGCGGGGCAGCGCGCCCGGCTGGTCAGCAGGAAGGGGGACGGCTGATGTGGCGGCTGCGGGTGGTGCACACCACCGGATACGCCTACCAGTCGCCGGTGACCGCCTCTTACAACGAGGCTCGCCTGACCCCGCGGTCGAACACCCGGCAGAACGTGATCCTCAACCGCGTCGAAACCATCCCCGCGACGCGGTCCTACCGCTACATCGACTACTGGGGCACCGCGGTCACCGCTTTCGACCTGCACGCGCCGCACACCGATCTCACGGTGATGTCGTCCTCGGTCGTCGAAACCGAGCGGGCCGAGCCACTCTCGACGGATGTGGACTGGAGCGACCTGCAATCGGAGACGGTGATCGATCGCTACGACGACCTGCTTCGCCCCACCGAGCATGCCCCGGCCAGCAAGCGCGTCGCGTCGGTTGGCAAGAAGATCAGCAAAACCCACAAGCCGGCCGAAGCCGTTGTGGCGGCAGCCGATTGGGTACGCAACGAATTGGAATACCTTCCGGGGACCACCAGCGTGCACTCGTCCGGGCTGGACGCGCTGAAGGCGGGCAAGGGTGTCTGCCAGGACTTCGTGCACCTGTCGCTGATGTTGTTGCGCAGCATGGGAATTCCTGCGCATTACGTATCGGGCTATCTGCATCCCAAACGCGATGCCGTGGTCGGGGACACCGTAGACGGGCGAAGCCACGCCTGGATCGAGGCGTGGACGGGCGCGTGGTGGAGCTATGACCCCACCAACGCCACCGAGATCACCGAGCAGTACGTGGGCGTGGGCGCGGGCCGCGACTACGCCGACGTCTCCCCGTTGAAGGGCATCTACTCCGGGGAGGGCGCCACCGACCTCGACGTGATCGTGGAGGTAACTCGGCTCGCCTAGCCGGGGTGATACTCAGGCACGGGGATAGCGTTGCGGGAATGAACGATTCGGCCGGGGTCGCGGCTCGGCGCGACGGGAACCCAAGTCGTAGCGGGTGGCCCCTTGCGCCGCTGTCCCTGGGCTGCATCGCGCTGCTCGTCGGCGGCATCGCCATCGGGGTCGCCGTAGGCGGCGTCATGCCGTTGCCATACGGCCCGCCGGCCGCCGTCACGAACTACGTCCGGGCTCAGCCGGCGGCCGTACGGATCATCGCCGTCGGGACGTTTGTGTCCTCGGTGCCGCTGGCGCTCTACGGTGCGATCGCCGGTGCCCGGTTGCGGCAACTCGGGGCGAGGGCCGGATCCGCGTCGGTCGCGCTGACCGGTGGCGTCCTGGCCGCCGGTGCGCTCGGCCTGGCCGGGCTGCTGGGCTGGACGTTGTCGATACCGGAAGTGGGGGCGAACCAGGCATTGGTGAGGGCGCTTTACTTGCTGGTGTTTCTCACAGGCGGTCCGGCGCACATCGTGGCGTTGGGCCTGCTGGTCGGCGCGATCGCGGCCTCCGGGAGGGCAGTGCTGCCCAAACCGCTCGCCGGGATCGGTTTGGCGACGGCCGTTCTCGCCGAGGCGGCGGCGGTGGTGCTGATCTGGCCGGCGCTAGGCGTCATTTTGCCGGTCGCGCGGGTGCTGGCGCTGACCTGGATGATGGTGGCAAGCTTTGCGTTATCCCCTGCGGCGCAACGAGGTTCGGCAGACCGATAAAGCGGCGGCCGTCACGTGTGTGCGTCGATCTGGACCCGGTGCAAATCGTCACCGAGTTCGATGCGTCCACCGAAATTCGTGGCCGCCAGCGCACGCCATTGTTCTTCCTGGCCGGGCACCGGTGCGGGGACGTAATGCGTCATCACCAGGGTGGCCACCCCGGCCCGGGCCGCGGTCGCCGCCGCTTCCTCCACCGACGAGTGGTAGTCACAGATGTCCTGCAGCCGCTGCTGGGGGATGGTGGCGACGATGTCCTTGCGGATAACGGTGTGCACCAGCGCGTCGGCACCTGCCGCCAGCTCGTCCAGGCCGGCGCACGGGACGGTGTCACCGGCGAGCACCACCGAGGCGCCCTGATATTCGACCCGAAAGCCGATGGTCGGGGACACCGGCCGGTGGTCGGTGGGGGCCGTGCGAATGGTTACCCCGTCGCGATCCCAGACGGGGCCCTCGGTGTATTCGTGGACGTCCACCGCCGGCGGCTCGCTGATGTCCTGGTGGTGGGCGATCCGGTAGCCGATGTCGTGGCGGAACGCGTTCAACGTCGCCGCGACCGCCTCGGCGGTGCCGGGGGGTCCGATGATGGGCAGCGGCGGGGGATTGGGCGTGAAAGTGCTGATCCACCGGGTGATGAGCACGTCGCCGAGGTCTCCGATGTGGTCGCTGTGCAGGTGGGTGAGTAGCAACGCCGACAATCCGGCCGCGCCGACCCCTACTGCGGCGGCGCGCTGCAGCACGCCGCGCCCGCAATCGACCAGGAACGCCTGCCCTCCGGCGCGCACCAGGGTTGAGGGTCCGGCGCGGTTCGGATCGGGGATCGGACTTCCGGTACCCAGCAGCGTGACCTCGATCATGGCCCTATCTTGCAAGCCCCGGCGTGCCCGCAGGGGTCCAATCGCCCGATCAGCGGCGCTTTCACCGATTTGGACACGATCTGTTTGCAGGTTCTCTTGGCGGCTTTCCCGCCGCGCGAGGAAGCCGTAGCCTGATGTGAAGCGGATCACAACCCGGCTGGAGGCCCCATGCGGATAGCGGACGTCTTGCGGAACAAGGGCGCGGCGGTGGTGACCATCAACCCGGACGCGACGGTTCGCGAGCTGCTTGCGGGGCTGAGCGACCAGAACATCGGCGCCATGGTGGTGGTCGGCGACGAGGGTGTGGTGGGCATCGTGTCGGAACGCGACGTGGTGCGCCAGCTGCATACGCACGGCGCCAGCGTGCTGTCTCGCCCGGTATCCAAGATCATGACCTCGATGCTGGCGACCTGCAGCAAGACCGACGAGGTCGACGCCATCAGCGTGTTGATGACCAAGAACCGGGTGCGGCACGTGCCGGTCCTGGACGGCAAGAAGCTGATCGGCATCGTCAGCATCGGTGACGTGGTGAAGACCCGGCTGGAAGAACTCGAGGCAGAGCAGCGGCAGCTGCAGTCCTACATCACCCAGGGCTGAACGAGCGCTTCTCCGGCGCCACTCGCGCGGCGCCACTCGCGGCGCCGCTCGCGCGGCCCACTCGCGCGGCTCCGCTCGCCGGCGTCACTCGCCGAACGTGCACTCACGGCGAAAATCTCGGCGTTTTCTCGCCCTGAATGCACGCTCGGCGGCGCACTAACGCCCTGAGTGCACGCTCGGCGGCGCACTAGCGCCAGGAGTACTCGGCACGCAGCCGCGCGGCGACCACATCGAAGATCTCGCGATCCAGGATGGCTCCTTCACGCCGAATGCCCTCTTCGGGCACGTCGAGCACCCGGTCCAGCCGGACCCAACTTCGTCTGCCCTCGTAATCCCAAGGGCCAGAACCGATTCCAACCCAGTCGTGATCCGCGGCGTGACGCTCCTGGCTGGACACCATCAACCCCAGCAAGACGCTGCGGTCCCGTCCCACCACCAGGACGGGGCGGTCCTTGCCCCGGGTGGGGTCGTCCTCGTAGACCACCCACGTCCAGACGATCTCGCCCGGATCGGCCCGGCCGTCCAGGCTCGGCGCGTACACCAGCTTGCGGGCCCGCTGCGCGGTCGGCAGGCTGGCGTTGGTCACCGGCCGGCCGGTGACGGGCGTATCGGCGGGTGCCGGCGACACCGCGGCGATCACGTTCGCGGTGATCCGCACCGCCTGCTGCAGCTCACGCAGCACGGTTTGGGAATTCTGCACCTGCCGGGCCAGGCGAGGGGCGTTGTTGAACACCAGATTCTCGGCGAACCGCTGAAACGTCTTCCACTGGGATTTCCGGGGGGACGCCATATTCGCAGCATAGACGCGAGGGGCGGGGTGCGATTGTGTCCAAGTAGGTCAGCGCGGCCCGGTCTGGATACGCTGGACATACCCGCGAACCGCCTTAGAAACGGCGGCAAAGCACCCCGTCAAGCTTGCACGCACCAGGAGATTCCCATCAGCAGTTTCGCCGACAAGACCTTCACAGCGCCGGCGCAGATTCGGAACTTCTGCATCATCGCCCACATCGACCACGGCAAGTCCACGCTCGCCGACCGGATGCTCCAGCTCACCGGCGTCGTCGACGAGCGGTCGATGCGCGCCCAGTATCTGGACCGGATGGACATCGAGCGCGAGCGGGGGATCACCATCAAGGCCCAGAACGTGCGCCTGCCGTGGAAAGTCACCGGCGGCCCCGACGCCGGAAAAGATTACGTGCTGCACCTGATCGACACCCCCGGCCACGTCGACTTCACCTACGAGGTGTCGCGCGCGCTGGAGGCATGCGAGGGCGCGGTGCTGCTGGTCGACGCCGCACAGGGCATCGAGGCGCAGACCCTCGCCAACCTCTACTTGGCGCTGGACCGCGACCTGCACATCATTCCGGTGCTGAACAAGATCGACCTGCCGGCGGCCGACCCGGATCGCTACGCCGCCGAGATCGCCCACATCATCGGTTGCGAGCCGGGCGACGTGCTGCGGGTCTCCGGCAAGACCGGAGACGGCGTCGCCGACCTGCTCGATCACGTGGTGCGCGAGGTGCCACCCCCGCAGGGTGAGGCCGACGCGCCGCTGCGCGCCATGATCTTCGACTCCGTCTACGACATCTACCGCGGTGTGGTGACCTACGTCCGGGTGGTCGACGGCAAGATCACCCCGCGCGAGCGCATCGCGATGATGTCCACCGGCGCCACCCACGAACTGCTCGAGGTCGGCATCGTCTCGCCGGAGCCGAAGGCCAGCGACGGCCTGGGCGTGGGGGAAGTGGGTTACCTCATCACCGGCGTCAAAGACGTCCGCCAATCCAAGGTGGGTGACACCGTGACGACGGCACGCCACGGTGCCGCCGAAGCGCTGACCGGATACCGCGAACCCAAGCCG
Organism: Mycobacterium sp. NGS27; assembly: GCF_059813005.1. Taxonomy (NCBI): domain Bacteria; kingdom Bacillati; phylum Actinomycetota; class Actinomycetes; order Mycobacteriales; family Mycobacteriaceae; genus Mycobacterium; species Mycobacterium sp. NGS27. The sequence continues at coordinate 169,276 of NZ_JCALDT010000001.1, forward strand.
ATGGTCTACTCAGGCCTGTATCCGGTGGACGGTTCGGACTACCCGGTTCTGCGCGACGCCCTGGACCGCCTGCAACTCAACGACGCCGCCCTGACCTACGAGCCGGAGACATCGGTGGCGCTGGGCTTTGGATTCCGTTGCGGCTTCTTGGGTCTGCTGCACATGGAGATCACCCGTGAGCGCCTGGAGCGCGAGTTCAATCTGGACCTGATCTCGACGTCGCCCAACGTGGTCTATCGCGTGATCAAGGAGGACAGCACCGAGATCTGGGTGACCAACCCGTCGGACTGGCCGGAGGGCAAGATCCGCGAGGTATACGAGCCGGTGGTCAAGACCACGATCATCGCCCCCAGCGAATTCATCGGCACCATCATGGAACTGTGCCAGTCGCGTCGCGGCGAGCTGGGCGGCATGGATTACCTGTCACCCGAACGGGTCGAGTTGCGCTACACCATGCCGTTGGGCGAGATCATCTTCGACTTCTTCGACTCGCTGAAGTCGCGCACCCGGGGCTACGCCAGCCTCGACTACGAGGAGGCCGGCGAGCAAGAGGCTCAACTGGTCAAGGTCGACATCCTGTTGCAGGGCGAGGCGGTCGACGCGTTCAGCGCGATCGTTCATAAGGACGGGGCATCGGCCTACGGCAACAAGATGACCACCAAGCTCAAAGAGCTCATCCCGCGCCAGCAGTTCGAGGTGCCCGTCCAGGCCGCCATCGGATCGAAAATCATTGCGCGCGAGAACATCCGCGCGATCCGCAAGGACGTGTTGTCCAAGTGCTACGGCGGCGACATCACCCGTAAACGCAAGCTTCTGGAAAAGCAGAAGGAAGGCAAGAAGCGGATGAAGACCATCGGGCGCGTCGATGTGCCACAGGAGGCGTTCGTCGCGGCGCTTTCCGCCGACGCCGCGGGGGACAAGGGCAAGAAATAACCATGCGAATGCGGGGAATGGCGACGGTGCTGATGGCCGTCGCCGCAGTGGCGACGGGCTGCGGTGACGTCGTGGCCGGCACGGCGAAGCCGGCGGCGAACCTGAAGCCGGCACCGCTCAGCGGCGCGACGGTCAAGCAGGTGCTCCTCGACGGCGCGACGCTGTCGCGGATGCTCGATCAGACCTTCGTGGCGCGTGATCCGGCCTCATTCGGCGGGCCCGAAAAGCTTTATCAGGTCAAGCGATCGACAACGCAGGCCGGCTGCCTGGGGGTGACGGCGATGTTGCAGCAGGGCGTGTACCGGTCGGCCGACGTGAAAGATGTTGCGTCGGAGTCGTGGTGGAACAACGGCCAACCGGCGCAGGTGATCGTGGTCGAGGAGGGCGTGGTCACGCTTCCGTCGGCCACGCAGGCCCGGGCGCTGTTCGCTCAGTTCTCGGGGCAGTGGCAGCAGTGCAACGGCATGACGACGTCGGAACAGTCCGGTCCGATCAGCACCACGAACGTCATCAGCGATGTCCGCGCCACCGAATCCACCGTCGCGGCAACCAAAACCGCGACATCCATACTGCCCAACATGCCGCCCCTGCGACCGACCCCGCAGGCACGCGCCATCGGCATCCGGTCGAACTGCCTCGTCGAGGTGCAGGTGGTGTTCTTCGGCGGACGCCGGTCCTCTGACCCGGGATCGGCGGACATCAACTCCAGCGCGATCGACGTGGCGCACGCCCTGATGGACAAAGTCAGCGCGCTGGGCTGACGTCGCGCCGGGGAGGCAAGGAACGAAGTGACAAGCAGCGGGCGCCCGCTGGCCGCTTTGGTTGCGGTGCTGCTGGCGAGCGGGTGCACCAAAACCACTTCTGGCACAGCCACTCTGGCGCCGGACGCGGGGCGGGTGCCGGCCATCAAGCGGGCCTTGTTCGACGGCACCGCGCTGGCAAGGCTGCTCGGTCAGCCGTTTCAGCCCTACCCGCACTACTCGGAGTTCGGGGGCACGGACAAGTTGGGAAGCAACTGGGACAACGGCCAGCCCGCCGACTGCATCGGAGTCGTTCACCTGATGCAGCGGGGCACCTATGGTTCAGCGCCGATCCAAGACACTGCCGCCGAAATGTGGGTGCACAAGGGTGATTCCGTGAAGGTCGACAGCATCCAGGAAGGCATCGTGGCGTTGCGCACGACCGAGGACGCCAGCGCGTTGTTCGCCAAATTCACCGCGCAGTGGCAGAAGTGCGACGGCACCACGCTGACCGTCGAGCCCATCGACATATGGGGTTCGGACGCCATCTCCGACGTACGCGTCCGGGATTCCGTTGTCGCGGCTACCGTTTCGATGGGGTCCGGCCCACACGGGGGTTTGAACGCAATCCCCACCGCGCGGGCCCTCGGCGTCAAGGGGCCTTACCTGGTCGAGGTCACCGTCGACTTCATTCCGATCTATACCCCGGCAGACGCGGGGAACGCCGATATCAACTCGACGGCCGTCGACCTCACCCACGCGCTCATGGACAAGCTCAGCAGCCGCGGCTGACGCGCTGCGGGGTCTGATGGTGGCGACCCGCTTCGCCCGGCTCACGCCGCGCTTGCGATCGCCACGTCACATCGGAGCGTTCGCCGGCTGGAACATCCCGGAGCCGTCGGCTTCCTCCTCGGCGCGAATGACGTGCACCACTGCGTTGATCAGCGCCAGGTGGGTGAACGCCTGCGGGAAGTTGCCCAGCTGCCGGCCGGTGCGCGGCTCGATCTCCTCGGCGTAGAGGTGCAGCGGGCTGGCGTAGGACAGCAGCCGCTCACACAGGCGTTTGGCGCGCCGCACCTCACCGATCTCGACCAGCGCCGACACCAGCCAGAACGAGCAGATCGTGAAGGTGCCCTCCTCGCCGGACAGCCCATCGTCGGTCTCCTCGACCCGGTAGCGCAGCACCAAGCCTTCCTGGGTGAGCTCGTCGGCGATCGCCAAGACGGTGTTGCGCACCCGCGGGTCATCCGGTGGCAGGAACCGCGTCAGCACCACCAACAGCAGCGAGGCGTCCAGCGCGTCACTGCCGTAGCGCTGGGTGAAGACCCCGCGCGAGTCCACGCCGTGTTGCAGGATGTCGTTCTTGATCTCCTCGGCGATCGCCCGCCACTGCTGGGCATAGCTCTTCTCGCCCTGCCGCTCGGCCAGCTTGGCTCCGCGGTCGAGCGCCACCCAGCACATCACCTTCGACGACGTGAAATGCTGCGGTTCCCCGCGCACCTCCCAGATGCCGCGGTCCGGCTCGCGCCAGTGCTTGATCGCCTCCTCCACCTGCTTCTTCAGCACCGGCCACAACGTCTCCGGGACCTGCTCGCGCGACTTGGCGTGCAGGTAGAAGGAATCCAGGATGGAGCCCCAGATATCGTGCTGGATCTGGTCGTAGGCGCCGTTGCCGATTCGCACCGGTCGGGCGTGGTCGTAGCCCGATAGGTGATGCAGCTCTTCTTCGACCAGGCTGCGTTCGCCACCCACGCCGTACATGACCTGCAGCGGGTGCCGCTCGTTGTGGTTGGCGCCGGAGACGTCGGCGATGAAAGCGAAGAAGTCGTCGGCCTCGCGGTCGAGCCCCAGTGTGTACAGGCCCCACAACGCGAACGTCGAGTCGCGCACCCACGCGTAGCGGTAATCCCAATTGCGTTCGCCCTGCGGCGTTTCCGGCAGCGACGTGGTGCTGGCCGCCAGCAGCGCACCGGTGGGCGAATACGTCAGGCCCTTCAGCGTCAGCGCGCTGCGCTGCAGGTACGCCCGCCACGGGTGGTCGGGGAAGTTACCGATGTTGATCCACTGCCGCCAACACTCGGTGGTCTGCCACATTTTCTCGGCGGCCTCTTGGTAGGTCTGCGGCGCCGGGTGCTTGGTCCAGCTCAGCGCGACGAACACGTCGTCGCCCTCTTTCATCCGGGTGCGCGCGCGGGCCTCCCGGCCTTCGAGCCCAATACGCAGATTGCTCGTGAGCCGCATCGTCGGGTGGGCGTCGGGATCCTTGGTGGCGCGCGCGACGGCCTCGCCATACGCGTTGGCCGAGTACTCCCAGGCGGCGCCGACGCGGTGGTAGTCGAACGCCGGCTCGCAGCTCATCATCAATTCGACGGTGCCGCTGACGCAACGCACGGTGCGCAGCAGGATGTGCTCGGCATCCCAGTCCATCGGCGTGCGGCGATGGGTCCGCGACCGCCGCTCCAGGTCGTGCCAGGGCCCCATGACCAGCGCGTCACGCACGATCAGCCACCCGGTGTGGGTCTGCCAGGTGGTCTCCATGATGAGGCTGCCGGGAAGGTAGCGGCGGGCCGAGGGCACCGAGACGCCGTACGGCCCCAGCCGGAAGTGGCCGGCGCTGCGGTCCAAGATCGCGCCGAACACGCTGGGGGAGTCCGGCCGCGGCACGCACAGCCATTCCACCGACCCGGCCGGCGAGATCAGGCAGGTGGTTTCCCAGTCCGACAGGAATGCGTAGTCGGCGATCGGCGGAAACGGATTCCGCAGGGCCGCACTGGGAGCGAGCGGCCCGGCCGTGCGCAAGTCGATCGACGAAGACGCCGCCGACGCGGCCGCGGGAAACGCGTCCTCGGGCGCGGTGTCGGTCGGCTGGTCTTCGGGTTGGGCATGCAGAACCATCTGGACATCATCGCTGCTCAGTGATCGCGCGTCCAACCTTTCGGCGAGGTGGCGTGGCGCGCGCCGGGGCAGTCGTGCGCCGACCTTTCGCGCATTGGTCTTCGGCAGCCGGGCCGAATAAGGTGGGCCCCGTGAACGCGTTCCTCAATTGGTGGGACGGCAACGAGCTTTGGCTTTCGGGGCTTCCTTTCGTAGTGCAGGCCATGGTGGTCATGCCGATCGTGCTGGTGGTGGCCTACGCGGTGGCGGCCGCGTTGGATGGCCTACTCGGCAAGGGTATCGAACTGATGCGCCGCGCCCGCCACGCCGACGGGGCGCCCGAGTAACGCGCATGCCTCGATCACACGTGACGCTGATCCTTGGCATCCTGGTGGCGCTGGTGCTCGTCACGTGGTTGGTCACCCACCTGGTGCACCACTAGGGGCCGTGGCCCGGTCGCCCCCCGTCGCGGTGGCGGCAACGTCAATTCCTGTTAGGCTTCCCGCCATGCGCGTGGCATTCGGCATTCCGGGCTGCTATCCCTTCGTGCACTGTTGTCGCTGACTCCCAAACCCGTACGCGGTCTGGTCTGGAGTTATCGAATTCTCCTGAAGTTCTAGGTGCCTATCCGCAGAAACGGGACCGAAATCCCCTACGTTCCGCATCGGAAGGCCCTCAATGGACATCAGGACCGCAACACAGTGGCGGCCCGTCCTCGCCCTTGCCCTGCTTGCCGGCCTCATCGCCGGATGCCACGGCGGTGCCAGTGATGCCGTCGGTGGCGGCGGGCTGGCCAACGCGCGCACCAGCATCACCCTGGTGGCCTACTCGGTCCCAGAACCGGGGTGGAGCAAGATAATTCCGGCGTTCAATGCCTCCGATGAGGGAAAGGGCGTGCAAGTCGTCACTTCCTATGGGGCATCCGGCGACCAGTCCCGCGGCGTCGTCGACGGCAAGCCGGCCGACGTCGTGAACTTCTCCGTCGAACCCGACATCGCTCGTCTTGTGAAGGCCGGCAAGGTTTCCAAGGACTGGAATGTCGACGCCACCAAGGGAATTCCGTTCGGCTCGGTTGTCACACTGGTGGTGCGAAAGGGCAATCCGAAGAACATCAAGGATTGGGATGACCTGTTGCGGCCGGGCGTCGAGGTCATCACCCCGAGCCCACTGAGTTCCGGATCGGCCAAGTGGAATCTGCTCGCGCCGTACGCCGTCAAGAGCGAAGGGGGCGCCCATAGTGATGCCGGCGTGGATTTCATCAAGAAGCTGGTGACCGAACACGTCAAACTGCGCCCCGGATCTGGGCGCGAAGCCACCGATGTTTTCGTCCAGGGCAGCGGTGATGTATTGATCAGCTACGAGAACGAGGCCATCGCCACGGAGCGGGCGGGAAAGCCGGTCGAACACATCAATCTGGCGCAGACCTTCAAGATCGACAACCCGGTGGCCGTGGTCAACACCAGCCCGCACCTGGACGCCGCCGTCGCCTTCAAGAACTTCCAATACACCGCCGCGGCCCAAAAGGTCTGGGCGCAGGCCGGTTTCCGTCCGGTCGATCCGGCCGTCGCCGCCGATTTCCGAAACCAGTACCCGGTACCGGCGAAACTGTGGACCATCGCCGACCTGGGCGGCTGGACCACGGCGGATCCGCAGCTGTTCGACAAGAACAGCGGCAGCATCACCAAGATCTACACGAAGGCGACCGGATGACGGCCATCACGCCGGACCCGCTGGCGATCCGGCCCGAGCTCAGCGGTGACGCACCACCGGGACCGCTTCCCGGGCGCGGCCGCGGGACCACCGCCCTTCGGGTCGGAGCGGCCACGGTGTGGCTGTCGGTGATCGTGCTGCTGCCGCTGGCGGCCATCGCCTGGCAATCCGCCGGTGGCGGCTGGCACGCCTTCTGGCTCGCGGTCTCCTCGAACGCCGCGGTCGAGTCGTTCCGGGTGACCCTGACGATCTCGGCCGGGGTGACCGTGCTCAACCTGGTCTTCGGCCTGGTCATCGCCTGGGTGCTGGTGCGTGACGACTTTCCGGGCAAGCGGCTGGTCGACGCGATCATCGATCTGCCGTTCGCGCTGCCCACGATCGTCGCCAGCCTGGTGATGCTGGCGTTGTACGGCAACAACAGCCCGGTCGGCCTGCACCTGCAGCACACGTCATGGGGTGTGACGGTGGCGCTGGCCTTCGTCACCCTGCCGTTCGTGGTGCGCGCCGTCCAGCCGGTGCTCTTGGAATTGGATCGCGAAACCGAGGAGGCCGCGGCGTCGCTCGGTGCCAGCGGCCCGAAGATCTTCACCTCCGTGGTGCTGCCGTCGCTGCTGCCCGCGTTGTTGTCCGGTGCGGGCCTGGCATTCTCCCGGGCCATCGGCGAATTCGGATCCGTGGTTCTCATCGGGGGTGCGGTGCCGGGCAAGACCGAAGTGTCGTCGCAGTGGATACGCACCCTGATCGAGAACGACGACCGCACCGGCGCCGCCGCGATATCGATTGTGCTGTTGGCCATTTCGTTTGTCGTGCTGCTCATCCTGCGGATCGTGGGCGGGCACGCGGCCAAGCGAGAGGAGCTGTCCGCATGACATCGTCTGCGGGAGTGCGCTATTGGTTGCGGTTCATCGCCCTCGGATACATCTTCGTCCTGCTGGTCGTCCCGGTGGCGTTGATCCTGTGGCGCACGTTTGCGCCCGGGCTCGGCCAGTTTTACGCCTGGGTGAGCACCCCCGCCGCGATATCGGCGCTGAATCTGACGCTGCTCGTGGTCGCCATCGTGGTGCCCCTCAACGTCGTCTTCGGCATTCCCACGGCATTGGTGCTCGCGCGCAACAGGTTTCGTGGTAAGGGCGTGCTGCAGGCCGTCATCGACCTGCCGTTCGCCGTCTCGCCCGTCATCGTGGGCGTCGCGTTGATCGTGTTGTGGGGGTCGGCCGGTGCGCTGGGGTTCGTGGAGCAAGACCTCGGGTTCAAGATCATCTTCGGCCTGCCCGGAATCGTGCTCGCCAGCATCTTCGTCACGCTTCCTTTCGTGGTTCGCGAAGTCGAGCCGGTGCTGCACGAGCTGGGAACCGACCAGGAGGAGGCGGCGGCCACCCTGGGTTCGGGGTGGTGGCAGACCTTCTGGCGGATCACCTTGCCGTCCATCCGGTGGGGCCTGACCTACGGCATCGTGTTGACTATCGCACGTACGCTCGGGGAATACGGCGCAGTGCTCATGGTGTCCTCGAACCTGCCCGGGAAGTCGCAGACACTGACGCTGCTCGTCTCCGACCGCTACAACCGCGGCGCGGAGTACGGCGCCTATGCGCTGTCCACGCTGCTGATGGGAGTCGCCGTGCTGGTGTTGGTTTTCCAGGTGGTGCTCGACGCGCGCCGCACACGAGCGGCCAGACAGGCATGACGAGGGGAATGACCGTGACCGACGCCGGCTCCAACCGCGACGACCTCGCCATCATCGTGCGTGATGCCAACAAACGCTATGGCGATTACGTCGCCCTGGACCACGTCGACTTCGTCGTGCCCACCGGCTCGCTGACGGCCTTGCTGGGTCCCAGCGGTTCGGGAAAGTCGACCCTGCTGCGTACCATCGCCGGCCTCGACCAGCCCGACACCGGAACCGTCACCATCTACGGCCGCGACGTGACCCGGGTGCCCCCCCAGCGCCGCGGCATCGGATTCGTGTTCCAGCACTACGCGGCGTTCAAGCACTTGACGGTCCGCGACAACGTGGCCTACGGGCTCAAGGTCCGCAAGCGACCCAAGGCCGAGATCAAAGCCAAAGTCGACAATCTGCTGGAAGTGGTTGGACTGAGCGGGCTTGCGGCCCGTTACCCCAACCAGCTGTCCGGCGGTCAGCGCCAGCGGATGGCACTGGCGCGGGCGCTGGCCGTCGATCCGCAGGTGCTGCTGCTCGACGAGCCGTTCGGAGCGCTGGACGCCAAGGTGCGCGAGGACCTGCGAGCGTGGTTGCGGCGCCTGCACGACGAGGTGCACGTGACCACGGTGCTGGTGACCCACGACCAGGCCGAGGCATTGGACGTCGCCGACCGCATCGCGGTGCTCAACCAGGGCCGCATCGAGCAGATCGGTTCACCGACCGACGTCTATGACACCCCGGCGAACGCGTTCGTGATGTCGTTCCTCGGTGCGGTCTCCACCCTGAACGGCACCCTGGTACGCCCGCACGACATCCGGGTGGGTCGCAACCCCCAGATGGCGATCGCCGGCGGGGACGGCACCGCCGATTCCGTCGGGGTGGTGCGCGCCGTCGTCGACCGCGTGGTCACGCTGGGTTTCGAGGTACGGGTCGAGCTGACCAGTGCCGCCACCGGCGGCTTCTTCACCGCCCAGATCACCCGCGGCGACGCCGAGGCGCTGGCCCTGCGCGACGGCGACACCGTCTACGTGCGCGCCACCCGCGTTCCGCCGATCGCCCTTGATTCCGCCGACGCTAGCCGCGCGCACGGGGCCGACGAAGATGACAACACGCTGACGTCGGCGTAACCGCCGAGGTCGCCGGGGTGCACGCGGGAGCTAAGAGGCGTGCAATCCGCATTCCGTCTTGGCGCGTCCCTGCCAGCGACCGCTGCGCGGGTCGGCGCCCGCCAGCGGCTTGGCCGTGCAGGGCTCGCAGCCGATCGATGAATAGCCTTCGTAGATAAGCGGATTGACCAGAACGCCGTGCTCGTCGATGTAGTTCTGCACATCTTCGTCGGTCCACGTCGCCATCGGGTTGACCTTCACCAGCTTGAAGCCCTCGTCGAAGCCGACCACCGGTGCGTTGGCGCGCGTCGCCGTCTCCGACCGGCGCAGCCCCGTCACCCACGCCGAGTACCCGCGCAGCGTCTTGCCGAGCGGCTCGACCTTGCGCAGCCGGCAGCATTCTCCCGGGTCGCGCGCGAACAGATCCTTGCCCCGCAGTTTGTCCTGCTCGGCGACGCTCTGCTCGGGAGTGACGTTGAGCACCCGGATGTCATACACGGACTCGATCGCGTCCCGGGTGCCGATGGTCTCCACGAAGTGATATCCGGTGTCCAGGAACACTACCGGCACACCCGGACGCGCCTTGGCCGCCAGATCGATCAACACGGCCTCCTGCATGCTGGAGGCCACCACATAGTTGCAGGTGGCCCAGCCGCGGGGCCCATTGACGCCGCCGAATGTCTGGTCAGTCCACCGCAACACGTCGGCGGCGGTGGCGCCTTCCAGCTCGGCCGCGCCGCGAGCGGCAAGCGCGCGCAGCTCGGCTTCCGGAAGCCTGGTCGTTCGTTCGCTCATCGCAAATCGTCCTCGTCTGCCCTCATAGCCCACTGTGCGAAACGTTCACCCTCACCGCGATATTTCAGGAAGTTGCGTGTTACCCGCTCGATGTAGTCGCCGAGCTCGTCGCTGGTGACCTTGTGCTGGCGCAGCTTTCGGCCGAACCCGCTGTCCAGGCCCAGGCTTCCGCCCAGGTGCACCTGGAAAGCCTCGACGGAGCCGCCGTTTCCGTCGTCGACCATTTGGCCCTTGAGCCCGATGTCGGCGACCTGAATGCGCGCACACGAATTGGGGCAACCGTTGAGGTTGACGGTGATCGGCACGTCGAGTTGCTCGTTGACGTCCGCGAGGCGGCGCTCCAAGTCGGGCACCAAAGACTGCGCCTTGACCCGGGTTTCGGCGAAGGACAACTTGCAGAACTCAATCCCTGTGCACGCCATCACATTCCGGCGCCAATGTGACGGCTGAGTGTGCATGCCGAGCGCCTCGAGGCCCGCGATCAGCTCGTCGAGCTTGTCGTCGGGCACGTCGAGGATGACCAGCTTCTGGTACGGGGTGAGCCGGATCCGGTCCGACCCGGCCCCCTCGGCGAGGTCGGCCACGGCGGTGAGGATGGTGCCCGACACCCGTCCCGCGATCGAGGCGACGCCCACCGCGTTGAGCCCGTTCTTGAGCCGCTGCACGCCGACGTGGTCGATCGGGCGCTTCAGCGGCTCGGGAGCCGGGCCGTCGATCAGCGGACGCTTGAGGTACTCGGTTTCGAGGACTTCGCGGAATTTCTCGATGCCCCAGTCCTTGATGAGGAACTTCAGCCGCGCCTTGGACCGCAGTCGTCGGTAGCCGTAGTCGCGGAAGATCGAGGTGACCGCGTTCCACACGTCGGGCACGTCTTCGAGCGGCACCCAGGCGCCGACCCGCTGGGCCAGCATCGGGTTGGTCGACAGCCCGCCACCGACCCACAGGTCCAGCCCGGGGCCGTGCTCGGGGTGGTTGACGCCGATGAACGCGATGTCGTTGACCTCGTGCACCACATCCTGCAGGCCCGAGATCGCGGTCTTGTACTTGCGCGGCAGGTCGGCGAAGTCGGGCTGGCCGATGTAGCGGCGCGCGATCTCCTCGATCGCCCAGCTGGGGTCGAGCACTTCGTCGAGCGACTCCCCGGCCAGCGGTGAGCCCAGGATCACCCGGGGGCAGTCACCGCACGCCTCGGCGGTCTGCAGCCCGACCTCGGTCAGCCGCCGCCAGATTTCGGGGACGTTCTGGACCTCGATCCAGTGGTACTGCACATTCTCGCGGTCGGTGATGTCGGCGGTGTCGCGGGCGAATTCGGTGGAGATTTGGCCCACAGTGCGCAGCGCGGCCGCCGAGAGCGCGCCGCCGTCGCAGCGCACCCGCATCATGAAGTACTTCGCCTCCAGCAATTCGGCGTTGTCGTCGCCGGTGAACGTGCCGTCGTAGCCCTGTTCGCGCTGGGTGTAGAGGCCCCACCAGCGGAAGCGCCCGCGCAGGTCGCTCTTGTCGATGCTGTCGAAGCCGTCGCGGGCATAGATCGTCTCGATGCGCTCCCGCACGTCCAGCGGGGCGCCGGCCTGCTTCATCTCTTCGTTCGGGTTCAGCGGCTCACGATTCCCCAGTGCCCATTGGCCCTCGTTACGGGCCTTCGCGGGTCGGGCGGTGGTCATCGGAAGTTCTCTCCTTCAACAAGATCGCCAGCGCGGCCAGCACAGTTCACCGGCACTTTTGGGCGGCGCGGAACCTCGGCCAGCTGGAGACACAGGGGGCTGGGTCTACCACGTCAAGGCAGACAGATACAGCTGCAGACGCGCTTGAGATCAATGTGCCGTCGCGCCACGAGCACCATGTGCGGGCTGGGCTGGGCGACAGTCACGCCACCATTGTGCCATGGATGCCGAAGGGCCGTGCGAGCAGGTCAAATCTCGGCTCACGGTGATTAAAAATACCGTGCAATTCTGGTAAATCGCACTCGCATACCCTTCAATCCGATCCTTCGCTGAGGGCGGCGGGTGCCGCAGCCGAACCGACGGCCCGGGGCCGACACGTTCGTCGTGGGATCATTTGGCATGGCCATTCGCGAGAAGCCGGTCGACCTGCCCGACATCGGGGTGGTCGCCGGGCGGCCGTTTGGGATTTACGTGCATGTCCCGTTCTGCGTAACACGTTGCGGCTACTGCGATTTCAATACTTACACCCCGGCCGAGCTGGGTGGCGTGAATCCGGACGCCTGGCTCAGCGCGCTGGGGGCGGAACTGGAACTGGCCGCCGCGAGATTGCAGGCGCCGCCGGTGAATACGGTGTTCGTCGGTGGCGGGACGCCTTCGCTGCTCGGGGGACCGCGGATGGCGACGCTGCTGGGCATGGTGCGTCAGCACTTCACGTTGGCTCCGGATGTTGAGGTCACCACCGAGGCCAATCCCGAGTCGGCATGGCCCGATTTCTTCGACGCCATCCGAGCGGCCGGCTACACCCGGGTATCGCTGGGGATGCAGTCGGTGGCGCCGCACGTGCTGGGTGTCCTTGACCGCATCCACACGCCGAACCGGTCAGCAGCCGCGGCCCGCGAGGCGCTGGCCGCGGGATTCGGGCATGTCAGCCTCGATTTGATCTACGGGACTCCGGGGGAGTCCGACGACGACCTGTTGCGCTCGGTCGATACCGCCGTCGAGACCGGCGTGGATCACGTGTCCGCCTATGCGCTGGTGGTCGAGGACGGCACCGCTCTGGCTCGGCGAGTCCGGCGCGGCGAACTGGCCGCACCGGATGACGACGTGTTGGCGCATCGCTACGAATTGGTGGATGCGCGGCTGTCGCAGGCGGGACTGTCCTGGTACGAGGTGTCCAACTGGTCGCGGCCCGGCGGTGAGTGCCGGCACAATCTCGGCTATTGGGACGGCGGCCAGTGGTGGGGCGCTGGGCCGGGCGCACACGGGTACGTCGGTACGACGCGTTGGTGGAACGTCAAGCACCCCAACGCTTATGCGGAGAGGTTGGGCGCCGCGGCGCTGCCGGTGGCCGGGTTCGAGCAGCTCGACGCCGACACCTTGCACACCGAGGACGTGTTACTGAAAACCCGGCTGCGTCAAGGCCTTCCAATTGACCTGCTGAGCGCTGCCGAGCGCGGCCGCGCCCAGGGTGTGGTTGCCGACGGGTTGTTGGTGTCCGACGGTGAGAGGCTGGTCCTGACTCCGCGGGGACGGCTGCTGGCCGACGCGGTGGTGCGAACGCTGTTGGCCTAGCGGCGTTGTCCGTGCGGTCAGACGCCGAACCAGTGCTCGAAGGCGCGGGCTATCTCGATGTAAAGCGGGATCCCCACGGTGACGTTGTAGGAGAACGTCAGGCCCAGGGATGCGGCTAGCGGTAGCGTCGGGCTCGCCTCGGGGATCGCCAGGCGCTGCACCGCGGGGACCGCGATGTAGGACGCCGCGCCGCACAGAACGGCGAATAACACGTATGTCCCGGTCTTGAAGTCGGTGTGGGTCAGCGATGCGTAGCTGCAGGCGACGATGATGCCCAGTGTCGCAAAGACATTCGGCGCCACAGGCCGAAGACGATGAAACCGGGACCCGCGCTGCGAAGGTCCTTCAACTTGCGCGACGCCGTCATTCCCATCTCGAGCAGGAATAGACACAGCACGCCCTGGAAGGCCAGCACGAAGAATTTGTCGTCGTCGGCGACGACCTTCTGCCCCTGCAGTCCACTGACCAGGCCGATGATGATGCCGCCCATCAACAGGACGAGGCCGGGATTGAGGAAAACCTCCTGGAACAGCTCCCGGGAAAAAATCGGCACCCGCTTGCCCGTGGTGCGCGCAGGCCTCGGATCGGGCTCCCAATCGGCGTGTTCCAGCTTTTCCAGCGAGAGCTCCAGCTCCTGCTCGATGGCGGCTTCCTCCTGGCTCTCGAGGCTCTGGCCCTGCGGCGGACGCGCGGCGGTGCCGGGCCCGACCCCGACCTTGACGGGCGGTGTGTAGCCGGCCTCGTCGGGCATGTAGCCCGCGGAATCCATGCCCCGATGGCGAAGTCGCGCCACGAAATACAGCGCGACCAAGCAGCCCGGGATCTCCATCACCGCCAGCATCACCGGCATGTAGGCGTTGAAAGCGACGTTCACCGCGGCCAGGACGGCCACGCAGGTGGCGAAGGTGCCCGCTGAATCCGACCCGTAATAGCCGGCGATGGTTGCGCGATCGACTTTTCGGAGGGATTTGAGTCGGCTGAGGCCCAGGTAGGCCAGGCCGCCGATCAGGCAGTTCAGTGCGAAGCCCAGGACCATGAACCCCACGATGGCCCCGACGCTCGATGCGCTGACCTGTGCGAGTTCTTCCCCGCCGTGCCAGCCGATGGCCAGCAACAGATACATGGTCAACCCCTGATAGATGACGTAGGGGAACTCGAACCGCACTTTGAGAATGGGAATCAGGAACCCGAAGTAAAAGAACAGCAGTAGCGGTTTGAACAGGTTATGGGTGAAGTTGTGCCAGAACTCCTGCAGCATCGATGCCTCCGTTGGTTAGAGCGCTGATCTGGGGAAGCACCGTCCGCAAGCGGAGCAACCACGAAACATCGCGACGACCGTCAAGAATTTATCCCCGCCGCTGACTGGTCGCCACTCGAACACGCGCCGGGCAACGACGCCTTCATCGCCTGCCCACGGTCGCCAAAACGCAGGTCAAGACGAAATCAACCCGGCAAGAGTTCTCTTGTTTTCGGCCCTCGGACGCCACCAGTTTGGTGTGAGAATACTGTGCATTTACTGTGGAGTTAATTCGCTCTGCGTTTGGAATTGAGCTAAGAAAAGTCTGGCTGTCGAAGCCGCTTATTGTGCGGCGGCGATGTAAACGACTGGGAAACACTCGGAGTCGCGATCCGCACAGCCGCTCGCATCTGGGCGGGCAGAACTCAGGCAATCGGGGCACTGTTCGGGGGATCGGTTGCGCGTGGCTACATAGGTTAGGCTACATTTACTAACCGTGACCGAGGTCAGCGTCGAGACAAGTTCCGCCGGCTCTGAGTCGCCGTCGATTCCGCTCCCCTTGCATATCGATCCGGCCGATCTTGCGGCCGAGCTCGTCGCGAAACTGTCCGAGCGCGCCGGCGAAGAGTATCTGCTCTACGAGCGCGGCGGTGAATGGGTGCTGGCCACGGGCATACGCGCCATGATCGAGCTGGACAGCGACGAGCTGCGAGTGAGCCGCGACGGCGTGACCCGAAGCCAACAATGGTCGGGCAGGCCCGGGCCGGTTCTCGGCGAGGCCATCGACCGGCTGTTGCTGGAAACCGACCAGCTCTTCGGCTGGATCGCCTTCGAATTCGGCGTGTACCGCTACGGGCTGCAGCAGCGCCTGGCACCGGGAACCGCACTGGCCCGGGTGTTTTGGCCGCGTGGCCGCATCGTGGTGACCCGGGAGGAGGTCCGGCTGTTCGGTGCGTCGGCGAGCCACCGGGACGAAGTGCTGGGCGTGCTGGCCGCCGGAGTGCCCGACGTGCGCGTCGCCTCGGCGGTCGACGTGGGGGCTGACCCGTCCGCCTATCGTGATCGGGTGGCGTCGGCCGTCGGCGAGATCGCCGCGGGCCGCTACCACAAGGTGATCCTTTCCCGGTCCCTCGAAGTGCCTTTCCCGCTTGATTTCCCGTCCACCTATCGGCTGGCCCGACGGCACAACACCCCGGTGCGGTCGTTCCTGCTGCGGCTGGGTGGCATTCGCGCCGTCGGTTATAGCCCCGAACTGGTCGCCGCGGTCCATCGCGACGGGCTCGTGGTAACCGAACCGTTGGCGGGCACCCGTGCGCTCGGCCATGGCGAGGTCCGTGACCGCCAGGCGCGCGACGACCTGGAGTCCAATTCCAAAGAGATTGTCGAGCACGCTATTTCAGTGCGAAGCTCGCTGCAGGAAATGGCCGAGATCGCCGAGCCGGGCACCGCCGTCGTCACCGATTTCATGACGGTGCGGGAACGGGGGAGCGTGCAGCACCTCGGCTCCACGGTCAGCGGTCAGCTGGGTACGGGAAATGACCGGATGGATGCGCTCGAAGCACTGTTCCCGGCCGTCACCGCATCGGGCATTCCGAAAGCGAATGGGGTAGAAGCGATCATGCGCCTCGACGAGGGGCCTCGCGGCCTGTATTCGGGTGCGGTCGTCATGTTTTCAGCCGACGGTGGGCTTGATGCGGCGCTGACGCTGCGGGCAGCCTACGAACACGACCGCAGGACCTGGCTGCGGGCAGGTGCGGGCATCATCGGGGAGTCCACACCCGACCGCGAGTTCGAAGAGACCTGCGAAAAGCTCTCCACACTCGCGCCGTATCTGATTGCGCGCCAAGAGCTTTAGCGTGGCTTGACAGCCACGTGCTCAGGCCGAGGAGCTCGATTCCAGGTAGTCGGCCAAGATGCGGCCGACGAGCGATTCGATACTGGATTCGATCGACGAGGCGAGCGTGGCGGTGACGGTCGCCACGGCTTGCGTTCGGAAGCGCACCAGCATGGTGATCAGCTCGGCGATTTCGGCGTCGGCCGGCAGCGGTTCACCGGGCTTGATGCGATCCAGCACGTGTTCGGCCCCGGCACGCACCAGCATGTCGCTGATCTTGTCGATCTCCGGGACGATCTGCTCGTGGAGGTCGATGAGCTTGTCGATCTCGACGCCATAGCCGCGTATTTCGTTGAAGGCTTCGATGAGCTTCGGGCGGGTGACGGTGGCTTGCGTCCCGTCGATCCGGATCACCTGCAGCGCCACCAGGCGTTCGAACGCGTCGGGGTCGTCGACCAGTCGCCGGGCGTCGGCCAGCGTCATCGTTTCCGGCTTTTCGGTGGTCCAGGCGCCGACGATCGCGGTCTCGAGGCCCAGCACGTCGCCGAGGTTCTTGCCTTCTTCCCACGCGCTGAGCATTTCTCGCACGTGTGCGATGTTGTACCCGCGGTCGAGCATCGAGGTGATGAGCCGCAGCCGGGTCAGGTGGGTGTCGTTGAACAGCGCGATGCGGCCCACTCGCAGGGGTGGCGGCAGCAGCCCGCGGTCGCGGTAGACGCGGATGTTGCGGGTGGTGGTACCGGCCAGCCGGGCCAGGTCGTCGATCCGGTATTCGCCGGAGTTTGCCGTGCCGTGCGGGTGCCGGGCCGCCGCATCGAAGAGCTGTGACACCGCCCCCTCGATGAGTTGGCGGTATTCCCGCGATTGGCGCCGAACCCGTTTGGGTGCGCGCCGCACGTTGTGCAGCACGCTGGCGATGGTGCCGGGTTCGGGCCGCGCGGCGCGTTCGGTGGCCATGTCAGTACGGCATCTCAGGCCGACGCGGTGGCCTGTGCCTTCGCGTGATGTGCCACCGCCTGATAGTCCTGGTACCGGAAATCCCGCATCTGACGAAGATACTGCGTGGCAAACCCGGGGTACATCGAGACGTTGCGTCCGTCCTTGGTCAAATACCAACTGCTGCAACCCGACATCCAGGTCGTCTTGGTTAGCCGCCGCTGAATGCGTTCGTTATAGCGGCGCTGTACGTCCTGGCGAACGTCGAGGTAACGCAGGTCGCCCTCCAGAATGGTCGTGATGCCACGGACGGCGTAGTCGAGTTGCCCTTCGATGTAGACCAGCAGCGAATTGTGACCGGGCCCGGAGTTCGGGCCTGTCATGAAGAACAGGTTCGGGTAACCGTGCGCGCTGGCGCTCTTGTAAGCCTGTGCGCCATCGGCCCATTCGGCGCTCAGCGAACGTCCACCCAAACCGGTGACCGGGAACGGCGGACCCGTCAGATGCACGTCGTAGCCGGTGGCGAACACCAGGCAATCCAAGTGGTGTTCGATGCCATCGCTGGTGCGTAGACCGACCGGGCTGAGCGTCGCGATCGGCCAGTCGATCAGCTTGCAGTTGTCGCGTTGAAGGGCGGGGTAGTAGTCACTGGACACCAGCATCCGCTTGCAGCCGGGGGTGAAGTCCGGCGTCAGCTGGCGGCGCAGCCATGGGTCTTTGACCTGTCGGCGCAGGTGCATCTTGCCCAGCCGGGCGACCACCGAGGTCAACGGCGTGTTCCACACCAACGCCGTCGCGCTTGCCTCGTGCCCCCAATACAGCGCCTGGCGCGCAAGCTGTTGCAACGCAGGCGCTTTGGCGAAGGCCTCCTGTACCGCGGGCGGCGTCGGGAAGTCGAAGCGGGGAAGCACCCAACCCGGCGTGCGCTGGAACACCTTGACGAACTCGGCCTGCTTGACCAGTTCGGGGATGATCTGGATCGCACTGGCACCGGTGCCGATGACCCCCACCCGCTTGCCGGCGAAGTCGTAATCGGAGTCCCAGTGGGCGCTGTGAATCTTGTGGCCCCGGTAGGTCTCGATGCCGCGGATGTCGGGGAAGCTGGAATCCGGCAGCGGGCCGGACGCAAGGATCACCGTGCGGGCCCGAAAGCGCTTGCGGGCGGCCGTGGTTGCGGTCCACACGCCGGCGTCCTCGTCGAAGGACAGCCCGGTGACTTCCTGCCCGAACTGAACGTGGCGACGGATGTCGAATCGGTCGGCCATCTCTTCGAGGTGGTTGCGGATCTCGTCGGCGGGCGAGTAGGTCCGCGACCAGGTCGGATTCTTGACGAACGAGAACGAGTACAGCAGCGACGGAATGTCGCAGCTGGCACCGGGATAGCTTGTGTCGCGCCAGGTTCCGCCGACTCGGTCGCTGCGCTCCAGGATGACGACGTCGTCGACGCCGGCCTGGGCGAGCTTGATCGCCGCGCCCAGACCGCTGAAGCCGGCTCCCACGATGAGCGTCGCGTAGGTGTGTGCCTTTGCCATGGTCATGCCGCCGGCTCGTGAGTGACTTCGCGGACCCAGGTGGGTACCGACGGCAGCAGCGGCCGCGGGTACCGCTCGGACAGCCAGACCATCGAATTGGCCAGCAGGTGGTAGGGGTGGCGGGGATTCGTCACCACTCCGGCGTAGCGCCTCAGGAACCGGTAGGTCGGTACCCGCCTGGCGTGCTCGGCGCGGTCGCCCAGTTCCTTGAATCGCTTGACGGCCCTATAGAGTCGCTCGGGCTCCATGCCCATGGCGACGATCTCGTTGCGGATTCTGTTGATCAGCGGTGCCCCCATCACCGCGCCGATGATGAGGCCCGGGGTTGCGTTGTGGCCGATGAAGTCGATCAGCATTCGTCGGATCTTCGCGTGACCGATCATGTCGAGAACTTCGAAATCGACCACTAGATGGCGTGATTCGTCGTTGTTGATTTTCTCGAAGACCCGATGGCACACCGGGTCGTGTACCTCGTCGAGGAGGAATTTCAGCAGTGCGCCGTCCAGCGCGACTTCCAGCATCGGGATGACGGTGCCGAGCAGTGACAGTGGCATGTCGTCGGCCCAGCGGTCCAGCCAGTCGATCGCCAGTCGGATGTTGACGTTCGGCTCGGGAACCTCGCCGTCCTCGAGCATGCCCCAGCGCTTCATCAGCGCTAGTTCGGCGTTGGCGTGCCGCTGCTCCTCGGCGTGGAAGTAGCGGTAGATCTCGCCGATGGTGGGGGTGGGTGCCTTCTTGGCCAGCGCCGCGAATCCTCTGGCGCCGATGTTTTCGATCCAGCACAGGTCGGCCATGAACGCCTTGAGTTGGGGCCGCTGCTCATCGGTGATCGTGTCGGCACCGGGTGCGTCCCAATCGATGTCGGCGAGCGCCCACTGTCGATCCTTGATCTTGGCGAGCATGGCTTCCATGTCGATGGCCATCAAAACGCTCCTTTGCGTCGGGTGATCAGGGCAGGTTGATTCGGGACACCCGGCCGGCCGCACGCGTATAGGTCTGTGGGGCCAGGCGTTTGATGTTCCAGCCGATTTTGGCGTCGAACTGTGGCATGCAGTACAGCTCGCCGCGGTCGTGGGCGTCCAAGCAGGTGCGTGCGACCTTCTCCGCCGATAATCCGGTCCAGCGCATCAATTTTCCGGCCAGTTCGCTCGACTGCTCGCTGATGCGGCCGGACTCGATGATGTTGGTCTTGACGAAGGTCGGGCACAGCACGGTGACCCGCACCGGCGTGCCGGCCAACTCCGCGGCGAGGGTTTCCGAGAGTGAGAGCACACCGGCCTTGCTGACGTTATAGGCGGCCATGCCGGGCGCCGCACCGAACGCCGCGGCGGAGGCCACATTGATAATGCCCCGCGGCGCGTGCGACGGTTCGGCCTCGCGCAGGATCGGGGTGAACACGTGGCAGCCGTGAATGGGGCCCCACAAGTTGATACCCAGGGTCCACAGCCAGTCGTCCAGCGGCGCTTCGCCGATGGCGGCGCCGCCCGCACCGACGCCGGCGTTGTTGATCACCAGAGTGGGTGGCGCGGCGAACCAGGACTGCGACTGTTCGGCCAACGCTTGTACGTCGTCGAATCGCGATACGTCGCAACGGATTGCGACCGCCTTCGCACCGTGCTCGTTGATCGTGTCCGCCGTCCGCTGCGCGGCCGCTTCGTCTATGTCACTGCACACCACTGCGCCGCCGCGCTTGCCGAGTTCGATGGCGAAGGCGGCACCGATGCCGCTTCCGGCGCCGGTCACCACCGCGGACGCGCCGCGGCTGGTTTTCGACCGATCGAACAGTCTGTCCAGGGGGCCGAACATGGTCAGTGGACCTCCTCGGTGACGGCGCGCGCATCCTGCAGGGCGTGAGCGATGAATCGCGCCACGTAGGCCATGGCCTTGGCGGCCTCGGGCGTCATGCGCGGCAACGCCTGAAAGACGTGCACCTGATGGGGCCAGATCTGCAGTTCGCATCTGCCGCCGGCGGTGCGGATGTCGGCGGCGAGCTGGCGCGCGTCCTCCTGCAGCATTTCGGCGCCACCGGCCTGGACCAGGGTGGGCGGAAGCGCGGCGCCGCGGGCGACGTCGAGCGTCAACCGCTGGTGGGTCAAGTCGGTGCCGCTGTGATAGAGGCCGACCAGGCGGACCGCGTTCGCCGCCCGGGTGGCGGGATCGGGGCGTATCCGTTCACGGGCCAGCGCCAGTTCGAACGTGAGGTCGTACAGGGGGGACAACAGCACCATGGCGGCGGGGTGCTCGACCTCGGACTGCAGCAGCAAGTCCACCGACAGGTGACCGCCCGCCGAATCTCCTGCTATCACAATCTGTTTCGGGGAGACGCCACAGGTATTGACCAGCCAGTCCCAGCCCGCGCGGACGTCGTCGGCAGCGGTGGGGAAGCGATGACGCGGTGCAAGTCGGTAGTCGATGCAGAACACCGGAAGGCCGGTCAGGGCGGATAGCCAGGATGTCAACCGTCGGTGCGTCTTTGGCGAACACACGGCGTATCCGCTGCCGTGGACGTAGTAGATCGCACCCTCGCTGATCGATGAGCGCTCGGTTTCGCTTGTGGGTGTTCGCGGCCCATAGACCCATTCACCCTTGACGCGGCGGCCGTCGGGAAGCCTGACGTCTACCGGCTCGACACGGGTGCCCGCGAGCGACGGCCCGAAGGTCCCCATGATTCTGGCAACGATCTGGCGCGATAACCACAGCCCCCAGGCGCGTTCGGGCGGAATCACGCTGGTGATCGGCCGAAGGGTGTACGTACTTACCGCTGCCGCGCCGCGGGACCTCAACGACCCGCGAGCCGGAACGCCGTCCGTCATACAACGCAGTCAACATCAAATGGTGACATTGGTCAATGGCAGCTTTTGAAGATGCGCGCTGACGGCGATCACAACCTGCTCCGGCAGTGGCGACGCTGGCATCAGCTGACTGCCGAGTTCGCAGCGGCGCAGTTGTTCGAGCGGTCGCCTAAGCAGTAGCGGTCCGATCAATCCTGTTTCGCCTCGTAGCGCAGCAGCACCGTGCCGCCCGGAAAGGTGCGGTTCTCCAAGAGCCGCAGCGAGATCCATGACGGCAGCGTTGGAAAGAACGGGGTGCCGCCGCCCACGGCGGCGGGTGCGACCACGATCCGGTATTCGTCCACCAGTCCGGCCTGCACGATCGGTGCGGCCAGCGTCGCGCCGGCGACCTCCAGCCTGCCGTCGGTTTCGGCTTTCAGCTTCGTCACCACCTCGACCGGGTCGCCGCGTTCCAGGCGGGAGTTCCAGTCGACGGACTCCAGGGTGTGCGAAAACACGACCTTGGGCATGTCGCGCCAGATGCGGGAGTAGTCAACGATCAACGGGCTAGCATTCGCGGCCTCGTCGGCACTGGGCCAGTACGCGGACATCAGTTGGTAGAGCCGCCGCCCGTAGAACGACAGGGCGGTCTCGCGCTCCAAGTCATTCCAGTACTGGTGCAGTTCCTCGCTCGGATCGGCCCAGTCGATGTTGCCTTGTGCATCGGCGATGTACCCGTCCACCGACACGTTGAAGCCATAGATGAGTTTGCCCATCCAGTTCAGACTGCACCGGCGGGCAAATCTCATCGCGACGACACACCAGACATCGATGAATCGTGGATGGCCAGCGTCAGGCGGCATCCTGTTCCGTCTTGTCAGCGCCCGGTTCATTCGGGGCGCTCGACGAGCTCGCCGTCTTCGAACGTGGCGCCGCCACGAACGAGGGTGATCAGGTGCGGCGCATGCCAGCGGGCTGGAGGCACTTGATCAGCTTGTGGGCCATGGCATCCAGCCATCCGCGAGCCCGACCCCTGGGTGCTTTGCTGCGGTTGCGCACGGTCGCGAAGGGGAGCCAGCCTGTCCCGCCCGCGACGGAACAGCCCAAGCCTTTGCCGCCCCTGGCAACTGACCGGTGTTACGGCAGCGCTAGCCGACTAAAGTTTTTTTAAGCGATCCGGTTAAACCGTTCGGCCGAGATTTTCGTGATCAAGGGGTGGGGGATCAAAGGGTGGGGGAAATTAGTGTCATCGCGGGCGTGTCTGGTGCGTTGCCACCGCATCGCTATTCCCAGCGAGAGCTCACCGACCTTTTCCTCAGCATCCCAGGGTTCGACGATTACGAAGACATCATTCGACAGCTACACGCCAGCGCCCAAGTCAACAGTCGGCACCTCGTTCTGCCCAAAGAGCAGTATCTGGCACTGGCCGACTTCGGCCAGGCGAACCGGATCTTTATCAAGAACGCCGTAGACCTCGGGTGCGAGGCGCTGATCGGCGCGCTCAACAAGGCGGGCCTGCAACCCCAAGACCTCGACGCGCTTATTACGACGACGGTCACCGGACTGGCGGTGCCGTCGCTGGATGCTCGCATTGCCGGGCGGCTGGGCCTGCGCGAAGATGTGCGGCGGGTACCGCTGTTCGGCCTGGGCTGCGTGGCCGGCGCGGCCGGGGTAGCACGGCTGCACGACTACCTGCGCGGTACACCCGACGGTGTGGCAGCCCTGATTTCGGTCGAGCTGTGCTCACTTACCTACCCCGGGTACAAGCCGACGCTGGCCGGTTCGGTGGGCAGTGCGCTATTTGCTGACGGGGCTGCGGCGGTGGTCGCCGTCGGCGAGCGTCGCGCTGAAGATGTCGGCGCCGCCGGCCCCGATATCCGCGATTCACGCAGTTGTCTGTACCCCGACTCGCTGCACGACATGGGCTACAACGTGGGCACCGCAGGGTTTGAACTGGTCTTGTCAAAAGACGTCGCGACCGCACTGCAGCAATACATTGGCCAGGACGTCATCACGTTCCTGGCCACGCATGGCTTGACTACCACCGACATCGGCGCCTGGGTCGTCCATCCCGGCGGCCCCAAAATCCTCGAAACGATCAACAAGGCCCTCGACTTATCACCGGATGCCCTCGCACTGAGCTGGCGCTCGCTCGGCGAAGTAGGCAACCTGTCGTCGGCGTCGGTGCTGCACGTGCTGCGCGACACCCTCGCCATACCGCCGCCCAGTAAGAGCGCGGGCATGATGATCGCGATGGGTCCTGGCTTGTGTTCTGAACTCGTGTTGCTGCGCTGGCACTGAGGAGCGGCGTTCCTTGCTCGTTGCGAGGACCAGGTCGCCGCTGCGCTGCCAGCGCTGCGCGCTCTCGTGGCACAGCTTCCGGCCGGACAGGCGTTGCAACGCCGGATCACCGACAAGAACGCTGCTAGCTAGATCATTTCGCCGCCTCAGGTCGCGTCGGCACACCCAGCGGAATTCGATCGGTGGACCGACGGGCGCGCCCTGATCGCCACTGGGTCACCCTTCGCGCCGCCGCACCCAAATTGCGCCAAAGACGTTGTAGCTCAGTGCAATAACGACCAATGCCTTACCCGCCATGGGACCTCGCCGTGACCGCCGTCCCATCGATCCCGCGTCACCGGCGAGACGATGCGGAGCGCCCTTGACTTCATACATGCAGTGTGTATGTTAATACATACTGTATGTATCTGAAGGGTAGGGGCATGAGCACCACAATCGACGCCATGACGGAAGAACGCTGAGTCGTGTTGGATCTTTGTTCGAAGATGCCGGATGCGATGTGGGAGAAAGACAGTCGATGCCCCGGCTGGTCGGTCCAGGACCTCGTGTCACACATGGCATGCAGCTTCTGGCTGGCCGTCGATCCGTCGACGCTGCCCAGCCCGGGCGAAATACCTGCCGAGCGCGCGGCGGATCTCTATGTCGCCTCGCGGCGTTCGATGACTCCCAAAGAGGTTGTGGCCGATTATGAATCGGTCAGCGCGCGAGGGCTGGAGATGCTCGCAGCAATCGAGACTCAGGACATCGATATACCGATAGGCGACGTCGGGACCTATCCGGCATCGATCGTTCCGACCACGTTCGTCTTCGAGTCCTTCATTCACACCCGGTTTGACCTGTTTTCGCCGGATGGGCCATTGGAAGGCGATCCGCCGCCCGTCGACGAGCTGCGGCTTGCCCCCACCCTTGACTGGATCGAAGCGGCGCTGCCGCAACAGAACGTGCACTTACTCAACGACTTACACACCGGAGTAGAAGTGAGCCTCGACGGGCTGTGCGGGCGCACCCTGCACATCGGCGGCCACTGCGATGTCGCTGCGCGTGTCACGTCGGATTCGCAGGCCTTCGTCCGGTGGATCACCCAACGCGGCAGTTGGGAGAGTCTGGGCGTTCAGGCCGAGGGTGACTCGTCATCGCTGGACATTGTTCGCCGGCTCAGGGTGTTCTGAGCTGGGCGCAGACGGCGACGCGACATCGGCCGGTAGCAGAATCGCGGACCTTTCATGCGGTATGCATGAAATGCATACGCAGAAAGGTATGGGTTGATGGCGAACGACGGTCGCCGCACGCAGGCCGAACGTGCGGCCGAGACACGCGATGCGTTGATCGGTGCCGCCCGGCCGTTGTTTGCGTCAGTGGGATTCGCCGACGCATCCCTGGAAACGATCGTCCGCAACGCGGGGGTAACGCGTGGGGCCCTGTACCACCACTTCACTGACAAGACAGAGTTGTTCGCAGCGGTATTCGAGCGGGTGGAGGGTGAGATGGCCGCCCGGATGGGGGAGGCCGTCGCGGCCTCGGGACACTCCGATCCGGTCGAGATCATGCGACTGTGTTCGGGTCTGTGGTTGGACGCGTGCGCCGAACCCGAGATCCAGCGCATCGTCCTGCTCGAGGCGCTGGCGGTCCTGGGATGGGAACGGTGGAGCGACATCGGCCACCGCTACAACATCGGGTTCGTGACCGGACTGCTCACCGACGCCATCGAGTCCGGCGGCATTCCGGAACAGCCCGTCGAGGCGACCGCCCTGACGATCATGGGGGCGCTGCGCGAGGCAACGCTTTATATCGCCCGCGCGAAGGATCAGGGCCAGGCCCGCGCGGACGCCGGTGCGGTGATGGATCGTCTGATCGATGCGTTGCGCGCCAACACTTCTGGCGGGCCCGCGACACGGTGAGCGGATGGTGAGCAGCCGGGAAAGTGCCGGGTTGTCAGCTGCCTGGCTCCACATGGTATCTTCGCCGACGTGAATATCGGCGTGCGCAAGTATTGGCGCTTTATCGTGGCTCCGGGTGGAGCCGGCGAGACAGCGTCTGGTTGACGCAACCGCACGACTGATACCCGGAGCCCAGCAGTGACCATACGGTCGCTGCTTTTCGTTTTTCAGGGCATCGGGAACCAGCGGGCGTGCCCTGGGAGCCAGCAGAGAAAGGCACACACCCTCCATGTCCATCCTCAATTGCGACACGGCGACCATCGATACGTCCGATCATCGGATCGTCTCGTTCCGGGAACTCTCGGCCCCTGCCGTGATCCGCACCGAGCTGCCGTTGACGGCTCGGCGTGCCCAGACCGTCCAACGCGATCGCGAGGAGATCTCGGCGATCCTGGCCGGTGGTGACGACCGGCTATTACTGGTCGTTGGGCCCTGCTCGGTGCACGATCCCGCCGCCGCCCTCGATTACGCACGCCGACTTGCGCCGGTCGCCGCCGAATTCGCGGATCGGCTGAAGATCGTGATGCGGGTCTACTTCGAGAAGCCGCGCACGACTGTCGGCTGGAAGGGACTCATCAACGATCCCAACATGGACGGCAGCTTCGACGTCGAACGTGGGCTCCGCATTGCGCGCGGGCTATTGCTCGACGTCATCGACGTCGGCCTGCCGGTGGGATGTGAATTCCTGGAGCCCACCAGCCCGCAATACATCGCCGACGCGGTCGCCTGGGGCGCGATCGGCGCCCGGACCACCGAGTCGCAGGTTCACCGCCAGTTGGCGTCCGGGCTGTCCATGCCGGTGGGATTCAAGAACGGCACCGACGGCAACGTCCAGGTCGCCATCGACGGTGTCAAAGCCGCTGCGGCAGCACATCATTTCTTCGGTACCGACAACGTCGGTCGCGCGGCCGTCGTCGAGACCAAGGGCAATCCCGACTGCCACGTGATCCTTCGGGGTGGAACCGCCGGGCCCAACTACGACACCGCCTCGGTGACCACCGCCGTCGAACGGCTCAGCAAGGCAGGGCTTTCCACGCGGGTGATGATCGACTGCTCACATGCCAACTCCGCCAAAGACCATGTGCGGCAGGCCGAGGTCACCGCGGAGGTTACCGCACGCATCGCGGCGGGCGAGCGCGGTATCGCCGGCCTCATGCTGGAGAGCTTCCTGGTGGCCGGCGCGCAATCGCTCGGCGGCGAACTGACCTATGGCCAGTCCGTGACCGATCAGTGCATGGACTTCCGAACCACGGCGGGCCTGCTGACCGAGCTGTACGCGGCGATGGGCTGACGCGGGCCGTGGGAGAGCGCGCAAAGCTAGTGTCGCGCGGGTGCCTGTTGCGCCGAAACCCGGCGCGCAATGGCCTTTTTGTCGATCTTGCCGATCGGGGTGGTGGGCAGCGCCGTCATCGCAACCAGAACGTCGGGGCGGGCGTGCGCGGCCACCCCACGCTCGTCGAGATAGCCGTTCAATTCCGGCAGCGATAGCTCGGGGCCACTGAAAACCACGGCCGCACAGATCTTCTCGCCCAGGTAGGAGTCTGGCAGCGCGACCGCGGCCGCCGAGAAGATCGACGGGTGGGTGTGCAGCTGCTCCTCGAGGTCCGCCGCGGAAATCGTTTCTCCGGCACGACAGATCACGTCTTTGACGCGACCGGTGACCACCAGATAGCCGTCGCCGCGTAGCCGCACCACGTCACCGCTGCGGAAGAACCCTTGCGCGTCGAAGCTGCGTTCGTTGTCGCGCTCGGCCCGGAAATAGCCGTTGAACGTGTACGGCCCGCGAACCAGTAGCTCGCCTTCCTCGCCCGGCGGCACCGGCTCGCCCTGCGCATCGACGACGCGCAGTTCGTCGGCGGCCGACAAGGGCCGTCCCTGGGTGTGTTCGGTGAGTTCCGGGGGATCGTCGAGCCGGGTGTAGTTCAGCAGCCCCTCGGCCATCCCGAACACCTGCTGCAGGCCCGGGGTCAGGGCGCTGCGCACCAACCGGGCATCCTCGGGTTCCAACTTCGCGCCACCAACCTGCAAGAGCCGCAACGTCTTTGGTGTCACGGGTTCCCAGTCGCAGGCCTGCGCCCACAGCTTGGCCAACGCCGGCACCAGGGCGGTCACCGTGACGCCGTGGCGGTCGATGGCGGCGAAGGCCGCTTCGGGACTGGGGTCGGTGCCGAAAACGGTGGTGGCGCCGACGGTCATCGCGCCGAGCAGGCCCGGGCAGGCCAGCGGGAAATTGTGGCCGGCCGACAGCAGCGCCAAGTAGACGTCGTCCGAGGTGAGCCCGCAGAGTTCGGCGCTGGCCTTCGCGTTGAAAACGTAGTCGTCGTGGGTGCGGGGAATGAGCTTGGGTGTTCCGGTGGTACCGCCCGAAACCAGTAGCAACGCAGGCGATCCCGGGTCAGGCGGCCGGGGCGGCGTGGACATCGCCGCCTGATCGCGCAGCTGCGCCCATGGGATGAACGGTCCCGGGTCGCCGTCGACGATGACGTGCTTCAGCGCGCCGTGCTCCTCGGACAGCGCGCGCGCCATCGCCCGATAGTCGAAACCCCCTGCGGCGTCTGCGATCAGGAGCCCGGTGGCCTCGCTGACCGCGGCGAAATGCCCGAGTTCGGCGGCCCGGTGCCCGGGCAGGCACATCACCGGGATCGCTCCCGCCCGCAGCAGCCCGAACAGCGCCACCGCGAACTGGCAGCCGTTCGGCAGCTGCAGCAACACTCGGTCGCCCGGCGCAATACCCGCGCGCAGGAGTCCACCGGCCGCGCGGTCAGCCTGGTCGTCGAGGTCCGCATAGGTAATGCCGGCACCGGCCATCGCGTCGCGGACGGCGATTCGGTCGGGCCATTGCTGGGCCGCGTCGCTCAGGATGGTGTCCAAGGGCCGCCCCGTCCAGTAGCCGGCCGCTCGATAGGCGGCGGCCCGATCGGCGGGAAACGGCACGAACCCATCGAGGCCTCCGGCCGGCGGCTGCGGTGTGTTGACGCTCATTGGGTCCTTCAGCAGGGGGCTTCGAAGGGGCTAGTAGCGGGGACGCCGGGAGTAAGGATAGGGTAACCAAAAAATTAGGGCACCTGTGCTAATCAGGGAGGGTCTGTGGTGCACGCCTCGGCACGCTCGGAGGACATCCGGGCGGAGGTGGCCGAACTGCTCGGCGTCGACGTCGATGCAGTCCAGCCGGGTAGCAACCTGATCGGCCAGGGCCTGGACTCCATCCGGATCATGACGCTGGCCGGCCGCTGGCGCCGCCAAGGCATCGCCATCGACTTCGCCACACTTGCCGAAACCCCGACGATCGAAGCCTGGGCCCGCCTGGTCGAAGACGGCGGGCAAGGCGCCGACCAGCAGATCTTTACCGCCGATGCGCCCGGCGACCCATCCGGGGAGGACGAGCCATTCGCCCTGGCCCCCATGCAACACGCGATGTGGGTCGGTCGCCATGACCACCAGCAACTGGGTGGGGTTGCCGGTCATCTCTACGTGGAGTTCGACGGCGGGCCGATCGACGCCGAACGCCTGCGCACAGCGGCCACCGCGCTGGCACGTCGTCACCCGATGCTGCGGGTGCGGTTCCTGCCCGACGGAAACCAGCGCATCCCCCCTGCCGCCGAGAGCGGCGACTTCCCGGTCAGCGTCGAGGACCTGCGCTCGTGGAGCACCGACGAGGTCGAGCAGCGGCTCGCCGCGATCCGCGACGCCAAATCACACCAGCAGCTCGACGGCGCGGTGTTCGAACTGGCGGTGACGCTGCTTCCGGGCGAGCGCTCCCGGCTGCACGTCGACCTCGACATGCAGGCCGCCGACGCGATGAGCTACCGCACCCTGATGGCCGATCTGGCTGCCCTCTACCGCGGCCGCCACCTCCCGGAGCTGAGCTACACCTACCGGCAGTACCGCCAAGCCATCGAGGCCGAGGACGCACAACCGCAGCCGTCGCGCGAGGCCGACCGGGCCTGGTGGGCCCAGCGCCTCGCGGAGCTGCCAGACCCGCCCGCATTGCCGTCGACCGGCGGCCGCGGTGCGAACCGGAGCACCCGGCGCTGGCATTGGCTCGACCCGCAAACCCGCGATGCGCTGTTCGCCCGCGCCCAGGCACGCGGCATCACCCCGGCGATGGCGCTGGCCGCGGGATTCGCCAACACCGTGGCCCGCTGGTCGACCACCTCGCGCTTCCTGCTGAACGTCCCGCTGTTCGGGCGCCAGGCTCTGCACCCGGACGTCGACTCGTTGGTTGGTGACTTCACCTCGTCGTTGCTGCTCGACATCGATCTCGTCGGCGCAGACACCGCCACGACGCGGGCACGGGCGGTGCAGGACGCGATGCGTGCGGCCGCCGCCCACTCCGCCTATCCCGGGCTGTCGGTGTTGCGCGACCTCAGCCGCCATCGCGGCACCCAGGTGCTCGCGCCGGTGGTGTTCACCAGCGCGCTCGGGCTCGGCGAACTATTCAGCCGCGACGTGACCGGCCAATTCGGCACGCCGGGATGGATCATCTCCCAGGGTCCGCAGGTGCTGCTTGACGCGCAGGTCACCGAGTTCGACGGCGGGGTCATGGTGAATTGGGATGTGCGCGAAGGCATCTTCCCCTCGGACGTCATCGACGCCATGTTCGCCTACCACATCGACGAGCTGCACCGGCTGGCCGCCGCCGACGACGCGTGGGACGCGCTGGGCCCCTCGCCGCTGCCCGAGGCGCAGCGTGCGGTGCGGGAGGCGGCCAACGCCCGCACCGCCGAACCCAGCGGAGAAGCGTTGCACGACGGGTTCTTTCGGCAAGCCGAGCAGCGACCCGACGCCCCGGCCGTGTTCGCGAGCAGCGGTGATCTCAGCTACGCGCAACTGCGCGACCAGGCGTGGGCGGTGGCCGCGGCGCTGCGCATCGCCGGCGTCGCGGCCGGCGACACCATCGCGGTGATGGGCCCGAAAACCGCCGAGCAGATTCCGGCGTTGCTGGGCATCCTGTCCGTCGGCGCCGTTTACCTGCCGGTCGGTGTCGACCAGCCGCGTGACCGTGCCGAGCGGATCCTCGAAACCGGTCGGGTGAGCCTGGCGCTGGTGTGCGGTGGACAACGGCTGTCCCTGCCGGTGCCCGAGCTGGTACTCGCCGAGGTGCTTCGCAACCCCTCCGTCGGCGCCGAGATGGCCTCAGCGAGAATCGATCCCGACGAGCTCGCCTATGTGTTGTTCACCTCGGGCTCCACCGGCGAACCCAAAGGCGTTGAGGTCACCCACGACGCGGCGATGAACACGGTGGAATTCATCGGTCGCCACTTCGAGATCGGTCCCGCGGACCGATGCCTGGCACTGTCGACCCTGGAAGGCGACATCTCGGTGATGGACGTGTTCGTCACCTTGCGTACCGGCGGGGCCATCGTGGTGGTCGAGGAAGCCCAGCGGCGCGATCCCGACGCCTGGGCACGGCTGATTAACACCCATAAAGTCACCGTGCTGCATTTCATGCCCGGCTGGCTGGAGATGCTGATCGAAGTCGGAAGCGGGCGCCTCTCCTCGGTGCGGGTGATTCCCACCGGAGGCGACTGGGTGCGCCCCGAGGTGGTACGTCGCCTACGGGCCGAAGCGCCGAACCTGCGCTTCGCGGGCCTCGGCGGTGCGACCGAAACCCCGGTGCACAACACCATTTTCGAGGTAACGGGGGTGCTGCCGGACGATTGGGCGGCCCTGCCCTTCGGCATCCCGCTCCCCAACAACGCCTGCCGCGTCGTCAGCGACACCGGCGCCGACTGCCCCGACTGGGTCCCGGGGGAGCTCTGGGTGTCCGGCCGCGGCGTCGCGCGCGGCTACCGCGGACGTCCCGATCTCACTGCGGAACGCTTCGTCCAGCATGACGGCCGAACCTGGTACCGCACCGGCGATTTGGTGCGTTACTGGCCGGACGGCGTCCTCGAATTCGTCGGCCGCGCCGACCACCGCGTGAAGATCAGCGGGTATCGCGTCGAGCTGGGCGAGATCGAGACCGCGTTGCGGCGCGTGCCCGGGGTGCGGACGGCGGTGGCCGCCTTGATCCCCGTATCCGGGCAATCCGACGTGCTCGCCGCGCAGGTGTGCACCGACGACGCATCTTTGACCGCCGAGCGGATGCGGCGGCGCCTTGGTGAGCTGGTTCCCGCGCACATGGTCCCACGCCACATCACGGTGGTAGAGCGGATCGGTTTCACCGATGCCGGAAAGCTCGACCGGCGGACCGCCGCACGCGAATTGGAGACCGCCGCCTCGCAAGCGCAGCGGCCCGGCCACCGCCGCGCGTCGACACCCTTGGAATCGGCACTGGCGATGATCGTCGGTGATCTGCTCGGCCGCGAAGACGTCGGAGTCGACGACGACTTCTTCGCGCTCGGCAGCGATTCGGTGCTCGCCACCCAGGCGGTGGCGAGGATTCGGGCGTGGCTGGACGCACCGGACATCATCGTCGCCGACATCTTCGCCAACCGAACCGTGTCGGCGCTGGCCGCGGTGCTCAGCGCCGCAGAGAACGACCCCGGCAGGCTGGATCAGGTCGCCGAGCTGTACCTGGAAGTCGTCGGCATGGACGCCGAATCGGTTCTGGCGGCGTCTCGTCCGCCTGCGAAATCGTATACGGCGCAATGACTGTGAATAACTTGATCACCGTGTCTTCCACGTTCCCGTCCTGGATCAAGCTGACCCCTGGCCGCGGCAACGGATCGTCGACCGGTGCCACCGTGATATTTCCGCACGCCGGCGCGGCCGCCGCGAGCTACCGGGTACTGGCGGCGGCGCTGGCCGCCGGTGGCGACACCTACGTCGTGCAGTACCCGCAGCGGGCCGACCGCCTCACCGAACCGGCGCACGACAGCGTGCACGACCTGGCCGTCAGCCTGTTTCGGGCGGCGCCGTGGCCAAGCGTCGCGCCGCTGAAGTTGTTCGGGCACAGCATGGGCGCCGTCGTCGCCTTCGAGTTCGCCCGCGTCGCCGAAGCGTACGGCGCGGCCGTGCAGAAGCTCTGGGTATCGGCCGGTCCGCCGCCCTGCGTCGTCGCCGACATGCCCGAACTGCCGACCAGTGACGACGGACTGTTGGCCGATATCGCCGATCTGGGTGGTACCGACCCCGAACTGCTTGCCGACGAAGAGTTTTCCGAATTGCTGACCACCGCCGTACGCGCCGACTACCGCGCCTTCAACGGGTATGAACCCAGCCCCGATGTCCGCATCGGCGCCGACATTCACGTGCTGGGCGGTCACGACGACCACCGCATCGCCGCCGTCGTGCTCAAGCAGTGGGAAAGGCACACCGCCGGATCGTTCGCGGTGTCGCTGTATGACGGCGGGCACTTCTACGTCTATGACCACGTCGAGGCGGTCGCCGCGCAGGTGAATGCCGGGTGATGCCGATGTCTGACAATGCCTTTGGCGAGGGTCCACACGACGACGGCGCCGATCCCGTCGTGATCGTGGGAATGGGTGTGGAGGCGCCCGGCGGCATCGAAACCGCAGAGGACTACTGGGATCTGCTGGCCCACGGCCGCGAGGCGCTGGGTCCGTTTCCCACCGACCGCGGATGGGCGGTGCGCGAACTGCTCGCCGGCTCGCGCCGCAGCGGCTTCAAAGAAATCCATGACCGCGGCGGCTTCCTCACCGGGGCAACCACATTCGATCCAGAGTTCTTCGGCATCTCGCCCCGCGAGGCCGTCGTGATGGACCCGCAGCAGCGCGTGGCGTTACGGGTGGCCTGGCGTGCGTGCGAAAACAGCGGCATCAATCCCGACGACCTGGCCGGGCACGATGTCGGCTGCTTCGTCGGCGCCTCGGCCACCGGCTACGGACCCGACATGGCCAGGTTCTCCGAACACAGCGGTCATCTGCTGGCCGGCACCGCGCTCAGTGTGATCTCGGGCCGCATCGCCTACACACTGGGATTGACCGGGCCGGCGCTGACCCTGGACTCCTCGTGCGCGTCCGCGCTGGTGGCGTTCCACGTCGCCACCCGCTCCCTGCAGAACGGCGACTGCGACCTGGCCATCGCGGGTGGGGTCAACGTGCTGGGTTCGCCGGGCTTCTTCGTCGAATTCTCCAAACAGCACGCACTCTCCGACGACGGATACTGCCGCCCTTACAGCGCGCAGGCCAGCGGAACCGTGTGGGCCGAGGGAGCGGCGATGTTTGTGCTGCAACGTAAGTCGGCCGCGCTGCGCGCCAGTCGGCGGATCGTCGCCGAGGTGCGGGCCACCGCCATGAATCAGGACGGGCGCAGCGCCGGTCTGAGCGCGCCCAGCGGTGATGCCCAGGTGCGGCTGTTCCGGCGCGCGATCGGCCAGGCCGGGGTCAAACCCGCCGAGGTGGGAATGATCGAGGGGCACGGCACTGGCACGCGCCTCGGTGACCGGACCGAGTTGCGGTCGCTGGCCGAGACGTACGGCGAGACCGAACCCGGCCGCGGGGCGTTGCTGGGTTCGGTGAAATCCAACGTGGGCCACTCGCTGGCCGCGGCGGGTGCGCTGGGGCTGGCCAAGGTGCTGGTATCGGCCGAACACGGCGCCGTACCAGCCACCCTGCACGCCGGCGAAGCGAGCCCCGAAATCGACTGGGACACACAAGGGTTGCGGTTGGCCCAGACGCTGACACCGTGGCCGGCCATCGACGGGCAGCGCACCGCCGCGGCGTCCGCGTTCGGCATCGCGGGCACCAACGCACATCTGATCGTCACCGTCCCCGAGGTCGCATGATGCGGACCCATCGACTGCCGGACGGGCGCGTCCCGGTGCTGCTCAGCGCCCACGACCCAGAGTTGCTCCGGCGGGACGCCTTGGCGATCGCGGACTACCTTGGTCGTGCCGACGACTCGGCAGACCTGACCGCCGAGGTCGCCGCGACCCTGCTGCGGTTGCGCCGCGTGCGACGTCACCGCGCGGTGGTACGAGCGGCGGACAGCGCCGAGCTGGCCGCCGGACTGTCCGCGATCGCTCACGGCGAAGAACACGAGTTGGTGTCGCGCTCCGCCCAGACGACGCCGCCGCGCATCGCGTTCGTGTTCCCGGGCCAGGGCAATCAATGGCAGGCGATGGGAGCAGAGGCCTACCGGCGGCTGCCGGCCTACCGCGAGGCCGCCGACCGGTGCGCACACGCGTTCACATCCGCCGGATTTCCTTCTCCGCTGCCATATCTGGTGAGCGACGACGAGCGCAACTGGTCGCGAACCGAGATTCAGGCGGGGCAGTTCACCCACGCGGTGAGTCTGTCAGAAGCGTGGCGATCCTACGGGGTGCTGCCCGACGTCACCATCGGCCACAGCCTCGGCGAGGTGGCGGCCGCCTATGTGGCCGAAGCGCTTTCGCTACCGGACGCCGTCGCACTGGTGGTTGCGCGCGCGACCGTTGTGGACCAACTGACCGGCCGCTACGCGATGGCGGTGCTCGGGACCGGCCTCGACATCGCGCAGTCGCTGCTGGCCGAGACGCCCGGCTGGCTGGAAGTCTCGGCGGTCAACGGGCCGTCGTCGACCGTGGTCGCCGGCGATCACGAGGCGGTGGTCGCCGCAGTGCGGCTGGCCCAGCAGCGTGGCATCTTCAGCCAGCAACTCTCCGTCGACTATCCCGGACACACCAGTGCGCTTCGACCGCTGCGGACGAGTCTGGCCGAGCTGACGCCGAAGTCGGCGTTCCGGGACGCGCCGGTGAGATTCATCGGCTCCACGCTGGGAACCGAGTTGGGCGACACGACCGATTTCTCCGACTATTGGTATGAAAACCTCTGTGGCACTGTGCGGTTCGACCTCGCCGTGGGATATGCCCGCGCCTGCGGGGTCGACGCGTTCGTCGAGCTTTCGGCGCACCCGTCGCTGCTCTACCCCCTGGGCGGCATCGTCGACGACGAGTCGACCGTCATCGTCGGCTCGGGGCATCGCGACCGATCCATCACCGATTCGCTGTCGGCGAGCATCGCCGCCATCGCGACCGCGGACCCCGGCTGCAAATGGGCCGACGCCGTCCCGATCAGCGGCCGGCCCGCGCTGCGGGGATTCCCGAACGCCCCGATGCGCGCGGTGCACCTGTGGGCGGCACCGGAACGACTGACCGAAGCGGCGCCGGCGCAGCCGCTCACCGCGGCCGTCGAGGACTGGCGGCCGATGACGGCGCCGATCACACCGGTGGCTCCCGCCGTCGACATCGGCTTCTCCGGTGCGGGCGCGCTGACGCAGCGACTCGTCGATGCCGTTGCTGCACACGGCGACTGCCGAGCGGTGTCACCGAATCAAGCGGAAATCCTCGTGGTGGCCGCTGCGGAAATCGACGAACTCGACACGTCCGCCGCAATCGATCGGATCGCGGGCCGGCCCGATGCGGGTCTCCCCGATTATCCCGCGCTCATCGGCCCTCGATGCCGGGCCGTCTGGTTGCTCACCGCCGGCGCCGAACAGATCGACCGGGATGACGCAGGCGTCTCTCCGGCTCAGGCGGCGCTGGCGGGCATGCATCGCAGCGTCGGCTTCGAGTTCGCGGATCAGGCCTTCGGGCACCTGGATCTCGCGCACCGCGATCTCGATCCCGCGACGGCACAGGCCGCCGTCGAGGTGCTGCTCGGCGAGGCGGCCGAGGTCGCGCTGCGGGGCGGCGAATCTCCGCGACGCTACGCCCGGACGTTTCGCGCGTGCCGCGAACCGGTGACTCGGCGACCACTCGAGGCCGCCGCGCTGGAGGACGTGGTGATCACGGGCGGCAGCGGAGCCATCGGGCTACAGTACGCGCGGTATTGCCTGGACCGCGGCGCCCGCACCGTTACCCTGTTGAGCCGCAACGGCGTTGACCCGGCCGTACTGCGTGAGCTCGCCGACCGGCATGACGCCGAGGTCCGCGCCCCGCAGTGCGATATCACCGATCGCGCCGCGCTTGCCGCGGTTGCCGCCAATGCGGGGTCGGGTGCGTCATTACTGATCCACACCGCGGGCATCGCACGAGCGCGCTCGCGTGCGGATCTCACCGGTGCGGACGTCGCGGCGGTCTGCGGGGCCAAGGTCAATGGACTGGCCGCGCTGGTCGATGTGTGGCCGCTGCGGCCGGACTGCCGGATCCTGGCCTGCTCATCGGTATTCGGAGTTTGGGGCGGCTACAGCCACGCGGCGTACGCGGCTTCCAACCGGATGCTCGACGTATTGGCCGCGCAGTTGCGTGCCGCGGGCCGCGACTGCACGGCGATCCGATGGGGCCTGTGGCAGGGCGCCGGGGTAGTGGTGGGTAACGAGATCACCCGCACCGAGCGCTCCGGTCTGGTGGCAATGGAACCGGAGCGGGCGATCGAGGCCAGTCTGTATCGCTACGAGGGCGATCCACTGATTTTCGATGCCGACTTCGAGCGGCTCCGGGTCTTCTTCGAAAGTCAGGGAATGCCAATGCCGTTCGTCGCCGCCCGCACCGGCGACGACGACGACGGCCGCGAAAGCCCGGTTGAGAAGCCACTCGCCGAGATAGTCGGGGCCGAACTGGCCGCGACGTTGCACCTGGGTGATTCGCCATCGATTGACCCTGGCACGTCGCTCATTGACCTGGGTGTGGACTCGTTGCTCGCACTCGACCTGCGTAAGCGGCTGCGCCGCACGCTAGGCAAATCGGTTCCGGTGTCCCGCATGCTCGGCGGCATCACCGTGACCGAGCTGATCGAGGCGTTGCGTGCAGACTCGACCGGCGGGACCGTAATGCCGCCGTCATTCGAGCGCCCCGGCGCCGCCAACGGTGCGCACCACTCAACGCTCGCGATGCTAGAAAGGTTGGACTCCTAGCGTGACAGACACCACCGGCGTCAGCACCCATCTCGACGATGAGCGCCTGGAATTACTGCGCCGCAAGCTCACCGAGCGTGGCCTGGCCAGGACGACGGCCGTGGCGCCGGTGGCGGGCGACGGCGAGCCGCGTATGTCGGTCGGGCAGCACCGGATGTGGTTCGTCCAGTCCGTTGATCCCGACAGCGCGCTGCTCAACATCTGCGTCTCCTACCGCCTGTCCGGCACGGTCGACACCGCGCGATTGCACCATGCGCTCGACGCCGTCGCCGCGCGGCACCCCGTGCTGCATACGACGTATGTCACCGACGGGGAGGGTGACCCACATCCGGTGATCCGCGCGAACCTGCAACCCGAATGGGCCGAGCACGACCTGACCGGGCTGACCGATCAGGCGCGCCGGTTACGGCTGGATGTGCTGGCGCAGCGGGACTTTCGCCGGCCTTTCGATCTGAGCAAGGATTCACCGTTGCGAGTCACGGCGGCGCGCCTGGCCGACGACAAGCTGATGCTGCTGATCACCGCGCACCACATCGCCTGGGACGATGGCTCGTGGACGCCGTTCTTCGCCGATCTGACTCGCGCATACGCCGAACCGGACGTCTTCGCCGATACCCGAGCGCTGGTGGATCATTCGGCGGCCGCGACCGCCATCCGTCAGGCAGACCTGGACTATTGGCGACCACTGATGGCCGACCTGCCGGAGCCGCTCGAGCTTCCCGGGGCCAATGGTTCGGTGGTTCCCACCACTTGGCGCGCGCAGCGCGCGTTCACGCGGTTGTCGGCGGACACCGTCGATCGGGCGGCCGCGCTGGCCCGCGAGACGGGCGCCACTCCGTACCTGGTGTTGATGGCCGCGTTCGCCACGCTCGTGCACCGGTACACCCAATCGACCGACTTCCTGGTGGCGGCGCCGGTCCTCAACCGCGGCGCGGGCACCGAGGATGTGATCGGGTATTACGGCAACACGGTGGTGATTCGGCTGCGGCCGCAACCGCACCAGACGTTCCGCGAGCTGCTGGCCCAAACGCGTGACGGCGCGGTAGGCGCCTTCGCGCATTCGCGGGCCGACCTGGACTGGCTGGTGCGCGAGTCGAATCCGGATCGTCGCCATGGCGCCGACCGGATGACCCGGGTGAGCTTCGGGCAGCGCGAGCCCGACGGCGCCGGCTTCTGCCCGCCCGGCGTGCGTTGCGAACGCGGCGAATTGCGCGGGCATTTCAACCAATTGCCGCTGAGCTTGATGGTCGAGCTGAACCGGACGTTCGACGGCTCGAGCGGCGGCATGCTCGAGGCCGAGTACCTGGTTGAGGTCATGGATCAGCAACTGGTCGAGCAATTGCTGCGTCACTACGCCGCCCTGCTCGACGGCCTGCTGTCCGAGCCCGACGCGAAGCTGTCGGCATGCGCGTTGATGAGCGCCGAAGATGCCGAGTGGCTGCGCGCGGTGTCGACGGGCGAGGAATTCGTCACCCCGGCCAGCACCCTGCCCGAACTGGTCGGGCGCAGGGCGGGGCAGACGCCCGATGCCGTCGCGGTCGTCTACGAGGGTCGCGCCTACAGCTACCTGGAGATCGACGAAGAGTCGAATCGTGTGGCGCACTGGCTCATCGAGCAGGGCATCGGCACCGAGGATCGCGTCGCGGTGCTACTGGACAAGTCACCCGAATTGGTCATCACCGCACTCGGGGTGCTCAAAGCGGGCGGGGTCTATCTGCCGGTGGATCCCACCTACCCGGAGGACCGGCTGACGTTCATCCTCGAGGATGCGGACGCCAAACTGGTTGTGCGCGGACCGGTTACCGACGCGGGGCACTATCCGGCCACCGCGCCCGCCGAGCTCATCCGACCGCTGAGCCCGCAAAACACCGCCTACCTGATCTACACGTCGGGTTCCACCGGGCTGCCCAAAGGCGTTCCGGTGTCGCACGCACCGATCGCCGAGTATTTCGTCTGGTTCGGCGACGAATACCGGGTTGACGACACCGATCGCCTGCTGCAGGTCGCCTCGCCCAGCTTCGATGTGTCGATGGGTGAAATTTTCGGCACGCTGATCATGGGCGCCCGCTTGGTGATTCCGCGTCCCGATGGACTGCGCGATATCGGCTACCTGACCGAACTGCTGGCGCGTGAGGGCATTACGTCGATGCACTTCGTGCCGTCGCTGTTGGGTCTGTTCCTCTCGTTACCCGGCGTGGGCCAGTGGCGGACCCTGCGGCGCGTCCCGATCGGTGGAGAGCCCCTGCCCGGCGAGATCGCCGACAAGTTTCACGCCACCTTCGACGCGTCGCTGTACAACTTCTACGGGCCGACCGAGACGGTGGTGAACTGCACCAGCTATCCGGTGGAGGGCGCCCAGGGCACCCGGGTGGTGCCGATCGGCCGGCCCAAAATCAACACGCAGGTGCATCTGCTCGACAACGCGTTGCAGCCGGTTCCGGTCGGGGTGATCGGTGAAATCTATATCGCCGGAACGCATGTCGCCCATGGCTATCATCGCAGGCCTGCGCTGACGGCCGAGCGTTTCGTCGCCGACCCATTCACGCCGGGCGGCCGGATGTACCGCTCGGGTGACCTGGCCCGCCGCAACGCCAACGGCGACATCGAGTTCGTGGGCCGCGCCGACGAACAGGTGAAGATCCGCGGTTTCCGCATCGAGTTGGGTGAGATCGCTTCAGCCATCTCGGTCGACCCCAGCGTCGGGCAGGCGATCGTGCTGGCGATGGACCTGCCGCAGTTGGGCAAGAGCCTGGTGGGATACGTGACGCCGGCCCAGGGCGCCGGCACGGAAACGGTTGACGTCGAGCGCATCCGGGCCCGGGTTGCCGCGGCGTTGCCGGACTACATGACCCCGGCCGCCTACGTGGTGCTCGACGAAATCCCGATCACCGCACACCAGAAGATCGACCGCGCCGCGCTGCCGCAACCGCACATCGCGGCGGCCACCGAATACCGCGATCCCACCACCCCCACCGAACAGCTTGTGGCGCAACTGTTTTCCGGGCTGCTCGGCCACGAGCGGGTGGGCGCCGACGACTCGTTCTTCGATCTGGGCGGCCACTCGCTGGTCGCCACCAAACTGGTCACCGCCATCCGCGGGGAGTGCGGCGTGGAAATCGGCATCCGCGACGTGTTCGAACTCGCTACGGTCGCAGCGCTGGCCGAGCGGATCGACCAGCTGACTTCGGGTGAACTGACGCCGTCGCGGCCCAGGCTGATCACCACCGCGCACGACGAGCCCATGCCGCTCTCGGCGTCACAGCTCCGCAGCTGGTTCGCCTACCGCGTCGACGGGCCCAGCCGGGTCAACAACATCCCCTTTGCGGCGAAACTGACCGGGCCGTGGGACATCGATGCGCTGATCGCCGCCATCGGCGACGTCGTCGCCAGGCACGAAATTCTGCGCACCAGCTATGTCGAGCTGGACGGTGTGCCGTATCAGGTCGTGGGTCCGGCCGGCGTCGAAATTCCGGTTCGCCGCGAGGTGGGACCCGACGACGCCTGGCTGCAACGACAGCTCGACGTCGAGCGGTGCCATTGCTTCGAGCTGGAC
Organism: Mycobacterium sp. NGS27; assembly: GCF_059813005.1. Lineage (NCBI taxonomy): Bacteria > Bacillati > Actinomycetota > Actinomycetes > Mycobacteriales > Mycobacteriaceae > Mycobacterium > Mycobacterium sp. NGS27. The sequence continues at coordinate 210,170 of NZ_JCALDT010000001.1, forward strand.
GCCGAATTGCCGATCCGGGTCGCGGTGCTGCGCACCGAGAACGCGGGCGAGCACGTGCTGTCGGTGGTCGTGCACCACATCGCTTCCGACCATTGGTCGGCCGGCGTGCTGTTCTCCGACGTGATGACGGGCTACCGGGCCCGGCGCGGGGGAGAAGCGCCGTCCTGGGCCCCGCTTCGGGTGCAGTACGCCGACTACGCGGCGTGGCAGCGGACGTTCCTGGGGGACGCCGGCGGGCAGGAATCCGCGATAGCCGCCGACCAGCGGGAGTATTGGACGCGGCAACTGGCCGGGCTGCCGGAGGACACCGGGCTGCGCCCGGACTTCCCGCGCCAGCCGGTGCCCAGCGGCGACGGGGAATCGGTCGATTTCCACATCGACTCGGCCACCCGCGCCAAGCTCGGTGAGCTGTGCCGCGAGCTGGGCGTCACCGAATTCATGCTGCTGCAAACGGCCGTCGCCGTGGTGTTGCACAAAGCCGGTGGCGGAACCGACATCCCGCTGGGCACCCCGGTCGCCGGCCGCACCGAAGCCGAGTTGGACCAGCTGATCGGGTTTTTCGTCAACATCCTGGTGCTGCGCAACGACCTGGACGGCAACCCGACGTTGCGTGAACTGCTCAAGCGGGCCCGGGAGACCGCGCTGGCCGCCTACGCCCACCAGGACCTGCCGTTCGACCGCGTGGTCGACAGCGTCAGCCCGGTGCGCTCGCTATCGCGTAATCCGCTGTTCCAGGTCGTCGTGCACGTGCGGGATCACCTGTCCGCCACCCGGGTCATCGAGACCGCCGCCGCGGGCAGCGGCGAACGGGACACCGTGTGCACCTCGCTGGACCCCATCTTCGATATGGCGCACGCGGATCTGAGCGTCAACTTCTTCGGCACCGACGGCTCCGGCGACATCGGCTACCACTGCAATCTCATCTACCGCACCGAGCTCTACGCCAGGACCACCATCGAGCGGCTGGCCGGGTGGCTGACCCGGGCGCTCACCGAGTTTGCTGAAGACCTCGATCGGCCTTTGCGGGACGTGCGGCTGATCGATGCCACGGAACAGCAGCGCATTCTGCGGGACTGGAGCCGCGGCGAGCAGCCGCCGCACGACCGGCCGCGCACCATCCCGGAACTGCTGGAACCCAGCCGGGCGTGGGGCACCGGCCGCATCGCGGTGCGCTGCGGCGAGCAGAGCATCGATTACCCTGCGCTGCACCGTCGTTCGGATAACCTGGCCGCGCTGCTCGTCGGGCACGGAGTGGGCCCTGGGTCGCTGGTCGGGCTGTCGACCCGGCGCAGCATCGAGCTGGTGGTGGCGCTGGTGGCCATCATGAAGGCGGGCGCCGGCTACTTTCCCATCGACCCCGGCTATCCGCTGGCGCGAAAGCAATTGATGCTCGACGACGTCACGCCGCCGGTCGTGGTCGCGACGGACGAAGCGGTGGACACCATGCCGCAGGTGCCCGGCATACAGCTGATCTCGCTGGACGATCCCCAGGTACGCGCCGTGGTGAACGGCGATGACGCGGCTCCGCGGTCGGGGGCCTTGCCGCTGCCGCACCCCGACGACCCGATGTATCTGGTGTTCACCTCCGGGTCCACCGGCAAGCCGAAAGGCGCGGTGGGCACGCATCGTTCGATGACCGCCCGGCTGGACTGGCAGCTGCGGCACTACCCGCCGCGAACCGACGACGTGCGACTGGCGCAGGCCTCGATCACCTTCCTCGAGGGCGGCATGGAAATGCTGGCCGGCCTGGCGGTCGGCGCGACCATGATCCTGGCCGACGACGCCGAGCACCGCGATCCAGAGGCCCTCGGGGAGCTGATGAACCGGTATTCGGTCGCTCAGGTCACTGCGGTGCCCAGCCTGGTGTCGGCGTTGGTGGACAGCCGGCCCGCCGCCGTGCGCTCGCTGTCACGGCTGGTGTGCGGTGGCGAACCGGTGAGCGCGGGGCTGCTGCAGCGGCTGGTGTCGGTGTGCGCCGACGAGGACGGCGCCGGCATCGAGTTGCTGAACAACATCGGCTCCACCGAGACCTCCGGCGCGGTGTCGCGGGGGCGGCTGGTCCTGCCGAATCCGCTTGTCGGAAAGCCCGTCCCGGGCGCCGAGGCCTATCTGCTCGACGATGGATTGCGTCCCGTGCCGGTCGGCGTGGTGGGCGAGCTGTACTACGCCGGTGACCAGCTGGCTCGAGGATATTGGAAGCGGGCGGGCCTGACCGCGACGCGGTTCATCGCCAACCCCTATGGTGCAAAGCCCGGTTCGCGGTTGTACCGCAGTGGCGACCTGGCCCGGTGGACCGAGGACGGCCAACTGGAATTCATCGGGCGTTCCGACCACCAGGTGCAGGTGCGCGGTTTCCGCGTCGAGCTCGCCGAGGTCGAGGCGGCGCTGGCCGCAGCCGACGGCGTCGCCGCCGCGGCGGCGCGGACGTGGGAGGTGCACGGCGGCACGTCGCTGGCCGGATATGTTGTGCCGCAACGACCGATCACCGACGATGCCGGCAAGTCGTCCTTCGCGGCGGACGTGCGTGCCGCGATCGCCACCACATTGCCGGGTTACATGCTGCCGTCGTCGCTCACCGTGCTCGACGTCCTCCCGAAAACCGAATCGGGCAAACTCAACCGGCCGGGACTGCCGCGGCCGGCGGTCAGCACCGGCGGCCAGACCGAACCCGCGCGCACGGACACCGAACGGGCGCTGGCCCAGGTCTTCGCGGAGTTGCTGTCTACCACGGAAATCGGGCGATTCGACGACTTCTTCGCGCTCGGCGGCGACAGCATCCTGTCCGTGCAGCTCGCCTCGCGGGCGCGGGCGGCCGGCCTGGCCGTGAGTCCGCGCATGATCTTCGAGAATCCGACGGTGCAGCAGTTGGCCGCGGCGTTGGACGCCGTGGGCGACGAAGGGGCCGACATCGAACAAGGCGCCCAGGTGACCGACACGCGTTTCGAGCCGATGAGTACCTCCGGACTGTCGCCATCGGATCTGGCTGCCGTGACGCAACTTTTCGCGTCGTCGCGCGAAGGCACGACATGACGGCCGCCAAAACCGAGGTCGCGCCCGACATCGACGACGTGATGGCGTTGAGCCCGCTGCAGGAGGGCTTGTATTCGCTGACCACTCTCGCCGAATTCGCCGACGGCGAAGCGGCCGACGACCCGTACGTCATCGGCATCGCGGCGGACATCTCCGGCGAACTCGATGTCGCGCTGCTGCGTGACTGCGCGGAGCAGATGCTGGTGCGCCACCCGAACCTGCGGGCCAGCTTCTTCAGCCGGGGAATCCCGCGACCGGTACAGGTTGTGCCGTCTCGCGTCGAGCTGCCGTGGCGCCTGGTCGCCGCGACACCCGCCGACGTGCCGGCGCTGGAAACCGGCGAGCGCCGACGCCCGTTCGATCTGGAACAAGGGCCGGCGATCCGCTTTCTGTTGATCGAATTGCCAGGCGCGCAATGGCGTTTGGTGCTCACCGCCCATCACATCGTGATCGACGGCTGGTCGTTGCCGGTGTTCGTCAACGAGATGATGATCCTGTATCAGGCCGGCGGTGACCCGTCGGCGCTGCCGGTTGCCCCGCGGCCCTACCGCGACTACATCGGCTGGCTGGCGAATCGCGATCCGGAAACCAGCCACAGAGTGTGGCGCGAGCACCTGGCGGGGATGCCGGGGCCCACCCTGCTCGCCGCATCGCTGGGATCCGTTGAGACCACCGAGGGCCGGCAGACGGCGCTGCCGCGCACCACGGGGCTGCGAATGCCGGCCGATACCACCGCCCGGCTGATCGACGACAGCCGGGCCCGCGGCATCACCGTCAACACCCTGGTGCAAATGGCATGGGCGCTGGTGTTGTCGCGGCTGATCGACACGCAGGATGTGGTTTTCGGCGTCACCGTGTCCGGTCGGCCGCCCGAACTGACCGGCGTCGAAACCATGGTCGGTCTGTTCATCAACACCGTGCCGCTGCGTGTGCGGCTGGACCCGGCAGCGGCGGCCGGCGAGCAATGCCGAGCCGTCCAGCGCGACGCCGCGCTGCTGCGCGAGCACAGTTATCTGGGGCACGCCCAACTGCGGGCCCTCGGCGGGGTCGGGGAAATGTTCGACACCCTGCTGGTCTACGAGAACTTCCCGATGGACGGCCTGACCGCGGGCGGCGAATTCACCGCTGGTGCAGCGACATTTCGCCCGTCCGCCCTGCAAACCCTGTCGCACTTTCCCATCGCCATCGCCGCTCACATGGAAGGCGGCGAGCTGGTGGTGCTGGTCGAAGCGATCGACGGAGCACTGGGTGCCGTCCCCGCCGCCACGCTGGGCCGGCGGGTGCTCACCACCGCCGAGAGGCTGTTGCAGGGCTGGGAGCGTCCGCTGCGCGACGTCAGTGTCCTGCTTGACGATGAGGCGCACCCGCTGGGCGCCGCTGGTACGCCAAAGCCACTGCCGCCGTTGAGCATTCACGCCCGCTTCGCCGACGTTGTGGCCAGGACACCGGACCGCCCGGCGGTCAGCTGGGCGGGTGGCGCGCTGAGCTATCGCGACCTCGACCTGCACAGCACCCGGCTGGCGGCGCGACTCGCACACCGGGGGGTCACGCCCGAAACGCCGGTGGGCATCCGGCTTTCCCGGGGCCCGCGGTACGTCATCGCGATACTCGCCGTGCTCAAGGCCGGCGGCATGTGCGTGCCGATGGAGCCGGGAATGCCCCCCGAACGGGTGAACTCGATCCTGCGTCAATCGGGCGCCCTGATCGTGTTGGACGAAGAGCTCACCGAGTCGCTGCTGGAGCACGGCGAACCGCGCGACGACCACTTCATCGCGGTGGACGTTCCACCCGCCCAGGCCGCGTACGTCGTGTTCACCTCGGGCACCACCGGAGAACCCAAGGGCGTCATCGGAACTCACGGCGCGGTGGGCGCCTACGCCGACGATCATCTGGACCGCGTGTTGCGGCCGGCGGCCGACAAACTGGGCCGGCCGCTGCGGGTCGCCCACGCGTGGTCGTTCGCCTTCGATGCCGCGTGGCAGCCGCTGGTCGGTTTGCTCGACGGGCATCGCGTGCATGTCGTCGACGAACACACCCAGACCGATGCCGAGGCGCTCGTCGCGCTGATCGCCGCGCAGGGAATCGACATGATCGACACCACCCCGTCGATGTTTGCTCAACTGCACGCATTTGGTTTGCTGACCGAGGCGCCACTGACGGTGCTGGCGCTGGGCGGCGAGGCGGTCGGCGGTTCGGCCTGGGCCCGGATCCGCAACACGTGCGAAACGACGTCGATGACGGCCTACAACTGCTACGGGCCGACCGAGACCACGGTCGAGGCGGTGGTCGCGGCCATAGCCGAGCACGACGAACCCTCCATCGGGCGGCCGACCCGGCACACCCGCGGCTACGTGCTGGATTCCGCGCTGCGCCCGGTGCCCTGCGGGGCGACGGGTGAACTGTATCTGGGCGGTGCCCAGCTGGCCCGCGGCTACCTCGGCCGCGCCGCCGAGACCGCGGCCCGCTTTCTCGCCGACCCGTTTGGCCGGGCCGAACGGATGTATCGCACCGGCGACCTGGTGCGCCGGTTGCCCAGCGGCGCACTGCAATACGTGGGCCGCGCCGACGCCCAGGTGAAGATCCGCGGCCACCGCGTCGAACCCGGCGAGATCGCCGCCGCCCTCGAATCGCACCCGGCCGTGCGGCACGCGGGTGTGTTGGTACAGCAGCGCCGGGGCATCGCCCGGCTCACCGCGTACGTGGCCACCGACACGGCCACCGCCCGGCCGGCAACCGCCGAGCTGCGGAGCATGCTCAGCACCCGGCTGCCGCGCTACATGGTTCCACATCGCATCGTCCTGGTCGACGAAATCCCGTTGACCGCCAACGGAAAGCTGGACGAAGCCGCGTTGGCGGCTCTCGATCACGCCGAGTCCGAGGTTGGCGCGGCGACGCCCGAGACCGACACGGAAGCCGCGCTGTCCGAACTGCTCGCCGAGCTGCTCGGGCAACCGCGCATCGACGTCACCGCAGACTTCCTGCAGCTCGGCCTGGACAGCATCATGGCGCTGTCGGTGGTACAAGCGGCCCGTGCACGCGGAATTGCGTTGCGCGCCAGGCTCATCCTCGAGTGCAGCAACGTTCGCGAACTGGCCGAGGCGATCGACTCGGAGACCGCGGCCGCTGCCCAGCAGGTTGACACGGGCACCGGGCCAATGCCGTTGCTGCCCAACGGCCGGTGGCTCTACGAATTCGGCAACCCATGCAGGCTCGCCCAGACCGAAGCCATCCGGCTGCCCGAGACGCTGCACCGCGAGCGGTTGCATGCGGCTTTGGCCGGGATCATCGAGGGCCACGAAGTGCTGCGCACCCGGCTCGACCGGTCCAGCATGACCCTGGTGCCCGTGCCGGCCGCCGATACCGCCGACCTCGTCAACGAGGTTGAGGTGGTTGACGATCTGGCCGGCGCCGTGCCGGCCCACGTCGCCCAGGCCGTCGACCGCCTGGACCCCGAACGCGGAACGCTGCTGTCCGCGGTGTGGTTACGACCGCCGGCGGGAGGCAGCGTTCTGCTGCTGGCCGCGCACGTCGTCGCGCTCGACCCGGCGTCGTGGCGAGTCATCCTCGGCGAACTCGCTGCCGCCCTGACGGCCTCGGCCTCCGGCCACGCGCCCGCACCCGTCCGCGAACACACGAGTTATCGGCGCTGGGCAGCCGCGCTCACCGCGCGGGCACACCGGCTGGACACGGTCGAATTCTGGGCGGCGCAACTGGACGGCGACGATCCTGACCTCGGCGCCCGGCGCGTCGATCCAATCCGCGACCGGGCTCGCAATGTGCTCGTCCGTAACGTCGTCACCGACGCCGAGGTCACCCGCCGGCTGCTGGAATCGGACCTGTCGTTGCCCACGCTCCTGGTCGCCGCGACGGCCGCGACGGTGACGCGCTGGCGCGAGCTGCGCGGCCAAGCCACGCCCCCGCCGCTGCTCGCACTCGAAACCCACGGCCGTGCCGATAGTTTGGTGGACGCGCCGGGTGCACACGCCATCGACACCGGCGACACGGTTGGATTGCTCAGCTCCATCTACCCGGTGCGACTGGACTCGACGGATCCGCACAAGGTGGGGGAGAAGCTGTCGGCCATCCCCGGCGATGGCCTCGACTACGGGCTGTTGCGCTACCTGCGCGACGACACCGCCGAGCGGTTCGCCGCATTTTCGCCCCCGCAACTGCTGCTGAACTATCTCGGCGCCGCCCACACCGGCGGCGGCATGGGGCTGCGGCTCGAGCGCGAGTTACTCGCCGGGACGTCGCCGGTGCCCGAGCCGGAGCTGGCGGTGCGCCACGAGCTCACCATCGCGGCGATGGTGCTGACCTATGACGGCGAGCGGGTTCTCGCGGCGCAGTGGCGCGCCCTGCCCGACGTTCTCGATGACGCGGATATCGCCGCGCTACAGCAACTTTGGATCGATTCGCTGCGGGAGGCGGTGAGATGAGCACACTGGCGATCGTGGGAGCCGGCGCCAAGGCGGTGGCCGTGGCGGCCAAGGCCTTCGCGCTGCGCGAAATGGGCGTCGAGGTTCCCGACGTGGTGGCCGTGGAGCGGATCGGCGTCGCGGCGAACTGGCAGGCCAGCGGCGGCTGGACCGACGGTGCGCACCGGCTGGGCACCAGCCCGGAAAAAGACGTCGGGTTCCCCTACCGGTCGGCGCTGGTGCCGCGCCGCAACGCCGAACTCGACGACCGGATGACCCGCTACAGCTGGCAGTCATATCTGATCGCGACCGCGTCGTTCGCCGAATGGATCGACCGCGGCAGACCGGCGCCGACGCATCGCCGGTGGAGCCAGTACCTGAGTTGGGTTGCCGACCACGTCGGAATGAACGTGGTGCACGGTGACGTCGAACGATTGGCGATCACCGGGGACCGCTGGGCGCTGCACACCCACGAGACGACCGTGCACGCCGATGCGTTGATGATCACCGGTCCCGGCCAGGCCGAAAGGTCCTTGCTCCCCGGCAATCCGCGCATGCTGTCGATTGCCCAATTCTGGGACCGCGCCGCCAATCACGACCGGATCAATGCGGAGCGGGTGGCGGTGATCGGCGGTGGCGAGACGGCCGCGGCGATGCTCTATGAACTGTTCCGCCACCGCGTGTCGAGCATCACCGTGATTTCCCCGCAAGCTACGTTGTTCACTCGCGGCGAGGGGTTTTTCGAGAATTCGCTGTTCTCCGATCCCACCAATTGGCCTGCCCTGACCCTCGCCGAGCGCCGCGACGCGCTGGCCCGCACCGACCGTGGGGTGTTTTCGTCCAACGTGCAGGAAGCTCTGCTGGCCGACGATCGCATCCACCACCTGCGTGGCCGCGTCGCGCACGCGGTGGGCAAGGAGGGGCAGATCCGGTTGACGCTGTCCACCAACCGCGGCAGCGAGAACCTCGAGACGGTACACGGGTTCGATCTCGTGATCGACGGCTCCGGCGCTGACTCCCTTTGGTTCGCACCGTTATTCAGTCAGGACGCGCTGGATCTGCTCGAGCTCGGCCTGGGCGGGCCGCTGACCTCGGAGCGGCTGCAGGAGGCGATGGGTTATGACCTGGCCGTCACGGATGTGACGCCCAAGCTGTTCCTGCCGAACCTGTCAGGACTCACCCAGGGTCCCGGTTTTCCCAACCTGAGTTGCCTTGGCCTGCTGTCCGACCGGGTGCTGGGGTCCACCATCGGCCCGTCCAGGCATTCGGTGAGAACTAGACACGATGAGCGCCAGACCCTTTGACGACGCCGGTCGAATTTTGTGCGGCTACCTTCTTGCGGCACAGCTCGTTTAGCATGTTCGACACGTTGCGACCGTAGCGTCGTCGTAACGTGACCCACCTGAGACACAAATTCCGGACTCACGGTGCACACTTACACCATCTTCATCCATTGGAGACGTGTGACCGCGTGCGGCCGCCCGCAAGGTATCCGCCACGGTCCATGTGCATCGAAGGGGGACCTGTGATATCCGTGAAGTCCATTGCCACGGGCGTGGCGGCCTTGACCGCCATTGGCGGCGCCGCCGCCGGTGTGGCTTCCATCGCCGCACCGATCGGCCTCGATCAGGTGCAACTGGCTGCGGTCGGCGCGCCACTGCCGCAGGACCCGCCGCCGCCACCGGGAGCGCCGGGGCAGCTGCCGACGGCTGACCAATTGGCCAACCTCTGCACCCAAGCAACCGACCCCGGCGTCAACTACCGGGACAAGGCCAACCTCGTTGAAAACGGCATCCCTCAGAACGAGGGCATGGTGGCCGACCACGACCTGCGGAAGGCCTACCGCAACGGGAATTTCCCCGAGCAGTTCAACGTGACCAACATCGCGCCGGCGGGTCCGAACATGGCCCAGGCCGACGTGGGCATCACAGGGCCGAAGTTCGCCGGGCCGGTCAACAAGCACCTGGTGTTCGTCAACCAGAACGGGAACTGGGTCTTGCAACACGACGCGGCGCTTGCCCTGCTGCAGGCGGCGACGGCGACCAACTAAGGCAGATCGGCGTCGAGTAACACCGACGTTTCACACCAAACCCCATGCGCCCCCGGAAGGCGGCGCATGGGGTTTGGCGCTTCGCCCGCGCACTGACTGGTCGCCCCGGCGGCATCAACGCATGTTCTCGCACGGCCGGCGCACAATTCACTGATGGTTTTCCCACATCGGATCGCCGTAACGTATCGGCGCCCCGACGCGAAGTATCAGACGCAAAGGGCACGCTGACACCTCCACGCCGCCACCACATGGGCGGTTCGGACGGCGGATCGTGCGTGCAGACGTGCTCGTTCAAGGGGGAAGCATGAAAACCGTCAAGATCATTGCCACCGGCCTGGCAGCGCTGGCCATCGTCGGCGGCGTCGCCGCAGGCGTGGCCTCGGTCGCGACACCGAGTTCGCTCGCCGCCGGAGTGCGACTCACCACAGGGGACGCGCCGCTTCCGCAAGATCCGTCCGCGCAGCCCGTGACGGCCGCAAACGTGCCCACCCCCGATCAGCTGACCGGCGTGCTCACCACCCTCGCCGACCCCAAGGTCTCCTTCACCAACAAGAGCAACCTGGTGCAGGGCGGCATCAGCGGAATGGCAGCGCATGTCGCCGACAAGAAGCTGCAGAAGGCGGCCAAGAACGGCGACCTGCCGCTGTCGTTCGGTGTCACGAACGTCCAGCCGGCCGCGGACGGTTCGGCGACCGCCGACGTCGCGGTCTCCGGCCCCAAACTGACCTCGCCGGTCACGCAGAACGTCACGTTCGTCAACCAGGGCGGCTGGGTGCTGTCGCGGGCGTCGGCGATGGAGTTGCTGGAGGCCGTCGGTCAGTGATCGGCGCTTAAGGCCCGCAGGTCCAATCTGGCGATGCGCGCCGGATCCGCCAGCACGTCGATGGCGCGGATCCGGCCGTCGCGCACCACGAAACCCATGACGGCAGCCGCACGACCGGCGAGGAATATCACCGCTCCGGCGGCACCGTTCACGGTCGCGCTTCGCACCTCGCGTTCCGGCCCGGCGTAACTGCGGGCCAGCTGGGCCACCGACGACGCCCCCTCCGCGCGGAAGACGGCCGTGGCCGAGCCGAAGTCACCACGCAACACCACGTCGGGATGGAGCACCGCCACCAGGCGGTCGAAGTCGCCGCTGCGCCCCGCCGCGAAGAAGGCGTCGACAACCTCGCGTTGGGCGACCAAGGTGCCGTCGGGAACCGGGTCGGCCTGCTCGATCCGGCGCCGGGCCCGGCTGGCCAGCTTGCGGGCCGCCTCCGGCGTTCGATCGACAATGCCCGCGATCCGATCGAACGGCACGGTGAACACGTCGTGCAGCACGAACGCCAGCCGCTCGGCCGGCGGCAGCGTATCCAGCACCACGAACAGTGCCAGCCCCACCGCGTCGGCCAGCATCGCGCGGTGCTCGGGGTCGAATTCACCAACCGCCTCCACGAGCGGATCCGGCAGGTGACCGATCAGTTCCTCGTGGCCGTGAGTCCGGCGGTCGCGCAACATGTTCAGGCAGATGCGCGCGACCACGGTGGTCAGCCAGGCGTCCAGGTTGGCGATGCGGTCCACGCCGTCCGATTCGGCGCTGCGGTTCAGCCGCAGCCACGCCTCCTGCACCGCATCCTGAGCGTCGTCGACCGAGCCCAGCATGCGGTAGGCGATGGCGCCCAGCTGAGGTCGGGCCGCCTCGAAGCGAGCCGCCAGTGACGGATCCGCCTTCACGGCCGATCGGGCTCGGGCAATGCGCACACCCGATTGGCCGAAAAGCCCGACGACCCGATACCGAGGGCGATGTTGAACCGGGCGCGCATGTTGCCCAGGTTGATGACGTGGGTCAGGCCGACGAGCTGGGGTGTGTCGAAGTGGACACGCAGCGCGTCGAACAGTTCATCGGTCACCTCGACCGGGGTGCGACTCATCGCGGTGGCGTAGTCGAGGATCAGCCGGTCGACGTCGGAGAAGCACACGGCGTTGCGGTAATCCGCCATCGCCAGCAATTCTTCGTCGGTGATGCCCCACTGCCGGGCGATCTGTGAGCCGAGGTCGATGCAGTACTCGCAGCGCACCGTCGTCGCGGCCTTGAGCTCCGCCAGCGCACGGTGGCGGGGACTGAGGATGTCCAGTTTCGACTCGGCCTGCTCCAACTTGCCGTATGCGCTGAGCAGTCGGGGGATGTGCGCATACATCCGCAGCGGCTCCAGCATCCCTGCGGTTTCGAGCCCGGCCATCTGTGCGAGCTTGCGTCTGGTGAAGAAGAACGCGATCTTGGCGCCGAGGCCGGCGTCGCGGTCCGAGACTCCTTGCAGCCGTGGCATGGCGATCCTCCTGGCAAGTTGTGGCGGGAAGCCAACGTCCTTACTAGGTCGACACGCGGCGAGGCCCGAACGTGACACTTATGCGGGCGAGCCCAGCGGTATATCCATATCGAATACCCGGGCGTGCAGCACGGTGCGGTTCCGTAGGGCGGCGCGCACCGCACGGTGCAGGCCGTCTTCGAGATACGTGATGCCCTTCCACCGCACCGCGTGCGGAAACAGATCGCCGTAGAAGGTGGAGTCCTCGGAGAGCAAGCGGTCCAGTGCGAGCACCGTTGTGGTGGTGACCAATTCGTCGAGCCGGATCTGCTGCGGCGGTATCTGGGACCAATCCCTATAGGAGAGGTTGTGCTCGGGATACGGCTTGCCGTCGCGCACGCCCTTGAAGATCATCGGCCGACCTTTCTCGATTCATTGCTGTGGCCCGACCGGTTCATTCTGGAAAGGCTAGCCGGACTGATGCTCGGCAGCACCGGTGCGTTCCGAGAAAGTTTCCAGCAGCCGGCGCGGCCATCGCCGAACCGCTGCTGATCACGGTCGGCATCGGCTCAGCCCGTAAAATGAATCCGGTCGACGCGGTATAGAAGGAGGTGGCGGCCGGTGGGAAGTGCCGATGACCGTCGGTTCGAGGTGTTGCGCGCCATCGTCGCCGACTTCGTCGCCACCAAAGAGCCGATCGGTTCGAAGGCGCTGGTGGACCGACACAACCTGGGCGTCTCGTCCGCCACGGTCCGCAACGACATGGCGGTACTCGAGGCCGAGGGCTACATCACCCAGCCGCACACCAGCTCCGGCCGCGTGCCCACCGAGAAGGGCTACCGCGAATTCGTCGACCGGCTCGACGACGTCAAGCCGCTGTCCTCGGCCGAACGGCGCGCGATTCAAAGCTTCCTCGAGTCCGGCGTCGACCTCGATGACGTTTTGCGGCGGGCGGTCCGGCTGCTGTCGCAACTGACTCGGCAGGTGGCCGTGGTGCAGTACCCGACGCTGTCGTCGTCCACCGTGCGCCACCTCGAAGTGATCGCCCTGACCCCGGCCCGGCTGCTGATGGTCGTCATCACCGACTCCGGCCGCGTCGACCAGAGGGTCGTCGAACTCGGTGACGTCATCGAGGATCACGAACTTTCTCAACTGCGGGAAATGCTCGGCCAGGCGCTGGTGGGCAAGAAGCTGTCGGCCGCCTCCGTCGCGGTGGCCGACCTCGCGGGCCAGCTGAGCAGCCCAGACGGCTTGGGCGACGCCGTCGGCCGATCCGCGACGGTGTTGCTGGAATCGCTGGTCGAACACACCGAAGAGCGCCTGCTGCTGGGCGGCACCGCGAACCTGACCCGTAACGCCGCCGATTTCGGTGGCTCGTTGCGCTCCATCCTGGAAGCGCTCGAGGAGCAGGTCGTGGTGCTGCGGTTGCTGGCCGCCCAGCAGGAAGCCGGTAAGGTGACGGTGCGAATCGGCCACGAGACGGCCGCCGAACAGATATTGGGCACCTCCGTGGTGACCACCGCCTACGGCACCTCCGACACCGTCTACGGGGGAATGGGTGTGCTGGGGCCCACCCGGATGGACTATCCGGGAACTATCGCCAGCGTTGCTGCGGTTGCCCTATATATCGGCGAAGTCCTGGGTGCTCGATGAACGCGCACCTGCAGGGTGGGTAGGCGCGGGGATAGACCAGGTATAGGAGAGTCAAGCGTGGCACGCGATTACTACGGGCTGCTCGGCGTGAGCAGAAACGCCAGCGACGCGGAGATCAAGCGCGCTTACCGCAAGCTCGCCCGCGAACTGCATCCCGATGTCAACCCCGACCAGGCCGCGCAGGCGAAATTCCAGGAGATCAGTGCCGCCTACGAGGTGCTGAGCGACCCCGAGAAGCGGCGGATCGTCGACCTGGGTGGGGACCCGCTGGAGAACGCGGCCGCGGGCGGCGGTTTCGGCGGATTCGGCGGCGGCCTGGGCGATGTCTTCGAGGCTTTCTTCGGCGGCGGCTTCAGCGGCGGCGCGACCTCGCGCGGCCCGATCGGGCGGGTGCGGCCGGGCTCGGACTCGCTGCTGCGGATGCGGCTCGACCTCGAAGAGTGCGCCACCGGTGTGACAAAGCAGGTCACCGTCGACACCGCGGTGCTGTGTGACAGGTGCCAGGGCAAGGGCACCAACGGCGATTCGGCACCGGTGCCCTGCGACACCTGCGGTGGCCGCGGCGAGGTACAGACGGTGCAGCGCTCGCTGTTGGGGCAGGTGATGACGTCGCGACCCTGCCCGACCTGCCGCGGGGTCGGCGTCGTCATTCCCGACCCGTGCCACCAGTGCATGGGCGACGGCCGGGTGCGGGCCCGCCGCGAGATCAGCGTCAAGATCCCGGCCGGCGTCGGCGACGGCATGCGGGTGCGGCTCGCCGCGCAGGGCGAGGTCGGGCCCGGTGGTGGGCCGGCCGGTGACCTGTATGTCGAGGTGCACGAACAGGCCCACGACGTCTTCGTCCGCGAAGGCGACGACCTGCACTGCACGGTGTCGGTGCCGATGGTTGACGCGGCGCTGGGCGTCACGGTCACCGTCGACGCCATTTTGGACGGCGTCAGCGAGATCACCATTCCGCCCGGCACCCAACCGGCTTCGGTCATCACGCTGCGTGGCCACGGCATGCCGCACCTGCGGTCCGGCACCCGGGGCGATCTGCATGTGCACGTCGAGGTGGTAGTGCCGGCCCGGCTGGACCACCGCGACACCGAATTGCTGCGCGAGTTCAAGACGCGCCGCAGCCGCGACGTGCCCGAGGTCCGCTCGACCCACGCCGGCGGAGGCTTGTTCAGCCGGCTCCGCGAAACCTTCACCGGGCGCTAGCCGGCGCCCGGAAGCGCGCACATGGTCGCGACCCTGTTTTACCTCGACGATCTGCCCGAGCCCGGCTCGCTCGCCGTACTGGGCGGTGACGAGGGATTCCACGCCGCCACCGTGCGGCGGATCCGTCCCGGCGAGCGGCTCGTTCTCGGCGACGGCGCCGGAGCCCTGGCCCACTGCGAGGTGGAACATGCCGGGCGCGACGGGTTGCGGGCACGGGTGCTCGAGCGCTGGAGCGTCGCGCCGGGGTCCCCGCCGGTGACGGTGGTGCAGGCGCTGCCGAAGTCGGAGCGTTCGGAGCTGGCCATCGAGCTGGCCACCGAGGCCGGCGCCGACGCGTTCGTGGCGTGGCAGGCCGCCCGATGCGTGGCCAACTGGCAGGGCAATCGGGTCGAAAAGGGCTTGCGCCGATGGCGTGCCGTCGTCCGGTCGGCGGCCCGGCAATCCCGCCGGGCGCACATCCCGCCGGTCGACGGTGTGTTGTCCACCGGGGAGCTGACGCTGCGGATCCGCGACGAGGTGGCCGCCGGAGCGACGGCGCTGGCCTTGCACGAGTCGGCCACCGAACGACTCGCGGATATCGAGCTGGCACAAGCGAAATCGCTGCTGCTGCTGGTCGGTCCAGAAGGCGGGATCGCCGAGGACGAGATGGCGGCGTTGTCCGGCGCGGGCGCGGCGGCGGTGCGGCTCGGTCCCCAGGTGCTGCGGACGTCGACCGCCGCGGCGGTGGCCTTGGGCGCGCTCGGCGTGCTGACCCGGCGCTGGAATCAGCCCGGCGAGGTGCCGGCAAACGGCGTTTCGCAGCAGATTCGCGACACCGGCGCGCCGTCGAGTACGTTGCGCAACACTGACCAAACCGGGCCTTCGGCGTAGACTGAGACGGCCCAACAACCGCCGACAAGCCGAGAAAGCAGGCATCGAGAGCCACGTGACACCCCGCGAGACCAGCGCTGCTGACGCAGCCGGAGCCGTCCCGGACTCTGCTCAGGTTCGCAGCAGCATCGATGTTCCGCCCGATGTCGTGATGGGCTTGTTGGGTTCGGCGGACCAGAACCTGCGGGCCCTGGAGCGCAGCCTGAATGCCGACCTGCACGTGCGCGGCAACGCGGTCACCCTCGCCGGCGAGCCCGCCGACGTCGCGCTCGCCGAGCGGGTGATCTCCGAACTGGTGGCCATCGTTGCGGGCGGTCAGCCGCTGACCCCGGAGGTGGTTCGGCACAGCGTCGCCATGCTGGCCGGCACCGACAACGAGTCACCGGCCGAAGTGCTGACGCTGGACGTGTTGTCGCGGCGCGGGAAGACGATCCGGCCCAAGACGCTCAACCAGAAGCGCTACGTCGACGCCATCGACGCCAACACCATCGTCTTCGGGGTCGGCCCGGCCGGCACCGGCAAGACGTATCTGGCAATGGCCAAGGCGGTCAACGCCCTGCAGACCAAACAGGTCAGCCGCATCATCTTGACCCGCCCCGCCGTGGAAGCCGGTGAGCGCCTTGGCTTTCTGCCCGGCACGCTCAGCGAGAAGATCGATCCGTATCTGCGGCCGTTGTATGACGCCCTGTACGACATGATGGACCCCGAACTGATCCCCAAGCTGATGTCGGCCGGAGTCATCGAGGTGGCGCCGCTGGCGTACATGCGCGGGCGAGCTCAACCGGTGTTCACCAAAGTGTTGACTCCGAACGGTTTTCAACCGATCGGTCAACTGCGGGTAGGGGATTTCGTGATCGGTTCTGATGGCCGACCCACGGAGGTTTTGGGTGTTTATCCGCAGGGCTTCAAGGAAATCTATCGGGTTTCAACGCAAGATGGTTCCTCGACGCTCGCATCCGGTGATCATCTTTGGTCGGTCTACACACG
This sequence comes from Mycobacterium sp. NGS27, assembly GCF_059813005.1. Lineage (NCBI taxonomy): Bacteria > Bacillati > Actinomycetota > Actinomycetes > Mycobacteriales > Mycobacteriaceae > Mycobacterium > Mycobacterium sp. NGS27. Next base: position 226,663 of record NZ_JCALDT010000001.1, read on the forward strand.
ATCAGACAGGCGGCGTAACAGGCCTGCCCGTGTGCTCCAAACGAAGGAGATGATCGGCAACCTTCGTGCCGCTCACTATCACCGCTACGAGTTGCCGCTGTTGAGTTCGCCGGCGAATTTCGAAACCCGACCCGTGCCCCTCGATCCGTATGCTCTGGGTCTGCTGCTAGGTGACGGGTGCCTCACGTGCGCAACGACGCCCTCGTTCGCGACGACGGACCCCGAACTTGCCGAATCCCTCGAACGTCTGATTCCCGGCATCGAAGTACGACGCAAGTCGGCTGTGGATTACATCCTGAACCGGTGTCGTCACGAAATTGCCGGCCGAGAGAACCCAGTTACCAGCGCTCTTCGCCAGCTGGGTCTAGCCGGTAAGCGGTCCTCCACGAAATTTATTCCTCGGGATTACCTCATCAACTCGCCCGATGTGCGGCTGGCTTTGTTGCAAGGGCTCCTTGACTCGGATGGAGGCCCGGTCACCCAGCAGGGACGAACATGCCGGGTCCAATTCACCACGGTGTCGGCTCGGCTCCGCGATGATGTGGTGTTCCTGATTCAGTCACTCGGCGGGGTCGTTTACTGGCGCACCAGACGTGCCGACGGGCGAAAGTCCGGACTTGCTCGAGGTAGGCAGGTGCATCACCGCTCGGACGCATACATCCTGGACCTCCGGCTTCCGGACGGGCTTATGCCATTCCGGCTGGCCCGTAAGGCCGCGAAATATGACCTGACCGGTGGCGGTCGGCCCATACGTTTCGTCGATCGGATCGAACCGGCGGGCACCGAGGAGGCAGTGTGCATCCAGGTCGCAGCCGCAGATTCGCTGTATGTCACCGAAGATTTCTTGCTGACGCATAACACCTTGAACTCCGCGTTCATCGTGCTCGACGAGGCGCAGAACACCACCGCCGAGCAGATGAAGATGTTCCTCACCCGACTCGGCTTCGGCTCGAAGATCGTTGTCACCGGTGACATCACGCAGGTCGACCTTCCGGGCGGCGCCAAGTCGGGCCTGCGCTCGGCGATGGAAATCCTGGACAGCGTGGATGACATCCATGTCGCGGAGCTGACCAGTGTGGATGTGGTCCGCCACCGCCTGGTCTCCGAGATCGTCGACGCCTATGCGAAGTTTGAAGAGCCCGGCCTGACGATGAACCGGGCGTCGCGGCGGGCGGCGGGCTCGCGTGGTCGTCGATGATGGTGCGGTGAGTGGGTTCTATGAGCATTGAGGTATCCAACGAATCGGGTATCGACGTCTCTGAGGCCGAACTGATCAGCGTCGCGCGGTTCGTCATCGCCAAGATGGACGTCAACCCGGCTGCCGAGCTGTCGATGGTGCTGCTGGACACCGCAGCAATGGCCGACCTGCACATGCGCTGGATGGACCTGCCCGGCCCGACCGACGTGATGAGCTTCCCGATGGACGAGCTCGAGCCCGGTGGGCGACCGGACGCCCCCGAGCCGGGTCCCTCGATGCTGGGCGACATCGTGCTGTGCCCGGAATTCGCGGCCGGTCAGGCCGCCTCGGCGGGCCACAGTCTGGGGCACGAGCTGGCGCTGCTGGCCATCCACGGCGTGCTTCATCTGATCGGCTACGACCATGCCGAGCCGGACGAGGAGAAAGAGATGTTCGCCTTGCAGGACCGGCTGCTCGAAGAATGGGTCGCCGATCAGGTCGAGGCCTACCATCAGGACCGCCAACAGGAGCGGGACCGCCAATTGCTCGACGAATCAAGGTATTTCGACAATTGAGGTCACTCAAGATTCTAGCGGCAGCCGCCATCGCGTTCGCACCGTTGCCGGTGTGGGTCACCACCGACACCGAGGCGCGGGCGGCCCCGTGCGCGGGTGCGGGATCGAACCCCGTTGCCTGCGAGCACTGCATGTTCTACGTGAACGCCTACCACACGGCGAACGTGTGCAACGAGGACCGTCACGGCGTGCAAGGGCCCCCGAGCAACGCGCCCTCACCGGTTCCGCACGTCCCCGTTCCGGTTTACGAGCCGCCCCCCCTCCCGTCGCCGGTGGAGGGCCCGCTGGTACTCCCGCCGCCGAATTCCGGTCAGAACCCCGTCCCGGTGGTGGAGATCAATCCGCCTGGCCCGGACGCACCACGCAACGCCCCGGTGGTGGCGCCCCCACGGGGGCTGGATGCGCCGTCGCTGGCGATCGCGGCGGCCAAGGCCGCACCGCCGACGCGAGTCGACCCCGCCAACCCGCCGAAGCCGCCCACCCCGGCTGATTTCAACCAGCAGGTGCAGAACGTCGTGACGTCGCACCGGGACAACGTCGACATCCTCAAGGTTGACGATCAGAAGTTCATCCGGCCGCGCCACTGGGACTATCTCGACTACGACGACGCCTACCGCCGTCCGACGATCTACAACCCGCTCAGTCAGCCGGTTACGTTCCGCTACTTCTACAACGGCGCCTACCAGGAGGCGTATTTGCCGCGCGGAGCGCGCATGGTGCTCGACGCCAGCACCGTCGGCGTCGTCCCGTTCACCGCGGTCAGCGACAGCTACGTCGCGGCGGGCAGCTTCTACGGCGGGGGTTCGATACCGCCGAACGAACCCAACGGCGCGACGGCACCGGACCGCAAGCCGGCGCCGCCGAAGCTCTACGAGAACGTCACGGTGTCCGTTCCCGCCAAGGGCGAGATCGTCGAAGTGGGCCACGTGGCGGTGGTGGGTCACGACGGCGGCCAGCCCGCGGGCGGCCAGGACACCTTCCTGCTCGACGACTCCACGCTGGCCTGGGGGCAAATCGACAACTCCAGCAGCGCCCCCGCCCAGATCAGGGTGATCAAGACCCAGCCGACCCCGGGCGTCGGGCCGACCGACGACGGCAGCTTCTTGGTGTTGCTGGCCGTCCACCACCAGGAGCCCGGCCTGCCCCACCAATCCGGGTGGACCCTGCCGCTGCGCTTCGGCGGGTTTGCGGTAGTGGTGGGCCTGATCGCCTGGCTGCTCAACCGCCGGAATCGCAGCGAGGAGCAAAGAGCTGAGGAGCAGAAGGCTGAGGAGCAAAAGGCTGACACCTAGCGCGCGCCGGTCTGGGCACCGGCAAACCGCCATGCCGCGGGTCAAAGCCACAGGGGAGTCAGTGACCAAGTCGAGGTATGTCAACAATTGACGGGCTGGTCTGAGCTGCTCGGTGCAGTCGCACTGATCGCCCTGGGCGGGCTATTCGCGGCGATCGACGCGGCCATCAGCACGGTGTCGCTGGCCCGGGTTCAGGAGTTGGTGCGCGACGAGCGGCCCGGCGCGGTGGCGTTGTCCAAGGTGATGTCGGAACGGCCGCGCTACATCAACCTGGTGGTGCTGCTGCGGATCGCCTGCGAGATCACGGCGACCGTACTGCTGGTGGTGTTTCTCTACGACAACTTCGGGCTGAAGTGGGGATTGTTCGGCGCGGCCGCCATCATGGTGGTGACCAGCTTCGTCGTCATGGGGGTGGGGCCACGCACCCTCGGCCGGCAGAACGCCTACTCCATCGCGCTGACGACAGTGCTTCCGCTGCAAGCGATCTCGTGGCTGCTGATGCCGATCAGCCGGTTGCTGGTGGTGCTGGGTAACGCGGTGACTCCGGGCCGCGGCCTGCGGAACGGGCCGTTCGCCTCGGAGATCGAACTGCGCGAAGTCGTCGATCTGGCCCAGCAGCGGGGCGTGGTCGCGGCCGAAGAGCGCAGGATGATCCAGTCGGTCTTCGAACTCGGTGACACCCCGGCCCGCGAGGTGATGGTGCCGCGCACCGAGATGATCTGGATCGAAAGCGACAAGTTCGCCAGCCAGGCCATCAACTTGGCGGTGCGCAGCGGCCATTCCCGCATCCCGGTGATCGGCGAGAACGTCGATGACATCGTTGGCGTCGTGTATTTGAAAGACCTTGTCCAGCAGACGGTTCTGTCTGGCGACGGCGGCCGGACCCCGCCGGTGTCGAAGGTGATGCGTCCGGCGGTCTTCGTGCCGGACTCCAAACCTCTGGACTCGCTGCTGCGCGAAATGCAGCGCGACCGCAACCACATGGCTCTTCTCGTCGACGAGTACGGCGCGATCGCCGGCCTGGTCAGTATCGAGGACGTGCTGGAGGAAATCGTCGGTGAGATCGCCGACGAGTACGACGAGGCGGAGACGGCGCCGGTCGAAGACCTGGGCGACAAGCGCTTCCGGGTTTCAGCGCGGTTGCCGATCGAAGACCTGGGCGAGCTGTATGACGTGGAGTTCGACGACGATCTCGACGTCGACACCGTGGGCGGCTTGCTCGCACTGGAATTGGGCCGGGTACCGCTGCCGGGCGCCGAGGTCGTTTCGCACGGCCTGCGGCTACGGGCCGAAGGCGGCGCCGATCACCGCGGGCGGGTGCGGATCAGCACCGTGCTGCTCAGCCCGGTCGACCCAGGCGATTCATCCAATGGCGAGGAACCCGGGCAGCATGACTGAATTCCGTTCCGGCTTCGTATGTTTGGTGGGCCGCCCCAACACCGGGAAATCGACGCTGACGAACGCGCTCGTCGGGAGCAAGGTCGCGATCACCTCGATGCGGCCACAGACCACCCGGCACACCATCCGCGGCATCGTGCATCGAGACGACTTTCAGATCATCCTGGTCGACACGCCGGGCCTGCACCGCCCGCGCACGCTGCTGGGCCAGCGGTTGAACGACCTTGTGCGCGACACCTATTCCGAAGTCGACGTGATCGGGCTGTGCATTCCGGCCGACGAAGCGATCGGTCCGGGGGACCGTTGGATCGTCGAACAGATCCGTTCGACCGCGCCGAGGACGACTCTGGTCGCGATCGTCACCAAGATCGACAAGACGCCCAGAGACCGGGTAGCCGCGCAGCTGGTGGCGGTCAGCGAGTTGGTCGGTGACTCCGCCGAGATTGTCCCGGTGTCGGCGCTGACCGGGGCGCAGGTCGACATCTTGATCGACGTGCTGGCCGCCGCTTTGCCGCCCGGGCCGGCGTACTACCCCGACGGTGAGCTGACCGACGAACCCGAAGAAGTCCTGATGGCCGAGCTCATTCGCGAGGCCGCGCTCGAAGGCGTTCGTGACGAGCTGCCGCACTCGTTGGCGGTGGTCATCGACGAGGTCAATCCGCGGGCGGACCGTGACGACCTGATCGACGTCCACGCCCTGCTCTACGTCGAACGCGACAGCCAGAAGGGGATCGTCATCGGCAAGGGTGGCGCCCGGCTGCGCGAGGTCGGGACCGCCGCGCGCGCCCAGATCGAGAAGCTGCTGGGTACCAAGGTTTACCTCGACCTGCGGGTCAAGGTCGCCAAGAATTGGCAGAGCGACCCCAAACAGCTTGGCCGACTTGGGTTTTAGGGTTCACATCCGACCAGCGCGTGGACCATGTGAGTGTCGGTGCGCACGCTCATGTCGCGGTGACCCGGCGGTGTAAACCCGTAGCGATTCTTGGCCCGACAATCGGCCAGCGCATCGAGCAGGGGAGCGGTCGACTGGTCCATCGCCAACGGATACCCCCGCTGGCGGCGGCTAATTCGCGGCGACACCTGCGAAAACGCGCCCTGGCACGTCAGCCGTTGGTTGCGGAGGCGCCGGGAGCGTCTGTGGTCTGGTCCCACCACGACTGCGGCTGTTGGCTAACCCATCCGCAGACGGCTTCCAGCTCGGCGGCCAGCGAAATCAGCATGCCCTCGCTGTTCGCCGGACCCATCAGCTGCACACCGATCGGCAAGCCGTCGGAGGTGAAGCCGGCCGGAACGTTGATCGACGGCCAGCCCAGGACGTTCCACGGGAACGTCAGCGGGCACGCCGCGATCATGGCGCGGTCGGTGCCGAAGCCGCTCAGCCGGTCGAAGGCGCGCGCCAGTGGCGGCGGTTGGGCGGTGGTCGGCGCCAACACGACGTCGACGATGTCGAAGATCGAACCCACCCGCCGCTGGTCTTCCACTTCGTGGCGGCGCGCACTGCGCAAGATCGCCTGTCCCAGTACGGCGCCCAAGCGCAGATTGGACAGAGTGCGGGGATCCAGCACGACACCGTCGCCCAGCCGCTCCTCCCAGTCCCGCAAGCCCGAGGTGGACCGGGCGAGAAAGTCCCAGGACAGCCGCACGCCGTAGTCCGGGTTGCCGGACACCACGGTATGGCCGAGCAGTTCGAGTTGCTTGCCGACGACTCGTGTCGCGGCCAGGATCTCCGGGTGCAGCTTCGGCCGGAAGCCGGTGAACGGGAAGCGGGTGGACAGCGCGATGTTCAGCGGGCCGGGCGCTTTGCCCACGTAGTCGGACGCGGTAATCCGCGGCGGCTTGTGCCGGTCGCCGTTGACGTTGCCGGACGCGGCGTCGAGCACCAACGCCGCATCGGCCACGGTCCTGGCCAGCACGCCGTTGACCGTGATGCCGTTGAACGCCTCCGGCAACGGCCAGGTCGAGATGCGTCCACGCTGCGGCTTGATGCCCACCAGATGCGTCCACGCCGCCGGGATGCGGATGCTGCCGGCGCCGTCGGAGCCGATCGCGGCGGTGACCAGGCCCGCCGCCACCGCCGCGGCACTGCCGCCCGACGATCCGCCGGGGGTGTGCCGGCGCGACCACGGGTTGCGGGTATGCCCGAAGCCGGGCCCGCTGGTGAACGGCCATTGGCCGAGCTCGCAGGTGTTGGTCTTGCCGACGATGACGGCACCGGCCGCTTTGAGACGGCGCACCACCTCGGCGTCGTGCGTGGCCTTCGGGACCGACCCCTCGGTCCCGAAGGCGGTGGGCACCCCGGCAACGTCGACGTCGTCTTTCACGGCGATCGGGATCCCCAGGAGGGGGGCGGTGTCCCCGGCCGCGCGCCGCCGGTCGGCTTCCGCGGCGTCGGCCAGCGCCGACTCGGTGAGCACCACCCGGAAGGCGTTCAGTGTGGGCTGGCTGGCGTGAATGGCGTGCAGGGAGCGACCCACCAGGGTGGTGGATGTCACCGAGCGGCTGGCCAGCTGATAGAGCAGGTCAGTGAGTGTGGGCAGGCGCCGGTGGCCCGATCCGGAAATGGACCCGGAACCCAACCCCGAAGCGCCGATCACGGGGTACGAGACTAACGGCGCGGATACCCGTAATGTCGCGGCGGGGTGCAAAACTATTGTGATGCGGCTATACCGAGACCGAGCTGTTGTGTTGCGCCAGCACAAGCTCGGCGAAGCCGACCGGATCGTCACCTTGCTTACTCGTGATCATGGACTGGTCCGCGCGGTCGCCAAGGGCGTGCGCCGCACCCGCAGCAAATTCGGTGCCCGGCTGGAGCCGTTCGCGCACATCGACGTGCAACTACATCCCGGCCGCAACCTCGACATCGTCACCCAGGTCGTCTCCATCGACGCGTTCGCCACCGACATCGTCAACGACTACGGCCGTTACACCTGTGGCTGCGCCATGCTGGAAACCGCCGAGCGCCTCGCCGGCGAGGAGCGGGCGCCCGCCCCGGCCCTGCACGGGCTCACGGTGAGCGCGTTGCGGGCGGTGGCCGACGGCCGCCGGTCCAGGGGCCTCCTTCTGGACGCCTACCTGTTGCGCGCGATGGGCATCGCCGGATGGGCACCGGCGCTGGGCGAGTGCGCCCGGTGCGCCACGCCCGGCCCACACCGGGCATTTCACGTCGGCGCCGGCGGTAGCGTCTGCACGCACTGCCGCCCGGCCGGTTCGACGACGCCGCCCCCGGGGGTGCTGGACCTGATGTCCGCGCTCCACGACGGCGATTGGGACTTCGCCGAAAAAACGCCGCAATCGCACCGCAACTACGTCAGCGGCCTGGTGGCCGCGCACCTGCAGTGGCATTTGGAGCGCCAGCTCAAGACGCTGCCGCTCGTGGAACGGACGTATCACGTCGATCGCACCATCGCCGACCAGCGCGCGGCGCTGATCGGGCAGGATATGGACTGTGGCTAAACTCTGGGCCGGCGGCTCGGGTCGAAAGTCCGAGTCCGCCACGGCGTCAGCCGATTTCCCGCAGCTGCCCCCCGCTCCGGACGACTATCCGGTGTTTCCCGACAAGTCGACCTGGCCGGTCGTCTTTCCGGACCTGCCGCCGGCCCCCGACGGGGGGCCGTGCCGGCCACCGCAGCACATCTCCAAGGCGGCACCGCCCAGAATCGAGGCCGCCCGACTGCCCAATCATGTGGCCATCGTGATGGACGGCAACGGCCGCTGGGCCACCCAGCAGGGCCTGACCCGCACCGACGGCCATAAGGCGGGCGAGGCGGTAGTCATCGACATCGTCTGCGGTGCAATCGAACTCGGCATCAAATGGCTCAGCCTTTACGCCTTCTCCACGGAGAACTGGAAGCGTTCCCCCGAGGAGGTCCGCTTCCTGATGGGGTTCAACCGCGACGTGGTGCGCATGCGCCGCGTGAATCTGAAGACCATCGGGGTCAAGATCCGGTGGGTGGGTTCGCGGCCGCGCCTGTGGCGCAGCGTGATCAAGGAGTTGGCCATCGCGGAGGATATGACGAAGGACAACGACGTCATCACCGTGAACTACTGCGTCAACTACGGCGGGCGCGCCGAAATCGCCGACGCCACAAAGGAAATCGCGCGCCTGGCGGCCGCGGGCAGACTGAACCCCGAGCGCATCACCGAGTCAACCGTGACGCAGCACCTGCAGCGACCCGACATTCCCGACGTGGACTTGTTTTTGCGAACCTCGGGGGAGCACCGGTCCAGCAACTTCATGCTGTGGCAGGCGGCCTACGCCGAGTACGTATTTCAGGACAAGCTGTGGCCCGACTACGACCGCCGCGACCTATGGGCGGCGTGTGAGGAATACGCTTCTCGTAACCGCAGATTCGGGAGCGCATAATGCCGTCGTTGCAGGAACGCCTGGCTTCGATACTCGGCGACGTCCTTCCCCTCGAGGAGGAGCCGGACGGCGCGGTGACGGTGCGCCACGACGGCACCATCGCCTCGTTGCGCGTGGTGAACATCGCCGAGGGCCTCGATTTGGTGTCGCTCACCCAGATCCTGGCGTGGGATCTGCCGCTCACCAAGAAGGTCGGCGAGCAGGTGGCCGCGCAGGCGCGCGACAGCAATTTCGGCAGCGTGACCCTGATCGAGAAGCTCAATGAGAAGGCTGTGCAACGTAATTCGAGCAAGCGCGCGTCGAAAACCGCCGACGTGATGCTGCGCTACAACTTTCCCGGCGGCGGCCTGACCGACGATGCCCTGCGGACGCTGATCCTGTTGGTGCTGGACACCGGCGCCGGGATACGCCGGACACTGATGGCGTAGTCGGCTATCGGCCGTTGCAATCCGAACAGGTACCGAAGATTTCGATCGTGTGGCTGACGTTTGAGAAACCATGTTTGGCGGCCACTTCCGCCGCCCACTCCTCGACCTCGTGATCGCCCACCTCGATGGTGGCGCCGCAGCTGCGGCAGACCAGGTGGTGGTGATGGTGCTCGGAACACCTGCGGTAGACCGACTCACCGGTGTCGGTGCGCAGCGTGTCGATCATTCCGGCCGTGGCCATCGACTGCAGCGTCCGGTAAACGGTGGTCAGGCCGATGTTCTCGCCGCGGCGGCGCAGCTCGTCATGCAGCTCTTGGGCCGAGCGGAACTCGTCGAGCGTCTCCAGCAGCGTGGAGATGGCCGCACGCTGCCGGGTGGAGCGGACGCTGACCCCGCTCATTGGCGCCACTCCTTCTCATTGCTTCGCGCTGCATCGTCGCTGGCGCGGGTCATTGGCGCGGTTCCTCACTGGCGTGCGCGACGGCGTCCACCACGATGTGCGCGAGGTGATGATCGGCGAGCCGATACAGCACCTCGCGGCCGGATCGCTCCCCGGCGACCACGCCGGCGGCCTTGAGAATCTTCAGATGCTGGCTGACCAGCGGCTGGGGCACGCCGAGCGCATCGACCAGCTCGTGGACGCAGCGATGGGACTCGCGCAATTGCAACACGATGGCGATACGCACGGGCGCTGCCAACGCACGCAACAGCTCACCGGCGGCATCGAGGATGTCCCGCGGCGGCGGCACGGGGTAGGCGGCCGAACCGGAGTGCCCACCGGCGCCGAGCGCGTCGGGGTCGTGGCCGACCACGCCCAGGTCGGCGTCGCCGTCGTCGGCGGCCGGCATCGAGGCAGAAGGTGACGGGGACGTCATCATGGGAGCGGCATCACCTCGAGAAGTGCCAGGTAGTGGGAAAAGTATCCGCCATTGAATGTCGTTATCGGCTGCCATCCACTGTCACATGCATGATGACGCATGTCAAAGACCGTCGCGTCGATCGTTACCATGACTGATGCTCTGCGCACCGGGGTTGATCCCCGCGTGTGCCCATCCAACCCCGGAAAGGGAGTGCACCGCCCCGTGGCGTCCGTCATCGACACCGTAGTGAACCTGGCCAAACGGCGCGGCTTCGTGTTTCCCTCCGGGGAGATCTACGGCGGCACCCGGTCGGCGTGGGACTACGGTCCGCTGGGGGTGGAGTTCAAGGAGAACATCAAGCGGCAGTGGTGGCGCTCGGTGGTCAGCGGTCGCGACGACGTCGTGGGCCTGGATTCATCGATCATCTTGCCGCGGCAGGTGTGGGTCGCCTCCGGCCACGTCGAGGTCTTCCACGACCCGCTGGTCGAGTCGTTGATCACCCACAAGCGCTATCGCGCCGACCATCTCATCGAGGCCTACGAGGCCAAACACGGGCACCCGCCGCCCAACGGCCTAGCCGATATCCGCGACCCAGAGACCGGCGAGCCGGGTCAGTGGACCGAGCCCCGCGAGTTCAACATGATGCTCAAGACCTACCTGGGTCCGATCGAGACCGAGGAAGGCCTGCACTATTTGCGCCCGGAGACCGCGCAGGGCATCTTCGTCAACTTCGCCAACGTGGTGACGACCGCGCGCAAGAAGCCGCCGTTCGGTATCGGCCAGATCGGCAAGAGTTTTCGCAACGAGATCACCCCGGGCAACTTCATTTTCCGGACCCGTGAGTTCGAACAAATGGAAATGGAGTTCTTCGTCGAGCCATCGACCGCGAAGGAATGGCATCAATACTGGATCGATGCCCGGCTGCAATGGTATGTCGAGCTGGGCATCGACCCGGAGAACTTGCGGTTATTTGAACATCCGGCCGACAAGCTGTCGCACTACTCCGATCGCACCGTCGATATCGAGTACAAGTTCGGTTTCGCCGGTAATCCCTGGGGCGAGCTGGAAGGTGTCGCCAACCGCACCGATTTCGACTTGTCGACGCACGCAAAGCATTCCGGCGTGGACCTGTCGTTCTACGACCAGGTCACCGACACCCGGTACACGCCGTATGTCATCGAGCCGGCCGCCGGCCTGACGCGGTCGTTCATGGCGTTCTTGATCGACGCGTACGTGGAGGACGAAGCCCCGAATGCCAAGGGCAAGATGGAGAAACGCACGGTGCTGCGGCTCGACCCGCGCCTGTCTCCGGTCAAGGCTGCGGTGCTTCCGCTGTCCCGCCACGCCGACTTGAGCCCCAAAGCGCGAGACTTAGCCGCCGAGTTACGCAAATCGTGGAATATCGATTTCGACGATGCCGGCGCGATCGGGCGACGTTACCGGCGCCAGGACGAGATCGGCACACCGTTCTGCGTGACGGTGGATTTCGACTCACTCGAGGACAACGCCGTGACCGTGCGCCAGCGCGACGACATGTCCCAGGAACGGGTCGCGATGAATGCCGTCTCCGAGTATTTGGCGGTGCGCCTCAAGGGCTGTTGATCGTGTCGTCTTTGACGATTTCTGTTCGGCGCAACGGGTCGTCGCGCCAGCGTGGCGATGCGTCGTCACTGGCGCCGGGTGTCGCGAAATAAGGTTGTATAAGATTCGGCCTTTCCCGCATGGGTGCCTTAAGATCCCCTACTGGGCAAAAGTTTGGTGGCTAATGGCCGCGGGTGGACATCGAGCCGCCCAGGGCAGCGGCCGTTGACTCGGTCGGTTGGGGTTTGCGATTGATTCCCGCGTTTGTGTTCTTCCCTCCCGAGATCAACTCGGCCTTGATAGTTGGCGGTCCGGGGGCCGGACCCCTGTTCGAGGCGGCCTCGGCGTGGGATGGGCTGGCCGCCGAGCTGTCCTCCTCGGCATCGTCGTTCAACACCGTGATTTCGGATCTGGCCAGCGGTCCCTGGCTGGGCCCGTCGTCGACGTCGATGACCGCGGCCGCGGCCCCGTACGTGGAATGGCTGCTCCTTGCTGCGGCACAGGCAGAGGTGGCGGCACTGCAGGCCCGGATGGCGGCCCTGGCTTACGAGGGGGCTCTGGTGGCGACGGTGCCGCTGCCGGCGGTGCTGGCGAACCGGACCCGGCTGCTCGTCTTGATAGCGACGAACTTTTTGGGCGTGAACACCGCGGCGATCGCGCAGACCGAGCTCGAGTATGTCGAGATGTGGGCGCAGGATGTGGCCGCGATGTTGGGCTATCAGGCCGGGGCGCAATCAATGGCCCAGGCATTGCCGAATTTCGGCGTGCCACCCGCGGCCCTCGGGGAGGGCGCACCGTCCGCGGATGTGGCGGACCTGGCCGGATTGGTGACCGCACCCCTGAATTTTGCGTCGCAGTTCTTCCAGGGCTTGTCCTCGCTGGGCACCGCGTTCACCTCCCAGCTGCAGTCGGTGTTTTCGGCGCTCTCGCCGGCAATCTCGTCCTTGACGTCGCTGCTTTCGTCGACGCCGGTGGCCGGATTGACGACCGCCGCGCAGGCCGCGGCCTACCCGGCAACCGCGTTGATGACGCCCATGGCGACGCTCGCGCAAAGCGCCGGCCCGGCGGCGGCACCCACGCCGACGCCGTCGCCGGCGCCGGCGTTTGCCGGTGCCACCAGCGTCCCCCTCAGCGCGCCCCATAGCGCGGGTAGCGCGTTAACCGACCTGCAGCCGTTGGCCGGTGGGGGGTTGGGCGCCCTGGGCGTTGCGACGGCGGGGCTGGGCGGCGCGCGATTCGTCGGGGCGTTGTCGGTGCCCGCCGAGTGGGAAGGGTCGATGCCGGCTTACATCGCCGCTCCTGCGATGTCGGGTGTGGGCTCTGGCGCGCCGGTTGGGGCGGCAGCCGCGGGGTCGGGCAACGGCGCGCCGATGGCGGCGATGCCCGTGGACGAGAAGCGCCCCAAGGGTGAGGACCGCGGGACCAGGGCGCAGGTGGTGAGGTCTCGTCCCAAAGTGGTTCCACGCGGCCGGGGCGGATAACGCGACGGTGCTGCTGTTGCAGGCGTGGATATTGTGCAAAGCGGCGAGAATATGCATTCTTGGATTTGTCAACATGCGCCGCAACGTGCATTGCGTCGCGACGCGGAAATCGTCTGACGTTCCTAGCAAAATCGGCAACTCCGCTTTTTTCCTTCTGTTTGTCTTACGATGTGAGCCGGTGGGTGTGAATTCGATTCGCCACAGCGCCCGAACGCTCTGATCGGCTGTGGAAGGGGGCAGGGGTGCTTTTGCCTCTCCGTTCGCCGTTGCCGGATGACACGGTGTCGGCAGTTCGCGGTGAGTCCGGCATGCTCGGCGGTCTGTCGGTCCCGCTCAGGTGGGGCGTCGTCGTCCCGCCAGACGACTACGACCATTGGGCGCCGAAGCCGGAAATCGACCCCGAACCTCCCGAAGATACGCCCGACGATGGCCGCCCGGCTGCGGCTACAGAAGGAGCGCGCAGCGGGCGGGAGGGCGACACGATGCCGCGGAAACCGGGCGTGATACCGCATTCCCCGGCAGCTGGTTGAGACCGGAGAAAACCCAAAGCCGTTGCGAGCGCCGATGTCCGGCGCTGCTCAGAAGCGGCCGCCGCCACCCATGAAGCCGCCGCCGGACGCACTTGGGCTGCCGCCGAACGAGGTCGGGCTCCAGCCGCCGAATCCACCCCGCATCCCTCCGGCCAGGACGTTGCCGATGATGATGCCGCCGAGCATCGCACCCATGTCGCTGCCGCCGCGGCCCAGGTAGGCGCGCTGCGCCAGTTGCACGTCGTCGTTGGCCAGGGACTGCGCCGTGGCAGCCAGCGTCGACGCCGCATTCGCGTGCGCGATCGCCTCGGTCGGGAGTGTTGATCGTTTGTCTTGTGCGGCTTGGAGGTGCCGCTTGGCTTCGGCCAGCCGGGTGCGCGCCTCGGGACCGATGCTGCCCCGACGCGTGTCGACGTAGTCCGACACCGCACGCACTCGCGACTGCGCGGTGAACAACGCCTGCTCCAATGACCGGTTCAGCTGTTCGGCGGCGGCCTGCTCCTGGGCCAGCGTGGCGAGTAGCCCATTGAGGTTCGCGTCGGCCTTGGTCAGCTGTCCGAATTCACCCAGCGGATCGTCCGAAGCACCGGCTCGTGCGCTTTCGACGGCCCTGATGGCCGCGTCGCGCGCCGCGGCCAGATCGCTGGCGTGCGCGGTTTTGAGGTTCGATGTCTTGTGCCGCAGTTCGTCTGCGCGCGTGATGTCGTTCTGGATGTCGGTCATCGCCGACGGCAGCCGGTCGATGGCGTGCTGGATGTCGCCCGCCGCGTGGTCGACCGCGTCGAGCAACGCGCGCGCTTGGCCGAGCGCCGACTCGGCGGCGCGCACGGCGTCGACCAGAGGGGATTGCTGTCCGCTGACGGCGTGGGCGGCAAGCTCACGCGCAGCGCCGATGTTGCGGTCGGCGAACGCCAACCTCTCCTTGGCGGTCGTGACATTGCCGGACACCGAAGTCAGCGCGGCAGCGCTGAACTCCTTGTGCAGTGCGGCAAGTCGTTGTTCGGCCGGCGCGACGCGGGTGGTGAGTTCCACGTACTGCTGCGTCAACGAGTCCAGGCGGGCGGGGGCGTTGATCACCAAATCGCGCAACTTCTCGAACGCCTCGGTTTGCGACTCCAGTTCGCGGTCGGCGCGCGCCGCCGAGACGACCACCCGGGTGAGCAGGTCGCGGCGCTGCGCGGGGGTTTCGGGCATTGCGTCGTCGAGCTGCTGCCGGATCGTGAATGCTTGAGACAGAGCCGCTTTGGCGTTCGTCACCGCCTGCGTGAATGGGCGGGTGCGGTCTTCACCGAATTCGGCGACCGCCAGGTCCAATTCATTGGCGCTGGTGCGTATCGCGTTGTCGACGTCCACCACCAGTTCGCGGGAGAGATCGTCGAGTGCCTGCGGCGGCACCTCGGCCAGCGCGGTGGCGTCGGTGGGATCGACGCGGCGTGCCGCGGCCAACGCCGCGGCGCGCCGGCGCCTGCCGCGATGACGCATGACCAGCAACAGGACTGTCAGCGCGAGCAGAATGCCCGCCAACACGGCCAGCAGGGCCACTCGGCCCGACGATCCCGGCGAGGTGTCCAACCCGTTGGCCGCCGCAACGGCGGCACCGCTCCAATCGCCGTTGTGCAGGTCGGGCTCGATGCTGTTGCGCCGCAACTTGTCGACCTGATTCGAGTTGACGCTCTTGATCGTGGACGGCACCAGGAAGGCGTACTGACGGCTCACGGTGCCGACGGCCAGCAGCGCGTCGTAGTCGCCCAGGTCGCTACTGCTCAGGGTGCGGCGTGCCCAGTCTGCGGCGGGCTGCCCGGAGAAGTCGTCGACGTAGACCACCCACAGCCGGACGTGGCGGTCGGTGTACAGCTTGTTCAGGGCGGTGTTGACCGCGCTGCGCCCGGAATCCGACAGCGCGCCCGCGCGGTCGGTGATGTAGTCGGCCAACCGGAATGGGGGCTGCGCGCCGGCGGTCGGCGCCGGCAGCAACCCGCCGCTGAGGCCGACGGTGAGGATCGTCGCGATCACGGCGATCAGGCGAGCGGTGCGCATAGGGTCAATCTAGCCCCGCGACGATGCAGGCCAGTAGGCCTGAGTCGAGCCGGACTCCGGCAGGCAATCCCTGGCAGACTGTGCCTCGGTGACCGGGAATCAGCACGACCCATACGACGACTTCGACCGTCAGCGACGGGTGGCCGAAGCGCCGAAGACTGCCGGTCTGCCGGGTACCGAGGGTCAGCACCGCACCGACTTCGCCCGCGATCGCGCGCGGGTTCTGCACAGCGCCGCATTGCGTCGATTGGCCGACAAGACCCAGGTGGTCGGGCCCCGGGAAGGTGACACACCGCGCACCCGGCTGACGCACTCGCTCGAGGTGGCCCAGATCGGGCGGGGGATGGCGATCGGGCTGGGCTGCGACCTCGACCTGGTCGAGCTGGCGGGGCTGGCCCACGACATCGGCCACCCGCCGTACGGCCACAACGGTGAACACGCGCTGGATGAGGTCGCAACGGAGTATGGCGGCTTCGAGGGCAATGCACAGAACTTTCGGATCCTGACCAGCCTCGAGCCCAAAGTCCTTGATGCGCAAGGCAATAGCGCGGGGCTGAATTTGACGCGCGCATCGCTGGATGCGGTCACCAAGTATCCGTGGTTCCGCGGCGAGGGGCGGCGCAAGTTCGGGTTCTACGACGACGACCGTGAGCCGGCCGCCTGGGCCCGGGCGGGTGCTCCGGAGGGCCGGATGTGCCTGGAGGCGCAGGTGATGGACTGGGCCGACGATGTGGCGTATTCGGTGCACGACGTCGAGGACGGTGTGGTGTCTCAACGCATCGACCTGCGGGTGCTTGCCGACGATGACGAGGCCGCCGCATTGGCCGCGCTGGGGGAGACCGAATTTTCGCGAGTGCGCGCCGACGACCTCATGGCGGCCGCGCGGCGGCTCTCCGCTTTGCCGGTGGTCGCGGCCGTCGGCAAGTACGACGCCACGCTGGCGGCGTCGGTCGCGCTCAAGCGGTTGACCAGTGAATTGGTCGGTAGGTTCGCCTCGGCCGCCATCGCCACCACCCGCGCGGCGGCCGGTGCCGGACCGCTGGTGCGCTACCGGGCCCAGCTGCAGGTTCCCGACCTGGTACGTGCCGAGGTCGCCTTACTGAAAATCCTGGCGCTGCAATTCATCATGTCCGATCCGCGGCATCAGGAAACCCAGGCCGGACAGCGTGAACGCATCCACCGGGTGGCGCACTGGCTGTATGCCGGGGCGCCACGAACGCTCGACCCGGTCTTTGCTGCGTCCTTCAACACCGCTGCCGACGACGCCGGCCGGTGGCGGGTCATCGTCGATCAGATCGCGTCGTACACCGAGGGCCGGCTCGAACGCATCGACGTCCGCCAGGTGCGGCCGTAGTGGCCGGTGGGCATCAAGTCGTCCGGTCCGGGAATCAGCAGACCCGCCGCGAGTTAGGCTGCCCGGCATGAAGAAATTCAGCGGCTCGCCCTTGGTGGCCTCGTTCTTGATGGGACTTCCCGTCATCGCCATGACTGCCTGCAGTTCACCGCAGCACGCGAGCACCCAACCGGGCACCACGCCTCCGGTGAAAAGTGGCGCTCCGGCGTCGTCCGGTGAGACGACCACCCCGGCACCCGCCGGCGGCTCGCTCAACGCGGAACTGAAGACGCCCGACGGCCGCTCGGCGGCCACCGCGACCTTCGACTTCACCGGCGGCTATGTCACCGTCACCGTCAAGACGGTGGCGCCCGGCATCCTGACGCCGGGCATCCACGGCCTGCACGTGCACGAGATCGGCAAGTGCGAGCCGAACTCGGTGGCGCCCACCGGCGGTGCGCCCGGCAACTTCCTGTCCGCCGGCGGTCATTACCAGGCCCCCGGCCACACCGGTAAGCCCGAAAGCGGCGACCTCGCGTCGCTCGAGGTCCGCCAGGATGGCTCGGCATACCTGGTCACCACCACCGATTCGTTCAACCGGGACGATCTGCTGGCGGGCAACAAGACCGCGCTGATGCTGCACGGCGCCCAGGACACCGAGAACGCGATGGATCGGGTCGCCTGCGGTGTCATCGGTACCGGCTAGCATTCGCCGTCGCGCCTTAGACTGAGCCGATGTCAAGCCCGGCAGGTTCACGCGCCGAGGGCGATGGCCGTTCCCGGGGTCGCGGCCGGATTCCCGACCGCGATATCGCGGCCATCCGCGAACGGGTGCGCATCGACGAAGTCATCGGCGATTACGTCCAATTGCGGCGCGCCGGCGCCGATTCGCTCAAAGGCCTGTGCCCATTTCACGACGAGAAGTCGCCGTCGTTTCACGTCCGCCCCAACCACGGCCACTTTCACTGCTTCGGCTGTGGCGAGGGGGGCGACGTCTACGCGTTCATCCAGAAGATCGAACACGTCAGCTTCGTCGAGGCCGTCGAGCTGCTGGCCGACCGGATCGGCCACACCATCAATTACTCCGGCTCAGCAACCAGCGTCCAGCGCGACCGCGGTAGCCGCAGCCGGCTCGTCGCGGCCAACGCCGCGGCAGCGGAATTCTATGCGGCGGCGCTGGAATCCGACGAGGCCGCTCCGGCCCGGCAGTACCTGGCCGAGCGGAACTTCGACGCCGGCGCGGCCCGTCACTTCGGTTGCGGCTTTGCACCGTCGGGCTGGGATTCGCTGACAAAACACTTGGTGCGCAAGGGTTTTGAGTTCAAAGAACTGGAAGCGGCCGGCCTGTCGAGGCAGGGACGCCGAGGACCGATGGACCGCTTTCACCGCCGGTTGTTGTGGCCCATCCGGAGTTCCGCCGGCGAGGTGATCGGCTTCGGTGCCCGGCGGTTGTTCGACGACGATCCGATGGAAGCCAAGTACATCAACACGCCCGAGACGCTGCTGTACAAGAAGTCCAACGTGATGTTCGGCATCGACCTGGCCAAACGCGACATCGCCAAGGGGCACCAGGCGGTCGTCGTCGAGGGCTACACCGACGTGATGGCGATGCATCTGAGCGGGGTCACCACCGCCGTCGCCTCGTGCGGCACCGCGTTCGGCGACGAGCATCTGTCCATGCTGCGCCGACTGATGATGGACGACAGCTTCTTTCGCGGCGAACTGATCTACGTGTTCGACGGTGACGCGGCCGGGCGGGCCGCCGCGCTGAAGGCCTTCGGCGGCGAGCAAAACCTGGCGGGGCAGTCGTTCGTGGCCGTCGCGCCGGACGGCATGGACCCGTGCGATCTGCGGCTGAAGTCCGGCGACGGCGCGCTGCGCGACCTGGTGGCGCGGCGAACGCCGCTGTTCGAATTCGCGATTCGTTCCGCGCTCGCCGAGATGGATCTGGACAGCGCCGAGGGCCGTGTCGCCGCGCTGCGCCGCTGCGTGCCGATGGTGAGCCAGATCAAGGACCCCACCCTGCGCGACGAGTACGCCCGTCAGCTCGCGGGCTGGGTCGGCTGGGACGACGTCGCGCAGGTCATCGACCGGGTGCGCAGCCAGGCGAAGTCCACCAACACCCAGGCCCGCGGCGGTTCTGCGCCCAGGGCTTCCCGCCGCGTGGCCGAGCCGGCGCCGGACGCAACCCAGGCCGCCGCCGCCAGCCGTCCAGACCCGCGCGACCCCACCCTGTGGCCACAACGGGAGGCGCTCAAGGCGGCCCTGCAGTACCCGGCGTTCGCGGGGCCGGTGTTCGACACGCTGACCGTCGAAAGTTTCACCCATCCCGGGTACGCGGCCATCCGCGCGGCCATCGAGACCGCGGGCGGTACGTCGAGCGGTGTCACGGGCGCGCAGTGGATCGAGGCGGTGCGTGATCAGGCCTCGTCGCCCCTGACGGCCGGCCTCGCCAGCGAGCTGGGCGTCGAGGCCATCCAGGTCGACGAGGAGAAGCTGCCGCGCTACATCGGCGGTGTCCTGGCCCGGCTGCAAGAGGTGTGGATGGGCCGCCAGATCGCCGAAGTCAAGTCAAAGCTGCAGCGCATGTCCCCGATCGACCAGGGCGACGAGTACCACGCCCTATTCGGCGACCTGGTGGCGATGGAGTCCTACCGTCGCAGCCTGCTGGAGCAGGCTAGCGGCGGCGATTAGACGGTGCCAGCGCGGCGTCGGCCGAGCCGGCGACGTCACGTTCCATGATGGCCGTCTGGTCGTCGATCTCCGTCAGCGTGACAAAACCGGCGTCGGGGGAGATCCGATTGGCGACCCTGCGCCGTCCCCCTTCGATCATCGACTTGGCCACCGGACTGCTGGTCAGCGCGCGATAAGTGCCGACCAGCTGCTCGTACCGGCGACGCCCGGCCTTCGAGCCCAGCACGTAACCCAGTCCAAGCACCACGACATACCGGATCAAAACGTTCCTCCCGACGATCGATGGCTTCCATCCTGCCTCACCGGCGGCCGACGCGCTGCGCCGCGCAGGCGATCGAGGCGGTCCACGCTAGTTGGGTGCGGTCGTGCCAGTACGCTAGAGTCGTCCCGCGATCGGGTTAGTCCCCTGTAGCTCAATTGGCAGAGCATTCGGCTGTTAACCGAAGGGTTCCTGGTTCGAGTCCAGGCGGGGGAGCATTTCTCAGCCGACGGCGGCCTGATGCGCCGTCTGCCCCGGGGTGGGCAACAAGCCCAGATGCTCGCGCAACGTGTGGCCGCGGTATTCGGTACGGAAGCTGCCCCGCTCCTGCAGCAGCGGGACCACCCTGTCTACGAACTCGTCGAGGCCGTGCGGCGTCAGGTGCGGCACCAGGATGAAGCCGTCGCAGGCATCCGACTGCACATAGCGATCGATCTCCTCGGCCACCTGCGCCGGAGTCCCGACGAACTGCTGGCGGCTGGTCACTTCGATGATCAACTCGCGGATCGACAGGTGCTCGGCTTCGGCTCGGGCGCGCCAGGTTTCGGCGACCTTCCGGGGGTCGCCGTGCCGGACCCGCCCCCGGGTGATGTTCGGGTTCTCCACGGGCTCGACGGCCGGCAGCGGCCCGTCGGGGTCGTAAGACGAAAGGTCCACACCCCACACCTGCTCGAGGAACGCGATCGCGGTCGGACCGCTGACCTGCTGCTCGCGGATATGACGGGCGTTGTCCTGCGCATCGGCGGGGGTGTCGCCCAGCGCGAACGTCGCGCCGGGCAGCACCTTGAGCTGGTTGGGGTCCCGCCCATAGGCCGCGGCACGGCCCTTCACGTCGGCGTAGTAGCGCTGGCCCGCCTCGAGCGACCCGTGCAGCGTGAACAGGGCGTCGGCGTGCTTGGCGCCGAAGTCGCGACCGTCGTCGGAGTCGCCGGCCTGCAGGAGCACCGGATGGCCTTGCGGTCCGGCGGGCAGCGAGGCGACGCCGCGGACGCGGAATTGCGGACCGTCGTGTTCGATGCTTCCGATGAGGGCCGGATCCGCATAGACTCCGGCGTCGACGTCGGCGGCCACTGCCTCGGGCGCCCAGCTGTCCCAGAACCGCCGCGCCACGGCGATGAACTCCTCGGCTCTGCGATAGCGGTCAGCATGGGCGAGAAACCCGCCGCGCCGGAAGTTCTCCCCGGTGAACGCATCCGAGGAGGTGACCATGTTCCAGGCCGACCGCCCGTCGGACAGGTGGTCCAGCGTCGCGAATTGCCTTGCCACCTCGTAGGGTTCGTTGAACGTGGTGTTGATGGTGCCGGCGAGGCCGAGGTGGTCGGTGACCGCGGCGAGCGCGGCCAGCACCGTGAAGGTGTCCGGCCTGCCGACGACGTCGAGGTCGTGAATTTTGCCGCGATGCTCACGCAGCCGCAGGCCCTCGGCTAGGAAGAAGAAGTCGAACAGTCCCCGTTCGGCTGACTTCGCCAGGTGCACAAACGATTCGAACGCGATTTGGCTACCCGCGCTCGGATCGGACCACACCGTGGTGTTGTTCACCCCTGGAAAGTGCGCACCCAAATGAATCTGCTTGCGGCGCCCAGCTTCTCGAACGATCATCCGGTCAATCCCCATCGTTTCGCGATCAGTTCATGCGAGCGCAACCGGTCGACATGCCGGTGCGTCACGGAGGTGATCACCAGTTCGTCGGCATCGGTGACCCGGCGCAGCAGGTCGAGCCGATCGGCGACCTCGTCCGGATTGCCGACGAATTGTGTTGCGGTGCGGTCTGCCACCAACGCCTGCTCGTCCTCGGTCAAGGGTTGGCAGAAGTCGGGATCCGGGTAGGGGATGGCGCCGTGCCCACTGCGGATGGAATGCACCCAGCGACCGTAACCGGACGCGAGGTGGCGTGCGGTCGCGCTGTCCTCGGCGACCACGACGTCGGCCGAGACCACGACATACGGCTCGGATAGCCGGGCGGACGGTCGGAATGCGTTGCGGTACGCGGTGATCGCATCGATCGCGGTGCCCGGGGTGATGTGGTAACTCGCGACGAACGGAAGCCCACGCGCACCGGCCACTTCGGCGCTCTGGCCCTTGGTGCTGCCGAAGATCCATGGCGTCAACTGGGCGTGCTCGCCCGGGACGACGTGCAGTTCATGGCCATTGACGGTATAGGTGCCGTCCAGCATCGCCTCGATGTCTGCCAGCTGGTCGGCGAAGTCCGGGGGTTGCGCGCACGGTTGAGCGAGGACGGAGCCCTGAGCCCGGATCCGGTCGCTTTTCATCAGCGGCGTCTGGTCGAAGGGCGCGGGGATCACAACCCCGGCTACCTCACGCCAGGGCGTGGGCGCACGTTCGGATACGGCCGGAGACGAGGTGGCCGCCTCTTGGCGCCGCTGCCCGGACCGGCCCAGCCCCATGTCGATGCGGCCGGGATAAAGCGCGTCGAGGATGCCGAAGCTCTCCACCACGGCAACTGCCGTCGTGTGGCCCACCTGTACCGCCGCCGACCCGACGTGGATTCGTTCTGTGGCCGCGGCGATTTGGCCGATCAGCGTCACGGGTGACGAGCTGGCCACCGCGACGAAGTGGTGCTCGGCGAGCCAGTAGCGCCGGTAGCCCCAGCGCTCGGCGTGCTGGGCCAGGTCGATGGTGTTGCGCAGTGCCGTCGCGGCGTCGCTGCCGGCGCTGATGGGTGCGAGGTCGAGGATCGACAGGGGAGTGACGGTCATGACGGGACCGCCGCGTAGCGGTTCGGCGCCGGCGCCAGACCCAGGCGTTCGCGCAGTGTTTCGCCGTCGCGGTAGCCGCTGCGGAACCGGCCGGCGTGCTGCAGTCGCGGCACCAGGTCGTCGACGATTGCGGGCAGGTCGACGGCGTTGATCGCGGGCCGCAGCCGCACCCCGTCTACCCCGGCGTCCTGCCAGGCGAGCAGGAGCTCCGCCAGATCGCTTGTGTTGCCGGTGAATACGTGCGCGTCGGACGAGAGGGCCGCCGCCGGTGCCAACGGGTCGTCGGCCAGCGACACCACCAGATCGGCGTAGACCAGGATCCTCCGGCCCGCGGCGCGCTGCGCGAGGCCGACCTCGGCCACGATCGCACGCAGCGAGCGCTCGTCGCGCGGGGTGATGAAGACCAGGTCAGCGTTCGCGGCGGCGAAATGGTAGTCGGCGTGTGCCAGCGCCGTCACCACCGGTTGGCCCTGAGGCGGCCGCGGGGTGATCGACGGTCCCTTGACCGAGAAGTATTTTCCGGCGAAGTCAATGTAATGCAGCTTGTCGCGGTCTATGTAGCGGCCGGTTGCAACGTCACGGATGACGGCGTCGTCCTCCCAGCTGTCCCAGAGACGGCGCACCACCTCGACGGCGTCGGACGCTTCGTCGAACAGTGCGTCGCCGTCGGGGGCGGGCCGCCTGCCGAACAGCGCCGCTTCGTGCGCCGTCGGGCTTACCCGAATCTGCCAGCCAGCGCGGCCATGCGAGATATGGTCCAGTGTCGCAATCGCTTTCGAGACGTGGAACGGCTCGGTGTGTGTGACCGTCGCGACGGGAATCAAGCCGATGTGTCGGGTGGCCGGCGCGATCCGGGCGGCCACCAGCGTGGCATCGGCGCGTCCCGCCAGGCGCCGCGGGGAGATTTCGGCACGGTGCCCGGGTTGTGCGTCCAGGCTGTCGTCGATGGTGAGGAAGTCCAGCAGTCCACGTTCGGCGGTGGCGGCCAGCGCGGCCCAATAGCGACCGCTGAGTTGGCCGCCACCGGTCGCGTTGTGCGCGAACGCGTATCGCCACGCCTGGGGGTGCCAACCGTAGCCATCCAGCCCCACCGCCAGATGCAGCTCGGTCATGGGTGCTCCTGGAAAGTCACACCGTCACGCAGCGTGGTCATAACTCACTGTGCAACGCTGCGGGCGGCGATGCATTCCACGGGCGCGTTATGTTCAGCGTGAGTAATACTTCGCCGAGCTCAAGGACGCCGAACGCGGCGAGCACGGTTCGGTGCAGGCTGGCCAATACCGCCCATCAGACCGTGTTGAGCTGAGCCATCTTTCAGATGGAGAAATCCTCGCCATGCCAGACACCGGCTTCCGGCGGCCTGATGACGTGATTGGTTTGGGAGCCGTCCGCTTGGGCTTCGAGTCGGGTCACGCGGGTCAGCAGCGATTGCAGGCTGACGCCGACGAGGTCCGGCATCATCGAGTCGTCCGGGCTGCCTGGACGGCTGCGGCTGATGACCTGTCCGGGCACCCCGATGACCACGGAGCTCGACGGAACCTCCTTGACCACCACGGCATTGGCGCCGATGCGGCTGTCGTCGCCGACTTTGATCGCGCCCAGAATCTTGGCTCCGGCGCCGATGATCACCCGGTCACCGATGGTGGGGTGTCGTTTTCCGGTGTCCCTGCCGCTGCCGCCGAGCGTGACGCCGTGGTAGAGGGTCACGTCCTCGCCCACCTCGGCGGTCTCACCGATCACCACACCGGTCGCGTGGTCGATGAACAGGCCGGGGCCCAGGACGGCACCGGGATGGATTTCGACGCCGGTCAGAATCCGGGTGATTTCGGCGGTGATACGCGCGGCCAGCTTTGCACCGCGCCGCCACAGCCAGTGGTTGATGCGGTGGCACCAGATGGCGTGCACGCCCGGGTAGGCGAAGACCACCT
Source organism: Mycobacterium sp. NGS27 (assembly GCF_059813005.1). Classification (NCBI taxonomy): domain Bacteria; kingdom Bacillati; phylum Actinomycetota; class Actinomycetes; order Mycobacteriales; family Mycobacteriaceae; genus Mycobacterium; species Mycobacterium sp. NGS27. Next base: position 251,316 of record NZ_JCALDT010000001.1, read on the forward strand.
GCAGCGTGGTCGGAGCGGCCGGATCGCGCTCCTTGGCCGCCCGGATGTCCCGTCGTATGGCTTCGAGCACGATTAATCTGCCAGGTCGGCGAACAACGGCGTGCTGAGGTACCGCTCGCCGAAGTCGGGTAGCACCACGACGACGAGCTTCCCAGCGTTCTCGGGCCTGCGGGCCACCTGCAGCGCGGCGACCACCGCCGCCCCCGAAGAGATTCCGACCAGCAATCCCTCCTCGGCGGCCAGCCGCCGGGCCAGGGTCATGGACTCCTCGTTGCCGACGGCGATCACCTCATCGACCAGATCCATCGCGAGCACGGGCGGGACGAACCCGGCGCCCAGGCCCTGGATGGGGTGCGGCCCTTTCTGCCCGCCGGACAGCACCGGCGACCCGGCCGGCTCCACGGCGACGAATTGTGCTGAAGGCTTGCGTTCCTTGATCACCTGCGCCACGCCGGTGATGGTGCCGCCGGTGCCCACACCGGCGACGAAGATGTCGACCTTGCCGTCGGTGTCGCGCCACACTTCCTCCGCGGTGGTGGCGCGGTGGATCGCGGGGTTGGCCTTGTTCTCGAATTGCTGTGGCACGAAATACCGTTGGTCGCTTTTGGCCAGTTCCTCGGCCTTGGCGATAGCGCCCGGCATGCCCTCGGAGCCGGGCGTCAAGACGATCTCGGCGCCCAAGGCGCGCAACAACATTCGTCGCTCGACGCTCATGGTCTCGGGCATGGTCAGCACGCAGCGGTAGCCACGGGCCGCGGCCACCAGCGCCAGGGCGATGCCGGTGTTCCCGCTCGTCGGCTCGAGAATGATCGTGTCCGGCTTGATGAGGCCCGCCTGTTCGGCCGCGTCGATCATCGCGACGCCGATGCGGTCCTTGACGCTGTTGCCCGGGTTGAAGTACTCCAGCTTGGCGACGACGTCGGCGACCGCACCTTCGGTGACCCGGTTGAGCCGGACCAGCGGGGTGTTACCGATCAGTTGCGTGACGTTCTCCGCGATGCTCATCTACCTATTGTCTCCAACGACGTAGGACCAGGCCTGGGCCTGCCAGCTAATATCGAACTCTATGTTCATCTCGGCGGGGATGGCTAGCGCCACCGGGTTGATGCGCTGCTACGCCTCGCCCGTGAGCACGCGTCCGCGCAGATCGCAAACTGTTTCCGCGCCGCCGGGGACCCGAGGAATTCAACAACAACAGCAACAGCAGTCCACGGCAAGGTAGCGCGACGGGACAAAGCGCGGTTGTGCGGGGCGTTGCATGTCACCACTATAGGGCATCGGGCCTGGTCGGTCGTTTGGCTCGGCCCGGCTATAGACCTCTGGCCAGGACTTATTCCGTCTTCATGCGGCGCGGGCCCCGGCGGCGGTGGGCGGGAGGTCACCTGGTCGCGACGCCGCCCAGGGGCCGTCGCGTAGACAGCGGGACGCCCCGTTGCGCAGCCGTTTGCCGAACGCGGCCAGCCGGGCGGAGAGCGCGACGCGGTTGCGCGCCGACCCTTAGGCTGCTGCGCCCCAGCCGAATACGCGTGACGTCAGCAACACGATGCCGAGCGAGACGGTGGCGACGACGGTGAGCCCGATGACCGCGACCACGAGCGGACGCCAACCGGTGCGCGCGATCTGACGCATATCGGTGTTGAGCCCCACGCCGGCAAAGGTCAGCAGAAACGCCCATTTCGACACGTTGGCGAGGTTGGCGGTTTGGCCCTTGGTCAGCCAGCCCGCGGTGGCGATCGCCGACACCACCAGGAAACCGAGCACGAATTTCGGGAACTTGTTCCAGATGAACGCGGCCTTGGCCGTGGCGCCCCGCGCGATTTCGTCGGCTTGCCCCCGAGCCGCCCAAAACAGCGCGAAGCCCAGCACCACGAACCCGATCAGCGCGTTGCGGGTCGACTTCACCAGCACCGCGATCTTGCCGGCATGGTCGGAGTAAAGGTATCCGGTGGCGGTGGTTTCGGCGGTGTTGTCCACGGAAAGCCCTGCCCACAAACCGAATTCGTGGTCGCTCAGACCGATCGCATGTCCTAGGGGCGGCAACACGAACAGTGACACCGCTCCCAGTGCCAGGATCGCGGCGATCGCGTAGCTGACGTCGGAGTTGCGGGCCCGGATCGCGCCCTTGGCCGCCACGATTGCCGACACCCCGCAGATGGACGTGCCGATGGCCAACAGCGAGCCCAGCTTGCCCGATAACCCGAACGCGCGGGCCACCACGATGATGATCGTTCCGGCGATGGTCATGTCCACCAGGATCTGCACCAGGCTGATTCCGCCGAGTTTGGCGATGTCGCCCAGCACGAATCGCGAGCCGAGCGCCACGATCCCGGCCTTGAGCCAGAATTCGTAGGTCAGCACACCGGGACGAAAGATCCGGTGCAGGCCAATGGTGTTGGTGATGAGCAGCCCAATCACGATCGCCCACAACACGTATTCGATGTCGGGCACGGTCCAGTGCTCGTGCTTGGCCAGGGCGTTCCACCAGATCTGGGCGTACTTGCCCAACACCCCGACGCCGATCAGGAGCAGGACGCCGGGTACATAGTCGAGCGGACGGGTGCTGGTGAACGTGGCTTCGGCCGACGTCTCGTCGGGCCGCATTTGAACGGTGCTCACGGCGGTCACCAGGGAATCTTCGGGAGCACGTCGGCCACGGCCAACGCGACGATCACGCCCGCCACCGCGGTCGCCCACCAGTCCACCGACACCGAACCGAGCCGGGCGGCCCAGTCCGGGCCCGGCCGGGCGTCGGGGTCGTCGATTGGCACGTCTTCACCCACGATGATCTCTCCTCAGCGCCGATGGCGGCGTCCGTCGGCGGCACCCGTTGAGTGTGGTGTCCGCCGCCGCTGAATCCAAGTGATTGGCTCGGGCTGAATTTAGCTATGCCGCTCGATCAGGTTGGCAGGCCGAGCTTCTCGGCGTCGGCACGGTAGCGGTCCACCCATTCGTCGGAGCGTTGGTCGGCCTGGCGCTCCAACACCGGATCGGGCGCCAGCTGTGGGTCCAGCCCCAGAGCCTCGAGAATGGATCCCACCACCTGGGTCAGGTTGCGCCACAACACCGGATACGAAATGTCCATGGGCTTGATGTCTTCTTCGGCGAACCAGTTTCGCCAGCCCTCTTCTTGCGCGCGCAGCATGCTGACCACGTGGGCGATCGCCCCGGCGTGATAGGTGGCGCGCGCGTCGCGCACCGGGTCGGGCCTGCCTCGCCAGACCCGCGTCTGCACGGCTCGCCAGAACGACACCGCCTGTGAGATCACATCGGGCCGGTAGACGTGGATCAGCAGCGGCTGCTCGCCCACCACATCGGTGATCGCCGCCAACAGGCCCTCGCCGCTTCGATCCGGCAGGTTCTTGGCACGGGCCAGCAGCAGCGGCGTCTGATTCCACATCAGCTTGCCGCCCCACACCCCGTTCGGTGTGCGTCCGACCGTACGAATGTAGGCACGCCAGATCTCGGGGGGTGCCAGGTCCGGCGTCCCGACGTCCAGCGGATCGAGCAGGCTCAGGATCGACTCGTCCTCGACGCCCGCGAACCACTCCCGCGGCTGCGGGGACTGGCTGGTGGAGGGGAGGTATTGAAAAAACTCCTGTGGCTCGCCGGCCACGCCGGTGGCGCGCAGCGACTCGACGAGCAGTGTGCTGCCGCTGCGCTGCGACGCCAACACCAGATATGACGACGGCCTACTTGTCACCGGCAGAGTGTATCCAGAACCTTCAATCCTTAGCCGGGGTAGCGCGATTACGGTCAGGCTGACGCAAACCCTTGTATCGAAACGGACTTACCCGAACTGTGGCGTTCGGCGACGACAGCCGAACGGGACGGTGGCCGTGGATGCTCATCTGGTTTCGGAGCGGACGGAACGCCGCGCACGCGGTGAATGCCGTGGATCCTGGAAAAGTGCTGCGCCACTGATTATTTCGGCCGGATGCCCGGAATCTCCCGAAGGGCTGTCCCACCGCCTGCGTGCCCCACCGATCGTGCGCAGGTCCGACCGCCGGCCGCTGCTGGCCGGCCGCCGCATCGGGCCCGGTGCGAACCATCACGCAGGCTAACGGCCTGCCGATCTCCGTGGGCGATAGCAATATCGACCGAGGCTCGGGGCGCGTTACCCAGATTTCCTCGTGTTGATTGCAAACCTGACGCCGAGCGTCGGTTTGCTTGTACATTGCCTCATCTAGTGCGCTCGAACAGAAGCGGCGCAGGTAAACAGTGCCGTTGCGCTTTTAGGGCCGGCGAATTACGAACGCATAAGCGCTGTTACGAAAATGGGGGTCGGGTTGAGCCAACGACCGCCATTGGGTTGGGTAAGCGGCGTGAACGCGGCGACCCTCGCGAAGCCCATGAATGCGCTGGGCCAATTCTTTCTGCTCAGCGCCGAGGCATTGGTGGCGGCGGTGCGCGGGCCCTGGGCGTGGCGTGAAGTCCTCGAGCAGATTTGGTTCGTCGCCCGCGTTTCCATCTTTCCGACCATCATGTTGTCCATTCCGTACACGGTGCTCATCGTGTTCGTCCTCAACATCCTGCTCGTGGAAATCGGTGCGGGCGATCTCTCGGGTGCCGGTGCGGGGCTGGCCTCGGTGACCCAGGTCGGACCCGTCGTCACGGCGATGGTCGTCTCGGGTGCCGGGTCGACGGCCATGTGCGCGGACCTGGGTGCGCGCACCATTCGCGAGGAAATCGACGCGATGAAGGTGATCGGCGTCAATCCTGTTCAGGCGCTGGTGGTTCCGCGCATCATCGCGGCGACGTTCGTTGCGGTCCTGCTGTACTCGGTGGTGGCGGTGACCGGGTTGACCGGCAGCTACATCTTCGTGGTATTCGTCCAGCACGTCACGCCCGGTGCGTTCATCGCCGGAATGACATTGGTCACCGGGCTGCCGCAGGTGGTGATCTCGCTGATCAAGGCGACCCTGTTCGGGCTGTCGGCCGGACTGATCGCCTGCTACAAGGGCTTGTCGGTGGGCGGTGGCCCGACCGGCGTCGGTAACGCGGTGAACGAGACCGTCGTCTTCTCGTTCATGGCTTTGTTCTTCATCAACATTTTGACCACCGCGCTCGGGGTGAAGGTGACGGCCAAATGACCGATGCAGCGCGCGAGCCGTCGTGGTTCGTCACCCTCGGCCCCCGGCTGACGGATTCCACCCGCAAGCTGGGCGAGCAGACCGCGTTCTACGGGCGATCGCTGACCGCCACCGTCGATGCGATACGGCGTTACCCGGGAGAACTGCTGCGGCTGATCGCCGAGATGGGCATGGGCACAGGCGCATTGGCCGTCATCGGGGGCACGGTCGGCATCATCGGCTTTCTCACACTGACCACCGGCGCCCTCGTCGCGGTGCAGGGCTACGACACGCTGTCCAACATCGGCGTCGAAGCGTTGACCGGGTTCCTCTCGGCGTTCTTGAACGTCCGGATGATCGCACCCTGCACCGCCGGTCTGGCGCTGGCCGCCACGATCGGTGCCGGAGCGACCGCGCAACTGGGCGCGATGCGCATCAACGAGGAGATCGACGCGCTGGAAGTCATGGGCATCCGTGCGGTCACCTATCTGGCGTCCACCCGGATCATTGCCGGCATCCTGGTCGTCATTCCGCTCTACGCCGTCGCGGTCCTGATGTCGTTCGTCGCGGCGAAGTTCCTCACCATCTACGTGTACGGGCAGTCGCGCGGCGTCTACGAGCATTACTTCGCAACCTTTTTGCGCCCCACCGACCTGTTCTGGTCGTTCTTGGCGGCGCTCACCATGGCGGCCGGCGTGATGGTGGTGCACACCTACTATGGCTTCACCGCTACAGGTGGCCCGGCGGGCGTCGGGGAAGCGGTTGGGCGGTCTGTGCGGTCATCGATGATCGTCACGGCGTTCGTGTGCCTGATGATCTCGCTGTCCGTCTATGGGCAGTCCGGCAACTTCAACCTGTCGGGATGACCGGATGAGCAATCACAGGGTCGACGGGTCATCCCAGCGAAACAGGACCCGCAGCAGCAAGATTGACCCGATATGGTGGGCTCCCACGCTGTTCATCCTGATCGGCGGTCTGATCGCGCTGACCGCCGCCTCGTTCTCGGGAAAACTCCAAACTTTCGTCCCGCTCACGCTGGTGTCGGACCGTGCCGGGCTGGTGATGGAGGACGGAGCCAAAGTTAAGCTGCGCGGTGTCCAGGTCGGCCAGGTCGCGTCGATCGGCACCGACGTGAAAACGGCTCGGCTGCAGCTGAAGATACAACCGGACGCCTTCAGGTATCTGCCGAGCAACCTCGAGGCCGAGATCAAGTCGACCACCGCGTTCGGCTCCAAATACGTCGATCTGATCGTTCCCGACCATCCCAGCGCCACGTCGCTGAAGCCCGGCGCGCTGCTGCGCTCACGCAATGTCACCGTGGAAGTCAACACGGTGTTCGAGAATCTGCAGTCGGTGGTCCAGGCCCTCGACCCGGCCAAGCTGAACTCGATTTTGTCGGCATTCGCGCAATCGGTGCGCGGCAAGGGCGATCGAATCGGACAGGCGATCACCGATGCGAATAACGTACTTCTCGCAGTCAATCCGCGCATGGACACCATCGGCAAGGACTGGCGGTTGTTCGGCAAAACCACCGCCATCTATTCCGATGCGGCACAGAACATCTTGTCCATCCTGGATTCCGCGACGACGACCAGCACGACCATCACGGACGACCAGCGCTCGCTGGACTCGTTGTTGCTGTCGGCGATCGGCTTCAGCCAGACCGGGATCAACGTGATCGGCCGCAACGAATCGAACATCGTGCGGTCCATGAACCTGCTCGACCCGACCATGGCCCTGTTGGCGAAATACTCGCCGACCTACACGTGCCTTTTCCAGGGTGCGCAATGGTACGTCGACCACGGTGGCCGAGACGCGCTGGGCGGCAATGGCTATTCCGTGATCCTGGATTCTGCCCTGCTTTTCGGCGACGACCCATACCGCTTTCCGAAGCACTTGCCGAAGGTCAACGCGACCGGTGGCCCGGGCGGCAGGCCCAGCTGCGGTTCGCTACCCGATCCCAGCGCGAACTTTCCGGTGCGCGCGCTGGTCACCGATACCGGCTGGGGGGCGGCCCCGAACGAGATCCGCACCAACGTGGCCGCGGGTAATCCGTGGTGGGCCAACTGGTTCCCGACCACCAAGAACCCGCCGGAAGCGCCGCGCTACTTCTGGCGCGGGGGACAGCCGCCGCCATGAGAAGAAAGCTCTCCAGCATCATCCTGCGGGTCGGGATCTTCACCGCGGTCTGCCTGCTGTTCACCTTCGCGCTGATCGCGGTGTTCGGTCAGTTGCGCTTCGAGGACCGCACGGACTACCGCGCGAACTTCACCAACATCTCCGGCCTGAAGTCCGGCAACTTCGTGCGCATCGCCGGGGTGGAAGTCGGCAAGGTCGGCAATCTCGATCTGCATCGGGACGGCACCGTCACCGTCGATTTCGCTGTGGACAAGGGCGTGCGCCTCAGCGAGGGCACCAAGGCCGTCGTGCGCTATGAGAATCTGATCGGTGATCGCTACCTCGCTCTCGAGGAGACCCCGGGCTCGCCGCGCCGGCTGCCGCCCGGGGCGACCATTCCGCTGGCACGGACATCGCCCGCGCTCGACCTCGACGCACTGATAGGTGGTTTCCGCCCGTTGTTCCGCGCGCTGGACCCCGATCAGGTCAACGCCCTGTCCGGCCAACTGCTGCAGATCTTCCAGGGGCAGGGCGGAACCCTGGCATCGGTGCTGTCGCAAACCTCCATCTTGACCTCGACCCTGGCCGGGCGCAGCGAGCTGATCGGCCAGCTGATCACCAACCTGAACACCGTCCTGCACACCTTCGCCACGCGCGACCACGAGTTCTCCGATGGCGTGGACAAGCTGGCCCAGCTGGTAGACGGTCTGGCGCAGCGAAGGAACGACATCTCCACCGGCCTCGCCTACATCAATGCGGCGGCGGGCTCGATCACCGATCTGCTCGCCCAGTCCCGCCAGCCGATCAAAGACGTTGTGCACGAGACGGATCGGGTGTCAGGTCAGGTTCTCTCCGACAAAGAGTACGTCGACAAACTCCTCAAGGATCTCCCGGACATCTACCAAGTGCTCGCCCGGCAGGGCCTGAACGGCGACTACTTCGGCTTCTATTTCTGCGAGGTATTGCTCAAGCTGAACGGTAAGGGCGGCAACCCGATCTTCGTCAAACTGTTGGGTCAGCCCAGTGGGCGGTGCACGCCGCAATGAACAGACGACCCAAGGTGAAATCGGCAGGCCGGCAAAGCCCATTCGTGCTGGGTGTGATGGGAACCGTCATCCTGGCCTGCGTGACCGTCGTCGCCTTCCAGTACAACAAACTGCCGTTCATCAAGAACACCGACGACTACGCGGCATACTTCTCCGAGGCCGGTGGCATCAAACCTGGTAATACCGTTCGGGTTTCGGGCATGGGCGTCGGCCGGGTCTCCGACCTTCGCCTGGAGGGCACCAAGGTCCGGATCGGCTTCACCGTGCGCAAGGGTGTCGAGTTGGGCGACCGCACCGAGGCGGCGATCAAAACCGAAACGATCCTGGGTGCCAAGATGCTCGAGCTGACTCCGCGTGGCAACGGGCAACTGTCGGGCACCATCCCACTGGAACGCACCACCTCGCCGTATGAACTGCCCGACGCGCTGGGCGATTTGACGACCACCATCAGCGGCCTGGATACCGCCCAACTGTCCTCGGCCCTCACGACGTTGGCCAACACGCTCAGAGAGACCCCGTCCAACGTCCGGCCCGCGTTGGAGGGTGTCGCCCGGTTCTCCGACACCCTCAACGGTCGCGACGCGCAGCTGCGCAGCCTCCTGGGCAATGCCAACAAGGTGTCGACGGTGCTGGGCAAGCGCAGCCAGCAGATCGCCGGCCTGGTCGCGAACTCCAACGCTTTGTTGGCCGCGCTACTCGACGAGCGAGATTCGCTGGACGCCCTGATGAACAACCTCACGGCGGTTTCGCACCAGATCTCCGGTCTGGTCAACGACAACCGGACCCAGCTCAAGCCCGCCCTCGACAAACTCAACGGTGTGCTGGAGATCCTCGACAACCGCAAGGAAGACATTCAGAAGACGCTGCCCAAGTTCAAGCGCTATGCGATGTCCTTCGGCGAATGCCTGGGATCTGGACCGTTTTTCAAGGCCTACGTGGCCAACCTGGTCCCCGGCCAGATCGGTGGCCCGATACTCGATGCGGACATGTACGACCGGTTCTTGGACCCCAACCAGAAGCTGCCGTCGGAGGCGGTCGACCCGCCCACCGGCACCCCGCCCGTGCCGCCGGAGAACGCTCCGGTGCCGCTGTGGTCCCAGCCGCCGTCACCCCCGCCGTCCACCCCGCCCGTCCGCACCATTCCGCCGCCCTCGCCGCACGATTTCGATTCGCCATGAACATCAGTCGAGGAGCCCTGCGCACAGCAACCGCCGCCAGCCTGATCCTGACGCTGGCCGTGGCGTCGTTCCTGGTCGGCAACAAGCTGTGGAAGGACGTCGAAAAGAATACGTATTCTGCCTATTTCGCGGAGGCCAATGGCTTGTTCGTCGGCGACGAGATCCGCATCCTCGGGGTCGCCGTCGGCGTGGTCGACAAGATCGAGCCCCAGCCGGCCAGCTCCAAGGTGACGTTCTCGGTCGACAAGCAGTATTCGATTCCGGCAGGTGCCCGCGCCGCCATCCTGTCGCCGTCGCTGGTGACCTCGCGGGCAATTCAGCTGGTCCCGGCGTACTCCGGCGGCCCCAAGTTGAGCGCCGGCTCCTCGATCCCACTGAGCCGCACCGCGGTTCCGGTGGAATGGGATGACTTCCGCAAGCAGCTGGAGAAGCTGACCGATGCGCTGCAGCCCAGCACGCCGGGCGGCGTCAACTCCGTCGGCGAGTTCATCGACTCGACGGCCGACAATGTGCGCGGCCAGGGAGACACCGCTCGCGACACCGTGATCAAGCTGTCCGAGGCGATCTCGGCGCTCGGTGACCACGCCGACGACATTTTCAGCACCGTCCGCAACCTGCAGCTCCTGGTGTCCGCACTGTATTCCAGCAGCGATCTGCTGGCCTCGTTCAACCAGAACCTGGCGAGCGTGACGACGCTGCTGTCGAACACTCCCAACGAAGTCGGCAACGCGCTGAAGTCGCTGGACACCGCGCTCACGGATGTGCGTGACTTCCTGGCCGAGAACCGTGAAGCGGCGGGTGTCACGTTCGACCGGTTGGGTTCCATCACAACGGCACTCAACGACAGCCGTGGCGATATCAAACAGATCCTGCACATCGCGCCGACGGTGTTCCAGAATTTCCTGAACATCTACCAGCCTGCGCAGAGCGCGATGACCGGCATCTTGGCGCTGAACAACTTCGCCGATATCCCGCAGTTCATCTGCAGCTCGATCGAGGCGGCGTCGCGGGCCCGCCTGGCCCGGGTGTCGAAACTGTGCCTGCAGTACCTCAACCCGATCATCAAAAACCGCATCTACAACTACATCCCGGCGGGAATCAACCCGTTCGTCGGAACGCAGGCCCGGCCCAGCGAGATCACCTACAGCGAGGACTGGCTGCGGCCCGGATACACGCCCCCGGCCGGCGCGCCCGCGCCGCCCGATGGTTCCCCGCCGCCGCCCCCGGAGCAGCCGGCGCTCGCCGACCAGCCGTCACCCGCCGACCAGACGCCGCCCGCCGAGGCGCCGCCCGCGAACACGACGTCCAACTCGATCCAGGTGCTGCAGAACCTGATGCTTCCGACGGGGCCATCATGAGGCGCGCGCTAGCCATTGCCCTCGGCCTGGTATGCGTTGCGGCCCTGTCGGGGTGCGGCTGGCGCGGCCTGAATTCGTTCAGGCTGCCCGGCACCGCGGGCGGGGGTCCGGGCTCGTACACGATTCAGGCACAGATGCCTGATGTGGTCACCATCCAGGAGAACACCCGGGTCCGGGTCGACGACGTCAACGTCGGCAATGTCACCAAGATCGAGCTACAAGATTGGCATGCGTTGGTAACCATGCGGATCAATGGCGATGTGCACCTGCCGGCCAATTCGACCGCCAAGCTCGGACAGACCAGCCTGCTCGGTTCGATGCACATCGAGCTGGCGCCGCCCAAGGACGAGCGGCCGGTCGGCCAACTCAGAGCGGGGTCGGTCATCCCGCTGTCGCGCGCGAGTCTGTATCCCACCACCGAGCAGACGTTGGCGTCGGTGTCAATCCTGCTCAACGGAGGGGGGATCGGCCAGCTGCAGGAGATCACGCAGGCGGTGGCCAAGGCGTTCGCCGGCCGTGAGAACGACATGCGCAGCCTGCTGAATCAAATCGACGAGTTCATCGCCCGCACCAACGACCAGACCGACGACATCATCGCCGCCGCCGAGAACCTCAACGCTCTGGCAGGCCAGGCCGCCGCCAACGACGGCGTCGTCGACAAAGCGTTGACGTCCGTGCCCAAAGCGCTGGACGTGTTGGCCAGGGAGCGCGCGAAGATCGCCGACACGATCGATCAGGTCGGCAAGTTCAGCGCGATCGCCGCCGACACCATTCACCAGAGCAGGGAATCGCTGGTGAACAATCTGCGCAACATCGCACCCGTGCTGCGGTCGCTCGCCGACGCCGGGCCCTCCCTCACCAAAGGATTGGACGGGCTGGCGACCTACCCGTGGCCGGCATCCACCGTGCGGAACTGGTTCCGCGGCGACTACGCCAACCTCACGCTGGTCGTCGATTTGACGTTGAGCCGCATCGATCAAGGGCTGTTCACCGGGTCGCGATGGGAAGGCAACCTCACCCAGCTCGAACTCCAGTGGGGCCGCACCATCGGCATGCAGCCGAGCCCGGTCACCGGGGGCAACCCACTGACCTATCCGTACCATTTCGGGGGATACTGAATGCTGCGGTTGAATCGGCGGACGTGGATCCAGTTGTCGATACTGACGCTGGTAACCATTGTGTCCTGTGGCGCAATGGCATTCAACTTCATGAAGCTGCCCGCCACGTTGTTCGGAATCGGGGAGTACAAGGTCACGGTTGACCTGCCGCAATCGGGTGGCCTCTACGAGACGTCGGTGGTCACCTACCGCGGCACCGACGTGGGACAGGTGAAGTCGGTCGGCGTCACCGCGACCGGGGTGCGCGCCGTGCTGGCTTTGAGGTCGGGGGTCAAAGTGCCCTCCGAGGTGCAGGCGTCGGTGCACAGCCGGTCGGCGATCGGCGAGCAGTACATCGAGCTCACGCCGCAGCCGGGCAAGGACGGCCAACCTTCCCGGGCACTGCGTGACGGCGACGTCATCACCGCCGGGCATGTCGACGTTCCCGTCGACATCGGGCGCCTGCTCGACATGACCAACCGTGCGCTGCAAGCAATTCCGCGGGACAACCTGCGCACGGTGATCGACGAGACCAACCGCGCGGTCGGCGGCCTCGGACCGGAACTGTCCCGCATCGTCGATGGGTCGACCGCGCTGGCCGTCGCGGGCGGCCGGACCATCGACCCGCTTGCCGCCCTGATCGACCAGTCGCCGCCGGTACTCAACTCTCAGGTGCGGACCTCGGATGCGATCGCCGCGTGGGCCGGTCACACCGCGGCGGTCATGGCGCAGTTCAAGGCGCAGGATGCCGCGGTACGAGATCTGTTGACGCAAGGCACTTCCGGCATCGAGGAAGGTCGCGCGATGCTGGATCGCGTGGCGCCGGCACTGCCGGTGCTGTTCGCCAATCTGGTGAGCCTCGGCGACATCGCCGTCGTCTACCGCCACGACATCGAACAGCTCCTGGTGTTGCTGCCGCAGGGCATCGCGGCCATGGCGGCGATCATCGTGCCGAGCTCGAACACCAAGCAGGAGTACCGGGGCGCCCAGCTGGACTTCAACCTCAACCTCAACCTGCCGCCGCCATGCACGACGGGATACCTGCCGCCGGCGCAGCGGCGCTCACCGGCCAGCGTCGATGCGCCGGACCGGCCGGCCGCGGACCTGTTTTGCCGGGTACCGCAGGACTCGGAGTTCAATGTCCGTGGCGTGCGCAACATTCCATGTGAGAGCAAGCCGTGGAAGCGGGCGCCCACCGTCGAACTGTGCGAAAGCGATGAGGAGTACGTGCCGCTCAACGACGGCTACAACTGGAAAGGCGACCCCAATGCCACCACCAGCGGTCAGGGCGTCCCGCTATACCCGCCGGGCCAGGATCCGCGGCTACCACCGCCGCGGGGCACCGCGCCACCGCCCGCGCCCGTAGCGGTGGCGACCTACGACCCCGCCACCGGTGAATACATCGGCCCGGACGGGCGTCACTACACCGAGTCGGACCTGGCGCACCCCCGCGCCAAGAGCTGGCAATCACTTCTCGTCCCGCAACCCTAGAGTTTGAAGGAGCACCATGGCGGACAAACCCCCGGCGGATGAAAACGTCGACGAATCAACGGAACTCGAGGCCGCCGAGGACCTCGACGCGGCCGAAACCGAAGGGGCTGAAAAGCTTTACACCGCAGACGGTGACGGTCTCCAGGGGCCAGCCGCGGGCCGGCTCGCGCGGTGGCGCGAGTCTATCCGAGGGCAGCGGCTTTCGCGCACCGGATCGGCCCTGGTGGCCGGCAGCCTCATTGTGGCGACCCTGGCCGGCCTGAGTGGGTGGCTCGGCTACCGCGCCTTTCAGAAGCACGAGACCCAGGCGCGGCAGAACTTGTACGTCGCCACCGCCCGTCAGGGCGCGGTGAACCTCACCACGATCAACTACACCCAGGTCGACGCCGACGTGCAGCGAATCCTCGACCTGGCCACCGGTGCGTTCCGGGACGACTTCGAGCAGCGGGCCAAGCCGTTCGAAGAGGTCGTCAAGGCGGCGCAATCGAAATCAGAAGGGACGGTTACCGATGCCGGACTGGAATCCCAACGCGGCGACTCCGCCCAGGTCCTGGTGGCGGTCGCGGTGAAGTCGCGCACCGCCGGGGGCGAGGAGGCGCCGCGGGAATGGCGCATGCGAATCGAGGTCCGATCGGTCGGCGATGACGCCAAAGTCTCCAACGTGGTGTTCGTGCCATGACGACATTGAAGGACGACGTGAACGTCGACACAGCAGCCGAGGAACCCGACTCGGCAACCGAAGTGGCGCAACAGGAATCGGATGCCGCCGAGTCGTCCGCCGAGGTGCGGCCCGAGCCCAAGAGCGCAAAACGCCACATCGCGTGGTCACGGGTCTTCGCCTACGGGATCTTGCCGGCGCTCGCATTGGCGTTGACGGTTGGCGCGGGGTACCTCAAGTGGTCGGCGGGGGCAGCCGGCCATCTCGCACAAGCCCGGACCGAATCGGTGCAGGCAGCCCGCGACGACACGGTCGCGTTGCTGACCTATCACGCCGACACGGTGGACAAGGATCTCGCCGCGGCGCGCGAACGGCTGACCGGCGAGTTCAAGGACGCCTACGGCGAGCTTACCCGCCAGGTCGTGGTGCCCGGTGCAAAAGAGAAACACATCTCTTCGGTGGCCAAAGCCAATGCGGCAGCCAGTGTTTCGGCGACCGAGAACCACGCCGTGGCCCTGGTTTATGTCGACCAGACGGTGACCATCGGTGCGGGCGCTCCCACCGACACCCAGCCCGTCGTGCGGGTGACCCTGGACAAGGTCGACGGCCGGTGGCTGGTGTCGCGTTTCGAGCCCACGTAATCCGGGGGTCGGCCATGGAACTATCGGTGCGCCGTTGCGCGGCCGCCGGCGTTATCCTCCTGGGTACGGCCGTTGTTGCGGTTCCGGTCGCGCGGGCCGACAACAAGCGGCTCAACAGCGCGGTCGTCTCCGCCGTCTACACCCTGCAGCACCAGGCGGGCTGCACGAATGACGTCATCAGGAACAATGCCCTCACCCTGGCCGCCGAATGGCACGCCGAAGACATGATGAACAATCGAAACATCAACGGCGACATCGGTTCCGACGGCTCCACGCCGCAGGACCGCGCCAACGCCGCCGGCTTTCGCGGCAGGGCCGCCGAAACGGTGGCCATCAACCCGGCGATCGCCATCAACAGCCTGGAACTGGTCAACCAGTGGTACTACAATCCCGACGACATGGCGATCATCCGCGACTGCGCCAACACCACCATCGGGGTGTGGTCGGACAACAGCATTGACCGCACCGTCGTGGTGGCGGTGTACGGGCAGCCGGACGCGCCCAAGCGTTGAGCGGCGACCGCCTAGTGACTGCCCAGTCGAGACAGAACCGTCTCGGCATCCAGCGTTGCTCCGCGGTTGTACGGCAATTTGGAGAGCATCGTCGCCATCGCGCAGGTGTTGGATAGCGCGGCGTAGGTCAAGCCCCCGCCGATGCCGGCGGCCAGCCATTTGAGTCGCGGGACGACGATGCTTCCGAGGACGGACGAAAGCACGACCGATCCCGCGACGAGGCGTACCTGGCGCTCGAGGTCCCATCGCTGGGCGCCACGATCGACCGAAAAGCCTTGGCTCTCCCAGTCCAGGATTCCGTTCTGCAGCACGCGGCCGCCGTTCAATCCCGCGGTCCGCAAGAGGTTTTGGGCCTTGGTGGAGCGTTGTCCGGAACGGCATACCAGGACGGCTTCCCGATCGCCACCCAATAGCCGAGCGACCTCACGGGAGTGTGCGTCCAGTACGTCAAGGGGCACGTTATAGGACCCGGGTATGTGTGACGTCTCGAACTCCGCGGGTGTCCGAACGTCGACGATGCGCAGAGCGGTAGAAGATTCGAGCCGCTCGTGCAGCTCGGCCGACGTGATGGCGTCAGCGGTCGGTGCGCTCATGGCGTTTCCTCTCGTCGTGGGCGCCGCTGCACCCGTGATGGCAGGCCCTTTCAATCACTGACCTGGGTGATGTCCAGTTTTTCGGCGTTGTCGTAGTCGTCGTCGATGAGCACGACGCGGCGTCGATGCCGGTCGAGCAGAGCCGCCGCGATCGACGCCCGGTATCCGCTGGCACAGTGGATCCACAGCTCGCGGTTTTCGGGGAGTTCGTCGAGGCGCTCCGGCAGCTCGTGCAGCGCGATGTTGACCGCATCGCGCACGTGGCTGTCGTCGAATTCGTGTGGCTGGCGAACATCGACCACCGTGACCGCGCGTGTGTCGAGGGCGTCGACGAGGTCCTCGAAGGATGCGACCCGGTAACTGGCCAGCGTCGCGCCGCCGGCCAGCGCGCGTATGTCGCCGGTGGCGCTGCCGGTGAGGCGATCGACGCCGATGCGGGCGAGCTCGCGCTGAGCGTCGGCGACTTGCCCGGCGTCTTCACCGATCAACGTCAGCGGTGCGCCCCAGCTGTACAGCCACCCGAGGTAGTTCACGAAAGACCCCGACAGCTCGAATCCGTAGCTGCCGGGCAGGTGCCCCGCTGCGAACGCCGTTCGGTTGCGAAGGTCGACCACCCATTCGCCGGCATCGATCCGGTGCCGAAGCTCTTGCGCGTCCACCGGTTTGGGCCGGGAAGAGGTCCGCAGCTTCGGGGCCGGCCCTGTTGATGACGCCCATGTGCGCGTAGTAGGCGGGATACGCAGCAAGACCGGCCAGCAGCTCGCCGACGTATTCCTGTTCGTCCTTGGTCAGCGCCGGATTACTCAGGCGTTGTTCGCCGATGGTGGAGGCGTCACCGTCGGGCGGCGTCGCCGAACAGAAACTACCGAATCCGTGGGTGGGGTAGATTGCGGTCTCCGAAGGCAGCTCAGCAGCGAGGCGTCGCACCGAATGGTATTGCCGCCGAGCCAATTCCTCGGTGTGGTCGTCGCCGACCAGGTCCGTTCTGCCGGTGCTACCAAACAGCAGCGACCCGCCCGTGAAGACGCCGACGGTGTCCCCGGAATCCCCGCGCAGCACATAGCTGACGTGATGGTGGGTGTGTCCCGGGGTGAACAACGCTTGCAGATGAATTCCGCCGGTGTCTATCCGGTCGCCATCCTCAACTGCGCGGCGGTCAAAGTGGACGTCTTCGCCTGCGGGAACGACGTATTGGGCGCCGGTAGCTTTGGCCAGTGCCAGGCCGCCGGTCACATAGTCGCTGTGGATGTGGGTTTCCAGCACATGGGTGATGCGCAGGTCTTTAGTCAGCGCGAGCACCCGATCGATGTCTCGTTGCGGATCCACCGCGACGGCAACCTCTCCGTCGCTGATGAGATAGCTGCGGTCGCCCAAGCCCGACGTTTCGATGATCGCCACGTTCACCATGGTTTCGAAACCTTTGATGGGTACGCGGCGGCGTGGCGGCGGCTTCGACTCGTGGCAATCGGCATGTTTTCTAGTACCCGGAACGCGGATTGCTCGCCGTCTGTCGAGCCGGCGACGACCCCGGCAGGAGGACAGGTGGATCGGGTCAGCGCAGCTCGGCGCACCCGAAAGCTATGGCGGCGAAGCAGTAAGGGATTTCAACCTCGGTGATTTTTTGCGTCGGCCGCGTCGCGCGGCAATGTCGACGCCTTGAGGTGAGAAGCGTCGTTATCCGCTGGCGAGCGATTCGTCCTCGGCGGTCTCGCAGACGCATACGTGGGCATCCTGTCGCCACGGCCCGAATTGCGTACCGCGCTTGCGCAGCAGGTGCTGCTTGTAGACCTTGTCGCGCTGACCCTGGGAGAACGCGAAATCCAGGTTGACGGGCAGGCCCGCCCAGTCGCAGTGGTCACCGACGGGTTCCCCGGCGATGCCGGCGTACCGCAGTCGGCATTGCAGCGGGCAGCCGTTCGTGAAGACCCGATCGGGTCCATCAGACTCCCGAGCCACGATGACGTCACTCCTTCAGGCGCGCGACCTTGTGACTGAATCGTGCGACGCGGAGGTTTCGGCGGCGGGTGTGCGATGTTTCCGCTGTGTTACGGCTTCGCCTGCGGTGGGGCGGGTCGGTGCTAGTAGACGTCGCGGTGGTAGCGCTTGTCGGCGCTCAACGATTGGACGTAATCCTTCGCCGCGGCCGGGTCGAGCTTGCCGAATTCGGCCGCGATCTCGCAGAGCGCCCGGTCGACGTCCTTGGCCATGGGATCCGCGGTGCCGCAGACGTACAGTTGGGCGCCGTCCTGCAACCAGCTCCACAGCTGCGCTCCGCGCTTGCGCATCAGGTGCTGCACGTAGACCTTGTGCTGCTGGTCCCGCGAGAACGCCAGGTCCAGCTCGGTGAGGAACCCGTCGTCACGCATCTGCTCGAGTTCGTCGCGGTAGTAGAAGTCGGTGGCGGCGTGCTGCTCACCGAAGAACAGCCAGTTGGGTCCGGTGTGGCCGAGCGCGCGTCGTTCCTGCAGAAAACCGCGGAATGGCGCGATGCCGGTCCCGGGGCCGATCATGATCATCGGCGTGTCCGAGTCGCTCGGAGGCCGGAAGTTGCTCGACTGCTGCAGATACACAGCCACTCGGTCGCCGGGTGAGCGATCGGCCAGGTAGGTCGAGCACACCCCGCGGCGTGGCACGCCCTGGAAGTTGAAGCGCACCGGGGAGACCGTCAGGTGAACTTCTCCAGGGCACGCTTTGGGGCTTGACGAGATCGAGTACAGCCGCGGCTGTAGGCGTTTGAGGACGCGCAGCCATTCGTGGGCCGACGCCGAAACCGGCAGCTTCGACAGCAGGTCGATGGACTGGCGACCCCATGTCCAATCCGCCAGTGCCCGTTTGTTTTCCGGCTTGAGCATCTCCGCGAGTGTGGAGTCACCGGTGCGCTCCTGCACGAAGCGCACCAGGTCCCGGCTGATGTGGGCGATCTCGATGCGCTCGGTGAGCGCGGAACGCAACGACATCAGACCATGCTCGCCGACCTCGACCGGGGTCTGCCCGTTCAGCCCGGTGACCGACAGCCATTCGTCGACCAACTCGTCGCTGTTGCGCGGCCACACGCCGAGCGCGTCACCGGCCTCGTAGGTCACGGAATCTTCCGGCATGTCGAAAACCAAGTGCCGCACGTCTTTTGTCGATTGCGGCTGACTCAGCACGACGTTGCGCATCATGCCGGTGATCAGCGGATGCTTTTTGGTATAGGTGCCGGCTGCGGGAGCACCCGGTCGTGATGGCGCCGCCACCGCCGAAGCGCGGGCCGGCGCCGTCGCAGCCCCCTCTCCGCCCACCGACGTGGGCGTCTTGGTCAGGGCGTCGATGACGTCGCCCAGCCACTTCCACGCGGCGTCGTCGTAGTCGGGTTCGCAGTCCACCCGATCGGCGATGCGGGCCGCGCCCAATTCGGCGAGGCGCGCGTCCAGTTTGCGTCCGTGACCACAGAAATCGTCGTAGTTGGAGTCGCCCAGCGCGAGTACGGCATAGCGGGTCCCGGTGAGTCGCGGTGCGTTGTCCGACGTCAGCGTCCGCCAGAGGCCGGCGCCGTTGTCGGGCGCTTCGCCGTCGCCGGTGGTGCTGGTGACGAGCAACAACTCCCGCGTCGTCGCCAACTCGCCGGCCGGGAAGTCGTCCATGCTGTGCAACGCGACCGGAAGTTCGGCGGCGCCCAACCGCGCGGCGATCTCGGCGGCGAGTTCCTCTGCATTCCCGGTCTGTGACGCCCACAGCACCACGACGGGAGCTCGCTCGGCCGCGCGTTTGGCAGGGGCCGGCGCGTCGGGCGGTCGCTGGGTGCCCGGCGGTGAAGTCGCTTGGCCACCGTCTGCGACCGCCATCGGCTCGGGCCCATCGATGCGCGAGAACAGCCCCGCCAGCAGGCCGTCCACCCAAAGCCGGGTGCTGGAATCGAAGGGCGCGGTCAGCGGCAGGGTCGGAACCCCGCCGGCGCTACGACCCGCGGTCGAGCGAAGCCCGGACAGCATACCGGCAAGGTATGAGCGGCCGAGCTCGTTGAATTTCGGCTTGGGTTGTGTTGCCACACCAAGTAATTCGCCGAGGGCGTCGACTCGTGACACGCTGATTTCTCGTACCTCCGGGGGCGCGGGTTCTGGTGTGTCGCTGGGGGTCGGGGTCTCGATGTCCGAAACGGGTTGTGACACTGCGACCTTCGTCAGCGTGACGGCGCACGCCTTGAATTCCGGTTGGCTCGAGATCGGATCGACCGCATCGTTGGTGACGGCGTTGATCGACAGGTATTCGCCGAAGGCGTCGTTCCAGTGGAAGGGCGCGAAGCAGTTGCCGGGCCGCACCCGGTCGCTGATGACGGCGGGCAGCACCGCACGGCCTCGCCGGGAGGCGATTTCGACCGGCTCGTCGTCGGCGATCTGTAGGCGGGCGGCGTCGTCGGGGTGGATCTCGACGAACGGTCCGGGGTTGAGCTTGTTGAGTTTGGCCACCTTGCCGGTCTTGGTCATGGTGTGCCATTGGTGCGGCAGGCGACCGGTGTTCAGCACGAAGGGGTAGTCGTCGTCGGGCATCTCGTCCGGCAGCAGGTGCGGGCGGGCGAAGAACACCGCACGGCCCGTCGCCGTGGGGAAGGCCAGCCGTGGCACGCTGCCATCCTCGCGGACCAGCCGCGTCTGGCTGACGCCGTCGTTGAGATAGCGGATCGGATTGCGGTCGCCCTCATCTTCGGAGGCGCACGGCCACTGCAGCGGGCCCTCACGCAGCCGCTCGTGGCTGACGCCGCGCAGGTCGTAACCGGTCTTCGGGTTGGAGAACCGCTTGATCTCGTCGAAGATTTCCGCGGCGGAGTCGTAGCTGAACGCGTCCGAAAAGCCCATCTCGCAGGCGATCCGGGCGATGATCTGCCAGTCGGGCAAGGCTTGCCCGGGCGGCTGCACCGCCGGCTGGAACAGCGTCATGTTGCGTTCGCAATTGACCATGACCCCTTCGGACTCCGTCCACAGGGCCGCCGGTAACAACACGTCGGCGTAGGCGTTCGTTTCGGTGTCGAAGAACGCGTCCTGGGCCATCACCAATTCGACGCGTTCCAGGCCCGCCAGTACGGTCTTTCGATTGGCAACCGAGGCAACGGGATTGGTGCAGACTATCCAGCACGCCTTGATCTGCCCGTCGGCCATCCGGGAGAACATGTCGATGGTGCCGCTGCCGACCTCGGTGCGCAGCGTGCCGCGGGGGATGCCCCACAGCTTTTCGACGAACTCGCGGTCGTCGTCGGATGCCACCGAACGCTGCCCGGGCAGCCCCGGCCCCATGTAACCCATCTCGCGACCGCCCATCGCGTTGGGCTGGCCGGTGAGCGAGAAGGGTCCGCTCCCTGGCTTGCAGATCGCGCCGGTGGCCAGGTGCAGGTTGCAGATGGCGTTGGTGTTCCAGGTGCCGTGGGTGCTCTGGTTGAGGCCCATCGTCCAGCAGCTCATGAAGTTCTCGGCTTCGCCGATCATCTGAGCCGCCTTGCGGATGTCCTCCTCGGGTATCCCGGTCACCGCGCTCACCGTCTCGGGGGAGTACTGCTCGAGGAAAGTGGGCATCGCCTCCCAGCCCTCGGTGAAGTCGGCGATGAAGTCTGCGTCTATGTGCCCGTTCTCGACGATCAGGTGCAGCAACCCGTTGAGCAGCGCCAAATCGGATCCCGGCGCGATCTGCAGGAACAGATCGGCCTTGTCGGCGGTCGCGGTGCGGCGCGGGTCGACGACAATCAGCTTTGCGCCGGCCTTGACCCGGTCCATCATGCGCAGGAACAGGATGGGATGGCAGTCGGCCATGTTGGCGCCGATGACGAAAAAGACATCGGCACGCTCGAAGTCCTGGTACGACCCGGGCGGTCCGTCCGCTCCCAATGAGAGCTTGTAACCGGAACCCGCGCTGGCCATGCACAGCCGCGAGTTCGACTCGATCTGGTTGGTACCGATGAACCCTTTGGTCAGCTTGTTCGCCAAGTACTGCGCCTCGATGGACATCTGGCCGGACACGTACATCGCGAAAGCGTCCGCGCCGTGTTCATCGATGATCGCGCGTAACCGTTTCGCGCACTGGGTGATTGCCTGGTCCATGCCGACGGGCTCGAAAGGTTCGCCGCGGTCGGCCCGCGCATGCGCCGAATCCATCCGGCCGGGCGCGCGCAGCATGTCCGAGGTGGTGGCGCCCTTGGTGCACAAGCGGCCGAAGTTGGCGGGATGTTCTTTGTTCCCAACCGACTTGGCGACGTGATCGCGGCCGGTTTCCGGCTCCGTTGTGATCTGCAACACCATGCCACAGCCGACGCCGCAGTAAGCGCACACGGTGTTCACGGCGTTGTCAGGCGCCATGGACTCCCTAGCCACGCTTACGTCCCTCCGTCAGGTGCGTACGGGTTAGCTCCGTATCGGGTGAGTTCATTGTGGAGCAGGCATGTTTCGGCATCGCGCCCCGAAATTTCCCCCGGTTTACTTCTTCCTCTCAACGGCCAACGCGCCGGTGTGAAATCGCCGGAGGAATTTACGGCTAAGAGCCGTATCAGCGCAGGTCATCGTCGACCGCCTGTCCCGCTCGAGGTTAGTGCGCACGTCCCTCGAAACGCTTCTCAGAACAGGGTTTTTGACCAAACCGATGGGACATTCACAGTCTTCGCTAAGCTCACCGCGTGCGTCAGCTGATTGTGATCTTCCTGGTTTTGCTGGCCTCCGGCTGCGGCTGGAAGCCGGCCGCGCCGCCGCAGGCCCGGCCCGACACGTGCAAGGACTCCGACGGACCTACGGCCGACACGGTGCGCCGGGCCATCACCGCGGTTCCCGTTGCCGTCCCGGGCACCATCTGGGTCGAGATGGGCAGGGGGCACACGCGAAACTGCCGGCTGTACTGGGTGCAGATCATCCCGACGATCGCCAGCGAATCAACTCCGCAACAGCTGATCTTCTTCGACCACAACAGGCCGCTGGGCAGTCCGACCTCGAACCCGAAGCCGTACACAACGGTGCTGCCGCCCTCGGATGACACCGTCACCGTTCAATACCAGTGGCAGAAGGGAAACGACCAGCTGTGCTGTCCCACCGGCATCGGGACGGTCAAGTTCCGGATCGGCCCGGATGGCAAGCTGCAAACCCTCGGCAAGGTTCCGAACCAATAAGGTTTCTCGGGCCCGGCCGACCCTTGAGGAGATCGCCGAGTGGCCCGTCAGTTGGTGATGGCCTCGGCCAGGTTCTCCGGGTGCAGCATCTCGACGTAACGTAGCCGCTCCGGGACCCCGAACCCGTCGACAAGCGTCTCGGCGTGCGGGCGCAGCGCGCGGCACCGGTCGTTGATTCCCCGGGTGACGGCTTTGGCGCGCTCGGTGGACAGGTAGCGGTGCTCGATGTACCAGGCCTTGTCGTCCTCGATGACTGATAGTGCGTACAGGTCGCACAAGATGCCGAGCAGTTCGCGGGCCTGCTCGTCGGGGCACGCCTCGATCCCGGCGACGAAGGCTTCCAGGATGACGCGATCGATGTGCGCGCTGGCCGCGTGCAACACGTGATCCTGCACCGAGTTGAACGCGTCGAATGCCGGCATCTCTTTGGATTTGGCCTGTAGCCGCCGGGCCACCGACGCCAGCAGGTACTCCTCGCGGTCCTCGAACATCTTGATCTGGGTGCCGCGGTTGAAGAGGCTGCCCTCTTCCTCGCTGTCTTGGCGGGAATCCACGATGGTCTGGATGATCGCTTCTGCCGCAGTACGTTTCACGACGCGTTCACCAACGGTGTTGGCTGCGAAGCGAACCCATTCGACCGGGCTCATGCTCTTGATGTCGTCGGCGTAGGCCGTGAGCAATTCCTTGGCCACCAGTTGGGTCAGCACGTGGTTGTCGCCCTCGAACGTGGTGAACACGTCGGTGTCACCCCGAAGCCCGATCAGCCTGTTCTCGGCCATGTAGCCCGCGCCACCACATGCCTCGCGGGACTCCTGGATCGCGCGACTGGCATGCCACGTGTTGGCCGCCTTCAGACCGGCGGCACGCGCTTCGAGTTCGCGCTGCTCGTCGGCGTCGGGCGCGTCAGCGCTCTGCACGTCATGACACTTGCCGACCAATTCGTTCTGCGCGAACTGCAACGCGTAGGACTTCGCGATCAACGGGAACAGCCGCCGCTGGTGCACCAAGTAGTCCATGATCAGCACTTCGGACTCGTCATCGGGTGAGCTGAACTGCCTGCGCTGCAACGCATACCGGGTGGCGATATCCAGCGCCACGCGTCCGGCGGCGCCGGCGCTGCCGCCCACCGTGATCCGGCCGCGGACCAGGGTGCCAAGCATGGTGAAGAACCGACGGTTCGGGTTGTCGATCGGCGAACTGTAAGTGCCGTCTTCGGCGACGTCGCCGTATTTGTTCAGCAGGTTGACGCGCGGGACGCGGACCTGATCGAACACGATGCGGCCGTTGTCGACCCCGGGCAGCCCGCCCTTGTATTCGCAGTCCGACGTGGTGACCCCGGGCAGGTCGTTGCCGTCCTCGTCCCGGATCGGGACCAGGACGCAGTGCACACCGTGATTGACCGGCTTGCCATCCTCGGTTGTGATCAGCTGCGCGAAAACCGCTGCCATGGTTGCAGTTTCGGCGGCGCCGCCGATGTAGTCCTTGCGGGCCGACGGGGTGGGGGAGTCGATGACGAACTCTTGGGTCTCAGGGTCGTACGTCGCGGTGGTCTCGAGCGACTGCACGTCACTGCCGTGTCCGGTCTCCGTCATCGCGAAACAACCGCGCAACTCCAGGCTGATGATCTTGGGCACGTACATCTCGTGGTGGCGCTCCGTGCCCAGGTTCTCCACCGCCCCGCCGAACAGCCCCCACTGCACGCCGGCCTTCACCATCAGCGACAGGTCGGACATCGCCAGCATCTCGATCATCGTGATCGCCGCACCGACGTCGCCGGTGCCGCCATGTTCTTTCTTGAAACTGTCGGCGGCCGCGCCGAAGGCCGCCATGATTCGCATCTGCTCCGCCACCTTGGTACGGGCGATCACCGTGTTCGGTGTGTAGTGCGGGCGGAACAGGTCCTCGGTGAGCGTGTCCCGCATCCGGTTTCTGACGTCGCGCCAACGCCCGTCCAAGGCATTGCGCAGATAGTCGGCAGTGGTAGTCGTTTCAGGCGCCATGATCCGACACTAATGGGCAGTTCGCGTCGCGGCGAACAACGGCGCCCGAACTCAGCGCCGCGGTTGAGGGGCTTCCCGGGGTCCGGGCGACGGGTTGCGGTTCTCGCCGAGGGGCGACCGCAGTCGGTAGAGCGTGAACCCGGCCGCGATGACGCCGAACAGGACAAGCATCCCCATGTCGAACACCCACCAGCCGCTGTAGTGGGTCCACGTCACGGCGTCGGCGGCCAGCGAGTCGACCCTGCGCAGATTCGCGGTGGAAGCCGTGGCCGCGAAACCCCATTGGGCCGGGACGAACCAGCTGATCTGCTGCAGGCCCCAGACACTCACCAGTTGCACCAGGCTCCCGTTGAACAGCGCAGATGCCAGGATCACCGGCACCACCAGGGGCAGAACCTCCCGCAGCGACTTCCCCAGCGACGACAGCGCGAGCCCGACGACGGCGGACACGATCGCGGTGACGGCCACGCTCACGTACAGCTCGACCGTGGCGTTGTGCAACAAGGCGGCGCTTGGCGCCGGCTCACCCTTGACCGCGATGACGATCGCCACCACGACGGCCGTCCAGAGGGCCGCGGCCAGGGCGTACACGATGATCTTGGCGGTCAGGTATGCCGGTGCGGTCAGTCCGACCTCTTGCTCGCGCCGAAAGATGCGGTGTTCACAGACCAGCGCCCTGATGGTCAGCGCCGTGCCGATGATGACCGCGGCGACGTTGAGGGCGGCCAGGATTTCGATGGCCTCGTGCGTGTTGGCGCTGCCCGGGTCGGGTCGCGTCAGGCCGGATTGGCCCGGAATCAGCAGCGCCAACCCCGCCAACACGAACGGCAGGATCGCCAGGAACGCGAAGTAGCTGCGATCGCCGAGAAGCAGGCGGACCTCGCGCCGGGCCACCAGCCGGATCTGCCGGTTCCTGGACGGCCCGGGCGGCGGCGGAGCGGGTGCCGCGACTTCCGGTGGGGTGGCCGGTGCCGCCGTCTGCTGCCTCGCACGGAAGGCGAGGTGGGCTGCGTCGGAATCGACGCCGACCTGCGAAACCACTCTCGTCCAGTCGGTGGTGCCCATCGCGGACTCGATCTGCAACGGCGTTCCCAGATAGGCCGCCTTGCCCGCCGCGGTGAGCACCAACACCTGGTCGCACGCGTTGACATCGGCGAGGGACGCGCGATTCGAGATCGCGACTACGATGGCGCATCCGATGTCGGCCTGGTGCCGCAGGATCGCCATGAGCTGACGTTGTTGGGCCGGATCCAGTCCGGCGGTCGGTTCGTCGACCACGAGCAGGCTAGGCCGGGTGACGAGCTCGACCGCCAGCGCGGCGCACCGACGCAGCTCGGGCGTCAGTTTTTGGATTCTGGTGTCCCGGTGCGACGTCAGCCCGAGTTCGTCGAGAACCTGGCTGACCACGCGGTCGCGTTGCTCGGGCAAGGTGTCGGGGGGCAGTCGAATTTCGGCGGCATATTCCACGGTCTGCGCGACCGTGAGCTGCCTGTGCAAACGATCATCGCGCGCGACCACCCCGACCCGAGTCCGCATGGACTTCGGCTCTGCGTGGATGTCGTGATCGTCCACGGTGACGCGCCCGGAGCTGGGTGCTCTGGTGCCGGCCAGCAGCGCGAGCAGCGCGGAATTCCGCGCGGCCGACGGCCCGATGACCGCGGTCATGGAACCGGGACGCGCCCTGAATGAGATGCCCGACAGGGTCTCGTGCCCGTCGATCGTCAACCCCAGCTGATAGGCGCTCATCCCGGTGGTTCGTGACGCGGTCTGCAGCGGCAGGCGATAGGTGGAGTCGGGTTCCGCGGTGCGGAACGACGGCCGCTGTGCGCGGAGCTTGCTGGTCACCATCCGCTCGATCAGGCTTGGGCCCTTGTGCGGGTCCTGTTCCGCGGCGGGCGGACCCATGGGCGCAATCGGTGGCGGGGCCGCGGGCGCCGCGGGCGGGGGGACCGCACCGGGCGGCGGTGGCGGCGGGCTGGGCTGGAAAGGCTGCTGGGCGGCCGGCGGCGGCGGCGCGGCGACGGGCATGCGCTGGGTGGCGCTCTGGGTGGGTATCCGCGGGTCGGGCGCGTTCGGAGCACCCGGCGGGCTTGGTGGAAACGGAGGCGCCTGCGGTGTGTGCGGCGGGGGATACGCCGGGCCGCCGGGCGGGGGAGGTCCGGGTGGTGTGGCCGCGGGCGCGGTTTGAAAGACCAGCCGCGGACCGTGCTGGGGATCCCCGATGGCGATCCCCAATCCGTCCCGGATCTCGAGGCTGGCCAGGCGGGATCCGCCGGCGAAGATGCCGCGGCGACTCAGATCGATAGCCACCCACTGGGTTCCGGTGAACCGCAGGATCACGTCGACTCGGGGCGCTGGCGGCGACTGCGGGGGATCGTCGAGCCGCTCCAGCGGAATGTCGCAACCCGGGCCGTAGCCCACGATCACGTCACGACCCGGGCTGAAGACATACCTCGTCGGCCCGGCCCACACGGTCAGCGAGGCCGGATGTGCCGAAGCCTCGGTCGGCATGGCCGCCACCTTTCATCACCGGTCAGCTGGATTGGTCTCGCGCTTCAGGACTGCCACACCCTCAGGCGCCGGTCGCCGCGCTCGCTTAACTGTCTACCCTCGTCCGAGCTCCGCCGTGGTGCGCCGGCCCGCGAGGGAGGTGCCACGCGCGGCGTTGTCGAGCAGCCCGCGCAGCACGTCGACCGCTTGCACCAGCACCTGGCGGTCCGCGGGGTCGAGCAGAGCCAATTGCGGTTCGATCGCTGCGGCGCGGTCGGCCCGAACCGCGTTGAGCGTGCGCCTGCCCTCGGCCGTGATGCGGATCCGGACCGCACGCGCGTCTCCCGGGTCGACCATCCGGGTGACCAGGCCCGCCTCCTCGAGGCGACGCACCTGCGTCGTCATCGTCGGTTGCGAACAGTGGTCGACGCCGGCCAGGTCACCGATTCGGGCTTCGCCGTGAGCTTCGATGGTGGCCAGCAGCCTGGCCTGCGCCGCAGGCAGTGGCATGTGGATGCGTTGGGTGGCCATGCGGTTGAGCCGCGCGACGACGGCGAGCAGATCGGCTCCCAGCCCCTGCGCTCCCTCGAGCTTTGCGGCATCGACGACGTTGTCCATGCATCCATGGTTGCATAGCTTTGCTAAGCGAGGCCAAAACGGCGACCCATGTCGCGTCGTGCGCAGATCACACGATGTATTGGCGGGGCATAGCGCTGCGGCCTGGCAGAATCGTTGAAGTGAAAACCCCACCCCCGGTCCGTTTGCGTGATCGGGGTGGACCCCTACAACCGACCGAGTTGGCACAGGCCTCGGTCATGGGTGCTCTGTGCGCGGTGATCGCCATCATCGCCACGGTGATCCCGTTCGCTCAGGGCTTGGCGCTGCTGGGCACGGTGCCCATGGCGCTGTTGGCTTACCGCTACCGGCTTCGAGTGCTCCTCGCCGCGACGGTCGCTGCCGGCATGATCACTTTTCTCATCTCCGGCCTCGGTAGCTTGGCGGCCGTCCTCAACTGCGTCTATATCGGCGGGTTGACCGGGCTGGTCAAACGCAAGGGCCGGGGCGCACCGACAGTGGTTGTCACGTCGTTTGTCGCCGGAGCCGTCGTCGGCGGCGTAACCGTCGGAATGCTGACAGTGCTAACTCGACTGCGGCACCTCATTTTTCAAGTCATGACCGCGAATGTCGATGGCGTCAAGGCATTCTTGGTGCGAGTACACCTGCAGGGAGTCGCCGCCGGTGTGCAGCGGGGCTTTACCTGGGGGCTGCATTACTGGCCGTGGTTGATGCTCGGCTATCTCACCTACGGGGTGATGATCTCGTCGTTGATCGGGTGGTGGGTACTTTCGCGGCTGTTGGAGCGCATGCACAACATTCCCGACGTGCACAAGCTGGACACCCCTGACAGCGCTGGATTGTCGGATGCCGCGATCGGTCCTGTGCCTGTGCGGTTGGTCGACGTGCGGTTCCGTTACCCCGGCGCGAGCCAAGACGCCTTGCGCGAGATGAGCCTGGACCTCCGGGTCGGCGAGCATGTCGCCGTCGTCGGCGCGAACGGTTCGGGGAAAACGACCTTGACGCTGATTCTGGCGGGCCGGGAACCGACGTCGGGCGCCGTGTATCGCCCTGGCGCAGTGGGTTTGGGGAGAGTCGGTGGCACGTCGCTCGTGCTTCAGCACCCCCAGACCCAGATTCTGGGCACCAGAGTGGCAGACGATGTGGTGTGGGGCCTGCCACCGGGCACCAAAGTCGACGTGAACCAGTTGCTGAGCGAGGTCGGCCTCGAGCGGCTCGCCGAGCGCGACACCGGCAGCCTGTCCGGCGGCGAGTTGCAGCGGCTGGCGCTGGCCGCCGCACTCGCCCGGGAGCCCTCGCTGTTGATCGCCGACGAGTTCACCAGCATGATCGACCAGCCGGGCCGCGAACTCTTGTTAGATGTCCTGTCGGGTCTACCCGAGCGGCACCGCACGGCCCTGGTGCACATCACGCACTTCGACAATGAGGCCGCATCGGCCGACCGCACGATCAATCTCAGCGAGTCATCCGATAACAGCGGCATGGTCGAGATCGCGCCAGCGCCGGTGCCGACCGGCGCCGCCACCCCCGGTTCCAACAAACCGGTCCTCGAGGTGGTGGGGGTCGGACACGAATACCACAGCGGTACGCCGTGGGCGAAGACGGCGTTGCGCGATATCAACTTCACGGTGGAGCAAGGTGATGGGCTGCTCATCCACGGCGGCAACGGCTCTGGCAAGTCGACTCTGGCGTGGATCATGGCCGGGCTGACTGTGCCCACCGAGGGCGTCTGCCTCATCGACGGCGAACCCACGCATCGGCACGTCGGCGCGGTGGCTTTGTCGTTCCAGGCCGCCAGGCTGCAGTTGATGCGCAGCCACGTCGACCGGGAACTGGCTTCAGTCGCGGGCTTTTCGCACCGCGACCACGATCGCGTGGCCGCCGCGCTGATCGCTGTCGGACTGGACCCGGCACTCGCCCAGCGGCGCATCGATCAGCTCAGTGGTGGACAAATGCGCCGCGTGGTGCTGGCCGGACTGCTGGCGTGTTCGCCCCGGGTCTTGATTCTCGACGAACCGTTGGCAGGGCTGGATGCCAGCAGCCAGCGCGGTCTTTTGCGAGTGCTTGCGAATTTGCGCCGTACCCGCGGCGTGACGTTAGTGGTCATTTCGCACGACTTCGTCGGGCTTGACGAGGTTTGTCCGCGCACTATCCGGTTGCGCGACGGTGCGCTGGAAACGGTGTCTACCACTGCCGCGGCGGGAGGCCTAGCGTGACGACAACCTCGACCGCGGCGACCAATGTGAATCGGCGGCGTTCCCCATCGGTCGTCCTGCTGGTCCCCGTTCCCGGACGATCGGCCATTCACGACCTGTGGGCCGGCACCAAGTTGCTGGTTGTGTTTGGCGTTTCGGTGCTTCTGACGTTTTACCCGGGATGGACGACGATCGCGTTGGTGGCGGCCCTGCTGGCGGCGGCGGTCTGGATTGCACGAATCCCGCGTGGTGCGCTGCCGCCGATTCCGCGGTGGCTGTGGGCCCTTCTCGCGTTGGGCTTTGTGACCGCGGCGCTGGCCGGCGGCAGCCCCACGGTGCCGATGGGCGGCGTGCTCATCGGGCTCGGTGGAGCGCTGCAATTCCTCAGGATCACCGCCCTGTCGATCGTGCTGCTGGGCCTCGGGGCGATGGTGTCGTGGACCACGAACGTTGCCGAAATCGCGCCTGCGGTAGCGACGTTGGGTCGTCCGCTGAGAGTGCTGCGCATTCCGGTTGACGAATGGGCGGTGGCCCTGGCTCTCGCGCTGCGCGCCTTCCCGATGCTGATCGACGAATTTCATGTGCTCTACGCCGCGCGGTTGTTGCGGCCCAACCGAATACCCTCAGGTCGCAGGGCACGGTTAAGGCAGCAGCGCCGGGGCGTGATCGACCTGATGGCCGCAGCGGTCGTCGTGACCCTGCGTCGGGCTGACGAGATGGGCGACGCTATCACCGCCCGCGGCGGCATCGGTCAGCTGTCCGCCAGCCCGGCACGGCCGAAACTGGCCGACTGGTTGACACTCGCCATCACCGTTGCCGTCTGCGTCGCCGCGGTAGTGATCGAGACGGTGCTTCCGCAAGTGGGCTGATCGCTGATTGCGTCATTTGGTGAAAGCGCCCCACGGTCCGACGCAGTTGCGGCAGGCTGCTTCATAATCAGCTGATCCGGCCACAGGAGGGGCGCTTGCCAGCCACGTCGATCAGCCTGAAAGAACAGATGCTGCGGCGGCGCCCGGTGGTGGGTGCGCACGCCGCGCACGGGGCCGCGGATCACCTCAAGCGCGGCATCGGAACGTTTCAGCTGACCATGTTCGGGGTTGGCTCGACGGTCGGCACCGGCATCTTCTTCGTCATGTCGCAGGCGGTCCCCGAAGCGGGGCCGGGCGTGATCGTCTCCTTCCTTCTCGCTGGTATCGCCGCTGGGCTCGCGGCCCTCTGTTACGCCGAATTGGCCTCGGCGGTGCCGGTTTCCGGGTCGTCGTATTCGTATGCGTACACCACGCTGGGAGAGGTCGTGGCCGTGGGCGTGGCGGCCTGCCTGCTACTGGAATACGGGGTGGCGACCGCGGCGGTCGCGGTCAACTGGAGCGGCTATCTGAATAAATTGCTGAGCAATGTCCTGGGATTCCAGCTGCCGCAAGCCCTGTCGGCCGCGCCGTGGGACACCCAACCCGGATACGTGAACGTGCCTGCGGTCCTGCTGATCGCCATGTGCGCGTTGTTGCTCATCCGCGGCGCCAGCGAATCGGCCAAGGTCAACGCGATCATGGTGATGATCAAACTCGGCGTATTGGTCGTGTTCGCCGTCGTCGCCTTCACGGCGTTCGACGCGAGCCATCTCCGTGACTTCGCGCCCTTCGGCGTTTCCGGTATCGGTTCGGCCGCCGGCACCATTTTCTTCTCCTACATCGGCCTCGACGCCGTGTCCACCGCGGGCGACGAGGTGAACAACCCGCAGAAAACCATGCCGCGCGCGCTGATCGGCGCGCTGCTGACCGTCACCGGCGCCTACGTCCTCGTCGCGGTCGCCGCACTGGGCACCCAGCCGTGGCAGGACTTCGCCGGCCAGCAGGAAGCCGGGCTGGCCACGATTCTTGACAACGTCACCCACGGCGGTTGGGCCGGCACGATTCTGGCTGCGGGAGCGGTCATTTCGATCTTCAGCGTCACGTTGGTCACCATGTACGGCCTCACCCGCATCCTGTTCGCGATGGGCCGTGACGGGCTACTGCCCGCCAGGTTCGCGACGGTGAACGCACGCACCATGACCCCGGTGACCAACACGGTGATCGTCGCCATCGTGGCCTCGACCCTGGCCGCCTTCATCCCGCTGCAGAAGCTCGCCGACATGGTGTCGATCGGCACGCTCACCGCGTTCGTCGTCGTATCCGTCGGAGTAATCATCTTGCGGGTGCGCGAGCCTGATCTGCCACGAGGATTCAAGGTCCCGGCTTATCCCGTCACACCGATTCTTTCGGTGGCGGCCTGCGGCTACATCCTCGCCAGCCTGCACTGGTACACCTGGGTCGCATTCACCGGCTGGGTGGTGCTGGCGTTGATTTTTTATTTCGTGTGGGGTCGCCACCACAGCGCGCTCAACGACGAGGTGGTCGAGTCCTCATCGGACGATGTCCGGTAACCAGAACTCACTGGCGCGCCGCGGCGGCGTTGGCCGCCGCCTGAGCCCGCTGCAATATCGCCGCGACATCGCCGCGGCCCAAGAACATTTCGTCGAAGTACGGTTGCAACGCGTCGTTGCCGGCGGCGAAGCCTGCCCCTCCGGGGGCGGGGATGCGCGGACCGTTCAGCACGGCGAAGAAGGGCGTGACGTCGACACCCCGGGTGGCCCAATACCGGAAGTAGACAGGCTGGGCGGTGGGCACCGCGGGGATTGCCGCGCCGTAGCGCCCCAGGTATTCGTTGCCCTGTTTACTGCCCATCCAGGCCAACACCTGGCGCACGGCGTCGGGGTGCTTCGTCGCCGCATTGCCCGCCGCCGCAATGCCATTGGTGACGCTGACCCGTCCCGCGGGGCCGGCGGGCATCATCGCCACACCCCAATGGAAGCGGGCATCGCGCGCGACCGGCGCCAGGTTGTAGGTGCCGGATTGAAAGAGAGCCATTCTGCCGGCCAAAAACTGATTGCGGGAAAAGTCGCCGTTGTCGTTGGTGTCGGCGGCGGGTGGCGCGACGTGGTCGCGGTTGATCAGGTCGACCAGATACCGGAAGGCCGTCACTGCGGCGGGGTTGTCGAAGGCGAAAGAGTCGCCCCGCTGGAACACGCCGCCGGCCGAACCGATGTAGTTCAGGTAGATGCCCTGGGGATCGTTGGCCGCGTTGTAGGCCCACCGTCGCACCCGCCTCGCGTCGAAATATGGTGTGTCGCCTCGGTTTCCATCGGCGTCGACGGTGAGCCGGCTCAGCAGTGGACGCAAAGTGTCACCGTCGCCGGGGCTCCACCGCAGGGTATTCAGCTGGGCCGGATCGACGCCCGCGGCGGCGAGAAGATCTGCGTTGTAGTACAACGCGATTCCAGCGTCGGTCAGCTGCGGCACGCCCCACAGCGTGCCGTTTCGAGTGAACTGCTCGACTACCGGCCGCTCCCACTCCGAATCGGCCTTGGACCCAAGCACTTCGCCGATGTTCAGGAGCCGGCCACTGTCGGCATACGCCGCGAGGTAGGCGTTGGACAGCCAGAAAATGTCGTCGGCGCTGCCACCGGCCACATCGGTGCGCAGGGTGTTGAAGTAGGTCGAGTACGCCACCAGGTTCAGGTGTACCTCGATGCCGGGATGGGCGCGGTTGAAGGCCTCGAAGGATTGTCGATAGGCCGCACCGAGCTGGTCGCCCCAGACGCGGACCGTGACGACAGTCTTGCCACCATGCGGCTGCGCGGAGTAATCCAGCAGCACCGCCATCGCGGCCAGCAGCACCGCCACCAGCGCGATCGATCCCGCGACCAGTGTGGAAAAGCGCGGCCGCATCACCGTGCGCACCCAGATTGCCATGGGGGTCGTGAATTCGCGGAACGAACAGCCACGGCGGCAATCTCGCCGCATCGGCGCCTCACTTGAGTCCCGATACGACGATTGAGGCGACGATATGGCGCTGGAAGACCACGAACAGTACGATCAGCGGGGCCATCGCGACCGTGGTTGCCGCCATCACCAACGTCCATTGGGAATTGAACCGCGACTGCAGGTCGGCGGTCGCGACGGTGAGCACGCGCCACTTGTGGCCGCTGGTGATCACCAACGGCCACATGAAGTTGTTCCACTGCGAAACCACGGTGATCAACGCCAGTGCTGCCAGGACAGCGCGACTGGACGGAATCACCACGTGCACAATCACGTCCAAGGTTTTCGCGCCGTCCAGTCGAGCGGCGTTGATCAGATCGTTCGGGATGATCCGAAAGTGCTCACGCAGCAAGAAGATCGCGTACGGCGAGCCGAACATGAACGGCAGCACCAAGGCCCAAAACGTGTTGCGCAGACCGAGCTGAGCCATCATGAGATACATCGGCACCACCGTGACCGTCCCCGGCACCATCAGCGTCGCGATGTACACCCAGAACAGCGCGTCACGGCCGGGGAACTGCAAACGGGCGAAGGCATATGCGGCCAGCACCGAAAAGGTCAACTGGCCCACCAGAATCACCGCCGTCATCAAGGCGGTCACCGCCGCCGCGCGGCCGAACCCCGCCCCGCCCAGGTTGGCGAAATTCGACAGCGTGGGTGGCCGCGGCAGCTGCAACGGGCTGCCCGTGACGAACTGGTGTGCAGAGGTGAACGACGTCATCAGTCCAAGCGCGAACGGCGCCAAGGTGATCAACGCGCCCAGCGACAGTCCGGCATAAATCACCGCATTGGACGTGATCCGGCTAGGTGAGGTCATAGCTGATCCGTCTCCGGAAATACAGATGCTGTACCAGGGTGACGCCGATCAGGATCACGAACAGCACCACCGCCATCGCCGACGCGCGGCCGATGGCCGCCGAACCGAAAGCCTCGGCGTAGATGCGATGGGCCACCAGGTCGGTGCTGCCGGCCGGTCCGCCGCCGGTGAGCGCGTACACCATGTCGAAAACCTGTGCCGTGCTGACGATCCCGGTCACTAACACGAAGAAGGTCGTCGGTCGCAGCATGGGCATGGTGATGCGCCAGAACCGCTGCCATGCGGTGGCGCCGTCGGTGCGTGCGGCGGCGTGGACGTCCTCGGGAATCGCCAGCAGGCCCGCCAGAAACGACAACGAGACGTAGCCGACGTTGGTCCACACCACCACGGCCGATACCAGCGGCAGCGCAAAGCTGGGATCCGACAGCCATTCGATGCTGTGCCCCAGCACAGTGCTGACGGCGCCGTCCGTGGGAGCCAGGATCCAGCGCCATAGCACCGCGATGGCCAGCGGCGCGCAAATCCACGGGAGCACGAACAGGGTGCGAAACAGATTGGTGCCGCGAAGCTGCCGCGCCAGCATGGTCGCGGCCAGCAGTCCCAAGACGGTCTGCGCCGGCACCACGATCGCCACGAAGATGACCGTGACGATCAGGGAGTTGCCGAATCCGGCGTCGGTCAGGACCGAGCGCCAGTTGGACAGGC
The DNA here is from genome assembly GCF_059813005.1 of Mycobacterium sp. NGS27. Taxonomy (NCBI): domain Bacteria; kingdom Bacillati; phylum Actinomycetota; class Actinomycetes; order Mycobacteriales; family Mycobacteriaceae; genus Mycobacterium; species Mycobacterium sp. NGS27. The sequence continues at coordinate 286,834 of NZ_JCALDT010000001.1, forward strand.
CGACGAAGTGCAGCGGGCCGAGGAGATCCCAGCGGCACAGGCTCAGCCAAAGCACGACCAGGATGGGCAGCAGCAAAAAGGCGAGCACGCCGAACAGGCTGGGCGCCAGCAGCGCGTAGCCCAGCGCGGTAGATCGAGGGTGAATCCCGCGTACCGCGCTGGCCATGGGGTAATTAAAGCGGGCGCTGGCGGGGTTTGGGCTGACCGGTCGTTACGGTGGAAGCGTGACACCGAACCGGGGGATCGATGCCGACTTCCTGGAGCTGCCGCGCCACGATTTGGCCGAAGCCGCGCTCTCGGCGGCCACAGCGGCCGGGGCGACGCACGCCGACCTGCGGGTTCATCGCATCATCACCGAGATCATCCAGCTGCGCGACGGCGAGCTGGAGACCGCGGTGATCAATCGCGAGGTGGGCCTGGCGGTGCGATTGATCGTCGACGGCACCTGGGGATTCGCCTCGCACGCGGAGCTGGTGCCGTCGGTGGCCGCCGAGACGGCTCGGCGCGCAGTGCACGTCGCGACCACGCTGGCGACGCTGAGCAGCGAGTGCGTCGAGCTGGCGCCCGAACCGGTCTACGCGGACGCGGCCTGGGTGTCGGACTACCGAATCGATCCGTTCGACATCTCGACGACCGACAAGATCGCCGTGCTGGAGGACTACTCCGGTCGGCTGCTGAGCGCCGACGGCGTCAACCACGTGTCGGCGGTGCTGACCGCCGTCAAGGAGCAGACGTTTTACGCCGACACCTTCGGATCCTCGATCACCCAGCAGCGGGTGCGGGTATTGCCCTCGCTGGAGGCGGTGACCGTCGACCCCGCGGCCGGCAGCTTCGATTCGATGCGGACGCTGGTGCCGCCGATGGGGCGGGGCTGGGAGGCCGTGGCCGGCGACGAGGTGTGGAACTGGAGCGACGAGCTGGCGCAGCTGCCGTCATTGCTGGCCGAAAAAATCAAGGCGCCCAGCGTTATTCCAGGGCGCAAAGACCTGGTGATCGACCCGACCAACCTGTGGCTGACGATTCATGAATCAATCGGGCACGCAACCGAATACGATCGTGCGATCGGCTACGAGGCCGCCTACGCGGGAACGTCGTTCGCCACGCCGGACAAGCTGGGCACCATGCGGTACGGGTCGCCGGTGATGAACGTGACGGCGGATCGCACCGTCCAATTCGGCTTGGCCACCATCGGTTACGACGATGAAGGCGTGGCCGCGCAAAGCTGGGATCTGGTGCGTGACGGGATCTTCACCGGCTACCAGCTTGACCGGGTGTTCGCCCAGCGGCTGGGCCGGCCGCGCTCCAATGGATGCTCGTACGCCGACTCGCCGCATCATGTGCCGATCCAGCGGATGGCCAACGTGTCGCTGCAGCCCGCCCCCGACGACATCAGCACCGACGACTTGATCGGCCGGGTCGAGGACGGCATCTACATCGTCGGTGACAAGTCATGGTCAATCGACATGCAGCGCTACAACTTCCAGTTCACCGGCCAGCGTTTCTTCGCGATCCGTGACGGCCGGCTGGACGGTCAGTTGCGTGACGTCGCGTATCAGGCCACCACGACCGAGTTCTGGAATTCGATGGAGGCGGTGGGGGGCCCGTCGACCTGGCGCCTGGGTGGCGCGTTCAACTGCGGCAAGGCTCAGCCGGGCCAGATCGCGGCGGTCAGCCACGGCTGCCCGTCGGCACTGTTCCGCGGCGTCAACGTGCTCAATACCCGCACCGAGGGCGGCCGATGATCCGCGCCGGCGACGATGCAGAGTGGAGCGATGCTGAGGAGCGGCGCCGATGATCACTGCGCAGCATGTCGTCAACATCGTGCTCGATGAGGCGGCCAAGCTCGGCCGCGCCGACGAGACCATGGTGCTGGTCACCGATAAGGTCGAAGCGACACTGCGGTGGGCGGGCAATTCGATGACTACCAACGGGGTTTCGGTCAGCCGCAGCGTGACGGTGATTTCGGTGGTGCGGCGCGGGTCCACTGCGCGCATCGGCACGGTCGTGTCCGCCGAGGCCGATCCACGAGTGCTGCCCGGGCTGGTTGCGGCATCGCAGGAGGCGGCTAGCGCCGCGCCAGAGGCTGGCGATGCCGCGCCGCTGCTCGCCGATACCGGCGTGCCCGTCGATTGGGACGCGCCGGTGCCGGGCACCGGGCCCCTGGTTTTCTCCGACGTCGCCGACTCGCTGAGCCGTGGCTTCCGCGGCGATGACCGACTTTATGGCTTTGCCCACCATAGTGTTTCGACGACATTCCTGGCGTCGTCGACCGGATTGCGCCGACGTTTCACCCAGCCCACCGGTGCGGTGGAGATCAACGCCAAACGCGGCGATGCCAGCGCCTGGGCTGGCGTCGGAACACCTGACTTCGTCGATGTGCCAACGGATTCGCTGCTCGAGCAGCTCTCGATGCGACTGGGCTGGGCGCAGCGCAGTGTCGAGTTACCGGCGGGCCGCTACGAAACGATCATGCCGCCGTCGACGGTGGCCGACATGATGATCTACATGGCCTGGTCGATGGCGGGCCGCGGCGCCCAGGAGGGCCGGACCGCGTTCTCGGCGCCCGGCGGCGGAACCCGGGTGGGGGAGCGGCTCACCGACCTGCCGCTGACGCTTTTTTCCGATCCCATGGCTCCCGGCCTCGCCTGCACGCCGTTCGTCGCGGTCAGCAGTTCCTCGGAGACGGTGTCGGTGTTCGACAACGGGGCGGAGATCAACCAGGTGGACTGGATCCGCGACGGGGTGATCAACGCGCTGGCTTATCCGCGGGCCACGGCCGCCAAATACGATGCCGACGTTGCAATCGCTGCCGACAATCTCGTGATGACCGGGGGAACGGCCAGTCAGGACGACATGATCGCGGCCACCGAGCGCGGCCTGCTGCTGACCACGCTGTGGTACATCCGCGTCGTCGACCCCACCACGCTGTTGTTCACCGGGCTGACCCGCGACGGCGTCTACCTCATCGAGGACGGCAAGGTGACCGCTGCGGTCAACAACTTCCGGTTCAACGAGAGTCCGCTCGACCTCCTGCGACGGGCCACCGAGGCCGGCGTCAGCGAGAAGACCCTGCCGCGCGAATGGGGCGATTGGGCCACCCGGGCGGCCATGCCGTCGCTGCGGATACCCGATTTCCACATGTCATCGGTGAGCCAGGCCCAGTAATTCTTTGCCGCCCGGCAGCGCACGTTCTAGCGTGTGACGAATGGCGGCTCCGGTTTCTGTTCGCGAAGACCAGCTCACCCGGTTGGTGTCGTTATGCCCCGGTGATGGTCGCACCGCGGCGCTGGTTCGGCGGGTGTGCGCACAGACGATGTCGCTGTCGCCGTTGCCCGCGAGCGTCGAGGTGGGCGAGCCGCAATCGGAAGCCGAGGCCGCCGTCACCGTGTTCGCCGAACAATTCAGCGCCGACGTCTCGTCGGTGACCGCCGAGCAGCGGACGCGGTTGTGGAAGCAGCTAGGGGACCGCACCTTTGGCGTCGTCGTGCAGATGTACCTCGCCGACTTCATTCCCCGGGTACGGGCCGGGCTGGAAGCGCTCGGGGTCGGTGCGCAGTATCTGGGCTGGGTTGCCGAACCGATCAGCTGGGATCACACCACCGAACCGGCGGATCCGGTGTTCAACGACTTTTTAATCGCGGTGGCGCGAATGCGTGCGCTCGACCCCGTGACCTCCGAGCTGGTTCGGCTGCGCGGGGCGGCGCAGCACAATTGCCGCTTGTGCAACTCGCTTCGCGAGGGCGGCGCGCTTGATGCCGGCGGTTCGGAAAAGCTGTACGAGGAGATCGAGCGCTTCGAGTCGTCGAGTTTGCTCGACGACCGCGCTAAAGCAGCGCTGCGCTATGCCGATGCGTTAATTTGGACCCCTGCGCACCTCGCCGCCGATGATGTCGCCGAGGTGCGCTCCCGGTTCTCCGAGGCCGAAGCCGTGGAACTCACCTTCGACATCATGCGCAATGCCAGCAACAAAATAGCCGTGTCGTTGGGCGCTGACGCGCCGCGCGTCGAGAACGGCACAGAACGGTACTTGCTCGACGCCGACGGCCAGACGGTGTTCAGCTGACATTTGCGGATGCGGGCTGGGCGGAGCCGAGCTTTAAGGCTCTTAGCTGTCGGCGCCCCTGACGCCGAGCAGCAGCCGTTTGTCGCGCTTCCGGCGCGGCTTGGCGGCCAGGCCCGCGGTCAGACATCCCGGGCCGAGGGCACCAAATGTTAACCATCCATACACTGACTCGCAAGTGTCCGTTTCCGCTGTATGCGGGGGCCATTCGCTACTTTTAGCCCGGTCGCCGACACTGAAACGACACCGAAAAGTGGCGGTAACCAGATGGCAGCGTGGCCCGAGCACGATTGCCACCGACCGTGCGTCATTGGCCGGCGGTCGTAGGGCTTGTTCAGCTTGGGGTTGCGCCGGAAGCGACTGCGTTCTCGCGCAGAGGGAGGTTCGGAAATGACCAGCACCCGTACACGTTCGCGCGTTCGAGTGTCGTCGGTGTGGGCTGCCGGTGTTGCGTTGGGCGCCTCGATGCTCGGCGGGGCTGTGCTGTCCGCTCCGTTAGCCTCGGCTACCTGCAATTTGAGTCCGGCCGACGATCAGTACATCAAACTGTTGGCGCAGAACAAGATGGTGCACAACGCCGACTACAGCGATTGCCATGAGGCCGCCGAGGGCCGTTGGTTCGCCGATCAGGTGCGGGCCAACCCCAATCCATTCGGCGAGGGCCAGGAGCTGATCAACATGATCACCCGCACCACGCCGATGACCCAGGAGCAGGCGGAGTGGGAGGTCGAGTCGGCCATTTACGTCTACGCGCCCGAACTGATTCCCAAGATCAAAGATCAAGCGGCGAAAGCAAACTGGCCGGCCGAGTCTTAGGCATCCCAGCGTCGTTGCGGCGCAATGGTTTTGTGTTTCAGAACGTCAGCGGCCGTGAGGGCTTTGCTCTCCGGCCGCTTTCGTTTGTCAGCATTGGCTAACTCAGGACTGCCATGATGCACCGTTGATCAACGGCGTCAGCAAGCCGTGTGGCACTGCTGCTTTTGGGCTTCATATCGTTGCCGCATTGAGCCCGAAGAATTTCTCGCACAGTAAGTTTTGGCTGATTGCTGTTCACCCGTTGTTCGTAGGAATCGTCGTTTGCCGCGCTGATCGGCGGTGGTATCCGCTCTCTGCCGCGAGAGAAAAAGTAGCAAATTTCCACGACAAGGGGGTCCGCAGAAGTGACAACGACACGATTGCGCGTGCAGGTGCTGACGGTGGGGGCCGCCGGTTTTGCGCTGGGGGCCGCGATGTTCGGTGGCGCTGCGGTGTCAGCGCCGCGGGCTGCGGCGGCCTGTAATTTGAGTCCGGCAGACGATCAGTACATCAAACTGTTGGCGCAGAACAAGATGGTGCACAACGCCGACTACAGCGATTGCCACGAGGCCGCCGAGGGCCGCTGGTTCGCCGATCAGGTTCGGGCCAACCCCAATCCGTTCGGTGAGGGCCAAGAGCTGATCAACATGATCACCAGAACCACCCCCATGACCCAGGCGCAGGCGGAGTGGGAGGTCGAGTCGGCGATTTTCGTCTACGCGCCAGAGCTGATTCCCAAGATCAAGGCTCAAGCCGGGCAGGCAGGGCCGGCTCCCTCATAGCCGCGCGGGATATGAGGCGGGTCGCCCGCTGGGCGCCTCAGTCCTTAAGGATGTGCCGCCGCCCGACGGACGTTGGTTCCGGTCTTCCGCTACGGTTTCCTACGGAACTACTCCGTCGGGGGCGGTAGCTCAGTTGGTTAGAGCCGCGGACTCATAATCCGTTGGTCGCGGGTTCGAGCCCCGCCCGCCCCACCGAAAAGGTGTATGACCTCGGGTGATGCGTGACACTTCGTCTTCGGCTGATAGGTGACAGTGTTTTGGCTGATGCTTGACAGTTACTTCGGCTGATCCTTGACACTCCCTAGACGAGTGAGTTAACCGTCGCCGAGCAGGTTGGCGGTAATCAGCGATGCGTTGTCGGTGTCGCAGGGGACCGGTCGCACCGGTCGGTGGGTTGTCAGCATAAGTGCCCCGCGGTGTTGGAGTTGCGGCGCTCGCAACCCCACTGGCTCAACTTCTTCGTTCTGCCGCCCAAAGTCACTGAGTGGAATTGACTTTGGTCAACACCAGCGCCGCTTCGTTGTACGGAAACAGGCGGTAGAAGACACCAGATGGCCCCGTGACGAGCGTTGCGGCCGCAGCCTTACTTAGGAGGCGGGGGTTGGCTAGCGCGGTACTCTTGCCGCGCTTGTGCAGCACTGCCTGTCCACCGGCGAATACATTCTTCAACCAGTCCGACTTCAGCCCATACCCGATGAGAAAGACGAAGCCTTCGCGGATGGGAAAAACTAACAGCGGCGTTCGATAACGCCTGCCTGATTTGCGTCCGACATGTTCGAGTGTGCACAGGCCTGGAAGCCACGGCGCGATCGACCGAGCTGCTGGATTGGTGACTTGGCTGTTGAAGTCTGCGACCGCCCTTGGCACCCGCATCATTCCCCCTCGTTCACGACCAACCTGGTGATGTGCCGACTCACGCGGACGCAGGAACGAGGGCGCTGATGTCCTCGCCTTGAAGAAGCCGCACCGTCAGATTCAGGTCGAAATAGTCGGTCCAGCGAGTGATTCTCCCATCGTCATCGACGACGAAGGTCCCCATCACTGGGATGGCCGGCTTGCTTCCGTCGGGAGCCTGAATATAGTCCAGGCGTTCGGTGAGCACCACGCAACCATCGCTCGCGAGGTTGACGATTTCGAAGGCGTAGGCGTCCGGAAACATCGCGAACTGGGCGGCCATGTTCTCTACGATGGCGTCCGGTCCAGTGAAGGCGGGCATTCCCACGTTCTGATAAACGGCGCCTTCGGCGAGGAGAGGACGCAACGCTTCGGCGTCCCGCTGCTCCATCAAGGTACAAAAGTTGCGAACTACGTCGGCTGGTGACGACATGAGTGAATCCCTTCACGGCGTTGAGGTGGCTGACACTGTTTCGGCTGAGACGTGACGGACATTTCGGTTGGTCCTTCACACTTCCTGAGAGTCAGTGATCGTGAATGATCACCCCGCGGATGTTGCGGCCGGCGAGCATGTCGTCGTAGGCCTCATTGATGTCGTCGAGCTTGTACTCGGTGGTGACGGCTTCGTCGAGCAACAGCTTGCCGCTTCGATAGAGGCTGATCAGTCGAGGGATGTCGGCCCGCGGGTTGGCTTCGCCGTACAGGCTGCCCAGCAGGCGTTTCTGGAACAGCGTGAACAACGTCAGCGGCAGCGTCGGCGTCACATCGGACATCGATGCCAGGGCGGTGGCCACCACGGCACCGCCCTTCCGCACCGCGTTGAGCGCGTCGTTGATCATCGCGCCTTCGAGCACGCCTGGCGTGAGGATGGCCGAGTCGGCCATGACTCCGCGCGTAATCTCGCCAACTAACTGCGTTGCTTCCTCCATCGAGGCGGCAAAGTGAGTGGCCCCGAACTGAAACGCTTTGTCGCGCTTGCTCGGCTCGATATCAACCACGACGATTTGCTCCGCCCCTGCCAGCCGCGCGCCCTGAATGGCGCCGCTGCCGATCCCGCCACAACCGACAACAACGACCACGTCGCCGGGACTGACGTTCGCGGTATTGACGGCCGAACCCCAGCCGGTGGTGACGCCGCAGCCGAGCAGACACACGCGCGACAACGGCACATCCTTGTCGATCTTGACGACGGAGGCCTCCGACAACACGCCCCACTGCGCAAAACTACCGACGCCGGAAAGTGCTCCGATGCCCTGGCCGCGGGCTCGGCGCCGGAAGGTACCGTCGGCCTGGACCCCCGCCAGGATGATCGCCCCGTAATCGCAAAGGTTCTGACGGCCCGTGGCGCACCAGCGGCAGCGACCGCACGCCGGCAGGAACGACGTGACCACATGGTCGCCCACCGCTAGATCGCGCACTCCCGGACCAACCTCTTGGACGATGCCCGCCCCTTCGTGTCCACCTATCAAGGGAAAACTCACCCCGAACATGTCGCCGGTGCGGATGTGGTGGTCGGAATGGCAAAGGCCGGTGGCTTCGAACTGGACGAGTAGCTCGCCTTCCTGTGGCGGATCGAGTTCGATCTCTTCCACCGACCACCGCTCGTTCAGCCCCCACAGAACTGCACCATTGCTCTTCATGGCGACTCCTTGATGATATGTATGGCACGCTCGGGGCAGTTCGCGATGGCATTGTGCGCCCGGTCTTCCCATCCGGGAGGAATATTTTCGACGGTGACGAATGCGATTCCGTCGTCGTCGATATCGAAGATCTCCGGATATGGTGCGTAACAACGGCTGTGGCCTTGACACATTTCCGCGTCGACACGAAGCTTCACCGTTCAGTCCAATCCGCCCGGTCGGTTCCCGATGACGCCGTGCTCTGTCAGCGCCGCTATCGATGCGGCGTCGAGGCCGAGTAGGTCGCCGAGGATGCTCGCGTTGTGCTGCCCTAAGGTCGGCGCTGCTGACCGATACCACGTCTCAACGCTGCGGTACTTGAAGGGAATCGCCGGCACGTGATGCCGTCCCACGATGGGATGGTCCAGGCTTTCGAAGAAGCCCCGTGCGGCAAGCTGAGGGTGCATCGAACCCACCCTGGCGTCTGCCAAATCCGCAGCCGGAACACCATATTCAACGAGCAACTCTGCCGCGGCCGCGGAATCCTGGTTGCCGGCCCATTGCTCGAGATGCTTATCGATCACATCGTGTGCCCGCAACCGCCCATCGTGGGTGTCCAACGTGGGGTCACTCGCCCAATCCGGTTCACACAGAGCCGACTTCAGTCGTCGCCACTGCTCATCCGTGGCGACCGAAATCGCCAGCCACCGCTCGGTCCCCTCGCATTGATAGAGCCCTTGTGGGGCGGCGTCGCGGCTCCGATTTCCCAGTCGCGATATCAGGTTCCCGTAGGCGGTGGATTCGACAACCTGCTCGGCGGCTGCGTTGAGCGCGGCCTCAACCATTGAGACTTCGATGAACGAGCCGCGGCCCGTTTGATCCCGTTGGCGGAGGCCGGTGAGCATGGCGAATGCGGAGTGCATTCCTGCCAGTGGGTCACACGGGCCGCGGGGGATTCGCGGCTGGTCGTACTCGTGGCCGGTCACCCAAGCCATTCCGGTCATCTGTTCCATCGTTTGCGCGAAACCCACGTTGTTGCGCCATGGTCCGTCGAGTCCGAACGCAGGCATCCGGACCATCACGATTCGGGGGTTCTGCTCACTGACGGCCTCCCACGTGATGGCGAAATTGTCGAAGACGCGGGGCGAGAAGTTCTCGACCAGAACGTCCGAACATCTGACGAGTCCGAACAACAGTTCCCGCCCGTCGGGAGAGGACAGGTCGAGGGTGAGCCCCCGCTTATTGGCGTTGGTCGCCAGGTACATCCCCGACCGCTCCCACCACTGAGCTTGATCGGCGAACGCTGCGGCCGCCATCCGTGCGCCATCAGGATGGTCCGTCGACTCCAGGTGAATGACCTCAGCGCCGAGCGCGGCGAGAATGTGGGTGGAGGAGGGGCCCGCCCACCACGCTGTCGCGTCGAGAATCCGTACCCCTTCCAAAGGAAGTCGCGGTGCACGGTCGGCGGCGGTCGCAATCCTGCTGTGGGTGGGCGCTTTTGCCATTTCGCCGAGGAAAGGAGCACCGGCTGTTGGGGCGGGTCGTCGGCCATTGATCTGGTAGGGCGCCAACGGGTGGGTGAAGCTGCCGTCGGCATACGTGCCCCACACACCGCGCGCCGCGAACTGAGGGTGGTCCAACACGGTCTGGCCATTGTTTACCGGTGAGACCGGGATCCGCAGATCGGAGGCCAACGCGACGATCTCCTCTGTGGAATGTTGCGTCGTCCATTCCCGCACAATCTGATTCCACTCCTCCCGCCGTTCCCACCGCGTCGTGGCGAGGGCCCACGCCGGGTCATCGTCGAGCAGGTCCAGTCGGCCGATCATCGCCAGGAACGACTCGAATTGTTGGCGGGTATTGGTGTTAAAGCCCACCCATCCGTCCGCGGTCGGTTCGATGGAAGGGGTTTCCACCTGTCGGGCCGGCACGGGCAAAGGGGGACGACCGGCCAACTCGTGGTAGAGGTCGGCGAATCCGCTGGCGCTGAGGTGGCACGTCTCCAGCAACGAGCAGTCGATGATTTCACCAGCACCGCCGAGTTGAACCCGCCGCAATGCGCCAAGCGCCCCAACGGCGGCGTAGCTGGCCATGACCCATTCGAATACTCGACCACCCGCTTGAATGGGTGGTTGGTCCGGACGGCCTCGCAACGCCAGGGTTCCGCTCTCGGCCTGGATCGTGAACTCCGTCGAGGGTCGGTCTCGGTAGGGTCCGGTCAATCCGTACGGAGTCAATGCCACGATCACCAGGTGTGGCGCGCGCCGTAGGAGGGCCTCGCGGTCGAGTGCCCCAGGGCCGAGAGAATCGACGAACACATCGGCGGAAACGATCAGCGCCTCTAGGTCGGTCAGCGAAGTGCCAAGGACTGAACGCTTGCCGGCGTTCAAGAATTTGAACAGCGCGCCGGCGTCGCTTTGCGCGCCAAACGTTCTGCGGCGGAACGGATCCCCGCCTGGATCCTCTATCTTAATGACCTCTGCTCCGAGGTCGGCGAACAACTTGGTGCAGTACGGGCCCGAAATTTCCGTCGCCCACTCGACGACACGAACCCCACGCAGAGCGGTCATCGTGCTGCTTTCCGCGTCAATGTCGGCTGAAGTGAGTTAGCCACCCGGATAAGTGCACACACGCCACTTCCTGTCTTCACGCTCGTGCCGATCGAGCAGGGTGTTCTGCGTCCGCATGGCTGCGGCTTGGTTGGCAACGACGCTAGCGACGGGAAAGCTGACGTGTCAAGTGTGACTCGATAACACTGGCCGCGGTTGAGTCGTTGGGGCTTTCAGTCGGCCGCACGCACCTTGGGGGACCGTTGGACCCGCCCGCTGCGTTTGGCGGGCGGCTTCGTAGTCGACGTGCTTACCCCTTTGGCGAGGATTTGCGATCCCAGTTCGATCTGCGCGCGGATATCTGACTCGGCCGTACCAAACCAGCGCGGTCCGAGGCTCGTTGTGAAGATGATGAAATTGGCCAGCAGCTCGGCGAACAGGTCGGCGTCCACGTCGGCGCGGATCTGCCCCGCGGCCTGGTAGTGGCGAACGCCTTCCGCGATCACGGCAGTACGGCGTGCGTGATTGGGTTGCAGCACCCGCAGCGAGAAGTCGGGATCTGACAACGCCCGACCGGAGATGTCCCAGCCGGGAACGCCGCTGTCCCGGTCATCGATCCTTAATCTCGCAAAGAAAAGCCGCTCGATATAGTCCTCGAAGCGCGTAGGCAGGTCCGCCACGACTTGCTCTTCTGCCTCACTGACCAGGTCCGCGATCTGGCGAGAAACGACTTGCTCGAAGATGCCTCGCTTGTCTACGAAGTAGTGGAACAGCATCGCTTCCGAGCAGTCCGCGCGACGGGCGATCTCCTTCGTCGCCGCGGCCGCGTATCCCGCTTCGGCAAACACCTCAGCGGCGGCTTCAAGGAGGGCTCGTTGTTTGCCGTCCTTGTCGCGAACCCGCCGCCGCGCGCCTGTGGTCATCACACATACTTTAGCGAGCAGCCGCCGGCTGAGGGAAAGCCTGCACGTGTGCCGCCCCTTCGCGCGCACTGCGCGGGCGCGTCGATCCTAACCGCTTTCAGGTAGTTATCGAGTGCGACTTGACTCCCCGGGGTCGACGATTTACTGTGCTGCCAAAGCAGATTTCGGCGTGTGCGAGAAATCCGAGGGCCGGTGCAGATGGCACGTGGACGGCACGATTGCGGCGTGCGTGGAATGTGGCCGGCCCCTCGGTGGTGGCTGTCTGGCCGGGCTGACCGCTGGCGGTGTCTCGAGATCGGCGGGGGCGGAAAGGACTACTCATGGTGAGCAAATCACCGGAGGAACACGCCCGGAACCTCGACCTTCGTCACGAGGATTTCAACGATCAAGAATTCCTCTACGAGGTCTACTCGGTGATGCGGGAGAACGGGCCGTTCAGTCACCAGGACGTGCCATTCCTGGGCCCCACGCCGGGGGGCGCGTGGGTCGCCACCCGCTACGACGACTGTTATGAGATCTTGCGTGATTGGCGCAGCTTCTCCAGCAAGCCCATGGGGCTGCAGGGCAACCCGATGTCGTTCGGCGACATCGTGATCACCCTGGATCCGCCACGGCAGCAACAACTTCGCAAGGTCCTCAACCCCTATTTTTCGCCGGGCCGGATGAAGGAGCTGGAACCCCAGGTGCGTGCGGTCACCGATGGGTTGATCGACAACTTCATCGAACTGGGCCGCGGCGATCTCGCCGACATCGCATGGCAGCAACCTGGGATCGTGTTCTTCCGGTATGTACTCGGCATGCCCGTCGAGGACGTGCCGCTCTACATCGAGACGGCCGACCTCGCGATCAATGGTGAGAGCGAAGAGGTCCGAAACGGTTCGATGACTAATCTGTACCTCCGCGTACGCGAGGAGATCGACAAGCGTCGTAGTGAACCGCCGCGTGACGACCTGATCGACGTCCTACTCGCCGCCGAGATCGACGGCGAGAAATTGAGCTTCGACGACGTTGTCGCCAATGTGATGCTGCTGGTGCAAGCGGGGCTCGAAACGACCTCTAGTGCAATGTCGTTCGCCTTCTTCTATCTGGGCACCCATTCCGCGGACCGCGACCGACTCGTACGCGAAGCCGGGTTGATGCCCGCGGCGATAGAGGAATTCATCCGGTTCGCCGGTTCGGTCCACGGACTGCATCGCTCAGTCGCCGAAGAGGTTGAACTAAGCGACCACAAATTCTGTCCCGGTGAGACGGTCGTCGTGAACTATGCGGCCGCCAACCGCGACGCGCGCGAGTTCGACGAGCCGAACAAGTGCATTCTCGACCGGCAGACAAACCGCCACCTCGGGTTCGGAGCCGGAGTCCATCGCTGTCTGGGCTCCAATCTCGCCCGGCTCGAGTTTCGGGTGGGCGTCGAACAGACCCTGAATCGGATACCCGACTACGCCATCCCCACTGGGGCAAAAGTCGATTTTCACGGGAATTCGGTCACCCGGGGCTACCGCGCCCTGCCCGTCGTCTTCACGCCGGGTGCCCGCATCGGCCGGTAAAAGGCGGCAGGCGACCGCCGAGATCGTCTCGCAGCCAACGTAATAGCGGAATCAGGGAGGAACCGTGGACAAGCAAGATCTTCAATGGATGATCTCCGTCGATGACCACATCATCGAGCCACCAAACCTATGGGTCGACCGCGCGTCGGCCGCCGACCGCGATCGAGTGCCACATGTCGAGCGCATCGACGGCGTCGATACGTGGGTCTACGAGCAAGCGCGCGCGTCGGTGCTGGGCATCTTGGTTGCGGCTCACCAAAGGCCGGCCGAGTATTCCCCGCTGCCAGTGAATTACGACGATATGCCCCGCGCATACTTCGACCCGGTGGCCCGCATCCCTGACATGGACGAGGATCATGTGATCGCGGGACTGAACTTTCCGTTTTTCCCCCGGTTCTGTGGTCAGATGTTCGCCCACCTCGGTGACCGCGACCTGGGTCTCAAGTGCGTTCGGGCGTACAACGACTTCGTCATAGATGAGTGGTGCGCGGCGGCGCCCGGTCGCTACATCCCGATGGTCATCGTCCCGTTGTGGGATACCCGACTCGCAGTCGAGGAGACACTGCGGTGCGCCGGCAAGGGCGCCAAAGCCATCGCCTTCTCGGAAAACTTGCACCCGCTGGGATTTCCGTCCATCCACTCGGGAGCATGGGACGATTTCTTCGCAGTGGTAAACGAGACGAAAATGCCGCTGTGCACACACATCGGCTCGTCGTCGGTTAGTCCCACTACGTCGCCTGACGCACCTTTCGGGGTTCAGGCGGTCAACATCAACCTCAATCTCGCGAACTCAACCACGGATTGGTTGTTCTCGGGAAAGCTGCAGAAGTACCCCGACCTGAAGATCGTGCTGGCCGAGGGCGGCATCGGCTGGATCCCCTACCTCATCGAGCGTGCAGAACATGTCGCCACCGACTACCAGTACCTGCGCGCCAACAACTGGGCGGTTGATCCGGCCACGATGCGCTTGACCCCGGTGCCCACCGACCCCGAGATTTTTCCGGAGTCACCGCGCCAGCTCTTCCGCGACCACATGTACGGCTGCTTCATCGAGGACGACTTCGGGGCGGCGAATCTCGACTCCATCGGCGTCGACAATGTGATGATCGAAACGGATTATCCGCACACCGACAGCCTGTGGCCCAACTCCCTTCAGGCCGCTCACAAGGCACTCGACGGCCGGTCCGACCTCGACAAGTACAAGGTGCTGCAAGGTAATGCTCGGCGGGTCTTCGACTTTGAGCCCGCCCCGTATCCGACGCTGACGTAGTCAACGGCTCGTTTGATGCGGGAGTACCAGAGCTTCATCGACGGTAAGTGGTTGAGCGACAACGCCATCGGCACCATCGATGTTATCGATCCGTCCAATGAAGAGTTGATCGGCCGAGTCGTCGACGCTGGACCAAAGCAGGCGGCCATGGCGATCGAGGCCGCCAGGCGGGCTTTCGACGAAGGTCCATGGCCATGGATGTCCGTGCGGGAACGGGCGAAGATCATCAAGCGATTCGCTGAGATCCTCGATGAGCGCAAAGCGGAGCTTCGGGAGCTAGTCGTCGCCGAGATCGGCTCGACCGGCTTCATCACGGACCTGATTCAGGTTGGCGGTGCCATCGAGGCCGCCCACTACTACGGCGAGTTCGTCGAACATGATGTGACGTGGGTGGAGACACCGGGCGGCCCCGTGGTTTCGCCGACCGGCCTGGGCGGCGTGACGGTGGTCCGCGAACCGGTCGGGGTGGTCGGCGTCATCACGCCGTTCAACTTTCCTTTCTCGATCAACATTCAGAAGTGTCTTGCCGCGTTGGCCGTCGGTTGCACTGTGGTGCTCAAGCCCCACCCATGGACTCCGATGAACGCCCTGGAGTTGGCCAAGGTGGGCGAGCAAGCTGGCCTTCCGCCCGGTGTGTTCAATGTGGTTGCGGGCGGTGCGGACGTGGGAGAGGAGCTGTGTACCCACAAAGGCGTTGACATGATTGGGTTCACCGGTTCGACGGCGACCGGGCGGCGCATCCGGGAGCTTTCGGCGGCAACGATGAAACGCGCGCAGCTGGAATTAGGCGGCAAGAGTGCGCACATCGTCCTCGACGATGTCACCGAAAGTGACGTTGCCGGAATAGGTTTCGGGCAAGTGCTCATGCATGCCGGACAAGCATGCACCGTCACGTCGCGACTTCTGTTGCCCGAGCACCTGCTCGAAGCGTATGTCGAGGGCCTCAAAGCCATGGCTCCGATGATCACGGTCGGCGACCCGCGTGATCCCGCCACTGTCGTCGGGCCGCTGATCAGGGATCAGCAGCGTCAACGAGTTGAAGCCTTCGTTCAGGCCGGGGTGCAGGAAGGCGCGCGGCTAGTGGCCGGCGGCAAACGTCCCGACCATCTGGAACGCGGCTTCTATTACGAGCCAACGGTATTCGTCGACTGCCGCAGCGACATGCGTTTATGTCAGGAGGAGGTGTTCGGGCCTGTACTGGCGGTGGTGACCTACAGCTCCGAAGACGAGGCCATCCGCGTTGCGAACGACTCGATCTACGGTCTGGCGGGTCTGGTGATGACCCGCAATGCGGCAAGGGGATTCAACGTCGCCAGGCAGATCCGAACCGGCACCATCATGGTGCAGACTGTCGCACCCGGTGTCGATCTAGGAGCCAATCCGGGTGGTGGGCAGGGCCCCGGCTGGTCTCTACCGGCGCGCGGCATGTTCAACGGCGGGGGGCCGTTCGGCGGCGTCAAGCAAAGCGGACTCGGCCGAGAGCAGGGGCGCTGGGGCTTTGAGGAATACACCGAGTTGAAATCGATCACAATGATGTAGCGCAGCACTGCGCCTTCGACGACGCGGCGTGGGTCCGCGTAGGGACTCCGGGCTGGAAAGGTCGCGTATGGAACTGCTGAAGGATGTCCGCGTCCTCGAAGTGTCACTGTTCTCGGCGGATGCGCTGGGCGGGCATCTGGCTGACCTGGGCGCAGAGGTGATCAAGGTGGAGCCGCCTGGCGGCGGCGGTTTCCGCGGTGCGGCGGTTTCCGGCGGCGAACTGCAGGACTCGCACTGGAATCGCGGCAAAAAGAGTGTGGCGATAAACCTGAAAACGCCTGAGGGTCAACACGCGTTTCGCCGCCTGGCCGCGACATCGGCGGTGGTGATCGACGGACTACGCTACGGAACCGCGCACCGGCTCGGTTTCAGCTACGACGACATCGCCGCAGTCAACCCGACAGTTGTGTACTGCGTGCTCAACGGCATGGGCAGCTATGGGCCCTACACCCGATTAGCCACACACGGGCTTTCCTTCGACTGTTTCGCCGGCTTAAGCCCGCCGATCATCGATGCGGATGGAACGCCACGCCTTTCGGGGGCGGCGACAGGGACGACAGGCGTTCTGGCGGGACCGCTGTATGCAGCGATGGGCGTACTCGCCGCGCTGCACGCCGCCGGGCGCGATGGCAAGCCGCAGTACGTCGAAGTAGCGCAGGTCGATGCTGCGATCAACTGGAACTTTCAACACCTCACAGCGCTGGCGAACGGTCAACCCACCTACGGTGAGGGAATCCGCGCTTCGCTTCGTTACCAGTACTACGAAACGAACGACCGCAACTACGTGGTGTTCAACGCGCTGGAGGACAAGTTCTGGCTGAGGTTCTGCGAGTCACTCGAGAGGATGGATCTCTATGAACCGGGGCGCCGGAAGCCGGGGGAGGATGTCGAAGCAGAGGCCCGGCTGCGCGAGGAGTTAACGGCAATTTTTGCGAGCCGCACGCGCAGGGAATGGACCGACTTTTTTATCGCGACCGATATCGCTGGTGCGCCAGCGTTTTTGGGAGCAGACCTGTTCGACGACGACCACGCGAAGGCTCGCCGACTCGTCTACGAGCAGGCTCAGCCGGACGGGACGTCGCAGCAATTGATTGGCACCTGCATCAAGACAAAACCCGACGAACGATTTGCACCGCCAGCAGCGCCGCGCGTTGGGCAGCATACGGAAGAGTTACTCAGCGCCCTGGCGGGCTACGACGCGGCCGAAATGGAGCGCCTTCGTTCGTCGGGTGCAATCTGAACACCGGCGCCTCCCTCGCTCACGGTTCATATATGAGGAGGTTCGGTGGGCGCCGGTTCATTCCAAGGCGTTTCGGCGTCTGTGGCGACCGTTGGAGCCGCTCATCCCCACCAGAACGACGTGGCGATCGCCACGTAGAGCGCGACGAGCACTGCTCCCTCAAACCAGGTCGACTCGCCGTCGAAGGTCACCAGCACCGCGACCAGCGCCGACATGACCATCGACGCCAACAGCAGTGGCGAGAACACCAGATCGAAACCGGGCTGGCCGAGCCATACCGCCGCCAGGCAGACGATCGGGGCGATGGTGAGTGCGATCTGGACCGGCGACTGGAGTACCACCTGAACCGCGTAGTCCATCTGGTTCTTGGCCGCCAGCTGAATGCCGACGAAATTCTCCACCGCGTTGCCGGCAATGGCCACGATCACCAGACCGGCGAACACCTCGTTGATGCCCGCGGCATGCATCGCTGGCTCTAGGGCGGCGACGAACCATTCCGATACAAAGGCCGCACCGATACCGGCGACGGCCAGCATGCCGATGGCCATCGCCAACGGCCACTCGCCGTGTGCCGTCGCGACGCTGGCAGCTTCGGCCGAATCGGGGCTGGCCACAATGGGAGAGGTCGCTCTCGAGGGTTTATCACCAGCTTGCAGCGCCGAATCGGCGGCCCGCTTTCCGAGCGTGGCGGGCAGCGAGAGTGCGAACAGCGCGAGCATGACGATGGAGACGACGACCGACACCGCCCGTTCGTGGTGTTGCGCCGGGGTGTGTATCGCAGCGGTCAGCGAGGGGACGGCCAAGATGAACACCGCGAGGGTGAACATCAGTCCGAGGGTGCGTCCGTCGTCGGCGGCGAAGCGCTGGCGGCCGTGCTTGATGCCGCCGGCCACGAATGCCAGCCCGAGCACCAGCAGGGCGTTGGACAGAATCGAGCCGACGATGGTGGCCTTCACCACGCCGGAAAGGCCTGCCTTGAGTGCGAACAGGATGACGAACAACTCGGGCAGGTTTCCCAGCGCCGTCTGCAGTATCCCAGTGGCGTTGGGCCCGAGCCGGTCTCCGACCGCCTCCACCGAACGGCCGACCAGAGATGCCAGTGTGGCCAACGCCAGTGCGGAGATCGCGAACGTCAGCAATGAATTCGCGTGGGTGAAGTTGAGAACCCCGGCTGCCATGGACGCGATCACGGTGATGGTGATCATGATGCGGTCGCGCCGGGTCAGCAGCGGTAGCCGTTCGGGATGGGTGGTCGTCACGCGCCTCTCCTCTGATCGCGCTGAAGTTTTCCACACCGAATGGTTCGCGCCGAAACCGCGCTGGTGCCGCTGCGGCGACCTCGACTTACCCCCGCCCTGTTTCGCCGAAGGCCCCCGGCGCGTCTTCTGCGGGGTTTTCGACCAAACAGACTGTTCGAAGAGCGGAAGCGGTGCCAAACTTCGGTGGTGTCCGTCGAGCTGCCGCCTCTTGTACTCCTGCATGGCGGAACCTGGTCTGGCGATCAATGGCGGGACATTGCGCCGCTGCTGTCCACCCACCACGACGTATACACACCGTCAGCCCTCGGTCATCGCGGCGGGCCGGTTGTGCAGCGGCGACCCGTCACGATCTGGGACGTGATCGATGAGTCAGAACGCTATCTCGACAAACACGGATTGGACCGCCCACATTTAGCGGGCCACTCGATGGGTGGCTTCACGGCGCTCGAATTGGCGCGCCGTGGCCGGGCCGCATCCGTCTGTGCATTTTCACCGGGTGGATTGTGGTCAGACGATCTGCGGGCCCAGGTCGCGAAGAGGGTGCGACGGCAGATAGCGATGGGCCGCTTGATGGGTCCCCTTAACCGGCTTCTGATGAAATCGCCGGGTATGCGCCGACGCTCATTGACCGATTTGACGCTGCACGGAGATCGACTCAGCTACGAGCGAACCATCGAAATCAACGAAGCGTCCTTTGCATGCACCATCACTGACGACATCTTCAACAACGCTGACGAGAAGGTCGCACCGATGGACCCCCTGCCGTGCCCAATCACCATCGCCTGGGCCGAAAACGACAGGATTCTTCCACTCGAGCTGTGCGAACCCATCGTCCGCGACTGCCTGCCCCGCGCGACTTTCACCATCTTGCCCGGCCTCGGGCACACTCCGACGGTCGATGATCCCGAGCTGGTCGCGAGCACCATCCTCGCCGTCACGTGCGCCGCAAAGGCGTAGCCATCGAGGTTGCCTTGAGCATTCGCCTGGCCTGAAGCCGTCGACGGGATCTGTTGTGCGACAACTGACCACCGCCGCAGTCACGATTGGGCACCGCCGCGATCGCGATCCGTCCGTTTCGAGACGCCGTCGTCATCACTGGACCGACAGCTTGAGAATCCGAAAGTGCAGGCCGTCGTTCAGGTACACGTTGCCCTTGCCGTCGACGGCCGCACTGGCAGGATCCTTGATGTTGTTGAACGGCAACACGATTGGAGCGAGAGCAACGTGCACGTTGTCAGCGACTTCCATCGTTACGCCGGCAGGGTGATTCATCAACTTTCCGAACGGCAGAACAATTTGGGGCGCATAGCTTCTGGGATGGGACGGTTGCGTAGTGCTTATAGGCGTCGCGGCGGTCGGCGCGCCGGGGTCGCCGCTGGCACATCCCGCCGCGGCAATCCCGATCCCGCGGTTAGGGCGATTAGGCGAGCCGGTTGTCTCATTTCAGAACTTCCTACCGCTGCCCCGGGTAGGGCACCGCGCTGACGACGCCACCGCCGTTGACGGTCTCGCCGAGCAGCACCGTCGAGGTTCCGGCCGAGGGGTTGTAGTCGATAAGTGACTGGCCGCCTCCACACCCGGCCCTGGCTTGAAGGTCGAGGTCGCCCCCGTTGACGCCGACCACCACGACGCTGCGGCTCTTCACGCCGGGCACCGAGACCTGCGACGTTGTGCCGTCGTCGTTGAGCTTGGCGACGAACACGACGCCGCACGCCCCCGTGGCCTGCAGGAACGTCCCCGCCGGGAGCCGCCACGCGTTCAGGTCACCGTAGTCGGGCCCGTGCCCGTCGTTGGGCGCGGTCAGAGCCGTCGGTGTCCCGCCGTCGATAGGCACCAACCACAGCTGCGACCCGGTGGAGGTACCGCAATGGGCGAGGGCAACACCGGTGTCCCACCAGCGCACAGGCCTGCAGTCCTTCTGCCCCGCGATCGGCAGGGTGTTGCCGGCAACCCCGTCGTTGCCCATCAAAGCCAGGCCGGAGTGTGTGCCCAGCACCAGCTGCGTGCCATCGGGGGTCGAGAGGTACCCGTCAACGTCTTGGCCCAGCGGGTACGTCAGCTGGTGGTTACCCGCGAGGTCGACGCGTTCGAGCGATGCAGGCCCCGACAGGTCCGACCTGTCCAGCAGGATCGCCTTGCCGTCCGGGCGTGTGTAGCGAGGGGACGCGTGGCTACCGTCGATGGCGAACGTTGTTCTCTCGCCGCTGCGCAGGTCGACCTCTGTGACGGTGTTGTGGCCCTTCTGCTCGCTGAGGACCAGGGCGCGTGTCCCGTCGCCCGACCAGTCGACCAACCTCGAACGCGAACCCTGGCCCGGCGGCGGGAAGGTGGTGATCGGGTAACGGCCACCCGCAGGATCGACGAGGTACAGCGTCGTGGTGGCCGTCTCCCAGGTTGGTGACCCGGGGGGAGGCGCTTCACCGGGATGCAAGCCCGGAACCGGGCTCCACACCGCGAGCATCCAACCCGGGCCAACTTGCGACCAGGAAACGGTCGTCAGCGGAGCCTCGACGCCGTGGGCCGCCATCGCTGGCGGGCTATCGGGCTCGGTGTGTGCGGTCGGCGGCGGGGCGATTGCCGCCGCGAACGTAGCAATGGCCAGCGGGAGCGTCGCCAGCCCAATCCGTCGCCGGAAACCCGTGCGCGGACTGACGTTACGAAGGTCGCGGTCTCCCGGGTGTGCGCGATGCGTTGGGTTGAGCATTTCGTGTCCTTCGAAAAACATGGCCGGACCTGGGCTCCGGCGTGGCTGGCTATGTGCTGGGGGCTGCGTTGCCCGGTCACGTAGAGGCTGCGCCGCATGCCTTGCGTGTTTCTTGCGCCGGGCTTGTGCCGGCCGGGCGACCCGCATCCGACGGCTTCCTCAGCAAACGGGTGCGTGGGCGGGCCGTGAGCGAGATACTGCGTCGGTACCCGAAGCAATCAAGGGGATGGTGGTGGACTCGCGCGTCGGTATGACGTTCGGTAAGTACAACCTCACGCGCCTGCTCGGCAAGGGCGGGGGCGGGGCGGTCTATGAGGCCTTTGACACGGGCAAACAGCGAACCGTTGCGGTGAAGATCCTGGCCGACGAGCTTTCAACCAACCCCACGTTTCGCACACGATTTCAGCGG
Source organism: Mycobacterium sp. NGS27 (assembly GCF_059813005.1). Classification (NCBI taxonomy): domain Bacteria; kingdom Bacillati; phylum Actinomycetota; class Actinomycetes; order Mycobacteriales; family Mycobacteriaceae; genus Mycobacterium; species Mycobacterium sp. NGS27. The sequence continues at coordinate 308,424 of NZ_JCALDT010000001.1, forward strand.
GAGTCGCAGGCGGCGGCAATTCTGCAGGAACCACATGTCATTCCGATCCACGACTGGGGCGAGATCGACGGCAGTCTGTACATCGAAATGCGGCTGGTGCAGGGGCAGACCCTTCAGGAATTGATCGCGAACGGTCCGCTGACGCCCGCACGCGCGGTGGCCATCATCAGTCAGGTCGCCGCCGCACTGGATGCCGCACACGGCGAGGGATTGATCCATCGAGACATCAAGCCGCAGAACATCATCGTCACCGCCGCCGACTTTGTATATCTCGTCGACTTCGGAATAGCCGAGGGCCGAGGCGATCCTCGGCTGACGACGGTGGGAACTCAGATCGGCACGTTGAATTACATGGCGCCCGAACGATTTCGCAACGAAGTGGCCACACCCGCGGTCGACGTCTACTCGCTGGCGTGCGTGTTGTACGAGTCGCTCACCGCAGACGCCCCGTTTGCCGGAGACAGCCTCGAGCATGTGGTCGCCGCCCACCTAGCTCTGCCACCCCCGCGACCCAGCGCGACCAATCCGCGAATTCCCGCCGCGCTCGACGACGTCGTCGCCCGCGGCATGGCCAAACATCCCGACGACCGGTACGGATCGGCGGGCGCCCTCGCCCGTGCGGCCCAACGCGCGTTGGGGAGCGGTGGCGAAACCACCGGTCCCACAGCGGCACCGGATGAAGCATGGAATTACTTCGACGGCACCCGGCCGCTCGCCGCGGGAGCCCGATCGGGCCGCACTGCCGCGGAGCCTCGCAGCCAAGGCAGGCGCCGGTGGGTGCTGCCGAGCGTGATCGCGATATCGGCGGCTCTGGTGCTGGCCGGCATCGGTTTGGACATCGGCCTGTTCACCAACGGGCCGAGCGCCCAGCGGGAGACCCCCGCGCGTGCTTCGCTGCCTCCGCTGGTGACCGGCCCCGACCTGAGCGCCCTGCACCAGTCCTGCGATCAGGGCTTTTCGTTGCAGAATGCCACGGGTTTCGGCACCCACGCCGGCCGCGGGACCCCCGAAACCTCATGCCTTTTCGCCAACAGCGTTTTGACCACCTACTGGGCGGAATACGGCAACGCCAGCCCGCTACCCCGGGCCGTCTCGGCGCCGGGTGCCGTCGACTGCACAACGGTGTCCGGTGCGCTGTGCAACGGCTCCAACTTTCTCATGCACTGCCAGCAGCAACCGGGGGACAGCTGGATCACCTGCGTCGGCGGGAGCAGCGCGCGTGTGTACCTGTGGTGAGGGAATGGCGAACGGATTGCGATCGCTATGACGCTCAGCGCGTTGCGGTTTGGGCTCTTGGGGCCGTTACAGATGAGCGCCGACGGTACCGACCTACCGTTGGGCGCGGCGAAACAGCGAGCGGTGCTGGCCTTGCTGTTGATCAACCGCAACCGCACCGTTGCGGTTGATTCGTTGATCGAGGCTGCGTGGCAACAAGGCCCGCCGCCCGAAGCACGAGCGAGCCTGCATGCGCATGTGTCCAGGATCCGCCGATTGATCAGCGGTGCGGGCGCCGACCCCGCCGCGATCCTGGCCAGCATCCAGCCGGGCTATCGGCTTAGCGTGGCCGAAAAGGATTGCGATTTAGGCCGTTTCACGACCGAAAGCAAAGCAGGAATTGAGGCGGCGGCCGCCGGACGGTTCGAACAGGCCAGTGGTCACTTGTCGGCCGCGCTGGCCGAATGGCGCGGACCGGTGCTCGAGGATCTGCGTGACTTCCCGTTCGTGGACGCCTTCGACGCCGCTCTGATGGAGGACAAGTTGGTGGCACTCACCGCGCGGGCGGAGGCCGAAATGGCTTGCGGTCGAGCCCGTTCGATTATCGGTGAGCTCGAATCCCTGGCGACCGAGCATCCATACCGAGAGCCGCTGTGGGCGCAACTGATCACCGCCTACTATCTGACGGAACGCCAATACGACGCGCTTGATACCTACGCGCGGCTCAAGGCTGCGCTCGCAGACGATTTGGGCATTGACCCCGGCCCCACATTGCAGCGTCTTCATCAACGGATCCTTCGCCAAGAGCCGCTAAACGTCGAACAGGCTGCGCGCGCAACAGCCAAACGCGCTGCGGTGACTCGTCGGCGCTCCGCCGAGCCTGCGCACGACTCCGACGTCGCACACCTGCGCGACACCGAAGGAAGACGTTATCCGCTGCGAGGAACAGTAACCAGGATCGGCCGCCTCCCCGAGAATGACATCGTTCTCGACGATGACACCGTCAGTCGCTACCACGCGGTGATTGTCGACACCGGAAATACTTTCGTGCTTACCGATCTCCGGTCAGCCAACGGTGTCGACGTCGGGGAGCAGCGGATTCGCGCCAGCGCGACGCTGGCCGATGGCGACCAGATCTGCATCTGCGGCCACGGATTCACCTTCGAGATCGCGCGGTAGTCGACTATCGCAATTTTCGTGGCCATCCGTTGCGCCGGTACTGCCCGCCAAAGTCAGGGCAGCTTCTCGCGGCGGTCCGGCTCAATCCGGGTGTTCTGCCGGATCAGCGATCGTGCCTGATGCAGGTGTTTGGCCGCCCACCTGCGATACGTGCGTCGAGCCCACGACAGCCGCTCCTGCGAACGCTCGGTACGGCGCACCAGTTCGAGTTCGACATGGTCGAGCTCGCCCGCCCCGATCTCAACTCGCTCCCGACCGTGGATGAACTCCAACACCAGCGCATCGGGATCCAGCAGTTCGCGCTCCCAGGCCTCGTGGTCATCGACGTCCGCGATTCCCATCGCATCGGCCGCGTTGCGCAGCACCTCGCCGAGTTCGCCGTCCAGCAGTTGACGAAACGCGTCGGCGCCCTGCCGCGGATTGGCAATCATCCACGAGTGGTACGCGTCGGGCACCCGGTATAGCGTGGCGTCGGCCTCGTTGGCGATGTCGCGAGCGTGCGGGAAAGGCACAATCATGTCTTTTTCGGCGTGGACAACCATCGTGGGCATCCCCTCGTCGCGCATGGTGTGCAGCATCGGCGTGTAATCACCCGACTCGATGATGGCCTTGATCGTCCGGACGGCTCCAATGGGATAACGCAGGTTCGGCACCGCTACCGCCGCAAGCACGCGAAAGTACCCGAGCTGCTCCGCGGCCGAGAGCTGCGTCGGGTCGCCCAGCGTGTCGCGAACGGCGGTGTAGGCCGCACCCAACGCCTTCGTGGGCGACTTCACCAGTTCCGGGATGGTCGTGTCGAACCGCCCGCCGGCCGCCGGGTCGAACAGCACGGCGGCGAGTACCCGCTCGGGCGCCCGCGCGGCCAGCTGGATTGTCATTCGCCCACCCATCGAATGGCCGACGAACACTGCTTGCCCGATGCCGAGCGCGTCCAACGTCCGTAATACCGAATCGGCGCGATCGCTGAAGCCGCAGGCGTCGCCGGGCAGTCGCCCGGTGTCGCCGTGCCCGGCGGCATCGACGGCGACGACCAGAAATCCCATACCGGCGATGCGGCTGAGCATCCGTAGATATGCCTTACGACTCAGCAGAAGTCCGTGCATGAACAGCAACGGCACTCCGCGGCCGCCGACTGAAAGCCCGATCCGGCGCCCGTCATCGAGTTCCACGACGTGATGACTCAGGCGGATGCGGCTTGATGATGTCTGCGTCATGGCCACGGCGGAGTTCCCGGCCGGCCGGGCGTTGAAACGGCGTCTCGAGGCGTCGGTCCCGGTGTCGACCAGCACGCCTCGCGCTTGCGGGCGCCGCGGCAGGGGTACTCGGCTGAACAAGATGACGCAAATGTCCCATCGAAGCACGGACGACATCGACCCTTGCGTGCGCGTTTACGGGGCGCGGGTCCACAATCTGCGGGGTGTCGACGTGGTAGCGCCGCGTGACGCGCTGGTCGCGTTCACCGGGATCTCCGGTTCCGGCAAATCGTCGTTGGCCTTCGGGACCATCTATGCCGAGGCGCAGCGCCGTTACTTCGAATCGGTCGCTCCGTACGCCCGTCGCCTGCTGTTGCCGACCGGCGCGCCAAAGGTAGACGACATCACCGGTCTCCCGCCCGCGGTAGCGCTGCAGCAGCGCCGTGGTTCGGCGACGTCGCGGTCGACGGTCGGCACCGTGACCACCTTGTCCAACCTGCTGAGGATGCTGTTCTCCCGCGCCGGGACCTATCCCCGAGGCGCCACGGAACGACTGGACTCCGATGCGTTCTCGCCGAACACCGCGGTCGGTGCGTGCCCGGAATGCCATGGGCTGGGACGGATTCATCGGGTGACCGAAGAGACACTGGTGCCGGACCCCTCGCTGACCATTCGTGAAGGTGCGGTGGCCGCATGGCCGGGCGCTTGGCAGGGCCAGAACCTCCGCGACATCCTCGTCACGCTGGGCTACGACATCGACAAGCCATGGCGGAAACTGCCTAAGCGGCAACGCAATTGGATCCTGTTCACCGATGAGCAGCCAACGGTCGAGATCGATCCCAGCCAGCATCCCGTGCAGGCCGACTATTACTACAACGGCACGTTCTCCAGCGCCGAACGCCACGTCCGCCACACCTTGGCCAACTCGCATAGCGCGATGATGCGTCGTCGCGTACTGCAATTCGTCGACAGCGTCGAGTGCCCCGTATGCGACGGTTCCGGGCTGCGGCCCGAGGCGCTGAGGGTGACTTTCGCCGGCCGCACCATCGCCGACTACACGGCGATGCCGCTGGCCGAGCTTGCTGACGCGTTGCGCCCGACGGCTTCTCGGACCGATGCCGCCGCCGCTTACGAGTCAACGCAATCCGGTGAGCTGACAGAAGTGGCGACCATGATCGCCGCCGACCTGGTCGCACGCCTGCAGGTACTCATCGATCTTGGCCTCGGTTATCTCACTCTTAGTCGCCGCACTCCGACGGTGTCGCCCGGCGAACTGCAGCGGTTGCGGCTGGCCACTCAGCTGCGTGCCGGCCTGTTCGGCGTGCTTTATGTGCTCGACGAGCCGTCGGCCGGACTGCACCCCGCCGACGCCGAACCGCTACTCGAGGTGCTCGATCGCCTTCGGCGCGCGGGCAATTCGCTCTTCGTGGTGGAGCACGAGATGGACGTGGTGCGCCGTGCCGACTGGATCGTCGACGTCGGGCCCGGGGCGGGGGAGCTTGGCGGCGGCGTGCTCTACAGCGGGCCGGTGCCGGGTCTGGCCGACGTCGAAGGGTCGGTCACCCGCCGGTACCTATTCGACGGGGCCAGGCCGCAGTCGCGCGAAGCCCGCACCCAGTCGGGGCAGCTGCGGCTGCGCGGGATCTGCTTCCACAATTTGACAGACCTCGACGTGGACCTACCGCTCGGTGTGTACACCGCGGTCACCGGAGTGTCCGGTTCGGGCAAGTCGACGCTCGTCGTCAAGGTCCTCGGCGATGTCGTGAAAAGCCATCTCGGCACGGGACGGGTTGTGGAGCCGACCGAATCCGATGACGACGAAACGGACAACGGGATCATCGATCTCGATCACGACGCGAGCGTCGGAGTGACGGCCGAGGGGACCGAAAATATCAACCGGTTGGTATCGGTCGACCAGCGCCCGATCGGACGCACCCCGCGGTCGACGCTGGCGACCTACACCGGCTTGTTCGACGCCGTCCGCCGCGAATTCGCCGCGACTCCAAAGGCGCGTCGCCGCGGTTGGACAGCGGGCAGGTTTTCCTTCAATGTGGCCGAGGGCCGCTGCCCGACCTGTCAGGGGGAGGGGTTTGTCTCGGTCGAATTGTTGTTCCTGCCAGGCACATACGCAACCTGCCCGGCCTGTCACGGAGCGCGTTACTCCGACGAGACGCTCGAGGTGCGCTACCGCGACCGTACGATCGCCGACGTGCTCGCGATGACCGTCGACGAGGCTTCGGAATTTTTTGCCGACGTCGCCAACGCAGCGCGGAGCCTGACGACGTTGCAAGAGGTCGGGCTGGGGTATCTCCGTCTGGGACAACCCGCGACCGAGCTGTCGGGTGGCGAGGCGCAGCGAATCAAGCTCGCCTCCGAACTGCAGCGGCCCCGGCGAGGGCACACCCTCTACGTCCTCGACGAGCCGACCACCGGGCTGCACCCTGCCGATGTGGACCTGCTCGATCGTCAACTGCACCGCCTGGTCGATGCGGGCAATACCGTCGTGGTGGCCGAACACGACATGCGGATGGTCGCCGGTGCGGACTGGGTGATCGACCTGGGACCGGGAGCCGGCAGCGACGGCGGTCGGGTCGTTGCGGTGGGGCCGCCGAAGAAGGTGGCGCGTGCGAAATACAGTCGTACGGCGCCCTATCTGGCGAAAGCGGTTGGTGCTGTTCGAGACTCGGTGAGTCCGAGTCACATCCGCGAATAGCGGCTCAGGGCGAAGCTGTACAGGCCGTAGGCGGCAAATCCGCATCCTGCCAGAAGGATCAGCCCTGTGCCGAACGGGGCCTCACGTAACGTCTTCACCGCGCCGTCCAGACCCGTCGCCTTCGATGGGTCGGCGCGGATGGAGGCGACGACGACCAGGAGGCCGGCCCCGGCCAACACCGTGCCTTCGGCGACGTACCCACAAAAGCCTAACGCGGTGATCGCGCGCCCCGGCGAAACGGTGAGATCATTGCAGAACCGCCGTGATGCTCCCTTCCAGGCGAAGTAACCACCGATTATGACGATCACCAGGCCGACCGCGACGAGGACCACTTTGCCCTGCGCAGACTGCATCAACCGCGCGCTGAGCCCGGCGTTTTGCACTGCGCTCGATTTGCGCCTCCCCAGTGCGAACTGCATCGCGGTGACTGCGACCGCCGTATACACAATGGCGAGGCCAAAGGCCTTGAGCCGGTTGATCGGTCGAAAATCTCGGGGATCACGCCGACGTTCGGCCGGGTGGAGGCCGACAACGGTCTCCGCAAGCCGCCATAGCGTCAGGGGAACCAGCGCTACCGCGACTGCCCACAGCGCGATGAAACCGCCAGTGGTGTCGGCGATAGTTCTCAAGGCACCGGTCTGATCAGCATCGGCCTTGCCTCCTAGCGCAACGCGGACGACGAGGTAAGCGATCAACAGGTGCATCAGCCCACTGATGACATACCCGACGCGCGCCGCAATCTGTGGGGCCCGCTCAGATGTAGCGCGTCGCACGACATCAGTGGGATTGATCCCCCCGCCCTTGTCGCTGGCGCTCCCCGGCAGCTCATTCCGGGCTTCATTCGCGCCGCTCATCAGCGTGTCCTTATCTTTGGATGCCAGTGATGCGCCGAGTGGCGACTACCCCTTTTCCTGCTGAGCCACGCGCGCGCTGGTCCTTAAGCTTCCAGGCCCCGTCGTCACAGCTTGGTCAGATTGCCAATCGTTTGAAACTCAGAGTCTTGGTAGGGTCGCCCGTCGGGTTGAATCAAGTCCTGAAACCAGAGCTGCGGAACCGCCGTGTACGGGTGGTCCCAGGAGTCCCACGGAAAGTAGGTTTGGGTCTTACCGGCCACCAGCCCCCAGTTGATCGCACCGACGTTGTGCCGCTTGGCGACTGGCAGAACGCCGTCCACGGTGCTGCCCGCTGTCCGAGCGAGGTACTCGGTGCAAAGGATGGGGCGTCCCATCGGGGACAGTTCGGCGATCCGGTCCTCGAAGCCCGCCGGTTTGTCGTAAGAGTGGAAGGTGATCACGTCGGAGTTGTTCAGTTGAATGTTTGCGATTTCGCTTCGCCTCGAAGGATCTCCCCACACTCCGTCCCACACGGCACTGGTCAATGGTTGACTCGGATCAACCGAACGTGCCCACCCGAACACCAGCGAGAGCATGTCGGCCACGCGGTCCAGCTTGTCTGTTCGCTCTACCTTTCGGTACACACGGGCGGGATTGTCGGGCTCGTTCCATAGGTCCCATCCCAAAACACGCTCATCAGTGCGGAATTGGTTCAAGACGCCCGTGACATAGTCTCGCAGGGTGCGACGGTAGTCGAGGTCATCGAGCCGCTCCGCGCCAGGGCTTTGTACCCAGCCGGAGTTGTGAATTCCTGGTTTGGGTGCGCGCTGCGGTCCGGCTTTCGGGAACGGATCCCAACACGAGTCGAAGAAGACAAACAGTGGTTTGATCCTGTGGCGGGCCGCTATGGCCACAAACTCCGCCAGACGTTTTTGGAAGCCTCGCGCGTCCTGCGCCCACAGCTGATCGTGGAGGAAGACTCGCGCAGCGTTGAGCCCATGTGTCTGGGCCCAGCCGAGCTCGATATCGATGCGCCGGGGGTCGAAGGTGTCGGACTGAAACATCTCGAGCTGGTTGATGGCGTTCGAGGTGATGTAGTTGGCGCCGACGAGCCATCCCTGCGCCTGGTACCAGCGATTGGCCCGGTCCGACGACCATGGAGTTTGGACTGCGGCGGCGCGCGGCGTCGGGGTGAGCGTAGTGCCCGCCGCGACTAGCAGCGGTATCTTCAGCACCGTTCGACGCCTCACGTAGTGACGATAGGAGATCCGTTTCGGCGCTGTTGTGAAAACTGCTTAAGTCTGTGTCAGCGGCGGCTGGTCGAGCTCGTCGAACCTTGCGATCGCGGTGTCGAGGTCTTGCTCGTCGAAGACTTCGGAGCGGCTGAGAAGGTCACCTTCGACCGTGTAGATGTCGATCATCCGCCATTCGGCGTCGAAACCCTCATCCGAAATTCCTCTGACTGTTTGGGTGACGACGGCCCCGCGTTCGCTCAGCCGGTGCACGGTCTCGATGTAGATGCTGATGCTCGGAATGAGGTCCCACACGGCGCGAAGAGATGCGCCCAAATCAACCGTTTCGCTCGTTACGAGTGATCGACGGTCGAGCATGACCCAGTCGGGCGTTGTGGCAGGAAGTTCGTGCCGGTTGAACCCGGCATATGTTCGCGCGATCACCGACCATGTGTGAGCGTGGTCCGCAGCTTCCCCGGCGAGGTAGCGCGCTTCCAGTTCTTGGAAGGCGGCGTCGATGTCGTCAGGATCGAAGCTCACGCTGTAGTCAATTAGGCCGTCGTGGCCTACTTCCACTATCTGCAACATCTCGACGGCGGTTGGTAGATCCCCATAATCGGTGTCGCGGTAACAGACGCGTGCCAACATTAGGCGAGATCCCCTGATGGCAAGCGGCTCCGCCGTCATCTGCACATTGTCAGGCGCGGTCTGGAACAACGCCTGCACGGACTTTCGCTGTTGGGCCGCGCCCTCGAAATCATCGCGGAGGCCTATTCGGCGGTCTTCATACCGTATGTCAGTAGCGCCTAGGGCAAGGTAACCCTCCATATCGCGGCGGTTGAACATTTCGGCCAACCGTGCCCAAGTCCGGGATGCAGCGTTGTCAATCGGCACTGGCCGACCGAGCTCGTCGAACTTCGCAAGCGCGGCATGGAGATCTGCATCGTCGAAGATCTCAAAGCGGCTGATCTTGTCGCCTTCGAACGTGAAAATGCTTACGTTTCGCCAGTCGGCATCGAAGCCTTCGTGTGAGCTGCCCCGCGCCCTGTGGATGACGACCGCTCCTATGTTGCTCAACCGATGAACGGCTTCGACTTGGAAGGCAAGGTCCGGCGTTAGGTCCCAGGCGGCGCCGATGTAGGCGAACGCGTCACCGGGCGCAAATGCCAATAACCGCCGGTGATCCAAGTTCACCAAGTTCGGTGTCGTTGCGGGTATTTCGCGTTGGTTGAGCGCGTCGTATGACTGCTTGACGAGCGACCACGTGGCGGCGTGGGTGGCGGCTTCACCAGCGAGGTAGCGAGCGTCGAGCTCGTCGATGGCGGCGTCGATGTTGTCGGGGTCGAACATGACGTGCGTCGCGATCCGCTCGTCGGTGTCGAGCTCGACGACGCTAAGCATTTCAACGCGGAAATCTCCCTCCTCTTCGTTGGGGTTCGGTGCAGAGATACGGGTCAGGGCGAGGCGCTCTCCGCGAATCGCAATGGCGGTCGACGTTACGTCTGTTAAGGCATCGGCTAGAGCTCGGATATTTGCGATTACGACATCGCGCCCTTCCCAGACACCGATGTTCACGACGCGGCGGCGATCGCCTACGACGCTATCGACGGCCAGTATCTCGGCCGCCGCAGCCCAATTGCGCGCCCGCGTGTGGGCGAAGAAGCGGGCATTCGCCCGACTCGCCGCGTTCTGTGGACGACGCGTTTCCGGGCTCAGCTCGTCGAAACGGGCGAGGGCGGCATCAAGATCTGCCTCGTCGAACATCTCGAACCGACAGACCATGTCGCCGTCGAAAGCAAAAAGGGCAATCTCGCGCAACTCGAAATCGAAGCCCTCACGTGAGGTCCCAGTGACTACCTCTGTGACGACCGCCCCGAGGCTGCTAAGCCGGTGCACGGCTTCGAGATGACCCTTGACGTTTGGGGCGACGTCATAGGTGGCGCGTATGTAGGGGACCGCGTCGCCAGGAGCGAACGCTCTAATCCGGCGATGATCAAGGTTCACTATGTCCTTCGTCGCCGGAGGGACTTCGTGTCGATTGTAGGCGGCTTGGACCTGCGTCATAGCCGTCCACGTTTGTGCGTGGGTGGACGCTTCACCGGCGACGTAGCGAGCGTCGAGTTCATCGAAGGCGGCATCGATGTCATCGAGGTCGAACGTGACGACCACCGAGATCCGCTCAGTGTCGTCGATCTCGACGACCTGTAGGACGTCATGGAACTGGAAGGCCTCGGGTCGAGCGTCGTTGCGCGGGTGGACTAAGCGTAGGACGAGGCGCTTTCCGCGGGTGGCGATGACGGTCGACGAAATTTTCGCGGCGCCGATATCGGCGACGGCTTGCATGTTCGCGATTTCGGCATGGCGACCGCGCCGGACACCGGCGTTGGTCACTACTCGACGATCGTCGTCGAGTACGTCGTCAACCATCGTTTCGGCCATGGCTTCCCAGTCGCGGGCAGCGTAGGACCGTTCAAAGCGCTCGACCACTTGGCTCGCTGCGTTTTGGAGCCGTGGTGCTCGCGGGTGGAGCTCATCAAATCGGGCGAGCGCGGCGTCAAGATCTGCCTCGCCAAAGATTTCGTAACGGTTGATTCGGTCGTCGTCGAGCGTAAGAACTTCAATCATCCGCCACTCTGCGTCAAAGCCCTCAGGTGTGGTTCCTTCTAGCGTGTGGGTGACGACCGCTCCGTGTTCGCTTAGGCGATGCACCGCATCGATGCAGGACCTGATGTTCGGCGTGAGGTCCCACGCGGAGCGAGCCAGTGTGGCCAAATCGGCCGCCTCGATTCTCTGCGCCGGTCGATGATCGACGAGCACCGAATCCGGTGTCATAGCAGGGAGTTCGTGTCGGCTCATGCTGGTATACGCCCCTGCGATGATCGACCACGTGTGCGCGTGGGCGGACGCTTCGCCGGCGACGTAGCGCGTGTCGAGTTCATCGAAGGCGGCGTCAATGTCGTCATTATCGAATAGCACCGCAATCACAATGCGCTCGTCGGCGTCGGTCCCGACCACGCGGAGTACCGGGTTGAAGAACGCCCCAGGCTGCTGGTCGGGGTCGGATAACTGGACACGATGCAGCGCGAGACGCTCCCCGCGGGTAGCGATGACAGTCGGCGTGACATCCGTGATCCCGAGTTCGGCAGTCACGCGCAGATTTTCCAGCTCGGCGTCGCGGCCGCGGCGGATCCCATGGCCGACGAGACGACGTCCGTCCTCGTCGACGATGTCGTGGGCTATTGTCTCGGCCACTGCGGTCCAATTGCGAGCCATGAAGTGCTTCCACATGCGCGCGTAGGTTCGGCTTGCCGCGTTTTCCAAACGCGTCGTCGGCGGGTGCAATTCCTCAAAGCGTGCAAGCGCCAGATCGAGGTCTGCCTCGTCGAAGACTTCAGCGCGGCTGAGCAAACCACCTTCGACTATCTGAACTTCGATCATTCGGAACTCGGCGTCAACGCCGTCGTTCGACGTTCCCTTGTGCGCCTGGGTGTAGACGCCTCCGAATTCATCCAGCCGATGCACCGCCTCGACGTAGACGCGGTAGTCCGAAAAGAGGTCGAAAACTGCACGAATAGATGCGGCCAGATCGGCCCCTTCGATCGATACGAGCGGGCGATGATCGACGTAACCGGGATTGGATGTCATGGCGGGAAGTTCGTGCCGATTGACCGCGGCCTGGATACCCGTAATCACCGACCACGTCTTCGCGTATGGTGCCGCCTCGCCGGCGACGTAGCGGGCTTCCAGCTCAGCGAACGCCGCGTCGAAGTCGTCGAGCTCCAATGCGATGCGTGCCGCGATCCGCCCACGGGCGTCGATCTCAACGATCCCGAGCACCTCGGCAACAACCGCCTCGGACTGCTCGTCGCGGATAGAGAAGCAATCACGACTGAGGGCAAGGTGCTCGCCACGTGTCGCGATAACCGTTGATGTGACTGACGAAAGCCCAAAGTCGGCTGACGCCCGCATGCCTGCGATCGTGGCATCTCGACCGTGTCGTGCCCCCGCGTTTACCACTCGACGGCGATCGTCGTTGAAAATGTCCTCGGCGAGCACCTCCGACAAGGCGTCCCAGTCGCGGGCGACCCAATGCGTCAAACAGCTTTCGAACACTTGGCTTGCCGTGTTTTCGAGCCGCCGCGCCTGCGGGTGAAGTTCGTCGAACCTCGCGAGCGCGATGTCGCGCGGTGCATGCGGTTGCAGTTCCTCGAAGCGGGTGAGCGCGGCATCGAGGGCTGCTTCATCGAATATTTCACAGCGCTTCCATCGGTCGCCTTCGACAGTCATGATCTCGTTCATCCGCCACTCGACGGTGAACCCTTCTGGCGAGGTCCCATGCGCCCTCAAGGTGACCACGGCTCCGTCATTGGATAGCCGATGCACAGCCTCGACGTAGATGCCGAAGTCTGGCGTGACCTCCCAAACGGCGTTCAAAGCTGCGGGCAGATCACTGCCCTCGAAAGTGGGGAGCCGCCGATGATCGACGGCCACCCAGTCCGGTGTCGTCGGCGGTACTTCACGCCGGATGAGCCCGGTGAACCACTGCGTGATGATCGACCACGTCTGTGCGCACGGTGCGGCTTCACCGGCGAGGTAGCGCGCGTCGAGCTCCTTGAAGGCGGCGTCCATGTCATCGAGGTCGAACAAGATGCGGGCGGCGACCCGGTTGTCGGCGTTGATTTCGACCAAACAGAGCGCCTCGTTGCGGAACGACTCTGGCCCTTGGTCTTCAACCGGAAGAAGGACATGAGAAAGGGCCAGCTGCTCACCACGTGTTGCTACCGCCGTAGCCGTGATGAACTCAACCCCGACGTCCGCGATCGCCCGCATGTCCGCGATTTCGGCATCTCGACCGTGACGGATGCCGGCGTTCACCACTGGACGGCGATCCTCTGAACAGATGTCGTCGGCCACCAGCTCCGCCAGGGCAATCCAGTCGCGGGCAGCGAAGTTCGTGAAGACCCGCTCAAGCACTTGGCTTGCCGCGTTATGCAGGCGAGGAAGATGCGGATGCAACTCCTCAAAGCGGGCGAGCGCCGCGTCAAGGTCAGCCTCGTCGAAGATTTCGCAACGGTCGATGCGGTCGCCTTCGACAGTTAAAAGTTGGATCTGTCGCCATTCGGCGTCAAAGCCTCGTGATGAAGTGCCATGCTGCACATGGGTGATGACGGCTCCGAGCTTGCTGAGCTGATGCACCGCTTCGACGTGAATGTGAAGCTCTGGGGTTACGTCCCAGATGGCACGGATAGACGCGAGCATGGTGCTGGACGCGAACGGTGTGCCTCGCCGGCGGTCTACGGTGATCCAGTCTGTCGCAGGGAGTTCGCGCCGATTAAACGCGGCATAGATACCTGCTATGACCGACCATGTGTCCGCGTGCGCGGTCGCTTCGCCTGCGAGGTAGCGGGTTTCGAGTTCGCCGACGGCGGATTCGAAGTCGTCGAGGTCGAACGCGCTGCGCGCTGCGATCCGTTCGTCGGCGGTGATCTCTACAAGGTTGAGGAATTCGATGTGGAATGCGCCGGATTGCTGGTCTTCACTCGAGACACAGGTCCGGCAGAGGACAAGTCGTTCGCCTCGGGTCGCGATGACCGTCGCCGTACTCGTCGTGGCCCCAATGTCGGCGAAGGCCCGCATGTTCGCAATTTCGATGTCTCGACCGCGTCTGACCTCGGCGCTCACGACCCGTCGGTGGTCGTCGACAGACGTATCGTCGGTCAGCAGCTCGGACATGGCGGCCCAGTCGCGTGCGGCGAAGTACTTGCGGAAGCGCTCGTACGCTCGACTTGCCGCGTTTTCCAGGCGCGGTGCCGATCGGCTGAGTTGATCGAACTTCGCGAGTGCGGCTTCGAGGTCCGCCTCGTCGAATACCTCAGCCCGGCTCAGCATCCCACCATCGACGGTCATGATTTCGACGCCGCGCCATTCGGCGGCGAAACCCTCGTGCGAGGTTCCGTATCCAGCCCAGGTGAAAACCGCGCCGAGGTCGTTCACCCGGTGTGGTGTCTCGATGTAGACGTTGAGGTTTATGTCGAGGTCCCATCCGGCACGGATGTACTCGACACCTTCGCCGGGTGCAAATGATGCCACTCGGCGGTGGTCGATACTCACCACGTCCGGTGCAACCGCGGCGACTTCGCGCCGATTGTGCGCAACCAAGGCGCCGGTGATCACCGACCACGTCGGCGCGTGGGCGGCCCCTTCGCCGGCGAGGTACCGGGCATCGAGTTCGGCGACGGCTGCCTCGAAGTCGTCGAGGTCGAACACGACACTCCCGGCGATCCGATTGTCGGTATCGGTCTCGACGATGTTCAGGGCGTCATTTTGAATCGCGTCGGGGTCGTGGCCCGACACCCGAACACGTATGAGTGCGAGGTGCTCACCGCGGACCGCCAGGGCGCCGACAACCGTCATCGCAAAGCCGACGCCAATGGTCGCCTGAGTATCTTTTATGTTCGCATCTCGACCATGCAAGATTCCGGCGTTGACCACCCGACGGCGATCGTCGACGCAGACGTTCTCGGCCGATATTTGTGCCACGGATTGCCAGTCGTCGGCCGCAATGTAGGCGAAAAGGCGCTCCCAGACACGCGTTGCCGCGTTCTCCAATCGCGGTGTCGGCCGGCTGAGCTGATCGAATTTCGTGTTCGCGGCATCAAGATCTGCTTCATCGAATACTTCGCAGCGGTCGAACGAGTCGCCATCAATGGTGAGAAGCATGACCTCTCGCCACTCAGCCTCAAAGCCCTCCCGCGAAGTCCAACGTCCGTTGTGAGTGACGACCGCTCCGAGATCACTCAGCCTGTGCACGGCCTCGACATAGAAATGAATGTTTTGGTCGAGCTCCCACCCAGCATGGAGATAAGCGATCATGTTGCCAGGCGCGGAAGCTGCCCCGCGCCGATGGTCTTTGTCCTCGAAATCGACAGTCGTGACAGGGAGTTCGCGTCGGTTGATCGCCGCGTATGCGCTCAAGATGGCAGACCATGTCCGCGAGTAATGTGCCGCTTCTCCCGCGAGGTAGCGTGCATCGAGCTCCTCGACAGCGGCCTCGAAGTCGTCGAGGTCGAATGTGATCACTACCGCGATCCGTTCGTCCGAATCGATCTGGACGACTTGCAAGACATCGTTTTGGATCGCAGCGGGATCGTGTCCCGCAGCGCGAACACGCGCCAAAGCCAGACGGTCGCCGCGGATGGCCCTGACATCTACGACCGTTATGGTGAAGCCGATGTCGGCCGCCGCCCGCATTTCCCCGACTCCAGCGTCGCGACCGTGTCGGAGTCCGCCGTTCACCACTCGACGACGATCATCAATCAACTCATCCTCGGCCACCATCGCGATAATCGCCGCCCAATCGCGGACTTCGAAGTACTGCCACATGCGCTCGTAGGTTCGGGTTGCTGAGTTTTCGAGCCTAGGCATCGGTCGGCTGAGTTCGTCGAACTTGGCAATCGCGACGTCGAGATCTGCATCATCGAACAGCTCGCACCGGTCGATGCTGTCGCCTTCGACCATCAGGAGGAAAACCTCGCGCCACTCGGCATCAAAACCGTGTTGCGAGCTGCCAATCATCGCATTAGTTACCACTGCTCCGCGACTAGTCAGCCGATGCACCGTCTCAATATGGATGCGAGATTGCGGCGCTACATCCCAGGTGGCGTGGATGTATGAAATCATTTCGCCGGGTGCGAACGATCTTGCTTGCCGGTGATCGATGTTCACCCAGTCTGGCGTCGTCGGTGGAAGTTCGTGTCGGCTTATGGCGGCGTACGCCTCGGTAATCGTCGACCACGTGTGCCGGTACGCGGCCGCTTCGCCGGCGAGATAGCGCGCATCAATTTCTGCGATCGCGGCGTCGAAGTCGTCGAGGTCGAAATGGGTCCTGGCAAGTATGATTCCGTCGCAGTCGACCTCAATAATTGACAGTGCCTCAACGATCACCCTGTCGGCACCGGTTGCCTCCGGCCGAGCGTCGTGCCCCTCGAACCGTAAGCGGCTCAGGCACAGGCGATCTCCTCGCACAGCCAGGGGCGTTGGAATGATACTGGTTGCGCCGAGGGCGGCGATCGCCCGGATACTTGCGACCTCTGTTGCGCGGTCGTTGCTCGTTTGGCGAAATCCTCGGCGGCGGTCGTCAATGCGGATATCTTCGGCGAACAGTGCTGTCATCTCATCCCAGGACCGACTAGCGAAGCACGCTATAGCCCGATCATCGGCTCGACTAGCGCCGTTCTCGAGCCGCCGCTTTGGTTGTTCCTGCTCGAATCGGGCGTGGATGGCGTCGAGTTCGGCGATCGCGGCGTCGATGTCATCGACATCGAACCACATCTGCAACGCGATTCGCCCGTCCTCATCGAGGCCGTATAGCTGGAGAATTTCATCGCGCGGCGCCCCAGGACTGACGTCGGCACTGCTTATCACCAATCGAGCTAAAGCCAGGCGCTCGCCTCGCACGGCGACAACGACTTGGTTGAACCGTAGGTCGTCCGTCTGGATAGCGCGTCTGCTTTGATGCGCCCAATCGGCCGAGGGCAGGTCGCTCTGCCTGAAGCCGACGATCTTCCGGCGACTCTCCACGAGACCGTCGGGTGCATAGAGCTCCTCGACCACGTCCCAGGCCTCGCTATGAAGGGCAGCTATCACGCGTTGGCCCACGCGTACGCACGCATTCTCGAGCTGGACAACCGGAGCATCGGCCGGAGCCGGACTCACTGGAACGGTCGGCATCTCACGCTGGCCGAGAACGAGACGCGCCTTTTCGACAAGCGCGGCGGCTCCCTTTCGTTCCCACAGACTCACCGCTTGCTCGACGGCGGCTCGCGCCGCCGAGACGTCACCGGCGGCGGCCAAAACCGTTGCCAGCGCCAGACATGCGTCGCCGTGGTCGACCAACGCGTCGGTGCGCTCGGCCAGACTGACAGCGGCCTCGGCCATCTTGCGTGCCTCAACGTGATTGTTGCCGCGGGAGAGCAGCTGCGCCCGCAGGGTGCGCCATGCGATCGAGGGCTTGAGCGCGTGGCCGGCGAGACGCTCACTTTCCGTGCACAACTCGGCGGCCTCGGCGTCTCGGCCGAGCAGGAGACACGCGCGACCGAGCAGGGCGGCCGTCTCGGCGGTGTCGGCGTCCAGGCCCATGCGGCGAAAACCGTTGTAGGCCTTACGCAGCGGGGGCTCGGCAGCAGCAGGATCGTCGACGACCAACTCGACAATGCCGGCGAACTGCTCGACTTCTAAAAGCGCATGGCGCAGACCGAGGTCGGTGACGGTGCGCCGGGCCGAGTCGATCATCCGTCGTGCCGCGGCGCCGCGGCCACGGAAGGCCTCCAACACCGCCTGGCATCGCGTCGAGGTCGCCTCGACCGCAGGCGAATCGGTTGTTATCCGCAGTAGCCGCACCACGTCAAGACACCGACCGCCTGCACGCGGAACAGGATTGGGACCCCACAATGCGGCGAGCGGAGCGCCCGCCAGCACCGCGTTGACCCGCCGGTGTTCACGCGCGCGGCGCGCCGCGGTGAGAGCTTCGTCCAGGGCGATTTCGCAATCGGCGATTCGCCCGAGCCGCGCCAGACACGCGGCGCGCACGGTGTGCGCTTTGGCTTCTCCCGCGGCATCGTCCAATCCGGCCAGCTTTTCCGCGGCCGCGCCTAGCGCGGCTTCGACCTCGTCCAATCGCTCTGGGTGAATCAGCATCGACAGCTCGCCGTCGAAACACGTCGCCCATGCAGCCAGTCGGGCCGAATCGATTGTCGCTGCCTGTAATTGCGCGACAGCCCCCGCCGCCGATGTCACATCGCCTGCGGCCAGCAGAGCCTCGCAGCGCGCGACCAATAATTCCGCGGCCTGGTCGTTGCGGTCGGGTAGTTCGTCGTCGAGCTCCTCGAGTGCATGCAGTGCCCTGTCGTAGAGTTCCGCGGCACCTTCGTAGCCGAGTCGTGCCATCGCCTGGTCGGCGGCGCGCCGGCAGTACTCGACGGCCTTGGCCGCGTTTCCCGCCCATGCGCATTCGAAGTAGTGGTGCGCCAATTCGGCCAACAGCTCGTCGTCGGCCCCGGGCTCGGTCTCCAGCGTCGCGGCGATGCGCTGGTGCAACCGCATGCGGCGCACCGACGCCAGCTCGGCGAGCAGCGACCGTCGCACGATGGCATGGTTGAACCGGTATCGACCGCCGGGCTCCTCGATGACGATGCCGGCCTTGCAGGCCTCGTCGAAAGCGTCAACGAGATCCTGCTCGACCACCCGCTCCACAAGGTCCACGGCGAACCGGCTGCCGACGACGGCGGCCGCGGCAAGTGCCTTGTTGGTCTCTGCCGAAAGCCGAGAGAGTCGGCGGCTCACGGTTTCCCGGACCCCTTGCGGCAAGGTAGTCGGATCCCAGACCCCGCCACTTTCATCGACATGGCGTAGCGCCTCGATGAGGAAGAACGGGTTGCCACCGGTGACCGACGCCAATGCCCGCGCGAGCTCTTCGTCGTCGTAGCCGGCCTCGGTGACGTACGCGGTCACGTCCCCCTCGTCAAGACCACTGAGCTGCAGGCGATTAGCGGTGCCGGAATCGGCGCTGCGATGAAGGTCGGCGAGCATGGCCGCCAACGGATGCGAGCGGTCGAGGTCGGTGCTGCGGTACGTCCCGACGATCTGTACGCGTGCCTGGTCGCCGAAGCGCAGGAGATGACGCAGCAAGAGCAGCGTGGGTTTGGCGGCCCAGTGCAGGTCGTCGAGAACAACGACGACGGGTGCGCTCGCGGAAGCGACCGCCAGCAGCGCCACGACCGCGTCGAAAAGTGCGTAGCGCTCGGTGTCCGGATCGGCGGCGGTTGGCGCGGTCAGATCAGGTAGGACATCGGTAAGCCCGGGAACCAATGCGAGTAGTGCTTCAACACCGCGCAATCCGCGCAGCCGTGTGGCGCCGATGCACGGCACGAGCGAACGCAGTGCCTCCGCGAAGGGTTGGTACGGCGCCCCGAGATCCTCGTCGCAGCGGCCGTAAAGCACAACCGCGCCTTGCTGATAGGCCCGCCCCGACCACTCGCCCGCCAGACGCGTCTTACCCACGCCGGGTTCGCCGGCGATCAGAACCGCGTGCATCCCGCCTTCGAGCGCGGTCTCCCAAACGGACACAAGGCTTTCGAGTTCATCGTTGCGCCCGACAAACGGACCGGGACCAATCAGTACCGCGGGAAGGCCGGGCCGCTCGACGGGTGCATCGGCCGTCTGTTCCGCAGAACTGTCCTCGGTGGTTTGCAAGCGAAGCTCGAAGACGTGCTCTGGGCGTGCCAAGTTTTTGAGCTGACGCATTCCCAAGTCGGCGAATACGACATCGTCGGGCAGTGAGTCGATAACGAGTTCGGCGGTCGCGCCGGAGCAGAGAATCTGGCCACCCACCGCCAGCGAACGCAGGCGCGCAGCGCGGTTGACTGCCCGACCGAAGTAGTCGCCGTCGCGAAGCTCGACCTCGCCGGTATGCAGCGCGATGCGAATGCGCATGGGTTCGCGCAGCGCCCATGGTTCTTTAGCAATCGCATCCTGTAGCTCCAGCGCTGCCGTGGCCGCCGCCGACGGCCGATCGAAGACCGAGAAGGTGGCGTCGCCCTCGCCGCGGGTCTTGATCAGCCTTCCGCCGCGGGATGTGACGACTTGTTCGGCAAGCTCGTCGTGGCGCGCGAGCGCGAGCGCCATGGCTTCGGCATCGGCCTCCCAGGCGGCGGTCGAGCCCTCGATGTCGGTGAGCAGGAAGGTCACGGCGCGTGTCACCGTCGTAAGCTGTTGTCCTACCGGGACTTCCAGCGATGCGTCCTGCGCTACGATCGCGGCTTCCAGCCGCCGAAGCTCCGGCCCCGGGTCGACGCCCAGCTCGTCGGCCAGCAGTGAGCGTGCTCGTTGGTAAGCGGCCAGCGCTTCGCCCTGCCTGCCGGCGCGGTAGAGGGCGAGCATCAGCTGGCCCCAACGCCTTTCGCGGAGGGGCGCGTCGGACACCGCCGCCTCGAGCTCGCCGATGATCTCCGCGGCCCGCCCGGTCGCCAATAGGGCATCGGCGCGATCCTCGACCAGCGCGGCGTGGCCCTCTATCCAGCGTGTCTTCTCGGATACTCCGCGGCGGGTATCGGGCAGCTCGGGGATTCCGCGCCAGAGGGTCAGCGCTTCGTCGAAGCGGGCTACCGCTTGGATGCTGTCGCCGGCGGCTGCGGCGTCACGGCCCATCTTGGTGGCCAGCTTGTAGCGCGAAGCATCGCTATCGGATTGTGTGAGGACCCAGCCGGTTCCCGCGGTCAAGACGAAGCCGTCATCCAGCGCGCGCCGCAGCGACGAGATGTGAGTCTGGAGCGCCTTGGCGGCGGTGCGCGGGGGATCGTCGCCCCACAGGAGCTCGAGCAGGGTTTCGGCCGACACGATCGAAGAACCGTGGAGCCCGAGCATGGTCAGGATCGCGCGGGGTTTGGCGCCCGGGATTGCGACCGGGGCGCCGTCCCGCCGCACCTGGAGAGGTCCCAAAACCCCCAGTTCCACCGCATGAAGCGTACTCACGTTCCGATAGTCACGGAGGGGAATCAACACACGGTCAAGGCCGAGTAAAGGCGTTTGCCGCCGGTGAACGGCAACCCTTTAGTCCGCGCGGGCGCTACTGAGCGCTTGAGGCATCGTCGGCCCGCCGCTGACCGCTCTGCCGGTGCTCAGATTATTTGGACGACCGCTTGTTCGAAGTACTGGTTATACGCGAGGTAGACAGGCTTTTTCCCGGTTCGGTCCAGGAACTCCTGGAATGCCTTGAATTCGTGTTCCGCGGCTTCGGGGTAATTGTAGAATTCGTCGAAAACTATTACCGTGCCCGACACAATATTTTCGACGAGCTGATCGAAGATTTCCTTTGCGGAGGTGTAGATATCGCAATCAACGTGTAGAAACGCGATGGGCGAAGATTTCAGGATCTCAGATTTGAACTGTGGAAGGGTGTCGCGAAACATGCCTTTCACCAGGCTCACATTGTGCAGAACCGGTGGCATCCACCCCTCGGTGTTGACCCGAAAAGTACCTTGGGGGACGGTGAGATCGGTGCGAGCCCATTCTTCCGGAAGCCCGTCAAAGGAATCGAACCCCCAGATGCGTTGCTCTGGATTGAGCGCGGCAATGAAATTGATGGTCCTTCCGGTGCACACCCCCATCTCCAAGTACGCGCCGCGCAGCGTGACGGCATCAGAACCGAACTTGAGCACGGCCGCATCGGTGTCCAAAGCCTTTGCATCGGCAAAGTATTCCGTCACCATTGCCCGAGCCGTCGGCGAATCTCGATAGTCCTTGTCCATCGGGTAAAAGTTGAGAACTTGGTGCCCTTTGTGCCACTCGTCGCTCGCCGACGGCATCTTCACCAAGCGGTCCCAGTCGAACCCGTTAGTGTGCGTCAGTTCTGGGGTCATCTGCGGTGTCGTGTTGCGTCGAGTGGCCGTGAGGGCGGACCGGACACGCCAACATCAACCGACAGGAATGACGCCGGGACGGACGGAAATTTCATGCGCTCAGCCTCCTCGCCGGATGACACAGCACGATTAGTCGGCAGCGTAGAGGGTTGGCGCGTAATTGACGATGGATTGCGGGGATTGCGCGCCCGGCGCCGGAGCGCACCCGTCGCGTTATGACTGAAGTGTCACCTGTGACTGGCGTGACCGATGAGTTATTGCCTAGGCCCGCCATCGCGGCACCCCTCGCCGCGCGGGCGTCGACGTGACGCAGTCTTGCGGCGACATTGTACGGAAACACCAAGAATTAAGATTCCGCCGCGACCGCGCGCACAGTACTGTTTATGTGCCAGCGTCTCCGTGAGGGAGAGGGATCGTGGGATCGCAGAAAGTCGTCGGTAGTCGGCCGGATCGGCTTCCATTGGTCGCACGGTCATCCGCGGTGCCCGCGACAATCCTCCAACTAGGCACTCGGTATCCGGGGGCCGCGGTGTTGCTGGCGGTGCCGCTGGCGGTCGCCGGCATCTGGGGGATGGTCACTTGCCCTTCCTTGGCCCTGCCGCTGGTGTTGCTGGCCGGCGTGGCCCTGGTGTTATTTGATTTCCTGGCCGGGCCGTACCGGGCGGTTGAGCAGAAGGCGCGGGTCGCGGCCGGCCCGCAGAAGCGCAACCTTCAGCCGCGCGCCAGCCAACTCACCACCCAGACCAAGCCCAAACCGTCGCGACGGGAGTTGAAAGCCGAAGCGCGGGCGCAGAAAGAAGTGGCGCGGGCGCAGAAAGAAGCCGCGGCGGCCGAGGCGTTCGCCGACGAAGCCGAGGCTGAAGCGCAAGCACAAGTTGCTGCCGCGGAGGCGCTGGCCGCCGAGGCCGAGGCTGATGCGCAGGCACAAGCCGCGGCTGCCGAGGCGCTAGCTGCCGAAGCCGAGGCGGTGGCTCAGGCAGAAGCCGCGGCGGCCCAAGCGCTGGCCGCCGAAGCCGAGGCGGTGGCGGCCGAGGCGCGGGCGCGGGCAGACGCGGCCGCGGCCGAAGCCTTGGCGGCTGAAGCCGAAGCGCTGGCCGCGGAGGCCGAAGCGCTGGCCGCCGAAGCGCGCGCGCAGGAAGAGGCCGCGGCTGCCGAAGCGCTGGCCGCCGAACCCGAAGCGGTGGCCGCCGAGGCCCGGGCGCAGGCAGAGGCCGCCGAAGCGCAAGCGCTGGCCGCCGAGGCGCGGGTGCGAGAACGGGCGCACGCCGAAGCCGCGGCGGCCGAAGCGCTGGCCGCCGAGGCGCGCAAGCGCGCAGAGGCCGCGGAAGCCGAAGCGCTGGCCGCCGAAGCTCGCAAGCAGGCCAAAGCCGCCGAAGCTCTGGCGCTGGCCGCCGAAGCTCGCAAGCAGGCCAAAGCCGCCGAACCGGAAGCGTTGGCCGCCGAGGCGCGGGCGCAGGCGGAAGCCGAAGAAATCGAAGCGCTGGCCGCCGAGGCGCGGGTGCGAGAGCGGGCGCGCGCAGAAGCCGCCGAAGCCGAAGCTCGCGCCATCGAGGCGCGGAAGCAGGCGGAGGCGGCGGAAGCCGAGGCCTTGGCCGCCGCGGCGCGGAAGCGGGCTGAAGCTGCCGAAACTCAGGCCCAGGCCGCCGAAGCGCGGGAACGGGCAAAATTGGCCGAAGCCGAAGCGCTGGCCGCCGAGGCGCGGGCGCGCGCTGAAGCCGCCGAAACCCAGGCGCTGGCCGCGGAGGCGCGGGCACGCGAGCGGGCGCGCGCGGAAGCCGCCGACGCCGAAGCGGTGGCCGCCGAGGGGCGGGCGCGCGCGGAAGCCGCCGAAACCCGAGCTCGGGCGGCCGAGATCTGGGCGGGAGCGCAAGCCGCCGAGGCGCAAGCGGTGGCCGCCGAGGCGCGGGCGCGCGCAATCCGGCTGCGCCTCGAGGCTGAAGCCAAGGCGAAACGGCAACGCGACAAACCGTAAGCGGACAACCCGCCGTGTCGTTCCACGGCATCTGGGTATCCCAGCGGGCGTATGTCTACAGCACGAACACAACCGGATCAGCGCGAAATCGATAGCGTCCGGGGGACCGTCGATGCCATCTCCCAGGCATTCGCAGCCAAGATCGTCGGGCAGCGCGAGCTACGGGAGTCGCTGCTGATCGGCCTGCTCGCCGGCGGCCACATCCTGCTCGAAAGCGTTCCGGGTTTGGCCAAGACCACCGCCGCGAAGGTGCTTGCCGAGTCGATTCGGGGCCGCTTTCAGCGCATTCAGTGCACGCCCGACCTGCTGCCCAGCGACATCATCGGCACTCAAATCTACGACTCGGCGACCAACTCTTTCGTCACCCAACTAGGACCGGTGCACGCCAACATCGTGCTGCTCGACGAGATCAACCGATCGAGCGCCAAGACACAGAGCGCAATGCTCGAGGCGATGGAGGAGCGGCAGACCACGATCGCCGGACAAGTTCACCCCCTTGCGGATCCATTTCTGGTCATCGCCACTCAGAATCCCGTCGACCAGGAAGGCACCTACCCGCTTTCCGAGGCGCAGACCGATCGCTTCCTGCTCAAGGAAATCGTGCGCTACCCCTCCGCGCAGGAAGAGGTAGAGGTCATGGCGCGGATCGACGCCGGTATCTACGACAAGGCACGGCCCACTGCGCCGGTGGTCAGTCTTGAGGACGTGGTGCGCGTCCAGGAGGTGGTGCGCCACGTTCACATGGACCGTGCGCTGATGCTCTACGCCAGTCAACTGGTCGACGTGACGCGCCACCCCGCACGGGCGTTGCCCACGCAGATCGCGCGGCTGGTCGAGTACGGCGCCAGCCCACGTGCCACCATCGCGTTCTGCAAGGCCGCCCGGGCGCAGGCGGTGCTGGCCGGGCGTGCGCACGTGCTGCCCGAGGACATCGCCAAGCTCGCACACCGGGTGCTGCGGCACCGGCTCATCCTCGGCTTCGAAGCGGCCAGTGCCGACATCACCGCCGAGGTCGTGGTCGATGCCGCGCTACGGGCTGTCCGGGTTCCCTGAGGCGCCGAAAGGCCAATCGTGGGTAAGGACCTGAACCGGGCAAAGGCGCACTTCGGCACCGACACCCGCGGTCTGCTAGAAGGCGGCCGCTACGCGCTATTGCATACGCGCAGCATGGAATTCGACGATCTTCGCCCCTACGTTCCCGGCGACGACGTGCGAGACATCGACTGGAAGGCTTCCGCCCGTTCTGGCGGCGTGCTCATCAAACGATTCGTGTCCGAAAAGCATCACAAGATCCTGCTTGTCGCCGACGCCGGCCGCAACATGTCGGCGCTGGCCCCGAGCGGAGAGTGCAAACGCGATGTCGCCGCGCACGTTATGGGCGCGGTGGGGTTGATCGGATTACGACGGTCCGACCAGATCGGCATGGTCTTCGGCGATCGTCGCGGCTGCGTGAACATTCCGCAGCGGCGCGGCGAATCGCACATCGAGGGCCTGCTGCACCGCTGGTACCAGCACACCACGGCCCGTCCCGGGCGCAGCGAGGTCACCGCCCAACTCGAGTACGTCGCAACGCATTACCGACATACCATGCTCATCATCGTGGTGTCCGACGAGCCAGACGTCGACGATCGGCTGGGCGAAGTGCTCACCAGGCTGGCGGGGCGCCACGACATCATGTGGGCGATGGTGTCGGACATGCCTGCGGTGGGTCCCGACGACCTCGACGGGTACGACGTGAACACCGGTCGTTTCGTCCTGAACGGAGCCGACCTCGGCCCACGGGTCGTCACCGCGTACCGCCGCGCCGAGCAGAAGCGCCGCGAGCGCCTCGATGCGTTCCTGACCGCTCACGCCATCGCGCACGCGACGATCGGCGGCAGTACGGACATCCGGCGTGAGCTCGTTCGCCTGACCGAGGTGGCCGCCCGTGCCGGATGACCTGCTGCGCCATGTGTTCGGTCCGCAGCCGTACTCGTCATACTGGCTGTGGTTGGCCATCCTATTGGTTCTGGCTGTGATCGGTTGGTACGTAGGCGTTTTCGTGTGGACGCTGCCGTCACATCGGTTGCGGCGCATCCCGGCCGTACGGCGAATGCACGCCCGGCTGATCCGCAACCGATTCGCCCGCTGCGTGCAGCGCATCGCCGGCGAGCACGAGGTCGGGCGACTGTCGGCTCCGGCGGCGTGCGCCGCAATCAGCCGGGCGGTGCGCAGTTTTCTGCATCAAGCGACCGGCACGCGCGCCCAGTACCTTCAGATCGGTGCGATGGTCGACGGGGACTTGGCCCCGGCCGCGGCGCTGCTCACCCGGCTCGGTGACGCACAATTCAACGCCGAGTCGCGCATCGATGTCGCCGACGTGAGTAGCCGGGCGCAGGAGCTGATCCGCTCGTGGACTTGAAGTGGTGGCCAGTAGCTGCCATCGGAGCGGCCTGCTTGGTCGTGATTGTCGCGCTGGCGGCGTTGCTTCCGATGACCGCCGCTCGGAGACGGCTGCGACCATTGGCCAACGTCGCACGGCTTACCCGGCTGCCCGAGTACGCGAAAGTCGCTCGGCTGCGCTCGCTCTCGACGATTGTGACGTTGGTCGTGCTGACGGTCATGTTCGGCGCCGCGACCTGGGCCGCGGCCCGTCCCACCGTGGCGAGCAAGGATTTCGACGCTGCTCACCCCGAGGACATCATGCTGTGCGTCGGGCAGCCGGTGACCGATGCGACGACGACTGAGCTGCTCGACTACTTCGCGCGACAAGCCCTCGCGTCCCCGCAACGCCAACGCATCGGCCTGACATCGGCCAACCGCCGTTTGGTGCCGCTGACGCGCGACCATCAGTACGCAGCCGAGCGGTTCGGCGACTATACCGGCGCCCATGAGACGCAGTCGGCATCGTTCGCCCCGCCGGTGTCCTACACCGACTACGCCGCAAGCGTCAACGACGTTCTCGCGCTGTGCCTCTCGGGGTTTCCGTCCGACGAGCAGCACAGCAGTGACCGGCGCTCGGTCATCTATCTCGGTCCGTCGGATCTTCGCGCAACCGGGGAGCAGCGTGCCGCTTTGTTCACCGATGGCAGTGTCCGGGCCCTGGCCGAGCGCGCCGGGGCCCAAGTGAATGTGATCGACACCGCCCCGTCACCCGCGAGCGGCGCGCTGGTCGCGCTTAGCGAGCGGACCGGTGGCCGGTACGCCGTGCCGACCGCGAAGTCAGTAGCGGCGATTCTCAACGATATTCGCGCCCACACACCGTCGGCGCGCCGCGCCGACGGCACCATCCTCACAGCGGACCTCCGCGATGCGCCGGTGGTACCACTGGTGATCGCCTTAGTGTCGGCGGCAGTGCTGTCGGTGGCCCTGTTGGTGTTGCGCCGATGACATTTCAGCCCGTGCTGCCCTGGCCGATCCTGGCTGTCGTTGCTGGTGCACTATTGCTGGCGCGCCTGGTGGCGCTGCGCCAGGCGCTCCTGTCGGCCGGACGCCGAAAGCGGGCCGCGCTGCGGTGGACCGGGGTGACGTTCGCGGTGCTGCTGCTCATCGCTGCGACCACTCGTCCGGCACTTCTCGATGACGGAAACCGCCAGGGCGCAACGGCCGTCGCCGGAGCGAACCTCAACGTGTTTCTCGTCGTCGATCAGTCGGCCAATTCGAGCGTCGAGGACTATGGCAATGGTCTACCGCGGATCTCCGGCATGCGCGAGGACATCGCGGCGTTGATCAAGCAGTACCCGGCGGCCCGGTACGCCCTGGTCGGCTTCGCCTCAAAGGCCTCACTGGATTGGCCGCTATCCCAAGATGTTTGGAGCCTGCGCCCAACCATCGCCGCGCTCGGCTCCCAGCCGGTCAGTCCCGACGCCAACGCGGGAGCGGCGGACAATGTGCTGCGATACCAGCTGATCGAGGCGACACAGCAATACTCAGGTTCGCGGAACGCGGTGTTCTACCTCGGATCGGGTGCGCCGGGATCGCGCGCGCCGCAGGGCGACTTCAACGTCATGCGGGGGTCGGTGGCCGGCGGAGCGGTGCTGGGCTACGGCCGCTCCGACGCGATCGATGAGGGCGAGTTGCACAGAATCGCAGCACAACTCGGCGTTCCGTACTTACACCGCGATCTCGGACAGCCCCTGCAACCGGACCTGCCCGACACACCGCATAGCCGGGCGGACGCCCTGAACCGGACCGAGCTGTACTGGCTACCCGCGCTGCTTGCCGCCGGGCTGCTGCTCGCCGAGATCTACCTGTCCGTCCGCGAGTTTCGTCGTGGCCGCATCGCGCGACGGGACTTGGCGTCATGACGCGCGGGCCGGCGCGACTGCGGCTACGACGACGGCTCCTGGCCTACTCGGGCCCCGTCGTCGCCATCGCGCTGCTGGTCGCGATCAAGCTGTTTTCGGTTGTGTTACTCGGTAATTCGGCAGGCCACGCCTTCACCAGAGGCGACGCAAGCGCGGTACGGGCCGATGCGGCGATCCTCGGAGTCGCCAATGTGGTGGAAGCGGCGCGGGCGCCGTTCGCCGAAGGCACAGCCGCCGTGCTCGACCGCCGACTAGAGGATGCGGACGCCCACTTCACCGACGCGGTGGCGCGCAGCGGCACCGTCGGCTCCTGTCCGGCGCGGGTCAACCTCGAATTGGTCCGCGAGACGCAGGGCGACCGGGCCGCAGCGGCAGGGGACCGCGCACGCGCCGACGAACGCTACGCGAGTGCGTTGGCGGTCGTCGATGCCGCGCCTCGAGGGTGCTTCGCCGCCAACACCGACCCGGACCCGCAGCGGCACCTGATCCGCGATGACGCCGCAAACCGCTTGGCGGCCAAGAGGACTGCGCTGACTGCCACGCCGCCGGCGCCACCGCCCCCGCCACCACCGCCACCGGCCGCGCTGCCTCCACCGCCACCGCCCCTCGCTGTCATCACGGGCGACGGCCGGGAAGTGCCCCCACGCCGGCTCGATCCCACGGGCGGCGATCCGCTCGACAAGCTGCAACAGGTGCTGCGGGACGCCGCAGGCGCCGCACCCCCGGGCGACTCGCCCTAAGGGTCTGTCAAGCTTTCGATGTGAACGACCTTCTCGGGCCGCCGTGCCCGTGCGGCAGCGACAGAAGCTATCGCGCCTGTTGCGGGCCGCTTCACCACGGCGAGACACAGGCCCAGACGGCCGAGGAATTGATGCGATCCCGCTACTCGGCCTTCGCCTACGGTCATTCGGATTACCTGTTTCGCACGTGGCACCCGCGAACCCGCCCGGCGGACGTGACCGCCGACCCGGACATCGCCTGGATCGGCTTGCGGGTGATCGCCACCCTTGCCGGCGGGCCAAACGATGATTGCGGAGAAGTGGAATTCACCGCCGACTACGAGTCCGGGGGCCGCGCGGGCATCCTGCATGAGCGCAGTCGCTTCGAGCGCCGCGCCGGTCGATGGTTCTACCTCGACGCCGCCGCGGAAGATCTGTAGCGACGCTCAACCCTAATCGGCCTTGGAGCGAGTGACGGGATTTGAACCCGTGTATACGGCTTTGCAGGCCGCTGCCTAGCCGCTCAGCCACACCCGCACAACTCGTAACCATGCCAGCGCACGTCGGCGTAGCCCAGAGTTTCCCTCGGCGCGATCATTTCGTGCACCGCCGGCGGTCACCGCGCTGCTAGCCGATTAGAGGCCGATGTAGACCGCTTTGGTATTGAAGTAGGCCTCGATACCCTTGCGGCCGCGCTCGCCGCCCCACCCCGACTGCTTGTGACCGCTGATCGGCATCGACGGGTCCGCCGCAAGCGAGGAGTTCACCCAAATCTGGCCCGCGCGAAGCTCGTTGACGACGCGGTGGGCGCGGGACAGGTTCTCAGT
Organism: Mycobacterium sp. NGS27; assembly: GCF_059813005.1. Lineage (NCBI taxonomy): Bacteria > Bacillati > Actinomycetota > Actinomycetes > Mycobacteriales > Mycobacteriaceae > Mycobacterium > Mycobacterium sp. NGS27. The sequence continues at coordinate 338,008 of NZ_JCALDT010000001.1, forward strand.
CCAGATGGAGCCGGCGAGCCCGTAGTGCGTGTCGTTCGCGGCGGCGATCACCTCGTCCTCGTCGTCGAAGGGGATCACACAGCCGACCGGCCCGAAGATCTCCTCCTTGATGAGCCGCATGTCCGGCGTGGTGTTGGTGATAATCGTCGCCTCATAGAAGTAGCCCTTGCGGTCCATCGGCTTACCCCCGGTGATCACCTGCGCTCCACCGGCCACGCCGTCGTTGACAATGCCTTCGACGCGCTTGCGCTGCTTGTCGCTAATCAGCGGTCCCAGAACGGAATCGGGGTCATCGCTGCCGCCCATCGGCAGCATCTTCGCGAATCCGGCGAGGCCCTCGACCACCTTGTCGTAGATGCCGCGCTGGACATACATCCGCGAGGTGCAGGAGCAGTTCTGGCCGGAGCCGGCGAGCAGGCCCATGCCGGCCCCCATGATCGCCTTGTCGAGGTTGGCGTCGTCGAACATGATCAGCGGTGACTTACCGCCGAGCTCGAGCGTCAGTCGCTTGAGGTTACCCGCGGCCGCCTTCACGATCAGCCGCCCGACCTCCGTCGACCCGGTGAAGGAGATCTTGTCGACGTCCGGATGCGCGGTGAGCGCGGCACCCGTGGTCTCGCCGTAGCCGGTGATGACATTCAGGACACCGTCGGGCAGACCGGCCTCGCGGAAGATCTCTTCCAACTTCAGCGCGGTGAGCGGCGTCTCCTCGGCGGGCTTGAGAACCGCGCTGCACCCCGCCGCGAGCGCGGGCGCAACCTTGAGCATCGCGACGAAAAATGGCCCGTTCCAAGGGATGATGAGGCCGACGACGCCGACCGGCTCGAGCTGGGTGAAGGTGTGGTAGGTCTCCCAGGTGCCGAGCAGGCCGTCGGACACAAGATTGGCCGACTCGCCGTGAATCTTGCCGACCCAACCGGCGTAGTACTTCAGCATGTCTACCGACACCGGGATGATGTGGCCGGCGGCCGTCAGGTTCATACCGTTGTCTTGGGCCTCGAGCGCGGCCAGTTCGTCTTTGCGTTCCTCGATGATGCGCGCGGCGCGGAAGAGGACGTTCGCGCGGTGCGACGCCGGCGCCTTGCGCCACACGCCCGACTCGAAGGTCTCGCGTGCCCGGGCCACCGCTGCGTCGACGGCCGCCTGGTCCGAATCGGGGACCTCCGCGATCTGCTCCTCGTTCGACGGGTTGAAGACCGCAATGGTGTTACTCAATGTCCCTCAGGGCCCCTTCACTCGGAAATCGCTGTCGTCGCGCGACAGAGGTTACGCGCTTAACCAGAGGGTGTCCAGTGTGTGCGGGGATCATGCCGAATGGAAGACGCAGGCGGATTCTGCTGGTCACCGCGGTGCTGGTAAGGAATGCTCAATCCGCTGGCCGGGGTGTTCAAGCTACGCCCGCGCCGCCTCGGATTGGCGGCTAGATTACGCATATGCGGGTTTTTCGCCTGTTCGGCGTCGTCCTGACAATTCTCACAGCGGTGCTGCTTTGGGCAAGCCCCGCTGGCGCGCAGCCGCCTTCCAAGCTCACCGACCACATCACCGACAACACCGGGGTGTTATCGGGTTCCGACCGGGCAGCGGTCAGCGATGCCCTCGACCGCCTCAACCGCGACCGCCACATCCAACTGTGGGTGGTCTACGTCGACAACTTCTCCAGGTTCAAGCCCGACAACTGGGCCGACCGAACCCGCAGTGCAAGTGGGATGGGCGACCACGATGCGCTGCTGGCGGTGGCCACGAACACAAAGTCGTACGCGTTCGACGTGCCGCCGCAGATCCTCACCGCCGCCGAGTCGAACAAACTGCGTACTACCCAGATTGAACCGGTACTGGGTGCTAAAGACTGGAGCGGCGCCGCGGTCGCCGCGGCCGACGGCTTGGACAAGTCGGCGAGCTCGTCCAAGCCGGCAAGTTCGTCGAAACCGCTCTGGCCGCTGATCGCGATCGGCGTTGTCGTGGTCGTGCTTATCCTCGTGTTTTTCTTGCTACTGGTGCTATGGCGGGCACGCCGGCGCCGACGCGCCGCCCGGAGTGATGGGCAGCTGGACATAGGCGCGGGTGATCATCCTGCGCAGCAGGCGTTGTCCACCGCCGACGCGAGGGTGCGTCAAATCTCCGACTACGTCGCCAGATATCGCTCCAACATCGGCTCCGAGGCCCAGGCGCGGCTCGACGAGGCGAAACGGCATCTGGCCGCGGCACACGGCACGGAAACGGGGAACGGCACCGACGCAATCGCGTATGCCAACAGGGCATCGACATTGGCCGCTCAGGCACAGACGCTGGCCAACGCCGACGTCCTCGAAGCGCACCGCACGCCACGACGACGAGGCAATACGTCTACCCGGTGATCGGCGGGATCAACTCGGACTGCACCCCGCGAGCGCTTTCGGAGGTCAGTCTGTGCGCGGGGCGACGCAGGGCCTCGATGGTGCCGTCCATGTGCGCGATAACGCCGCCGCCGGTAGGAATTCCGAGGCCGGCGACCGATTCGTCAAGCGTCTGAATCGCTCGCGTCAGCCGCGCCCACCCGGCTCGCTCGTCGTGCGCGTCGACAATCAGGGGAACGAGATCGAACACACCGAGCAACTCCGTCCCCTCTGTGTCGTGTGTTTCGACGATGCCATAACGCCCGAGCTGAACCGCTCCGGCCGAAATACCAACCAGTACAGCACCTTTGGCGTACCGGTCCAGGATCACGCCTTTCATGCCGGTTTCCTCGAACGTAGTCCAGCCGAGCCGCACATCGCCGCCCGCGAGGACGATCAACTGGGCACGATCGAGGAACGCGCGATCGTCCGGGCCAAACGACGAGTCGATCATGCGGCGATCGCTGATTCCCACGGCATCCACTGCCGCTTCGAAGATTTCGTAGAACTCGCGATTATCGCCGTTGGAGGCGCCGATGTACGCCGCGGTCAGCTGTGCGTTCCGCGCCAATCCATCGAGGGCGCATTCAAGCAGCAGCTTGTCGTCACGTTTCCAGAACAGCAGCTGGCTGTCCGCCAGCAGAACGAGCGGTTGGGGTTGGGGCGCCGTCACTTTGCCTGGTCTTCGCCGGTGAGCTCGTCGAACCTCGCGAGTGCTGCCTCGAGGTCCGCCTCGTCGAAGACCTCGATACAGTTGAGCCTGTCGCCGTCAACCATCAAAATGCTGACCTCTTGCCATTCGGCTTCGAAACCGTCGGGCGACCTTCCGGTCGCCGCGTGAGTGACGACGGCGCCGCGCTGGCTCAACCGATGCACCGTAACTATGCGGATGGTGAGGTCGGGCGTTTGGTCCAGCGCGCTGCGGAGGAATTTCATCAGCTGGCCGGGCGTCATCGATGCCCCGCGACGATGGTCGATGTCGACGAAATCCGCTGTCGTCGAGGGAAGTTCGCCCCGGTTGAGGGCGGCATAATTCTCGACAATGGCTGACCACGTGCGGGCCTGCGCGGCGGCTTCACCGGCCAGGTAGCGGTTTTCGAGGTCCTCAAACGCCGCGTCAATGTCCTCGACATCGAAGGCGACCTGCGACGCAATACGTGCCTCGCCGTCGATTTCGGCGAGGACGAGCATGCCGACGCTGAACTCCCCTTGCCGCACATCGCGGTTGGGCGAACAGATGCGAGTGAGGGCGAGTCGCTCTCCCCGGGTCGCGATGACCGCCCACGTTGCGGGCGCCGCGTCGGCGAGGGCTCGTAGGTTGGCGAGTACGGCGTCGCGACCGTCCCAGAACCCGGAACTCGTCACGCGACGACGATCGTCGACGAAACTGTCGTCGGTCAGTATCCGGGCTAAAGCCACCCAATTGCGGTCGCGGAAGTAGACATAGTAGAGGTCAAGTACCCGGCTTGCCGCGTTTTCGGTTTGCCGCGGCGTCTGCGCTTCCAGTTGATCAAAGCGCGCCAGCGCGGAATCGAGGTCTGCCTCGTCGAAAACCTCGATGCGGTTGATCAGGTCGCCTTCCAGAGTCAGAAGGGTAGCCTCGTGCCACTCGGCGTCGAAGCCGTCCGGCGAAGTCCCATGCGTCGACTGTGTGACGACCGCTCCGAGATTGCTCAGCCGATGTATCGCATCGACGTAGATCTTGGCTTGCGGCATCACCTGCCAGGTGGCGTGAATGTACGGAACCAGGTCGCCCGGTGAAAACGCTCGTCCGCGGCGGTGGTCTAGATTCACCCAATCCGGCGTCGTCGAGGGGAGTTGGTGTTCGTTGAACGCGGTGAAAGATCGCAACAGCGTCGACCACGTATGCTTATGAGCGGCCGCTTCTCCTGCCAGGTAACGTGTTTCGAGCTCTTCGACCGCGGCGTCGATGTCTTCTGGGTCGAATGCAACGAGGGCCGTGATCCGCGCTTCGCCTGAGATCTCGACTACTTGTAGGTAATCGACGTAGAACGCTTCGGACTCTGCGTGGCTGCGTGAGTACCTGGCACGAGTGAGGGCAAGACGCGTCCCGCGGATGGCAACGGCGACCGATTTCGCATGTGTGACCTCGACGGCGGCGACGGCACGCAGGTCTTCGACTAGAGCCTCCTGACCGCGCCGGACCCCGCCCCCTACCACGCGTCGGCGGTCGTCGCTGAACAGATCCTCGGAAAGAATCTCGGTCATTGCGGCCCAGTCGCATCCCTCGTAGTACGCCAACAGGTGCTCGTATACGCGCGTGGCCGCGTTTTCCAGCCGCTGCGCCGGCCGGCTGAGTTCCTCGAACCGCGCGATCGCGGCGTCGAGATCTGCCTCATCGAAGACCTCGACACGGGTGTAGAGGTCACCTTCGAGTATGCCGATAACGATTGCCCGCCACTCAGCGTCGAAACCCTCCTGCGAGGTCCCATGCGCAGCCTGTGTGATGACCGCCCCTTTGTCAGTCATCCGGTGCACCGCCTCGATGTAGACGCTGATGTCCGGCATGAGGTCCCACAAGCTAGGAAGGTATCCGGCCAGGCCCTCTGACTCGGTCGTCAAGACCGCTCGATGGTCGATGAGGACCGATTCCGGTGTCATGCCTGGAAGTTCGTGTCGATTGACCCTGGAATAGCCCCGAGTGATTACCGTCCAAGTGCGCAGGTATGCGGCAGCCTCGCCGGAGAGGTAGCGGGCGTCGAGTTCCGCTAAGGCAGCGTCGATGTCGTCGGTGTCGAATATGACCATCGCAACGATCCGCTCGCCGGCGTCGATCTCAACGACGCCGAGCCACTCGGCGCCGACCTCGCCGAGCATGTCTCGGTTGAAGGCACGCGCATGGACGAGGGCAAGCCGCTCTCCGCGGGTCGCAAAGAGGCTCAGCGATATGGTCTTTGCGCCGACCTCTACGGCGGCTCGCAGGTCCGCGATGTGCACATCTCGACCCCGACGAACTCCTGCGTTCACTACACGACGACGATCTTCTACGACAATGTCGTCGGCCAGTAGCTCTGCCATGGCGCCCCAGTCTGGGGCCGAGAAATAAGCTTGGTATCGGTCGAGTATTGGGCTTGCCGAGTTTTCGAGCTGTGGCGCCAGCGGTTGCAGTTCCTCAAAGCGGGCAAGCGCGGTGTCGACGTCTGCCTCTTCGTACATCTCGCAGCGGCTGACGAGGTCGCCATCGACTATGAATAGGGCGGTCTCTCGCCAAACGGCGTCGAAGCCGTCTTGTGAGGTCCCGTGCCCCGAATACGAGACGACCGCACCGTGACTCGTCAGCCGATGCACAAAATCGATGCGAATTTTGATGTCAGGCGCGACGTCGAAGGTGGCACGGATGTAAGGCGCCAATTCGCCCGCCGCAAAAGAGATGGCGCGTCGATGGTCAACATTCACCCAATCCCGCGTTGTCGAAGGTACCTCGTGCCGGTTGAGTGCGGCGTAGCCAGCAGCGATCGCCGACCATGTGCGAGAGTAGGCGGCCGCCTCACCGGCGAGGTAGCGAGCGTCGAGTTCTTCGAAGGCGGCGTCGATGTCATCGACATCGAACACTATGGACGCCGTGACTCGATTGTCGTCGTTGGTCTCCCCGATGCCGAGCGCCGCAGCCTGGAATGCCTCGGGCTCCTGCTCCTGGCTCGCAAAGGCGAAACGAAACAGTGCGAGATGCGCTCCGCGGGTCGCAACCACGGTTGCCCTAACATCGCTCATCCAGACGTCGCTGGTGGCAAGCCAATTCGCCATCTCGGCGTCACGGCCGTGTCGCGTCCCGGCGTTCAAGACTCGACGGCGATCTTCTGAGAAGAAGTCGTCGGCGAGTAGTTCCGCCATGGCATTCCAGTCGCGGCTCGAAAAGTGCGCCAGGAATTGCTCGATCACCCGGGTTGTGACGTTGGACAGGCGCGATGCCGGCCGGCTGAGCTCGTCGAATCGCGCGTTCGCGGCGTCTAAATCGTTCTCGTCAAACACTTCACAGCGACTTAGCCGGTCGCCATCGACGATGAGAAGCATCATCATGCGCCATTCGACGTCTAGGCCGTCGGGCGAGGATCCGTGTGGACAATTGGTGATCAACGCTCCAAAACGGCTCAGTCTATGTACTTGTTCGATGTGCACGTGAAAATTTGGGGTGAGATCGAAGATGCTGTGAACGGCCGATGTCATGTCGTCCGCGGCGAATAGGGTGCCTCGCCGAGGGTCGATGGTCACCCAGTCCTCTGGGGGAAATTCATGCCGGTTGAACGTCGCGTGCACGCCTGCCACCGCCGCCCACGTATCCGCATAAGTGGCTGCTTCGCCTGCCATGTAACGGATCTCGAGTTCGTTGAAGGCGGCGTCGATGTCGTCGGGGTCGAAAAGAACCCGCGCAGTCATCCGATTATCGGCGTCGACCTCGGTGATGCCGAGCATCTCGGTCTGGAATGCGTCCGGCCGCTGGTCTCGTCCCGAGAGGCGGATACGCACTAGGGCGAGGCACTGTCCGCGGATGGCGATTGCGGTCGACGTACTCTTCGTGGTCCCGAGGTCGGCGGTCGCCCGCATGTCCGTGATTTTGGCGTCCCGACCGTGTCGGATTCCGGCGTTCACCACGCGGCGGCGATCGTCGGCACAAATGTCGTCGGCCAATATTTCGCGCATCGCGGCCCAGTCGCGGGCCGCGAAGCATGTCTGGAAGCGCTCGTCCACGCGGCTGGCGGCGTTTTCCAGCCGCCGCGGCAGCGGGTGCAGTTCCTCGAACCTGACGATCGCGGCGTCGAGGTCGGCGTCGTCGAAAACTTCCAGGACGTCGATCAGGTCACCCTCAACAGTAAGCAGGCTGACTACTCGCCACTCGGCATGAAAGCCATCATCCGAGGTTTCGTGCGTCACCGAGGTAACCACAGCGCCAAGGTCGTTAAGCCGATGCACTGCCTCGACGAAACTTCTTAGGCCATGCGTGGCGTCCCAATTAGCAATTAACACCGACGTTTCACCTGGCGCAAAGGACACTCCTCGCCGGTGATCGATGTTCGACCAATCAGCTGTCGTCAGCGGGTGCTCGTGCCGATTGAGTACGGCGTACGCCTCGCTAATCACCGCCCAAGTATGGGCATGATCGGCGGCTTCGCCTGAAATATAGCGAGTTTCGAATTCCGCGATAGCGCTGTCGAAATCGTCAACGTCGAACACGACGCGTGCCACGATCCGCTCGTCCGCGTCGATCTCGACAACCTCGAGGGCATCGGTATGGAAGCCCTCGGGACGCTGGTCGCGGCCCCACGTCCGGATTCGGCTGAAGACGAGGCGCTGACCGCGGATAGCGATGACATCCGAGGTTGCGTTGGTAACGCCGATCGCCACAAGCGCCCGAGCCTCGGCAAGCATGGCTTCGCGGCCGTGCCGCAATCCCATGCCGACGACGCGCCGACGATCGTCGTGCGAAACGTCGTCGGCCAGTCCTTGTGCGAGAGCTGGCCAGTCGCGGGCCGCGAACCTCTCCTGGATGCGTTTGTTCGCGCGGCTTGCCGCATTTTCCAGTTGCGGCGCCGGTCGGGTCAGCTGCTCGAACCTCGCGATCGCGTCGTCGAGAACCGATTCGTCGAAAACTTCAGTGCGGTTGATCATGTCGCCATCGACCGTGAACACGGCGATCCCACGCCACTCTGCGAGCAAGCCCTGCTGCGAAGTTTCATGCGCCGCATAGGTGATGACCGCCCCGACGTCGCTCACCCAATGCACTTGCTCGACGTAGACGGTGATGTCCTGCTCGGAGTCCCATCCCGCGCGGATGTATGCGTTCACATCGCCGGGCCCGAACGCGGTTTCCCGTCGGTGGTCGACATTCACGCAGTCCGGCGTAGTCGACGGCAACTCGTGCCGGTTGAGCGCGGTGTAACTGCGTGCAACGGCGCACCACGTGCGCGCGTGGACGGCCCCTTCGCCGGCGAGGTATTGAGCTTCGAGCTCGGCGATGGCGGCGTCGAAGTCTTCGACGTCATACGAGACGACACTCGCGATCCGGTCATCGGCGTCGATCCCGACGACGTTGAGGGCATCGTCTTGGGCCACGTCGGGGTCGCGGCCGGTGGCGCGAGTCCGTGCGAGGACCAGGCGGTCTCCACGAATCGCTATGGCGCTCACCATTGAAAGCGTGAATCCGACTCCTGCCGCCGCCTGCAGGTCCCTGATTACTTCGTTCCGCCCATGTTGAGTTTCGGCGCTCACTATTCGTCGGTGATCGACTCCGACGTAGTCGTCACTCACCATTTCAGCCATGGCGTCCCAGTCGCGAGTCGCGAAATGAGACCAGACGCGGTCGAATACGCGCGCCGCCGCGTTTTCCATTCGCGGTGCCGGTGCGTCGAGCTGTTCGAATCTCGCGAGCGCGGTGGCGAGGTCGGCCTCGTCGAACATCTCGCAGCGGTTGACCATGTCGCCCTGGACCGTCGAAAGGGCAAGGTGTCGCCATTCGGCGTCGAAGCCCTCATGCGAAAATCCATGCGACGCAGCGCTGCAGACCGCTCCGAGATCGGTCAACCGGTGTACAACCGCGACGTACGGTTGGATCTCTTGCCCGATGTCCCACCCGGCACGGATGTATGCGGGTAGCTCACCGGGTGCAAACGCGGTGGTCCGCCGTTGATCCATAGTCACGCAATCGGTTGTCAGCGCGGGGAATTCGTGCCGCCTGATCGAGGCGTAAGTTCCGGCGATCACCGACCACGTGTGAGCGTGCGGCGCCGCTTCGCCGGTGAGATACCGGGCATCGAGTTCGGCGACGGCGGCGTCGAAGTCGTCGAGGTCGAACGCGGCCATCGCCGCGATCCGGTCGTCGGCGTCGAGTTCGACGATCTGGAGGAAGTCGACGCGGAATGTCTCCGATTCCAAGGCGCTTCGCGCGTAGCGGGCACGAGTGAGGGCCAAACGCTCCCCACGGGTTGCAACGGTCTCCGAACGCGCATCCGTCACATCGATGTCGGCGGCCGACCGGTAGTCTTCGATCGCGGCATCCGGGCCGCGTCGGATCCCGGAACCTACCACCGAACGACGATCGTCGCCGCAGTAGTCGTCGGTGAGGAGCTCGGTTATCGCGTCCCAGTCGCGGGCTTTGAAATTCGCGTGCAGGCGCTCGTATGCCCGCGTCGCAGCATTATCCAGCCTCCGCACATGCTCGTGTTCGAGTCGAGCGTAGGCCGCGTCGAGTTCGGCCATCGCGGCGTCCATGTCATCGACGTCGAACCACACCTGTCGCACGACTTGGCCATTCTCGTCGATGGCGTATAGCTGGAGCAGCTCGTCGTGCGGCGCTCCGGGACTCTCGTCGACAGTGCTCGTCATCAATCGAGACAGAGCCAGCCGCTCGCCTCGCGCAGCGACCATGACATAGTCGATGCGCGTGGCGCCCGCTTCGAGCTCACGCCTCACCTCACGTCGCCCCGCGTCCGATGGGTGGTCAACGCCGACGATCTTTCGCCGATTCTCGATCGAGACATTCGGGGCGAACAGCCGCTCGAACTCATCCCAGTCCTTGCGATGAACGGCGGCCATCACGCGTTCGCCCACTCGCACGCATTCGCTGTCCAATTCGACAACAGGCACTTCGGGAGGAGCCGGGGTGGGCGGCTGAGCTGGCTCGCCGAGAACTTGCCGCGCCACGTCCGCAAGCGCCGCAGCGCCTTTTCGCTCATACAGATCGACCGCCCGCTCGGCGGCGATGCGCGCTCCCGCGATGTCGCCGGCGGCGCCCAGAACGGTCGCCAGCGTCAGGCATGCGTCGCCGTGATCGACCAGGGCGTCGGTGCGTTCGGCCAGACTGACGGCCTCCTCGGCGACCCGTCGAGCCGCGTCAAAATCATTGTCTCGCGCCAGTAGATGCGCCCGAAGCGCCCGCCATGCGATCGACGCCTTCAGGGCGTGCCCAGCGAGACGCTCACTCTCCGCGCACAATTCACGAGCCTCGTCATCTCGACCGAGCGCAAGGCAGCCCCGGCCCAGCAGCGCCGCGGTCTCGGCGGTATCGGCGTCCAGGCCCATGCGGCGAAAGCCGTTGTACGCCCTGCGCAGATGGGACTCCGCGGCGGCGGCATCATTGCCGATGAGTTCGACGATGCCGGCGAACTGCTCAACTTCCAGCAACGCGTGGCGGAGGCCGAGCTCGGTCAGTGTGCGCCGGGCCGAGTCGATCATCCGCCGGGCCGCAGCCGTGCGGCCGCGGAACGCCTCCAGCACCGCCTGGCATCGCGTCGAGGTGGCCTCGACGGCAGGCGAGTCGGTCGTGATGCGCAGCAGCCGGACTACGTCGAGACACCTTCCGCCCGCGCGCGGAACCGGATTGGGGCCCCACAGCGCCGCAAGCGGCGCACCCGCCAACACCGCGTTCACCCGGCGGTGTTCGCGCGCCCGGCGCGCCGCGGTGAGAGCGTCGTCCAACGCGATCTCGCAGTCGCCGATGCGCCCGAGACGCGCCAGGCACCCGGCGCGGACGGTGTGCGCCTTGGCTTCCCCGGCGGCGTCGTCCAGCTCGGCGAGTTTGGCGGCAGCCGCACCCAACCCGATCTCTACCTCGTCGAGCCGCTCGGGATGAATCAGCATCGACAGCTGACCGTCGAAGCACGTCGCCCACGCCGCTAACCGGGCCGAATCCGCTGCGGCGGCTTGCAATTGAGCGACCGCACCGGCTGCGGGGGCCACGTCACCCGCGGCCAGCAGAGCCTCGCAGCGCGCGACCAATAATTCAACGGTCTGGTCGTCGCGGTCGGGGAGCTCATCGTCGATGTCCTCGAGCGCGTGCAGGGCGTGATCGTAAAGATCGGCGGCACCCTCGTAGGCGAGTCGAGCCATCGCCTGGTCGGCAGCAAGCCGACAATAAAAGGCCGCCTTGGCTGCGTTTCCCGCCCAAGCGCATTCGAAATAGTGATGCGCCAGTTCGGCCAGCAACTCGTCGTCGGCGCCGGGCAGCGTCTCGAGTGTCGTGGCGATGCGCTGGTGCAGTCGCATGCGCCGCACGGATGCCAGCTCGGCCAGCAGTGATTGCCTGACGATCGCGTGGTTGAAGCGGTAGTACCCGCCGGGCTCTTCGATGACGATGCCGGCCTGGCGCGCTTCGTCGAACGCGTCGATGAGGTCAGTTCCTACCACCTGCTCGACCAGATCAAGGGCAAACCGGCTGCCGACGACAGCGGCCGCGGCAAGGGCTTTGTTGGTGTCGGCAGGGAGCCGAGAAAGCCTGCGGCTGACCGCTTCCCGCACACCCTGAGGCAGGGTGCTCTGGTCCCACACGCCGCCGCTCTCATCGACATGGCGCAGAGCCTCGATGAGAAAGAAAGGGTTACCACCGGTGACAGACGCCAATGCGTGGGCGAGTTCCTCGTCGTCGTAGCCCGCCTCGGCCACGTAGGCCGTCACGTCGTCCTCGTCGAGTCCGCTCAGCGTGAGCCGGTTCGCCGTCCCGTCGCGATGCAGGTCGGCGAGCGTCGCGGCGAGGGGATGTGAGCGGTCGAGGTCGGTGCTGCGATAGGTGCCGACGATCTGCACGCGGGCGTGGTCGCCGAACCGCAGCAGATGCCGCAACAGCAGCAGTGTCGGCTTGGCTGCCCAGTGCAGGTCGTCGACGATCATCACGACCGGCGCGCTCTTGGAGGCGATTTCGAGCAGGGCAACGACGGCATCGAACAACGCGTAGCGCTCGGTGTCGGGATCGGCGTGTGCCGGGGGAGTGAGATCGGGCACCACATCGGCCAGTCCGGGCACAAGCGACAGCAACGCCTCGACGCCGCGCACAGCTCTCAGCCGGTCCGCACCCACGCACGGCGCTAGCGAACGCAGCGCTTCGGCGAACGGCTGATAAGGAGCCCCGAGATCTTCGTCGCAACGGCCGTACAGGACGACCGCCCCTTGCTCGTAGGCCTGTTGCGACCACTCACCGGCCAGTCGCGTCTTGCCGACACCGGGTTCACCGGCAATCAGTACGGCGCGCACACCGCCGGCCAGCGCGGTCTGCCACGCCGAAAGCAGCCCTTCGAGTTCGCGGCCACGCCCTACGAACGGCCCGGGCCCAACGAGTACGGCGGGGAAGTTGGGCCGCTCCATCGGCATCTCGGGCGCCGGCGAATCCGATTGGTCTGCACCGGTTTCCAGTCGCAACTCGAAAACATGCTCGGGCCGCGCGAGGTTTTTGAGCTGACGCATTCCCAGGTCGGTGAGCATGACGTCGTCGGCCAGCGAGTCGATGACGAGCTCGGCGGTCGCGCCCGAGCACAGGATTTGGCCGCCCTCGGCCAGGGACCGCAATCGGGCAACCCGGTTGACCGCTCGGCCGAAGTAGTCGCCGTCGCGCAGCTCGACCTCGCCGGTGTGCAGCGCCATGCGGACACGGATGGGGTCCCGCGAAGCCCACGGCTCGTGAGCAATCGCGTCCTGCAGCTCGATCGCCGCCGCGACGCCCGCAGAAGGACGGTCGAAGACCGAGAACGTCGCATCACCCTCACCGCGCGTCTTGATCAGCCGACCGCCACGTGACGTCACGACCTGTTCGACCAGCTCATCGTGGCGGGCCAGCGCGACGGCCATGGCGCCGGCATCCGCCTCCCATGCGGCCGTCGAGCCCTCGATATCGGTGAGCAGGAACGTCACGGCACGCGTCACCGACGGAGCGCTCTGCGCGACAGCGATATCCAGCGACGCGTCCTGCGTGACGATCGCCGCCTCGAGCCGGCGAAGTTCCGGCCCCGGGTCGACCCCGAGATCGTCGGCAAGCAGCGACCGGGCCCGTTGATACGCGCCGAGGGCCTCACCTTGCCGGCCGGCGCGGTACAAGGCGAGCATCAGCTGGCCCCATCGCCTCTCTCGCAGCGGAGCGTCGGCCACCGCGCCCTCGAGATCACCGATGACTTCCGCGGCACGACCGGTGGCCAGCAGTGCGTCGGCTCGGTCCTCGACCAGCGCGGCGTGGCTCTCGACCCATCGCGTCCTTTCGGACGTTCCGCGCCGGCCGTCGGGCAGCTCGGGGGCTCCGCGCCAGAGGGCAAGGGCCTCATCGAACCGGGCCAGCGCTTGGCTGGTATCGCCCGCGGCGGCGGCCTCGCGTCCCAGCCGGGCCGTCGATTTATAGCGCGCGGCATCGACCTCGCTTTCGGCGAGAGTCCAGCCCGCGCCCTGGGTCACCACGAATCCGTCGCCGAGGGTGCGACGCAACGAAGAGATGTGGGTTTGCAGGGCCTTGGCGGCGGTGCGCGGCGGATCCTGACCCCAGAGCAGCTCGACGAGGGTGTCGGCCGGCACGACGGAACCGCTGTGCAGTCCGAGCATCGTGAGGATGGCGCGTGGTTTCGCGCCCGGTATGACGACGGACGCTCCGCCTTGCCGGACCTGAAGCGGTCCCAAAACGCCCAGTTCCACCGATGAAAGCGTACTCACGTCAGCTATCTTCGGCGGCACAATTCAATACCTGGTCAAGATCGAGTAAAGCCCCGCTGCCTGCAGTTCGTCGAGCGCCCGCAACCTCCCGTGACCTCGGCGGATGCCAGCCAGCTACTGAGGCCGGCGCTGGCCCGTCCGCAGCTGCAAAGGTCGGTGTGGTGCTGTACCCATCCGGATACCGAACATTCGCGTTCACCCGACCGTTACCGTTGGTACCTATGCACAGCGACCAGGGCGAGTCCGCCTTCACTTGGCAGGGCCGGCGCGAACTGGTGAGCCGGATGCATGATCAGCTCGACGATTTGGTGGCGGCGCGCGACCAGATGGAACAACTGGTGCGCGTCATCGTCGAGATCGGCTCCGATCTGGACCTGGACGTGACGCTGCATCGAGTCCTCAAGGCCGCGATGGAGCTGACCGGTGCCCGCTACGCCGCCCTGGGCATCCGCGCCTCCGACGGCACGCTCGTTTCCTTCGTGCATGCGGGAATCGACGTTCAAACTGCCCGGCGGCTCGGCGATCTCCCGGTCGGCGATGGTTTGCGCGTCGATGATCTGAACACCCATCCCGACACTGTGGAGCTGGCCGGACACAAACCGCCGATGCACGCGCTCCTCGGCATCCCGATTACCGTGCGGGCGGCCAACTTCGGCAGCCTGTACCTGGCCGACGACCGGCCCGGCCGGGTGTTCTCCGACACGCAGGAAGGCGCCGTACGCGCCATGGCCACGGCGGCGGCCGCCGCTATCGACAACGCGCGGCTCTTCGAGCGAGAACGTGAATCGGCGAAATGGACGAAGGCCAGCCGCGAGATCACCACCGCGCTGCTGTCGGGCGACCCGCAGACGGGGCCGTTGCAGCTCATCGTGAACTTGGCACTGGAGCTGGCCGGCGCCGAGCAGGCCATCCTGCTGGTTCCGCGGGAGGCCGAATTGCCTGCCGACCAGGTCGATACCCTGGTCGTCGCCGCGACTGCGGGCCGCTACTCCTCGGAGGTGATCGGTCGACAAGTTCCGATGGAAGGCTCGACCACCGGCGGCGTGGCCCGCCGCGGCCTTCCGCTGATCACCGATTCCTTCCAATACCCGATCGAGGGCTTCACCGATGTCGGTGAACGCTCCGCGATCGTCATGCCGCTGATTGCGGATGACGCGGTGCTTGGCGTCATCGCCGTGGCGCGAGACCCGCACCAACCCGCGTTCGGTAACGATTACCTCGATCTGGTCAGTGACTTCGCCCGGCACGCGGCGATCGCCTTGGCACTGGCGGCGGGCCGCGAACACGCGCTCAACCAGGAACTGGCCCAAGCCGACACCGTCGATGACGCGGTGCAAGCCGCCGCCGAGGAACTGCGCCGGCTCTGGCGGGCGCGCCGCGTTCTGGCCGTCACCTTCCCGACGCAAAACTCCTCGACCGAATCCGCCTATTACACACCGCGAGTGGTATCGGTTGGCGAGCCCGCGCAGTGGGACGACCTGGCGCCGCACATCCAGGCGGCGCTCAGCGCTTTGCGCGACGGGGACCTGCTCACCCCCAATGCGGCGCAACCCGGAACGGCGGGCATAGCGCTGCAGCACCCCGAAGGCGTGCTCGTCGTCTGGATGGACTTGACCGCGCAGCGCCCGTTCACCCTCGAGGACCAGACCTTGCTCACCGTCCTGGCCGGCCGCCTCGGCCAGGGTTTGCAGCGGGTGTACCAGGTCGATCAGCAGCGCGAGACCGCACTGGCATTGCAGCACGCGATCCTGGGTCCCGCCGATCTGCCCAACGGGTTCGCGGTGCGCTATCAGGCCGCGACGCGACCCCTCCAGGTCGGCGGCGACTGGTACGACATCGTCGATTTGGACGACGGGCGCATCGCGTTAGTCGTCGGCGACTGTGTCGGGCATGGTCTGGCCGCCGCGACCGTGATGGGCCAGGTTCGTAGCGCCTGCCGCGCGCTATTGTTCGAAAACGCAAGTCCTAGTGCTGCTCTCGCGGGGATGGATCGCTTTGCCGCGCGGCTGCCCGGCGCACAGTGCACCACCGCGGTCTGTGCGGTGCTCACCCCCGAGACCGGTGAACTGGTCTACTCGAGCGCGGGTCATCCGCCGCCCATCCTGATACACGGAGACGGCAGCACCCAGATCCTCGACGATGGCCACACCATCGCCTTGGGGATACGAGGCGATTGGACTCGCCCCGAAGCTCGCGTTTTCATTCCGGCACGTTCGACGCTGTTGCTCTACACCGACGGTCTGGTCGAACGTCGCCGCCTTCCGCTCGACCATGGCATCTCCCGCGTCGCGGACGTCGCGCAGGACTCCCGTGCCTCGAAACTGGAGGATTTGGCGAACCAGATCATGTCCCGCGTCGCGCCGCGCGATGGGTATCAGGACGATGTCGTGCTGCTGCTCTACCGCCACCCGGCCCCGCTGGAACTGATGTTTCCCGCCGACGCCAGCCAGCTCGCGCCGACCCGTAATGCTTTGCGCAACTGGTTGACTCGGGCCCGGTTGGACCCCGAGCAGGCGGTGAACGTGCTCGTCGCCGCTGGGGAAGCCGTCGCCAACGCGATCGAGCACGGTCATCGTCATAGACCGCAGGGCACAATCCGGCTGGGGGCGGTCGCACTCGGCGACGAGCTCCAGTTGACTATCACCGACACTGGCACGTGGAAGGCTCCGCAACCGGCCTCCTATCCTCATCGCGGCCGGGGCATCCCACTGATGCGAAGCCTCATGGGCGATGTCGAAATACGGCCCGATGCCGGCGGCACCACCGTCCACCTATCCACGAGGATCACCTGATGACCACCCCGCTCACGCTCGATACCGCGCGCGGCAGCGCCGGGAATTTCGTGTTGGTCGCCGCGGGGGAGATAGACATGAGCAATATCGATGCGTTCAGCCGGGCGTTGGCCAGCGCCGCGACGGAGGCCACCGGCGACGACGCAGCATTGCTCGTCGACCTCAGCGCGGTGGAGTACCTGGACAGCGCGGCCATCAGCATCTTGGCCGCTCACGCCGATAGCATCAGGCTCGTCGCGCACCCGATCCTGATGCCCGTCCTCAGGGTCAGCGGTCTCGCCGAACTGACCACCATCGAAGCCGCGCCGCCCACAGCGGGGCAGTGACGCCTCCCACACACCACGTTCGCCCGCACAACATTCGCGCCAATCCTCGCGTGTCCGTCGAGATCGGCTCGGAACCTGCGAAGCCCGCGATCGCGCGCGAATTGCCGCGTGACCAAAGGGATTCGGTATACCCGGTGGTAGTCGAGCGCGCCCCTGGGTTCGGCGAGTACCAGCAACGCACGGATCGGCTCATCCCGGTCTTCGAATTGGTCATCGTCTGAAGACACGGGCTGTCAAGGGCGTTCATTCTCGCCAATTCGGCGAGTCAACGGGTCAATTGCCGCACGATAATCGGCGCTTTGCTTGCCCCTGCCGCGAATGGACCGGGTGCAACCCGGAGGGCCACGAGGACCGGGCGGGCTACGGGAACTCCACGAGCTCCTGGGTCGTTATGCCAGCTAAGTAACCTGTGAATCCGAGGGGGACAACAGCCGCATGCCACGTACAGACAACGACACCTGGGATCTGGCCACCAGTGTGGGCGCGACCGCGACGATGGTCGCAGCCGCGCGAGCGATCGCGACGAACGCCGACAACCCGCTGATCGAAGATCGTTTCGCCGAGCCGCTGGTGCGTGCCGTCGGGGTGGACTTCTTCACTCGTTGGATGTCAGGCGACCTGGTGGCCGCCGACGTCGACGACCACGAGTCGGGCTGGAAGCTCGGACACATGCCCGCCGCAATGGCCGCCCGGACCCGATTCTTCGATTCGTTCTTTCACGCAGCGACGCAGGCCGGGATCCGGCAGGCCGTGATTCTGGCATCGGGCTTGGACGCGCGCGCCTACCGGTTGGCTTGGCCGTCCGATATGACGGTCTTCGAGATCGACCAGCCGCAGGTGATCGAATTCAAGGCCGGCACGCTGGCCAAGCTGGGCGCCGCCCCGCAGGCCGAGCTGCGCACGGTCGCCGTCGATCTGCGCAATGACTGGCCGAAAGCGTTGGCCGAAGCCGGTTTTGACAAGTGTCAACCCACGGCCTGGATCGCGGAGGGACTCTTCGGGTATCTGCCGCCGGAGGCGCAGGATCGACTGCTCGACAACATCACCGCACTGAGCGCCGACGGCAGTCGGCTGGCGTGCGAAGCTATTCCGGACATGTCAGAGGTAGACACCGAGAAAGCGCAGGCGATGATGAGCAGGGCCGCCGAAAAATGGCGTGAGCATGGCTTCGACCTGGAATTCGGCGAGCTCGGTTACCAGGGCGAGCGCAATGACGTCGGCGTGTACCTGGACAACCTGGGGTGGCGCTCCGATGGCATTCGGATGAGTGAGCTGTTGGCCGACTCCGGTCTTGATGCCATTCCGCAAACCAACGACTCCGTGTCGATGGCCGACACCATCTACTACAGCGCGGTGCTGAGCAAATGACCGCGCCGCAGCGACGAGGGCTCAATGAGGCCGTCACGCGGATGTGGAGCTTCCTCGCGCCGGCGTACGATCTGCCCTTCCTGCAACGGTGGGTGTACCGACCACCGCACAACGAGGTGATAGCCCAGCTGCGCGACCACGGGGCACGCAAGATCGCTGATATAGCTTGCGGCACAGGCATTTTGAGCGATCGAATCCAGCGCGAACTGCAGCCTGACGAGATCTACGGCGTCGACATGTCCGACGGCATGCTCGGCCAGGCTCGGGCCAGATCGGATCGGGTGCAATGGATGCGCGGCCCGGCCGAGCAGCTTCCGTTTGACGACGGCGCCCTCGATGCGGTGGTCACGACCTCGGCCTTCCACTTCTTCGATCAGCCGGCGGCGCTACGTGAATTCCATCGTGTGCTGGCCCCGGGCGGCCTGGTGGCCGTTTCGGCGCTGAGCACGCGGCAGCCGCGGCTGCAGTCATCTGCGAACGCCCGATGGAAGCCGCAGCACAACACGTCGGCGCCCGAGATGCGAGCGTTGTTCGAGGACGCCGGGTTCGTCATCACCGATCAACACCGGATCCCGCGCCCGGCGTGGACGGCGCTGGTGTCCGACCTGTTGACCGTCGGCACGAAAAGTTAGGGCCGGCGCCGGGCGTCAAACACACTCGGCAGGCAAGCGAAGACGCCCGCTTCGCCAATCGGCGAAGCGGGCGTCTTGTCAGCTACTTGATCACAGCGGGATCCACACTCCGAAGAGCCAGAAACCCCACTGGTGGAAACCGGGATCCCAGACGGGTGTTTCCTGGTAGCCCCAGTAATTGATCGGGCCGTAATCCCAGTGCCCACCGGGCGGGGGGAGCGGTCGATCCCATGCCGGCCGCGGCGGTGCACCCGGCCCCCACGGTCCAGGACCATCGCCCCAGGGCGCCCCGCGGAAGTAACCACGCTGCGCGTCCCCGTGCCACGGGCCGCCAGGGTGAGGATCCGGTCCACCGAACCCGTTGGGTCCACCGGGGTGATCATCTGGTCCACCCGGCCCGCCGGGGTGATCGCCGGGACCACCCGGTCCACCGGGTCCACCCGGTCCACCGGGGTGATCGCCGGGTCCGCCTGGGCCGCCGGGATGATTTCCCGGTCCACCCGGGCCACCAGGATGATCGCCGGGTCCACCCGGACCGCCGGGACCACCCGGGCCACCGGGACCACCCGGTCCACCCGGGCCGCCGGGATCGTTAGGACCGGTGGGAGCGTGGCCGCCACCAGGTGCCGCCCCGCCGTGATTGCCCGGCGGCTGTGGCGCTCCGGGAGCAGCATTGGCAAATCCGGCGCCCATTCCGAAGGCCGCAGCGCCGAGCGCTCCGGCGATGGACACCCCGCCGACAAGTTGCTTCAACTTCATGATGCTTCACCTATCCACTAGGGATTACTTGCAAGGAAGTTCGTTGGAACACCCCCCGTTACCACCCCGACGCTAAATAGCTTTCCTATGGAACAGCTGTGGCTCGGCCAGTGCAGACCTTTGGGTCCGGCCCACTGACGATGTGTTTGCGGCCGGCACCCGTCCGCCCGTCACCATTGCGCGGCGCGTCCGCCGCGCATTGATTACCAGGCATTTTCACCACGATGGACGCGGACCGACCCGGCGCCGGCGTCTGTTTGGGAAGGCTACGTTGGCTAGTCGGCAAGGGTTTTCATCTATATGGTTGCGGCCGTGTCGAATGCGTCACATCCGCACGAACCCCACGTCGGTTCGGTGTCGTCGAAGCTGAATTGGCTGCGCGCCGGCGTCCTGGGCGCCAACGACGGGATCGTCTCCACCGCGGGCATTGTGGTGGGAGTCGCGGCGGCAACCGCCGAACGCGCGCCGATATTGACCGCCGGCAGCGCCGGACTGGTTGCGGGCGCGGTGTCGATGGCGCTGGGCGAATACGTCTCGGTCAGCACCCAGCGCGACACGGAGAAGGCGCTGTTGAGCCAGGAGCGCCGCGAATTGCGCGATGATCCCGTCGCCGAATTGGACGAGCTCGCGACGCTGTACGAGGCAAAAGGCCTGACGCCGGCGACCGCTCGCACCGTTGCCGAGGAACTCACCGACCACAATCCGCTGCTCGCCCATGCCGAGGTGGAACTGGGGATCAATCCCGAGGAGCTGACGAATCCCTGGCAGGCGGCATCGTCGTCGGCGCTCTCGTTCGCCATTGGTGCCCTGCTGCCGTTGATCGCGATCCTGGTTCCGCCCACGACGTGGAGAGTCCCCATCACGGTCGCCGCGGTACTCGCAGCGCTGGTGATCACCGGTGCGGTCTCGGCCGGATTGGGCGGAGCGCCAAAGGGCCGAGCGGTGCTGCGCAACGCCATCGGCGGCACCCTCGCGTTGGCGATCACCTACGCAATCGGTCATCTGGTGGGCGCCGCAATCAGCTGACCTTCGGGCGTAGTGGACGATGCATCTTCGGCGACTGGAAGCGTAACTGTAATATCGACAGTTGCGGTCCTCAGCCGAGTCCGCGCTCCTCTTCCGTGGAGAGTCAAGCAGTGGCCGAGCCCGATATCTTGACCGATGAAGCTCAATGGGCCGAACCGGTGCCCTACTTTGTGCGCGACGACAATTACTTCGTGCCAACCAAATTCGCGCGCGGGGGCTGGGGGCCGTCGCTCAGCGGACATGTTGTCGGCGGTCTCTTGGCGTGGGCGGTCGAGGATGCGGCTCCCGATGCGCAACTGCAGCCGGCACGGTTGACCGTCGACCTGCCCCGTCCGACCGCGTTGGAGCCGCTCGAGGTACACACGCAGGTCCGACAGGACCGACGCCGATTACGTCTGGTCGAAGCCGCGATCATCCAGGACGGCGCGGTGGTCGCGCAGGCGAGCGCGCTGTTTCTGCGCCGCGGCACGCAGCCCGACGGGGACGTCTGGTCACCACCCGTGCAGATGCCACCGATCCCGCTGGACGAGGCCTACTCGACGCTGTTCATGCGCACCTACGGCTGGGGTGCCGATGTCCAGAACCCCGATCCGAACTGGCCTCACACGGACGGCCCGAAATACACCTGGATACACGAGACGCGCCCGCTGATCGACGACGAACCTCTCACCGCCTTCACCCGCGTGGCGATGGCGGGTGACATCACGGCTTCAATTGCCAACTGGGGCACCAACTCCCTGCAATTCATCAACGTCGACTACACGCTCACGCTCAGCCGGCTGCCGGTGGGCGACCACATCGGGCTGGCCTCCCTGACGCATCACAGTCACGACGGGGTGGCCAGCGGCTCGGCGGTCCTGGTGGACGCGAAGGGGCCGATCGGCACCGGCGTGTCCACCGCCATCGCGCACTCGGGGTTCCGCCCACCCGCCACCGAGCCGTCGGCCCGCTAGCCGAAAGGGACTGGCACGGTGACATTCTGGGCTTTGATCGCCGACGCGGCGCGGCGAGGATCGAGCCGGCCGCTGCTGGTCGATGAATACGGGCGAAGCCTGACAGCGCGTCAACTGCACGACGCCGCGTGCGCAACCGCCGCCGCACTCGCCGAGCGGGGCATCCGCGCGGGAACCGTCGTGTCCTGGCAGCTGCCCACCACGCTGGAGACCATGGTGGTGATGGCCGCACTGGCCCGGCTCGGGGCCGTGCAGAACCCGATCATCCCCATCCTGCGGGAAAGCGAGGTTGGCTTCATCACCGGCCAACTGCACACCGAATTCCTTGTGGTGCCGCAGCTTTGGCGCGGCTTCGGATACGGGGACCTGGCCCGAGCATTGTCGGCGGACAGAGGCTTCGACGTCATCACCCTCGATCTGGCAACGCCGCCGGCCGGTGCGCTGCGCCTGCCCGGCGCCGCCGTCGACGCCCTCCCGGCGCCACCAAGTTCCGCCGATGAGACTCGTTGGATCTACTACTCCTCGGGAACCACCGCGGCCCCCAAAGGGATCCGTCATAGCGATACCTCGGTCATCGCCGGCTCGGCGGGAGTGGTGGGCATGGTGGGCGCCAACAGCACAGATGTGGATCCGGTCGCCTTCCCGATCGCCCACATCGGTGGGGCCGCGATGCTCGCCACCGCGCTGTTGACCGGCATGCGGTTGGCCCTGTTCGAGGCGTTCGACCCGGCTACCACACCGTGGGCCATCGCCGCGCACAATCCGACTTTCCTGGGCACCGCGACCCCATTTTTCGTCGCGTTCCTCGAAGCCCAACGGACGCAGGGTGATCGGCCGCTGTTCCCGTCGGTGCGGGGCTGCCTGGCCGGCGGCGCGCCCATCACGGCCGAACTGGGACGTCAGGTCCGCGAAACCTTCGGCCTGGCCGGAATCGCGAATGCCTGGGGGATGACGGAGTTTCCATGCGCGACCTCGCCTTCGCTGACCGCGGCGCCCGAGGTGCTCGACCATACGGTCGGCCCGCCGGTCCCCGGCGTCGAGGTGCGCGTGGTCGACGGCGAGGGCGCTGAAGCGAGCGCCGGACGCGAGGGGGAGCTGCGGCTCAAGGGACCTCAATGCTTCCTCGGCTACGCCGACCCGACGCTTGACGCCGATGCGTTCGACAGCGACGGCTGGCTGCGCACAGGCGATCTCGGCCTGATCGACGCGAACGGCAACGTCCGCGTCACGGGCCGTACCAAGGACGCCATCATCCGTAATGCGGAGAACATCTCGGCGCTGGAAATCGAGAATGCGCTGGCCACGCATCCGGCCGTCGCCGATGTCGCCGTCATCGGAATTCCCGACCCGCGCACCGGCGAACGCGTCTGTGCCGTCGTGGTTCCCGCGACGGCGCGCGAGGTGTCTTTGGAATCCCTTGTGCGACATTGCCAATCGCGCGGCCTCAGCCGATACAAACACCCCGAGCACCTGGTGGTCGTCGAAACGCTGCCGCGCAATCAATTCGGCAAGGTGATCAAGAAGAAGCTGCGCGAGACCTTTGGGTGAATCGCGCGGGGCCGCCGGACGCCTACAGCCCCTTGGGCGCGTCCCGGACGGCCTGCACCGCAGCGGCGTCGCCGTCGAATTCGACCTTGGCCTGTCGCCCGACCGAGAACAGCAGCAGCTCCTCGGACGCCCCGGTCACCGTCACCGCCGGCCCCTGGCCCGCGGTGAGCACGGTCTTGCCCTCCGGGGTGCGCAACGCCAGCCGGCCTGGCGTCTTGGCGAGTGTGAGCCGGGCCATCAATGGCAGGGTCCGCCGCAACATTTTGGTCAGCGCGGGCTCCAGGGAGCGCGGCTGCCAGCCCGGCTGCGCTCGGCGCACATCCTCGTGGTGGATGAACATCTCGGCCACATTGGCCACGGGGTCGAGCAGTTTGAACGGCGAGTAGACCGGTGGGCCGGCGGCGACCTTGCTAATCAGCTCGTCCCAGTCGTTCTGCTCGGCCACCTGGTTCTGCACCTTCTCGGTGTGGGATGCGAAGAAGGGGATCAAAATGCCGGGCGCCGCGTCGGGCCGGTACTCACGGATCACCAGGTGGGCGGCCAAGTCCCGCGTCTTCCATCCCTCGCACAGGGTGGGCGCATCCGGCCCCACGCCGCGCATGGTCTCCACAAGGGCGGCACGTTCGCGTTGAGCAACAGACATCCGTTCAGCCTAGAGCCGGTGACCCCGGGAGAGCACGGGGTTATTGCGCACCACGCGTCGGCGGCTCGGTAAATTTGGGACGTCATGTTGTCGAAGGGAATCTCATGAGCGCGCACGTTGAGCAGTTGGAGTTTCAGGCAGAGGCTCGGCAGCTGCTGGATCTGATGGTCCACTCCGTCTACTCCAACAAGGACTCGTTCCTGCGAGAGTTGATCTCCAACGCTTCCGATGCTTTGGACAAGCTGCGGCTAGAAGCGTTCCGGAACAAGGACCTCGACGTCGACACCTCTGACCTGCACATCGAGATCGACGTCGACAAGGACGCGCGCACCCTGACCATCCGCGACAACGGCATCGGGATGACCCGCGCCGAAGTGGTCGACCTGATCGGCACGCTGGCCAAGTCCGGCACCGCCGAGCTGCGCAAACAACTACGCGAGGCCAAGAACGCCGCGGCTTCCGAGGAACTCATCGGTCAATTCGGGATCGGTTTCTACTCCAGCTTCATGGTCGCCGACAAGGTCGAACTGCTCACCCGCAAGGCCGGCGAGAGCGACGCCACCAGATGGGAATCGAGCGGCGAGGGTACCTACACCATCGAGTCGGTGGACGACGCCCCGCAGGGAACGTCGGTGACCCTGCACCTCAAGCCCGAGGACGCCGAGGACGAGCTGCACGACTACACCGCGGACTTCAAGATCAGGAGCCTGGTCAAGAAGTACTCCGACTTCATCGCGTGGCCCATCCGGATGGAGGTCGTGCGAAGCACGCCCGCGACGGAAGAGGGCGGTGAGCCGACCGTCACGATCGAGACCGAGACCCTCAACTCGATGAAGGCCCTGTGGGCCAGGCCCAAAGAAGAGGTCTCCGAGGAGGAGTACAAGGAGTTCTACAAGCACGTCGCGCACGCCTGGGACGACCCGCTCGAGGTCATCGCGATGCGGGCCGAAGGCACGTTCGAGTACCAGGCACTGCTGTTCATCCCGTCGCACGCTCCGTTCGACCTGTTCAATCGGGACGCCCAGACCGGGATTCAGCTCTACGTCAAGCGCGTGTTCATCATGGCCGACTGCGACGAGCTCATGCCCGAGTACCTGCGCTTCGTCAAGGGCGTCGTTGACGCGCAGGACATGTCGCTGAACGTGTCGCGCGAAATCCTGCAACAGGATCGCCAGATCAAGGCCATCCGGCGCCGGTTGACCAAGAAGGTCCTCTCCACGATCAAGGATCTGCAGTCCGAGCGCCCGGAGGACTACCGCACCTTCTGGACCCAATTCGGCAGGGTCGTCAAGGAGGGGCTGATGTCCGACTTCGACAATCGAGAGACGCTGCTGCAGCTCTCCTCGTTCGCCTCGACACACAGCGAGGAGGAAGCCACGACGCTCGCCGAGTACGTGGAGCGCATGAAAGAGGGCCAGACGCAGATCTTCTTCGCCACGGGGGAGTCGCGTCAGCAGATATTGAAGTCGCCGCACCTCGAGGCGTTCAAAGCCAAGGGCTACGAGGTGTTGCTGCTCACCGACCCCGTCGACGAGGTGTGGGTGGGCACCGTGACCGAGTTCGACGGCAAGCCGCTGCAGTCCATCGCTAAGGGGGAAGTGGACCTCAGTGCCGACGGCGACGAGAGCGAGGCCGAGCGCGAGGAGCAGCAGAAGGAATTCGCCGACCTGCTCACCTGGCTGAAGGAGACCCTGACCGATCACGTCAAGGAAGTTCGGCTGTCGAACCGCCTGACGGACTCGCCCGCCTGCCTGATCACCGACGCCTTCGGGATCACGCCGGCGCTCGCGCGCATGTACCGCGCTTCCGGGCAGGCCGTTCCGGTGGGCAAACGGATCCTCGAGCTCAACCCCAACCACCCGCTCGTCACCGGCCTGCGGCAAGCGCACCAGGACCGCGGCGACGATCCCTCGGTCGCGGAGACCGCGGAATTGCTCTACGGCACAGCGCTTCTTGCCGAGGGCGGCGCGCTCGACGATCCGGCAAGGTTTGCCGAGATTCTCGCCGGCCGGCTGGCCCGCACGGTGTAACCGGGGTCCACCGGCAAATAAGCGATTTCGCCGATTGAAGGCTCGCTGGCAGGGATAATGAGATCCCATGCCTGAGTTTCGCGTTCTCGACCCACGCGGCCGGGTCGTCGCGACGAAGAGTTTCGCCAATGCGGAGGCCGCGCATGCCTGGTTCGTCAACTCGGTCGGCGGCGACACCGAGCTGGGGTGGCGGATGGAGGTCAACGACGACGGGCAATGGGCATTCTTCGATGACACCGAAGGCTTCACCGCCCCGGTGAGCCGGCGGCCAACCAAACGCTGATTCGCCGCCTCCGGCCGACGAGCACGCGCGACGCGCCCGGACTCGCTCGACGTACGCTCCCACCATGCATGTCGACGCGATGACGACTCCCCAGCCGCTCGGCCAAATCGGTGACCTTGCCCGGCGGACGCAATCCGCCGGATTCTCCGGCCTGTTGTTCACCGAGACCGGCCGCACCGCATACCTGAATGCTGCCGTCGCCTCGCAGGCCGCGCCGGACCTCGAATTGTCGACGGGCGTTGCGGTGGCCTTCCCGCGCAGCCCCTTCGTCACCGCCGCCGCGGCATGGGAGCTGCAGGAAGCCACCAAGGGGAAGTTCCGGCTGGGCCTCGGGACGCAGGTGCGGACCCACGTGGTGCGGCGCTACGGCACCGCCTTCGAGCGGCCAGGGCCCCGGCTGCGCGACTACTTGCTTGCGGTCAAGGCATGCTTCGCGGCGTTTCGCTCAGGGACACTCGACCACCACGGTGACTTCTACGATCTCGACTTCATCACCCCGCAGTGGAGCCCGGGGCCCATCGACGCTCCGGACCCCAAAGTCGATATCGCAGCGGTCAATCCGTGGATGCTGCGGATGGCGGGTGAAGTTGCCGACGGCCTGCACGTCCACCCCATCGGCGAACCGGGCTACCTGGCCCGGCACGTGCTGCCGACGGTCGCCGAAGGGGCGGCGAAAGCGGGCCGGTCGCCGTCGGACGTCGCGATCATCGTGCCCGTCATGACGATCGTCGGAGACACCGACGAAGAGCTCGCCAAGCAACGTGAAGTCGTGCGCGCCAGCATGGCGTTCTACGGCAGCACGCCCAACTACGCGTTCATATGGGATGAGGCGGGTTTCGAGGGCACGACCGCCCGGATTCGGGAGAAGCAGAAGGCCGGAGACTTCGCCGGGATGGCGGCTCAGGTCAGCGACGATCACATCGCGGTGTTTGCGACCGAGTCGACCTGGGAGGGGCTGGCCGACGCGTTGGTCGCGAAATACGCAGGGATGGCAACGCGATTGGTGATGTACAACGCCGTCGCCGATCTGGAGCGCTTCGAGCGGTACGGCGAGGTGGCTCGCCGGGTGCAAACGGTCAGCGGCTGAGTTGGATGGCTTTGACCACGAGTAGCAGCGCGCCGGCGACCAGATAGGTGCGCAGCGCGATCATGCCCAGTCGGGTGCCGGGCGACCAGACGACCGGCTCGAGCAGCGTCAGCGGGGGCATGCGCCAGGTGCTGCGGTCGACACCGCGGGCCGGGAAGCGTGCGACGGGGCGAGCGGGTCGGCGGCGGCCCATCCAGCGCAGCGCAGGTGCGGCTGCGGCAGCGAATACGACCATGGCCGCTACCAGGTAGCCGGACACCACCACGACATTGATTCCGGGAAACAGCGTGGTGGCCATCAAGATTCCCGAGAGCAGCAGTAGCGTGCCCACGATCAGCCCGGCGACCCAGTTCAGCCAGGGCCGATTTACCCAGGGGCCCAATACTTCTCGATCGTTGCACAACAGCAGCAGGAATACGCTGGCGCTGGGCAGCAGTAGACCGGCGAGGGCCTGCACGGCGGTGGTGATCAGCCCGAGTGGGGCGCCGGGAATCAGGACGATCGCGGCGGCCAGCACCACCATTGCGGTGTAGGACAGGTAGAACTGTTTGGCGTCGGAGAAGCCGCGGTGCAGTGAGTGTTTCAGCCCGAAGACGTCGCCGAAGGCGTAACTGGTGGCCAGGGTGACGGCGGCGGCACCGATGATCGAAGCGTCCATCAGCACGATCGCGAAAATCCAGCCAAGCGTCTCGCGATGCTGGCCGAGCAGATGGGCGATGGCGCCGGCGTCGGTGAAGCCACCCACGGTGTTGGTGGAGCGCGCGGCCCAGTCGCCGGTCATCACCAGCGCGGCGGCGCCGACCACCACGACGAAGGCTCCCAGCACGGTGTCCGCGCGTTCGTAGGCCATGAACCGGGGAGTGATGCGCTTGTCAACGACATTGGACTGCTGGAAAAACAGCTGCCACGGAGCGACGGTGGTGCCGACGATCGCGATGATCAGCAGCACCGCATCCGAGCTGATTCCGCCCGAAATACTGGGCACGACAAAGGACTTCGCCGCATTTATCCACTGTGGATGCGACATCAACAGCATCGGGATCTGCAGTAGCGTGACCGCGATGAACACGAACATGGCCCGCTCCCATCGACGGAAGCTGCCGCTGGCCATGATCGCCACCAACGCCACCGCCGAGACCGGTACCACAACGTATTTGGAGACGCCGATGTACTCGGCGGCCAGGCTGATGCCGATGAACTCGGTGACGATCGTCAAGAAGTTGAGCAAGAACAGGTCGCCGACCGAAAACCAGCCCCAGCCGCGGCCGAAGCGTTCGTTGATCAGGCGGGCGTGTCCGACGCCGGTGACCGCGCCGAGCCGGACCACCATTTCTTGGTTGACGATGAGCACGGGGATCAGCAGCAGTAATACCCACAGCAGTGAGTAGCCGTAGTTCTGGCCGGCTTGGGCGTAGGTGGCGACCCCGCCCGCGTCGTTGTCGCCGACCATCACGATGATTCCGGGCCCGACGATCGCGAGCAGGGTCAGCAGCCGCGTCCGCCAGGTCCGGGCATGCTCGGTCTCGCCGACGCTGATGCGTCCGAACGCGCCCTCGATATCCCCCACATGAGCGCTGTCCAGGACGGCCGTGCGCCGCGGCTGCGCCGGCTCGGAGCGCTGAACGTCGACACCCGGCCCGTCGGCCTGGGCGGGGTTCTCGCCACCGGGGCTCACTGCGCGCTACCTCCCGTTGGCGGTGCGTCACGGTCGTCGGCGACGATTTCGCGGATGGGGCGGGGCGCGGGCTCCCTGCGGCGCCAGTCCTCGGGGATGGTCGCCTCCAGCACGTCGTCGACGGTGACCACCCCGAGTAGGCGGTCCTGCTCGTCGACGACGGGTATGGAGTAGAGATTGAAATCGGCCATCAGCAGCGCGATATCGGTCAGGTCCGCGTCGGCGTTGACCCGCACCGGGTCGGAATCCATTAGCGCGCCGAGCTTTTCGGCGGGATCGACCTGCAACAGGGTGATCACGGAAACGACGCCGTCAAGACGTTGGTCCTCGTCGAGCACGTGCACCTTGATCAGGGCTTCCGGCTGAATGCTGTGCGACGCGGCGATCAACGCCAACGCCTCGCCCGCGGTGGCGGCGGGCGAACACGTCACCGAGTCGACATTCATCAGACCGCCGGCACTTTCGGGGTTGAACCCCATCAAGGTGATGACCTTGGTGCGCTGTGGGGCCGGCATCAGCTCGAGCACGCGCCGGCGCCGGGACTGGCGCAGGTCGGCGATCGCATCGGCGGCGTCGTCGGCGCGCATCCGGCCGAGCAGCGCGGCGACCTCGTTGTCCGGCATGTTGTCGAGCAACCGGCTGGCCTTCTCCGGGTCGAGTTCTTCGAAGACGTCGGCTTCCAATTCGGGGTCGCTGTGCACCCGGTCGAGGATCTCGCCGCCCTCGGCCTTGTCCGCTTCCTCGAGAAGATCGGCGATCTCTGCGGCTTTGAGCTCGCCGAACCGGTCCGAGAGGCGTCGGACCGCATCCGAACGGGCGTGGCCGATCAGCGGCTCGAATGCCTTCCAGTCACGAGACGCATGCCCGCCCGAATGCTTGATCAGCCCGAACAATCGTGGTGGGCGGCGGGTGTCCAGGCGGGTGACCATCCAGCCTTGGCCGGTCTGTTCCAGCTCGACGTCGTAGGCGCGCACCAGCTCGACGGTGGCCACGTCGATCAGCCGGTGGCCCAACACGTCGGTGCGCAACAACACCTCACCCTCGCGGCGTTCGAACCCGCGAAGATCAATTTTGTTCTTGGTCAACAGAACTCGGTCCACGGAGTATGCGTCGATGGATTTGTCGCCGATGAAGACCCGGCGTCCGCCGACCCCCGCGACTATCCCGGCCACGCGGGGGTACTCCTCCGCTCCGCCCAGCCGCACGATCACGTCCTCGACCCGGCCCACCGTTTCGCCGGAACGGGATAGCACGGGCGCACGCAACAGCTGGGAGAGGTGGATTACCGGCTGCCCGGCGCGCGGCTTCGACGCCTTTTCCGATGTGCTCATCTATCCCTCCTCAAGGCGGTACGACCGAACCCGCGGCCAACCTACCCCGAAACCAGGTGTTGCGGCGCCGTGCGGCGTGATTCGATCGTTGCACCGTCTCGGCGGCCACACCATACGCGCGCGGGTCGCGGATGGCTACCGTCAACAAGTAAACGGCAGAAGGCTATTGGGGTTCTTTACGTTGCGGGGGCGTGCTTTTGGTCAGTCGGCGGCGTGTCACTGGCCTGGCTGTGGGCCAGCGCTACCGTCGCCGCCGCCATCAGGCCTATCGACAAGCCCAGGGCCACCCAGCCTATGTCGTTGGTGTGCAGCGTCTCTCCCAGCACGGTGACGCCCAGCAGCGAGCCGACGATGGGCTCGGCGACGGTGACCGCCGGGAGCGACGTGGTGAGCGGCCCGGCCCGAAATGCCGACTGTTCCCAGGCGGTAGCCGCGACCGCGATCACCACCCACACGTACAACTCGGGTGCGCGCAATAAGGCTGGGATGCCGCGGTCGAGTTGGTCGACCACACCTTTGGTCAACACCGAAAACAGGCCCCACAGCGAACCGGACATCAGCCCCAGCAACAATGCGCCGACCGAACCCGGGAACATCCGCGCTCCAATCACACACAGGATCAGCGCTGGGCCCATCACCAGCGCCACGATGGTCCATGTCTGCGCCGAGCCGCGCGGCGTCCCCTGCTGGGGATCGCCGACGGTCACCACCACCGCGACCGCGGCGGCAAGCAAAACCGCCCAAATCGCTTGCTGGCGGGTGATTCTGCGATGATTCGCCCTCGCGCTGATGAGCAATGCGAACAGCAACGAGGTCACCAGGAGCGCCTGCACCAGTACCACCGAGCCCAGGCCCAGTGCCGCGGCCTGGAACCCGAAACCGGCTGCGGCCACCAGGCTGCCCACCCACCATCTCCGGTCGCGCAGCAGCCGGCGGAACAGGGTGAAGGTGCCGACCGATTGATCGGTGACCTGCTGAGCGGATCGCTGCTGGGCGACGTCTCCGGCGCCCACCATCAGCGCGGCCGCCAGCGCGAGCAATGCGGCGATGTCTGCCTTGTCCAAGCGGCCCTCCTGGGTAATCAGCCGATGTCAAGTCTTAGCGTGCGCGGTCGAGGAGTTCAATCGGCTGGCTCGGCGAGGAGTCGCGGCCCTAGACTTCTGCACGTGCGCGGCCGACGGTGGCGGGGACCGAAGCCGCTTATTCGCAAGGAGATACACGCCATGGACGAAACGACTTCCAGGATCGGCGTGATGGCCACCGAGGCGCTCGATCTACTCATCGACGCCGTCGACCGGATAGCGCCGGACAGCTGGTCGCAGCCGTCTAATTTAGAGGGCTGGAGTGTGCGCGATCTGGTTGGCCATGTCACCGGTAGCGCGGCGAAAATCGCGACCCTCGTGGAGAACGGCGAGATCTGGGACCGGCCTTCGCAACCCTCGGACTGGGTATGCGAGGATCCGGCGGCGCGGCTTCGCGAGCTGGCGACGCGCTTGGCGGACGCCCTGCCCAACGCCGACATGGATGGGATGCGGACCTCGCCGGAAGGTGAGGTCCCTCTGCGTCGGGCGCTGACGTATCCGGTCTCGGACCTGGCAATGCACGCCTGGGACGTTCATCGCTCACAGGGGCGACTGATCGAACTGCCCGCCGACCTGCTGGCGATGTGCCGCGAGCTGGTGGGGTCGGTGCCGGAGGGGATGTTGCGGCGACCGGGCGGGTTCGGTCCGGCGCAAACCGCGCCGCCGGATGCGACGCCGACCGCCCGGCTCATGGCTTATCTCGGCCGCTCCGTCGATGCGGGATAAGATCAGCTCTGTGGGATTCGCTTGTCCCGCAGCTGATTTCGTCATGAAGTCGGTCACAGTTGTAACACCAGTTCCCCCAGCGGGCTATGCAGGAGTTGCCCGCCTCTGAGCGACAACCCGGCCGAGGAAGCGCGGTGCCGGCCGCCCAGCGCGCTCGTTGTCGCTGTGAGGCAGGCAACTCGTATGTGCCCGCCGGCAGGGACGGCAGTGGCGCAAGTGAAAAACCGGCGGGGATGGCTGCGGCGCGGGTGACAACTACGCAACGCGTCAGCTGTTGCGCCGGATCTTGAGCGCGGTGGTGATCATCGGGATCTGCAGCGGCAGGCGGGCCAAAGCGACGATGCGCATGGGCCACGGCTTGCCCCACCACAACCGGACCATGTTGACGTTGCCCGGGAAGACGCCGATGAACAGCGCAACGGCGGCCAGCGCGGCGGACCGCCTGGTTCGCTGCGGCACCAGCAGTGCCCCGATCGTCAGCTCGGCCACGCCCGATGCGTAGGTGTAGAGCCTTGGGCTGCCCGGCAACTCGACCGGAATGATGGAGTCGAAGGGCTTGGGCGCAACGAAGTGCAGGGTGCCAATGCCGAGCAGCATCGCCGCGACACGGTAGGCGAGCTGTTGGGTGGCGGCCGGGGCGGCGAGCGATCTGGTTGTCATCAGGTCATTGTGCCAATGCAGCCGCCGATTACCCGCGGTCGGCGTCCCTATAGCGGATGATGCCGCGCACGTTGCCGCCCTCGAGCATGTCGCGATACCCGTCGTTGATCTGTTCGAGGGTGATGGTGGTCGGAGTGGCATAACCCGGCGGTCTCCAGCGCAACCGTCACCTCGCCCTGGCGGGGCTCGCCAAGG
Organism: Mycobacterium sp. NGS27; assembly: GCF_059813005.1. Lineage (NCBI taxonomy): Bacteria > Bacillati > Actinomycetota > Actinomycetes > Mycobacteriales > Mycobacteriaceae > Mycobacterium > Mycobacterium sp. NGS27. The sequence continues at coordinate 370,911 of NZ_JCALDT010000001.1, forward strand.
GGTGGCCTCCCGTAGTTAGCCGAACCGCTTAATTGTTAGCGCCGTCACAGGGGCCGGCAACCGGAATCTAGACCATTACTATTGTCTATACAGTATTTGATACGATTCGCGGCGTCTGACCGCCCACAACAACGAGGTCGAGAACATGGGAACACCCGTCATTGTCGGAGCCGTCCGGACCGCGATAGGCCGCTCGTTCAAGGGGACGCTGGTCAACACGCCGCCCGAGACCTTGATCACCGCCGTGCTTCCCGAGGTGGTCCGCCGGTCGGGCGTCGACCCCGCACACATCGACGACATCATCTTCGCCGAATCACATTACGGCGGTGGCGATTTGGCCCGCTATGCGGCGACCGCGACGGGCCTGGAGCACGTTCCGGGGCAGTCGGTCAACCGCCACTGCGCGGGCAGCCTCACGGCCATCGGCAACGCCGCGGCGCAGATCGGTTCCGGCATGGAGCGCGTCCTCATCGCGGGCGGCGTGCAGTCGCTGTCGATGACGCCGCTGACCAACTGGCGAATCCCCGGCCCCGAGCTGAAGTTCGAGGAGCGCTGGATGCCGCCGACGCACGTGGAGACGCCGGACGCGCCGGCCAAGGACATGTCCATCACCGTGGGCTGGAATACCGCGCAGGCGGTCGGCATCACGCGCGAGGAGATGGACGCCTGGGCGGCTCGCTCGCATCAGCGCGCCGTCGCGGCCCAGGACGCCGGCAAGTTCGCCGATGAGATCCTGCCGCTGAAGATCACCCAGTTCGACGGCTCGGTCACCGAGTTCGCCGTGGACGAGCATCCGCGTCGCGACACCACCGTCGAGAAACTGGCCGGCTTGAAGGTCCTACACCCCGAGATCGAGGGTTTCTCGATTACCGCGGGCAACAGCAGTGGCACCAACGACGCCGCGGCCGCCGTCGCGCTCGTCGACAGCGACTACGCCCAGGCCGAGAAGCTCAACGTGATGGGCACGGTCAGGGCCTGGGCCGCCGCGGGCGTGCCGGCCCGCGACTGCGGTCTCGGCGCGGTCAAGGTCATCGGGAAGGTGTTGCAGAGGGCCGGTCTGGCGCCCGGCGACGTCGCGCTGTGGGAGATCAACGAGGCGTTCGCTTCCGTGCCCATCGCGGCGTGCCGCGAATACGGCCTCGACGAGGAGAAGGTGAACTTCTCCGGCAGCGGCTGCAGCCTGGGCCACCCGATCGCGGCCTCAGGTGCGCGCATGGTGACCACGCTGGCCTACGAGCTCGGCCGCCGCGGCGGCGGCATCGGCGTCGCGGCGATGTGCGCCGGCGGCGGCCAGGGTGGCGCTGTCGTCATCGAGGTCTGACGACCGATTAGTTGCAGAATGTGTAGCCGATGAACTGGGTGCCGCGCGTGTCGCCGCTCGAGTAGTTCGCGAAGTGCACGGCCGGATTCCCGTTGTACTGGGTGTTCATCTTCTGCACGTTCGGTGGTGGAACGCCTTTGGGGAAGGCCAGGATCATGTCGGCGAAAATCTGCAAGCCCACCTGGCAGATCGCCTCGCGTCGCGGCGGCTGCGGATTCCACGCGTGCACGACCACCGGCTCGGTCAATTGAGATCCCGTCGCACAGTTCGGATCACAGAGCTTGAACAATGCCGTGCCGGTCCCGTCGGCGCCCTGCGGCCCCCACGAACTCCACGATATGTCCTGCAGCGCGACGGCCACACTGGCGCAACCCAATACGTTGAGCCGCTTGGGGCGCGCGACGGGGGGAACGGACGGGTTGTAGCAACCCGGGATGGCGAAGCTCTCCGGGGCCGCCGACGACGGCGACGTGCTGGGCGCCGTCGCGCCTGGCCGGCGCTGGGTCAGCTGCACGCCCACCACGATGAGGACCCCGACCAGCACTACGGCCACCACAATGCCGACCCCGATCACCCGCCCCCGCGAGGTGTGCCGCAACCGCCTCATCAAAGAAACGTTGGCGTTGCCGCTCACGGTCACCAGATTACGGGTGAAACCGGCCGTCGGGTTGGTGACCGCGAAACGGCATCACAGGGTAAAGTTGGTCATCGCTACCAACATTTTGAACATTCCCGGAGTTGCCGAATGAATGACCATGATCTGGCCGCACGGCTGGCCACCGAGGCAGGTCGGTTACTGCTCGGGGTTCGGGAAGAGTTCTCCGACGCGGCACCGGCCGACCGGAAAGCCGCGGGGGACAAGCGATCTCACGATTTTCTGATGGAGGCCCTTGCCGCGGAGCGACCCGGTGATGCGGTGCTGTCCGAAGAGGGCGCCGATGACCCGGTTCGATTGCGCTCGGACCGCGTCTGGATCGTCGATCCGCTGGACGGCACGCGGGAATTTTCCGAGCTTGGACGCGACGACTGGGCGGTGCACGTCGCACTCTGGCAGTCCGGCGAGCTGGTCGCGGGCGCGGTGGCGCTGCCCGCCCAAGGCATCACGCTGGCGACTCCGGAGATAGCGTCGCCCCCAGCCGTGCCGGGCAAGCCGCGCATCGTGGTGTCGCGTACCCGTCCACCCGCCATCGCCTTGGACGTGCGGGATGCGCTGGACGGAGTCCTGGTCGAAATGGGTTCTGCCGGAGCCAAGGTCGCCTCGATCGTCCAAGGGTTGTCCGATGTGTACGTGCACGCCGGCGGCCAGTTCGAGTGGGATTCCGCCGCGCCGGTGGCGGTGGCCCGGGCCGCTGGGTTGCACACCTCTCGCATCGACGGGTCCGCACTGGCGTACAACCAGCCCGACCCGAAGTTGCCGGATCTGGTGGTCTGCCGGCCCGAATTGGCGGAAGCCGTACTCGCGGTTACCCGCTGACGTTTACGCCCGCTGACCTTCGCTCAGAGCCAGGCCTGCTGCCAAGACTGGATGCGCTCGGCCAGTTCGGGGCCGCGGTCCTCTTGGATGAAATGGCTGGCGTTGATGCGGGCGTGGGGCTGGCCCGCGGCGCCGGGAATGTGTTTGATCAGGGCCGTGTCCGCCTTTCCGAGGATGGGGTCACGGGCTCCGAAAATGGCGAGGAACGGCTTTTCCCAGCGGCCGAGCGCATCCCATGCTTTCCGGTTGGCCGGAATCGCCGGGTCGTCGGGCGAGGTGGGCACCAACTGGGGGAACGCTCGGGCCCCGGCTTGATACGTCTTGTCGGGAAAAGGCGCGTCGTAGCCGGCCCGCACTTTCGACGGCACTCGGCGAACGGTCCCGACGCCGACGATTCGGCCGGCGGGCAGGACGGGGGAGTAGCGCGCGAAGGCGCGCCAGGCGTAGAAGGCGGGCGGGGTGCGCCGTTGCGCCGTGGGCAGGAAACCGTTGGCCACCACCAGCCGCCCGACCCGGTCGGACTGCTCGGCGGCGATACGCAGCCCGATCAGCGATCCCCAGTCCTGCACGAACAACGTGACGTCCCTGAGGTTGAGATGCTCGAACCACGAGATCACCCACTCCACGTGGCGCTGGTAGGTGTAATCCTCGATCCGGCTGGGCTTGTCCGAACGGCCGAAGCCGATCAGATCGGGCGCGAGCACGCGGTTCCCGGCGTCGGTCAAAGGCGGGATCATCGTCCGGTAGAGGTAACTCCACGTGGGCTCGCCGTGCAGCAGGACGATCGGTGGCCCTTCGACAGTGCCCTCGTCGAGGTAGTGCATGCGAAGCGGCCGGGTGTCGCTTGCGGTTACGTCAAGGTAGTGCCCAACGAACGGATAGTCCTCCAGGTTTTCGAATCGGGAGTCCGGGGTTCGCAGCACATGCATATCAGCTCCTCCGGTGAACCGGCACCTCTGTAAGCCTCTCGCGCCGACGCGAGTTCGTCTAGTAGCAGATTCATTGAGCAACGCACCTCGGCCAACTAAACTGACGTGTTCATGGCGATTCGGCGCGTGGTTCTGCTCATCGCCGACATCGGCGGGTACACGCATTACATGCAGTGGAACCGGACGCACCTTGCCCATGCGCAGCTGACGGTTGCCGCCCTGTTGGAGTCGGTGATCAATGCGGGCAAGGGTTTGAAGCTGGCCAAACTCGAGGGTGACGCCGCGTTCTTCTGTGGTCCGGACAGCCACGCCAAAGCGGTGGTGTGCGAGCGCTTGTCACGGATGCGCGCCTCGTTTCTGGAGCGGCGTGAGCAACTGAAAAACGACATCGCCTGCGAGTGTGCGAGTTGCGCACAACTGGACAAGCTGTCACTGAAGTTCGTCGTGCACGTGGGCGAGGTGGCGGATCAGAAGGTGAAGCGCCACGTCGAGCTGGCCGGCTTCGACGTCATTCTGGTGCACCGCATGCTGAAAAACATGGTGCCGGTAGCCGAATACGTACTGATGACCGATCCCGTCGCGGCATGCCTCGACGAGCCGATGCGCGAACTGTGCATGCCGCTGACGCACGTCTTCGACGGAATCGGAGAAACCTCGACGCACTACATCGACCTTGCGGCGTTACCGGTTTACGTCGCGCCGCCGCGGCGCAGCTTTTTGCGCCGGTTCGGCGCGACGACGAGGTTCGAACTCGACGCCCTGCCCTTCACGCTGGGCATGAAGGAGCCCGCACAAGGGTTCCGCAACTTGGGCCGGGGCGCCGAGGAGGTCTCCGCGTAGCGGAACACTCCACTATCGGGCATCGGCCAGGGCTCGGCCCATTCGCGATACCGCCTTGGTGAGGATCGCTCGCGAGGTGGCGAAGTTCAACCGCACGTGTCCGGTTCCGCCGGTTCCGAACACATGGCCGGAACTGAGCGCCACCCGCGCGTGATCGAGAAACCAGCGCGCCGGGCCCGACAGGTCGGCAACCACCGCAAGGCCATCGGTGACTTCCTCGTCGAAACCGAGCTCTCGGCAGTCGAGCCAGGCCAGGTAAGTCCCTTGCGGCCATTGGTATTTCACGCCGGGAAGATGCTCGGCGACCAACTCGCCCAGCAGGGTTCGGTTCGCGTCCAGGCCCCGCAGGGTCGCGCCGAGCCAGTCGTCGCCGCTCCGGAATGCCTCGGCGTGGGCGATGACGCCGAGGTGGCTGGGTCCGTGACCTACCTCCTCCGGCATCCGGTTCAGGTCGGCGGCGGCCTCCGGTCCGGCGATGGCCAGCGCCGCTTTGAGGCCGGACAGATTCCAAGCCTTCGACGCCGAGGTCAACGCGAAGGCGTTCTCGGCCCCCGGCACCGTGAGGAACGGGGTGAATCGCGATCCCGGCAGGATGACGGGGGCGTGAATCTCGTCGGACACCACCCGCACCCCGAATCGCCGCGCGAGCTCGGCGACCGCACGGAGTTCGTCGGCGGTGTGGACCGATCCGGTCGGGTTGTGCGGATTGCACAACAGATAGGCGACCTTGGTGTCCTTTGCCGCTTCCGCGCGAGCCCGAACGAAGGCATTCTCCAAGGCGTTCAAGTCAATTCGCCCCTCGACCAGCGGTGCCTCGATGACGCGACGGCCGTCGTGCGACACGAACGCGTAGAACGGCGCATACACCGGCGGGTTGACGATGACCGCGTCACCGCGATCGGTGAGCAGGCGCAACACCTCGACCACGCCGAGCATCACGTCGGGAACCAGCGCGGTGCGGCTCACTTCGAGGTCATGCCACTGCCAATGCCGCGCGGCGAAGTGGCTGACGGCTTCCGCCAGCGCGTGCCCGCAGGGATATCCGGTGTCGCCGTCGTCGATGGCCTTCCGCAGCGCTTCGGCCACCGTCGGTGCCAGGGTCACGTCCATCTCTGCGACCCACAGCGGCAGGACGTCGGCGGGGTGCGCGCCCCATTTCATGCTGGTGCGACGCCGGAGTTGCTGCAGCGTCAGTTCCTCGAGCGGATTAACCGTCACGCCCGCAGACTAACCGCCGCGACCTAGCCCCCGACAAACGCCTTTTGTGGAATCGTCAGCGGTAGATCCACCGAACTCAGCAATCCCGGTTGGGCCGCAACTACATACGGCACGGCGTTGACGACGCGCATCGCCGTGGCGACCATGGCGCCGGCCCCGGAGGTCATTCCGCCGATGCCGGCCTTGGCGGGATCCTTCAGCGTCGCCGCCAGGGTGCAGTCGATATCTGGATCGCCGGAAATCATGACGCGGTAGGACAGATCGCCGATCCCGGTGGGCCACTCGGGGGCGACGTCATGCGCGAGCCGGGTGACATGCTCGATGACGATGGCTTCCCGGCCGTCGACGACGCCGATCGCCTGCATCCGCAGCGCGCCGCACGTTCCGGCCTCGACGGTGCCCATGGCAACCTCCAGCGTCCGGTTGGTGACGGCGCGGTCGAAACCCTCGCGGACTTCCTGGACTTCGACCCCCAACGCGTCGGCGATCAACCGGATCTGCCCCTGCCATTCGCCGGCGATGGCACCGGGGAAGCTGATCCACGGCTGGTAGTCGAGCGGACGGCCGAAGCCCAGCGCGTCGCTCATGATGTCGGGAACGCCGTAGTCGTCATACAGCCCGATCTCGAACGAGTGGATCTTGTCGATCGACGACGACTGGGTGGACAGCACCAGCGGCAGGTAGTCGGCAGCGAAGCCCGGCTCGATCCCCGAGGCGTACAGCGACGCCTGGCCCTGCTTGGCCGCGGCGACCAGCTGGTCGCGCCACTCCGCGGGCTCGTAAGCGTGTGGATTGACCAATCGCGTGGTGCTGGTGGTCACGACGTTGATGCCGGCTTCGAGCAGCTTGACGTAATCCGGGATGGCCAGCGCGTCGCGCTCCGGACCGCTGGCGGCATAGACGATGCAGTCGGGCCTGAGCGCGATCAGCGCGTCGGCGTCGTTGGTGGCTTTGAGGCCGATCGGCTCACCGCCGGCCAGTTCGCCCGCGTCCTTGCCGACCTTCTCTTCCGAATGCACCCACACGCCGACCAGATCGAGATTGGGGCGCCGCTGGATCGCGCGGATGGCGATCGAGCCGATGCCACCTGTCGCCCACACCACCACGCGATGAGCCGTCATCTTGTTCCTCCTCGGGTGTGTGCGCGGCGAAAGCTGAGGCGTCCGTTGCCTTTACGGCAGCAGTGGCCCCACGTTCGTCTCGGAAGCTAACAGCCGCTATGCCGCACGGTCAAGGGCTTAAGAGAGTAAGTACTATCCTAATGAACAAATCTTAGGTTAACCTGCGGCGGTAACGCCCAATCCCGGCGGCCGCTGATGTTCACGCTCAGGTTCGACATGCCCGCCCCGCATGGGGGGCTCAGGCGCACGTAGTCGGGCACCGCCGCGCCGTCGCGGCCGGGTCCGCTGGGGGCGACCTCCGGACGACTCTTCCGCTTTACGCCTCCGACTGAACGTGTAACGTGCAGCACAACGATTAGGCCAGCTAGGAGTCAGCCGTGTACACACTGCGCTTCGACATGCGCGACCCCGAATGGGCGGCGCCCCCAGCCGATCTGTACGCCGCCGCACCCGAAATGTCGGCCTGGGCTGAAGAACACGGCGGCCTGGCCGCAATCCTCTGTGAGCACCATGCGTCCGAGGACGGCTACCTGCCCTCACCGTTCCTGCTGGCCTCGGCGGTGGCCGCGCGAACGCAGCGGCTGGCGCTGAGCCTGATCCTGATCCTGCCGTTCTACGAAGCGGTGCGGCTCGCCGAGGACATGGCGGTGCTCGACATCATCAGCAACGGGCGCGCCTCCTACATTCTGGCGCTGGGCTACCGGCCCGAGGAGTTCGAGCACTTCGGCGTGCCGATCAAGAAGCGCGGCCGGGTCTGCGACGAGAAGCTCGCGCTGCTCCGGCGCCTGCTCGCCGGTGAAACCGTCGTCGAAGACGGTCGGCGGATCACCGTTACACCCCGCCCGCTGACTCCCGGCGGCCCCGGACTGATGTGGGGCGGGGGAACACTCGCTGCGGCCCGTCGGGCCGGCAGGTACGGCCTGGGCATGCTGGGAAACGCCAACGCGCCCGGCATGCAGGAGGCCTACGAAGAGGCGTGCCGCGAGCACGGCCACACGCCCGGCCCGACGATGTTTCCCGACCGCAACACCCCTTCCGTCGTGTTCGTCGCCGACGATGTGGATCAGGCGTGGAAGGAGATCGGCGAGCACCTGCTGCACGACGTGCGCAGCTACGCGGCGTGGAACCCCGGCGACGAGACGACGGCGGGCTTCAGCCACGTGAACAGCATCGAAGAGCTGCGTGAGACGGGGACGTCGCACGTGATTATTTCTGTGCCCGAAGCGATTTCGCGCGTCAAAGCCGGCCAGGTGCTCAACCTGTCGCCGCTGTGCGGCGGGTTGCCACCCGACATCGCGTGGCCGTATCTGAAGCGCGTGGGCGAGGTCGTGCTGCCCGAGGCGCTCGGCTGACGGCCCGTTATTTGGGTTGGTTCGGTACGCCTGGATAGAGCTGTTCGGTCGGGCCCGCGGTCACATAGCCGGCCAGCTTCGTGATGAGATGGGGCGCAAAGACCGCGCCATATACCAGGTGCCCGACGACGACGACGGCCGCGATCGACAGCGCCGCGGACTGGCCCCGGCTCTTTGATCGCTTGTCGGCCCACATGTCGATGACGTTGCGTCCTTCGGCGTCGGTGCGGCCCAGTAGATAGGTGAAAAGCATCATCTGGATGCCCATGGCCAGCGAGTCGTAGAGCGGGTACTGGTGCTTGGTGCCCTCGAAGATCGCGAGCCCGGGAATCACGTAGCCGTAATAGAAGTTGCCCAACTGGGCCCCGGTGTAGGCGTTGAAAAACAATGCCCAGCAGAAGCCCACGACCAGGCCGACCACGAGCAGGGTAATCGGCCTGCGCCAGTTGAACTTTGCGCTCAGCCACCGTCCGAGGGCGGCCCCGGTCACCGCCGGGATGATGAAGTAGGAGACGTAGCCGATCGGCACCGCCAACGGCAAGCCTCCCCACGTCACGTTCAATGGCCACCAGGACGGCATGCGGGGCAGCCCGGGCGGAAACTGCGCGTACATCGCCCAGTCGTAGGGTGACTCGATCCAGGAGAACGAGATCGCCGAGATGCCAAGAAGCAACAGCGGATGGATGCGGCGCCGACGGTAGCTCAGGTAGATCCCGATGGTCAGGAACGCGATGCTCGCGGCGTACGAAAAGTACTGAGCCCCGGCCATCACCGGCGTCATCTGGGCGCTCACCGGCGGCCGTCGTCGCTCGGCGTGCGCCGCGCCTCGGGATCGAAGCGCAGTACCAACCCGAAGATCAAAGCGATCAGGCCGAACAGCGTGCCGAGCATGATGACAGCGCCCATCGTGTCGCCCTTTCGATGATTTCGCCTAAGGTAGTGGATACTATCCTATGTGGATAGCCGTTACTATCCTCAAGGCGGATTCGACGGGAGTGGACATCGGTGGCTCAGCGAGCAACTAGGCGGCCGCAACCTACGGTGGCGCGCCGTCCCCGCGGGGAGCCACGCCGGCTGCTGCTCGACGCGGCCCGGGCGCTGTTCGCCGGCCAGGACTACCGCAGCACCACGACGCGTGAGATCGCGCAGGCCGCCGGCGTCACCGAACACCTGCTGTTCCGCAATTTCGGGTCGAAGGCGGCGCTGTTTCGTGAGGCGCTCGTCGTGCCGTTCGTGAGCTTCGTCGACGAATTCGGGGCAACCTGGCAGTCCGTCGTCCCCGAGGAGACCGACGAAGAGGAGCTGACCCGGCTTTTCGTGTCACAACTGTACGACGTGTTCGTCGAACATCAGGGTCTGCTGTTGACCTTGATGGCGGCCGAAAATCTGAGCGATGAGGAAAAGGTGGACGCCGGCATCGCCGAGATCCGCAGGGCGGTCACGGTATTGGGCCAAATCAGCGTCGAGGGCATGCAATTGCGGGGGCTGCGTTCCGACCACCCCGACCTGCCGGCCCACTCGACGGTCTCGATGATCGCGGGTATGGCAGCGCTGCGTTCGACCTACTTCGGCAACCAACCACCGCCCCGGGAGGTGATCGTTGAGGAACTCGTTCAAGCGCTCTTGCACGGCTTCTTACACCGCAACGACTGAGTTAGGGATCCGATCATGACGAGCCCCAGCGCCACCGAGTTGTACTACGACCCGTTCGACGTCGAGATCGACTCGGATCCGTATCCGGTGTGGAAGCGGATGCGCGAAGAAGCCCCGCTGTACTACAACGAGAAGTACAACTTCTACGCGCTGAGTCGATACGACGACGTCGTGCGCGAACTGCCGAACTGGGAGACCTACCGCTCCGGCCGGGGCACCACCGCCGACATCTTGTTCGCGAATATCGAAGTGCCCCCGGGCATTCTGCTGTTCGAGGATCCACCGCTGCACGACCTGCACCGCAAACTGCTGTCCCGGGTCTTCACGCCCCGGCGCATGCTCGCCGTGGAGGACTTGGTGCGCGGCTTCTGCATCCGCGAGCTCGACCCGCTGGTCGGCGGGAGCGGCTTCGATTTCATCGCGGACCTGGGCGCGATGATGCCGATGCGGACCATCGGATACCTCCTCGGCATTCCCGAGGCCGACCAAGAGAAGATCCGCGACCGCAGCGTCGCGAACATCGAGTTGTCCAGGGACAGCGACCCCGCCGCGGTCGACGCGAACGTGTTCGCGAATTCCATTGCCCTGTTTGCCGAGTACATCGAATGGCGGGCCAATCATCCTTCCGACGACCTCATGACCGAGCTGTTGCGGGCCGAGATCGACGAGCCGGACGGCACGCGGCGACCCCTGTCGCGGACCGAGGTGCTGGCTTACACCGCGATGATCGCCGGCGCAGGCAACGAAACCACCGCTCGCCTCATCGGTTTCATGGGCCAACTGCTCTCCGATCATCCGGATCAACGCCGCGAACTCGTCGCCGACCAGTCGCTGATCCCCGGCGCGATCGAGGAGACGCTGCGGTACGAGCCGCCGTCACCGGTACAGGCCCGCTACGTCGCGCGCGATGCCGAGCACTACGGCCGCAAGGTGCCCGAAGGATCGTTCATGCTATTGCTGAACGCCTCGGCCAACCGCGACGAGAGCCACTTCCCCGACGCGGATCGCTATGACATCCACCGTCGCGGAGGCCATCTCAGCTTCGGGCAGGGCCTGCACTTCTGCCTGGGCTCGGCGCTGGCCAGGTTGGAGGCGCGGGTGGCCTTCGAAGAGGTGTTGAAGCGTTGGCCCGACTGGGAAGTCGACTATGCGAACGCCCAACGGGCGCATACCGCGAGCGTGCGTGGGTGGGCACGTTTGCCCGTCGTCGTGGGGTAGCGGGCTGCTCGTTTTGCGTCGAGCGTGAAGTTAGTTTCACGCTCGACGCCGAACGTGAAGCTAACTTCACACTCGGCGAAGCTAATGCGCGCTGTGGTCCACCAATACCGCGCCGTCGGGCCGATTTCCCAAGGTCTGCAACGGAATATCCCCACCCTGGGCGGTGAGGCGCACGATCTGGGCTAGTTGTTCGGGGGCGTCACACTGCAGGTAGTGGTCGGCGCCGGGCAGCACCCAGTAGCGGTTGCGGCCCGGCTTGTTCTTCAGATACGTCTGCCAGACGTGGTTGGGGACCCGCAACGGTGAAACGTTGTCGTGCACGCCCCACACCACCGTAGTGTTGACTTCACTCGTGGAAAGCGCTTCCAGCCAACCGGTTTCGTCGGCGGCGCGCTCGTGCAGATATTGAATGGTGTCGGGCAGCACGCGGATTCCGTCGTTGTGGGCGAAGCACTTGGCCAACGCGGCGATCTCCGGGTCTTCCAGCGTGCGCCGCGGCATGAACGTGCTTGCACCCATGCCCGCTGCGAGCATCTCGGGCGTCGTGGCCGCCGCGGTGGCCCGCGCGGTCGCGGGGTCAAGCAGCGCGGTCTGGAACGCGGTGAGGTTGGACAGCGGGAGGTAGATGTTGGCATTAGTCAAGATCAAATCGACGGGCGCCGACAGTGAATCCGGTGCGGCCAGCATGCCCGCCGCGATCATGCCGACGCTGCTGCCGCGGTCGTGGGTGAGCATGCGGTATTCGGTGAGCCCCCACACCTGGGTGATCGCATAGATCAGCAGGCGCGCGTCGTCGTAGAGCGAGTACACATAGGGCTCGGGTGGTTTGTCGGAGAGTCCGTAGCCGGGGAAGTCCAGCAGGTAGATGTCGAAGTCGGCGCTCAGTTCACCGGCCAGCGCGAAGTAGTCGATGCTGCTGGTGGGAAAGCCGTGCACCAAGACCAATGCGGGCGCCCCGGGGGTGCCGCACCGGCGACTGAACACCGTGACCTCCTGGCCGCCGTTGGCCGCGGTTGTCGAGCGCCAACGAAGCTCGCTGCCGCCGTCTTGCCACTGCGCGAAGATGTCCAAGCTGCCAGCATCGCAGAGGGGGTCGCGACAGACAACACGTGCCTATGGGCACGCCACGTGAATCCCAAAAGTGACTTCTCGCAAACCACTTTGGCCGGGCGTGGTCGCCTGACCAGTCCCGGTCACCGTGTAGCCCTTGCCGACCTTGGTGGCTTGGACCTGAGTGGGCGATTTGGTTCCCTGGTAAGGCAATTGGTATTGGCCGTTGTCCAGCTTGAGCGAAATACCGAACGCGTCGACGCTGGGCGGCTGCTCGTCGGAGATGGCCAGCGAAACCGAGGCGTTATCGTCGTGCACGCTGATTCGGGTGGTGAGGTCGCCGGATTCGGGCGGCGACGCGCTCGGTTGTGCCGCAGAGCGGCTGCAGTCCACCGCGGCGATGATCGTGTGCCTGTTTCCATCGATCATGACGGTTGTGCTTGCCAACGGCGGTCCTGAGCTCGGGGCGGCGGCCGGGTGATCACCCTTGCTGGAACAGGCCAGCAGGCCCGCCCCAACCGCCACCAGGCCGAGTGTGGCCGCCGAGCGAGCGACCCATCGCTGTTTGTTCAGATGCGCCATACCTGTCCTCCGCTAGACGGTCATGAGGACTATAAAGCCTGTCTGTTACGGCCAGGCTTCCCAACTGATCATGCTGCGCAGCGGGCCGGCGAATACAGGGCGCACCGCCGTTGAACGCCAACGCTCTTCGATGAGGGGGGCCAGCGCACCGATGGTGGTCAGCGGATCCTCGTCGAGGTAGACGACGGTGATGTACTGGTGATCGGTGCGCCAGCCCCGGGGGAGGTGGCTCCATCCGGCGCTGGAGCCGAAGGTCCACGCGCCGGCCGTGCCGGGTGTCGCAAGCAGGGCAGGGTAGTGCTCGCCGTGCAACCACTGCAGCCAGTCGTCCGGCCGGCCGTCCGTGGGCTCTTCGACGATCAGCACGATGCCGCGGTGCGGCCGAAACGGCACCACTTCGGGCGACACCAAGGCGTGTGGCGAGGATTGCCACTGCAGCAGGCGCAGGCCGGCCACTTGCAGCGACGGTCGCACAGTTGGGAAGCGACCGTTGTCGCGCAGTGTGCGCCCGAGGGTGACGAAGTCGTCGAAGGTCTGCTCGACGGGATCGCCGACCAGGTAGTGCACCGCGTTGCCGATGTCGCCTAGCGATCCATTGGACGCCAGGCGGTGGTCTGGATAGTCGCCGTCGGCGATCCAGCGCAACCCATGCACGATGCCCGGCAGCTGGTATTGCTCGGGCAGGTGATCCAGCAGGTGCCAGCGTAGGTAACTGCCGTCGTCGTCATCGGGCGGCGTGCCCGTGAGGCTGAATATGCCTGCCCTGACGCGGATCACGTGCCACCGCCGGCGAGGGAACGGTATCCGCTCATCCCTGCATGTACCCCCCGGCATCGACGGGGATCGATTGGCCTGTGATGGTGCGGCTTTCGTCGCTGGCGAGGAACAGCGCCAGGTTGGCGATGTCCTCGGGCGAGGAAATATCTTGCAGTGCAACGCCCTTGAGTTGCCTGGCGCGGACGGTTTCGGCGTCGACGCCTTGCTCGTTCGCGGTGCGTTGCACCCAGTTGCGCCACAGGTCGGTGTCGATGGCACCGGGCACAATGCAATTGCACCGGATGCCGTGCGGGCCGACCTCGAGGGCGACGGCCTTGGTGAACGCCCGCAGCGCTGCCTTGGCGGTGACGTAGTGCGTTTTGCGGACCATGCCGGCATAGCTGACCGTGGAGGAGAAATTCAGGATGACGCCGCGGCGGCGCTGCAGCATCGACTGGTTGAGAACCTCGCGGGTGCACAGCATCGCGGCGGTGACGTCGATGGCTATGGTGGCGTTCCAGTTGTCCAGCGTCTGTTCCCAGACCCAGCGGTCCTGACCGGGGGCGGCGGCGTTGTTGCACAAGATGTCGACGTGACCGAACTCGTCGACCGCCCGCGCCACCATGGCCGCGACGTCGTCCTCATCGGTCACGTCGGCGCGCATCGCGATGGCGCCGGGGCCGGCCGCGCGCGCGGCGGCCTGGACCAGCTCCGCGCGCCGTGCGGCCAGCAACACCTTGGCGCCTTCCCGGACGAACACCGAGCCCAGTACCGGTCCCAGGCCGGTGCTGGCGCCGGTGATGATCGCGACCTTGCCGTCGAGGCGTCCGGTCATGAAGCAGTCACCTTGCCGGCGGGCATGTTTCGAGCCACGCGTGGATCCGTTCGGCGACGGCCGGCCGTCCAGGGTCGAGCATCATGTCATCTTAGGGAACATCTCTGTCGCGGTGCCATAGGCGGTCTCATTCGCGTAAGCCCTTCCGGGTCATCCTGGTCGTGGCGTTTACTGTGTCGGTGGGTGGCGGAACGAATCGCGGCGAACGGCGCACGCTGGTCTTGTCCGCCTTTCCGGCCGAAGCCGACGCGGTGCTGTCACACACTACGCTCGATCCCGATCCGGTGGTCGTCGCTGACCGTCGGCGCTTTTACCTTGGCTCGATAGCCGGCACGAAGGTGATCGTGGCGATGACCGGCATCGGTCTGAGAAACGCCACCGACACCACCGAGGCCGCATTCGGCCGCTTCTCCACTGGGTCCGCCATGACGATTGGCGCAGCGGTCTTTTCGGGCGTCGCCGGCGGGGGCGGCCGCACCAGGATCGCGGATGTGGCGGTACCGGCGCGGTGGACATTGGACGGCGGCAAGACATTTCGTTCGGCCGATCCCGGGATGCTCGCCACGGCCGAGAAGCTTTCCGTCGCATTGGACAGCGTCGCCGGGCGCATCAAACTGCGGCACCGGCCGCGAGTGTTCGCCGGCGGCGACGGATGCAGCTATGACAACAACAACGGCGTGGCATTCCCGTGCATCCCGCACGGCGGCAGCGTTTTTGGCTGCCAGCCCCGCAGTGCACCCGGCCGTTCCTTTCTATATTCCGGCAACTTCTTCCGGGCGGCGGGCCCCTGGCTGAGAAGCGGCCTGGTCAGCAACCTCAATATCGTGTCGACGGCAGATCCGGCCTTCGACGCGACGGATATGGAGACCGCGGCCGCGCAGGCCGTCGTCGACACGCATGGTGTCCCGTTCGTCGGCATCCGGGGCATCACGGACGGACCCGGCGATCCGCTTCACCTGCCCGGCTTTCCGTTCCAGTTCTTCTGCTACAAGCGGATTGCGGCGGCGAACGCCGCCCGGGTAACCGCGACTTTCCTGCAGAATTGGACCGGCCGCTGACCGCTACTCGGCACCGCGTTGCACCGGATGGGCGGGATCCGAGCTCCATTCCGACCACGATCCCGGATACAACGCGGCCTCGCGTCCCATCGCGGCGAGTGCGGCGATCGCGACCGTGGCGGTGACGCCCGAGCCGCAGTAGGCCGCCACCGCATCGTGACGCTCGATCGCGCGATCGGACAACAGTTGTGCCAGCGAGTCGTCGTCGAGGAAGGTGCCGTCGGCCGCCAGCACCGAGCCGCTGGGTAGATTCTTCGCGCCGGGAATATGGCCGGCGACGGGATCGAGAGGCTCGACGTCGCCGCGGTAGCGTTCCGGTGCGCGCGCATCGAGCAGCGTCACAGTGTCTTCGCCGATGCGCTCGGCCGTCAGCGTGCGCCGGCTCCCCGCATACAGATCGTGGTGCGGCACAGTCACATTCCCGGGCGGCGGATCGACCGGTCCGGTCTCGAGATGTAGTCCGGCCGATCGCCACGCGGCCAAGCCGCCGTCCAGAATGCGCACGTTGTCCAGCCCGGCCGCGGTCAGCACCCACCACGCTCGTGCTGAACCGGCGCGATTCCAGTCGTCGTACGCCACGACCAATGCGTCCTGCCGGATTCCCCAGCGCCGCGCGGCGGTCTGCACGTCGCGTCCCGACGGCAGCGGATGACGGCCCCTGCCGGAGATCGCATGGTCGCTGAGGTCATCGTCGAGTGAGACGTACACGGCGCCGGGAATGTGTGCTTCCAGGTAGGCCGGCCGCCCGTCGGGAGCATCGATCCTCCATCGCACGTCCAGGACGGACACCGGGTCACCGGCCTGAATGACGTCCGCCAACTCGGCGGCGGTGATCAACACCTGATCGCGTGCTCGCACCGGATCCTCCTTGCGGTCTGCTGCGAGCCTAGTGACCGTTATGCCGTCTGCTCGGAAGTGCCGGGCGGATCGTTGAAGGCCGGTGCGCCCAACGACGCCAGCATGCCGGTCGCGGCCCGGTCCCAGGTGAAGTCCTCGGCGCGGCGTCGCGCCGCAATGCGACGCTGTCGCTCCGGCCGATTGACGATGGCGCTGACCGCTTTTGCGATGGCGGCCGGGTCGTTGTCGGCCGACGCGCCGCTGTCCGGGGTGATGATCTCGTGGAGCGCCGACGTGCGTGAGACCACGGTTGGGGTTCCGCATGCCAGCGATTCCAGCGCCGCC
Source organism: Mycobacterium sp. NGS27 (assembly GCF_059813005.1). Lineage (NCBI taxonomy): Bacteria > Bacillati > Actinomycetota > Actinomycetes > Mycobacteriales > Mycobacteriaceae > Mycobacterium > Mycobacterium sp. NGS27. Next base: position 387,500 of record NZ_JCALDT010000001.1, read on the forward strand.
AGCCCAAAAGTCTCGTGCGGCCCCGGCGCCAGGGTCACATCGGCCGTCGCCAGCAGCTGCGCGACCGTGTTGCGGTCGGAGACGAAGCCGGTGAAGTCGATCGGTAGTCGCGCGGCCTGTCGCTCCAGGCGGGACCGCAATGGACCCTCGCCGACGACCACCAGTCGCGCGTCGATACCGGCGTGCAAAAGCTTGCCCAGTGCGTCGATGCTGCGATCGACACGCTTTTCCACCGACAGCCGCCCGCAATGGGCCAACAGCAGCTGCGTCGGCGCGGCCCACCGCTCGCGCACCAGATACGAGTGGTGGCGCGGATGAAACGTCTGCAGGTCCACGCCAAGGGGAACCGTGACGGTGTTGTCGGCACCGATCCGGTCGAATTCCTCGCGGGCGAAAGCCGTGGTGCACACGACGGTGTCGTAGTTCGCGGCGGTGCGCGCATTGGCGACGTCGGCGAACTTCCGCGCGGCTCTGCGCGGAAGGACTTGGCCGACAAGGCGATCCAAGCGTTCATGGGAGATCATCACCGTCGTGGCGCCGAAGTCGCGGCCCCACCGCCCCAGCGATCGCAGGGTGAGGCGATCCGAAACCTCCAACGCGTCGGGTCGCAGCGCGGCCAGCAGCACCTTGACCGGGCCCGGCAGCACCGCACGGTAGCCGCCGGTCACGGGAATCAGGCGGGCCGGCAGGGTGATTCGCACGACGCCGGTGTACAGCTGGGCGCGCTCAGCGCGCTGGCCGGGAACGATCAAGAAGACTTCGTGCCCGGCGGCGCAGTATTCCGCACCCAGCCGGTCGATCGCGGTGCGGAGGCCGCCGGAGCGAGGGCCATAGAAGTTGGCGACCTGTACAACGCGCATAACGTGAGGACACGCGGTGCGCGTGTGCGCTCACCAATGCCGAACCGACGCGGGCCTGAACTCTGTGTGAACTTCGCTTCGGTGCGCCGTTATCCGTCCGTCTGCGGCCCGAACCAGCGCTGTAGGGCCGCGCGCAGGCGCGTTTCCTGGGTCGGGCCGAATTCGTCGGCTGCCCAGGCGACGTAGCCGTCGGGGCGGATTAGCAGCGCCGCGGCGGGCCCGTCAGCGATGCTCGCGCTGACGGCGTCGACCCGATCGGCCCAGCCACGCGCGGAGTCCGCGCAGCTGCCGCCCAGGTCGAGCAGAACCGCGCGGCCATCGTGGAGCAGCTCGGCGACCCGTCGACCGTCATCGAGCGTCAGGTCGGGCACGAGCCAGCCCGACAGCGGGTGGTCGTCGCCCACGTCATAGCGCACGTCGCCACCCGCCAACAGCGCCGCCATGTGCGTTTGTGCGTCGACGGACGTGAGGAGTTCGCCCAGCAGCGTTCGCAATGCGGCGACCTCGGGGCCCGGCGCCATGAGGGCGATCTGTGCCAACGAGTGCATCATGACCCGCCGGCCCGCCGGGTAACGCTCGGACTGGTAGGTGTCGAGCAATCCGGGCGGGGCCGCGCCATTGACCTCGGCCGCCAGCTTCCAGCCCAGGTTCATGGTGTCTTGCATCCCCAGATTCAAGCCCGGGCCGCCCAGGGGGCTGTGCACGTGCGCGGCGTCACCGAGCAGCAGGACCCGGCCATCGCGGTAGCGCTCGGCGTGTCGGGTGTTCTGCCCGTTGATGCGGCGAAGGGCATGCGGCCCAGTGCCTTTCGGCTCCTCGAACGGGATATCGACGCCGAGGATGCGCCGCGCGCTGTCGCGGAGTTCGGTCAGACTCATCGGAACGTCGGGGACCGGAGGCCCGAACTCGAGGGTCCCGAGCAGCGACCGGCCCGGCTCGAATTCGGCGTAGATGATCCCGCCGCGGTCAAAGCGGCTGTGGCCGAAGGGAAGCAGTCCGAATCCCGGAATCTCGATGCGGCTGTAGGGTCGGTGGAGCTCGTCGGGGATGTGCACGTGAGCCAGTCGGGCGACCATCGGCGATGTGAAGCCGGGAAAGTCGATGCCGAGCCTCTTGCGGACCAGGCTGCGGCCGCCGTCGGCGCCGACGGCATAGCCGGCGGCAATGGTGTACTCGCGCTCGGACGACGAGACCGTCAGCGCAACCGATTCCGGGTTCTGTTCGATGTCGACGAGTCCATGGCCCCAGCGCAGATCAACCCCGAGGTCGCGGGCCCGCTTTTCCAGCAGCCGCACCAGCCGGGGCTGCTGCATGGCCAGCACGTACATCGGGTTGTCGGTCACCTCCGAGAAGTCCAGCCCCATGGCCGCGAAAATCCAGCCAGGGTTTGGGTGTGGAGGCGCCTCGTCACCGGTGAAGGTTTGATATAGCCCACGCATGTCGAGCTGTCGGATGACCTGTCCCACAAGGCCGTTGGCTTTCGGCTCGGAGCTGGGCCCGGGCAGGACGTCCAGTACGACCGGCCTGATTCCGGCCAGCGCCAGCTCGCACGCCAGCAGCAGCCCGTTGGGCCCGGCGCCGGCGATGACCACGTCGACGTGTTCGTCAGCCATGGCGTGCCTTCTTTCTGGGGGGTTCGGGTAGCCCAGCGCTGACGGTCGCGAACCCCTCGCGGATCAACGCGGTGATGGCCACCGGCGGATCGGCCCGCACATATGCGTCGGCGGCGGCATCGCCGACGGCGCGTACGACGGACATCACCAATCGTGGGTACAGGTCGCGGTCGGGGTCGGTCCCGGTGCGTTCGGCGATCACGTGAAGTAACTCGTCGAACAGGTTGTGTGGCAGCGAGTTCCGTACTTGCGGGTGCATGACCAGCTTTCGGACCTCGACAAGCTCTTGGCGGCTGGGCGCGCGGTTCTCGTCTCCATACACGTCGCCGAAGTCCGCTTCCAAGGGTTCCAGCACTGCGTGGGTGAGTGCCGTCCACAACGGTTCGTCGGCGGGGCGCTGTCGCAGCACGGCGATGCTGCGCCGCACACGCTCGGCTTGCCGGTAGGCGAGCGCTTCGTACTTGCCGCTGAAGTAGTTGTTGAACGTGCGCAGTGAGACGCCGGCCATGTTCGCGACGTCTTCGCGCGTCACGTTTTCCAGGCCGCGTTCGAATGCCAGCCGCAGTGCGGCATCGCTGAGCGCGCGCCGGGTGTCGGCCTTCTTGCGCTCACGGAGCCCGGTCATGGCGACCAACGTACGCCAAAGTTGCCTGGTGGGCAAGATTGCCTGGCGGGCAATTCTTTGTTGAGTGTGCGTTCAGGGCGTTGAGCGTGCAGCTACGGCGGCGACACGCCGGTGCGGGCCCGCCCAGGATGCACAATCGACGCGGCAGCGGAGACGACACGACCCCGGCGTGACTAGCGCGTGCCCCAGTCCCAGCGGGGCGTCGTCAACAAGGTCTGGCCGCTGATCAGTGTTTCGCCCCAGTCCTTGTACAGCTCGATCTCGATGGCCTCGCCGTCGGAGCGCTCGCTCAGCGGAACCGTATCCAAAAAGTCGAGCAGCGACCGAGAATGCGTGACCACAACGACTTGCGTCGTGGCGGCGGTGGTGCGGATCAGCGACGCCAGCGGCGCCACCAGGTCGGGGTGCAGCGAGGTCTCCGGTTCGTTGAGCACCATCAGCGAGGGCGGTTGCGGGCTCAGCAGAGCGGCGGCCCAGAGCAGGAAACGCAATGTGCCGTCGGACAATTCGGCCGAACGCAACGCGCGCAGCATGCCGCGCTGTCGCAGCTGGAGGTCGAACAACCCGTCGTGGATGGCGACCGAGACGGTGGCGCCGTCGAATGCTTCGGCGACGGCGCGGTTGAGGTCGTCGAACCCCGACTCGAGGATCGTCTGGACTGCGGCCGCCAGGTCGCTGCCGTCGTCGGAGAGCACCGGGGTGCGGGTGCCCACCTGCGGGTGCCGGGCGGGCGCACCCGCGTCGACCCGGAAGCCGTCGTAGAACCGCCAGCCGCGCAACCGTTCTCGCACGGCCGCGAGCTCGGGAAGCGCATGCGGGTGGGCGTATTCGGCGAGCACGCTGTGGTACGACGGCAGCGATCGGGACAACTCGTCGAACCCGCTGCCGGAATCCGCGCTGGCCTCGGCGAAGACTCGCGACCGGCGCACCAGCGTCGTACTGGGCCGCAGCACCGGCCCGGCGAACAACACTTCCCGCTTGATCTCCGGATCGCGGGCGAACACCGACTTCCCGGCCGACTGCGGGATGCCCAGATCCACGAGGTAGCCGAAATCGTCTGCGGCGAAGCCCAATTCGAGTGATACGGGCCGGGTGCGGACGGTGCCCTCGGCCTTCCCGGAGCGTCGGGCGCCGGCCAGCTGCTCGGGACCGGCCCACAGCACCGATTTCAGCCCACCCTCGCGCGCCAGTGACCCGATGACCTCGCCGCGGCCGCAGTCGGCCAGCAGGCGCAAGGCGCGATACAGCGAGGATTTGCCGGCGCCGTTGGCGCCGGTGATCACCGATAGCCGGCCCAGTGGCAGGATCACCTCGCGCAGCGAGCGATAGCCACGGATCGCGACGGTGTGCAGCATGGGGCCGACTGTACGGTCGGCCACCGACGGGCTCTATTCGTCCTCTTCGTCGTCGTCGGCAGCGGCGGCGAGCAGCTGCACTTCCTCGAGGTCCATCTCGTTCTGCAATTCGCGCAGCACGATGTCGTCGATGAGGTTCTGGTTGCGCAGCGAGGTGATTTCCCGGCGCTTGTGTTCGAGCACGCCAAGCCGCACGCGCCGGACCTTTTCCCGGCCCTTGAGTATGCGGGAGTTTGGTTCACCGTTCTCGGTGGCCAGCACCAGCGCCGCCTTCTCCTCATACTCCTTTTGCAGCCGCCGCCTCAGGTCGTCGCCGATGCCGACTTCGTCGGCGACCGTGGGCAGCGCGGCGAGGGCGGCTTGCGATCCCCGACATCGAGCCAGATTCAGTTCCTCGGCGTGGGTCGCGTCTTCGGGCATGTTCGCCCACCGCACCACGGCGGGCAGCGTGCTGCCCTGGACCAGGACGGTCACCAGGATGACGACGGTCACGATGAAGATCAGCAGGCTGCGGTCGGGGAAGGGCGCACCGCTTAGCGTTGTCATCGGCACGGCAACCGCCGCCGCCAGCGACACGGCCCCGCGAAATCCGGCCCAGACGGTGACGAAGCGCTGGCGCCAGTTGACCCGGCGTTCGCGTTGCACCTGGCGGCGGTCGATGAGCCGGATTAGCAGCGTGGTGATTTCGCCCCAGAAGATGCGCGACACGATGACCACGCCGGTGATCACCAGCGCCACGAACAGGGCGTGCCGAACCCCGCCGTCGACGCCGACGATGCCGCGCAGCGCTCCCGGGATCTGAACACCGACGAACACCCACAGCGAGCCGTTGAGCAGGAAGGTCGCGATGTCCCAAAAGGCAAAGGACTGCAGCCGCGAACGGGCCCGGATCACCAATGGGCTGGCGTATGCGAGGACCAGGGCCGACACCATCACCGCGACCACGCCGCTGCATTCCATCGACTGAGCCAGCAGGAAGGCCGCGAACGGCGTCACCAGGCTCAACGCCCCTTCCTCCTGGGGGGCGTCGATTCGCTTGCGCAGCATGGTCACCGCGCCACCGACGAGCAGACCGGCGGCGATTCCGCCGAGGTAGGAAACGATGAACCGCACGGTCACCTCAGGCGGGGTGATCGCTGACCCACCGATCGCGACGTTGACGCTGACGGCGAACAGCACCAGGGCGGTGCCGTCGTTGATGAGACTCTCGGCCTTCAGCACGGTCAGCGATCGGCGCGGCAGCTTCTTCGCAAGACCGGCCACCGCGGCCGCGTCAGTGGGCGACAGGACCGCGCCCAGGACGCCGGCGGCGTGCGGATTCATGCCCAGCGCTCGCGCCGTCCACGACACCGCCACCGCGGTGGCGATCACCAGGACGACGCTGAGGAACACGATGATGCGTGCGTTGGCCCGGATCTCGCGGAAGCTCGTGTTGAGGCCCTCCCAGTAGAGGATCGCGGGAAGGAACAGCAGCAGCACGATCTCGCCGTTGACCTTGATGTGCGCGAAATGGGGGATGAGCCCCAGCAGGACGCCCAGGAAGATGAGCAACACCGGGGGACCTACTCGATAGCGCCGGCCGATGACCGTCCCGACGATGACGGTGGACACCAGGGCGACGATCAGTTCGAGGCCAAACACCAGCCCATCCTGCCGGACGCGGCGATCCGCGGCGTCGTCGCCTATCTTCGGTCTGGATCAGACCTATTAGGCTCCGGGGCGGGAAATCGAAGGGGGATTCGGTGAGGGTCAGGCTGCTGGCAACAGTCGCCGTGCTGATGTTGTCGACCGTGATGGGCTGCCACTTCGCCTCCAGAAACCCGCCGTCGACCAAAACGCTCCAGGTCCCCATGAACGATGTGCTGACGCAGAGTGAGATCAAGCAGAACGTCACCCTTTCGGTCGGCAACACCCTGGTGGTGGAGTTGGGCTCGAACTACACCACCCCGTATCGGTGGACGCCCGACACGACCATCGGCGATGCGTCCGTCATCAAGCAACTCGGCCATCAGTTCGTCCAGCCGACCTCTGACGCGCTGGGGGCGCCGGGCAACGAGGAGTGGACGTTCGCCGCTTTGAAGCCGGGAAGCACCACCGTCAGCACCTCGTATACGAGCTTCGTGGGTAAGGACGCCAAACCGGCGTGCACCTACACGCTGACCGTGACCGTGCAATAAGCCTGCGCGACGCCAGTCGCGAGGCTACGGTTCGGACGTGTTCGGATTCCTTCGCAATCTGTCCCAGATCGGCCAGTTGCCCGCGGCGCTGCGTGCGGAACTCGACGCCGAGGGGATCATTTTCAGCGCCGGCCGGGTGGGGGTGGTCCGCCACTTCAGTGGCCATGTGCCCGGGGTGTATTCGGCCTCCGGCGTCTCGCGGTATGCGGGTGGGTTCGCGTTCAGCGCCGCCCGAATCGTCGCCACCTTTCCCGCGCGCGGCGACGCCAACCTGCGGTCCGTCGATTGCCCGTGGGACACCGACTTCGGGCCGGGCCGGGCCACCATCACCGGCAAGGGACTCGGCATTGACATCGACCTTCATGGAGTCGACGCTGCGTTCAGCGGCTCGATGAAGCTCAACTACAAGAAGAGGATTCGCGACGAGGTGCTGCAAGCACTACCCAGGACGACGTTGCGGTTTCCGGTGGAACCGCTGTTCGTGTACCGCGCCGCGGGAGTGCGTCCGAAGTCCTAGCGGTTACGACACCTCGGGGGCCGCAACGACATCGGCCCGCAGGTGCGCTGCGTAGATCTCGGCGAGGAATTGCTCGATGGCAACCGCGGTGTGTGCGGCGCGGACCGAGCCGAAGATGTCGAAAGCGTGTTGGGTGAGCGGTAATTCGGCGTACACCACCGGCTGCGCGCTGACCTGGCGGAGTCGCTCGACGAACGTGCGGGCTTGCTCGACGTAGGCCAGCGAGTCGTTGGTGCCGTGCAGGACGAAGAACGGGGGAGCGTCGGCGCGTACGTGGTTGACCGGTGACGCGGCCTCGAACGTTTGCAGGTGTGTGGAGGGCTTTTGCTTGATGATCGACTTGATCAGCATCGCCGGCATCATCGGGTGCAGCGTCTTGTCGAATCGGGTGAAGTCGTAGATGCCGTACAGCGGAACCGCCGCCTGCACCCGGGTGTCGGCGTCCTCGAATCCCGGCTGAAACTGCGGGTCATTCTGCGTCAGCGCGGCCAGCGCCGTCAGGTGGCCGCCGGCCGAGCCGCCGGTGACGACGACGAAGTCGGGGTCGCCGCCGTATTCGGCGATGTGGTCTTTGACCCAGGCGAGCGCGCGCTTGACGTCGACGATGTGGTCGGGCCAGGTGTTGCGCGGGCTGTGCCGGTAGTTGGCCGCGACGCAGACCCAACCCAGCTCGGCGAGGTGGCTCATCAACGGATGAGCTTGTCCGCGTTTATTTCCCGTCGTCCAGGCGCCACCAGGGATCTGGAACAGCACCGGCGCCTTGCCGGCCGGGTCGAGGTCCGGCCGTCGCCAGATGTCCAGGTGGTTGGCGCTGCCGTATTCGCCGTAGCTGATGTCGGAGTCGTGGGCGTAGTCGCGGTAGATCCGCAGCATGCGCACCAGCCCCGGGGTCTTGGCGGTGCCACCGCCGGACGGCCGCCGCCACAGGCCGCCCGACTCCGTGAGCCGGTCGGCCCCCAATCCGCTGTCCAAGGCCTCGGTCAGGGGCACATTGGCCCGATGGCCCGCGCGGCTGAGGTTCAGCAGGCCCAGTGCGGAGAGACCGGCGACGATCCACGCGGCTATTCGCACGGGCTTGGTCAGGCGGCGACCGGTCAACGCCAGTCCACCGAGCTGGGTCAGCAGCGTTTGCAGTGGCAATTCGGTGACAACGAGCCCGAACATCCACGAAAACAGCGAGGGGTATCCGCCGCGGGCCAACGGCCGGTAGGCGTTGATGGTGGACGCCGCGGTCGTGGTGGTGACCGCCAACGACCCGGTTTGCCGGAGGACGTGGACGATTCGGGCTATCCGCATTGCCTCACCTTACGAAACGGGTGCGGCTACGACGCCTCTGCTCTGCTCTCCAGCTCCTTGATCGGGGCCGGGTCGTTCTCGGTCAGCCCGACCTTCGCCGCGCCGCCGGGCGAGCCGAGCTCGGTGAAGAAATCGGCGTTGAGCTGCAGGTATTGGCTGTGCTCGTCGGGCAGGTCGTCTTCGTAGAAGATGGACTCGACGGGGCAGACCGGCTCGCAGGCACCGCAGTCGACGCACTCGTCGGGGTGGATGTAGAGCATCCGGGCGCCCTCGTAAATGCAGTCGACGGGGCATTCCTCGATGCACGCCTTGTCTTTGATGTCGACACAGGGTTCGGCGATCACGTAGGCCACGAGTGATGTCCTTCCTTCTGGCTAGCGGGGTCAGCCGGTTGCGAGCAGTCAAATGCGGTCTGGCTGGCTAATTTAGCGCGACGGCGCCCGCGGGGGCTACCAGCCGGCACGCGTCATGCGCCCGATTGTTCCGGCTCGGGCGGGGGCGTGAATAGAGGCTTCGTGTTGTGGTGTCACAAGCTATAGTTGTGTCACACGATTTGATTGTGAGCCGCCGCCCATGCCGCTGAGCCCTCGGTTGCCCGACCTCGCCTCGTTCGAGGCGTTTTTGGCGATCGCCGAGACCGGCAGCCTGGGCCGGGCCGCGCGCGAGCTCGGGCTGACCCAGCAAGCGATATCGCGACGGCTTGCCGCGATGGAGGCCCAGATCGGCGTCACCCTGGCCGTGCGGACGACGCGGGGCTCGCAACTGACGCCCGCGGGCCTGATCGTTGCGGACTGGGCGACCCGCCTGCTCGAGGTCGCGGGCGAGGTCGACGCGGGCCTGGGTTCGCTGCGCAAGGAAGGCCGCGAACGCATCAGGGTGGCGGCCAGTCAGACGATCTCCGAACAACTCATGCCGCACTGGCTGCTGTCGCTGCAGACCGAGGCGACGCGGCGCGGCGAGACCGCGCCCCAGGTGATTTTGACCGCCACCAACAGTGACCACGCCATCGCCGCGGTCCGCGATGGTAGTGCCGACTTGGGATTTGTCGAAAACCCTGGTACGCCAAAGGGTTTGGGAAGCTGCGTGGTGGGTGAGGACGAGCTGGTGATCGTGGTTGCGCCCGACCACAAGTGGGCGCGACGGGGGCGAGTGGTGACCGCGCGCGAGCTCGCGCAGACGCCGCTGGTGGCCCGCGAACTGCATTCGGGCATCCGCGATTCGCTGACGGCCGCGCTGCGCAAGGTGCTCGGCGAAGACATGGAACAGGCCGCACCCGTGCTGGAATTGACCTCCGCGGCGGCCATGCGCGCCGCAGTGCTCGCGGGCGCGGGACCGGCGACCATGAGCCGGCTGGCCGTCGCCGACGACCTGGCCGACGGTCGCCTGCACGCGGTCAACATCCCGAAGTTGGACCTACGCCGTAAGTTTCGGGCCATCTGGATCGGCGGGCGTACCCCGCCGCCGGGAGCGATCCGCGACCTGCTCAGCCACATCCTCAGCCGCGCGGCGGCGTCGAAGGCTCAGGCCGCCGCGTCCTCGGCGAGCGCCTCGTCGTAGCGGTCGAGCACGGTCTCGGCCACCAGCCGGTGAGCGCCCAGCGGCGCCGCCATCGGAATGCCGTTGTCGCGGGCGAAGTTTGCCACCCCATCGGTGATGAGGCCCGGCGCCAAGAACCACGGCGCGATGACGAGCCGGCGCGCGCCGCGGCGGCGCAGCTGATCGGCGGCCCGGGCCACCGACGCCTCGGGCCGGGTGGCGAACGCCGTTGTGGCCCCGGCCCATTGGGTGCCAACGGCCAGCCTGGCCGCCACCTTCGAAGTGCGGGCGTTCGCGGCGAGGTTCGACGAACCGATCGCGACGACCATCACCCCGAGGTCGTCGTCGAGTTCCGAAACCCCAACCTCGGTAAGGCGCTGGCGCAGCACCGCGATCAGCCGCTCGTCTTCACCGAGCACGTCGGCCTGCCGGACGCCGTGGGCGCCGCCGTCGGCGATCTGCTTAGGGATGTCCAGGCGCGCGTGATACGCGCTGGCCAGCAGCAAGGGCGCGACCACAGCGCGGCGGCTGTCCGGCAACCCCGCTAGCACATCGGCGAAGCTCGGCGTGTTGAGCTCGAGGAACGCCAGCCGCACGTCCAGGTCGGGCCGCATCATGGCCAGGCGGGCGGCCACGGCCTCGGCGTTGGCGCCCGACCGGGGGTCGCGGCTGCCGTGTGCGGTGAGTACGAGTGTGTTCATCGAAGCCTCAGCGCAATTCGTCCTCGTCGGCGCGCAGCGCCCAGGACGCGAAGGTCTCGTCGTCCTGGCGACCGTCGAGGTACTTGCGTGTCACCCGGTCGATGTAGTCGCCGAGTTCGGCGCTGGTGACCTTGTGCTGGCGCAGCTTTCGGCCGAAGCCGCTCTGCTCGCCCAGGCCGCCGCCGAGGTGCACCTGGAAGCCCTCGACCGAGTTGCCCTCGCCGTCGTCGATCCACTGGCCCTTGAACCCGATGTCGGCCACCTGAATGCGGGCGCACGAGTTGGGGCATCCGTTGAGATGCACGCTGATCGGTAGGTTGAGCCTGGAATCGACGTCTGCCAGGCGCTGTTCCAGCTCGGGCACCAAAGTCTGTGCCCGGACGCGGGTTTCGGCGAAGGACAGCTTGCAGTACTCGATTCCGGTGCACGCCATGGTGTTCTTGCGCCACGACGACGGCCGCGACGGCAGGCCGAGCGCTTCCAGCCCCGCGACCAGTTCGTCGACCTTGTCGTCGGCGACGTCGAGGATCACCAGCTTCTGAAACGGCGTCCACCGCGCGCGGTCGGAGCCGGCCTTCTCCATCAGGTCGGCCACGGCCGACAGGGTGCTGCCGGTCACGCGCCCGACGATCGGCGCGACGCCGACGGCGTTGAGGCCGTTCTTGATCCGCTGCACCCCTACGTGGTCGATGGTCTGCTTGACCGGCGCGGGCGCCGGTCCATCGATCAGCCGGCGGTTCAGGTACTCGGTCTCCAGGACGTCGCGGAATTTTTCTACGCCCCAATCCTTGACCAGGAACTTCAGCCGGGCCTTGGCGCGCAGCCGGCGGTAGCCGTAGTCGCGGAACAGCTGGGTGACGCCCTCCCAGACGTCGGCGACCTCGTCCAGCGGGACCCACACGCCCAGCCGCTGGGCGAGCATCGGGTTGGTGGACAGTCCGCCGCCCACCCACAGGTCTAGGCCGGGGCCGTGTTCGGGGTGGTTGACGCCGACGAACGCGACGTCATGCGTCTCGTGGGAGACGTCCTGCAGGCCCGAGACCGCCGTCTTGTACTTGCGCGGCAGGTTCGCGTACTCGGGGTTGTTCAGCGAGCGCCGCACGATCTCGTCGATCGCTGGTGACGCGTCGAGAATTTCGTCGAGCGAGTCGCCGGCCAGCGGCGAGCCGTGGATGCCGCGGGGGCAGTCACCGCAAGCCTCGGTGGTCTGCAGGCCCACCGATTCGAGCCGCCGCCAGATCTCGGGCACGTCCTCGATCCGAACCCAGTGCAGTTGCAGGTTCTCCCGGTCGCTGATGTCGGCGGTGTCGCGGGCGAATTCGGTCGAGATCTGACCCAGCGTGCGCATGGTGTGCGCGGTCATCGCCTTGCCGTCGGAGCGGACCCGCATCATGAAGTACTTGGCTTCGATCTTGTCAGTGTTCTCGTCGCCGGTCCAGCTGCCGTCGAAGCCCTGCTCACGCTGGGTGTAGAGGCCCATCCAGCGGAACCGCCCGCGCAGGTCGTCCTTGGCAATGCTGTCGAAGCCCTGCTTCGAGTAGATGTTGATGATGCGGTCGCGCACGTTGAGCGGGGCGTCGTCGGTTTTGAACTGCTCGGCGTGGTTGAGCGGTTCGCGATCGCCCAGCGCCCACTGACCGTCGTTGCGGGTCTTGACGGGACGTGCGGTGGTCATGTGGCGTTCTCGTTCCTTATGGCGGATCTGGCCTCAGATCGGGCCGATGTGCGGCCGCGGGGCGGGCTGTCGGGCCGCGGCATCGCGATGATGTGGGTCTGTAGGCACCCGTAAGTTCGTCGTTGGACCCACGGGTCGCGATTTCCATGGTGCACTACCTACCTCGGCGTCAGTAGAGGTCATCTGTTGTGAAGACACAACTGGGCGTTGTGTGCGCTGCTTCACTGTGCGCGCCGGGGATCGGTCCAGTGGAATTACGGGTCGCCCGCAGCGAACGCGACGTCGGGATTGAGGATGCCCGCGGGGTCAAAGCTCGCCTTGATGCGGCGCATCAGGTCGACCTTGACCGGGTCCTCGAGCTCGACGAAGTACGGTGCCTTCGCACGGCCCAGGCCGTGCTCGCCGGAGATCGCGCCGCCCAATTCCATTGCCAGCGCGAAGATGTCGGTCAGCAGCTTCTTCCGGATGTCCCGGTCCGGGCAGAAGATGGCCAGGTGCACGTTGCCGTCACCGGCGTGCCCGCAGCCGGCCGCCGCACCACCGGCCGCGGCCGCCAGACCGCGCGCGCCGGAGAGGAACTTCGGCATCGCGCCGCGCGGCACCACGGCGTCGATGAGTTCGTCGGCGTTGAGCGCCTTGAGCGTCCAGAACGCCTTCTCGCGCGCCTCGATGAGCTTGCGCGCCGAGCCGCCCTCGAGCACATAGGCATCCACCGCACCGAGTTCGGCGAGCAGTTCACCGGTCTTCTCGACGTCTTCGTCCAGCCGGTCTGCCGTCCGATTCTCAAGTGCCACAACCAGATACGCTTGGCAGCTGTCGCGGATGTCATCCGGCACGCCCAGCTCGAGATTCTGCGTATGGACCAGCGCGGCCATCGTCACGTTGTCGACGTATTCCAGGATGTAGGGCGCCAGGCCGCTGGCGAGGATCTTGGGCACCGCCTCCATGACCTGGTCGAAGTCGGCGAACGGGGCGAGCACGGTGGCGCTGTGGTCGAGCCGCGGATGCAGCTTGACGGTCACCTCGGTGGCCAGGGCCAGGGTGCCTTCGGAGCCGACGATCAGCTGGGTCAGGTCGTAGCCGGTGGAGACCTTGGCGATCTTGCCGCCGGTGCGGATGAGCTCGCCGGTGGCCAGCGCGGCCTGCAGCCCGAGCACGTTGTGGCGGGCGATGCCGTACTTGACCGCGCGCATGCCGCCGGCGTTGGTGCCGACGTTGCCGCCGACGCTGGACGACAGCTCGCCCGGGTGGACCATGTACCGCAACCCGGTGCCGGCGGTCGCGTCGTCCAGTTCGGTGAGCGTCACGCCGGGTTGGACGACGGCGACCTGGTTGGTGACGTCGACCTCCAGCACGGCGTTCATGCGCTCGAAGGAGATCAGCAGCCCGTCCGCGCGGGGGATCGCCGCGCCCGACAGGCCGGTGCCCGAGCCGCGAGCCGTCACCGGCACGTGGTTCTCCGTGGCGACCTCGAGGAGTAGAGCGACTTCTTCGGCGGCCGCGGGCTTGGCCAGGTATGCCGGCTTTTGCGGCGGCTTGGTCAGCACCTCGTCGTGCGAATAGTCCTCGGAAATTGCGTCGCCCGTCAGCAGGTTGTGCTCGCCGACGATCTCCGCGAACTGTGCCGTCATGTCGGTCATCGAAGGCCTCACCTACTTACGTGCCGGACGATGACTCACTGTATCGGGGGTGCGGCTCACGATTGCGGTCTGCGTGGACGTGCAGCTGCCGCTAGGGTGGGGCAGGCGCAGTTTCGCGCAGTGGTGTTGATTCCGGCCGGCGAACAATAGCGGCCACCAGCGGCGTCTCAGAGTAGCGACACGCGTGAGGCTGCGCACGTTATGTCGACGCCCGATTCGGGAACCCGCGGGCTGGACTGTCTTGAGAAAGGATTGCGCAGTGACCTCCTCGTCCCGCGGTTCGCGGCTCGGTACCCGGTTCGGGCCGTACGAGCTGCGTTCACTGATCGGCGCTGGGGCAACGGGCGAGGTCTACCGCGCGTACGACACGGTCAAGGACCGGATGGTCGCGCTCAAGCTACTGCGTGGCGAGACGGCCGCGGACCCTGGCTTCCAGCAACGCCTTTGGCGCGAGTGCCGAAAGGTGACACGGCTGCAGGAGCCGCATGTCCTGTCGCTGCATGACTTCGGCGAGATCGACGGCGTCCCCTTCATCGACATGCAGTTGGTCGACGACGGCGGCAGCCTCAAAGACCTGCTGCGCGAACAGGGCGGGCTGGAACCGTCGCGTGCGGCATCGATCACCGCGCAGGTGGCGCGCGCGCTGGACGCCGCGCACGCCTGTGGTCTGGTGCACCTCGACGTCAAGCCCGAGAACATCCTGCTCACCCACGACCACTTCACTTACCTCGCGGACTTCGGCATCGCCCAGGCCGTGGGCGACGAGGAGATTTCGCGGACCTACATGGCGCCCGAGCGATTCACCACCGGGCGCGTCGGGCCGCAGACCGATGTGTACTCGTTGGCGTGCGTGCTCTACGAATGCCTCACCGGCCAACCGCCGTTCGAGAGCGAGGACGCGGGGGAGCTGAAGCGCGCGCACATGTTGGCGCCCGCGCCCCGGCCCAGCATCATGCGCCGCGGCGTCGGCCGGGAGTACGACGACATCATCACCCGGGGCATGGCGAAGCAGGGCGCCGCGCGCTTCGCTTCCGCGGGCGAGCTCGCCCAAGCCGCCAGCGAGGCGGTGTTCGCGGCGTACGAACCGGTGGGTGCCGTGGCCGGGCGAAGCGGGCCCTTGACGACGCGCCCGTTGCCGACAGTTTCGTTCGCAGAACCCGACGAGCCCGCTGGCAACCTTCCCGAGCCGTCTGCCGCGTCAAGGCCCTCCTGGCGTTGGCCGGCGATCGGTCGCATGCCCGTCGTGGTGGCTGCGGTGGCGGCGGTCGTGTTGATCGCCGGGCTGGTGTTGTCGGTGAATCTTGTTGGTGCGACTCATCACAACGGTCCGGAGGCTCCGCCGCCATCGACGGCACAGGCGGCGCCTCCGGCCCCGACGACTCAGGCGCCACCGCTGACGCCGACGCTGTCGCGTCCGGTGAAGGGCGCCGACGGGTTGGGGTTTGTGGGCGAGACCGCCCGCTGCGATCCCGGCAATCCGCCGGCCGCGGTGGTGCGTACCGCCAAGTCACTGGCGGTGGTGTGTAAAAACCTCAGCGGCACTTACTACTATCGCGGCGAGCGGATTCGCGACGGCGCCCACATCGAGCTCTTTAATGCCGAGCGCGCCGACGACGGGTTCGATGTCACCAATCCGGTCGACGGCGTCGTCTACGAGGTACGGCCGAATCGGCTGCGGATTATCAGCTATGGGCATGTCGATTCCGCTGAGCCCGTGTTGCAGTACGCTACGGCGACGTAATAACCACGGGCGCAATATATTCGGGTCGGCCGGGCACTGCAACATGACACGACTCACGAACGTGCTAGCGGACCCGATAGCGCTTTTGAAAATTGCCCCTCGGTTTGCCCCTCCGAGCGCCGCGAGTCGGCCGCCAAGTTTAAGCTTGCAGGATAAAGCATAGAAGGGTTGACAGCCCCTGCGGCAGCGGCGCATGCTGTTTATGCATGTAATTCCAAGCACAAGGAGTGAGGTGGCAACTCCGAGGCGGACCAGCCCCCGACTGGACCGCTCTATGCCTGATATAACACGCATAGGGCGGGCCTTCGCTGAGCGACGCGTTGCCTTGCGCCTCACCCAACAGACTTTGGCCGACTTGGCCGGCGTCTCGCGCTCCAGTGTTCAGTCGCTCGAACGGGGAAGCGGTGCGGTCAAGTTCGGGTCCGTCGTCCAGATCGCCGAGATCCTCGGCATGTCCATCGACGTGAGCGTAGCGGCTGAATGACCAGATCCCGCCGCCTCGATCTACGGGACGTCACC
Organism: Mycobacterium sp. NGS27; assembly: GCF_059813005.1. Taxonomy (NCBI): domain Bacteria; kingdom Bacillati; phylum Actinomycetota; class Actinomycetes; order Mycobacteriales; family Mycobacteriaceae; genus Mycobacterium; species Mycobacterium sp. NGS27. Next base: position 403,755 of record NZ_JCALDT010000001.1, read on the forward strand.
GAGGCTGACGTGTACATCGGCGAAGACCTCGCTGGTCGTCTGACTCGCGAACGCTCGGACACGATCAGCTTCGATTACAACGCCGACCAACATCCGGCCCAATCAAGTGTTCGGGAACGATCGGTGTCGTGGTCGCTACTTCGGTCCGGCAAATATCCCGTCCTCAGCACGGGAGGGGCCGTTCCGCCGTTCTTCGCAGGGCTTCTCCCCGAGGGAGTACGGCTCGGCGTGGTGACGTCGTCGACGAAAACCTCGGCCGACGACCACCTCACGCTGTTGCTGGCGATCGGCGCAGACACCATCGGCAACGTGCGGGTCGTGCCGGCGGGTGCCGCACCGGCTCGGCCACTGCCGATGTTTGAGCCCGACCGCGACAACGACTTTCGTGCCGTGTTTGCACGGCTGACCGGTTCGGTCGATGCAGACCCCGTGGGTCTGGCCGGTGTACAGCCGAAGGTCAGCGCCGCGATGCTGTCGACGCCGGCCCAGACCCGTTCCGGGCCGGCGATACTCAAGCTCAATCCCGTCCAGTATCCGCTGATCGTCGAGAACGAGCACTTTTTCATGACGATGGCCGCCGCGTGCGGGCTTCGGGTCGCCGCGACATCGCTGCTGCATGATGCCGAGGGGAGTAGTGCCCTGCTGGTGACCCGATTCGACCGGGCAGGGACAACGCGTATAGCGCAAGAGGATGCATGCCAGGTTGCCGGAATTTATCCCGCGTCGAAATACCGCATCAAAACCGAGACCGCCATTACAGCGCTGGCCGATACGTGCGGACGCGGCGGCGGCTCCCGGCCGGCCGCGATCCTTGAATTGCTGAAAATCGTTGTTTTTTCCTGGCTTATCGGCAACGGCGACCTGCATGGTAAGAACTTGTCGATCTACAACCCGGACGGGGTTTGGCAACCCACGCCCGCGTACGACCTGCTGTGCACGCAACCCTATATGCGGTGGCGGGATCCCATGGCGCTTAACCTATTTGGCCGGGCGAATCGTCTTGCCCGCGCCGACTTCGTGGCGGCAGGCGAACACCTCGGTCTACGGCCACGCGCGATCACGAGGATGATCGACGCGATTGTCGATGCCGCACAGGATTGGCCGGACAAATGCAGTGCAATCGGTTTCGATGAGCGGCAGACGAAGTTGCTCGCGCAGATGCTGCGCAAGAGAATTGATAGCTTGCAATAGCCAGCGGACCGCGTCAGATCTGCGGGCCCCAGCCCGGCTGCAATGGCGGCAGGTCGCCTAATTCAGGATCCGGTGGCTCGTCTTCCTCGCCGTCATCGTCGATCCACCGGCGACCGTACTGGTCGGGAATATCGCCCCACCCGAAGTAGGCGAGCGGGGACTTCGGCAGAATCCCCAATTCGTCTTCCGGATCAATCAATTCCGGCCCCACGGTGCACAGATGTGTCCAACCGTCGCCGAAATCGAACTCGTAGACGAACTGCTCACCCAACGACAGTGTCGACAATTTTGTCGCCCCGGCATCGACGAGGCCCTGGTCGAAGTCGTCGAACTCGGGCTGGCCGATCACCCGGCCGTCGCTTTGCTCGAATTTGCAGAGATGCGAGCGGTCCCAGCGGGCGAAGGCGACGTCGATCGCCTCAGCGAGTTGACTGAACCGATGGGTGCGATTGGCGGCGAAGATTCGGCCGGGCCGCGGCCAGTAAACCTCGCCGCGACCGCTGACTAGGTCGACCCTGATCGACAACCATGTTCGCGCCACGACTAGCCATACTGCAGCCGGACTACGTTGGTGCGCAAGGGGTCACCACGGTTGCAAGCGTTCTCGGTGGTTTGTGGCCGGAAGCATTGGTAGCCAGTGCCATTGCTTGGCGCCCGGTATCGAGAAAGTATGGCTGACGAGTCCGATTCCCGCCCCGAGGATGGGCCAGATCGGCCAGAAGTAGGTCGCGTCGGTCGTCAGCGCGACCGCTGCCCAGACGGTGAGCACGATGGCGCACATGGCGAGGTACGCGTACAGATGTGCGCGCACTCCGCGGCGTGCCGCGGCGATGCGAGCGGCACGCCGGCGGGGATCGTGACGCCGGATGCGATCGACCGGCAGGCCCGCGGTGAGTTCGCGCAGTTCTTCGGTCGTGTGCGTCTGGAACACCGATTGCAGCCGCTGGTCATACTCGTCCACCTGCAGGTAGCCCTGCGCAAGCGCCTGACCGAGTAGGTCAGCCGTCTTCTCCCGATCGCCGGTGCCGGCGAGCGTGGATGTTGTTTCAGGCAGATTCGACATTTCGTCTCCTGGGTCGCCAATGTGAATAGCATTAACATAGATCAGAATGTTAATGTCGTCAACATGTCAGCGAAGCCGTTGGCCCTCAGCCGGCGTCAGACCTATCACCATGGCGACCTGAAACGCGCGCTGACCAGCGCCGCGCTATCGCTGGTGGCCGAAAAGGGCCCGAGAGGGTTCACCCTCACGGAGGCTGCGCGGCGTGCGGGGGTCAGTGCCGCAGCTCCGTACCGGCATTTCGCGGACAAGGCCGAGCTGCTGGCCGCCGTCGCCGAACAGGGATTTCAGGAATTGCACGCGGTCTTGAGTGCCGCTGCCGAGCGCGTGTCGGATCCGAGGAAGAGGGTCGTCGAGCTCGGCCGGGCTTATGTGCAATGGGCCATTGCCCATCCCGACCACTATCAGGTGATGTTCGGCGCGGAGTCGCTGAAGGCCGAGCAGCAGGGGATGGCTGTCGCCGGTGAGCAGGCGTTCGGCGACCTGCTGGACGCGATCGTCAAGTGCCAGGAGGCGGGGATCGTCGCGGGTCGGGACCCGCGAGAGGTGGCCGGGCCGCTTTGGTCGCTGGTGCACGGCATCGCGTCGCTCGCCATCGGTGGCCAATTGAGCGCTGTCGGGATTGTCTCAGCGCCCGCAGACATCATCGCAGGCGTTGTGGCTCAAGCGCTTTGAGCGATCACCACGGCCGTTCTGTTGCCCGGCTGGTTCCCGGCGTGAAGGTGACCGGAAGGTTGCCCAGGCCGGTCATGCTCGGGTTGCCCAGGTATTGATGGACGTTCTCGACGTCGACCTGGTAGTCCGGGATGCGGTCGAGGACGGCCTTGACCAGCACGGCGGACATCAGCCGGGCAAGGTGCGAGCCGATGCAGCGGTGCGGGCCGAGCCCGAACGCGACGTGGCGGTTGGGTGCGCGATCGAGAATGACCTCGTCGGGCCGGTCGAATTCGTTTTCGTCGTGGTTGGCGGACAGCCAGCTGATGACGACTTTGTCGTTCTTGCGGAGGCGTTGGCCGGCGAGGACGACGTCGTGAGTGACTGTGCGGCTGAGGGTTTGGTTGACCGAGAAGTAGCGCAGGAATTCGTCGGTGGCGGTGCGGTAGAGCTCCGGGTGGTCGATGAGCTGCTGTCTGATGTCCGGATGGGTGCCCAAGTGTCTGAGCGTGAGCGCGGTTTGGGAGGTGGTGGTGTCGACGCCGCCGCCAATGAGGTTCCACAGGATGTTGAGCAGCTGCTCGTCGGTGAGGCGGTGGCCGTCGAACTCGAACTGAATGAGGAAGCTAGTCAAGTCTTCTCGGGCGTCGGCTCGTCGGTTGGCCGCGAACTCGAGGACCTCTTCCATCATGGCGGGCACCTTGGCGATCGCGCTGGCGTACTCGTCGCTGTCCTGCGGCACTGCCATGACGGAGTGAAAGAGGTTGGCGTACAGGTGCCAGTTGTCGTAGGGCAGGCCCATCAACTTCATGGTCAGGATGGCCGGGACCGGGCTGGCGTAGTCGAGCACCAGGTCCATGTGGCCTTTTGTTATGTGTTGATCGAGGAACCAGTGGGCGGATTGCTCCATGAACGGCTTAAGCTTCTCGACGGCGCCGGGGGAGAAGAACGGCGCCAGCGCGTGGCGTAGCGCTTGGTGGTAGGGGCCGTCGACCTCGCCGATGCCCAGGGCCGGCTGGCCGTCGGGACGCGGGACGCCCATCTCGCCTTGATAGTCGACGCCGTCGTCGGCGTTGGGCTCGTACTTGTGGGCGAAAGTGTTGCCGTTGCGGGCGGTTTGGCTGACGGCGTCGTAGCTGCTGAGGAACCAGAACCCGCCGTAGTTCTCGTTCCACGCCACGGGACATCGCTGCCGCAGGTCGGCGTTGACGGCCAGTTCGTTGAGGTTGAACGCATCGGAGTGATGGTCGAAGTCAACGATCGCGTCGGCGCTGACGTTCGGACGTGTGGCCATCGAAAAGCCCTCCCACGGAAGGTAATCTGCTCATCCGGCGGTGCGCTTATTATCTTTGCATTATTACGCGTTTAGGCTCCCCGGTGGAAGCGGTTTGCAGGTCGGTCGACGCCGCCGCCTGGGGCGCCCGGTTTGGTGCGGAAAGGGTGTCATGACGAACCATCGGACGGTTTTCAATCACGTTGGGTTATGCGTCCGCGACCGCGAGCGGTCGCGCCGCTTCTACGAGGGCTTGCTGGGGTTCCAGTTCTGGTGGGAGCTCGACCCGCCCGACGGCCCGACCTCCCAGCTCGTCGGGCTGCCCGAGCCGCTCGGCGTGCACGCGACGTACCTGGTGCGCGACGGCTTGGTGCTCGAACTGATGGACTACTCGAAGCGTCAGGTTCATGCCGGCTCGGAGCGGGTGATGGATCAGGTCGGGCTGACGCACATCTCGTTCTCGGTGTCCGATTTGCCTGGCGTGTTGGCTCGGGTGGCCGAGTTCGGGGGAGCGGTGGTCGATGGGACCGTGGGTGAAGCGATGGCGATGATCCGGGATCCGGATGGGCAGTTGCTCGAGTTGCTTTCGGAGGGGTGGTTGGCGGCATTGCCGGCGAGGCCGTAGCAGCCTTTAGAGTCGAGCCTTCGCCGGCCATCATGCTGGACCCGAGCGGCCATACGTGTCGCCGCGCCCAGCGGTTCGCATCACTTATTTGCTGTGCCACCTTCACTTTCACACCGAGCGGTGCGCGACGGAGATCGAGGACCTTCTCGTGGCCGAGCAATTGTATGACGGTGATCCTGCTGACCGCCGACGTGACGCGGGCTTACTCGTCGGCGTCCTCGGATGAGCCGCCACCGACCAAGTAGCCCGACTTCGGCGTCGCACTGAAGGGATCGATCCAATTTCGTAGACGCGCCAATTCAGCGGCACAGGCTATCGCGGCGATCGAACCGCTCCTGGTCTTGGCGAACACGCCGCTACCGATCGCTTGGGCCGCCGCTTCGATGGGGTCACCCTCGACATCGATATCCGCCGACATCCGCGCGTCTAGGGCGACTTTTCTGGCGGAGTCGCTGTTATCACCGCTCATGAACCCGCCACGTGCGAGCACTGCAACCGCACTTGCGGGACCACTGCCACTGAGGCGCAGGTCGCTCGGCTCGTTCAGGTCCGAAGAACCACGCAGTGCGTTGACCGTTTGAGAGGCGGCGTGATTGAGGTGCTCGCGCGAGACTTGGACGGCGGCGTCGTGCTCGTTGCTCCACGCCAGTGCTCCCGTACTTAACCAAAGCCGACCGGCAGCATCGCACCGGAACTCCACGAGCGGAGGCATTACGGCAGACCTGCGTGACATGGTGAAGACGTCTCGAGGATGCACCATGCCTGCAAGGTAGGCCGCAACAAAGGTTTGGAACGATCGCCACTGGTCGTCTGAAGTGAACTCAGTCATGACACGCCTTCCCGTTGGCCCCCGACCACGGGAGCGCTCTTGCCGGCACCGCTCGGTGCTGGCCGCTTCGTCATCCGAGCCACCCACGAGCGTGGGGTTGGCGTGCCGTCAAGTCGGAGCTTGGCGACGGCATCTCGTGAAGCAGGTTCAGGTTACATCGGCTCACCGACAGGAGCGAGTGCCTTGAGCGTCGAGATGAGCGAGTTGTCATTGGGCGGCGGCACCCTGGTGGGTCCGAGTGGTGTTTACCCCCGGCGGGGGCATGTGCACTGCGGTTTGCGCGTTATGGGGAAAGCTGTCCCTTCTGCGCCTATATCCTGGTTCTCGCGACAGACGACGACCGGCTGGCTCGCGTGTTCCACGCCCAGCCCGGTAATTCCGCGAGTCGTGCCGTCAGATCGGGATCGAGCAAGCCCCGCTTGAAGCGAGTGCGTTGGTCGACGACCCATGCCCCCAGCCGGCCCCCGTCGGGGGTGGTGTAGGAACGCGGCACTTGGGCATGACCGTGCTGGCGGACATAGTCCAGCAGCTGACTGAAATGTTCATCCCACCGTCCGGCGCGGATACGGGGCTCATCGAGCTGGCGTCCACGACTCGTCTGGCCCCTAGTCACAGCCCCCTGGCGGCCTTCGGAGACATGCTCTTTGAACCATCTGTCGTACGCGGGTTGGATCTCGTCGCGTTTGACCAGAATTCCTTCGCTAACGGCCCGCAGCAGTTGACGTTTCAGCTTCTCATCGGCCCGGTTCGTCGCAATAGCGACGTTCATCGTGGGCTGGTCCCCGAGGGCGAAGTGTTCATCCGACATTCGCTGATGAAACCGCTCGATTAGTTGACTGAAGCGGTCCTCAAGGTGGCTGCCGCCGAGGCAGCTGGGGTTTCGTCGTACGAGGTCGACGACCGGATCCACCGACCGCAGCAACGTGACCAGCGCGGCGCGGCTGTCGTTCATCGACCGCTCGACGGCGCTCATGTAGGAGTCGAGATCTGCTTCAGGGGCAAGATCGTTAAGTCCGAAGTCCAGCACTTTCGCGATGGCGAGGGCTTCGCTGAGCCGGGGCTCTCGTTGTCCAGCCTCGATTCTCGTAATCGCCGACGTGTCGAGCGAGACACCGGCTTCCTTCAGGCGGTCAGACAGCTGCTGCTGGGTCAGCCCTGTGGCCAACCGGGCTGCCTTAGCCCGCTCAGCGAAAGCGCTACTGACTTGGTCGTCGGACGAGGGCGACCGCCGATCTCGTTGCTGCATAGCTGCAGCCTACACTGCATAGTTGCAGGATGAAGCGGCGGCATGTTACTGTTGCATCGCAGCGCATACTGCGACAGTGCAGCAAACCCGACCGGAAGAATGCGGGAGCGATTGCAGGTACGAGCGCCGGAACTGTGCGACGTCAGTTGTCGGTGCGTCGCCCTACACTCACATTGCTTCATGAGATGCCGTCGCCAAGCTCCGACTAGACGGCGCGCCAACCCCACGCTCGTGGGTGGCTCGGATGACGAAGCGGCCGACACCAATCGGTGCCGGCAAGAGCGCCTCCCGCGGGGAGGCTCGAAACAAGGAGGTCTCATGACGACTTACAGCGAGATCATTCGTGGTGCCCGGCCGTGGCAGGGCGTGCTGGACACCTCAGTCATGGCCGATGACTTTGTCAGCACCGGTCACCGGCTCGCCGATGCGGCAAAAGCCGGCAACTGGCATGAGGTGATGCATGTGCTGGACCGCGAGTGGAACTGGCTCGTCATTAACCAGTGGCGACCGGGCGGTACGGCATGGTTCACCGCCTTGCATCAAGCCGCCTGGCACGGTGCGTCCCCAGAAGTCGTCACTGAGTTGCTGGACCGGGGGTCGTTGCGGTCGCTGCGGGATTCAAGGGGGCGCACCCCGTTCGATGTCGCCATCGAACGCAACCCGGTCCCCGTACTTCTGGAACTGCTGCGCCCGCCGCGCTCACCGTTGACAAGCGAGCAGATTCGGGCGCTGGACACGCGACTCGCCGAGTTGATCGATGGGCGCATCCGCGGGCGTGTTTTTGACGGCGACCTGCGCGCTGCGTTGCGCTACCCGCCCGTCGAGGTGCTCCACGAGCTGCCCGGTCAGCGGGTGTGTGTGCCGCTGCCAGGCAAGTACGTGTTCCACGTCGAACTGCAACGCGGAGGGCTGGAGGTGAAGAGCTGGTGCGGTTTCGTCGAAGGCTCCGGCCAAGCACATCTGGTCACCCCCGAAGGTTCGGTCTTGGTCGATCAAGGATTTGTCTAGTCGGCGGATCTGCTTGAGCCATGACGGACTCAGAAGCCGACCATCCGCCTGGTCGGGGGAATCTTCGCCGCTACATCGCTGCACCCACTTCATTCTTACGCGCAGCTGAACCTGCGCCCCTGCGCAACGAAGGAGACATGCTATGACTTTTACTGCTGCACAACGTGATCGGGCGTGCGGTGCGCTGCTCGCCTCCGCCGCCGGCGATGCTCTGGGCACCGGCTACGAATTTGGACCGCCGCTCGCTTCCGACGTCTCGGTCGACATGATCGGTGGCGGACTCGGACCGTTCAAGCCCGGCGAATGGACCGACGACACCTCGATGGCCATCGCGATCGCCGAGATCGCGGCTACCGGGGCGGACCTGCGTGACGAGAAGACGCAAGACTACATCGTGGAGCGCTGGGGTTGGTGGGCGAGAACCGCCCAAGATGTTGGCAACCAGACTCGTTCGGTTCTGTCTGCCGCAGCCCGGCGTGGAATCTCGGCTCGCAGTGCCCGTGAAGAGTCGGCTGCGCTGCACGAGCGCACCGGCCACACCGCCGGGAATGGCTCGCTGATGCGCACTGCCCCGGTCGCGCTCGCCTACCTAGACGATGAGGCGGCACTGGTGGAAGCCGCGCGTGCGGTCAGTGAACTGACGCACTATGACCCCGACGCCGGTGATGCCTGTGTGCTGTGGTGCGCCGCGATCCGCCATGCCATCTGGACCGGCGAGCTCGACGCGCGGATCGGGCTGGGCCGCATCGATGCCGGGCGCCGTGAGCTGTGGGCGTCGCGCTTCGACGAGGCCGAGGCGTCGCAGCCATCGGCTTTCTCCACTAAGAACGGCTGGGTAGTCGCCGCACTGCAGGCCGCGTGGTCGGCGATCGTGAATACACCTGTGCCGGAGGAGGATCCGGCTTCGGAGGTCTTCCGGGCCGATCACCTGCGACTGGCGTTAGAGGCAGCGGTGCGCGGCGGCCACGACACTGACACCGTCGCGGCCATTGCGGGCGCCCTACTCGGCGCTGCCTACGGCGCCTCCGCGGTGCCCTCGCGGTGGCGGTCGATGTTGCAGGGCTGGCCTGGCCTCACGACGCGGGGACTGATCAAACTGGCCGACAAGATCATCGACAAAGGCCGGGCCGACACCTTCGACTACACCTACAGTGGTTTTCCCGAAGCCCGCAAGCCTGTCCAGCACCCCTACGACGACCAGGTATGGATCGGCGGTGTCGCGGCTCTGCACGAGTTGCCGAAAGGAGTGGACGCGGTCGTGTCGCTATGTCGGGTCAAGGATGAGTACTTGCCGGCCGGCGTCACACAGCTCGATGTCCGACTCATCGACCAAGAGGGCGAGAACGACCATGTCGATTTCGTGCTGCTCGACACCGTGCGGGCCATAGAACAATTGCGAGCCAAGGGCCGCACTGTGTTCGCGCATTGCGTCCAGGCATACAGCCGCACGCCCACCGTCGGTGCGCTGTACGGCGCCCGCAAGAAGGGCGTCGGCATCGACCAGGCGTTGCGCGACGTGTTAGCTGTGCTGCCAGGCTCCAGCCCGAATGCTGAATTTCGCGAAGCGCTGAGGCGGCTCGACCCGCCGCGCAGCAGTACGTCGTGACGTCTGGGCTCTGTTGCACGGCGCGGTCGGTTGAATGGACGGCCGGCACCTATATGGATCATCGCCAAATGCCGCCAAGACATAGCGCAAAGACGCTAGCGTGGCCCACGGCAACGAGGCGTCCCGATGTGCTTGGGCGGACTGTTTTTGTCCATGAGCTGCGTGGCCCACTTGGCGAGAAAGCCACGTGTTGTCAGGCCAATGGGCGACCGACAAGGAGGCGGATTCTTGACCCAGCAACGGCTCATCACGCCCTCGAAGATCACCGCATGGCTTGACTGCCCGCACTACCTGACGTTGCGCAACAAGGTCGACGACGGGGAACTCGCTGAGCCAGAGCAGGCGTTCGGTTCCTTCACTCGGCTGTTGGTGCGCAAAGGGGAAGTACACGAACAGGCGTGCCTCGCCGAGTATAGGACTCAACGAAAGTCGGTATTCGATGTTCCACCTCGGAGGGGGGCCGAGAAGGAAACCTTTGCCGACTGGGTAGCGCGCGTTGGGAACCCGCTCGCTGATGGCTGGGACGTCGTCTACCAGATGCCATTCATACACGATGGGATTCGGGGTATCGCCGACTTCATCGAACGAGTGGTCGATAACGAAACGGGGGACGTCACGTACGAGCCGGTGGACGCGAAGCTGACACGGGTCGACGCCAAGCCGGGCCACGTCCTACAGCTGTGCTTCTATGCCGATGCCATCGGTGAGCTCACCGGTGTGGATCCGCAACGGGTGCACATCCTGCTGGGATCGGGCCGCCGGGAGACATTGCGAGTCAACGAGTTCCGTCCCTACTGGCGACGGCTTCGCAAACAGCTCTCTGCGGCGGTTGACGCCGGCCCGAATGGATCGACCGTGCCTGAGCCCTGCCCGCACTGCGCCTTCTGCGAATTCTTCGCGGCGTGTGAAGCGCAATGGCGCGAGGAAGACTCGCTGATCTACATCCCCGGCATCCGTGGCGCTGAACGAGAAGTGTTGGGCGATGGTGGCGTGACTACGCTGGCACAACTCGGCGCACTGCACGGCGAGTTTGTGGGCATCCGGGCGGAAAGATTGAAGTGGCTGGTGACTCAGGCGGAATTGCAGGTAGCAGCGCGCTTAAGCGGTGATGTGCGGCCGCACTTCTCGGTGATCGAGTCCGGTGATGATCCGCAACGAGGACGTGGGTTCGAATTACTGCCCGAGCCCGACGTGGGCGATATCTTCCTGGACTTTGAGGGCCATCCGTTTTGGCGGGCCGATAGGGGATTGTTCTTCCTGTTCGGACTCATCGAACGCGACGGAAACGGCGAATGGCAATACAAGTCGTGGTGGGCGCATAACCCCGAGCAGGAAGCGCAGGCGGTGACCAGTCTGATCAGTTACCTCGCGGCGCGACGGAAGCAGTATCCGGCGATGCACGTCTACCACTACAACCACACAGAGCGTTCTGCGCTGGAAGCATTGGCCGCAGCCCATGGTGTCGCGGAGGCGGAAGTTGGCCGCCTCGTGCAGACCGGCTTGTTCGTCGATCTGCTCAGCGTGGCGCGTAATTCCATACAGGTAGGCACCGAGTCGTACAGCCTCAAGTGTGTCGAGCGACTGACCGACTTCGAGCGCAGTCATGAGATCGACAAGGGTGCCGGCGCCGTGGTGCAGTATGAGAAGTTCATGGCCGACGGTGAAGGCGCCGAGCTGAACGCCATCGCTGCCTACAACGAAGACGACGTGCGCGCCACCATGGCCTTCCGTGACTGGCTGGTTGAGCACCGACCGTCCGAGCTGCCGTGGCGGCAAGCCCAATTCGAGATTAGCCAGGTGCTCCTGGACATCGACGCACAGATTGCCGCATTCCACTCTTTCGACGATGGAACACCCGAACACCTTCTCGGTGACCTACTCGGCTACTGGACCCGCGAATGGTCGGCCTACATTGCACCGAAATTGGCTCAGTGCCAACAGGACAGCTCGGAGCTGTTCGATGACCGAGACGCGATCACTGCCCTCGAGCCCATCGGACTGCATCCACGGTTCGGCAAGAAGGGCCAAGAGCTAGACGTGCCGGCGATGCGTTTCACCTTCCCGCCGCAATCGCTTGACGGTTTCCCGCACGGCGACGAGATGGTCCTGTACCTTCTGCCCGATGGCCAGTGGACCGCGGCAAAAATCGACCGGCTGGATCGTGAGGGGTTCGAGTTGGACTTGATGTGGAACCAGCAGCACCAAGAGGTAGGTCATCTACCTTCAACAGTTGTGGTGCATACGTGGGTGCGAACCGACGACAAACGAAAAGCCTTGTCGAACTTTGCCTCACAGCTACTTGAGGGCAAGCCAGCCAACCGAGTAACCGACGCGCTGCTAAGGCGGAAAGTGCCTCAGTTCCGCGACGGCGGCGGTCCGCCCGCAGGGACCTTCGCCGACGATCTCCATGAAATGGTCAAGTGGGCAACGGAGTTGGACGACAGTTATGTTGCCGTCCAGGGACCGCCGGGTACCGGGAAAACGTACAGTGCCGCCCACATGGTCCACGCGTTGGTGGCTGCTGGCCAACGGGTCGGGGTTACGGCGTTCAGTCATCGGGCCATCGAGAACCTGCTTCGCAAGATCGTGGAAGTCTTCGAGCGGAAGGGTGACCGCGGAATCCTTCGCGCTGTGCGCAAACCCCCGGTTGGTTCGACGCAAAAGCTGGACGGCATCAAGAATGCCGCTGACAACTCGGGCTGCGCCCGCAGCGACTACAACCTCGTGGGCGGTACCACCTGGTTATTTTCGAGCGACAAGATGGTGGATGCGCCGGTCGACGTATTGCTGATCGACGAAGCCGGCCAACTTGCCCTCGCCGATGCGTTGGCGGCGTCGACCTCGGCCCGCAATCTGATCTTGCTTGGTGATCCGCTGCAATTGCCGCATGTGATGCAAGCGCTACACCCGGGTGGGGGCGGTCGCAGCGTGCTCGAACACGTGCTCGGCGAGGATGTGACGTTGCCCAACGATCGCGGAGTTTTCCTCACCGAGACCCGCCGCATGCACCCAGACATATGCCGATTCATTTCCGCCGAGATCTACGAGGGACGACTGGGCTATCACAAGAACTGCGAAAGGCAGAGTACCGTCGCTGGCACGGGACTGCGGTGGTTGCGCGCCGATCACCAAGGCAACACCACTTCTTCGACCGAAGAGGCGCAGATGATTGCCGAGGAAATAAGCCGACTAATCGGTACGCCCTGGGTCAACTTTGACGGTGACGAAACGCCTCTGACTGTCAGTGATTTCATGGTCGTCGCGCCCTATAACGATCAGGTCCGGACAATCAGGCAACGCCTCGACAGTGATCCGCGCACTGCCAATGTGCCGGTCGGAACTGTCGACAAGTTCCAGGGCGGCGAGGCCGCTGTCGTCTTCTTCAGCATGGCTACGTCGACGGGCGCCGACATGGTCCGCGGCGCGGACTTCCTGTTCTCGCGCAATAGGCTTAACGTGGCGATCAGCCGGGCGCGGTGCCTGGCGTACCTGGTGTGCACAGATGAGTTGCTGAACACCCGCGCGCGGTCGGTGGATGAGATGCGGTTGGTCTCTACCCTCAACGCCTTCGTTGAATGGGTACGGCACCCGGGGTGATTCAGTCCGCCAGCGACCTACGGCACTGTATTGCGGGCCCTTGCGGGCTATGACGTTTTGATTTTGTTTCGCCGCTGGCCAGTCGTGGTCGGCTAGGGCGGTGCCGGTTACCATCGACGATACAAATCCAAGGTAAGGATACGCACCCACTTTAACTGTGGCCAATGAATCTTCAGGGTCAGCCCTGGTCCACGGGCGTGTGAGTGCACCTGACGTCGCAGCCTACTCGGCACCGTGCTCGCCGAGAAACACGACGGATGGGCCGAACCCCGCCGCTAGCTCGGCCTCGCTGTTCTCAGCATATGCTGCGCCGACCCCTCGATCTCGAAGATCACGCGAACGACCGTCGTCCACCAGGCCTCTAAATTTGACCCTCCAACCTAAAACCGGCTCGTAGAGCCCGCTCACATGACAGGGTTTCCATCATGGTTGATGAAAACATCAGGGATTGGAGTCCAGTGGATATGCAGGCGGCCCGTAGCGGGTACGAGAAAGCCGCCGCCGCCGGCGACACCGATGCAATGACTCAACTCGGTGCCATACTCACGCAGTGCAACCCGCCGGATCTGTCCACTGCACGGATCTGGTGGGAGAAAGCTGCGACAGCCGGCGACGCTGAAGCCATGGCCCAGCTAGGTGCCCTCCTCACACAGTTGGACCCACCCGATCTGCCTGGGGCACGTGCATGGTTGGAGAAAGCCTCCACCGCTGGACGCACCGACGCCATGAATGGCCTCGGCACCCTGCTTGCCACCTGGTGGAGCCCGCCGGATCTGCCGGCCGCCCGTACGTGGTGGGAGAAAGCCGCCATGGCTGGCGATACCGACGCCATGACAAAACTCGGTATTCTGCTTGCCTCGCAGTGGAATCCGCCGGATCTGTCCGCCGCCCGCAAGTGGTACGAGAAAGCTGCGGCCGCCGGCGACACCGACGCAATGCTCAACCTTGGTGTCCTGCTTGTGAAAAGGTGGGATCCCCCGGACTTCCGGACTGCGAGCATCTGGTACGAGAAAGCCGCTGCCACCGGACGCACTGACGCCATGACCAACCTGGGGATCCTGCTCGCCGACCGGCGAGACCCGCCCGATCTGCCAGCGGCTCGCGGCTGGTATGAGAAAGCCGCCGCGTCCGGTGATGTCGGCGCCATGTACCGCCTCGGTGTCCTGCTCGCCACCCGGTGGGATCCGCCGGATTTCCCAGCGGCTCGCGGCTGGTGGGAAAAGGCCGCGGCAGCCGGCGACGTCGGCTCGATGGCCAGCCTCGGTGCATTGCTGACACACTGGAATCCCCCCGACCTGTCGGCTGCACACCAGTGGTTGCGAAAAGCAGCAGGCGAGGGTCATGCGGAGGCAATGGCGAACTTAGGCGCGCTACTTGCGGAGTCAGACCCTCCTCGTCTCGCGGCAGCGCATGATTGGTGGCAGATGGCTGCCGCAGGTGGAGGCGCTGCGATGCTCTGCGAAATCGGGGCCGCGTTGGAAAGTCGAGATCCTAGAGCAGCACGTCTCTGCTTGGAGATCGCCGCCGGTGCCGGGCACACGGGCGCAATGGCCGAACTGGGCGTGCTGCTCGCGACATCAGATCCACCTGAACTGGCTGAGGCACGCGGATGGCTTGAAAGAGCCGCGACTTCCGGTGACATCAGTGCCATGAACAACCTCGGTAACGTGCTCGCAAGAATGAATCCACCTGACGTCGTGGCTGCGCGCAGGCTATGGGAGACGGCGGCAGCCGCTGGTAACGCCGACGCTATGGCCAATCTCAGCGACCTCTTTGCGCAGTCAAACCCGCCTGACACCGCCACAGCACGAGCATGGATGGAGAAGGCCGCGGCCGCAGGGCAACCGAGTGCTATGACTGGCATGGCGGAAGCCCTGCTCCGTTCAGATCCACAGGATATTCCCAAAGCATGGGCCTGGCTCCAGAGAGCCGCAGCAGCGGGCGAACCTAGAGCGATAAGCTTGCTCGACGGGCTCGCCAAAACTCACGACTCATCAGGGGCCCATGCAGCCGACCCTGACCTTAGCGGGGGCTAGCCCGCAAAGTCTGGTCGTCAGAAGAAATTTGTAAAGTGGCCGCCACGCTCAAGTTCGAGGGACTGCCGCACTGGTGCCCAAGTCGAATCGCCACGCAATCGTTACAGCACTGCTCTGACAGCTTCGAGCGCCGACTTCATCTCGGCTGCTGTTTGGAAGCGTTGCTTTCGCTCCGCCCCGCATGCCCGCAGTAGGAACTTGGCAATCGCCTCTGGAAGATCCTTTCGGTACTGCCTCGGATCCGTGGGCTCGACTCCGCCCATCGGTCGCGCACCTGGGTAAGGATGTTGGCCATCACAGAGCAACTCGTAGAGAGTTACTCCTACAGCGAATAGGTCCGTAGTTACGTCCCATCGCGTGAGGTCCGCATCGGGAGGCTGGTATGGCGGAGTTCCTGACACAGTGTAGACGGGGTCGCCGACCCGCGAGGCAATATTGAAGTCAAGCAGTTTCGCACCCGAACGCGTCAGTATGATGTTTTGCGGTTTGATGTCTCGGTGTACCAAAGCGTTCTCGCTAAGGGCCATCAGTTCGTCGTATTCGTCTGATGTCAAATCACTTTCACGCTTCTTGCGATCAAGTTCATCGAGGCGCGCACTGTCTGGGTGGATTGCGATAAGCGCATTTAGTACATCAAGCGCGACGTCGATCGCTTCACGATCACGCATCTGCTTCTTGCCAGTTGCGTAGTCTGCGAGCAGCTCGCCGTCGATGTACTCCATCACGAGATACCACTCGCCCTGTTCAGTGCTGTCGGCCCAGATAACTTTCACAACATTGGGGTGTTGCACCTTTCGTAGAGCGCTGATCTCTCTGCGGACAGCGTCATACCCGGCCGCCGTCTCGAATAGTTTGAGCGCTCGCTCCTCGCCCTCGACGGTGTCCAGGACCCGATAGACTGTCGAAAAGCCGCCACTCCCAAGCAACTCCTCTACCTCGAAGCGTCCGCCTATGTGGTCACCAACGTCGTAGTCGCGAGCGGCAACGCGCGCAGAAACCTCTTTCTCATCAGGTGCCGGAAGCGCCTCGCGTTCCGACGGTTCGGCCGGCGCGGATGCCGCTTCGCTTTCCAGACGCTGTCGATGTTTGACCGACTCGTCGCAGTAGACCACCGTCTCGGGTCCGCCGCCGACCCGGTAACTCAGGTCAAGCTTTCCGAACTCGGCAGCACCGATGAAGGCTTGCTGCTCCTTAACCCGTCGGCGCATCTCAAGTGCGAGCTCCGCAGCCCACCCCAACGCGTCGTCGGGCACCTCGGTATCGGGGTCCGGCCACAGCAGCTTGAGTAGTCCGTTGACCGTGTTGTTTACAGCCTTTCGGTCTCGTCCACTCAATTGGTCTCCCCAATCGAGACGACCTTGCGTCGCCTCGAGGCGTGACGTTCGACGGAGTTGACTCCAACATTCAGCCAAAAAGTCGCTGACAAAACCGAAATGATTTGTGAAGTAAGAAGGATCGAGCTTCGGTACGTCCCAACCTGGTAGATACGCATGAATCCGGTCGTGGAACGCGGTGTCGTTACGCATCTCTTTGGGCATGGGGCCGAAGAGATGACCGCGCCGAAGCTCTTCAAGGACATCCACATCGAAGTTGCCCACCATGACGACACCGCCGTCAGCACGGATGCTCTCTTTGCCACGGCTGAACTCCCCGGACTCCATGTAGCCCTTGAGGATGTTTACTCCCTCCTTCGTATCGAATGACACTCCAGAGACCTCGTCGAAGCAGATGACGTCGTATTGCGCAACGAGCCCACGCCGTCCAGTCGCGTTGTTAACGAACATGTTGGCAATCGTTGCCTTACCACCAGACACTAGGTGCGCATACGGCGAGATCTGTTGGTAAAGGTGTGATTTTCCCGTTCCACGGGGTCCCAACTCCACCGCGTTGTAGTTGGGCACCACGAACGGGACCATGCGAGCGATAAGGACATCCCGTTCTCGGGTTGAAAACCGACTGGGCTCGAAACCGACACTGCGCAATAACAAGTCGCACCACTGGTCGATCGTGAAGTGCTTCCGCCCGTCGATGAATGTGCGGAGGGCGTCTCGGGTGGACATCTGAATAGGACGCACCGATTCGACTCGGAATGGCTGACCGCCGGACTCCCTACCAAGTGCCGGAATGTACTCCAGCGACACCTCAGCGTAGAACCCACCAGTGAGCATGCGGTCGTGCTCGTTCACTAGCGCGTCGGCGATGTGAATATCGTTGAGCTGCAGGCTCGGCAGCTCTGCCTTGTAAGCGTCGGACTTAGCGTCCAAACGGGCCCGGAGTAGGTCGATGATCTTAACGTGACCCATTTCGCGCGCTCGCGACTTGAAAAGCTCTTCCTCGCCCGCCCGAACTGTACGCTCCTTCATCGATCGCTCGACGATCGCCAAACCTTCAGCAATCTCGTCGGAATCAGTTGTCGCGCAGTACCTGCCGAGTAAGAACTCGCCGACATAGGTCGGGACTGGATACTGTCCCCGGAATTGCTGCGCGAGATCTTTACGCACGAGGTAACCCTCGAACACCTCGGCAGCTAGCTGGTCGAGCTCGTCCAAAGCCGTCATCGATTTGTTCCTACTATCACTTCGCGCTGAGCGAGGACTTGACCGTCTGCCCCGGCAAGCACAATGAACGCCCGCTCTCCTTCATGCTTATCGTCGGGCACCACTAGGGACACCTTGCCCGGGCCTTGAGTTTCCTTGACGGTTTCGGCGATGCTTGTGTTGGCAGCCCCAGGCAAAGCGCGAATGTCGGCAATCACGCCATGGGCGAAGCCGTCAACCTCGATCCGACACAGCAAGCCGAGCCATCTGAAGGTTGTGATCTCAGGTCCGTGCGCGGTAGTCGTCACGGCGCTGCCCGACATTACTGAGATTCTGGGGACGAAACACTCTTGTGGACTGACGCCACCATGCTCATACTCCTTGCCCGCTTCGAAGCACGACACACCTGGAGCCAGCGCAATGCGAACGTCGGAATCCCAGTACCAAGGAACGATGGGCGAGTCGGCAACCGCGCCCTCCTTAAGCCGCGCACACCGGCCTTTTTTCACCTCGGTCACTGCCTTGGGTAACTCCACCTTTTCCATGCCGCCTGGCAGGAGTATCCAGCCGTGATCGGTCACGACCTCCACTCGCTGCCAACCTACGTCGAGTAGCTCTCGAATCCGGTTGGCTATTCGTTGTACGTCCTCATCGATGTAGTCGACGAGCCGGCCTCCAACGTCATGTCCCCGATGATCGAGCTCACCTGCTTCGGTCCAAGCAACCCCCGCAGGCTGCCCCTTATCAACGGGACCGAGAACCTGGACACCGGCCGCTTGCATGTGCGCTCGAAGCACTTGAATCGTTGCCTTTGTTCCGGTCGATGCGTCCGCGGCGAAGAGATCGGGACCTGGCCCCAGCGCACTGTTGGCCCACGGCACAAGGGCTGGCTTCGCCGTCTGCGTTACCGTTGGCAACGCAGCGAGATTCGTCCGAAACTCGACGTCCAATCCGAAGTTTGTCAGGCGGTCTTGCACGCGCCTAGCGATGTCGAGGCGTAGGCCATCTACAAAGACGGTCACAACACCTGGCTCCGGAGCCTTCGTCTCCTCTGGCACATATGTTCCGGCATTGGCGAGCGGGCCGATTACCTGCTGAAGAGCTTTGGCGCCTTGGTCAAGCCATGGCAGGTATATCGTACGGACTGCGTTGCCGGTCGCAGTTCGGTCCTCATCGGTCGTAGTCGCCGCTAGGGTCCGAAGCGCTGCCTCATCCGCACGCCATCCGTGATTTTCATAGTCATCCCGCAGGCCATTGAGGTCCTTCGCGGCTTCGCCATTGGAAGTGATATCGCCAAGCGCCACAAGGTGTTCGAGCGCGAAAGCTAACGGCGCCTCATCAAGGGCCGCCCAGACCGTTGTTCGGCGCCATGCGTGCTCTGCTTCCAACTCGGTCACCCGGCTGCGAGCCTCGTAGGCTGTCAGATTCGTGAAGCTACTGAGCGCCCTCCGCAGCTCGGCTTCCTCGGATTCGTTGTCTTGCGGCCAAGCGTCACGATTATCTACGAACAACTCGTCGGGCCGAGCGTTACGCAATTGGCCAGGTATCCCTGGATATCGCTCGGGTGTCTCTGCGAAGCGTTTCCACACCTTCGACCAAGCACCGCCGCGCGCGGCCAGCTTCCTTGCGGCGACGATTTCGCCATCAGACGTTGGATCAAATCCTAGGTCTGTCTTGCTCTGTTGCACGAACGCCGCGAACCGGGCTTCGTCGAAGCGATTGCGAAATACGGTCGAGTCATCGAGCCAGTCAAGAATGCTTCGCACAGGATCTGGATTGACAAGTTCGTTGAAAAAATCGGCGTCAAGCATGTGACTCTTGATCCTGTCCATTGGCTCGTCGATCAGGAGCTGCAAAGCAAGACGCAACGCCGATAAGGTTCCGGCGTCCTCAGCGATTGCCAGGCCGAGTCCACGCGTTTCGTGCGTAAGCAGAGCCCGAGGAGTCCAGTCGCGTGAGTTTGGATGCGAGAACCATTGGCTTCGGTACTGAAGCTCGGCGATTGGCGCTAGTGGTGGTGGACATGAGTCAACCGCCCTAAGCGAATTGCGCCCAACACCAGGCAGATACAGGACCGGCACGCCTTCCGGAAGCGAGAGCGGGCAGGTGCCGGCAACGACGCAGCGAAGCCAATAAGCTGGGCCTCGCCGATGCTCGACATCAAACTCACCAAGCGAGATGAGGGGGATTCTCTCACCGAGTCTGTCCACGACTGCTTCCCAGGACCTTGCCTCATCCGGCCACAGCACAGCCACGGGCGCTACCTGCGCGTTTTGGTTGTAATCAGCGGCGCCTTGTATGTAGGTAACCAGCGCATCAAGGACAGTCTGGCTCATGTGCTGCCCTGGGACTGTTGTGCTCGTTGCTTGTCGGCGAGGGTGAGGTGGATATCGTTGAGCCGTTCGGTGCCGTCGGGGTTCGTGCCGCGGTCTTTGCGCCAGTGGATGTTTGGCTGGGATCGCAACACTCCGGCTTCGACGAACGGACGGATGTTCATACGCACTCCGTCGTTAAGATCGGGATTCCAACCGATTGGCTGCTGGTATGCCCTCTTCCATCTGACGTAGATGTCGTAAGGTGACTCGCCCTCCAGAATCAGCTCTAGTCGCCGTTGCAGGTCCATCGCTGCGGCCAGACGACCTTCAGCCTCGGGGGCTTCGTCGCGAATATCGGCCCTTTGCCGCTCGATCCAGTCGGTACCGAGATAGGTGTAGATCAACTTCTCAAGTGCTTTGCGGTTCAACCTGTGATAGTTCACAAGCGCCGAAAATCCATCGCGTTGTCCATCCCAGATGTGCCAGATAAAAGGACGGTTCTCGAACAACGCACAGTGCTGTTTGAAGAAGTCATCCCGCAACCAATCAGCAACACTCTTCTTCTTACTACCGGCTTGCTCTAGCAGCTCCCCGACCATCGACGGCGACCAACGATCTCCGTACGCAGCAGCCAGCAACCTTTGCAGACGATCTGCCGCCGGCGGCTCCCCAGCAACCGACGACAAACACACAACCCCATCCGAATCGCTGAACCGATCTAAGTCATCAACCTCAGCCTGTTGCGGCCACCGATATCCGACCAACCGCGCAACCGCCGCCTGCAACGAGGCTTTCGAAACCTCAGGCCGACCCTCAAACAACCACTGAGTCGGATCATCAGACCACGCCTCCGGCAACCCATCCGGAAAACGCTCTTCAGCGACCTGACGCCAATGATTAGCATCGAAAGGAACCTTGGCAAGGGTCTTATTCGTAACGATAAGCTTCTTGTTTATTCGGCGAACTGCCGACGAATAGTCAGGCGAGGCGCAGTAGGCGAAAATTGCAGGCAGCAGCGAAGGATCCGCGGGCAATATTACCGCCGCCGAGTCCAGGAACAGTTCGCCGGTATAGATCGCGCAAGGCAAGTCACCTGCGCGCGACATCACAACTCCATGCCTGCCCCACGCCGCTTTCCCTCGGATCCAAGCGGATTCTCGACCTTCACCCAGCTGCTCAGATACGAACGACATTAGTTCACCGCGACCATCCTGCCAGTAAATGATCTGGCTTCGACCGTCGTAAGGCACCTGGCTGCTCGGAGTGCCTTGAAGATACTCCCAACCATGGCTTACGGAGGGCAATTCCCAAAAATACCGCACGAATTGCGGATTGTCGCCGGTCTGTATGCCGACAAGGCCATCGGCCATAGTGCTAAGCAGAGCACCACCCGCTTCTGGCTCGAATGTTAGAACGGAATCAGGATTGTTACGCTGTTCTTGCTGCGTTACAGTAGGAATCGGCGCCGACTTAAGCCCTCGAATTTTCGCCTCGAAATCTTCGTTGCGGACCTCGAGAGCGAAGGCTGCGGTCGCTGCTGTTGGTTTGACTCCATGCATTATAGTTAGAACTGGTTGGACAACTTCGCCCGAAATCATGCGAAACGCGCCGGCGCCAAGCCCGACCAGAGCAGCGATCGATACGTTGTCAAGCAGATCCTCTCGAAAACGTCGGTAGCTCGACAAAAAAGTCCAATTTTGAGGAGTGACGACAGCCGACGTTCCCCCCTTTTGAATCCAGCGATTGATCTTCTCGAGAAAGACAGTTGCGATATCGGCTCTTGACTTTGGAAAGTATGTCTCGCAGTGCGACTTAAGCTGCTGGCCCTGAAATTGACTATGCAGATACGGAACATTTGTAATGAGCAGCGTGTAGCTGCGAGAGAGGTAATCGGCGGCTTTAGCGATACTGGCGGCATTTGCGCCAAGGACGGCGGTAGCGGGATCCGCAGTCTCGGCTTGAGCGGCCTTCTCTAGTAGTGGTGCGATGTCGTCCCAGTTGACATCGGTAAACGAGCGCTGCAGCCCGCTGGAGTCGCTGATCTCCGTGGCACGTTTGGGATCGATGAGACTGCCGAGGCTGTCCGCATCGCGGAACAAAATATGCAACCGGACAAGAGCGTTCTGCAGACCCTCGTCACCGTGGGCAAGCTTGGTCCACTCCTCAACCGGTGCCTTCACCGGAATCCCCGAGCACGCGATATTCGGAACCGGTAGTGGACGCCACCCGCCGCCGGCTTTCCATGCCTGTAGCGCCACGGCGAACATCGCGATCTGAACACACCGTGGATCCAATTCGAGACCAAATAGGTTGTCGCGCAGCACCGCATCCTGAGACTGGACCGGCCCTAATCCCTCTTCCTCGACGCGCATCTGCCACAACATCGGAAACGCCTCGATCAAGAAATGGCCAGACCCGCAACATGGATCCATCACCGTCACCTCGGCCACCCGCGCGGGCCACCCCTCAAAAGAACCCGCCGCCGGAAAACCAGCATCGTCGAAACGCAAGTAGTCAAAGGTCTGTACCAGCGGGCTCTCCGGATGGCGAGCCGCCCACCAAGCACCCAGCGAATTCTCTAGCAGGAACCGAACCATGTAGTTCTCGGTGAACAACTGAGTGACCGGTCCTAGATCAGCACCGCCGATCTTGCGCTCCGAAGCGTTTACCTCACCCTTTTTTTCCTTCTGCCAGAACTGATACACCCAGCCCAACGCATCATCAGCAACAAATATCTCCGCAGGCAGACCAGCCAGGATCTGCTCCAATGCATGGCGTCCCTCCGGGGCTAGTCGAAGCCGCACACCCGGATCATCGAGACGAAAAATACCGGGCAAGATTTCCGAGGCGAACCGAGCCGCCACCGACCAACCATCCGGCTCGCCGAGCTCGACCGCCAACTCCTCGCACTCCATCAACGACACCGGCGCCCTGAACTGCGGATGCAGCAACAACCCATTCTCAGCCAAGAACCGCGCAAACAACAGTCGATGCCACTGCTCGTACGCACACTCGGCGATTAGCAGATCACGATCACCACCAAGCTGACGCCACTTGGCCCGCAAGCCATTACGCAACACCGCTCGCTCAGCATCGAGATATTCCGGACGCCGATCCGCAAACACCCCCAAACCCTCGACTGCAGCCCGTGTAGCACCCTCAGCAGTCCGACGCGCCGCCAATACCCCAGATTCCAACTGCCTACGCAGCCCCGACGACAACACACCCATCAGACGCGCCTCAGATAATGACTGTCTTGTTTGCATCGAGGTGCGGCCTTATCCGATTACGGACGTCGTCAACGTAGGCCTCGAGGTCCTCTGTCGTTCGGATCGTTGCTGACGGCGGCGTCACCGAAATGCTTTCCGGCTCAAGCTGTTTTGCCGCGCGAAGACGTGCTTGGTCTCTGCGGCCTGGTATAAGGCTGATGCGATCGTTCCATGATCGGAGTGGCGTGTCATCGAGCACTCGCAATAACTCATCGTTCGATGTCGCCCTCGGACTATCCACAAAATTCAAACCGGAGTCCTCAAGTATCGAGGCCCGATCAGCAGGACTCAGCTCCGCCCAACCGTCCCACGCCTCAAGTTCGGCTATGGCAGTTTGGCGTGCTGCGCCGAGATCGACTGCTAATCGCTCCAATTCTGCACGGAGGGCGCTGGTGACCATTGCAACCAGCGGTGTGACGGGATCAGGGTCATCGAGGAGCTGCCGCGCTTCTGCGATGGCATTGATCGCAGGCGCAATGTCGGCCGCCAGGCCCAGGCCCTCAGCATGCCGAACTAAACGTTGGAGTTCATGCCAGACGGCTTCCCGCTTCTTGCGCTGCTGAGCTCGAGCCTGCCACTGTGCTAACCGTGTACTGAGCTGTTCATGCTCGTCTGCAACTGTTCGGAACCGCTGGTTCCCCGACAAAGCCAACAACGCGTCGATGTGGTCTGTAGCGGGCCGTTGTGGAAGCGGTGGCTCCCCTCCACATTGAGCAGCGAGGTCTTTGAGGTGCTGCAGCAGCGCGGGGATCTGTGCGCCTTCCTGCCCCGACTCATACGGAATCGTAGCGGCCGTCAGCAACCCCTTCACGGCTAGGCGCTGAGCGACTGACGGCGGTTCATCCTCCTTAAAGAAAATTACCTTGGTGATTTGACTTGGCTGAACTTCTCGCGGTCCCGCTAGATCCTTACCTTCCAACGCAGCGCGAATATTGCCAGCTCCGAGAAGAGTAAGTAAAGCGCCGTTTACCGCGTCCCGCGGCCATCCGAAACGAGGAGCAGCGAATCTTCGGTGGAGATCAACACCCTTGGATCCGCTCGGAGTAATCGCCGCCAATACTTCCTTGCAGACCGGGTTGGCAGCGGGTTCGCCGTGGTAACCAACCTCCTCTAGCGCGTCGGGAGCGCCGTCGCGCGCTTTGGTCACGACCTTGCCCCAGTTGGCGTTGTCAGCGATGCCGAACTTCGGAAAGAGCCTTACCAGCGAGCGATTGGCGGCCACTTCGACGCCGTCACGCAACGATGACGTTGTGACTTCAGCGCCGCCGCCCTGGTAGACACGGGCACGCGCTACCACCGATTGGAAAAGGCTTGTTAGGCGTTGCTCATCAGAGGCCAGGCGTGTCCTCATTGCTTGTTGAGCTGCGCGACCTTCATCGGTTTGTGGCGTGGGTCTACGTAATGTGTCGTCGGCCGCGGCGTAACTTGCGAGGACGTCCTTAATCTGAGCTGCGTCGTGTTTAGGGAGCAATACGAAGATGGTAGGACTCTCATCGCCCGCCTCGGCAGCCGACGTCCGCACAGCGGACTCGGTCACGGACCATTCATCGCGGATCCAGACTGGCACGTCGCCGTCATCTGCGGATGGTTCCGCTTGACCCCAATGGGTGTGGATCACCCTAGGCGCCTTGCTAACACCTTGGACTAGCTTGAGCCCAGAGAGCGCCGACTCAACGGCTACACCCAGGCGCTCGACACGTAATTGGCTAACACGAGCAGCGTCATCCCGAACGGCAGCGAGACGACCACGGTAATCTTTCTCCCACTCAGCACCCTCTTCCGTTTGAAGATGGTATTCCTCTCCCGTCCACATAAGTCGGCCTTCTGCTACAAGTTCGTCGAGAAGTTCGGGAACTCGCTTGTGGAGCCGAGCACGATCGTTCGTGAGATCTTCCACCAACAGATCAGTAAGGAGTGGAGCCGTCGCTCGCAGCCCTGTCTCCCCGCTCACCGTGCGACTCGGGATCTGTGTGATGAGGAAAACAAGTGAGCAAATGCGGGCTTTGAGTTCGCCATCTTTGCCGGTTGTGCGCATCCCGGCGATGAGTTCGTCTACTTCTTTCAAAAGCACGCCTGACTGCAGCATGCCGGGAGATTGCTCTTTGTATAGGAAGTCGGCGCCGACTACGTTTCCGATCGGTGAGTTCGCAACTTCAGCTGCCGCCTCGTGCACGATCCGGAGCTGAGTGCGAAGCACGCCAGCTTTGCCTGCACGGTCGATCGCCCGCAGGGCCAATTCCCAAAATCGTCGGCGTGTGGGTAGGAGCGGATAGTCCGCGACGAGAACGGACTTGTCCGCTGCTTTTGCGGCGAGTTGTGTTCCGCCAAGCTGCTGGTCGATCTCCCCACTGACATCTTCTAGAGTGGATTTCAATTCGGAGATGTGTTCCGGCTTCTTACGGAGGACGACTTCTCGAACCACTGACTCAACATCAGTGTCTGACAGCGCAATTGGGACGGTGAATCGATCGGTTAGCTTCTGCAGTGTTGGCGTCGCCGTTAGAGCGCTCTGGCCAGTCGCGACTACTAGAATCTGGCTTCCGAATCGTTCCGAGCACCCTTCAACAATATTCTGAACGGTCAGAGCCTTCTCGTTGTCGTCGCCAATATATTGTTGCATCTCGTCGAGTACGACAAGCGTAAGTGGCAGTCTGTCAGCTGTGGCCGACTGCAGCCGCAGGGCGTCGTCGATGACATCGAACGTTTGGTCATCGGTGATGTCTCTGGTAGTCGGCGGGAACTGGGTCTTGAGAAGATCCCTCACATCTTTGATCGAATCCCCAAGGCTGGAGTCGACTTCGAGCAGCGCTTGAGCAATTATCGGTGAGACATACAGGTCATGGATCTCCTTGGCGTACGTCCGCCCCGCGGCTTCGACGGCAGCTCGGACGGAGTCGAGGTACCCGTTCTCGCTGGCCCAGAGAGTGAACCTCGCCCGCGCATATTCCTCGGGTAAACCAGCGCTTTCAAACAATACGGACAGAAAAGCAAGGCGCGCTGCATTGCTCTTCCCTGCAGCCAAGGTGCCTGCAGCGGACCATAATCCGCCGTATCGCTTGCCGACTGCGCTTAGTTCAGTCAGGTGATCGCGGATGTCGTCAGATATCGTCACGAGGTCGCGTGCACGCTCGCCGCCTGGCAGTTCGACGTCGCGCCATAGGTATTCGAACACTCTGACCAAGTGTGATTTTCCGCTACCGTAGAAGCCGCTCACCCACACTGCAGGCTGCTTGGGCTGGCTCAAATTCCTAAGGAAGCTACCCAAGATGCGTTCCAAGCCACGAGCATACTGACCGTCGCACACGAAGCTCTTTAGTTCCCAACGGAGTACGTCCCATTGCTGTTCGGTTTCGGGGCGGACCACCTTCGCGACTCCGTCGTTGGGAATCTTGGCCTCGGTAGGATCTTGTAAGAAGATTTGCTTATTTGTGACTGTCATGAAGCACTTCCATTCGCAGTGATCGGGATTGCCATGTAGTCCCATCCGTCTCGGGCGTCAAGTAGCCTGTAGTTGTTGCCTTCGTGTTGGCCGGGAAAGAAAACCAGCAGCCGTCCAACGATTGCGTCGTTGACGGCATTAAGCAACGCCGAAATCTTCACGACATCACCGAGACCAAACAGGGCCCCGGCGCCGAGCAGCGCCGCAACGCCGTCTTTCGCGGCGTAAGCCGTTAAATGCCCGCGGACTGTAGTCGCCAGTTCGTCGAAGAATGCTGGCATCGCGGTTTCGAGGAGATCGGGATCCTCAAAGTAGGCATCGCGATAGGCATGCGCGCCCATCCAGCGTTCGAATGATGTCGTTATATCGATGAGGTTCCAACTGTGTTGGCTTTCTGTGGTGACCGCCTTGAACGCCGGAAGATGCAATCGGAGCCGACGTTCGTACTCGGGCGGATAGATGACCATCCACACCCGCTGCGGCGGAGCTAGGTTCTGCTGCCAAGGGAGGGAAACGGTTCGGCGGTACGCCGACAGGAGGTCATCGATGTAGCTCAATCGACGGCCCCCAATTCGGCATCGAATGGGCGGAGCAGCCTGCCGAAGCTCACCTCTAAGACACCGCCGGCATGGCGAAACTCGATCATACTTAATTGCGACGCCGTTGCGGCCAGCTCGACGAGTTGCGACGTGGGGCGATCGAGGAGCCTGGACCACAGCGTTGCGAAGAGGGCTTGCCCGCGGTGTCCCTCCAGATGCCCTAACATCAGAGCATAAGCAACGGCGGTAGGCGTACACGTAGCTCGTGCTCGGATCTTTCTGTTCCGTGCCTCCTTTACGAGATGCCCCGACTGCTCCCAAGACGAATAAACGTTCCGACCGACCTTCTGACGAATGCTCGTCTTGTAAATGGCCGGAAAGGATTGCTCGATGGCTCGCTCGAACGAGCCTCGTTGCACCTCGGAGCCGACCTCAGACGCCAGGATGACCGACGACGATGCTCGCAACAGCCGGTCTCGTCCAATCGCGCACAACAACGCCAACAAGGGCCGGCCTTCCACCCCGTAGTGCCAAAGGTCTCGCAACGCCCGAAAAAGAAGGTTTGATGGATCGAGCGCATACAATTCACGCAACTGACGAAACACGCGTTTGCGTCCGCTATCGGTTTCTTTGCCGAGAACGTTGTCATCAACGACGGCTGACCGGTAGTCCAGGGCGGAGGAGGCTGCCGGTAGTAGCGACAAAAGCGCCTCCAGGCTTGGCAGCAAGATCGTCTGACTTATGCTCGGGCCCCCGGGCACGTCTGCGGCAGCTATCTCAGAGACATGGGCAGCCGCCACCATGTCAGCACTGGCCGCCAAAGCTTAACCTCCGGTTCCTCCCCAAGCGCTCAGCCGATCCACGAGCGGCCTCGATGCGGCACCGCAGACACACAGCGCAATTACTTGCCGCAACTTTAGGCCAAGACGCCGACACGGGTGACTAGGTTGGAGATCGTCAGAAGGAAATCTGCCGCGTTCGGCAGTTCTGTCTAGTGACACGGTCGCGAAGGCGACGGTTTGGGTCAGCAAGGGCGACTAAGGCGCACAAGTGGGGGGTGGAGTTCTCGACCTTGGATCGGGCCGCAACACGGACGTTGTCGAGGCACACGTCGACGTCGCCACGGGTCGCCCTGACGTCGTCATCGATCCCGACCGACCCGCCCGGGGTCGATCATGTCGGCGACAATAGCGACGGCAGACCGCGCCGACCGACGACCTCACCGACCATGCGGGCCGCACGCTGCATGTGGGTAGCAATGCAGGCCACCGAGGCGCCCGCTCCGGCCAGTGCGAACGACGCGAATCAGCCATGGCCCCCGAGCTTAGGGATGTACGCGCATCCGACGTAACTGCACGCTTGTAGGCTGGTCCAAATCGACTACGCCGACGTCCCGTGCGCCAGCCAGTCAGGCGCTCGGCTGGCCATCGACGATCGTATTGCTTGAGTATTAAAGCGATCTCGATGCAGTCACAACTCATACATGCAGTCCGCAGCGTCACCGCAGTCAGCATACCGATGACGAAGCGAGCGTCCTGAGCAAGTGGACGATTCGCACAAGATGCAGTCGCCGCTCGAGTGCACCGGCCGGGTCACCACGCGACGTCGGCTGGAGCGCCGCTGTGGGCCTAACGGCGGCGAGCACGTCGTCAAGGTGCTCGCCGGTCTGGACGTGACGTTGGGCGACAGCGGCGCCTGCGGCGTCAACAACGCGTTGGTGATTGACTGCCGTCGGTCTGGACAAAGTGAGCTGAGTTTCTCGGGGCGCCACGTTGTGCGAAGGAACCTACGAAAGCGCACCGTATCAGCGAGTTCGCACTGGTCGTCGGGGCGCTCGTCGTGCCCGAACAGTCTGGGGCCCAACCGCTACCAGCTTGATCTCATGGCATACCTGTCCGCGTGTCGGTACGGAATTTCGCCGACTTTCTGTCAATCTCCGTCCAGGGCCCCAACCTGATTTCACATCTGCACGCCGTCGCGGCGGCCCCGGAGCGGACACCCATGACGAGCACCTCGCGGGCAAAGGTCGCCGCACGAACGGTCGGCCGGGTCGTTTTGTTGTCCGCCACCATTGCAGCGTCGCCGGTGATATTGGCTGCTGGGGTGCATGCCAACCCGGGCGCTCCTGTCCCCGACGCCGATCATGAATTGGGAATGTATGGCGATCCCGTCGCCGCCGCGCCCTACTGGCGCGAGCAACACGCTTCCGACTGTGGGGAAATGGCAGTGGCCGATGTGGTCGGCCAGATCACGGGACGCGAGCCGACAGAGCAGCAGATGATCACTTTGGCCGAAAACACACCGAGCACAACGGGGCATGGGCCGATCTGGACGCCCGCGGGCACCACCAATATCGCCGACCTTCCAGTACTGCTGTGGCACTACTGGATCAGAGCCGACAACATTCAGACCGATACCGACGTTGTGGCGCGCAAGCTGGCGGGAAACCACAAGGTCATCGCGATCCTCAATGCCGAGACAATTTGGAACCGACCCCGGAAGCGGAACTCTGCGAACCACTTCGTGGTGGTCACCGGCATTGACAGCAAGGCCGGGGTGGTGCATCTCAACGACAGCGGTATCAGTACCGGCCGCGACGAGCAGGTTCCGATCGCCGTCTTCGAGCGGGCGTGGGCCCCAAACTACAACTCGGCTATCGTGACCAAGTGATTGGTCGGCGATCCCGAAAGCGAAAATAACCTGCAGTCAAACGCAATCGCCGGCGTTACATCCAAATCGTTCGAGGAGTCATTCCTTGACGAGAAAGGGCCTCGGCGGATGGCGCGAATGCCCCTGGTCAAAGCAGACGACCAACCGGAACAGATCCGGCAGCTGCTGACCCGCCTCAACACCCTCGATGTGCTTCGACTAATCGCCAACGCCCCCAACATATTCGAGAGCTGGGCACAGATGGCCGGCCAGCTCTTCGAAAGCCCCACCTTCACCCCGCGGATGCGCGAAATCATCATCCTGCGGGTGGCCCACATGCAGGACTCGCCCTATGAACTCGCCCAGCACGTGGGATTCGGCCGCAAAGCCGGACTCAACGAAACACAAATCGACGCCCTACAAAACAAAGCCGACCTGGACGCGGCCGGATTCAGCCCAGACGAGCGCACCGTCATCGACACCATCACCGAACTGTGCGCCACCCGCCGACTCAGCGACGCCACCTTCGCCACCGCCCACGCCCTGCTCGGCGACGAGGCGCTCACCGAACTGCTGATGATCGTCAGCTGCTACTACGGCCTGGCGCTGGTGCTCAACGCCGTCGACCTCGACATCGACGCGACATGACCCGCATCCCGTATCGCCAACCGGAAGACATGACCGAACTCGCCCGCGAATTGACCGCGCGGCGCGGCAATCTCAACGTCTATCGCGCACTGGCCAACGCCGAGAAGGTGTTCAGCGGCTGGATGCTGGCCGGCGACGCCGCCCTGAGCAGCCCGGTGCTGCCGCGAAGGCTTCGCGAACTGATCGTGCTGCGCACCGCCTATCTCATGGACTGCGCCTACGAACTCGGCCAGCACCGAGACGTCGCACAGACGGTCGGACTCGACACCGCCACCATCGACGCCATCACCTCCGAGTCCGACTGGCAAACCGGACAATTCGACCCCACCGAGCTTGCGGTGCTGCGACTGACGACCGAACTGGTGACCACCCGCCACGTCGCGGCCCCACTCTTCGACCAGGTCCACGCGGCCCTCGGCTCGGAGGCCACCATGGAAGCGTTGATGGTGATTAACCGATATGCGGGCCTGGCGCTGATGCTCAACGCGCTCGACGTCGACCTCGATGACACCGCCCGACTCCCGATTCCGCCGACGAGCCGGTAACGCCTCCCGTAATCTGCATGGTGTGGTGGTGCGAAAGCAGCCCTCGACCCGCCTGTCAGCCGAAGACTGGCTCGAGGT
This sequence comes from Mycobacterium sp. NGS27, assembly GCF_059813005.1. Lineage (NCBI taxonomy): Bacteria > Bacillati > Actinomycetota > Actinomycetes > Mycobacteriales > Mycobacteriaceae > Mycobacterium > Mycobacterium sp. NGS27. The sequence continues at coordinate 434,899 of NZ_JCALDT010000001.1, forward strand.
GGGCTACACGGTGCTCGCCGAAGAGGGGGTGCGCGCACTCAAAGTCGAACGCCTCTGCCAGCAGGCGGGCGTCACCCGCGGCAGCTTCTACTGGCACTTCGAGGACATCGAAAACTATCGGACCGCGCTGATCGAGTCGTGGAACAACTTCCTCGAACGCGACCGCCAGGCGCTCTCCGAGCTCGACGCGCTGCCGCCCCGGGAACGCCTGTCGGCCCTGACCCAAACCCTGGTCAGCCCGCAATACTGGATGCTCGAGCGGGCAATGCGCGAATGGGCCCGCTTGGATCCGGTGGCCGCCGAAAACATCCGCGCCACTGACCGGCTCCTACTACGAACCGTGATAAAGGCTTACCGCGACTACGGTTTCAGCGGCGAGGACGCGAAGCTGCGCGCCGAACTGACCTTCGCGGCGGGAATCGGACTGCTGCACCTCACCAGCTCGGCCGAAGAGGCCCAATCGGTGGCTCAACGAGAACGGTTCCTGGCCCTGATGCTGGGCGAGACCGCCGGCTCAGATCATGGCGATGGGTGAGATCTTCGCGCCAATCGCCAAGGCGCCGGCCAACTCTCGACTGGTGTCGTAGTCGAACACGACGTGCCCCGCGGCGATGTCCACATCGCGCTTAGCCCGCTGCATAGGGCTCGACAGGAAGTGCACACTGGCGCCGGACGCCTCCATGAGATCGGCGATGATCGCCCGACTTTCGTGCACGGTGCGCGCGGCCGCCAGGCGCGCGTCGGCCCGCACCGATCGGCTCACCCATTCCCCGCTCACCACGATCGCCTCGATGTCGTCGGCCGTCTTGTCGACCAAGGCCCGCAGCGAGCTCAGCCGCACCCGGGCCTCGCCCAGCCGGATCTGCGCGGCGGGCTGATCTTTTTGCGCCACCCCGCTGTACGCCAGCACCCGCCCGCTGAGCCGCTCGGCGAAGAGTTCGGTCACCCGCTCCGCGGCGCCTAGCACGGGCATGGACGCCGTCAGCGCCAGCGCCGGGACCAGCGGCCACCGGTACGTCGGGACGCCGTGCTCGCGCGCGCCCGGCGCCGTCCCGCCGTAGATGTCGGCCACGGCGACCAATCGATGCTCGGGCACCAGGGCGTCGGTGATGACGAGATCGTGCGAGCCGGTGCCGCGCATGCCGGCCGTGTGCCAGGTGTCGACGACCTCGACCTGCTCGGCGGGCACCACGGCCAACGCCGGATCGATCCGGTCCTGCCGTTCGACGAGCGCGCCGACGATCACCCAGTCGGCATCCATCGCGCCCGTCGCCCAGGACCACCTACCGGTCAGGCGCACCCCGCCGTCAGCCGGAGCGGCACGGCCGGTGGGAGCCAGGGGAGCCGGCGCCAGCACGGGTCCCGACTCGAAGACCTCGTCCTGAACGCGCGGATCGAACAGCGACAGCAGCCAGTTGTGCAGCGCGTAGAAACCCAACGTCCAGGCGCTCGACGCGCAGCCGTGCGCCATTCGTCGAATCGGTTGCAGCAGTTCGGGAAACGGGGCCTGGATGCCGCCGAACCGGGCGGGCAGCAGCAACCGGAACAGATCGGTCTGCCGGAAGTCGCTGATCGTCGCCGCGGGCAGGCGCCGAAATCGCTCGGCCTCGTCGGCGCGATCGGCCAGCCGCGCAACGAATTCATCGGTGACGCCGTGCAGCGGGCGGCTTTCAACCACGGACATGCCGAAGACCATAACATACTATTTAGTATGGCGATATCCAGCGGTGTGCGCCGGCGTTGCGGTTGACGCGCGCAAGTCGGCGCGATGTCGCGATGTGTGGGAAACGTGGCTCATCCAAGGGGGCCGGGGGCCAAGGGGGCGGCAGGAGACTTGAACCGATTCGGCCGGGAGACCGTCTGCATTGTGTCGCAGTGCTTTTCCGGCGTTTGGAGGTTCGGTGATCGTCAACAGTCCGCAGCACGACCATGCAACTCTCGTTCGCCCCCTCGGAGCCGCGGAGCGGCTCTTCTACCGGTACAGCGAGCGCAACCCCGCTCACTTCTCGATCGTGGCGGAATTCGGCGAGGCGCTCCACGCGGACAACCTGCGTACCGCCCTGGCCGCCGTCCAGCGACGGCATCCGCTGCTGTCGGTACACGTGGAGGACCGGCCCGGCATCCGCCTGGGCTTCTACCGTGCGGCGACCGTCGCGCCCATCGAGCTGACCGTCCGAAGCGATCCGGAACTGGCGTGGCGGGCTGCCGCGGCCGAGGAGCTGCGCCGACCGTTCGACCGGTCGCGTGCGCCACTGATGCGTGCCTCGTTGCTGCAGGGCCCGTCGCGTAGCGCGTTGTTGCTCACGTTCGACCATACGATGGCCGACGGAATCAGTTCCATCGTCGTGCTCACCGACCTGCTCTCCGCGCTCAACGGACGCACCATGACGAGTTCGCCTGTGCCACAAGCCCAAGAGGACCTGATCGCCAACACGCTCGCGGCCGGCCCGCTGGACCCCACCGCGCTATCGGGCGATCCGAGAATGAGCGAGCCCAGCACCATCCGTCCGTTCGACGGTGCCTTGACCAACGTGCGCAAAATGGCCATGACCCACGCGGACACCGCGGCACTGGTGCGGCGTTGCCGCGCGGAAAGCACCACGGTGCACGCGGCGCTGGTGGCGGCGATGTGCCGAGTGCGCGCCACCGACCGCGGGGCGGAGTTCGTCCGCGTCCTCCACCCCATCAACGTGCGGCCGATTCTCGGAATCGAGGGGGGCTGCGCCATGCGTATCGTGCCGACCGCGACGGGGCACGCACCGTGGGACGGGACACCGTTCTGGGAGCAGGCCCGCGCGATGACCGCACATCTGAAGGTCGCCCGGTCGGCCTCCGGAATCCGCACCAGCTCAATGGCGCTCGAGCAGATGATCACCATCGACGCCGACACCGACGATGCGGAGGCGCTTTTCAGCCGGATCAGCCCGTGGGACATCATGGTCACCAACCTCGGTGTGCAAAACCTCGGCGGCGCAAGCCCTTTGCGCCCGACGGCGGTGTGGGGACCGGTGGTGCTCAGCCAGACCGACGGCGAGTATCTGACCGGAGTTACCACTTACCAGGGCAGGCTGAGGATGGTGACGTGTGGCTACAGCGTGCCGGCCACCTTCCTGAAGTGTGTGGGTGATGCCCTGATGGCTGCCGTCGAAGAGCCCTGATTGCTACCATCGCGCGGTGAGTGACCGCCCCGGTGCCTCGCGATCGATGACACGCCGCGGCGTCCTGAGAATCGCCGGTCTGATGCCGGCGATCGGCGCCGCGGGAGCGTTGCTGCCCGTCCCGCGGGCAAGGGCCGGCGTGGCCGGGACGTCGGTTTTCCTCGACCCGGGCCACAACGCCGTCAACGACGCCTCGATCAACCAGCAGGTGCCCAACGGACGCGGCGGCACCAAACCCTGCCAAACCTCGGGCGCCGCCGCCGACGACGGGTATCCCGAGCACGCGTTCACCTGGGCGGTGGTGGGGCTGATCAACGACTCGCTGAACCAACTGGGCGTGCGTACCCAGCTGTCGCGCGACAGCGACAGCGGCGTCGGCCCCTGCATCGACCAACGCGCGGCCGCGGCCAACGCCATGCACCCGGACGCGATCGTGAGCATCCACGCCGACGGCGGGCCCGCATCCGGCAGTGGATTCCACGTCAACTACTCCAGCCCACCCCTGAACGACGTCCAATCCGGGCCCGCCGTGCAGCTGGCCCACGCGATGCGGGATGCCTTGGTCCAGTCCGGTTTACAGCCGGCCAGCTACATCGGCTTGGACGGCCTCTACGGCCGCGACGACCTCGCCGGGCTGAACCTGGCCCAGTACCCCGCGGTGCTGGTCGAACTGGGCAACATGAAAAACGCCGGTGACTTGGCGCGAATGGAAAGTCCGGACGGTCGGGCGAAATATGCCGCCGCGGTCACCCAGGGGATAGTCGCCTTTCTGAACTCCAAAGCCCCGACCGGTTAGCGCGAGCTAATTACCCGACGCGCTTCGAACGTCCGGCAGCTAACTTACGCGACGGGCTGGGCTCAGCCACGGGGCAACGCAGTTAACTTCGATGCCGACCTTATAGCGAACGTCGCGTCACAACCTAAATTGCGCGGGTGTGCGGCGCGCCACTATATATAGCAGTACCGAAGGGTGCTTCTCGTGGAAAAAGAGTGCGTCGTGCCTGCACCGACTATGTTGATTTGTTGCGGTGGGACGTCACGAATTTCAAGGCATGTGGTGACGGTGAACGCCGCCGACTGGGCGCGTCGACCGGGAATGGGATGGCGATTGATGAGGGGGATGGGTGACCAGCTCCGGCCCAGCATCGAGGGGCGCCGATGACGTATAGCGGTTACCAGGATCCGTTCGGCGGCGATCCGTTCGGGGGGCAGGGGTCCTCGTTCGGCCAGAACCAGCCGGGTCATCCGTCCGCAGGATCCGGGTCCTTCCCGTCCGGGCCGAAAGTCAACACGTTGGCCACGCTGTCGGCCATCTTCGCGTTCGTCTTCGCGCCGGCCGGTGCCGCGCTGGGTCACGTGGCCCTGTCCCAGATCCGCCAACGCCACGAGCGCGGCCGCGACCGCGCCATCTTCGGGCTGACGGCCTCGTACCTTTTCATCGTGCTCGCGGTCGGCGCGCTGGCGGTGTGGCTGGTCACCAGCGGCGGATCGGATTCGAACACGGTCAAGACGGCGGCTCCCAGCCCGTACGTGCCGCCGACCCCGCCGCGCACCACGGTGATCACGGCCCCGCCCGCGCAGCGCCCGAGCGTCTCCGTCGGCGACCTGCACGTGGGTGACTGCATCGAGGTCCAGCAGAACAAGCCGGACCCGTCGGAGAAGGCGGACTTCATCACCATCTACCCGGTCAGGTGCGAGGTGCGCGAAGGCGTGCTGCAGGTGACCCAGCTGCTGTCCAACGACTCCTGCAAGACCCCCACGACGTTGTGGAACAAGACCAAGACCGTGTACGCCTGCATCGTTGACTTCAAGGGTTGAGATGGGGCCGCACAGCTCGCGTAGCTCAACACAGCGGTTCGCCGCTACGGCCGGTGGGGTGAATTGATGTATCCCAGCGAAGACCCTTTTGCGCCGTCCTCCGGCGACCCGTTCGGCGGGACGCCGCCCACCGTGTCATACGGTGGCGCGCCGACGGCCCCGGTCGGCTACCCGGGTGCGCCGTTCGGCGGGCAGCCGCCGCGCGCGGACTACAACACGCTGGCGGTGCTCTCGCCGGTCTTCGGGGTGATCGTTCCGCCCGCCGGCATCGTCATGGGCCATCTCGCGCTGCCGCAGATCAACCGCAGCGGCGAGCGCGGGCGCCCGGCCGCGATTGCCGGCCTGGCCATCGGCTACCTGATGTGCGTCCTGCTGATCCTCGGCGGCGTGTATTGGGGCACCCGCCCGAGCAATTCCACGCCGGCGACCGCGTCCAGCTCCGCCGTGCCCAGGCCGATACCGCCGCGCGTCATCACGTCGGTCGCACCGGGCACCACCGTGCCGCGCGGCCCGAAGCTCGACCTGGCGACCGTGCCGATAGGCACCTGCGTGGAGCTGCAGCTGCGCAACAGCACGGGCAATGACGCGCTGGATTTGTTCGGTGTCGACTGCGAACACCGCGACGGGGTGTACACGGTTGCCGCGCGGGTGCGCTCGAACAACGACTGCAACTCGGTGTACGTGGCCGCGCCTCCCGACCGTTCCTTCGCCCTCTGCCTGAACCCGTATTGAGACCGATGAACGCACCAAACCCCTTCGACTTCAGCGACTTCGGGCCGGGCAAGCAGGCCCAGTCCGGTGGCGGACAGCAGCCGGCGCAGGGTGGGGGTTTTGCGGGCGGATTCGATCCGTGGGCCAACCAGCGACCAGCCGCGTCGCGAGCCCAGGACGCTTTTCAGGCACCACCGGCGTTCGACCCGACGAGTGGACGTGACGCGTTCGGGCAACTCACCGCGAGCCCGGCGGGCATCGGCGCGCTGACGACGGCGGGACCGCCGCTGGTGTGGTTCGCGGTGGCCCTGGCGCTGGGGGTTGCCGGCATTGCGCTGGCCGGTGCGAGCGCGTTGGGCGGCCCGATGATTGCGGCCGCGATCATGGGGTGGCTGCTGGCCGGGCCGCTGGCGATCGGCGCCTTGGCGGTCTTCAGCCGGGTCGACACCCGGCGCCGCACCGAGGCCATCTACTCGGCGCCAACGTGGACCTCGAAGCTGTATTGGATAGTGCTGGCCGTCTGCCTGCTCGGGATAGCCGTGGGGGCGTGGCAGATCGCGCTGTGGGCGGGGACGTTGTAGTGGCCCACTGCTCTCGAATACCCCGCGGCCGCAACGGCTTTCCGACGCTCGCGCGGGTGGCCGCGGTCGCGGCCCTCGTCGCCGTACTGAACGTGGTCGGCTGGGCACCCGTCGCGTCGGCGGCGGGCTCGCCGGGCGCGAGCCGATTCGGGGCCTGCCTGGCCTCGCAGAAGGACGGGGATCTGCTGCTGTTGTTCGACGAGTCGAGCAGCCTGCAGCAGACCGACCCACAGGCCGCGCGCGTGCAGGCCGCCCGCTACCTGGTGCAGACGCTGGGCAAATACGCCGACCGGGTGAGCGCAAAACTCGACGTCGCGGTGGCAGGGTTCTCCGATACCTATGTCCCCGAACATGATTGGACCCAGCTCACCGGCTCGACCGCGGACAGCGTTGGGGCGTCGCTGGATCCGATCGCCAAGAAGAACACCGGCATCGACACCGACTACTGGCTGGCCCTCGACGGCGCCCGGCAGGCGCTGACGACGCACGCCGGTTCGGCCGACAAGGGTCAGCGCTGCCAGGCCATCGCCTGGTTCTCCGACGGCATGATCGATTTCACCGCCCGCCCGGTCACCAAGCCATACGCCGACGGGGTGCCGCTGGACTCGCCGAACGGCATCCCCGACACCACGCAGAAGGCCGTGCAATCCATCTGCCGGCCCAGCGGCCTAGCCGACCAGCTGCGGTCGAGCAACATCATCATGCTCGGAATCGGCTTGGGCGCCAAGCAGACTCCCGGTGACTTCAACGTGATGTCGGCGATCAGCACCGGCAAGGGATTGCAGGGCTTGGCGTGCGGCGCCATCACGGATCCGGTGCCGGGCGACTTCTTTCCCGTCGCCAACATCGACGACATGTTGTTCGCGTTCGACGCGCTCAACCCGGACCCCGGCGTGACCGACCAGGGCGGGGTCTGCCAGATCAAGGTGTGCCCGGAGGCGCGGCACAACTTCGTGCTCGACCGGTCCATCAAAGAGGTCAACATCCTGGGATCCGGCGGCGTGCCCGGCGTCGAACCCTACCTCGTCTCGCCGACCGGGCAGACCCTGCCGCTGCCCAAGAAGGACGGCGCCCAGAACGTCAACGTCGACGGCGTAGCGGTGAGCTACCAATGGCAATCCGAATCGGCGCAGACGATCTCGCTGCAGAACGGCAACGCCCCGCACTGGACCGGGCAATGGGCGATCGTCTACGTCGACACCACCGGCCAGCACGCCGACGCGGTGTCCAAGGTCAGCATTCACATCACCACCGACATCTTCCCGGCCCTGACGGGCGCCGACAAGGTCGCCTGGCACAGCGGCCAGACCCTCAAGGGCCTGGTCTTCGGTTTGGTTGACGGTCAAGGCAAGCCGATGGCCCCGAGCGACCTGGCCGGTACGGCCACCATGTCGGCGTCGTTGGGTCCCGATGGCGCCGCGCCGATTCCGCTGCTGACGGCGGCGGGCAAAGATGACATCGCCAAACCCGTCGACGCCGACCTGACCACAGTGGCCCCGGGGCACGCGACGTTGCGGATGTCGCTGGTGATCACCACCGCGAACACCACCGACCAGAACGGCGGACCGATCGCCGGCACGCAGTTGTCGCCGCAGGAAGTCGATGTGCCCGTGCAGATTCTGCCCAAGGTCGGCCTGCCGACCCCGGGCCAGCGCATCGACTTCGGCACCGTCGAGGGAGCCAAGGGGGCGACCGCGACGCTGAACATCACCGGACCGGGCTGCGCCTGGATCAGCGACACCGATACCCCGACGGTGACGGGCGCACCGGATGGCATCGGCGCGCCGCACGTGGGTTCGCCGACGAATTCGGGCCAGCACTGCCTGAAGGTGCAGGCGGGGGAGACCGCACAGCTGTCGGTCAGCCTGCGCACCGACCACAACGGGCACGGCGGGCTCAACGGCACTGTGCCCGTGCATGTTTCGACGCTGGACAACCCGGACGACGCCCAGACCGTGCCGGTGGCCTTCACGGCGTCGATGATCAACCCGCTCAACACCACGAACTTCATCCTGGTGCTCATCGCCGCGCTGCTGCTGGGTCCCGGAATCCCGTTGGCGATGCTGTACGCATCGAAGTGGTGGGTCAGCAAGATCCCCGACAATCCGCTGCTGGCCGAACGCATCCCGGTGCAGGTCGAGCACGACGCGGTGCTGCGCGGCGGTGAGCCGTTCGCAATGGCCGACACCGATCTGGTGCAACCCGTGACCGGGCTGCCGCCCGGTGGCACCCGCCAGCTATCGGTGGCCGGGGTGAATCTGTCGGTTGCGCTGGGGCGCAGCCCGTTCGGATCCGGACACGTGGTCGTCGGCGCCGAGGGCCTGGTCAGCGTCGGGTCCAAGCTGCCCGGATCGGACAAGACCGGTTTGCGCGCGATGCTGCCGCTGGCGGTGCACAACACCTGGGTGCTGCTGCACAACCCGTACGGCCCCGAGACCGCCGCCGAGGTATTGCTGTTGGTGGCCGGAACCACCGACACCGTCGCGCGCGAGCGCCTCTACGAGGAGGTCGCGCAACGGCTGCCCGACCTGCTCACCGGGTTGCGGTTGCGCGCCGTGCAGGCCGGCATGACCGCAGCGTTCGCGGCGCCGGGCGAGGCGGCCTCCCCATTCGGTGACACGCCGGCGGGCGTCGTCGTCGCCTCGGCCGGAGACGATCCCTTTGGGGGCGGCGCGGATTCGCCGTTCGCGGCGGCGCCTGCGGGGGCGCCTTCGAGGCCCGCGGCGCCGCCCCACGCGCCGACAGGGCCGGTGCCGCCCGGCTTCAATGAGGCGGAGACACAAGAGCGGCCGATCCCCGAACCGATATTCCGCCAAGACGAGACGATGGCAGCCGGCTACCGGTACGACGACGAGGGTGAAGAGCGCGAAAAGGGCACGCCGCCCGGGCCGCCGACCGATTCGACGCAACCCTCCCATCGATTTGACCCAGATCCATTCGACCCGTTCGGAGAGGGCACCTGATGCGACGATTCCTGGTAGTGGGCTGCGGCGGTTCCGGCGGCGCCACGCTGTCCCTGATGATGGACCAGCTGCGCTCCGAACTGCACACCGCTGGAATCGAAAAGCTTTTAGCCGGTTGGCAATTCGTCCACATCGACGTTCCGAGCGCCGCGGAGTCGGGCCCGGAGGGGCTGGCGAACGTTCCCGCCCAGGGCGGCAGCTACGTCGGGTGCGGACCGCAGGGCAGCAGCTACGCCGTCCTCGACGGTGCGCTGTCGCAACGACTGGCGGCCGAATCGGCGTTGGACACGATCGCCACCTGGGCACCGCGCAGCCCGCAGGAGGTGTCGATCCCGATCTCGGCCGGCGCGGGGCAATACCGGGCGATCGGGCGCATGATCACCCTGAGCAAGGCCGCCGAGATCCACGCCCGGCTACAGGCGGCGTGGGACACGCTGTTTCGCGTCGAGACCGTCTCCGAGATGTCGACGGTCGACGTGCCGGGCATGGGTCGCTTCGACCCCAACGAACCGCCGCTGGTGTTGGTGGTGTCGTCGATGGCCGGCGGTGCGGGGGCGTCGATGGCGCTGGACGTGTGCCGCCTGCTGACCTTGGTCACCGGTCTGGATCCCCGCCTGATGGGCGTATTCATGGTGACACCCGACATTTTCGACTCGCTCCCACAGAGCGCCATCATCGGCGTGCGGGCCAACGCGTTGGCGATGCTCGGCGAGATCGTGGCCAGCCAGTCCGGTGCGGCCCGCGAACACGACGTGCGAATCCTGCGCGCCTTGGGCCACCATCACGGTGAGGGAGAACCGATTCCGTTCGCGCGGGTGTTCCCCGTCGGCCGCTACATCGGCGCCGACCGCACCCTGTTCGGTGACGGCTCCCAGTACGCGGTGTACCGGGGACTGGCGCGTGGGCTGGCGGGGCTGATGATGAGCGGGCGGGCCAGCGACCAGTTCGTCGCCTACGACCTAGGCAACACCGCCTCGCCGGTGGGTGATCGCGACTTGCTGGGCTGGGGCATCTCGTCGTGGGATGTGTTGCCCTGGGGCACCTATGGCTTCTCCAGCCTGAGCATGGGCCGTGACCGCTACGCCGAATACGCCGCCCAGCGCCTGGCCCGCAGCTGCGTGGACAAGCTGCTCGACGGGCACATGCAGCGGGGCAACCCGGCGTCGAGCACCGAGCAGTTGGACTCGCTGCTGTCCAGCCAATGGGCCGCGCTCTGTGGCGAATTGGGGTTGCCGCCCAGCGCCGGCGACGAGCAGACCCGGGTGAGCCAGCTCGGCCGCTGGATCGGCACCGAGGCCTTCACGGCCGACATCGTCGTCTCCACCGTCAACGGCCTCATCGACCGTCAGCTGCGCAACCACCTGCCCAACCCGGAAGGCGTCACCGCCGAGCAGTGGGTGCCGACCATGCGGCAGGCTGTGCACAACCGGCGCGCCGAGTTGACGCGGGCATGCGCGGAGGCGGCCTACGCCATGGCTTTTCAGTGGCACCAGGATTTCGCCAACCGGCTCGAACGGGTCGTCGGCGCGGCCGTCGCCTCGCTGGGATTGCCGTTTGCGCGGGAAGTCGTCGACCAGCTGCGCCGCCACATCGATGACCACCTCACCGCCGGGGTTGCGCAGCTGGGCAACATGGGCCCGCCCGACATCGTGGCGTTCTCGCCGCAGGTGGACGCCGGGCTGAAATCGCTGCACGGGGTGATGACCAACACCGACCAGGTGGTAGCCGCCGTGGTGGACGGGTTCCGCGCGACGGTGCGCCGCCAGCTGTTCGCCGACGCGGCCGCCCGCATCGCCGACGTGCTGCGGGTGGTGGGGCTGGAACTGCTGGTGCCGCTGCGGGATCGGCTCAGCGAGGCGATGATCCAGCTGGAGAACGCCCGCTCGGAGCCGCCGACCGACGTGGGCCTGGCGCGCCTGGCCACCGACCAGTACGCGGCTTGGCCGGCGGACGCCGACGAACTGGTGCCCAGCCGGTTCGCGGAGGCGAACAACGAAGTGCTGCTGATCAATTCGACCGCCTTCAAGGGGCGTTACGAGGCCGACCTGCCGAAGGCGGTGGCCGGCGCCAACGCGATGATCCCGCTGCAGTCGGCCATCGAGGAGGCCACCACGCGGGTGATCCTGGGGGAGTGGCAGACCACCGGCGGCGTGGCCGCCCCGGGCGGGCTGATCGAGCGCACCGCTACGTGGGTCACGCGGGCGCTGGGCACCGACCCGGAGACCGGCCGCGCGCGGGTGCCCTCGATCGCGCAGTTCGACATCCACACCCGCCCAGTGGAATTGCTGCGCCGGGCCCGGCTCTACGTGGAGCGGCCGGGGGAGTCGTTCGCCGAATTCTGCAAGGTGTCGCTGCGCGACTACGTGCAGGGGGCGGGAGCCTCGGAGTCGGAGTTGGTGGCGCGCCGCCGCGACATCGCCACCAAGTTCGCCGAGGCGCTGTCGCTGGCGCGACCCCTGGCCAGCGTCAACGACCAGGCGCTGCAACGGGTCCACCCCGGCCAGCAAACCGAATACCGCTACAAGTTCTCCGAGATTCCGTTCGCCGGTCAACCGGTGGACCGCGAACTGTTCGAAGTCATCCGCAACAATCCGCGGATCGACCAGGCGACCAAGGACAACTACGGGCGTTCGCTGTCCGACGAGGACAGCGTCACCCGAATCGACATCTTCGGCTCGTATCCCAACTACTCGCCGCTGGCGTTCGACTCGGTGCTCAAGCCCGCGGCCCAGCAATGGGCGCAGACCGCGGGGCCCGGGCGGGGCGCCTTCTGGAAATACCGTCGCTCCCGGCCACTTTCGGCGTCGCTGCCGATGACCGACGAGCAGCGATTCACGATGACCGGCGGCTGGTTCGTCGGCCAGCTGCTGGGCCGCATCCAGATCCCGGCGTCACCGTTCACCGAGCCGGTGCGGATCTACGACGCCGACAGCGGGCAGTGGCTGAACTTCCCGAACCCGCTGCTGACACCGCCGTCGGCGTTCCACGCTCCCTACGACTGGCTGCCGGCGGTGCTGGAGTCGATCCTGCTGGCCATCGCGCAGTCGCACGAGCCGCCGGTGATGCGCTCGCTGCGGCCCTACAGCGTGCTGCGTGAGCTTTACGACGCGCATTCGCAAGACCCCGCCAGCGGCATCGTCGCGCTGTCGGCGCAGGGACTGCTGCGCGAATTCCTGCAGGGGGCCTCGAGCGCGCCCGGGGTGCAGTCGCGGGTCCCGGGCATCGCCGAGGCCCAGACCGCCGACGAGCGCGCCGCTGCGGCGATCGAGTGGTTGACCACCATCCGTGACGTTGCGGCGCAGTATCTTCCGGCCGACATGCCCGGCGCCACGCCGGGTGGGGCGTTCACGACGGTGCCGACGCGAACCACGGCGTCGAACACGCCGATGTTCCGCGATCTCGCGCCCGACGTGTACGCGGCCACCGGTGCGCTGATCAACCTGATCCAGCACGAGGCCGAGGCGCTGGCGGCCGGCGCGGCGGCGGGCGGCCCGGTGCTCGACGGCGGAGCGCCCGTGGTGATTCCCGAAGGCGGGACGTTCTGACGATGGCCGCATCCGCCGACACCTCGCTCACCGTTATCGTGGCCCCGCACCTGCAGACCGACGAGCTTTTGGGCATCCTGTGCGATTACTCGGCCGCCGGGTTGCTGGGCGTCTTCGTCTGGGTGGACGCCGGCGATGCGCGGGGGCCCGCCACAGCGGCGACGATGGTGCGCGATAGTAGGTCGGAAAGCGTTGTGCTGCAACAGGTGTTGACCGCCCAGCATTACGACCGGGTCCGGGTGGCGGTGCTGGTTCCGCTGGATGCGCCGGCCGCGCAGCGGGCGCCGCTGGCCGCCGAGCAGTTCGTCGAACAAGTCGTGCGCAGCACCGCCAGGGGAGCCGCGATGACCCTGCTGCGGATGCTGCTCACCAGCGGGCGCGCCGGCGCCAGCCAGCTCGGCGCGTCGGTGGTGGTGGAGGGCTGGCACAACCTGCTGATCGCACCGGAGGATTCGCCGGCACCCGGGTTGGGTGCGGTGCCGTGGGGGCATCTCGCCGAACCGCTGGATCTGGCCCAGCGCGCCGCGCCGGTGGTCGCGGCGGTGGCCGGTTTGTGGGCCGATGTGCAGCAGACCCCTTTCGACAGTGTGGAGATCCTGCCGGGCCAGACGCTGCGCGCGGTGCGCGCGTTCTACCGCAGCCTCGATACCGCCGAGGTGGAACGCCGGCTGCGGGCGCGGCTGTTCGATCCGGCGGGGCGGCTGCCGCTGCCGCACGGCGGCCAGGTGCCGGTGCTCTACGTCGAGGACGTTGCGGCGGCCACCCAGGCGATGGCCCGCGCGCTGTGGACCAAACATCGCGACGTGCTGCGCGGACCGCGGCTGGGTGCCGACGATGTTGCCACCCAAGCCATTTCGATCTGGGCCGCGCTGAAGATGTTCCTGCGCTTCATGGGCGGCGCTTTGCGCAACGCGCCGTCGGCGTGGTTGTCGGCGGTCAAGGGATCGGTATCGGCGGTGTTGGCCTCGACGGTGCAGGGCACCGTGTTCGGCGGCCGCGAATCGGCGTTCTCGGTGGTGACCAGCAGCCAGCTCGCCGACTGGCAGGACCTGGGCCGCAGCGCCGACACGCTCAACGCCGCCATCGGGGGAACGGCGGGCAACGGTCAACTGGCGCAACAGGATCTGAGCCCGCTGTGGATCGATTTCGTCAACGGCGCCCTGACCCTCGCCGACGGCGGACGCCGGGCGAAGGGGCTCGACCCGATTCAAGTGGGCGCTGGCGTGGGTGTGTTGGCCAACGCGGCCGACGTCGTTCCCAGCCGCGCGGACCGGTTCAGGGCGATCCCGACGTCGCTGGCCGCGGTGATCGGCGTCAGCGACCTGGAGCCGGCCGACGTGCTGGGCGCGGCGGATCTGCGCCAGCGGCTGCAGCGCGCCTACTCCGACCCCGCCGCCGGCGTCGAGGCGCGCGGGGTGTCGACCGAGCTGGAGCGCTGGCAACAGCATGCGTCGAAAAGCTATGCCTGGCAGGCGGGGTCGATCCTGACCGACTTCTTGGGGCGGGCCCGCACCGAGGTGGCGCAGATCGCCGAGCAGATTCAGCGGGCGGCCAGCGAGATCTCGATCGACGAGCGGGTGCGCGCCCGCCAGCAAGCCATCGGCACCATCCTGGCCACAATGACCTGGGCGACCATGGGGGTCCTCGTCGTGTTGGTCGGCCTCGCGGCGGTCGGCTTCACGGGCTGGAAGTACACGTTGATCACGGGCGGAATTTTGCTCGGCCTCTATATTGTGGTGTCGCTGACGTTGTTCCTGTTCGCCCAGCGCGACATGTTCACGTTGATGAATCTGCGGAAATCTCAACAGAATCAGCTCGAGATGATGCAGACGAACCTGCAGACCGCGCTGCAGGACGTCAGCCGCCTGTCCACGGCGTACGGCCAGTATCTGTCGTGGTGTCGCGTGCTGGGGCCGGTGCTGCGCGCGCCCTTTGGGCCCGCACCCGCGGGGCGCTCGCCGGCGCCGCTGATCTCCGACGGCCTGCCCCGCTGCGCCCAGGTCGGGGTCGCCGACCCCAACGCGGAGCGCGCCGACGATGCGGCCCATGCCATTCAGCGCCGCCTGTACGCGCTCGGCTGGCTGACCAAGCCGTGGCAGGACATGGTCGCCCACGCCGCGGGCCGGCTACGGGAGGAGCCCGAAATGCTGTATCGGATGCCGGGTTTCAAGACCGCCTCGGGTCTGGACCAATGGTCGGCGGCCGTCGCCTCCGGGCAGGTGCACTCCACCGGCGCCGAGGCGCTATGGCAACGCGTCGAGCAGATGTTCGCCGAGGACAGCCGCGTGGGAAACGCGCTGACCGGTGCCGTCTTCGCTCCCGCGATGGGGCAGCACGTCGGGTCCGAACAGTTCGCCGCCGGTGTCGTCGACCATCGGCCGGGGCACGCCGCCCCGTTCGACGGATCGGTGTTCACCGACGCGGCCATGACCGCGAGCCGCTGCGCGGTGGCCATCGATACGGCCGCACTTGCCCGGCCCGGCCTAGGATTTCGGGCCGCGGTGGTGCAGGCCAGCGACGGGCTGGCGCCCTATGACTTCACCCTGTTCGAGGTGCCGCTGGCCGCCGCGTCGGGAGTGGAGATGGAGAAGACCGCGGTGATCACCCACACCGAGCACCGCGACGTGCCGCCCGGCGGGGATTTGGTGTTCTAGTCATGCCTGATCCGCAACATGCCGGCGACGCCGACGACCCCCGCCTCAACGCCCTGATCGCGTGGCGCCAGCGCCTGATCGATTCCGGGGCGGTGTCCAAGGCCGGCTTCAAGGAAACCCACCTGCGGCTGATTCTGCGGTCCGGACGCACGGACGTGGAACAGATCCGGGCGATGCTGCCCGGCTCGGTCGCCGAGTACGCCGAGGAGTTGGCGGCCGTTTTGGCCGAGGTGGAGTCGCAGCCGTCGCCGGGCCGGCATCGCCCGGCCGGCCTGTCTGCGGTGGGGCCCGACGGTGAACCGACCGGCGCCGCGGACAGCACGACGAGCGACGAATTGCCGTTGAATGCAGCCGATTTCGCCGCATACGCCTTCGGTGAGCAGACCGGTCCGCTGGCCGCCGTGACCGTCAGACCGTCACGGCCCGACGGCGGCGACACCGCGGGCAGCGAGCTGACCTGGACGCCGTATCTACCGGGCGGCGATGCCGTGGTGATCTACCGGCTGGTCGCGCAGGAGGACAACGCGCCGTACTCGCCGGACCGGGCCCGGCTGGTGGCGGCCACCCACGCGACCACCGCGGCCGACCACGAGCCCTCGGCCGCGGCGGTGCGCTACTACCAGGTGTGGGTCAACGTCGGGAGTACCCGCGCCGAAGCGCTTGCGGCGCAGCCGATCAAGCACGCCGAGGGTGTGGCCGTCAGCCCGGTGCGCGATTGCGTGGTTCGGCAGGACAACGGCAAGGTCATCGGCAGTTGGACGGTGCCTTCGGCGGTCAGCACCGTGTTCGTGTCCCGGATGCTTGCCGAGGAAGCCGGTCGTGAGGGGCCGCAGCATCGGATCTTGCTGGACCGCGACAACCGTGCCGGGTTCGTCGACTCCGACCCGGCGCCGGGGCGGCGCTACGTGTATCGGGTTCGGGCCGCGGTCCCGGTCAACGGCGTGCTGCGACTGGCGGCGCCGGTCGACGCCGAGGTCGAAATCGCCGCCGTCCTAACGCCGGTCACCGATTTGATGGTGACGTCGGCGCCGGGGGCCACCGACGGCTTCGAGCTCACCTGGCAGCCGCCCTCCGCCGGCGAGGTGGTGATCTATCGAAGCCAGAAGGGCCCGGCCGCCGGCGCCGAGACCAATGACCTGCCCGAGGCCGCGCTCGAGCAGGTCGGACTGACCCCGGATTTGCGCCTGACGCAACCGATCACCCAGCAGGCCGCTCCCGACGGGCGGCCGCGGTCGATGATGTCGGGGGTGTCGTGGCCGACGGACTGGAGCCGCGCCTACTTCACCCCGGTCACCGTGCTGGCGGGTCGTGCGTTGCTGGGCAAGACTTTCTGTTCGGTGCGCACCGGGGTCATCCGGGATGTCGAGCTGGCCGAGTACTGCAACAAGCAGGTCTTGACGTTCGACTGGCCGCAGGGCGCCGCCGTCGTCGTGGTGTATCTGGCCCCCAAGGGCTATGACCCGCGCAACGGTTTGACCGGCACGTCCTACGAAATCACCGTCGAGCAGTACGAGAAGTACGGCGGCCTGCAACTGCCCAACGGCAAGCTGCCGGTGAGCGGGTGCTCCCTGCACCTGGCCCCGGTGGCGTTTTCCGCCGGCCGCCGGGCCATCGGGACCGTGCGCAGCATCGAATACGCGGGCCTGTTGCGGTTGCAGTACGCGGTGCAGTTGAGCCGCGATCCGCACGGCCAGCCGTCGCACGCCACCATCTACATGCGGTCCGAATACGAAGTGCCCGGCTCACCGGCATTCGTCTTGATCAACAACCCCGACCGAATTCCGTTGTCGCCCACCGACGGCGAGGCGCTGGACGCCGCGCCGCTGGACGCACAGGGCGGCCTGGCGGCCACCCCCTCCAAGGAACTGCGATGGTCGGCCCTGACCACCGCCGGCACCGCCGAGCCCTGGGCCGTCGACCTGCGAGGCCGACGCGGATGGATCCGACTGTTCGTCAACACGCCCTCGGCAGCGCGGCTGCGCACCATCGCGCTGCTGGACCCGCCGGTGCACAGCCTCCGTTTGAGCGTGGGCGCGCCGTGACCCCGCGCTACGGCCAGTTGGCCTACACGAGTTTCGACCAGCCGGGCGGCGCGGGCGGCTGGCAGGTCAAGCAGACGACCGGGGATTTGTCGCCCGAGGAAACACAACGCCTCGCGTCCGGTGTCCGCACCGCGTTTCGGCCCGTCACCCCGCTGCCCGATTACCCGACCCCGGAACAGTTGGACGCGGCGCCACGGCGGCTGGAGTATCGGCGCTGGGCCGGCGACGCGGCCGGCTACTGGCACACCGTCGCCGCCGGCGCCGACAGCACGGGGCGCCCGGGCAACGTGTTCGCCCACGTATTGCTCGACCGTGCACCGGATTCCGCGCCGCGGCTGAGGCCCATTCAGCGGTGGGGCTCGTCCGCCTGGTTACGCCCGTTCGGTGCCACGGCCGTCGAGCGCGCCGCCCTGCCCGCCGACCCGCCGGGCGCAGCGCACGTCGTCACCCGGGAAAGCGCGATCGCGTTCGCGCTGGACACCACGACCTGGCGGGTCGGCACCCTGCTCGGGCTGCTCGACGCGGTGGCGGCGGCCCTCGATGGCGGCGCGCCCGTCGTCCTGGGTACCGTCTCCGTCGACTCCGCTGCGCAGTGGATCGGCCTGGTGAGTTTTTTGATGTCACCGGGGACCGCGGCCACCCTGAACTTCAGCACCTTCGACCGCGCCGACCAGCTCGGCTCGGCGCAGCACGCCATCGCGCACCTGACCGCGGTGCCCATCGGTGACTTGGACACGCTGCCAACGGGTTTCGTCGTCATCGACGAGACCGCGACGCTGTCGCTGGGGGAGCTGGGTGGCGAACCCCATCGGACCGCGGCCGGTCAGGCGATCGACGTCACCGCCTGGTCGGTGATGGCACAAGAGGTGCTACTCGACCCGCAATCG
The DNA here is from genome assembly GCF_059813005.1 of Mycobacterium sp. NGS27. Classification (NCBI taxonomy): domain Bacteria; kingdom Bacillati; phylum Actinomycetota; class Actinomycetes; order Mycobacteriales; family Mycobacteriaceae; genus Mycobacterium; species Mycobacterium sp. NGS27. Next base: position 453,258 of record NZ_JCALDT010000001.1, read on the forward strand.
GCACTGGCGATGCTCGACGAACTCGACCGCCGGGCCGCCCAAACCGACGATCGGGGCCTGCACCCGGCCTGGCCATTGGCGGTCACGATCGCCGCCGACGAAGATTTCGCGGCCGCCCATCCCGAGGCCAACGCGATCATCACCGCCCACTCGCCGGCCGGCATCACTCCCGGGTCTCCGACCGAACGCCTTGTCGACGAGGCGCTTTCGGCCCTGGTCGGCCACACCACGCCCGACGCGTGGAAGGCCGCCGAACAGAACCTGCCCGGGTTCGCCGGCGAACACGCCGCGCTGACCTACCTGTGCCGCGCGATCGGCGACGACACCTGGCTGGATCAGCTCGGCCCGATCCCATTGAGCGCCAACACCTATCACGGCCGTGCGGTTCCCGAACCGCTGACGACCGCGCTTGGCCCGGCGCTGGAGCGGGCCGGCGCCGCCGGTGACCCGCAGCGGCTGCTCAAGCTGGTCGACCTGCTACTGAGAGCGGGCGTCGACGACGATCGCCTGACTCAGGCCCTCACCGAAGGCGTCGCGGCCCAGCTCGCCGACCCGCACACCGGGCCCACGCTGGCCCGGCGGTTGACGCACCGGCTCGGCCCCGAAACCCGGATCGCCGCGGCCGCCGCGGCGCTGCGCCTGAGTTGTGAACGCGCCACGCCGATCAGCGACGCCGTGCTCGATTGGTTCGCCGATGGATCGACCATGCCCGCGGCGGCCGAACTGCTTGGCGCGCAACCGTGGGACGCGACGTGGACGCGAGCTGCGGTGTGCGGCATGCGCGCCGAACGCAACCCCGTTGAGGCGGATCGCTTCGCCGAGCTCTGGTGGCTTGCGGCCAACGGGTCGCCGCGCCGCGACGAGCTGGCGGCCCAACGGATCTGGGATCCCACCCAGCTGCTGGCGGCGGGCGGCGCCACAATGAGCACCGCCGCGCTGTTGCCGACCCTGCTGGGGGCGCCCGACAGTGAATCACTGGCCCGGTTGGCCGACGAGATCACCGGCGCTAACAACGATGACCTCGCGGTGGCATGCGCGGCGCTGCGGATGGTCGATCCGGCATCCTGGGTGCAGCGCGGCTACCTCAACACTCATCAGAATGCTTATGCCGGGCTGTGGGACACGGCACTACGCGAGATCGGGTCTGAGCGAATACATCCCGACTGCGCGGTGCGGGTGACGGTGTTCGCGGCCCTGGGCCTGATCGCGGGACAGCCGCGGCCCGTTGCGGCGGGCCGGCTTGCCGGCGACCCGCTGGTGGCCGGCGCGGCGACCGAGCAGGTGCTGGCCCTGGCGGACAGCGAGATCGTCACTGCCACCGAGGTTGTGGCGGCCAGCCTGTTGCGCACCGACGTCGCCGAGCCGGGCGACGCCGTCGATGGCGTGCTGGCCGCGGCCGCCGCCGCGGTGACGGCGAGGCGGCCGTTCAGCGATGAGGACCAGGAGGGGGTGCTCGCGGTGATGATGCGGATGGTCGGCAGCAACGATGCGGCACCGCCGCGGCGCTACCGCAAGCTGGTGAACACGGCGCTGACCCGCCGCGCCGACGGGCTTGTCTCGCAGACGGCCCCGCCGGCTCAGATGTGGAGGAACCGCTGATGCCGATCTACGCCCTGACCGCACGTAATCAACGCGCGCACATACCCGTTGGGCCGCTTTCGGTGTCGATCAGCGGTGCAGTCCGCGACGCGACGCTCGACATCCAGGGCGCACCGGGCCAGCCCGTGGTGCGCTCGAGCCCTCATCATGTCGTCTTGCCCTCGCTGACCGGTCCCGTCACCGTCGCCGTCCGGCCCGCATTCACCACGCAGTTCGGTGCCGGCGCCGTGGTGCACCTGGCGATCGCGCACGATGTGCCCGACGAAGCCGACCCGGTGCAGGTGCTGTTCGATCCGGTGGATGTCAGCGGCGACACCACGGTGGTGTTCGCCGAGCTGCGTCCGGCCGGTCACCACATCGAAGTCGCCGTCACCGCCGCCGCCGACACGGCGCTGAGCCCGCTGGCGGCAGCGGCGCGGACGTCCGCGCGGCGTCTCATCGGCCGCGACCGCAAGCAGACCCACGCCGAACTGGTTGTCGCGCTGAACAGTTCGGCGTCGATGCGGCCCTGGTTCGCCGACGGCAGCGCGGCGGCCGCCACCGACGTGGCGGTCGGGGTGGCCGATGCCCTCGGGATTCACGACGTGGCCGCGGTCCTCGTCGGCGCCGATGTCACCAAGGTTCCGGTGGACGGCCACGCCAACGGACCGGGGCAGGGGTTGGCCGAGGCGGTTCGCAAGGTGCAGCCGCGATGGTCGGCGGGTGCGCGCTGGTCGCGGTTGCGCACCGACATCGCCACCGTGGCCTGTTCGGACTTCCCGGCCAGCGGCGTGCACAGCGGATTCGCCTTGATCACCCTGTCGGATGACCGCCGTGCCGCCGGGCCACGGCTGCCGGCACCGCGGTCGGGGCAAGATGCCACCGCCGAACTGCTGGCGCATCCGCAGGTGCTCGACGAGATCGCCGCCGGCCTTGTTCGGGCGCTGACATGACCGCTCCGACCGCCCCGGCGATATTGACGAAATGTCCACGCTGCTTTGGGCTTCTGGATCCCGATCATCACCTGTGGACGCTCGCGCCCGCCAGCGGCGCGCCCCGCTACCACGACGAGGTCGGCTCGGCGTTCCTGGGCGCTAAGGCCGACATCGGCCCGATGTTCCGGTGGGATCGACCGCCCGGATACAACGGGCCGCCGCCACCGAACATCGCCGCGCAGGCGCTGCGCGGCCCCGTCCTCGAGATCTGCCCGGTCTGCCATTTCACCCTGCCCGACCGGTGGCGGGAGGGTCAGGCCTATTGCATCGCGATGGCGGGGGCCCGCGCCACCGGCAAGAGCCTCTACATCGGCGTGCTGGTCCGCCAGCTGCAGCTGTTGTGCGAACACCTCGGGTTCGCGATGGCGCCCGCGACCCGCTCGACCGCGGTCGCCTACGCCACCCATTACGAGACACCGCTGTTCGTGCAGCGCGGTCTCATCCCGCCGACGCCCACGATGATGACCCAGACCTCGACCCAGCGCGAGCCGCTGATCTTCAGCCTGGGCACGTGGCACGGCATTCAGCGCTACCTGGTGTTGCGCGACGTCGCCGGTGAGGACATGGAGTCCGGGAACCTGCATTCTCCGCCGTTTCGGTTCTTCAGCAACGCCGAGGCCGTGTTCTTCATGTTCGATCCGCTGCGGGTGCAATCGATTCGGGATCAGCTGCAGGACCTGCTGCCCCCGCAGATGGTGAGTGGCGGGGACCCGCGCGGCGTGCTGAACAACGTGATGATGGCCATCGGTTCCGGGGAACCGCGGCTCGCGGTCATCTTGTCGAAGTTCGACGCCCTTCGGGCGCTGCGGGATGTCGACGGCTCCGAGTGGAGCATGGTGATGTCCAACGCCGGGGCCGCCTATCTGCGTGATCCCTCGGATTCCGTGCTCTACGACGACAACGACGGTCAGCTGATGCACGAGGAGGTCCGCAGCCTGCTCACCCGGCTCAACGCCGGCTCGATCATCGCCGGGGTCGAAAACCCCTCCACCCCGAGGCGGTTGAGACATCGGTTCTTCGTCGTCTCCGCCCTCGGTCAGCCACCCAGCGGGCAGCGCCTCCACGCCCGGGGCATTGCCCCGTTCCGCTGCGTCGACCCGGTCCGCTGGGTGACTTCGAGTTTCGGTGTGCTCTAGGCAGTCGCGAACATGACGATCCCACCTCGAAACCCGTTCGAGCACAATCCGTTCGGCGGCACTCCGTTCGGCAGCAATCCCGCTGCGCCTCCGGTGTCTTCGACGCCGACGGCACCGCCGCCGGACCGTCCACCGGTCAACGCCCTGGCGACGTTGTCGGTGGTGTTCGCGTTCGTGTTCGCCCCCGTCGGTGCCGCCCTGGGGCACCTGAGCCTTCGGCAGATCCGGCGCACCGGGCAGCGCGGTCGCGATCGCGCACTGGTCGGGACGGTGCTGTCGTATGCGGTGATCGTCGTCGTGGTCGGAGTTTTGGTGGTGTGGGGTTTGCAGCCCTCGGGCGCTCCGGCGCACATCGCCGCGCCCACCACCACAGCGGCGCCGATAGTGAAACCGGCCGATTTACCTGCACTGATCCCCAGCCTCGATGACGTTAAAGTCATCACCGGTGAGCAGACCCTGACGATCGGCGGAGCATCGCACCAGCCGCAGCCGGCCCTAGAAACCCTCGACCGACCGGAGTGTAGGGGAGCCCTTGACGTTGGCGTGCCGGAACTTTATAACGGCGGTGCGATGCAAGGCTTCTACGTCGCAATGTATGTCGAAGGGGCAGGAGGCGATTCATACAATACGGTCACGGTGGGCCCGGGCGTCGCGTCGTTCGTCGACGGAGCCGCGGCGCGAACAGAGCTGACGAAATTCCTCTCAGTGTGGCGCCAATGTAACGGAGCTTCAGTGAAAGACACCTGGCCGAACAAGGCGCCTTTCATGATTTCGGTGACTGGGCCGCTCGACGTCGGGAACGGCATCAGCACAGTCGAACTGGCATCGGAGGCGTCGCTGAATGTGCACGCGGTCGCCGCCAAGGCAAACGTCTTCATCGACCTGCTGGTGTCCTACACCGGCAACGGCACCGACCGCGCCCGGCAAGCCGCCGTGGACGTCGCCAACCAGATACTCAACAAGATTCCGAGCTGAGCCATGACGAATCCACAGGAACCCTCCGGGCCCAATGCCTTCGGTGGCAACCCCTTTGGTGGTGCTCCGTACGGCGGAATGCCGCCCGGCCCGCCGATCTACACGGCGCCGCCACCGCAGCGGCCGCGCACCAACATCTTTGCGACGATGTCGGTGGTGTTCGCGTTCGTCTTCGCCCCCGCCGGGGCGGTGCTGGGGCATCTAGGTCTCAAGCAGATACGCCGCTCCGGCGAACGGGGCCGCGACCGCGCGATCGTCGGGCTGATGCTGTCGTACGCGGTCATCACGCTGACGGTGGTGGCCGTGGTGGCCTGGGCATCGCAGACCGACAGCGGCCCGTCCCGGACGGCGTCAACCACGAGTAGGGCAGCATCAACCACTTCTGCGCCGTCCTCGCCTATGGTCACGCCCACGGGCCTGCCCGGACTGCTGCCGACCATCGACGACGTCAAACGGTTCATGGGGATCCCCAACCTCGTTGCCCTTCCGCCCACCTACAAGCCGGGCCCGGACTCCGACAGCGCCTCCGTTGATCGCCCCGAGTGCTGGCCGGTGATGGGCGGCGGCGCCCCGAACAGTGATATGCAGGCCCTCGTCGGCTATTACGGCTTGGTGCTGATCGACGACCACGACGTACCTGCCCTGAAGGAAGCGGGACAGGTGGTCATGGCCTTTCGTGACCCGCCGGCCGCGCAGCGACAATTGACGAATCTGGTGTCGATATGGCGAAAATGTGGAGGCTCGACGATGAACATCCTGCCGCCCCCGGGCAAGCAGTCGCCGCCGGTGGCGGTGACCATGGGCGTCCCCTCCGACGCCGGAAACGGCATCACCGTCATGGTTTTGACCACGCAGGGCCCGGCGATGCGATCTCGTAACGATCGCGCGATCGTCGCCAAGAACAATGTGGTGGTGGACATCAACGTCGTGCTGGTGGACACCGATCGGGGCGAGCAAGCCGCCCTGGACATCGCCAACTACATCCTGGGCAAGATCCCGAGTTGAGCCGATGACGAATCCCTTTGGCCCCGGCCCGTTTCAGCCCAATCCGTTCGGCGCGGGTGCGCCTGGCCCGCATCCAGTACCGCAGCCACCTCCTGGCCCGCCGCGGGACGAAGCCAATGTGTTGGCGACGCTGTCGGTGGTGTTTGCGTTCGTCTTCGCCCCAGCGGGACTGATCCTGGGGCATCTGGGGTTAGCCCAGATTCGCCAGACCGGCCAGCGTGGTCGCGAGCGTGCCTTGGTCGGGGTGACGCTGTCGTACGTGTTCATCACCGCGTTGGTGGTCGCGCTGATCGTCGCGGCCGTCATGCCCGAGACGATCTAGCTCAGGCCGCCCTGCCGCTCAGGTGCCGAATCCTCGCGCCGGCGACGCGACCGGAGCCGGCCCGCCCATACCGAGGTGGCTGGAGGCGAAGGAGACGCCTTTGTCGATCATGGCGCCGTCGTCGGCGTAGGTGTCGTGGGCGGAGAAGTTCATGCCGTCGGAGCAGACGGGGTCTTCGGTGGCGCACACCTTGACGGTCTTGTCTTGGTAGAGCGGGCCGATGACCACGGGCGGTTCGCCCAGGAAGTTCATTGCCCGCACGTTGGGCATGCCGAAGAGCACGACCGAGGAGACGTGGCTGGCGACGTCGGGGGACAGCGGTTTGGGCACGGTGTTGGGGTCGATGCCCTCGGGTACGGCGGCGGAGGTGACAAAGCCCATCACGGCCGCGCCCTGGGAGTAGCCGCCGAGCACCATCTTGGTGTTGGGGCAGTCGTGGGCCATCGAATTGACGTGGGCGCCTGCGTCTCTGACGCCGTCGATGCCGGTGTCCCATTGGTCGCTGGCGGGGTAGTTGACCGGGTAGACGTCGAAGGAGCGTCCGCCCACGCGCTGGCGCAGGGAGTCGACGAAGGCTTGGCCGGTGGGGCCGACGCCGGGTGCTTCGCCGGTGCCGCGGGCGAACACCACTTGCACGTCCGGACACTGGGCCGAGGCGGACGCAACGATCGACGTGGACACGGCCGAAACGGCCACGCCCGCCGCCGCGAGAACTACTGCTGAACCGAGGAGACGAAGAGATTGACGTGCGTTCATGGCATCGAAAATGCCCATGCCAGCCCTCCCAAAACTGTCAAGTTGCCAACCATTGAGTGATGTTTTCCTGTATACCGCGGTAGATGGCGGCGGCGTCGCCGCCATCGGACCGGTGCGGCCGTCGCGCAGCGGCTTGCCGAAAAAACCATTCGAGTCGTCGTTTGGTGTTGTCCATTCAGGGTAGCCGGAGACGGCGAGTACCAGATCGGCGCTCAGTGTCAGGAGGTGGCGACATGGCAACGGGTGAAACGGGATTCGACGACGTAACTTTCGATCTTATTTCCCTTCAATATCACTCGCTGAAGGCGGGGCACGATTATGGCCAGTACGCGCGTGACGCGAAGAACGCGGGTTTGGATGATGTCGAGTCTTTCTTCCACGAAGTAATGGCTCAGGACTCCGAACGCGCCCGGCGATGCCACGAGTTTCTGGGCCGACTACAGGGGACGTCCGCGGCCGGGCCGGCCACAAGGTGACGACTGCGGCGCTTGGACACGCCGTTTACGCGGTTAATCACCCGGGTTGACCAGGCATGGTGACGTGTCGACGGATTGCCCCAGTTGTGTCGACAAGATCACATACTGGCAAAGCTCGGATGCGCCCGGCGTGGCGCCCTATTAGAGTCGCGTATCTTAGGGAAAGCTTATGATTCCTTAAGTACGCAATCACGTAGCACGGAGCGAGGCTGTGAACACGGAGCGTTTCGACGCGATCATCGTAGGCGCAGGTTTCGGCGGCATCGGCGCCGCTATTCAGCTGAAGCGCCTCGGATTTGACAACTTCATCATCCTCGACCGCGAGGACGACCTGGGTGGCACTTGGCACGTAAACCACTACCCGGGCATCGCTGTCGACATTCCCTCCACTACGTACTCGTACTGGTTCGAGCCCAAGCCGGACTGGTCACGGCTGTTTGCGCCGGGTGCCGAGGTCAAGGCTTACGCGCAGGACGTGGCCACTAAGTACGACGTGCGCCGCCACATGCGGTTCAACACGACCGTCGAGGGCGCCCAGTGGGACGACGAAGCCGCCGAGTGGCGGGTCGCGCTGGCGGGCGGCGAAACGCTGAGGACACGCTTCCTGATCACCGCCACCGGTTTCCTGTCCCAGCCGCGCATGCCGGACATCCCGGGCATCGCGAGTTTCCAAGGGAAGGTGGTCCACACCACGGCGTGGGACCACGGCTACAGCTACGCGGGGCGGCGCATTGCGGTCATCGGGACGGGCGCGTCCGCCGTGCAGGTCGTCCCGGAGCTGGCCAAGGAGGCCGGCGAGCTGACCGTCTACCAACGCACCGCGACACACGTGATCCCCAAGGTCGACTTCGAGTTCTCCCCGGCGGTGCGTCGCCTGTTCGCTCGGGTGCCGGCGGCGCAGCGCGCGCTGCGCTGGGTGACCGACATTATCCTCGAGATCATCATGGTCGTGGGCGCGCTGCACTTCCGGGAGTCACGGGGGCGCGGCAACATTTCGGCCTCCGACCTGGCCAAGATGTCCCGATTCCGGTGGATCCGCGACAAGGAACTGCGCGCCAAGTTGACGCCGGACTACGACATGGGCTGCAAGCGGCCCACCTTTTCCAACGGGTTCTATCGCGCTTTCACCAAGCCGCACGTGCACCTGGAGACCAACTCGATCGAACGGATCGAGCACGACGGCATCGTCACCGCAGACGGGCGCAAGACCGTCATCGACACGCTGGTGCTGGCGACCGGGTTCGACCTGTGGGAGGCCAACTTCCCGGCCATCGAGGTGGTCGGGCGCAAGGGCCGCAATCTGGGTAAGTGGTGGCGAGAGACCAGGTTTCAGGCCTACCAGGGCGTCTCCATGCCCTACTTCCCGAACTACCTGGGCTTGGCAAGCCCGTTCGCCTTCTCCGGACTGTCCTTCTTCCACACCATCGAATACCAGATGCGGCACATGGACCGGCTGCTCGGCGAGGTCAAGCGGCGCGGCGCGACGACCTTCGAGGTGACCGAAGAGGCCACCGACCGATTCATGGAGCGGATGACCAAACTGCTGGACAACTCCGTGTTCTACGCCGGTAACTGCGCCACGTCGCGTTCGTACTACTTCAGCCCCAGCGGTGAGGCGTCGCTGCTGCGGCCGACGTCGACGCTCAATTCAGTGCGAGAAGCCCGGGCCTTTCCCCTCAGCGACTACATGATCTCCTAGCCCGCAAAGGCGCGCGTGTCGGTCAGCGCCGGGTCCGGCTTTTCAGACGACATCGACAAGAACCCGCGCAGGCAGCGCGCGGCCAGCCACCAATTGGCCGGCCTCTTCATGTCCAGCCCACCCAGCAGCTGCTTGATCATGGTCAGCGTGTCGAAGTAGATACGTTCGCAGACAAGGGTTTCCGTGTCGTCGAAGACGAAGTAGGCGGTCATGCGGACGCGGAACCGGCTGCCCGTGGGCGGGACCTTGCCCAGGTATCCGCGGTGCGTGCCCATCAGCCAGAACTCCACGATCACCGCGTCGGCGCTGTGGCGCACCGCGATGATTTCGTGGTCCTGGTCCGGAAACGCGGTCCGCGTATAGGCGTAGTACTCGCGCACCGCCTCGTCGCCGTCGTGCACCAGCATCTGGGGGATCAGCTCGTAACGCGGATGGGGAAAGGTCGACAAGACATCGTCCCAGGCTTGGCGAACCTCGTCGTGGAAGTGGTCGAGCACGAGTTTTTGGCGGGCGGCCAGCACCTCGGCGGCCGGAAACGCGGGAATGGTCACGTGGTCAGCGTAAGCCCCGATTCCGCTCGCGCATGCGCTGTCGGATTCGAGAAGGCGATATAGCTTCGCACAGAGGGGAATTGGGCCCGGGGCTACCGAGGCGGGGTCCAGGCCACCGGCAGGGTTTTGATGCCGTGGATGAACTGCGACAGCAGGCGCGCGGGCTCGTCCGTCGCGACGATGTCGGGTATCTCGCGGCGCAATTCGTCGAAGACGACCCTGATCTCGCGACGGGCCAGGTTGGCGCCGAGGCAGAAATGGGCTCCGCCGCCGCCGAAACCGAAGTGCGGATTGGGTGTGCGGGCGACGTCGAAAACCCAGGGATCGTTGAACGTCGACTCGTCGCGGTTTGCCGAGTTGTACCACAGCGTGGCCTTGTCGCCGGCCTTCATCTTGGTGCCGCCGAGCTTGAAGTCCCGGGTCAAGGTGCGTCGCATATAGATCACCGGGGAGGCCCACCGCACAATCTCCTCGACGGCGGTGGGGGTCAGGCGGTCGAAGTTCGACCACCACTTCTCCCGCTCGGCGGGGTAACGGGACAACGCCAGCACACCGTGGCTGATCGCGTTGCGCGTCGTCTCGTTGCCGGCTACCACCAGCAGGATGAAGAAGGACGCGATCTCCGCCGAGGACAGCCGTTCCCCGTCGACCTCGGCCTCCACCAGGCTGGTGGTCAGGTCGTCGTGGTGGTTGGTTCGCCGGTCCTCGGCCAGCGCGCTGGCGTAGGCGCCGATGTCCGTCGACACCTGAAGGAACTCGTTGAAATCCGTGGCCAGATCCGGGTCGCCGAACCCCAAAATCACATTGGTCCAATGGAATATGCGCTGATGGTCGTCTTCGGGGATGCCCATCATGTCGCAGATGACCTGCAAGGGCAGGGGACCGGCGAGCTCGCTGACCAGCTCGGCCTCTCCGTCGGGATGATTGGCGACCAGCGACGCGACCAGCCGGCGGGCCCGCTCGCGGACCGACGCCTCGATGCGCGCCACCACTTTCGGGGTGAACGCGCGGCTCACGATCGAGCGCAGCCGCTGGTGCCGCGGATCGTCCAGCACGATCATCGAGCCGAAGTATTCGCTGATCTCCGGCGTGTTGTCGTTGATGGTGATGTTGGGGCTGGAGCTGAAGATTTCGGGGTGACGGCTCGCGAAGTACACGTCGTCGTGTTTGGTCAGCACCCAATGCCCGCCACCGGGTTCGAAGCCCTCGTACTCGATCGCGGGCCAGAACGAGATCGGCGCCTCGCGGCGCAGTGTGGCGAAGGCGCCGTCGCGGATGTCGTCGTCCAACCCCCAGAAGTCCAGCGAGTCGAGATGGATGTCGGCGAGCGAAATGTCGGACGGTGGCGCCCCGTTCGTCCGCGGCGCCAGGGCGTTCTTGGGACCCGTCTTGAGGCTCATCTAGACCTCCTTCGAGGTGACAAAGGGGAGCGCTGGGTCAGTGCGTGCAGACCGTTCTGGCGGGCGTACCGGTGGTTGCCGTCGCGGCGCTCACCACGTTGCCGTCCAGCAGGATCTTGCAGGAGATGGGGCCGGGCCCCTGCGCGCTGATGGTGAACACTTCCCCGCCAAAGCCGGTGAACTCCGTCGACCAGGGCAGCGGCGCGTTCACCTGGTGCAGTTGCCCGTCGTCGGTTTGGTAGTAGATGAATTCGGCGACCGCGGGCCCGTTGACCTCATAGCGGACCTTCGGCATCTGGGGCAGGGCGTGGGCCACGCCGCACGCGTTCGCGAATCCGAAACCGACGGCCAACAGGACCGAAGGTCCGGTGAGGTGCTTCATCATGAATTGCATCGTGTCACCACGAGCGACGGTAGGGAAGCTTAATGTGAAGTTCGGCTGGTAACCGGAAAGGTGGCGTAAACGCATGGCGGAACACGGCTCAAAGCGAGTGGTGGTGTACGGAACCGGCTTCGTCGGCAAGATGGTGATCGCCGAGATCGTCAAGCATCCGTTGTTCGAGTTGGTCGGCGTCGGCGTCAGCAATCCCGGCAAGGTCGGCCGCGATGTGGGCGAGATCTGCGGGCTGCCCGAGCCGGTCGGGATCACCGCCACCGACGACGTCGATGCGCTGATCGCTTTCAAGCCCGACGCGCTGGTTCACTACGGCCCGACCGCGATGCATGCCAAGGAGAACATCTCGCTGATCACCCGGTTCCTGCGGGCCGGCATCGACGTGTGCTCGACGGCGATGACGCCGTGGGTCTGGCCGACCATGAGCCTCAACCCCCCGAACTGGATCCAGCCGATCACCGAGGCGTGCGAGTTGGGGGAGTCGTCCTGCTTCACCACCGGCATCGATCCCGGATTCGCCAACGACCTGTTCCCGATGACCTTGATGGGCCTGTGCTCGGAGGTGCGCCGGGTCCGGGCTTCGGAGTTGCTGGACTACACCAACTACGAGGGCGACTACGAATTCGAGATGGGCATCGGCCGCGAGCCCGAGTTCAAGCCGATGCTGGAAGACCGCGACATGCTGATCTTCGCCTGGGGCGCCACCGTCCCGATGATCGCGCACGCCGCCGGCATCATGCTCGACGAAATCACCACCACCTGGGACAAGTGGGTGACCCCGACGGAGCGCAACTCGGCCAGGGGCGTCATCAAGCCAGGGCACGTGGCCGCGGTCCGGTTCACCATCAACGGCGTCTACCGGGGCGAGACCCGCATCCAGCTCGAGCACGTCAACCGGATCGGGCTCGACGCGGCCCCCGACTGGCCCACCGGCCACGACAACGACGTCTACCGCGTGGACATCGAGGGCACCCCGAGCATCTTCCAGGAGACGGCGTTCCGCTTCACCGACGGTTCGGGCCGGGACGCGGCCGCGGCCGGATGCCTGGCGACCGGCCTGCGCGCACTCAATGCCGTCCCCGCCGTCAACGACCTGCGGCCGGGCTGGGTCACCCCCCTCGACCTGCCGCTGATCGCCGGCGAGGGCAGCATCCGCTGACGGCGCACAGCGGGCGCATAGCCGCCGCTGACACGGAATACAGACTGCGACGGCACAATGACGCCTAGCCGGATGCGAGTTGGTGCTGTGGATACGGGGAATCGGGATATGGCCAATGGAGTCGGGACAGCGCTGGGCTTGTCGATCGGAACCACCAACCTCGCGGCCGTCACCAGCGACAACGCCATCACTCGCAAGCCCGTTCTGACGCTCTATCCGGATCGTCCCGCCGAGGTCGGCATCCCCGCGGAGAACCCCGGACTGCGGGGGCCCGGCGTGGTGATCACCGGCTTCGTCAACCGTGTCGGCGACGCGCGTGGCGTCGTGGCGGTCGACGGCTCCGTGCACCGCAGCGAGATATTGATCGCCGACGCGTTGCGGGCGCTCGCGCACGCCGCCACCGGCGGCCATGCCGTGCCCGAGGACGTCGCGGTGACGTATCCGGCGCACTGGGAGTCACACGCTGTGGATGCCCTCGGCGCCGCCCTGAGCGAGGTCCCCGAATGGTCGCAACGGGCGCGCCCCATCCTGCTGATCCCCGACGCCGCGGCGACGCTGCTCGCCGTGCGCGCCAATCCGGGCATACCGCCGGGCGGAACCGTGGCGGTCTGCGATTTCGGCGGCAGCGGCACCAACATCACGTTGATGGACGCCGGCGGGGACTACCGCGCGCTGGCCCCGACCGTTCGGCACCGCGATTTCTCCGGCGACCTGGTCGATCAGGCGCTGCTGGGCGTCGCCATCGCCAACATGCCGACCACCGGTGCGTTCCCGACGGGCACCGCGGCGATCGGCTCGCTGAGCCGCCTGCGCAGCGCGTGCCGGATCGCCAAGGAACAGCTGTCCTCGAGCATGGTCGCCACGCTGACCGACGGGCTGACCGGTACGCGCGGTGAAGTCCGGCTCACCCGGCACGAACTTGACGACGCGATCCGCCCTCCGCTGGGCGGCGTGATCGCGGCGTTGGAAGAAGCGTTGACGCGTAACGGAATTCGCGACCTCGTCGCGATAGTCTCGACGGGTGGTGGGGCGAACCTGCCGACGGTCATCACCTCGCTGTCTAGGCATTTCCGCGTTCCCGTGGCAACGACGCCGCGCCCGCAGCTCACGGCCGCGGTCGGCGCCGCGTTGCGGGTGGCGCACGGCCCCGGCGACGCCGGCGCGACGCTTTCGGCACCCGCGGCGCCCGCCGCGCCCGCCGCGCCCGCCGCCGTGACCGCTCGGGCGTCGGCGCGGCCGGATCCGCGCACGGACGCGACCGCGAGCGCCGAGCCGACCCGGGTGGCCGAGGCCGCACCCGAAACCGCCACGCGTAAGAAGCTGTCTTCTCGAGGGCATCTGCTGCCGGCGGCGGCAATAATCATCGCGGTCGCGGCGGTGCTGCTGGTCGGGACCGCCGTGGCGATCGGCCTGACCTCGCAGAACAAATCGGCGACCACACCAACGCCGATCCGGAGCACGGCGCCGGCGGCGCCCAACAGCGCAACCGGCCAACCCGCCGCGCCGCCACCGGAAGTTCCGGTGCCGTCAACTTCCGACACCACGCCACCCGCCGAAACCGAGACGCCGATGACCACCACACCCGGGGCGACTCCCCAGGCGGCCCCACCGGCGGCGCCCGCGCGTCCTGCGACTCCGCGCAGGGTGGCGGCCCCACCGATTCCCCCCATACCGGGCGTCAACGAACCCCTTCCCGGGCTCGACCGGGTCAACGAGATCATTCAGGGGATCGCGGGCAACTTGGGAATCAGCGGATTGGGGCCGCTGCCCGGGCGTTGAGTTCGGGAATTTGCTTCCGGCTCAATCTTTTTCGCCCTTGTTCTCCTCCTGGGCGGCTTCTCTCAGCTTCTCGTTGAGGGCCTTGTCCTTTTCGATCTGCTCCTTCAACGCCTGTTCGTCGCGCTGGCCATCACCCTGCTCCGCGTCAGAATCCTGCGCATCCGAGCCTTGGGCGTCCGAGTTCTGAGCATCCGAACCCTCGGGTTCTTCGTGCTTGGGATTGCCGTCTTCGTCCAGCCAGTCGTTGACCGCGGTGCCGGACACGCTTCCGCCGGTGCCGGGCAGGACGATCGTGGGCTTTTCTTTGTAGGCCTCCATCATTTCGGCGGCCTTCTGCTTATCGTCGTCGTCCGGCTCGGGTTTCTCCGTAACCCGCTGCTCATCGTCCCCTTGATTGGTTTGATCAGCTTGCTTGGCTCGCTCCGACTGCGTATCTTCCTCGGTCGACTTGTCGTTCTCAGTCCCTTTATCGTCTTGCACGCTCATGCGTCTACCCCTTCGCGGTCGCAGGTTGACGATTGCTAGGGGTTACCCGCACTGCCGTTGTGCCGAAACTCTCATCGTTGCGCTGAGTCGCGCTTGACCAGCACGACCAACGCCTGCGGAATCCGCATCGGCTCGGGTGCGCTCGACAGGCGCTCGGCGAGCCCGGCCTCCAGCTGCTCGGCGAACTTCGCCGCTCGCCCGTCGTGGATCCCACCGTCGAGCGCGGCCACCAGGGAGGGGAACAGCGCGAAGCGAGCGAAGACCGCCCACTGCGCGCCGAAAGCCTCTGCGTCGCGGTCCAACCGGTAACGAGCCCAAAATCGATCCTCGGCGTTGAACATCTCGAGGTGCTCGATCATCAGGCCTTCGAACCGGCCCTTCGGCGCGAACGGGGCACGAAAATCCTTCTCGGCACGGGGAAACGCCGGAATCGTCATGCGCCGCAGCTCATCTGAGCTCAGCAGGCCGTCGCGCACCTGGTCGCCCAGCGCATCGACGATGGCATCGAGCAGCGGGGCGAAGCCCGCCGTGTCGTCCTCGTCGGCGGCCGGCGTCAACGCCACCAGTCGGCCCTCGGGGGCCAACTCGCGGCCGCGGAAGGCGACGAAGTTATGCCAATCCAGCGCGGCCTGGTCGGCGAAGGCCGACCGCACGGCCTCGTCCCTGCTGTGCGAGACGTGCACGTGATCGTGCACCTCGCACGGAGTTCGGCTCAGCCATTGGATTGCCCACGACGTCCAACCCAGGTTGACCGTCTTGGACGGCACGATCTGGTCATAGAACGATCGGCCGACCGCCGAGGTGAACGTCGCGGTGTCCGAGTGTAGATAGCTTTCCGGATCGTCGGCCACCGTCGAGAACAGCGCCGCGAAGTCGTTTCGTGGTACGTCGGTGTGCGCCACCAGGATTGCGTGATCGTGGCGGGTGCGGCGACGCAACACCGCGATTGCCGCCGACAGCGGCTTCAGCGAATTGTGGCCGTTGGCGGCGCCGTAGTCGGCGATGACGATGGGCTGCGGGGCTTTGGGCAGCGTCACCTCTTCGGCGGCCCGCTCGAACGCCGCGATCGCCTGTGCCAAACCGGCGGCCCGCAGCCGCGACGCCTCGGCGTAGTCGGGTTCGGGCCGCACCACGATGCTCGATTCGGGCATCTGGGGTTCGGGCCGCATGGATCAACGATAATCGTTGCGCTGATTATCAGTTCGTCGTCGGATAGCTCACGCCGGTAAGCTGCGCCGAAAGCTCCCACAGCCGCCGGCAGTCGTCTTCGTTGCGCGCGCGCTGGGGAACCTTCGCCAAAGCCACCCCGCCGCCGGCGGCCTCGAAGGGTCCCCGGGGCCCATAGAACGCGCCGCCTTCGGCGTGCGGCGCGGCCGCCGCGTACAACGCCGGCAGAATCCCCTCGTCGATCTCCTGCCACAGGAACGGCGTGAAGCGCCAGGACGCCTTGTACAACCGCTCCATCAGCGCGGGCTTCTCGCGACCGTGTGAAGGGCCGGCGACCTGCAGGTTGGTCTTGGTCAGGCCGGGGTGTGCGGCGTTGGACATGATGCCCCAGCCGGCCGCCCGGCTGCGCCGGTCCAACTCGAGGGCGAACATCAACACCGCGAGCTTCGACTGGCCGTAGGCCGACATCGCCGCGTAGGACTGCTCGAACTGCGGGTCGTCGAAGTGGATCTTGCCGCTTTGGCGCGCCGCGAGGCTGCTCAGCGAGACGACGCGAGGGCCCTGGGCGGCGCGCAACAGCGGCAGCAGATGCCCGGTCAGCGCGAAGTGCCCGAGATGGTTACTGCCGAACTGCAATTCGAAGCCGTCCGCGGTGGTGTCGCGCTCCGGCGGCGTCATGACCCCGGCGTTGTTGATCAGGATGTCGATCGGTCGGCCGTCGGCATTGAGCTGCTCGCCGAGCGCGGCGACGGAGGCCAGCGACGACAGGTCGAGCGATTTGATGGTCAGCTTGGCCCCGGGAACCGTGGTGCGGATCTCCTCGATCGCCCTTTCCCCTTTGGCCCGGTTACGAATGGCCATGACGACGTCGGCGCCCGAGGCCGAGAGTCGCCGAGCGAGCCCGAAGCCCAAACCGCTGTTCGCTCCGGTGACGACCGCCAGTTTTCCGGACAGATCGGGCAGGGTGGCGACGAGGTTGCTGGCCATGCGTATCACTCCTTAAACAGTGTGGAGTACTCAGTGGCCGCGGGCCACCCATTCCTCGTAGTGCACGATCTCCTCGCCGATCGTGGTGCTGTCCCCATGGCCGGTATGCACGACGGTCTCGCCGGGCAGCTTGCCCAGCCGCCCGGAAATCGACTCCAGAATCGTCGGGAAGTCGGAGTGCGAACGCCCCGTCGCGCCGGGGCCGCCGGCGAACAAGGTGTCGCCGCTGAATACGACGCCTAGGTCGTGCACGTACCAACACACCGATCCAGGGGAGTGACCCGGAGTGTGCAACGCTTTCAACTCGGTGCCGGCGATCTTCAACGTCTCACCATCGGATATGGTGCGAAAATCCTTGTCCGGGTGGGTCATTCGCCACAGAACGTCGTCGGCGGGGTGCAGCAGCACAGGTGCGTCCAGCGTCTTGCCGAGTTCGGGCGCCACCGTGACGTGATCGTTGTGGCCGTGCGTGCACACGACCGCCACCACATGGCGACCCCCCACCGCCTCGATGATCGGCGCCGCATCGTGGGCAGCGTCGAACACCACGACATTCGAGTTGTCGCCGACCAGCCAGATGTTGTTGTCGACTTCCCAACTGCCGCCGTCGAGTTCAAAGGTGCCGTGGGTGACCACCCGATCGATGTCGACCATCAGAGCACAACCACCGATCGCAGTACCTTGCCGCCATGCATCTTCTCGAACGCCTCCTCGATGCCGTCTAGCCCGATTCGCTCGGAGACAAACTTCTCGAGGGGAAGCCGGCCCTGCAGATACAGGTCGATCAGGGTGGGGAAGTCGCGTTCGGGCAGGCAATCGCCGTACCACGACGACTTCAACGCCCCGCCGTGGCTGAACAAGTCCACCAGCGGCATGTCCAGGCGCATGTCGGGGGTCGGAACACCCACCAGCACAACGGTTCCGGCGAGGTCGCGGGCGTAGAAGGCCTGCTTCCAGGTTTCGGGCCGGCCCACCGCGTCGATCACCACGTTGGCGCCGAACCCGTCGGTGAGGTCCTTGATCGCCTCGACCGCGTCGAGTTCGCGGGCGTTGACGGTGTGGGTGGCGCCGAACTTGCGGGCCCAGTCCAGTTTCGTGTTGTCGGTGTCGACGGCGATGATGCGCCGCGCGCCCACCAGCGCCGCACCGGCGATCGCGGCGTCACCGACGCCGCCGCAACCGATCACCGCGACGGTGTCATCCCGGGTGACCGCCCCGGTGTTGATCGCCGCGCCGAGTCCGGCCATCACCCCGCAACCCAGCAGGCCCGCCACCGCCGGGTCGGCCTCGGGATTGACCTTGGTGCACTGGCCGGCGGCCACCAGCGTCTTGTCGGCGAACGCCCCGATGCCCAGGGCGGGTGTGAGTTCGGTGCCGTCGGTCAGCGTCATCTTCTGCGTGGCATTGAAGGTGTCGAAGCACAGCTGCGGCCGGCCGCGCTTGCAGGCCCGGCACTGCCCGCACACCGCGCGCCAGTTCAACACGACGAAGTCGCCTGGCGCGACGGCGGTCACGTCCGGCCCAACGGCCTCGACCCGGCCGGCGGCCTCGTGGCCGAGCAGGAACGGATACTCGTCGTTGATGCCGCCCTCGCGGTAGGTCAGATCGGTGTGGCAGACCCCGCAGGCGATGACGTCGACCAGAGCCTCGCCGGGCCCGGGGTCCGGGACGACGATGTCGACCAGTTCGACGGGCTCGCCCTTCTTACGTGAAATCACGCCGCGCACTGTCTGACTCATGGGCTCCAACCTACTGACCGCCGCCATACATCTCTCGGCGGGTTGTCCAGCCATGGACCGGGTGTAGCGTCGCTGTGCGTGACGGCTTTGGAAACCACCGAAGAATTCACCGAACGGATGACCGCGGCGATCGACGGCGCCAGCCTGTCGCTGTTGCTGAGCATCGGGCATCAGACCGGCCTGCTGGACACGATGGCCGGGATGGCACCCTCCACCAGCGAGCAGATCGCCTCGGCTGCCGGGTTGAACGAGCGCTACGTCCGAGAGTGGTTGGCCGGCATGACCACCGGCCGCGTGGTCGAGTACGACCCCGGCACCGCCAGTTACTCGTTGCCCGCGGAGCGCGCCAAGGTGCTGACGCGCGAGGCCGGACCGGACAACCTGGCCCTGGTGACCCTGCTGTTTCCGGTGCTCGCCGAGGTCGAACAGAAAATCATCGGGTGCTTCCGCGCCGGCGGCGGTCTGCCCTACAGCGAGTTTCCCCGCTTTCACGCGTTGATGGCCGAGCAGAGCGGCGTCGTGTACGACACCGCGTTGGTCGACGTGGTGTTGCCGTTGGTGGGCGGCCTGGTGGAGCGCCTGCGGTCCGGAGCCGAGGTCGCGGATTTCGGCTGCGGCAGCGGACACGCCATCAACGTGATGGCACAAGCGTTTCCGGCCAGCCGCTTCACCGGGATCGACTTTTCCGAGCAGGCGATTGCCACCGGGATCCGGGAGGCCGAGGAGCTCGGCCTGACCAATGCGGCCTTCGAGAGCCACAATCTGGCTGACCTGGACAAGGCGGACGCCTACGACGTCATCACCGTCTTCGACGCCATCCACGATCAGGCGCAACCGGCGCGCGTCCTGGAGAACATCTACCGGGCGCTGCGGCCCCGCGGCGTGCTGCTGATGGCCGACATCAAGGCGTCGAGCCGGCTCGAGGAGAACGTCGGCGTGCCGATGAGCACCTACCTGTACACGACGTCGCTGATGCACTGCATGACGGTGTCGCTGGCGCTGGACGGGGCCGGACTGGGCACCGCCTGGGGGACGCAATTGGCCGTCTCGATGCTGGGCAATGCCGGATTCGCCGACGTGAGCGTGGCCGAGATCGAGTCGGACCCGATCAACAACTACTACATCGCCCGGAAGTGATGGCGGCCCTCGACGCCCTGAACGACTGGCCCGTCGGGGCCGCCGCCGCGGCGGTAATCGGACCCGATGGTGTGCTGGCCAGCCACGGCGACACCGGGCGGGTGTTCGAACTGGCGTCGGTGACCAAGCCGCTGGCCGCCCGGGCCGTGCAGGTCGCTATCGAGGAAGGGGCGGTCGACCTCGACACGGCCGCCGGGCCGCCCGGCGCGACCGTCCGCCACCTGTTGGCCCACACCTCCGGTCTGTCGATGCACTCCGACCAGGTGCTGGCCGCGCCCGGTGCCCGCCGGATCTATTCCAACCAGGGCTTCACCGTGTTGGGTCAGACCGTGGAGCAACAGACCGGCATCGAGTTCGCGCGCTACCTGACCGAGGCGGTATGCGAACCGCTGGGCATGGCGGCGACCGTCCTGGAGGGCGGCGCGGTGGCCGCCGGATTCGGGGCGAGGTCGACGGTGGCGGACCTGGCGGCGTTCGCCGGGGACCTGTTGCGCCCGGTGACGGTCTCGCCGGACCTGCACGCCGAGGCGACGACCGTGCAGTTTCCCGGTCTGGACGGCGTTCTGCCCGGTTACGGGGTGCAGCGGCCCAACGATTGGGGGCTGGGTTTTGAGCTCCGGGACACGAAATCGCCGCACTGGACGGGCGCGGGTAATTCCGCGCGAACGTACGGACATTTTGGCCAAGCAGGCGGTTTCATCTGGGCAGATCCCCAAAAAGACCTGGCGCTGGTGGTGCTCACGGACCGGGAATTCGGGGACTGGGCGCTGGGGCCGTGGCCGGCGATTTCTGACGCCGTGATAGCCGCTTACAGCTAGTGGGAAACGCACACTAGCGCAACAGGGGTATCACAAGGCACAATAGACACGCACGACACACAAAAAATCGAAGAATTCAGCACGCTGCCCTGTTTGTCGGGTCCGCAGGTCGTTGGGGAAGACGTCCCTCGTGGAACCGAAGGAGCAGGATATGCGAGCGTCGAACCAATTCGCCGACGTGACGACCGGCGTGGTGTACGTGCACGCGTCACCCGCGGCGGTTTGCCCGCATGTCGAGTGGGCGTTGTCGTCGTCCCTGGGCGCCAAGGCGAATCTGACCTGGACGCCCCAGCCGGCGATGCCCGGGCAGCTGCGCGCGGTCACCAACTGGGTCGGTCCGGTGGGCACCGGCGCCAAACTGGCCAACGCGCTGCGGTCCTGGTCCGTGCTGCGGTTCGAGGTCACCGAGGACCCCAGCCCCGGAGTCGACGGCCACCGCTTCAGCCACACCCCACAGCTCGGCCTGTGGAGCGGCGCGATGAGCGCCAACGGCGACGTCATGGTCGGGGAGATGCGCCTGCGGTCGATGATGGCCCAGGGCGCCGACACCTTGGCGGCGGAACTGGACTCGGTGCTGGGCACCGCCTGGGATGAGGCACTCGAGCCCTACCGCGACGGCGGCGACGTCGGAGAGGTGACCTGGCTGAGCCGGGGCGTCGGTTAGGTTTCCCGCTCGCCAGTGGGCCGCAGGATCTGCAGCGCGCCCGGCACCGCCGAGATCTCGGCCGGCAGCGCGCAGGCGAAGTCGCCGTCGGCGTAGACGTTGATGCCGGGGCACTCCACGTGGATTGACCGGGCCCTGGCCGTGCTCACCTCATCGAGGTTGACGTGGGTGCCCTTCATCACGGTGGGGAACAGTCGGACCAGCTTGGTGCGGGATGCCTCGTGCACCATGGTGATGTCGAGCAGACCGTCGGTGTAGTCGGCGCCGGGGCAGATCCGCATCCCCCCGCCGTAGCTGCGGGTGTTGCCGAAGGCGGCCAGCGTGATGTCCGCGTCGACCTCTTTGATGCCGTCGAGAATTAGGCGGAATGGCAAAAGCCGCAGCTGCGACAGCTCGGCGAGCATCGCGACGTAGTAGCGCAGCCGGCCGTGTGGCCAGGTCATCCGGTTGGCGCGGTCGGTGACCAGCGAATCGAAGCCGGTGGCCGCCACCGTGCCGAACCATTTCTCGACGCCGTTGCTGTCCCGAATCAGGCCCAGGTCAATGGATTCCGTGCAGCCGTCGACGACGATGTCCGCGGCGGCCTCGGCATCCTTGGTGGGAATGCCGAATTCGCGGGCGTGGTCGTTGCCCGTGCCGGCCGGAATGACGCCCAGCGGGATGTCGGTGCCGGCCATCACCTGCAGGGCGTTGGAGACGACGCCGTCGCCTCCGGTCACCATGACCGCGTCGGCGCCCTTCTCCAGGGCGGCGCCGACCAGGTGCCGCGCGTCTTGCGCATCGTCGCCGATGATTTCGACTACTTCCACGCCCCGGCGGTGCAGCCGGGCGATCGCGAGCTGGGCGGCGCGGACCGCGGCGCCGTGGCCCGACACGGGGTTGGTCAGCGCGATCACCTTGGCGATTTCTCGGCGGCGCGGCGGTGTCACGGAATCAGCTTGCCGGGGTTGAGAATTCCGGCCGGATCCAATGTCTGCTTGACCGCGCGTAACACCTGCACTCCCAGCTCGCCGATCTCGTCGCGCATCCACGGGCGGTGGTCGGCACCGACCGCATGGTGGTGGGTGATGGTCCCGCCGGTGGCCATGATGGCATCCGACGCCGCCTTTTTGGCGGCCTTCCATTGCTCGATCGGGTTGCCCCGTTGCCCGGCGACGACGGTGAAGTACAACGAGGCGCCTTCTGCGTAGACGTGGGAGATGTGGCACATCACCAAGGCGGGAGTGCCTGTCGCGGCGAGCGCGTCGGTAAGTGCTTGGGTGACAGCGGCTTTGAGCGCGGGAACGTTCGACCAGTTGGTGGCGGTCTCCAGCGTTTCGCACAGCGCACCCGCCGCGAGCAGGGAATCGCGCAGGTACGGTGCGCCGAACCGGCCGCGCTCCCACGCCTGCGCCGGACCGTCGCCAAACGAGGTTCCGCCCCGCGCCGCCAGCAGAGCGCTGGTTTCGGCGTGCCGGCTTTCGACGTGTTCCTTGGTGCCCTCGAAGGCGGTGATGGCCAGGCATCCGCCGGTGATCTGGGACTCGCCGATCGACTCGGTGGTGGCCAGGTTCACTCCGGTCTCGGCTTCGTCGGAGAGCCGAATGACGGTGGGGCCGGTGGCATTCTGGGTGACGGCGCGCAGGGCCGCGGCCCCGGTCTCGAAATCGGGGAACGACCACGCCTCGTAGCGGACGGCTTCCGGCGCGCGGTGCACGCGCAGCCGTACCTGGGTGATGACGCCCAGGGTGCCCTCCGAGCCGATCAACAGCTGGCGCAGGTCGGGACCCGCGGCGGATTCCGGCGCGCGACCCAGGTCCATGGTGCCCACCGGAGTGACCACCCGTAGCCCGCGCACCATGTCGTTGAACCGGCCGTAGCCCGCCGAGTCCTGACCGGAGGAGCGCGTCGCGGCGAAGCCGCCGATGGTGGCGTACTCGAAGCTCTGCGGGAAATGGCCGAGCGAAAAGCCTTGTGCGCCAAGGAGTCGTTCGGCTTCCGGGCCGGTGACCCCGGCCCCGAAAACGGCCTGGCCGGACACGTCGTCCAGCGAGATCAGTTGGTCGAAGCGCCGCAGATCCAGCGAGACGACGGCGGAGAACTCCCCACGGTCGGGGTTGAGGCCGCCGACCACACTGGTGCCTCCGCCGAAGGGCACGACGGCGATGCGGTGTTGCGTGCAGTGGCGCAGGATCGCGGCAACGGCGTCGTCGTCACCTGGCAGCAAAATCGCGTCGGGCGCATCCTGCACGCCACGCTGCGCGCGGTTGAGCAGGTCAATGGTTGACTTGCCGCCCGCATGCAGCAACCGATCGGGGTCCGCGGTCCGACAGTATTCGGCGCCGACGATGGCGGCCAGGGCCTTGTGATCGGACTGCGACAACGCCGACGGGCGCAATTGCACCTGGTCGGGTTGCAGTTCGGCCGTGCGGGACCCCTCGACCCCCACGGCCTGTTGCAGCAATGACCGGATCCCCTCCGACAGCGGCTTGGCCGCGGCGGGATCTCCCCATGCGTTCCATTTCATCGGTGGCAAAAGCCCCTGAGGGTCGGTCATGCGTTACAGTATTACACATGCTGTCAATCCGTAACAAAGAGCTGGACACCGGCGAGCGGATCCTCGCGGCGGCGGGCAGCTGCGTGGTGGACTTCGGCGTGGACCGGGTGACGCTAGCCGAAATAGCCCGACGCGCCGGCGTCAGCAGGCCGACGGTGTACCGGCGGTGGCCGGACACACAGTCGATCGTGGCGGCGCTGTTGACCCAGCACATCACCGAAGCGATGCGCGACGCGCCGTTACTCGGGGAGGATCGCGAATCGCTTGTGCGACAAATAGTCACGGTGACCAATCTGTTGCGGGCCGACCGATTGGTGATGTCGGTACTGCACTCGGATCTCGCGTCGACGTACATCACCGAACGCCTGGGGACGAGCCAGCGCATGCTGATCGACGCGCTTGCCGCCCGGCTGCGGGCGGCTCAACGGCACGGTAGCGTCCGGCGCGGGGACCCCGTCCAGATGGCGACCATGGTGCTGCTGATCGCGCAATCGACCATTCAGTCGGCCGGGATCGTCGAGTCGATGCTCGACGCCGATGCGCTGGTCACCGAACTTGCCCACGCACTGAATGGATATCTGTCGTGATACCTGACCCGACCGCCTTGAATGCCACGCGCCGCGCGGCCGATCTGACCGCACTCGCCGACGGTGAGCCGTTGGACGTGGTGGTGATCGGCGGCGGCATCACCGGTGCCGGGATCGCGTTGGATGCCGCGGCGCGCGGGTTGCGGGTGGCGCTGGTGGAAAAGCACGATCTCGCGTTCGGCACCAGCCGGTGGAGTTCCAAGCTGGTCCACGGCGGGCTGCGCTACCTGGCGACTGGCAACGTCGGCATTGCCCGCCGGAGCGCCATCGAGCGGGGAATCTTGATGACGCGCAACGCCCCTCACCTGGTTCGTGCGATGCCCCAATTGGTGCCGTTGCTGCCGTCGATGAGTTCGGGCAAGCGGGCGCTGGTGCGCGGCGGGTTTTTGGCCGGTGACGCGTTGCGGTTCCTCGCCGGCACCCCGGCGTCGACCCTGCCCCGCTCGCGCCGGATCTCGCCAGGGCGTGTCGTGCAGATGGCGCCCACCGTGCGACGCGACGGTCTGGACGGTGGCTTCCTGGCCTACGACGGTCAACTGATCGACGACGCCCGACTGGTCACCGCGGTCGCCCGTACCGCGGCGCAGCATGGCGCCCGAGTTTTGACCCACGTGTCGGCATCGCGGGCCACCGGGACCTCGGTGCGACTGACCGACATGCGCGGAGGGGGATCGTTCGACGTGTCGGCGGGCGCCGTCATCAACGCGGCCGGGGTGTGGGCGGCCGAGATCGACGGCTCGCTGCGGTTGCGGCCCAGCCGCGGCACGCACCTGGTGTTCGATGCCCAGGCCTTCGGGAATCCGACTGCGGCGCTGACCATTCCGATTCCCGGTGAACTCAACCGCTTCGTTTTCGCCATGCCCGAACAGCTGGGCCGCGTCTATCTGGGGCTGACCGACGAGGCGGCTCCCGGCGCCATTCCCGATGTGCCCGAACCCTCGGTCGAGGAGATCACGTTCCTGCTCGACACGGTGAACACCGGATTGGGGACCGGGCTCACCGCCACCGACGTGATCGGCGCCTACGCCGGGCTACGGCCCTTGATCGACACCGGCGAAGGCCGCACCGCCGACGTCTCCCGCGAACATGCCGTCGTGGAGTCGGCGTCGGGGGTGATCAGCGTGATCGGCGGCAAGCTCACCGAATACCGCTATATGGCACAGGATGTGCTGGACCGCGCGATCCGGGTACGGCGGCTGCGCGCCGCGAAATGCCGGACCCGCAATCTGCCGCTGATCGGAGCGCCGGCGAACCCCGGGGTGATCGCCGCGACGGACACCGCGCTGCCGGTGTCACTGGTGCAGCGTTACGGGGCTGAGGCGTCCAAGGTGATTGCCTCCGCCACCTGCGAACGCCCCACCGAACCGGTCGTCGAGGGAATCGACGTCAGCAGGGCGGAATTCGAATACGCGATAACCCATGAGGGCGCGCTGGATGTCTCCGACATCGTCGATCGGCGGACCCGGATCGGGTTGGTGGCGCGCGACCGGGAGCGCGTTGTTCCGGTGGCAACCGAGTTCTTGGCGCGCGTCGGCTAAGCGGCGCCAGGCGCCTAGTCCGACGACTTCTTGGAGTCCTTGGAGTCCTCGTCGTCCTCGTCGTCCTCGGAGTCATCGTCGTCGGAGTCGTCCTCGTCGTCATCGTCATTGGAGTCTTTGGAGTCGTCGTCCTTGGAGTCCTTGGAGTCCTCGTCGTCCTTCGAGTCCTTGGAGTCGTCGCCGCCCTTCGAGCCCTCGGTCTCGTCGGAATCCGCGGCCTCTTCGAGCTTGGTTGCGAACTTCGTCAACAGGCCGGCGAGGTCACGGGCCTCTTCGGCCGAGAGCGAATCATCGAATACACGCTCGTCGCCATCGGAGATGCGCTCGAGGCGAACCGCATTGTCCTGGATGCCGACGTCCCACCGGCCACCCTCTTCACGACCCATCCGATGCCCCTTTCGATTAGGACGTCACCAACTGCAGACGCGTTGAGCGTTGTTTACCCACTCCTGCTGATGGCGCAACGGCCTTTAGCTGGAATTTCTGGAAGCCGTCCGACACGCAGCAAACTGCGGCTATATGAGAGTCAATATCGAATGGTAGTCTCTGTCAAAATACTGCCTTCGGAGGTGAATGCGATGACGACGCGTGTCCCGGTTTTGATCGTCGGAGCCGGCGTCGGCGGCCTCGCGACGTCGACGCTGCTGGCCCAGCACGGCGTGCGCTCGCTCCTGGTCGAGAAGCGACGGGAATTCTTCCTCTACCCGAAGGCCCGCAACCTGAGTTTCCGCAGCTCGGAGATTCTGCGCGGCTTGGGGCTTGGCGACGAGGTGCGAGAAGTCGCCGAACACGTCTCGGCGCTGGTGCTCAAGCGCACGCTCAACAGCGCCGCGCAAGAGCCGGCGCTCGACGTCGACGCGATCTTCGCCGGCCTGGACGAGGTCAGCCCCGAGCCGGCGGCGCAGTATTGCCCGCAGAGCCGGCTCGAGCCGATCCTGCGCGACGCGACGAGACGGGGCGGCAGCGAAGTGCGCTATGGCACGGCACTGTCCTCGATCGAGATGGACGAAACCGGAGTCACCGCGGTGGTGCACGACGCGGAGTCGGGAGAGTCGGAGACCATCCGCGCCGACTATCTGGTGGCCGCCGACGGCGTGCACAGCCCCATCCGCGAATGGCTGGGCATCACCACATCCGGGTACGGCGCCCTGCCCATCTATGTCGTGTTCGTCTACTTCCGGGCGCCATGGCGGCACTTCATCCCGGAGTTGCACGACGGTGACGGCGTGCAGGTCAAAAACGACGACGTGGATGGCATATTCCTGGTCGCCGAGGGCGATCTCGGCATGTTCATCACCACCTACTTTCCCGGCGCAGGCGAGACGGCCGAACAGTTCACCCCGCAGCGCTGCCGCGAGGTGCTGACCAAGGCGATCGGCGAACCGATCGACATCGACATCATCGAGGTCGCGGCGTGGCAACCATACGAACGAGTGGCCGACCAATTCGATTGCGGGCGAGCATTTCTCGTCGGCGATTCGGCGCATACCATGCCGCCGTTCAAAGCCGGAGGTGCCAACACCGCCATCCAAAGCGCACACAACCTGGCGTGGAAACTCGCTGCCGTCCTGCGCGGCACCGCCGCGCCGGAGCTGTTGGCGACTTACCAGGCCGAGCGTCATCCGGTGGGCCGATTCGCCGCGCGTCAGTCGCTCACCGGGCCGTCGGCGGCGCTGCTGCGGGCGGGTGGCGATGCGCCGCAATTGCCGGCCGACGAGGAGCGCTCGATGTTCGCCCTGCTCATCGGGTACCGGTACCGTTCGGCCGCGGTGGTGACAGCTGACGCGGACGGCGGCGGCTTGGTGGAGGAATTGCGCGCCCAGCCCGGCACCCGGCTGCCGCACGTCTGGGTGCGCGAGGGAGTCTCGACGCTCGATCTGCTGGGACCCCGATTCACCGTGCTGTCCGGGGACGAGCGCTGGTGTGCGGCAGCGACTTCGGCGTCGCTGGCCGCGCACCGCTTCTACAGCGACGAGTGGGCGGCGGTCACCGGGCTGCCGCCGGAGGGCGCGCTGCTGATCCGGCCGGACGACTTCGTCGGGTGGCGCGCCGAGGAACTCCCCGTCGATCCCGAAGGGGAACTGCGGCAAGCCCTTTCGGCGATCCTGGGCCGCGGGCGCTAGGGCGCGAGCAGACGCAAAAGCCCCGCGACACGCCGTGCGTCGGGGGCTTTTGCGTCTGCTCGCGAGAAAAAGTTACAGCGGGATGTTCTTGTGGCGACCGCGGCGGGCGGGCGCCTGGGCCAGCGCCTCGGTGAGCTTGCTGCGGGTGTGCGACGGGTCGATCTTCTCGTCGACGACGCCGATCTCGATGGCGCTGTCCACGCCGCCCGCGATCCGCTCGTGCTCGGCGGCCAGCTCGTCGTGCAGCGCTTCGCGCTCGTGGTCCGCCGCGGCGGCCAGCTTCTTCTTGTGCAGAATGCCGACGGCGGCCTTGGCGCCCATCACCGCGACCTCGGCGTCCGGCCACGCGTACACCTTGGTCGCGTTGAGCGACCGTGAGTTCATCGCGATGTAGGCCCCGCCGTAGGTCTTTCGGGTGACCAGAGTGACACGCGGAACCGTGCACTCGCCGAACGCATGCAACAGCTTGGCGCCGCGGCGCACCACGCCGCCCCACTCCTGGTCGACACCGGGCAGGTAGCCGGGCACGTCGACGACCACGACCAGCGGAATGCCGAAGGCGTCGCAGAGTCGCACGAAACGTGCCGCCTTCTCGGCACTTTCGGAGTTCAGGCAACCGCCCAACCGCAGCGGGTTGTTGGCCAGCACGCCGACCGTGCGGCCGGACAGCCGGCCCAGGCCGATCACCATCGACGGCGCCCAGTTGGCCTGGAACTCGTCGAACGGCGTCTCGGCGTCGAGGATCGCGGCCACGATTGGGCGCACGTCGTAGGCGCGCCGCGACGACTCGGGCAACAGCGCGTGGATGTCGGTGTCACCGGCCTCGGCCTTGTCCCGGTCGAAATGCCCTTGCTGGCAGAACAACCCGACCAACCGGCGGCCGCGCTCGTAGGCGTCGAGCTCGTCGTCGGCGACGATGTGGCACACCCCGGACTTCTTGTGGTGGGTTTCCGGGCCGCCGAGCGAGCACATGTCCACGTCCTCGCCGGTGACGCTGCGCACCACGTCGGGCCCGGTGACGAACACCCGGCTTTCCGGGGCCATCACGATGACGTCGGTCAGGGCCGGCCCGTAGGCGGCGCCGCCGGCGGCGAAGCCGACGACCACCGAGATCTGCGGGATGTAGCCGGACGCCCGGATCATCGCCTCGAAGACCAGGCCGACCGCGTGGAGTGCCTTGACACCCTCGGCCAGCCGGGCACCGCCGGAGTGCCAGATGCCCACGATCGGGCTCTGCTCCTCGATGGCGGTGTCGTAGGCGTTGACGATGTGCGTGCACCCCTCGATGCCCATCGCGCCGCCCATGACGGTGCCGTCGGTGCAGAACGCGATGGTGCGCACGCCGTTCACGGTTCCCGCGGCGGCAAGCACGCCGGAACGATCGCGCTCGTGCAGCAGCTCGACGGAGTCATCGTCGAAGAAATTGCTCAAGCGCAACAGCGGGTCGCGAGGGTCGAGCGACTCGCCAACCGTCTCGGGGGCCGTGATTGTCATCGCAGGTCTCCTGATATTCGGTGTTGCTCGGGTTTAGTACCGCCCGAAGGCGATGGCCACGTTGTGTCCGCCGAACCCGAACGAGTTGTTGATCGCGTACTCGTAGTTGCCCGGCCGTGTTTTGCCGGCCACGACGTCGAGGTCGATTTCGGGGTCGAGGTTTTCCAGGTTGAGCGTGGGCGGGACCACCTGGTCGCGCAGCGCGAGCACGGTCAGGATGGATTCCACGGCTCCGACCGCGCCCACCGAGTGGCCCAGCGCGGCTTTGGGGGCATAGACGGCCGCGTTGCCGCCGTGAGCGCCCAGCGCGTTGTTGATGGCCTTGCTCTCGGCGACGTCACCGACGGAGGTGCCGGTGGCGTGGGCGTTGACGTGGTGAATATCGCTGGGGGACAGGCCCGCGAGCTGGATGGCCCGGCTCATGGCGTGCCCGGCGCGTTCGCCGTTGGGGTCCGGCGCCACCATGTGGTAGCCGTCGGAGGTGATGCTGGCGCCCATGATGCGGGCCAAGATGTTGGCGCCGCGGGCTTTGGCGTGTTCCTCGGTCTCGATGACCATCAGCGCGCCGGCCTCGCCGAACACGAAGCCGGTGCGGTCGCGGTCGAACGGGCGACACGCGCCCGCCGGGTCGTCGTTCTTGGTCGACATCACGATGCGCATCTGGGCGAACGCCGCAATGGGCACCGCTTCGATACGCGTTTCCACACCGCCGCAGATCGCGATGTCGGCCTCGCCGAACACGATGTTGCGCCACGCCTGCGCCACGCCCTCAGAACCCGACGCGCAGGCCGACACCGGCGTGATCACCCCGGCCTTGGCCTGGCGCTCGAGTCCCACCGCCGCCGAGGCGCCGTTGGGCATGTACTTCTGAACGCCCAGCGGAGAAACGGCCTTCATGCCACGAGCGCGCATGTCGTCGTAGCTGAAGACCATCTCCTCCGACGAACCCAGACCGGTTCCGATCGACACCATCAGGCGATTGCTGTCGACCTCGGGGGAGCCGGCGTTCTCCCAGACCCGGCGGCCCAGAATGGTGGACATCCGCTGCAGGTAGCCCGTCCGGCGCAACTCGATGCGGGTCATTTGGCTGTCGAATTCCTCCAGCAAATGCCCGCCGATGCGCACCGGCAGGTCGAACTCCTCGACGAACGGATCCTCGAGTTTGCGGATACCACTTTGGCTGTCCAACAACAGCTTCCAGGTGTTCTCGGCATCAGTAGCCAACGCGGTCGTCATGGCGATGCCAGTGACGACCACGTTCGGGAGCGTTTTCCCGGTAACCAGCTCTGTCATGGGTCTTGCGAACGTTCCTTCCGTGCTCAGTAACGCCCGAAGGCGAGTGCCACGTTGTGGCCACCGAACCCGAATGAGTTGTTGATCGCGTAACGGAAATCGCCGTAGCGGGGTTCGCCCGCGACAACGTCCAAATCGATCTCGGGATCGGGTGTTTCGTAGTTGAGTGTTGGCGGTATCACGCCGTCCCGAAGGCTCAATACCGTGAGAACAGACTCCAGAGCTCCGACGGCACCAATGGAGTGCCCCAGAGCCGACTTCGGTGCGTACACCGCCGCTTCCTGGCAACCGGCGACCCGAATGGCGTTGGCCTCGGCCGTGTCGCCGATCGGCGTCGCGGTGCCGTGCGCGTTGACGTGGTCAATGTCCGCCGGCGACAACCCCGCCAGCTCGAGCGACCTCGTCATCGCCCGGCCGGCACGGACGCCGTCCGCCGCGGGCGCCACCATGTGGAAGGCGTCCGAGGTGATGCCGGCACCCAGCAACCGGGCCAGTGGCTTGGCGCCCCGGGCCTTGGCGTGCTCTTCGGTCTCGATGATCATCATCGCCCCGGCTTCACCGAACACGAAGCCGTCGCGGTCCTTGTCGAACGGCCGCGATGCGCGCTCAGGCTCATCGTTGCGCGTCGACATGGCCCGCATCATCGAGAACGCCGCGATCGGCAGCGCTTCGATGGGACCCTCGACACCGCCGCAGACGGCGAAGTCGGCGTCGCCCATGACGATCTGACGCCACGCGTGCGCGATCGCCTCCGAGCCCGACGAGCAGGCCGAGACCGGGGTGATGACCCCGGCGCGAGCGCCGAGCTGCAGGCCCACCACCGCCGCGGCGCCGTTGGGCATGATCATCTGAACCGCGAGCGGCGACACCTTGCGGGGGCCACCCTCGTTCATCAGGTCGTAGCTCTCCACGATCCGTTCGGCGCCGCCGAGCCCGGTGCCGACCACGACCGAGAACCGGTCGGGGTCGACCTCCGGACTGCCGGCGCTCTCCCACAACTGACCGCTGAGCAGTTTGGCCAACCGCTGTACGTAGGACATGCGGCGCAAGTCGAGCCTGCTCATGTGTTCGTCGATGGGCTCCTTGAGGTGTCCACCGATCTTGACGGGCAGGTCCCACTTGGTGATGAACTCGTCTTCGAGGACGTGGATGCCGCTCTCGCCGGCCAACAAACCCTTCCACGTGCTCTCGATGTCCGGCGCGATCGATGTCGTCGCCGAGACGGCGGTTACCACAACGCTGGGGTAACCGCCATTAGCAGTGGAAGGCTTGCTCACTTGCTGTCCGCTTCCAGCCTCGACTTGACGTTCGCGACCGCCTCGGGGTTCTCGGTCTCCAGCTTGGCGCGCAGCGCCTCGGCAGCCTCGGGGTTCTCTTCCTCGAGCTTCTGGATGTAGGAGACGACGTCACCGACGGTGCGAAGACCGGCGAGGTCCTCGTCGGGGATCTTGACGCCGTACTTGTCCTCGGTCTGAACGGCGATCTCGACCATCGACAGCGAGTCGATGTCCAGGTCGTCGACGAAGGACTTCTCCGGGGTGACCTCGGAGGGCTCGATACCGGTTACCTCTTCGATGATCTCGGCGATACCGGCGATGATTTCTTCCTGGCTGACGGCCACAGCGTGCTTCCCTTCGTAATGTGTTGTGTGTTAGTCGAATTGACGTGCTATGCGGTTGTACTGGTTGTGCAACTGGTCGAGCTGGCTTTAGAGCTCGGCCAATGCGTCCAGGTCTGCGGGAGACTTGACGGCGCGAGCCGTGATCCCCCGAAGTTCTCGTTTGGCGATGCCGGTGAGCGTGCCCGCGGGCGGGAACTCCACGGCCGCAGTGACTTCCAGGTCACGCAGCGTCGCGGTGCACAGGTCCCAGCGCACCGGCTGGGTCAGCTGGGCGACCAGCGCCTCCATCGCCGCGGCCGCCGACGCGACCGGCTTGCCGTCGCGGTTCGACAGCAGGGTGGCGGTTGGCTCGGACGTCTGGACAGCGGCCGCCGCGGCGGCGTAGCCGTCGAGCGCCGACGCCATGTACTTGGTGTGGAACGCTCCGGCCACACCCAGGGCGCGCACCCGGGCCTTCTCCGGCGGGTCCTCGGCCAGCTTCTCCAGCGCGGACAGCGAGCCGGCGGCGACTATCTGGCCCGCGGCGTTGCGGTTGGCGGGAAACAGGTCGAGCTGCTCGAGCCGGGCAAGAACCTCGCCCTCGTCCCCGCCGAGCACCGCCGACATGCCGGTGGGCTCGACGGCGCAAGCCTTGGCCATCTCGGCGCCACGGGTGGCGGCCAGCGCGACGGCGTCGTCGGCGGCGATCACGCCGGCGATCGCGTATGCGGCGATCTCGCCGACCGAGTGGCCGGCGACGACCAGTTCCGCATCCGACAGCAGGCCACGTTTGGTCAGCTCCTGATGGGCCAGCAGCGTGGCGGCGACGACCAGCGGCTGGGTGACCGCAGTGTCGGTGATCTCTTCGGTCGATGCAGTGGTGCCCAGGCGCACGAGGTCGAGGCCACTGGCCTTGGACCACAGCGCCAACTGGTCAGCAGCGCCGGCGAGTTCGAGCCACGGCGACAGCATCCCCTCGGTCTGCGAACCCTGTCCGGGCGCAAGCAATGCAATCACGTGTTTAAGAGAACACTGTGGAAACGGTTTTGGCGGGTGTATCAGATTATGAACCTCGTCTTAGGTTTTTGTGAACTCCCTACAAAACAGCTCCTTAAGCTACGGGTTTGATATCGCGCCGCGATCTGTTGCCTGGGTCACTGTCACCCGGATTGGCGCGCGGCGACCCCTCTGACCGGCAGCGGAACCGCCGGCATGGCGTTGTTGTCGGCGCTTGGCGGATTGATGGGGTAGTTGAGCTGGCCGACCGTCGCCGCCACTCGCAGCACATATGCGTCTCGCGGCTGCATGGGATCGCGGCCGGTGAAGTCGGTGATCCGCTTGAGTCGGTAGCGCACGGTGTTTGGATGAACGAACAACTTTCTGGCACAGGCCTCAATCGCGCCGCCACAATCTAAGTAAGCGTCAAGCGTCTCGATCAGCGTGGGACCCGCGTCGGCCAGCGGGCCCATCACGTCGGTATGCAGGGCCACGATCGCGGACGCGTCGCCCATCAGGGCCCGTTCGGGCAGCAGCTCGCGGGCCGGCACCGGCCGCGGCGCACCGCGCCAGCCACCCACGGCGTTCATGCCGGAGATCGCCTCGCTGGCGCTGTGGTAGGCCGCCGTCAGCATCGGCGCGGTGGGTCCGACGACCACGGGGCCGTCGGCGAAGGCCGCCAGCAGGTCGCCGAGGAATTTGTCGGTTGGTGACAGTTGGCCGGACACGATCGCCACCAGCCAGGTGCCGTGCACGTCGGTGAGGGCCGCGCGCCCGTGCTGGGCCGCGATATCGCGGACGTGCTGACTGGCGCGCTCGCTGTCGTCCGGGCCGGTCGATCCGTCGCGGCCGGGGGCCGGGGTGCCGACGACGACCGTCGCCGGGGCGGTGGTGTCCCAGTTCAGCGCCGCGGCGCGGGACAGCAGCTCGGGGCCGGTGTCGCCGCGGACCACCGCGTCGACGACGCTGGCTTCCATCCGGCTGTCCCAGGTGCCGCGTGCTTCGGCCGCGTTCGCGTAGGCGGTGGCGGCGGTGAACGCCAGGTCGCGGCTGTATTTGAGGATGCCCACGGTCAGCGCGGTCAGCTGCTCTTCGGAGCGGGCCAGCAGCGGGACCACTTCCTCGAAGAAGTCCATGGTCACGCGCGCCATGTCGACGCTGTGGCGCAGCGCGATGCGGCGGGCGAGGTCTTGGGGTACCAGTTCGAAGGCCTGCGCGGTGTGGCTGACGTTGCTGTGCGGGTCCTGCATCCACTCCGCGAAGTTGTTGATGGCCGTCTGCACGACCAGCGCCATGCTGGCCCGCTGCGAGGCTTCCAGGTCGGCGAAGAACGGCAACCGGTCGCCCATCACCGAGACCGCTTCGGTGGCCAGCCGGCCGGAGTACTGCTTCAGCCGGCGCAGGACGGAGTCCGGCACGGTATCCAGCAGCTCCAGTGGCGATCGCGGCTGCTTGGCGAACGGACCGGCGAAGGGGTTGTCATTCACCCCTAAAACCTACGCGCCATTTCTGGAAGTTTCCCCCAAAGCCGGCGCGTGTTGTTCGCGGCGTTGGGGGCGGACGTCGAGCGTGAAGTTATCTTCACGCTCGGTGCCCAGCGTGAAGATAACTTCACGCTGGGCGGGCGGGTGGCCGGGGCCGTGCCGCCCGTCAGGCCACCCCCGGGTCCGACGTCTGCTCGGGGGCGGCCTGTACGTCGTCGATCTGGTACTGGCGGGCCGCGGCGATCGGCACCGAGGGGTCGATCTCACCGTCGCGCGCCAGCGCCTCCAGCACCGCGACGACCTGCGATTCGGCGTCGGTGTTGAAATACCGCCGCGCCGCCGGCCGGGTGTCCGAGAAGCCGAACCCGTCGGTGCCCAGGGTGACGTAGGTGCCTGGGACCCAGGGCCGGATCTGCTCGGGAACGGCACGCATCCAATCCGACACCGCGACAATCGGCCCGCTCGCGTTCTCGAGGGCCTCGGTGACGTACGGGACGCCGGCCGGCCGGTCCGGATGGCGCAGCCTCGCCCTGTCGACGGCCACACCGTCGCGGTTCAGCTCGCCCCAGCTGGTCACCGACCACACGTCGGCGGCGACGTCCCACTCCGCGGCGAGCATGTCGGCGGCATTGAGCGCCGACGGCATTGCCACCCCGGACGCCAGGATCTGCGCCTTATTGGTCCGCTGCTCGGTGGCGACGCGGTAACGGTAGAGGCCGCGCAGCACGCCCTCGGGGTCGAAGTTCTCCGGCTCGGGCGGCTGCACGTACGGCTCGTTGTAGACGGTGATGTAGAAGAACACGTCTTCGGGGTTCTCCCCGAACATTCGCGCCAGGCCGCTCTCCACGATGTAGGCGATCTCGTAGGCGAAGGCCGGGTCGTAGGCGACCACGGCGGGGTTGGTGCTGGCGAGCAGCAGCGAGTGGCCGTCGGCGTGCTGCAGGCCCTCGCCCGTCAGCGTGGTGCGCCCCGCGGTGGCCCCGAGCAAGAACCCGCGTGTCATCTGGTCGGCGGCGGCCCACAGGCCGTCGCCGGTGCGCTGGAAGCCGAACATCGAATAGAAGATGTAGATCGGGATCATCGGCTCGTTGTGCGTCGCATACGACGTGCCGACCGCAATGAACGACCCCACCGACCCGGCCTCGTTGATGCCCTCGTGCAGGATGTGGCCGCCTTCGCTTTCCTTGTAGGCCAGCATCAGCTCGGCGTCCACTGCGGTGTACAGCTGGCCGTTGCGGTTGTAGATCTTCAGCGACGGGAACCAGGAGTCCATCCCGAAGGTGCGCGCCTCGTCGGGGATTATCGGCACGATCCGCGGGCCAACTTCTTTGTCCCGCAACACTTCCTTGAAGGTCCGCACCGTCGCCATGGTGGTCGCGACCTCCTGGTTTCCCGACCCCTTTTTCAGCGCGGCGTAGGTTTCGCGGCCTGGCAGCCGCAGCGCCTTCGCCTTGGTCCGCCGCTCGGGCAAAAAGCCCCCGAGGGTGCGCCGGCGGTCGACCATGTAGCGGATCTCCTCGGCGTCGGAGCCGGGGTGATAGTAGGGCGGCAGGTAGGGATCCTCTTCCAGCTGGGCGTCGCTGATCGGGATCCGGATCGCATCGCGGAAGTCCTTAAGGTCTTGCAGCGCAAGCTTTTTCATCTGGTGGGTGGCGTTGCGGCCCTGGAAATGTGCGCCCAGCGAATAGCCCTTGATGGTCTTGGCCAGGATGACCGTGGGCTGGCCCTTGTGGTCGACGGCGGCGCGGTAGGCGGCGTAGACCTTGCGGTAGTCGTGGCCGCCGCGCTTGAGGTTCCAGATCTCGGAATCGCTCATGTGCTCCACGAGCGCCTTGGTGCGCGGGTCGCGGCCGAAGAAGTGATCGCGCACGTACGCACCGTCATTGGCCTTGTACGTCTGGTAGTCGCCGTCCGGGGTGGTGTTCATCAGATTGACCAGCGCGCCGTCGCGGTCGGCATGCAGCAGGGCGTCCCACTCGCGGCCCCAGACCACCTTGATGACGTTCCAGCCGGCGCCACGGAAAAACGACTCCAGCTCCTGAATGATCTTGCCGTTGCCGCGCACCGGGCCGTCGAGGCGCTGCAGGTTGCAGTTGATCACGAACGTCAGGTTGTCCAAGCCCTCCAGCGCGCCCACGTGCGCCAGGCCCCGGCTCTCCGGCTCGTCCATCTCGCCGTCGCCCAGGAAGCACCACACGTGCTGGTCGGACGTGTCCTTGATGCCGCGGTCGTGCAGGTAGTGGTTGAACCGCGCCTGGTAGATCGCGTTGAGCGGACCGAGCCCCATCGAGACCGTGGGGAACTCCCAGAAGTCGGGCATCAACCGCGGGTGCGGGTACGACGGCAGCCCGCCGCCGGCGTGGCTGTGCTCCTGCCGGAAGCCGTCCATCCGGTCGGCGGTCAACCGGCCTTCCAGGAACGCGCGGGCATAGATGCCCGGGGACGCGTGGCCCTGGATGAACACCTGGTCGCCGCCGCCGGGGTGCGATTTACCGCGAAAGAAGTGGTTGAACCCGACCTCGTAGAGCGCCGCCGACGAGGCGTAAGTCGAAATGTGGCCGCCCACACCGACTCCCGGGCGCTGGGCGCGGTGCACCATGATCGCCGCGTTCCACCGGATCCACGCGCGATAGCGCCGCTCCACGTCCTCGTCGCCGGGGAACCACGGCTCGAGTTCGGTCGGAATGGTGTTGACGTAGTCGGTGGACGTCAGCGACGGGACCGCGACGCGCTGCTCGCCGGCCCGTTCCAGCAATCGCAGCATCAGGTAACGCGCCCGCGACGGGCCGGAGCGCTCCAGCAGCTCATCGAAGGACTCCAGCCACTCCGACGTCTCTTCGGGATCGATGTCGGGCAGGTAGGAGGCCACCCCCTCGCGGATCACCCGAACGCGGTCGGGTTCGGTTGCGCTGTGGGGGTTTGTGGCCAGATCGTGGCGCACGAACTCAGTTGTCAACGCACTACTCCTGTTGTTGGCGGAATGTGTGCCGTAACGGGTGGGTCGCACCCTGCCACCATCGTGCCGCACCCGTGTCTCGCGCGGATAGCCGACGTCGGCTCGCCGGCGAAGCGTGGCGCGGCGAACACGAACTCGGCGGGTATGGGGCAGTCGGGCAACCCACCCGGTAACGTCAGCCGTGTGCTCATCCGGTGGGGTGCCGTCCCTCAGACGCAGGTGAAGGCTTTGCCCCAGCGCGGGGCCTTGGCGCTGGGATGTGTGGCCGTGGCCCTGATGGGCATCGTCGGGTGCACCTCCGTCACCAACGGCACGGCCACGCCCGACACCAAGGTGGCGCCGGCCTACCGGCAGTCGGTGTCCGCGTCGGTGTCGGCGTCGTCGGTGACCTCGAGCGTGCGGGAGTCACAGCGGCAGCAATCGCTGACCACCAAGGCCGTGCGCACCGCCTGCGCCACGCTGATCACCACCAGCAAGAACGCGATCGACAAGACCAACGAGTTCGTGAAGGCGTTCAACGCCGGCCGCGGCACCGGCCCGACCGAAGGCCCGGCCATCGACGCCCTCAACGACAGCGCCACCACGGTGGGCAATAGCTTCAGCGATGCGATGTCGCAGCAGATAAAGGACGCCTTCAACGCCTACATCGACGCCGCGCGCGCGGTGGCCAACGCCATCGGGACGCACGCGGGAACCGGCGAATTCAACAAACGGGTCGACCAGCTCAACGACACGAAGAAGAACGCGGTGAAACTGTGTCTGGCAACGTGATGGTGCGGAAGTATGGACCGGGTTCTGGCTGTGCGACGATAATCCTCAATCGCATCGCGTGCGGACATTAAGGAGGCTCCACGGTGGTCGCGGCGGATCACGCCCCGAGCTACGCTCGCAAATTGGGCATCCAACCCGACCAAGTTGTCCAGGAGTGGGGCTGGGATGAAGACACCGATGACGAGATCCGCGCCGCGGTCGAGGAGGCCTGCGGCAGCGACTTGCTCGACGAAGACACCGACGAGGTAGTCGACGTCGTTCTGCTGTGGTGGCGAGACGGTGACGGCGACCTGGTGGACACCCTGATGGATGCGATCGGCCCGCTGGCCGAGGACGGCGTGATCTGGGTGCTGACGCCCAAAACCGGCAAGCCCGGGCATGTGTTGCCGGCCGAAATCGCTGAGGCCGCGCCCACCGCCGGTTTGATGCCGACCTCGTCGGTCAACCTGGGGGACTGGAGCGCCAGCCGGCTGGTGCAGCCCAAATCCCGTGCCGGGAAGCGTTGATGCTGCCCGTCGGCACAGCCGCCCCGGATTTCACCTTGCGCGACCAGAATCAACAACGCGTCACGCTGAGCTCCTATCGGGACGCCAAGAACGTACTGCTGGTGTTCTTCCCGCTGGCATTCACCGGGATTTGCCAGGGCGAGCTGGACCTGTTGCGCGACCACCTGCCCGATTTCGAAAACGACGACAGCGCGGCGCTGGCGATCTCGGTGGGACCTCCGCCGACCCACCGGGTCTGGTCGCTGGACAGCGGTTTCACCTTCCCGGTGTTGTCGGACTTCTGGCCCCATGGCGCGGTCAGCCAGAGCTATGGCGTGTTCAACGAGGACGCCGGTTACTCCAACCGCGGGACGTTCGTCGTCGATCGGTCCGGGATCATCCGCTTCGCCGAGATGAAACAGCCCGGCGAGTCCCGCGATCAGCGGCTCTGGACCGATGCCCTGGCCGCACTGCGGGGCTGAGCGGGGCTGGAAATTTTGGGAACTTGGCCTTCGGACGGGTAGCCTGCCCGGGGCAACGGGCGCGTAGCTCAGTGGTAGAGCTCTGGTTTTACACACCAGCGGTCGGCGGTTCGATACCGTCCGCGCCCACCGACATTTGCGCGCGGCGGCGTGACCGCGCCGAATCGCTCGCTTACGAACTGGCGGCCGTCGTCGTGGTGGTCGACGAGATCGCGTCCGGACAGTAGGCGCTGGCCGCGATCGCGGTGAATTTCTCCGCTTTCTCTTCGGTCAGTGCGGCCGCCTTCGACGTCATCGCCTTGGCGATATCCGCCATCGCCGTGCCGCCCCCAGCCGCCGAGCACACATAGTGGGCGGCCTGGATGACCTGCGCCGGATCGTTATAGGTGAAGCCGGCCGAATTGAGCGACGCGAGGAACGCGTCGTCGGTGTCATCGGCGTGCGCGGGCACCGCCAAGCCAATGACGGCCGCCACGCCGGAAATCATCAGAACGAGCTTCATAAATTCGAAATCGTCCCAGATGCGCTGGGCGGTTCGTGGCCGACGAAACAATTTGTAACAATCGGCAACCTCCGGTTGACAGACCGAATTATCCGAGTGTGCTTCGCGCAAAGCGCCCCGGCGTTAGTCTTTGCCGATGATCGCGGGCGAGAAGGCGCCTGACTTCACTTTGTTTGATCACACCGGTCGGCCCCGGGCGCTGTCCGCGCTCCTTGCCGAAGGGCCGGTTGTGCTGTTCTTCTTCCCACTCGCATCATCACCGATCTGTACGGCCCAGGCCTGTCATTTTCGGGACCTCAGCAACGAATTCGTGACGGTGGGCGCCCAGCGGGTGGGTATCAGCACCGACACCGTCGACAGGCAGGCCCACTTCGCCCAACAGCGCTCGTTCGACTATCCGCTGCTCTCCGACGCGGACGGCGTGGTGTCCGAGCTGTTCGGGGTGCGCCGAGGCAGGTTCGCCAAGCTGCGTAGATCCGTCGCCGCGCGTGACGAGGCCCGGCGCGGCCGGCACACCCGGCGCCGTGGCCTGCTGGCCCGGTTGCTCCCGGTCAGACGGACCACGTTCGTCATCGACACCGATCGGACCGTGCTCAAGGTGGTCTCCAGCGAGCTGCGGGCATCGGTGCATGCCGACCAGACCTTGTGGTTCCTGCAGCACCACATGGGTGCCCATAGTTCGCCGCATGCCGGGGGGAAGCATTCCGACGCGCCTCGGCAGTCGGAGGACAAAGGCACGGAATCAGAGACCGCGAACGAGCCGAGCCTGGTCCGGCCGTACGCGCTGACGGGAGGCCGCACCGACGCCGGTGTCGAACTCGCACTCGAGGCTCCGGTCGAAGCGCTCGACACCACAGCGAAGCCGCCGCGCTGGCCGAGAAACGATGTGCGGGGCCAG
This sequence comes from Mycobacterium sp. NGS27, assembly GCF_059813005.1. NCBI lineage: Bacteria > Bacillati > Actinomycetota > Actinomycetes > Mycobacteriales > Mycobacteriaceae > Mycobacterium > Mycobacterium sp. NGS27. The sequence continues at coordinate 494,226 of NZ_JCALDT010000001.1, forward strand.
ATCCTGACCTATTGCGTGCAGAGTCCCTCGGTCGCAGAGATCGCCGCTCGGCTGTCCCTGCCGCTCGGTGCGACGCGGTTCCTGGTCGGCGAACTGGTGACACAGGGCTATCTGAGGGTGCACGCACCCCTCGGTGACTCGATGTCGATCGACGAACGACGTGAACTGATCGGCCGGACCCTCAGCGGCCTGCGAGCGCTCTGACGGCGCCGGGGTGCGTGCCGCCGGTCACGCGGCCGCAGGCACTATGAACGCGTGAAACCGTTCCGCATCGAGGTTCCTGACGACGTTCTCGACGATCTGCGATCGCGGCTGGCCCGTACGCGTTGGCCGGAGGCCGAATGCGTGGACGACTGGAGCCAGGGCGTGCCGTTGGCCTACACCCGCGAGCTGGCCGACTACTGGGCCAACCACTACGATTGGCGAGCGCGGGAGGCCGCGCTCAACCGTTTCGATCAGTTCACCACCGAAATCGACGGCCTGGACATCCATTTCATCCATCAGCGGTCGCCGCACGCCGACGCCTTCCCGCTCGTGATCACGCACGGCTGGCCGGGTTCGATCGTGGAGTTCCACAAGGTGATCGAGCCGTTGACCAATCCCGCGTCGGGCCGCGCCGAGGACGCCTTCCACGTGGTATGTCCATCGCTTCCGGGATATGGGTTCTCCGGAAAACCCACCGAGACCGGCTGGGGCGTGGAAAAGATTGCCGAGGCGTGGGAAACGCTCATGCTGCGCTTGGGGTACGACCGCTACGGCGCCCAGGGCGGCGACTGGGGCGCCGCCGTCACGACACAGATCGGCCGCAACAGTAGCCACAGGGGAGGCCACTGCCTGGCGATCCACCTGAACATGCCGGTCGGCCGGCCCACCAAGGACTCGCTGACCAACCCGACCGACGAGGAGCAACGGGCGCTCGCTGGGTTGGCCAACCACCGCAAGTGGGGCACCGGCTATTCCAAGCAACAGTCCACCCGGCCGCAGACACTGGGCTACGGCTTGGCTGATTCGCCTGTGGGGCAGCTGGCCTGGATCGTCGAAAAGTTCTGGGACTGGGCCGATTGCGACGGGCATCCCGAGAACGCGGTCAGCCGCGACGAGCTGCTCGACAATGTGATGGTGTACTGGGTGACCAACACCGCCGCGTCCTCGGCCCGCCTGTACTGGGAGAGCTTTGCGGTCTGGGGCGGCGGGGATCGCGTCGAATTGCCAACGGGCGTCGCGGCTTTCCCCGGTGAGCTGCTCAAGGCGCCTCGTAGCTGGTGCGAGCCGGTCTACAACATCACCCACTGGACGGACATGCCGCGGGGCGGGCATTTCGCTGCGTTCGAACAACCGGAGCTGTTCGTCGAGGACGTGCGCGCGTTCTTCGCGACGGTGCGCTGACGATCAGCCGGGTGGGGCGAACAACTCCAGGGCGATGCCGTCGGGGTCGCGGAAACTCAGCCCGGAGCCGTACGGCGCATCCACGATGCCGCCGTGCTCGATGCCCAGTTCACCCAGCCGGGTGACCCAGTTCTCCAGCTCGGCGCGGCTGGCGCAACCGAAGCCGACATGGTCGAGACCGACGCGATGTTCGCTGAACTTTTCGTCGGGTGCCTCGCGGTCGTGCTGATGGATGCCGAATATCGTGCCCCCGTCGAGCATCCACACCTGATGGTGAAATCCGGCATCGGTGTGTTCGTCGAGGATCGGGTCGGCGCCGAGCAGGTTGCGATACCACGGGCCGCTGATGTCGATGTCGCGCACCGTGACCGCGACGTGGTTGAGCGGTGGAAACGTCATGCCTTGCCACGCTAGTCCGCTTTGCGCGGTACGGGCTCGCCTATTGACGAGGAAGATTTTCCCCTCGAAACGACCCTGTGCCCGCTAGACGATCCGCCAGCCGCGCCGGGCGCGAAACCGCATGTCCCACAGGTAGATTCGATACAGGAGGATCCAGGCGTCATGGAGGATGAACAGGTCGGCCAGCCGCAGCGCCGAAAGCAGCCATTCGAACCGGCGCTGCTGGCGCGGCGACCAGTCCAGCTGCATCATCGCCCGAAACTGCGGAGCCAAAAAGCCAGTCGTCGCGAACAGGTTGAGCGGCCCCCCCAGCACCCGCAAGGGCCAGGGCAGAAACGCCATGGCAGCCACCCCGTGCAGATGTTCGCGCACCGGGGGGTCGATGCGCAGTTCTTCGAGCGAACGCTTCCAGTACGCATCAAAGGCGGCCCGGTCTGGCGGCCACATGCTCTCGGGCACCTGCAACGTGGTGCCTAGCCGCTTGCCGTCTTGATAGACGGCGTCGGCGGTCGCGTCGTCCAGCGGGCCGTACAGGAACTCGTGTTGCTCAACGAAGTACCGGTACAGGCAGGCCGCCACCCACAGCTGCAGCTTCGGGTCGAATGCGTTGTAGGACACCGGACTTGACGACGTCGATCGCACTTGCCGGTGCGCGCCGTCGACGGCGGCGCGGATCATCGCCCGGTCGGACTCGGTCCCGATGGCCGCGACCGCCAGATAGGTGCCGGTGGTGCGGGCCCGCTTGAAGGGATGCTTGTAGACGTTGCCGCTGTCCACCGGGCTTTCCAGCACGCCATAGCCGACGCCGGGCAACGACAACTGCATGATGACGTTCGCGGCGGGCAACAACAACGCCGCCGGGTTCAGCAGGTCGGCGACGCGGGTCGCGGGCCGCTTCACCGCCGACCTCGCCTGCTGGGCCTCATGCCTTCGAGTAGACCATCGCCGGATCGGCACGATCAATGATCTGACGTTATATCCGCCTGATAATGGGCGCGCCTGGGCGGTCAGCACCTAGCCGAGGCGGGGCGCGAGGGTGTGAGACGCTGCCGAGGTGGTTGCGAGGCAGGCTCGAGTCGCGGGCGTGGCGATCGGCTATTTGGCCGACCGCGCGCTGGGCGACCCGCGACGGGGCCATCCCGTCGCGCTGTTCGGCCGTACCGCCGCCGCGCTGGAGAAGGTGACCTATCGCGACAGCCGGATCGCCGGCGCGGTCCATGTCGGGGCGCTGATCGGGGCGGTGGGCGTGCTCGGCCTGGCGATGCAGCAGGCCGCCGCGCGGAGCGCCCGGGTGTGGCCGATCGCGGCGACGGCCGCGGCCACCTGGGTCTCGCTGGGTGGCACCTCGTTGGCCCGCACCGGACTGGACATGTCGGAGCGGCTGGGACATGGCGACGTCGAGGCCGCGCGTGCGCTGCTGCCGTCGTTGTGCGGGCGTGACCCGGCGTCGCTGAACGGCGCGGGCCTGACCCGTGCGTCGCTGGAATCGATCGCCGAGAACACCTCCGACGCCCAAGTGGCACCGCTGCTGTTCGCGGCGGTCGGCGGCTTGCCCGCGGTCCTGGTATATCGCGGCATCAACACCCTGGACTCGATGGTCGGCTATCGCTCGCCGCGGTATCTCCGGTTCGGTTGGGCCGCGGCGAGATTGGATGACACCGCCAACTTCCTCGCCGCGCGGGTGACCGCGTCGCTGACGGTGCTGCTGGCGCCGGTGGTCGGGGGATCACCGGCGGGCGCGGCCCGGGCCTGGCGCCGCGATGCCGCCCGTCACCCCAGCCCCAACGCCGGCGTCGTCGAGGCCGCCTTCGCCGGGGCGCTGGGCGTGCGCCTGGGCGGTCCCACGCACTACCAGCACGGACTGCAGATCCGGCCCACGCTCGGCGATGGCCGCGAGCCGACGGTGGCCGACCTGCGGCGCGCCGTGACGCTGTCGTCGCTGGTGCAAGCGGGTGCCGCGGTGTTGGCCGGACTGTTGACGTATCTGTCGGGTTACCGCCGGCGGCCGTAGCGGTCGGCGAGTTTGGCCTCGACGGACTGCGGCGCCTCGGGCGCCTGGGTCGCTTCGGGGGTGGGCGCTGCCTCGGGCGCCGGCCGGGGTTGTTTCTCCTGTCGCCGGGCGCGGATCTCCGAGTAGGCGAAGTAGCCCAAGCCGATGGGTGCGAGGATGCCGAACGCGATCCACTGGATGCCGTAGGACAGGAACGGGCCCGCGTCCAGCTGCGGCACGCCTACCACGCCGAGCCCACCGGGCTGACCGTCGATCAGTTGCAGGTAGGACCCGGCCAGTGGGGTCTTGGTCAGCACGGCGACCTGTTCGGTGTCGATCGAATAGACCTGCTGCACACCGTCGCCCACGAACGGATCCTTGTTCGCCGCGGCGGTCTCGGAGTTGCGCAGCCGCGCCGTGATGGTCACCGTCTGCGCGGGCGGGCGGGGTATCGGCGGGACGTGAGACCCCTCCAAAGGACGCACATAGCCGCGGTCGACCAGGACGGTCGGTCCGCCGTCGACGACGAACGGCGCCAGCACCTCGAACGCCGGCTTCGAGTCGATCACCCGCAACCGGGCCAGCACTTGCACGTCCGGCAGATAGTGCCCGGTTGCGGTGACCTGGCGCCACTGCGCGCCGGGAGCCGCCGAATTCTGCTGCGGCAGTAGCGTTTTCAACGGAACCGGCGCGGTGTTCAGCGAAGCTTCGATCTGGCGGTTCTCCTGCGACGTCCTGCTGTGCTTGCCCAGCTGCCAGGGCGCGAGCACCGTGAAGCACAGGTACGCGAAGGCGAGGACCACCAGCGCCAGCACGATCCAGCCCGGGCGCAGCGGGAAGGGCAACCGGCGCATCAAGGGGATCCGTTCTGCGCGAGCCGTTCGTCGACCCAGTCGTGCAGGCCGGGCAGCGCGGCCTCGATGACGGCGTAGACGCGTTCGAAGTCTTCGGTGTCGCCGTAGTAGGGATCGTCCACGTCGGGGGTGTGGGCGCCGCTGCGCGGGTCGAAGGACCGCAGCATCCGGACGCGATCCTCGTCCGCGCCCAGGTGCCGCAGCATCCGGGCGTGGTTGCGGTCCAGGGCCACCACCAGATCGGCGCCCAGGTGCTCGGCGTCGACCTGTGCGGCGCGGTGCTCGCACGCGTAGCCGTGGGCGCGCAGCACGCCGGCCGCCCGCTCGTCGGCGCGCTCGCCCACATGCCAGTTGCCGGTGCCGGCGCTGCTCACCCGCACCGCGTCGGCCAGGCCCCGCCGGCGCAGCTGGTCGGCGAACATCTTCTCGGCCATCACCGAACGGCAGATGTTGCCGGTGCACACGAACGTGACGTGCAGCGCCTCGCGACTAGACACCCAGTGCCCTCCGCAGTTCGTCGATGGTCGAGGCGTGCGTCACGCCGGATTCGGCGGCGTCGCTCGCGGCTGCGCGGTCGGGGAAATCGGCTTTGCCGTAGCCCCAGCCGACCACCACCGTGTCGATGCCGTGCGCGGCCGCGCCGTGCACGTCGTGGCTGCGGTCGCCGACCATGCGCACCCGCTCGGGCAGGGGCCGCAGCTGCGCCAGGGCATGGGCCAGCACGTCGACCTTGGTCTTGCGCGAACCGTCGGGGCTGGCGCCGGCGATGACCTCGAAGTGCTGGTCGAGCCCGAAATGAGCGAGGATGCGCCGCGCCGTGGGCTCCAGCTTCGAGGTGGCGACCGCCAGCCGGACGCCGGCGGCGCGCAGATCCACCAGCAGCGCCTCGATCCCGTCGAAGAGCGCGTTCATCGCCCAGCCCCGAGCGCCGTATTCGGCGCGAAACGCGGCGATGGCCTCCTCGGCGTCGGCGCCGAGCTCCATCGCCCGGAACGTGTCGTCCATCGGCGGGCCGACGATCTGCGCGACGAGGTCGCCGGGCGGCACCGGGGCGCCGATGTGGTCGAGCGCATGCAGGAAGCTGGCGACGATCCCCTCCGCGGAGTCGGTCAGCGTGCCGTCGAGATCGAAGATCACCAGCTGCGCCCCGGGGGCCTCGCGTTCGGCCGGCCTTGTGCCTGTCACCTCACCATTGTCCTTGATGGGCGGGGCCGGGTGTGACGGTGTTGCCGATGCATCGCCGGGCGGACCGGCCGGCGCACTAGTGTTTCACGGATGGCGAGTCTGAACCTGAGCCCGCCTGCGGCGCGCTACCACGGTGATCAGGCCGTCGCGCCCGGGATGCTGGATTTCGCCGTCAACGTCAGGCACGGCCGCCCGCCGGAGTGGCTGCTGCGACGACTGGCCGAGCGGCTGCCCGATCTGGCGCGCTACCCGAGCCTCGACGACGTCCACCGGGCCCAGGACGCGGCCGCCGAGCGGCACGGCCGGACCCGCGACGAGGTGCTGCCGCTGGCCGGCGTGGCCGAGGCCTTCGCGCTGCTGGCCAACCTGCGTCCGCGCCGGGCGGCGATCATCGCGCCGGCGTTCACCGAGCCCGCCGTCGCCCTGACCGCGGCCGGGGTGCCGGTGCACCACGTCGTGCTGGAGCCGCCGTTCGGCCTGGCCGGTGCGGCCGTCCCCGACGACGCCGACCTCGTCGTGGTGGGTAACCCGACCAACCCCACCTCGGTGTTGCACACCCGCGAACAACTGCTGGCGTTGCGCCGGCCCGGGCGGATCCTGGTGGTCGACGAGGCCTTCGCCGACTCGATTCCCGGTGAGCCGCAGTCGCTGGCCGGCGACGCGCTGCCCGACGTGCTGGTGTTGCGCAGCCTGACCAAGACGTGGGCACTGGCCGGGTTGCGGGTGGGCTACGCGCTCGGTTCCCCCGAGGTGTTGGCGCGGCTGACCGTGCAGCGGGCGCACTGGCCGGTGGGCACGCTGCAACTGACGGCCATCGCGCAGTGTTGCGGTCGGCAGGCGGTCAGCGCCGCGGCGGCCGGCGCGACGCGATTGGCGCGGCTGCGCGCCCAGATGGTGGCGGGCCTGGCGTCGGTGGGCGCCGAGGTGGTCGACGGCCAGGCGCCGTTCGTGCTGTTCCGCACGCCGGACGCGGTCCGGCTCCGAAAAAGTCTGCATGACAGGGGAATTGCCGTTCGCCGCTGTGATACGTTCGTCGGCTTGGACGAGCGGTACCTGCGGGCGGCGGTGCGTAGCGAGTGGCCGCGGTTGGTGCAAGCCATCTCGGAAGCGACGGGACACCTCGGGGGGCAGCGGTGAGCGTGAAGCTGGCCGAGGTCATCGCGGTGCTCGACGAGGCCTACCCGCCGCGGCTCGCGGAATCGTGGGATTCGGTGGGGCTGGTGTGCGGTGACCCCGACGACGAGCTGCACTCGGTGACCGTCGCGGTCGACCCGACGCCGGCCGTCGTCGACGCGGTTCCCCGGGCGAGCCTGCTGTTGGCCCATCACCCACTGCTGTTGCGCGGGGTGGACTCCGTGGCGGCCAGCACCCCCAAGGGCGCGCTGGTGCACCGGTTGATCCAGACGGGGCGTTCTCTGTTCACCGCGCACACCAATGCCGATTCGGCTCGCCCGGGCGTCTCCGATGCGCTGGCCGAGGCGCTGAGCCTGACCGTCGAGGCCGTGCTCGAACCGGCGACGGGCGCGCCCGACCTCGACAAGTGGGTCGTCTACGTGCCCGGCGAGAACGCGGAAGCGGTGCGGGAGGCGGTGTTTGCGGCCGGCGCCGGCCACATCGGGGACTATTCGCACTGCAGCTGGACCGTCAGCGGCATCGGGCAGTTCCTGCCGCACGAAGGCGCCTCGCCCGCGCTGGGCAGCGTCGGGAAGGTCGAGCGGGTGGCCGAAGACCGGTTCGAGGTCGTCGCGCCCGCGCGATCCCGGGCCGCGGTGCTGGCGGCGATGCGCGCCGCCCACCCCTACGAGGAGCCCGCGTTCGACATCTTCGCGCTGGTGCCCCCACCCGGCGACACCGGGCTGGGCCGCATCGCGACGCTGGCACGCCCGGAACCGTTGCGCGACTTCGTCTCCCGTGTGCAGACGGCGTTGCCGCGGACATCCTGGGGAGTGCGAGCGGCGGGCGACCCCGATACGCCGGTGTCGCGGGTCGCCGTCTGCGGTGGCGCCGGAGATTCGTTGCTGGCCGCGGCGGCCGGTGCCGGTGTGCAGGCCTATGTCACGGCCGACCTGCGGCACCATCCGGCCGACGAACATCGCCGCGCCTCCGATGTGGCTCTGATCGATGTGGCACATTGGGCAAGTGAATTCCCTTGGTGTGAACAGGCCGCCGGGTTGCTGCGGTCGCGTTTCGGTGCGGAACTCCCGGTGCGAGTGAGCTCGATTCGCACCGACCCGTGGAACGTCGAGCACGCTGACAACGAGTCCGGGGGGGACGGGTCATGAAAGCCGAAGTGGCACAGCAGCGTTCGTTGCTGGAATTATCGAAATTGGATGCCGAGCTGTCCCGGATCACGCACCGGGCCACGCATCTGCCGGAACAAGAGACCTGCGAGCGGTTGCAGAAGGAAGTCGAAGCGGCGGGCGACCGGCTGGCCACGCTGCGCATCGCCTTGGAAGACATCGACGCCCACGCCTCGCGGCTCGAGGCCGAGATCGACGCGGTGCGCAAGCGGGAAGACCGCGACCGCTCGCTGCTGCAGTCGGGCGCGACCGACGCCAAGCAACTGTCGGATCTACAGCACGAGCTGGAGACCCTGCAGCGTCGTCAAACCAGCCTGGAGGACTCGCTGCTGGAGGTGATGGAACGTCGCGAGGAGCTGCAATCTGAGCTGGACCGTGAGCAGCAGACGCTGACGTCACTGGAGGCCGAGATGGCCGGCGCGCGCGAGGCTCTCGACGCCGCGGTCGCCGAGATCAGCGAGGCCCGCGAGCTGCAGTCCTCGCGGCGTGACTCGCTGAGCGCCGAGCTGGATCCGGCGCTGGCCGCCCTGTACGAACGCCAGCGCGCCGGGGGAGGCGCGGGCGCGGGACAGCTGATCGGGCGCCGGTGCGGGGCCTGCCGACTCGAGATCGACCGCGGCGAGTTGTCCCGCATCTCGGCGGCGGCCGAAGACGATGTGGTGCGCTGCCCCGAATGTGGCGCGATCCTGTTGCGGGTCAAGGGTTTCGACCAGTGAAGGTCGTCATCGAGGCCGACGGCGGGTCACGCGGTAACCCCGGGCCCGCCGGATACGGTGCGGTGGTATGGACCCAGGACCGAGCGACCGTGCTGGCGGAGGCCAAGCAGGCGATCGGCCGGGCAACCAACAACGTTGCCGAATACCGTGGTCTGATAGCCGGTTTGGACGACGCCCTGAATTTGGGCGCCACCGAGGCCGCGGTGTACCTGGATTCCAAGCTGCTGGTGGAACAGATGTCGGGTCGGTGGAAGGTCAAGCACCCCGACCTGGTCGAGCTGCATGCCGAAGCCCGGAACCGGGCGCGACGCTTCGAGCGGATCAGCTACTCGTGGATTCCGCGGGAGCGCAACACGCACGCCGACCGGTTGGCCAACGAGGCGATGGACGCCGCGGCCGAGGTCGACGACGCGACGCAAAAGCCCGAGCCGGCACAACAATCCGCCCCGGCGGCAAAACCCGAACCCGCCCCGTCGGCGCCCGGCTGGACCGGCGCGCGCGGCACCCCGACCCGACTGCTGCTGCTGCGGCACGGCCAGACCGAGTTGTCGGTGCAGCGCCGGTATTCGGGTCGCGGCAACCCGGCGCTGACCGAGCTGGGGCGGCGGCAGGCCGACGCGGCTGCGCGCTATCTGGCGCAGCGGGGCGGGATTTCGGCGGTGTTCGCCTCGCCGCTGCAACGGGCTTATGACACCGCGGCGGCGGCGGCCAAGGCACTGGGCCTGGACGTGACCGTCGACGACGACTTGATCGAGACGGATTTCGGCTCCTGGGAGGGGCTGACGTTCGCCGAGGCGGCCGAGCGCGATCCCGAGCTGCATGGTCGCTGGCTGCGCGACACCGGCACCGCACCCCCGGGCGGGGAGAGCTTCGACGCGGTGGCCGAGCGCGTGTCGCGGCTTCGTGACCGGATCGTCGCCGCCCAGCAGGGCACGACGGTGCTGGTGGTGTCGCACGTGACACCGATCAAGATGTTGCTCCGCGAGGCGCTGGACGCCGGCCCCGGCATCCTGTACCGCCTGCACCTCGACCTGGCATCGTTGAGCATCGCCGAGTTCTATTCCGACGGAGCGTCTTCGGTGCGGTTGGTGAACCAGACGGACTACCTGTAGACGTCACTCCTGCTCCTGGTTGAGTCGCGGGATCAGCCCGCCGGCCAACACGTCCTTGACCTGTCGTGGCGAGAGTCGATGCCGCACCGCGAATGATGAATCCTTGCCGGCATTGTCGACCTGCAGCACATTGTCTTTGTCGATCGCGTTCAGATTCTGGAAGCGCAGCGTGTCGTCCTGGTCGATCGAGTCGTAGTCATCGGGGTTTTCGAACTCGAGCGCCAAAATTCCATAGTTGGCCAGGTTTTGCCAGTGGATGCGCGCGAAGGACTTGGCGATGACAACGCGCAACCCGAGGTAACGCGGTGCGATCGCGGCATGCTCGCGCGAGGAGCCTTGGCCGTAGTTCTCCCCGGCGACGATGACGTGCCCGCTGTCGTCGGCCTGTTGAGCCCGCTCGGGGTAGGAGTCGTCGATCCGGGTGAAGCTGAACATTGCGAGCTTCGGGATGTTGGACCGAAGCGGAAGCGCCTGCACGCCGGCCGGCGAGATCTCGTCGGTGGAGATGTTGTCGCCGACCTTGAGTAGCACCGGAGCCTCGAGTTCGTCTGGCAGCGGCGACAACTCGGGCAGGCTGGAGATGTTGGGCCCCTTCACCGGTTCGACACGTTGTGCCTCTTCGATGTCGAGCGGAGGAACCAGCATTGCGGTGTTGACGGAGTTGTGCTCGGGCAGATCGAGTTTCGGGTACTCCATCTGCTCCTCTTTGGCCCAGTCCCGCGGATCGGTGATCACTCCCGTCAGCGCCGATGCCGCCGCGGTCTCGGGGGAGCACAGCCAGACCGCGTCCTCCTTGGTGCCAGACCGGCCGGGGAAGTTGCGGGGCATCGTGCGTAGCGAGTTGCGACCGACCGCGGGCGCCTGGCCCATGCCGATGCACCCCATGCAGCCCGCCTGGTGGATGCGCGCCCCGGCCACCACCAAGTCCAGCGTCGCGCCCATCTTGGTCAGATCGGCCAGGATCTCGCGCGACGTCGGGTTGATGTCGAAGCTGACCTGCGGGGCCGTCTGGCGTCCCGCCACCATCGCGGCCGCGATCGCGAAATCGCGCAGCCCGGGGTTGGCGCTCGAACCGATCACCGCCTGGGCGATCTCCTCGCCGGCCACCTCGCGAACCGGTACCACGTTGCCCGGCGACGACGGTTTGGCGATCAGCGGCTCGATCTGCGACAGGTCGATCGTGTCCTCGACGTCGTAGCCCGCGTCGTCGTCGGCCTGCAACTCCATCCAGTCGTCCTCGCGTTCCTCGGCGCGCAAAAACTCGCGAACGGCGTCGTCGCTGGGAAACACCGTCGTCGTCGCGCCGAGTTCGGCTCCCATGTTGGCGATGACGTGGCGGTCCATCGCCGTCAGCGTCGCCAGGCCGGGGCCGTGATACTCGATGATCCGGTTCACCCCGCCCTTGACGTCGTGGCGGCGCAACATCTCCAGGATCACGTCTTTGGCCGAACACCATTGGGGCAGCTCGCCGTCGAGCCGCACACCCCATACCTCGGGCATCCGGATGTGCAGGGGCCGCCCGGTAATCGCGAGCGCCACCTCGAGGCCGCCGACGCCGATCGCGAGCATGCCCAGCGATCCGGCCGCCGGAGTGTGGGAGTCGGAGCCCACCATCGTCTTGCCGGGGATGCCGAAGCGCTGCATGTGAGTCGGGTGCGAGACTCCGTTGCCCGGTTTGGAGAACCACAGCCCGAAGCGTTGCGCCGCGGTGCGCAGGTATTCGTGATCCTCGGCGTTCTTCTCGTCGCCCTGTAGCAGGTTGTGGTCGACGTACTGGACGCTCACCTCGGTGCGGGCGCGATCCAGCCCGAGCGCCTCGAGTTCCTGCATCACCAGCGTGCCGGTCGCATCCTGGGTCAGCGTCTGATCGATGCGGATCGCGATCTCTTCTCCCGGCGACATCTCCCCGGATTCCAGATGTGAACTGATCAGCTTGTGAGCGACGTTCATGGCCATACCCGGGGGTTACCCCGGCGCGGCGTGTTCTAGCGCGATGCCACAGCCGACGTTTGGCCTCGGACCCACGCGTCAACGACCCAGCGTGATGGCACTTTCGGGGCAGTTCTGTTCGGCGGTGACGGCCTGCGATTCCAGCTCGCCGGACACCTCGTCGACGAGCACCACGCAATGTCCGACCTCGTCGGCGTCAAAGACGTCGGGCGCCAGGGTGTAGCAGCGTCCGTGCCCGGTGCAGCGGTCGGGATCGACGGCTACGCGGGTCATGACACCGGAAAGACCAGCGGCAGCGACTCGACCGAGCGCAGCGCCGCGGTGTAGGACAGCTCGGCGCCGGGCTTGATCTCGTAATCCGGTATCCGCCGGTGGAATTCGCGCAGCGCCACCCGCAGCTCCATGCGGGCCAGGTGCGAGCCGAGGCAACGGTGCGGCCCGCCGCCGAACGCCCGGTGCCGGTTGGGGTTGCGGGTGAAGTCCACCAGCTCCGGGTCGGGGAACTCGGCCGGGTCGGTGTTGGCCGCCCCCAGCAATGGGCTGACCCGTTCGCCCTTGCTGATCGGACACCCGCCGACCTCGACGTCCTGGATGGCGACCCGGGCGACGCCGGGCACAGGTGTTTCCCAACGCAACAACTCCTCGACCGCACCGGGCAGGACGTCGGGCCGCTCGACAAGTTGACGACGGTGATGGGGGTGGCGCGCCAGGTACACGAAGAAGCAGTCGAGCGAGTCGGTGACCGTGTCCAGTCCGGCGATGAGGAACAGGAAGCAGATGTCGAGCAGCTCGTCGCGCGACAGCGGTTGGGCCGCGTCTTCTTTGAAGTTCGCCGCGATCATTGCGGACAACACATCGTCGCGGGGGCTGGCGATGTGGTCGTCGATGGCCCGGTCGAAGTATTCGTAGATTTGCTGGGCCATGCCCGCCGAGCTTTCGTGGCGGCGGTCGAAACCGGAGTCGCCCTCCGGGCGGATCACGCCGTCCTTCCACACCAGGAATTTGTCGAGGTCGTCGAGCGGCAAGCCGAGCAGCTGCAGAAAGACGGTGCAGGGCAGCGGCACCGCGAACTCGGTGTGGAAGTCGCACTCGCCCCGGTCGGCGAAGCGATCGATCATCTCGTTGACCAGCTCGGTGACGCCTGGTTCGCGTCGGGCCATCTCCCGCGGAGTGAAGAGGGGATCGAGAATGCGCCGGTACTTCGCATGCTCGGGCGGATCGATTTGGAGCGGGATCAGCGGCCGCACGTTACCCAGGTCGACCGCGTCCATGTTCGACGAGAACAGCTCGGTGTGTTTGAGCGCCATCTCGATGTCGGCCAGGCGGCTGAGAACGACCGCCTGCGGCGACCGGAATACGGGGCTGGTTTCGCGCAGCGCCTTATACATCGGTTGCGGCTCCGCGAGTCCCGTCCGCGTCTGATCGACGAAACTTTCGGCTTCTGTCATGCGGTCAGCCTGGCACCGACGCGCCTATTGGGCAATGGGCTAATACGGGTCAACTATGCAGGTGGAGCCGCTCGCCGTGCGGTCCGAAGATGACGATGGCCTCCACCGGCCCGTCCACCACACCGAACCAGTGCGGCGTCCACGTCGAGAACTCGACGGCTTGGCCGGGGTCGATGGTGAAGTCGCGTTCGCCCAGGATGAGCCGCATCCGGCCGGAAAGCACATACATCCAGTCCTGGCCCTCGTGTACCGGCAGCTCGGCGGGCGGGGTGCGGCGCCGCGCGCTGACCCGGACCTTGAATGCGTGCAGGCCCCCGGCGGGGCCCTGGCGGGTGAGCGGCCAGTAGGTGACGCCGTGGTGGGTATGCGCGGTCCCGCGCACCCGCGGGTCGGGCGTGGGCGGCGCCTGCAACAGCTCGTCGGTGCTGACGGACAGGGCCCGGGCCAGGCGCGGCAGGTGATCCAGTGCCAGCCGGCGCTTCCCGGATTCGAGGCGGCTGAGTGTCGAGACGTCGATCCCGGCGCGCTCGCCCACCTCTTGCAGCGTGAGGCCGCGCTGCACGCGCAGTTCTCGTAGTCGCCGGCGCACCAGGAGGTCGATGTCGGGTGTGCTTTTTGCCTGCATGGCAATTCAGCTTGGCAAACGCCGTGCCGGGTGGGCAAGCTCGCGGTGTGGAGAATTCATGCAAATCAGATGATGCCCAGCGGTTCTGGGAGGAGCGCTACCGCTCGGCGGAGCGGGTGTGGAGCGGACGGGTCAATCCCCGCCTGGCCGAGGCGGCCACCGATCTGCCGGTCGGCCGGGCCCTCGATCTGGGCTGCGGGGAAGGGGCCGACGCGCTATGGCTGGCCGAGCGGGGCTGGGAAGTGGTGGCCGTCGACATCTCGGCCACCGCGTTGCAGCGCGCCACCCAGGCTGCGTCGGCTCGGAACATGCTCGCTCACATCGACTTTCAGCGGCATGACCTCAACGAGAGCTTCCCCGACGGGACCTTCGACCTGGTGTCCGCGCAGTACTTGCACTCGCCGGCGCGACTGGAGCGTGACGGGGTACTGCAACGGGCGGCCGAGCGCGTGAATCGCGGCGGTGTGCTGTTGATCGTCGACCACGGAGCGCCCCCGCCGTGGGCGGAACATCACGATCACCACTTCGAAGACATTGAGGAGGTCCTCGCGTCGCTGCACCTGAACGCGCCGCGCTGGACGCGGGTGCGCACCGAGGCCGTCGAGCGAGAAATGGTGGGTCCGAATGGGGAAGTCGGCACCATGGCCGACAACGTGATGATCCTGCGACGATCCGGCTAGCCCGCCTACGCCGCGTCGTGAAAAATCAGCCCCATGGCGTAACGCTCACCGGAGCGAACGACCGAGACGCCGTGGCGCACCGGCGCCGCGGACCAACCCCGGGCCGAGGGCACCGGTCGTTCCCGGGTGGTGAACACATACCCGTGTCCCTGCGGCAGTTGTGTTGCCATGCCGCGGGATTGGGCCCGCAGCCGTTGTTCGACGAGCAGGAACTCGCCGCCGGTGTAGTCGGTTTCGGGATTGCTAAGATTGATGACCACCTGGAGCGGAAAAACTAACTCACCGTACAGATCCCGATGCAACGCATTCCAGTCGCCCGCACCGTATTTCAGCATCAGCGCGGTCGATCTACCCTGGCCGGCCGCGTGACAGGTCGCCAGCCAGTCGTCGAGGCTGTCCGGCCAAGGTGCTTCCCGGCCGAGCTTGCCCCACCAGTCGCGCGCTATCGGCAGCAGCCGGGGGTAGAGCGCCTGTTTGAGCCGTTCGATCGGTTCGGGATAGGGCGCGCGGAAATAGCGGTATTGGCCTGCGCCATAGCGTTTGGGCGCCATGTCGATGGTCGAGCGGAACAGGTCGTCGTGGGCGTAGAGCTTGCGCAGCCGGGCCGCTTCGGCGGGCGTGACCAGCCGCGGCAACAGCGCGCCGCCGTATTCGTCGGCCGCGGTGGCGATGGCGTCCCAATCGCCTGTGTCGACGCGCTTTTTCCACTGGTCCATCTGGTCCACCATAGAGCCGCGCAAGCGGTTGTTGCTGGCACCGGCATGCCGCAGGTAGTACCGTGGTTCGTCGCGGACGAGTTGGCCGGGCGGCCGCGGACCGCGCAAGCGGTTCGAGGAAAGTCCGGACTTCACAGAGCAGGGTGATTGCTAACGGCAATCCGAGGTGACTCGCGGGAAAGTGCCACAGAAAACAGACCGCCACCCCCGCGGTGGTAAGGGTGAAACGGTGCGGTAAGAGCGCACCAGCATCCCGGGTGACCGGGGTGGCTAGGCAAACCCCACCCGAAGCAAGGCCAAGAAGGCCGCACCGGAAGGTGCGGCCGCGCAGGCGTTCGAGGGCTGCTCGCCCGAGCCTGCGGGTAGGCCGCTCGAGGCACCCGGTGACGGTGTGTCCAGATGGATGGTCGCCGCCGCGCCGCCGTTGCTTATGCGCGGCGGCGGGGAACAGAATCCGGCTTACAGGCCAACTCGTCCGCCTCCTAATGCCCCGCCTTGCGGACCGCCTTGGCGAGTTTGCGCAAGGCGTCGTCGAGTTCGTCGCGGCACCGGTCGGCCAAGTCGGCCTCGCGCTGATACAGCAGCCCGTAGGTGAAGGTGTCCTCGCCGGCGGCATGCGCGGCTTCGGCCTCCTGACGCAGATGCTCGCGGCTGACGACGCTGTCTTGATGGTCACCGAGCAGCGACTGCACCGCCTTGGCCTCTTCGGACACCCCGACGGCGCCGGTGGCGGCGGCGGTATAGCGAAGTCGCTTGGCGCGCTTACGGATTCGATGTATTGCCTCGTCGCGTTGGTGCCGGTCGTCCGGGTGTTCTCGGTCGACCCGCGCGGCGGCCTTCTGAGCCTTGCGTACCTTCTTATACGCGGCGTCGATGGTTACCGGGGCCTGTTCGTCGACCACGGCGGCGCCGGGGGTCTCGGCCGCTATCAGATCGAGGGAGTCCAGCAGGCGGAAGTATCGCTGCGACCGCATGGCGATCAAGGACCGGCGCAGCCCGATCTGGTAGCGCCGCTGGGCACCCCCGACCAGGCGTTCGCGCACCGGTCCGCGCACCAATTCCGGTGCGAGCGCGTCCAAACCGCGCTCGTATCGCTCGGCGAGCACCTCGGCGTCGCGGGCCACACCCAGAATTCCGGCGAGCTCCCGCAACTCGTCCATGACCCACCCCTCGTCGGGCAGGGCGAACGACTCCTGGTAGTCGCGCAGCAGGCTGCGCAGCTTGCGGGTGGTCACCCGCATCTGGTGAATGGCGTCGTGGGCGTCGGCACGAACGGCGCGATCCCACACCACAAGCTCGCGAACCTGCTCGGCGATCGCGCGCTGCAGCGGATCCTCGGACGGCTGGGCGCCGTCGGGCGGCGCGGCGCCGAGCACGCGCGCCAGCTTGGACCCGTGACCCGCCGGTACGGCGCCGGCGTCCAACAGCCGGTTGCCCAATCGGTTCAGCAGCTCAACGCCGGCTGTCCCGTTCGCGAGCCCGCTCGCTTCGAGGAGCTCCAATTCCCACTCCCGCCATTCCTGTTCGGTTGGCGCCGAGTCGGTGTCGTCGGATCCGCGGGTCGACCACGCGGTGACATGGTCGTTGCTGAACTCGGCCAGCGCGGTGCCCGCGGCGTCGTAGAGCACTTGGCTCTCGCGCCGGGTGGTGATGCGCGCGACCGGCTGCATCGGACGGTCGCGGACGATTGCCAGCACCACATCCGTCAGCTCGTTGGGCACCGAGTCGTTTCCGCCCGAGGCGTCCAGCGGGAGGCGGACCTCGGTTCGGGAGTCCGGACCGGCCGGCAGCTTCAGGTGCCAGCCCGCGTCCGAGCCACCGGTACGGCGGCGCAGTGTGATCTTGTTGCGCGCCAAATCGTGGATGGGGGTGTCGAAGTACGTCGCGTCCAGGGTGTGCGCCGGCGACTTCTCGACGTGGGCAACCGCGGCGATCCCGTCGAACGACGGTGACACGGTGGATTCCACTACGTCGAACTTGCGCTCGACCTCGAGATAACGCGAGGGCTGCGGCGCTTTTGCAGGCATCTTCTTCGGCTCCGTTGCGGACGCGTCACGGCGGCCGTGAACATGGTGGACGGTGGGAGATGAGCACCCATAGCCTGCCATACCGAAGCGACGCGCCCGCCGCGGATCGGACGGTCAGTGAGGCGCCCAGCCGTAACGGCGGCCGCTGACCGATCGTCCTCAGCCGGCCGGTGGTGGCGGCGGCTGCAGGTGCATCGCCAGGTCGCTCAACTCCAGAATCGTCTGCATCTCGGCGTCGCGGAATGGCCGTCCGTCCGGACCCAGCAGGTCGTGAAACCACTCCTGCGGCATCGCCGGGTCCGGGTCCGGGTGGTCCCAGGAATCCCAGGGGAAGAAGGTCTGCGTCTTTCCGGCGACCAGACCCCAATTGAACGCGCCGACTCCGGCACGCTTCGCGATCGGCAGGACGCCCTGCACCGTGCTGCCCAGTGGCCGGGCCATGTACTCGGTGCACAGGATCGGGCGGCCCAGCGGGACGAGCTCGGCGATGCGTCTCTCGAACTCCGCCGGCTCGCCATAGTTGTGGAACGTGATGATGTCGGAGTTGTCGAGCTGGATGCCACTGATGACGCTGCGGCGTCCCACGTCGGCCCACTCGCCGTGCCAGACGCCACTGGTCAACGGCTGGCAGGGATCAACCAGCCGCGCCCACTCGAACACCTGGGGCAGCAACTGGGCGACCAGGTCCACCTTGTCTTTGCGTTCGACCGAGGCGTAGGCGTCGGCGGGGTTGTCGGGCTCGTTCCACAGGTCCCAGCCCAGGATGCGATCGTCACCGCGGAACTGCGTCAGTACTCCGGTGACATAGCCGCGCATGGTGTGCAGGTAGCCGCGATCGTCCAGGCGCGCCGCGCCCGGGCTCTGCACCCAGCCGGAGTTGTGGATGCCCGGCCGAGGCGCACGCTGTGGACCCGCCTGGGGGAACGGATCCCAGCACGAATCGAACAAGACGAACAGCGGTTTGATGCCGTGACGGGCGGCGATGTCGACGAACTGGGACAGACGGCCCTGAAACCCGCGATGATCCTGCGCCCAGAGCTGGTCGTGCAGGAAGACCCGGATCGCGTTGAACCCGTTGACCCGCGCCCAGCCCAGTTCGGTGTCGATGCGCCGGGGGTCGAAGGTTTCGCGCTGGAACATCTCCAGCTGATTAATGGCATTGGAGGTGATGTAGTTCGCGCCGACCGGCCAGCCTTGCGCCTGATACCAGCGGTTGGCGCGCTCGGGAGTCCACCTGCTTGCTTGCGGCGAGGTCCGAGGCGGTTCGGCGGACGCCCGCGGTGTTGGGGCCAAAGCCATGCCTCCCGCCATCAGCAGCGGCAACGTCAGCACCATGCGACGGTGCACGAAGCCACCGCGGTTCCCCCGGTCGATGTGGTCCACCCCTGATAGTTCGGATCGCCCCCGCGAGCCATCGTACATCCATGTACCGCAACGCTTTTCAGCGGTTCGGTTGCGACGGCAATAACGTGGTCAACCAGGCGCTGACCGTGAATCGCAGCCAGGAGCGTGCAAACTAGCGCGTTGACGCGCCAGGGGTGGATCTAAAAGCAGTGCTCGTCGGCGGGGAACACCCCGGCGGCCACCTCTTGGGCATATTGCGTTGCCGCGCGGCGCAATTCCCCACCGATGTCCGCGAACCGCTTGACGAAGCGGGCCGCTTTGCCGCCGCTCATACCGGCCATGTCCTGCCAAACCAGCACCTGGCCATCGCAGTTCGGTCCGGCGCCGATCCCGATGGTCGGGATGGTCAGCTTGCCCGTGATCTGGGTGGCCAGCTCGGCCGGCACCATCTCCATGACGACGGAGAACGCGCCGGCCTCGGCGACGGCGATCGCGTCGTGCACCGTCTGCTCCGCCGCGTCACCGCGTCCCTGCACCCGGAACCCGCCGAGGCTGTTGACGCTCTGCGGGGTGAACCCGATGTGCGCCATCACCGGGATGCCGGCGGCGGTCAGGCAAGCGATCTGCTCGGCCACCCGCTCGCCACCCTCCAGCTTGACCGCGTGCGCGCCGCCCTCCTTCATGAACCGGGTGGCGGCGGCCAGGGCCGCGGCGGGCCCGGCCTCGTAGCTGCCGAACGGCAGGTCGGCGACGACGAGCGCGTGCGGGGCACCCCGCACCACGCCGCGCACCAGCGGAATCAACTCGTCGATCGACACGGGCACGGTGGTGTCGTAGCCGTAGACCACGTTGGCCGCGGAGTCGCCGACCAGCAGGACCGGGATGCCCGCCTCGTCGAAAATGCGGGCGGTCGAATAGTCGTAGGCCGTGAGCATGGCCCACTTGTGGCCTTCGGCCTTCATCTTCTGCAGGTGATGGGTGCGGATCTTGGGTCTCGCCTTTTCGGGCTGCGCGGGCGAGTTGGCACCGTAAACGTTGTGCTCAGACATCATTGTCCCTAAGGGTGGTCGGTTCGATCCTCGAGGCCTTTGAAGGTCCCCGGGTTCGTTTGACCCTCTGATTCTGCCATTTCTTTTACGCGGTCGCACCGTCGCGGCGGTGTGAGACATACCATGCGCGCCGGTTCCGGGGGAGGGAGGAGTTGCTCGCTCGCGGGGTGACCGGGCGGCGGGTGCCGCTAATCATGATCTCAGGTTTCCTCTGGCAGCATAGGTTGGCATGGGGCTGTCTCGCCGCGGCGATATCGCGCGCACGCTGCTGATCTGGACGTCGATGGCTGCCGTCGCGCTGCTGCTGGCGGGCTGTGTCCGCGTCGTGGTGGGACGCGCCGTCATGTCCGGGCCGAAGCTGGGCCAGGCCGTCGAGTGGACGCCGTGCCGCGCCGCGAACCCCAAGGTCAAACTCCCCGCCGGCGCGTTGTGCGGCAAACTGGCCGTGCCGGTCGACTACGACCACCTCGACGGCGACGTGGCAACGCTGGCCATGATTCGTTTCCCCGCGACCGGAGACAAGATCGGCTCGCTGGTGATCAACCCCGGCGGGCCGGGCGAGTCCGGCATCGAGGCGGCGCTGGGCGTCGTCCAGTCGTTGCCGAAGAAGGTTCGCGAGCGATTCGACCTCGTCGGCTTCGACCCCCGCGGGGTGGGGTCGTCGCGGCCGGCGGTCTGGTGCAACTCCGACGCCGACAACGATCGGCTGCGCACGGAGCCCAACGTCGACTACAGCCCGGCCGGCGTCGCCCACATGGAGGACGAAACGAAGCAGTTCGTGAGTCGCTGCGTCGACAAGATGGGTAAGGACTTTCTGGCCAATGTCGGCACCGTCAACGTCGCACGGGATCTCGACGCCATCCGCGCGGCGGTCGGTGACGAAAAGCTCACCTACCTCGGCTACTCCTATGGCACCCGGATCGGCTCGGCCTACGCGGAAGCCTTCCCGCACAACGTGCGGGCCATGATCCTGGACGGAGCCGTCGACCCCAACGCCGATCAGATCGAAGCCGACCTCCGTCAGGCCAAGGGATTCCAGGACGCCTTCAACAACTACGCCGCCGACTGCGCGAAGCAGCCGACCTGCCCGCTGGGCACCGACCCGGCCAAGGCGGTGGACGTCTACCACAGCCTGGTCGACCCGCTGGTCGACCCGAACAACCCCATGGTCGGCCGGCCCGTCCCGACGAACGATCCCCGCGGCCTGGGCTACAGCGACGCGATCATCGGCACCATCATGGCCCTGTATTCGCCGAACCTGTGGCATCACCTGACCGACGGTCTTTCCGAGCTCGTCGACCACCACGGCGACACCCTGCTCGCCCTGGCCGACATGTACATGCGCCGCGACTCGCACGGCCACTACACCAACGCGACCGACGCGCGGGTCGCGGTCAACTGCGTCGACCAGCCGCCGATCACCGACCGCGCCAAGGTGATTGACGAAGACCGCCGCTCCCGCGAGGTCGCACCGTTCATGAGCTACGGGCAGTTCACCGGCAACGCGCCGCTGGGCACCTGCGCATTCTGGCCGGTGCCGCCGACCAGCAAGCCGCACACCATTTCCGCGCCCGGCCTGGCGCCCACGGTGGTCGTGTCCACGACCCACGATCCGGCCACCCCGTACAAGGCCGGCGTCGATCTGGCCAACGAGCTGCGCAGCTCGCTGCTCACCTACGACGGCACTCAACACACCGTCGTCTTCCAGGGCGACGGCTGCATCGACAACTACGTGACGGCGTATCTGGTCGGCGGTTCCATTCCGCCCGACGGCGCCAAGTGTTAGGCAGGCCGCCGGCGCCGAACGTGCACTCACGGCGAGCTTTTCGCCGATTCTTCGCCGTCAGTGCACGCTCGGCGACGCCGGCAGCCGAGACCAAGGCGTAACCGTTTCGCGCTGCCACGGGTACCCGGGCCTGCAACGATGACAGCCATGTCGCGCCTGAGATCGTTGAGCTCGGCGCTGTTCTCCTTGCTGATCGTCAGCGGTCCGTGCGTCGTCGTGTCGCCCCCTGCCGGTGCCACGCCGGAACCGGGTGCCGGGCAGACGCCGACCCCGAATCCGCCGTCGGCCGCGGTGCCGCAAGGGTGGGGCAGCTGCAGCCAATTCGTCGGTGACACAAGCGATATCCCCACCGCGCAGTGCACCACCGTGTCGGTACCGATCGACTACAGCAACCCCGCCGGCGCGCAGGCCAAGCTGGCGGTGATCCGGATACCCGCGACGGGACAACGGATCGGATCCCTTCTGGTCAATCCCGGCGGTCCCGGCGGCTCGGCGGTCGACATGGTGTCCTCGATGGCCCCGAACCTCGAGGACTCTTCAATCAGGCGCAATTTCGACCTGGTCGGCTTCGATCCGCGCGGCGTGGGCCATTCGACCCCCTCGCTGCGCTGCCGCACCGACGCCGAATTCGACGCGTACCGGCGTGAGCCGATGGTCGACTACAGCCCGGGCGGCGTGGCGCACATCGAGCAGCTCTACCGCCAGCTGGCCCAGCAATGCGTCGACCGGATGGGTACTGCGTTTTTGGCCAACGCCGGCACCGCCTCGGTCGCCCGCGACATGGATGCCGTCCGCCAAACGCTGGGCGACGACCAGATCAACTACCTGGGCTACAGCTACGGCACCGAGCTGGGCACCGCCTACCTGGAGAAGTTCAGCAACCACGTGCGCACGATGGTGCTCGACGGCGCCATCGACCCGACCGTCGGGCCGATCGACGAGAACGTCAACCAAATGGCGGGATTCCAAACCGCTTTCAACGACTACGCCGCCGACTGCGCCCGCTCACCGGGCTGCCCGCTGGGCACCGACCCGGCCCAATTCGTCAACCGATACCACGCGCTGGTCAACCCGCTGGCGACCAAGCCCGGTCGCACCGCGGACCCGCGCGGCCTGAGCTATGCCGACGCGACCACCGGCACCATCAACGCCCTTTACACGCCCGCGCACTGGAAATACCTGACCAGCGGCCTGCTCGGCCTGGCCCGCGGCACCGACGCGGGCGACCTGCTGCTGCTCGCCGACGACTACGACGGCCGCGACAAAGACGGGCACTACTCCAACGACCAGGACGCATTCAACGCGATCCGCTGCGTCGACGCGCCGAACCCGACCGACCAGGCCAGCTGGGTGAGTGCCGATCAGCGCATCCGCCAGGCCGCGCCGTTCCTGAGCTACGGGCAGTTCACCGGCAACGCTCCCCGCGATGTCTGCGCGCTGTGGCCGGTGCCGCCCACGTCGGCGCCGCACGCCGCGCCGCCGATGGCGCCCGGCAAGGTCGTCGTCGTCTCCACCACGCATGATCCGGCAACGCCGTATCAGGCCGGCGTGAACCTGGCCCACCAGCTCGGCGGGCCGCTGATCACCTATGACGGCACGCAGCACACCGCGGTTTTCAACGGCCACCAATGCGTGGACGACGCCGTCGTCCGGTATTTGGTCGCCGGAACGCCGCCGCCGGCCTCCTACCGCTGCCAGCCCTGACGACCGCCGGACCGCGCGATCGGCGTCGAATCGTTTGCTGATTATCCGGGGTGAGGGCTGGGTATTCCCCTGACCATGCGTTTCATCTATCTCGCTGTCACGGCCGGGCTAGCCGTCGCCGTCCTGTTGATCGCCCCGGCTGTGCTGATGGGCGCGTCTGCTCACGCTGATTTCAGCGGTTACCGCCGCTGCGTGGGCAAGATTACGGAACCGATCGGGGAAGCCGACCCGCAGAACTTGCAGCTCATCGGCGAAATCAAGCAGGATCTCAATTCCGGTGTCACACCGGCTGCTGAAGCCCAAAAGGTTTCCCACAAGGGATTCAACCCTCAGCTCGCCAACGGGATCGTTCAGTGCGTCATCGAGGAGCGCCCGTAGACGGGCGGTCGGTCCGCAAGAGCGGCTCGAGTCCGACCTCGAGGCCAGGTCACAGCACATCCGTACTGATCCGGTAACACAGAATTAACAGCAGTTGCATACTGTTCGGGATATGGATCGACAGAAGGAATTCGTCCTCCGCACCCTCGAGGAACGGGACATCCGTTTCGTTCGCCTGTGGTTCACCGATGTGCTCGGTTTCCTCAAGTCGGTCGCCATCGCCCCAGCCGAGCTCGAAGGCGCCTTCGAAGAGGGCATCGGCTTCGACGGATCCTCGATCGAGGGCTTCTCGCGGGTCTCGGAATCCGACACCGTGGCCAACCCCGACCCATCCACCTTCCAGGTGCTGCCGTGGGCCTCGCCCAGCGGCCACCACCACTCGGCGCGGATGTTCTGCGACATCACCATGCCGGACGGATCGCCGTCGTGGGCCGATCCGCGGCACGTGCTGCGCCGGCAGCTGCAGAAGGCCAACGACCTGGGCTTCTCCTGCTACGTCCACCCGGAGATCGAATTCTTCCTGCTCAAGCCGGGCCCCGACGACGGGACGCCCCCGGATCCCGTCGACAACGCCGGCTACTTCGATCAGGCCGTTCACGACTCCGCGTCGAACTTCCGCCGCCACGCGATCGAAGCCTTGGAATTCATGGGCATCTCGGTGGAATTCAGCCACCACGAGGGCGCGCCCGGCCAGCAGGAGATCGACCTGCGGTTCGCCGACGCGCTGTCGATGGCCGACAACGTGATGACGTTCCGCTACGTCATCAAGGAGGTCGCGATCGAGAACGGCGCCCGCGCGACCTTTATGCCCAAGCCGTTCGGGCAGCATCCCGGCTCGGCGATGCACACCCACATGAGCCTGTTCGAGGGTGACGTCAACGCGTTCCACAGCCCCGACGACCCGCTGCAACTCTCGGATGTCGGTAAGTCCTTCATCGCCGGGATCCTCGAGCACGCCTCGGAGATCAGCGCGGTCACCAACCAATGGGTCAACTCCTACAAGCGATTGGTGGGCGGCGGCGAGGCGCCCACCGCGGCATCGTGGGGTGCGGCCAACCGGTCCGCGCTGGTGCGGGTGCCCATGTACACGCCGCACAAGACGTCGTCGCGGCGCGTCGAGGTCCGCAGCCCCGACTCCGCGTGCAATCCGTACCTGGCCTTCGCCGTGCTGCTGGCCGCCGGACTGCGCGGGGTGGAGAAGGGCTACGTGCTTGGCCCGCAGGCCGAGGACAACGTGTGGGACTTGACCGCCGAGGAACGCATCGCGATGGGCTATCGCGAGCTGCCGACCAGCCTGGACAGCGCGCTTCGCGCCATGGAGTCCTCCGAGCTGGTCGCGGAAACCTTGGGGGAGCACGTATTTGACTTCTTCCTGCGCAATAAGCGCACGGAGTGGGCCAACTATCGCAGCCACGTCACCCCGTACGAACTGAGGACGTACCTCTCGCTGTAGCCCGTACCGGGCGCCGATCAGGCTGAAGATCGGCTGGTTGCGCTACGGTCGTGGTCGTGACCAAACCCGCGACGCAGCGCCCCAGGCTGCCCAGCGTCGGCCGGCTCGGGTTGGTCGATCCGCAAGCGGCCGAACGCATGGCGCAGCTGGGTTGGTACGAGCACGACGACCAGGCCCACGTCGACCTGCTCTGGTCGCTGTCGCGGGCGGCGGATCCCGACGCCGCGCTGCTCGCCCTGGTCCGGTTGTCGGAGAACCCCGATGCCGGATGGGATCAGCTCAATGCCGCGTTGCTCGCCGAGCGCCCGCTGCGCGGCCGGCTGTTCGGCGTGCTCGGCTCGTCGCTGGCCCTCGGTGATCACCTGATCGCCCAGGCTGGCTCCTGGAAACTCTTGCGCGGCAACGTCAAACTCCCCACCCACGACCAGCTGTGCGCCATATTCACCGAGTGCGTCGACGAATCGCTGGCGGCGCCGGGCTCGGCGATGGTGCGCCTGCGCACGCTGTACCGCGACCAACTGCTGATACTGGCGGCGCTGGATTTGGCCGCGACGGTCGAGGACGAACCGGTGGTCCCGTTCACCGTGGTGGCGGCCCACCTGTCGGACCTGGCCGATGCGGCGCTGGCCGCCGCGCTGCGGGTGGCCGAGAACAGCGTGTGCGGCGACCGGACGCCGCCACGGCTGGCGGTCATCGCGATGGGCAAATGCGGTGCCCGAGAACTGAATTACGTCAGCGACGTCGACGTCATCTTCGTCGGCGAGCAGGCCGACGCGGTCACCACCCGGGTGGCCAGCGAGATGATGCGGCTGGCCTCCGAGGCGTTCTTCCAAGTCGACGCCGGGCTGCGGCCGGAGGGGCGCAGCGGTGAACTGGTTCGCACCGTCGAGTCGCACATCGCCTACTACCAGCGGTGGGCGAAGACCTGGGAGTTCCAGGCGCTGCTGAAAGCCCGTGCGGCGGTGGGCGACGCGGACCTCGGGCGGCGCTATTTGGACGCGCTGATGCCGATGGTCTGGGTCGCCTGCGAGCGTGAGGACTTCGTGGTCGAGGTGCAGGCCATGCGCCGCCGGGTCGAACAACTGGTGCCCGCCGAGGTCCGCGGCCGCGAGATCAAGCTCGGCAGCGGCGGATTGCGCGACGTGGAATTCGCCGTGCAGCTCCTGCAGCTGGTGCACGGCCGCGGCGACGACTCGCTGCACGTGGCGTCGACGGTGGACGCGCTGGCCGCGCTGGGCCAGGGCGGCTACATCGGACGCGAGGACGCGGCCAACCTCACCGCCTCCTACGAGTTCCTTCGGCTCCTCGAGCACCGGTTGCAGCTGCAGCGGCTCAAGCGCACCCACTTGCTGCCCGAGGCCGACGACGAGGAGGCGGTGCGCTGGCTGGCGCGGGCCGCCCACATCCGGCCGGACGGGCGCCACGACGCGGCCGGGGTGCTGCGCGAGGAATTGCGGCACCAGAACCTGCGGGTGTCCCAGCTGCACGCCAAGCTCTTCTATCAGCCGCTGCTGGAATCGATCGGCCCGGCCGGGCTGGACATCGCCCGCGGCATGACCTCCGAAGCCGCCGAGCGCCAACTGGCGGCGCTGGGTTACGAGGGCCCGCAGACCGCGCTGAAGCACATGTCGGCCCTGGTCAACCACAGCGGGCGGCGCGGCCGCGTGCAGTCGGTACTGCTGCCCCGGTTGCTGAACTGGATGTCGTACTCGCCCGATCCCGATGGCGGGCTGCTGGCGTACCGGCGGCTGTCCGAGGCGCTGTCCGGCGAAAGCTGGTATCTGGCCACGCTGCGCGACAAGCCCGCGGTGGCGCGCCGGCTCATGCACGTGCTGGGGACCTCGGCGTACGTGCCGGACCTGCTGATGCGAGCGCCGCGGGTCATTCAGGATTACAGCGACGGGCCGTCCGGCCCGAGGCTGCTCGAGACCGAGCCCGCCGCGGTGGCCCGCGCGCTGGTCGCATCGGCCGGCCGTTACTCCGACCCGGTGCGGGCGATCGCCGGGGCGCGCACGCTGCGGCGCCGCGAGTTGGCCCGCATCGCATCCGCCGACCTGCTCGGCATGCTCGAGGTCACCGACGTGTGCGCGGCGCTGACCTCGGTCTGGGTGGCGGTCCTGCAGGCGGCGCTGGAGGCGATGATCCGGGCCAATTTGCCCGTGAACGGGAACGCGCCGGCCGCGATCGCGGTCATCGGCATGGGCCGGCTGGGCGGCGCCGAGTTGGGTTACGGATCCGACGCCGACGTCATGTTCGTGTGCGAACCCGCCTCCGGTGTCGAGGATTCGGTGGCGGTGCGCTGGGCGACGGGTGTCGCCGAGCAGGTGCGGGCGCTGCTGGGGACGCCCAGCGTCGACCCGCCGCTGGAGGTCGACGCCAACCTGCGGCCCGAGGGCCGCCAGGGTCCGCTGGTGCGCACCCTGGCCTCCTACGCCGCGTACTACGAGCAGTGGGCGCAGCCGTGGGAGATTCAGGCGCTGTTGCGGGCGCACTCGGTTGCCGGCGACGCAGAGCTGGGGCAGCGTTTCCTGCTGATCGCCGACAAGACGCGGTATCCGTCGGACGGGGTGTCCAGCGAAGCGATGCAGGAGATCCGGCGGATCAAGGCCCGTGTGGATTCCGAGCGGTTGCCGCGCGGCGCGGACCCCAACACCCACACCAAGCTGGGGCGTGGGGGACTGGCCGACGTCGAGTGGACCGTGCAGCTGCTGCAATTGCGGCACGCTCACGAGATCCCGGCGCTGCACAACACGTCGACCTTGCAGTGCCTCGACGCGATCGCTGCGGCCGACCTGGTGCCCGCCGACGAGGTGGAGCTGTTGAGGCAGGCCTGGCTGACGGCGACCCGGGCGCGCAACGCGCTGGTGCTGGTCCGCGGTAAGCCCACCGACCAGCTGCCCGGCCCCGGCCGCCAGCTCAACGCGGTCGCCGTGGCCGCGGGCTGGCCGACGGATGAGGGCGGCGAATTCCTGGATAACTATCTACGGGTGACACGACGAGCAAAAGCGGTGGTGCGCAAGGTGTTTGGAAGTTGAGTCAGGAGGCCGGCGCGTTGGACGCCATATTCGAGGTGCTCAGCGCGGCGGAGGCCGAGCGGGTGACCGCGCTGTATGCTCCGCTGGCCGGTGCGGTCCGCGAGCTCGTCGACGCCACCATCCGGACCGAGGCGGACGACGAGGTTGTCGCCGAGGCCAGGAAAGCGATCGAGGCCGTCACCGCATCGTTGCGGCAGCGCACCCGCCCGCTCGGGGTGAGCTATCGCGTCAACGGACGCCCGCTGCCGTTGGGCAACGCAGCTATCGGCGTCTGCAACCCCGTCGCCCCGCCGATCGTCGTGCAGCACGAGGGCGAGGGCCGCTGCTGGAGCGAATTCACCCTCGGTTCGGCCTACGAAGGGCCGCCCAAATTGGTGCACGGCGGCGTCAGCGCCCTGGTGCTCGACCACATGCTCGGCGAGGCGGCCAGCGAGGGGCTGTCGAAGGCGCGTTTCACCGGAACCATCACGGTGAAGTATCTGCGCGGCACCCCGCTGGGCCCGCTTCGCTGCGAGGCGTGGGTCGACGGCAAGGAGGGGCGCAAAGTCTTTGCGCGCGGCACCATTTCGGATGCCACGGGCGTCACGGTCGAGGCCGAGGGCGTCTTCATCGAGCCTGCCTGGGCGCAGGAGACGCAGTGAAGTTCTACATCAGCAGCGCCTTCCTGAACACCCGCGAGATCATCGAGCTCGCCAAGGCCGCCGACGAGCTGGGCTATGACGGGATCGGTATCCCCGACCACGTCGTCAATCTGGAGACCCTGGACACGCCGTACCCGTACACCAAAGACGGCCAGCGGCGCTGGCAGCCCTTCACCGACTGGCCCGATCCCTGGGTCCTCGTCGGTGCGCTGGCGCAGGTCACCACGAGGTTGCGGTTCGTCAACACCGTCTATATCCCCGCGATGCGCAACCCGTACTCGGCGGCGAAAGCCATTGGCACCGCGGCGGTTTTGGCGTCCGGCCGGGTGGAGCTGGGTATCGGCGTGGGGTGGTGCCGTGAGGAATTCGCCTTGATGGGCGAGCAATTCGAGGCTCGCGGCAAGCGCACCGACGAGATCATCGAGCTGATGCGGGCGCTGTGGGCGCCGGGCTGGACGGAGTTCGAGGGCCAGTTTTATCGGGCGCCGCGGCTCGAAATGCAGCCGACGCCGCCACCAATTCCGGTCTATGTCGGCGGCCTGTCCGACATCGCGCTGCGCCGTGCGGCCCGCAACGACGGCTGGATCGGCGATCTGATCAAGTCCGAGCAGGCCATCGACGCGGTCGGGAGGCTGCGGGAGATGCGCGCCGAAAACGGTTTGGCCATGGACGATTTCACCATCCTGACGCCGCTGACCGACGCGTTCACCACCGCCGACTATCAGCGGGTCGAGGATGCGGGCATCACCGGCATCATCACGATGCCGTGGATGTTCTACGCCGGGCCGCACGCCAGCCTGGACGACAAGATCGATGGCATGCAACGCTTCCGCAAGGATCTGGCACTCGACGGCTAGCGGCGCGACATGAAAAGTGGCGCAGGGGCCTAGCTATTGTCGCGGGGACCCCGAGTCGGCCCGCTCACGGCACGAAAAATCGGAGCATAATTGGGCCATAGGCCGAAGCCGGCTTTGCTCATGACCGGGCGGCTTCGGCCAGATTGGAAAAGCATGATGACCGACCATTCCAATGCGAGTCAGCTCTCGCCCGCTGAGCTCATCGAGCAAGCCCTCGACGTCATCATGAACCGGTTCGATCTCGACGCCGAACAAGCGATGAAAGTGCTTCGCAGCATCTCACGCGAAACGTGCACGCAGATGTGCGTGGTCGCCGAGCAACTAGTCAAGGACAACGGCACTGTGGACCCGGTGCACCCTGAAAAAGATGCGCTGCTGCGGCTGGTTCGTCGCGACGAAACAATAGCTTGACGGCCATTGCCGTTGCGGACTCAACAAATGCGATTAACAACGCGGCCGGCGGGTAAACACACGCAATGGCGCGTGATATCAGGATTATCGACGCCGAACTGCGATCCGTGGCGGCACTGCGCCGTGCGGCTCGAGAACACGGCGGTCCGTTGCCGTCGATAGACGCGGCGGATGCGCTGCTCGACGAACGCTACGAGCTGACGCGCTTCACCCCTGTCCGAGAAGTCGCGAAGGCGTAGGGGTTCTCCGACCCGCCCGTCAGGTGGGCCGGTGGTGGGTACCGGGGCACTCTCCGGTAGCCCAAATGTCGTACTCGAACGCCGGCGGCATAGGCGCGTACTTCGAGCTGTCAACAAACGGCCTTTCCAGCGTTTTGCCCAATATTGCACACACGCCCAATGGCAGCGTTAGCATCCAATGGTCGCGGTACTCAGGTGCCCGGACGATGTGGCTGGAAGAAAGGTGTGATCGATGAGGACGAAGAGCACCAAGAAGATGCTGAAAGTTGTCGCATTGGCCGCAATGCTGACCGGTGTGATGTTGGGGTCTACGGGCTGCATAACGATCGACCTCGCCCCCGCTCCCGTCTACGTCGCGCCAGCCGGCTGATTGACGGCTGAATGACGATTTTCGCCGGTTCGTCGTCGACCTGACGACCGACGTCGAGAGTTGCTGCCGGCAGGGCGCGGGCAGTCTCACCAAATCGCCCGGGCCCTTGACTCCGGCGAGCGTCCCTGCCGGCTGAGATTCGGATATCGCCTCCCCGGTCGTCGGGTTGCGTTAAAGTCTGCGCGGTCAGGGAAGGAGTTCACACATGACCAAACTGTCGTTGACCAGACTCGGTATTGCGGTTGGTGGTTTGACGCTGGCGTTCACCGCTGGGGCCGGGGTCGCGTCTGCAGACCCCGACTTGAGTCCCGCCGTCAACACCACCTGCACGTATGACCAGCTCGTCGCTGCCTTGAACGCGCAAGACCCAACGCTCGCCGCGATTTTCAACAATTCGCCAGATGCGCAGGCGGGTTTGCGTCAATTCATCGCTGGGTCGCCCAGCCAACGGAGGCAATTGGCCCAGCAGATAGTGAGCGATCCGGATAGCCAGCCATACATCGGAGTTCTGCAGCGAAGCTTCGATACCTGCAATAACTTCTAAACGGCTCGGGGGGCTGCCGATGCGCCCGCGCAACGGCTTCGGGAACAGTCACGGCTTCGCACCCGACTTGCCGCTGGCCCCGAAATCTATTGGTGCGCAGCGGAACTGGCCCGGCAGTACAGAACGTCGTCAACGCTTCTCTGACATACACCACAGCGGCGCCGGATTGCACCGACAGACCACCGGCCGCACTCGCAGCATGCCGATGAGTCCACCCGCTCGGCGATCGGTGCGGTGATCGCGAAGCGGATGGACCCATTCGGAACTACTGCGGCGCTACGACTCAGAGCGTTCCGGCTCGTAGCCGTCAGCCGGCTTACACGTCGTAGTACAGCGCGAATTCGTAAGGGTGCGGCCGGATCTGGACCGGCAGGATTTCGTTCTCGCGCTTGAAGTTGATCCACGTCTCGATGAGGTCGGGCGTGAACACGCCGCCCTCGGTGAGGTATTCGTGGTCTTCTTCCAGCCGGTCGATTACCGCGGACAGCTGCGTGGGCGCCTGCGGAATGTTGGCAGCCTCCTCGGGTGGCAGCTCGTAGAGGTCCTTGTCGACTGGGGCCTGCGGCTCGATCTTGTTCTTGATGCCGTCCAGGCCGGCCATCAGCATGGCCGAGAACGCCAGGTACGGGTTGCCCGACGAGTCGGGGCAACGGAACTCGAGCCGCTTGGCCTTCGGGTTGGTGCCGGTGATCGGGATGCGGACACACGCCGACCGGTTGCGCTGGCTGTAGACCAGGTTGATCGGCGCCTCGTAGCCCGGCACCAGACGCTTGTAAGAGTTCACGGTGGGGTTGGTGAACGCCAGCAGCGACGGCGCGTGGTGCAGCAGGCCGCCGATGTAGTGGCGGGCGGTGTCCGACAGGCCGGCATACCCGGTCTCGTCGTACATCAGCGGGCTGCCGTCCTTCCACAGCGACTGGTGGGTGTGCATGCCGGAGCCGTTGTCGCCGAACAGCGGCTTGGGCATGAACGTGACGGTCTTGCCGTTCTGCCAGGCCGTGTTCTTGACGATATACTTGTAGAGCATCATGTCGTCGGCCGCGTGCAGCAGCGTGTTGAACTTGTAGTTGATCTCGGCCTGGCCGCCGGTGCCTACCTCGTGGTGGCCCTTCTCCAGGCTGAAGCCGGCCGTGATCAGGTTGGACAGCATCTTGTCGCGGAGGTCGACGTAGTGGTCGACCGGGGCGACGGGGAAGTAGCCACCCTTCGGGCGCACCTTGTAGCCCCGGTTCGGGCTGCCGTCCAGCTCATTCGGCGAGCCGGTGTTCCACCAGCCCGCGATCGCGTCGATCTCGTAGAACGAGCCGTTGGTGCGCGAGTCGAAGCTCACCGAGTCGAAGATGTAGAACTCCGCCTCGGCGCCGAAGTAGGCGGTGTCGGCCACTCCGGTGCTGATCAGGTAGTTCTCGGCCTTGCGGGCGATGTTGCGCGGGTCGCGCGAGTACGGCTCGAGCGTGAACGGGTCGTGCACGAAGAAGTTGAGGTTCAGCGTCTTGGCTTCGCGGAACAAGTCGATCTGCGCCGTCGCGGGATCGGGGAGGAGCAGCATGTCGGATTCGTGAATGGACTGGAATCCGCGAATCGACGAGCCATCGAAGGCCAGGCCGTCCTCAAAAACGCTCTCGTCGAAGAACGAAATCGGGATTGTGAAATGCTGCATGATGCCGGGCAGGTCACAGAACCGGACGTCGACAAATTCGACGTTTTCGTCCTTGGCGAGCTTGAAGACGTCGTCGGGCGTCGTTTCCGTCACAGAGTGCTCCTTTACTTGGTGAGATCCGCGGCCTGACGCTATGGAGCAGATGTTGCCCGTCAGTCAACCCGATGTTGCGCGCACGTTACGTGACCATGCCACACGCTAGAAGTGGCCACTTCGGCGCGGGTTCTATTGTGGGGCCATGGATCGCAAGATCGTATCTTTTCCGGTGTCCTGGCGCACCGCCAGCCCTGCTTACCATGCCGTTTCGGCCAGTCATTCGGACTCCGGTCCGCGCCGATGATGGCGGAATCGCGATCCGCATACCCCGGGGAAAAGCTCGGATTTCCGCAGAGCGGACCGGGCTCCCTGGCGCCGATGGGGCGGCGGTTGGGCGCGTTGATGATCGACTGGCTGATTTCCTACGGTTTGGCCGCGCTGGCCATGCGGCTCGGCTGGTTCTCCCAACCGGCGCTGGCCACCGCCGTCCTGGTGATCTGGTTCGTGCTGGGCGTGGTCTTTCTGCGACTGTTCGGGTTCACCCCTGGGCAGCTGGCGCTACGGCTGCAGGTCGTGACGGTCGACGGGCGCGGGTCGGTTGGCCTGGGCCGGGCCGTGGTGCGCGGCGTGCTGGTCGGGACCGTGGTGCCTGCGTTGTTCACCGACTTCGACGGCCGCGGAATGCAGGACCGGCTGACCGCGACGGCCGTGGTGCGGCGCTGACCTGATGGCGCCGACCCGTTGCGCCCGGCTTCGCCGCGCTTACGATCGGCGCTGACCTGATGGCGCCGAACTACTTGCGGCGGACCGTGCGCTGTACGCCGCGCATCTTGCCCGAGTTGGGCAGCGGCCCCTTGGGCAGGACGGCGGCGCCGGCCCGCGACCCGAGCGCGGTCAACCGCGACTCAAGCGTGTCCATCTGCTTGACGGTGATGTTGGCCGGCAGCCGGGTGAGGTGGCGCTCCAGCTTGGCCAGCGGCACCTCGTCCTGCCCGTTGCCGACGATGATGTCGTAGATCGGCACGTCCCCGATCAGCCGGGCGGTGCGCTTCTTCTCCTGCGCCAGCAGCGGTCGAACCCGCGTGGCGGCTCCCTCGCCGACCAGGATGACGCCGGGCCGGCCGATCACCCGGTGAACGGCGTCTAAGTGGCCGGTCGCGGCCACCCCCGGGGTCACCCGCCACTTGCCCCGCAAGTTATCCAAAGCCCATGCGGCAGCCCCGGTTTGGCCTTCGGCTTTGCGGTAGACCGATTTCTGGGCGCGGCGGCCGAACACGATGAAGGCGACCAGGCCGCCCAGCACCACGCCGAGCGGGATCAGGGTGATCATCGTCAGCCCGCCGGCCCAGATACCGACCCCGACCGAGATACCGACGATCAGCAGGAAGGCGCCGATCATGTAGGGCAGGAGGCGCTTGTCCTCTTGGCGCTGAATCTTGAACGCCTGCCACAGCTGGGTGCGGCGCTCCCGCGCGGCGGCCTTGCGGGCAGCCTGCGCCTCCGCCCGGGCGGCCTTGTTCTCAGCGGCATTGCGGGGTTTAGCCATAGTCAAAGAATACGTAGGGCCGAGACCGGCCGACGCCGCTACCGTGCCGCGGCGTCGTCGGCGCGGCTGCGGGCGGCTTGCTCGTAGAGCCGTCCCGCGCGGTAGGACGAGCGGACCAGCGGCCCGGCCAGCACCCCGGCGAAGCCCAACTCCTCGGCGTAGTGCGCGAACTCGACGAATTCCTCCGGCTTCACCCAGCGCTCCACGGGGTGGTGACGGGCCGACGGGCGCAGGTACTGGGTGATGGTGATGATGTCGCAGCCGGCGTCGTGCAGGTCGGCAAGCGCGGTGTGCACCTCTTGTGGGGTCTCGCCCATACCGAGGATGAGGTTGCTCTTGGTGACCAGGCCGAAGCCGCGCGCCGCGGTCAGCACGTCGAGGCTGCGCCGGTAGGTGAAAGCCGGCCGGATCCGTTTGAAGATGCGTGGCACCGTTTCGACGTTGTGCGCCAACACTTCCGGGCGCGACTCGAACACCTCGGCGAGCCGGGTGGGCTCGCCGTTGAAGTCGGGGATCAACAGCTCGACGCCGGTCGACGGGTTGAGTTCCTTGATGGCGCGCACGGTCTCGGCGTACAACCAGGCCCCGCCGTCGGGCAGGTCGTCGCGGGCCACCCCGGTGACGGTGGCGTAGCGCAGGCCCATCGTGCGCACGCTGTCGGCGACCCGCCGGGGCTCGTCGCGATCCAGCTGCGCGGGCTTTCCGGTGTCGATCTGGCAGAAGTCGCAGCGGCGGGTGCACTGATCACCGCCGATCAGGAAGGTGGCCTCCCGGTCCTCCCAGCATTCGAAGATGTTGGGGCAGCCGGCCTCCTCGCACACCGTGTGCAGCCCTTCGTGCCGGACCAGGCTCTTGAGCTGGGTGTACTCCGGCCCCATCCGGGCCCGCACCCTGATCCACGGCGGTTTGCGCTCGATGGGGGTCTCGGCGTTGCGCACCTCCAGGCGCAAAAGCTTGCGTCCCTCCGGTGCGACAGTCACATCGCTGATGCTACGCGCGCGGCGAGGTGGTCACGGACCGGCAGCACCCCGTCCAGGGCGTCACAGACGGCGTCGCCGACCGCCGTCTGGACATCGTCGACCGACACCGGGCGGCGCAGCTCGGCCGACAGTGACGTCACCCCGGCGTCGCTGATGCCGCACGGCACGATGGCGCGGAACGCCTTCAGATCGCAGTCGCAGTTGAGCGCGAACCCGTGCAGGGTCGTCGCGCGCGACACCCGGACGCCGATGGCGGCCACTTTGCGGTCGGGCCGGCCCTCGTCGCCCGGCACCCACACCCCGGACCGCCCGGGAACCCGGCCAGCGTCCAGGCCGAGGTCGGCGCAGACCTTGATCAGCGCCTCTTCCAGGCGCCGCACGTAGTCGACCACGTCGAGCGGTTCGGCCAGCCCGATGATCGGATACCCGACCAACTGGCCGGGACCGTGCCAGGTGATCTTGCCGCCACGGTCGGTGTCGACGACGGGCGTGCCGTCGACCGGCCTCTCGTGCGGCTCGGTGCGCCGCCCCGCGGTGTAGACCGCGGGATGCTCCAGCAGCAGCAGTGTGTCGCTGCCGCCGGCCACCCGGGCCTCGGCCAGATCGCGCTGCTGCTGCCAGGCCACGCGGTAGTCGACCGTGCCCAAGTGGCGGACATCGATCAAGGC
Source organism: Mycobacterium sp. NGS27 (assembly GCF_059813005.1). Lineage (NCBI taxonomy): Bacteria > Bacillati > Actinomycetota > Actinomycetes > Mycobacteriales > Mycobacteriaceae > Mycobacterium > Mycobacterium sp. NGS27. The sequence goes on from NZ_JCALDT010000001.1 coordinate 530,315, forward strand.
CTGGCTGGACCGGATGGAATCGATCACGTTCGCGACGCTACCCCTGCGGCGGCTGCGATGCGCGTCACGCTGGTGCCACGCTGGTCCCGCGGCGTCACGCTGGCGTGTCCCCAGCTCGGCGCGCGGAATGCACGCAAGCGCGGAGCTAGTCGTGGTCGCGCCGGGCGGTCGCGTAGGCGAGCGCCTCGCCAATGGTGTTGTGGTGGAAGGCGAAACCGGCACGCTCCAGCGCGGACGGGATGGCGCGCTGCCCCATCAGCAGGCCCTCGTCGGCGAACTCGCCCAGCGCGGCCCGGATCGCAAAACCGGGCACCATCAACGGGGTTGGGCGGTTGACCGCCCGCCCGAACGCGGTGGTGAACTCGGCGTTGGTGACCGGAGCGGGCCCGGTCATGTTCACCGGGCCGGTCAGCTCGGGCTCGAAAATGGCGAACAACAGCGCACGCACTTCGTCTTCGAGCGTGATCCACGACATGTACTGCCGCCCGCTGCCCAGCCGGGCGCCCAGCCCGGCGCGAAACAACGGCCGCAACCGGCCCAACGCGCCACCGGCGGAGGAGAACACCAGCCCGGTGCGGGCCAGCACCACCCGGGCGCCGCCGTACTGGGCGGGCAGCGTGGCGGCTTCCCAGTCCTCGCACAGCCTGGCCAGGAAACCCGTTCCCGCACGGTCATTTTCATCGACAACGCGGTCCTTGGTGTTGCCGTAGAAGCCCACCGCGCTGGCGTTGACCATCGCCGCGACACCAGCGTCGGCGACCGCACGCGCCAATACTTCGGTGGGAGTGATGCGGCTGTCGCGCAGACTCTGCTTGAACGCGCCCGACCAGCGCCGCCTGCTGATGTTGACACCGCACAGGTTGACGACGGCGTCGACGTCGCCGAGCGTATCGGGATCGAGGTCACCGGTCTCGGGATCCCAGTGCAGCTCGTCGGCGTTCGCCGGGGCCCGGCGCACGATGCGCAACACCCGGTGATCGGCGGCGCGCAGGGCGGCGGTGAGGGCGGAGCCGATCAGGCCGGACGAACCCGCAATCGCGATGACGGCGTTCTGACCAGCGCGAGCCACGTTTCGCTTGTCCTTCTTATAGGCCGAGGTCGGCCTCGAAGGCTCCCTCTTCGAGCCGGTGCTTGATGGTGGTCAGGAACCGGCCGGCGTCTGCGCCGTCGATGAGTCGGTGGTCATAGGTCAGGGGGAGGTAGCAGATCGAGCGGACGCCGATCGATTCGTTGCCGAACTCGTCGACGATCACCCGCGGGCGCTTGACGATCGCGCCGGTGCCCAGCATGGCGGCCTGCGGCGGAACCAGGATCGGGGTGTCGAACAGCGCGCCCTGGCTACCGATGTTGGTGATGGTGAAGGTGCCGCCGGACAGCTCGTCGGGCTTCAGGTCGCCCGACCGGGCACGCGCGGCGATGTCGGCGATCGCCCTGGCCAGCCCGGCCAGGGACAGGTCGCCCGCGTTGTGCACGACGGGGGAGAGCAGGCCCTGTTCGGTGTCGACCGCGAAGCCGAGGTGCTCGGCGTCGTAGTAGGTGATCTCCTTGGTGGCCTCGTTGTAGCTCGCGTTGACGTTGGGGTGGACCTTCAGCGCGTCGATCACGGCTCGGGCGATGAACGGCAGGAAGGTCAGATTCACCCCCTCGCGCTCGGCGAAAGCCGCCTTGGCCCTGGCCCGCAACCCGACCAGCCTGGTCATGTCGACCTCGTGGGTCTGGGTGAGTTGGGCTGTCGCCTGCAGGGATTCCCGCGTTTTGTTCGCGGTGATCTGCCGGATCCGGCTGGCCTTCTGGGTGGTGCCGCGCAGGTGCGCCAGCGCCGGAGCCGGCGCGGGCGCCGCGGCGGCCTTGGGGGCGGCGGCCGCAGGGGCCGGCGCGGCCGCGGGCGCCTGGGTGGCCTGTTGCTTCTGTTGGGCGGCGGCCAGCACGTCTTGCTTGCGGATGCGGCCGCCCACCCCGGTGCCCGTGACCGAGTTGAGGTCGATGTTGTTTTCGGCGGCCAGTTTTCGCACCAGCGGCGTCACATACGGAGTGCCGTCGGTCCCGGAGCTCGCCGGCTGGGCCGCCGGTTGGGGCTGCGCCGGTTGGGCTTTCGGCTCCGGCGCGGGCTTGGGCTGCGGCGCAGGGGCAGGCGTGGGTTCGGGCTTGGGCTGCGCCTGGGGCTGGGGCGCCGGTTGCGGCTTGGGTTCGGGAGCCGGCGCGGGCGGGGGCGCAGGAGCGGCAGGTGCCGCGGGCGCGGCGGCGTCGGAACGGGCGCCGACGCGCGCCAGCTCGCCACCGACCGGCACGGTGGCGTCTTCCTCGGCGGTGATGCTGATCAGGACACCCGCCACCGGTGACGGGATCTCGGTGTCGACCTTGTCGGTGGACACTTCCACCAGGGCGTCGTCGACCTGGACCGAATCACCGACCTTCTTGAGCCAGCGGGTCACGGTGCCCTCGGTCACCGACTCGCCGAGTTCGGGCATCAACACCGGAGTCGCGTCGCCGCCACCGGAGCTTGGCTGGGTGGGCGGGGACGCCGGCTGGGCCTGGGGCTGCGGCTCCGGCTGGGGCTCGGGCTCGGGCTGCGCCTGCGGCTCCGGATCGCTGGGCGCCGGCGCGGCCGGCTGCGAGTCGCCACCCGCCGCGCCACCCTCGGAGGCGTCGCCGATGACGGCGAGCTCGCCGCCCACCTCGACCGTGTCGTCCTCCTGAGCGACGATCTTGGTCAGCACACCCGCGGCAGGCGAGGGGATTTCGGTGTCGACCTTGTCGGTGGACACCTCGACGAGCGGCTCGTCGAGCTCGACCGTGTCGCCTTCCTGCTTGAGCCAGCGGGTGACCGTCCCCTCGGTGACGCTCTCACCGAGTGCCGGCATCTGGACGGAGAAGGCCATCGTTGTTGACTCCTCGATCGCTCGTGGGTCGGGCGGGTCGATCAGCTCGCTTGCGGAAGGCGCAGTCGCAATCCAAACTATCCTGTCACTGCGCCCTCGTCGGCACACATCCAGGGCAGATACCCCGCGTCGGGCGGGTGACACCGATCACGCTTGCTACGGTGTGGCGACTGCAGCCAGAGCGGGGAGGTCGGAGATGCCGCCAACACAACAACTACCGCAGCGTTTCGTCGACAGCGCCGACGGCGCCCGCATCGCGGTGTACGAAGAGGGCAACCCCGAGGGCCCGACCGTCGTGCTGGTGCACGGCTTCCCCGATTCGCATGTGCTGTGGGACGGGGTCGTGCCGCTGCTCGCCGACCGATTCCGGATCATCCGCTACGACAACCGCGGTGTCGGCATGTCGTCGGTGCCCAAGCCGGTGTCGGCCTACAGCATGGACCGCTTCGCCGACGACTTCGCGGCGGTGACCGGCGAACTGAGCCCGGGCCGGCCCGTGCACGTGCTGGCCCACGACTGGGGCTCGGTGGGGGTATGGCACTACCTGAAGCGCCCGGGCGCCAGTGACCGGGTCGCCACGTTCACGTCGGTGTCCGGCCCCGCTCAGGACCAGCTGGTCGATTACATCTTCAGCGGCCTGCGCGCACCCTGGAAGCCGCGTACCTTCATCCGGGCGATCAGCCAGGCGCTGCGGCTGACCTACATGATCTTCTTCTCGATCCCGGTGCTCGCGCCGCTGTTGCTGCGGCTGACTCTGTCGGTGCCGGCGCTGCGGCGCAACGCCGTCGACAACATCCCCGTCGAGCAGATCCACCACTCCGAGAAGCTCGCCAGGGATGCCGCGCAATCGGTGAAGACCTACCCCGCCAACTACTTTCGGTCGTTCTCCGGTCGCAAGCAGGGCGTCGCGGTCATCGACGTGCCCGTGCAACTCATCGTCAACACCAAGGACAAGTACGTGCGGCCCTACGGCTACGACCACACGCCGCGCTTCGTGCCGCGGCTGTGGCGCCGCGACATCCAGGCCGGTCACTTCTCGCCGATGTCGCATCCTCAGGTGATGGCGGCCGCGGTGCGCGAGTTCGCCGACCAGGCCGAGGGCGGGCAGCCCAGCCGCGCGCTGCTGCGCGCGCAGGTGGGGCGTCCCCGCGGCTCGTTCGGGGACACCCTGGTGTCGGTCACCGGAGCCGGCAGCGGAATCGGCCGCGAGACCGCGTTGGCCTTCGCCCGCGAAGGCGCCGAGCTGGTGATCAGCGACATCGACGAAGCCGCCGTCAAGGCCACCGCAGCCGAGATCGCCACCCGCGGTGGCGTCGCGCACGCGTATGTGCTCGACGTGTCCGACGCGCAGGCGGTGGAGTCGTTCGCCGAGCGGGTCAGCGCCGAACACGGCGTGCCCGACATCGTCGTCAACAACGCCGGCATCGGGCACGCGGGTGGATTCCTGGACACCCCCGCCGAACAGTTCGACCGGGTGCTCGACGTCAACCTGGGCGGTGTGGTCAACGGATGCCGGTCGTTCGCGCGGCGGATGGTCGAGCGCGGCACCGGCGGCTACATCGTCAACGTGTCGTCGATGGCGGCCTACGCGCCGCTGCAGTCGCTGAGCGCGTACTGCACGTCGAAGGCGGCGACCTACATGTTCTCGGACTGCCTGCGCGCCGAACTCGACGCCGCCGGGGTGGGCCTGACCACGATCTGCCCCGGGGTCATCGACACCAACATCATCAACACCACGAGATTCGACGCGCCCGCGGGCAAGCAGGCCGACGCCGTCGACGGCCGGCGCGGCCAGCTGGGCAAGATGTTCGCGCTGCGGCGCTACGGCCCCGACAAGGTCGCCAACGCGATCCTGTCGTCGGTCCAGAAGAAGAAGCCGATTCGTCCGGTGGCGCCGGAAGCCTATGCGCTGTACGGGCTTTCGCGTGTCGCGCCGCAGGGGCTGCGCAACGCCGCGCGCATCCGGGTGATCTGAGGCGAACTAAACGCCAGGTGCTGCCGCCCCACGACGTCCCGTCAACAACGTCGCGCCGATCGCGATGACCCCGAGCACGGCCAGCGGTATCGCCCACGCGCGCCTGCTGCCAACCGACGATTGGCACTGCGCGACGTAATCGGTGTGGGGGATGATCTGGTTGAGAATGGGGATATTGGACCCATTGCTGTTGTTGGCGCTCCTGGCCGCGGAAAGGTCGGTCGCCACGGCGTTTCCGCAGCCGACCGAATGGCCGTTGCTGTCGGAGACCGACACTGGCGCCAGCAGTCCGATGATTCCGGCCAGCAGCAGCACGGCGCCCACACCGATGATCAACCGTCGCACCGTCATGGTTTCGCCTTTCGTCGTCCAGCATTTCGACCGCTAGGGAGATTATCCGCAGGCACGCGCCGGTAAACCCGAGGCTGAGGTCGAATAACCCCTCGATTGCCGGGTATCCGCCGCGGTAACGAAAGACATGAAGGGATTACAGGTGATCACTGCAACGCGTGAGGTGCCCGAGTCGTGTGAGCGGGTGTGGGAGGTGTTGGCCCAGGGCTGGACCTACACCCAGTGGGTGGTGGGGAACAGTCGTATGCGGGCCGTCGATCCGAACTGGCCGGAGCCGGGATCCTCGATCAGACATTCAATCGGGATTTGGCCGATGGTGATCAACGACGCGACCATCGTCGAGGAGTGCGAACCGCCCCACAAGCTGGTGCTGCTTGCCCGGCTCGGTCCGCTGGGTGCCGCGCGAATCACCATGCTGTTGCACGAGATTCCCGAGGGCTGCCGGATCGAGATGATCGAGGTGCCCGCCGAAGGGCCGATGGCAGCCGTTCCAGATTCGCTTGCGCTGGCGGCGGCCTATCCGCGCAACAAGGAGTGCTTGTGGCGGTTGGCGGCTTTGTCGGAACGCCTGGAGCCGAGCCAGGTGAAGTGACCGTGGGCGACACCGTCGATGCCGTAGTCATCGGGGCGGGACACCACGGACTGGTGGCGGCGTCGATGCTTGCCGACGCGGGCTGGGACGTGCTGGTGCTGGAAGCCCAGCCCGAACCGGGCGGAGCCGTACGCAGCGCCGAGCTGACGCCGGGATACATCACCGACCTGTTCAGCTCCTACTATCCGATGACGGTGGCATCCCCGGCGATGACGGCGCTGCACCTGGAGGACCACGGGTTGCGGTGGTCGCATGCGCCCACGGTGGTTGGTCACCCGCGCAGCGCCGCCGACGACGACCCGCCCATCGTCTACCACGATCCGGCCCAGACGGCAGCGGAATTCGCGCGGCGAGCACCCGCCGACGGCGAGAACTGGTGGCGGCTGGTGGAGCTGTGGAACACCATCAAGGGCCCGCTGCTGGACGCCATGCTGGCGCCCTTCCCGCCCGTGCGTCCGCTGCTCGGGCTGTTGCGCCGGCTCGGCACGCCGGAAGCGCTCCGGGTGGCGCGTCTGCTGGTGCAGCCGGCCAACGCCATGGCCAGTCAACTGTTCGAGGGTGAGGCGCCGCGAGTGTTGCTGTTGGGCAATGCAATGCACGCCGACGTTCCGCCGGACGCGCCGATCAGCGGTGCCATGGGTTTCCTGATGACGATGCTGGCCCAGGATCACGGCTGGCCGATGCCGGTCGGCGGATCGGGTCAGCTCACCGCGGCGCTGGTGAATCGCGCCCGCTCGGCCGGAGCCCGAATCGAGTGCAACCAGAACGTTTCTCGCATCCAGGTGCGGGGCGGCCGGGCGGTTGGCGTGACCACCGCGCAGGGCCGATCGGTGGCTGTCCGCCGCGCCGTGGTGGCCGACGTGACGGCCCCGCGATTGTTCTGTGACATGTTGCCCGCGGACGCGGTGCCGCCGGCACTGCGTCGCGACCTTCGACATTACGAGTGGGATCCGCCGGTGGTGAAAGTCAATTATGCGCTGGCAACACCAATTCCATGGCGAGCCCAGAATCTGCGGTCGGTGGGCACCGTGCACTTGGGAGCCGACGGGGACGGGCTGGTGCGCTGGATGGCCGACCTGAACACCCGCGTCATCCCCGAGCATCCGTTCATGTTGTTGGGCCAGACTACCACCGCGGATCCCAGCAGATCGCCGGCCGGAACCGAAAGTGTCTGGGCCTACACGCATTTGCCGCGAAATGTGTTTGACGACGCTGCAGCGGAGAAGTTGGCCGCGGCGGTGGACCGGGTCATCGAAGAGCATGCGCCGGGCTTCGGTTCGGCGGTGGTCGACCGGTTCGTGCAGCGGCCGTCGGATCTCGAGGCCAGCGACGCCAACCTGCATCTGGGGGCGCTCAACGGCGGAACCGCGCAGCTGCAACAGATGTTGGTCTTCCGGCCCGCGCCCGGCATGGGCCGCGCCGAAACACCGGTCGAGCGGCTCTATTTGGGCAGCGCGTCGGCGACGCCGGGTGGCTCGGTGCACGGTGCGTGCGGGCGTAATGCGGCGAATGCCGCACTGGCCGCCGACGGCGCCACCGGCTGGCCACGCCGCAAATTGGGCCGCGCGGTGATCAGAAGGCTGACCGGCTAACCGTTTTCGGCGATGTCCTCGAGCACCGCGAACATGGTCCGTGTCGGCACGCCGGTGGAGCCCTTGGGGGAGTAGCCCCACGGGCTGCCGGTGTTGTAGGCCGGTCCGGCCACGTCGATGTGGGCCCAGCTCACGCCGTCGGCGACGAATTCACGCAGGAAAACGCCGGCCACCAGCATGCCGGCGAAGCGTTGCCCGCTGATGTTGGACAGGTCGGCGACCGTGGACTTCAGGTCTTCCTTGAGTTCGTCGGGCAGCGGCATCGGCCAGCCGTTCTCGCCGACCTGCTGCGAGATCGATGCGACGCGGTCGCGGAACTCGTCACTGCCCATCACCCCGGGGATCCGGGCGCCCAGCGCCACCGTCTGCGCGCCGGTCAGCGTGGACGTCTCGATCAGGTAATCGGGTTTGTCCTCGCACGCCCGCACGATGGCGTCGGCCAAAATGAGCCGGCCCTCGGCGTCGGTGTTCTGCACCTCGACCGTGATGCCGCCGTACTGCGTCAGGACGTCGCCCGGGCGCTGCGCCGTGGCCGACGGCATGTTCTCGGCCATCGGCACGGTGGCGATCACGTCGATCGGGAGTTTGCGCTGCGCGGCCAGTGCGACGGTCGCGATCACGGCGGCTGCACCGCCCATGTCCGAGGTCATGTGGTGCATGCCCGCGGCCGGCTTGATCGAGATGCCGCCGGTGTCGAACGTGACGCCCTTGCCGACCAGCGCGACTCGCTTGGTTTGCTTCGATTTCTTGGCCAGCTTCGAACCGCGGTGGGTCAGGCGGACCAGCCGTGGGGGACGCGACGAGCCCTGCCCGACGCCGATGATCCCACCGTAGCCGCCCTTCTGCAGCGCCTTATCGTCCAACACTTCCACCTCGAGGCCGACGGACTCGCCCAAAGCTTTTGCACGCCTGGCGAATTCGGCGGGGAACAGGTGGCTGGGCGGAGTGTTGACGAAGTCGCGCGCGGTGGCGACGGCGGTCGCCACCGCGGCCGCGTGGGCGGCGTCGTCCTTGGCGTCCTTCGCGGTGGCGAGCACCGTGATCTTGCCCAGCCCCTGGTCTTTCGGGGCCGTCTTGTCGCTGCGGAATTCGGTGAAGCGGTAGCTGCCCAGGATCAGGCCCTCGACGGTGGCCGCAACGACGCCCGCGCCGGGCAGTTCGGCCAGCGTGGTGATCACCGCTTCGGTCTTGCCGAGCGAGCGCGCGGCGACACCGGCGGCCCGACGGATGGTGTCGGCCGGCCACTCCGACCGCGGTTTGCCCAGGCCGATCGTCAGCACGCTGGACACCGGCAGCGACGGCACCACCAACCGATGCACCTGTTCGGCGCCGCCGGTGGCCTCCAGCGCACGCAGACCCGATTCGATCTCAGCGACCGCCCCGGACGACAGGAACGGCTCGGCCCCCGCAACGGCGGCCCCCGGCTTGTCGTCCTCGCCGGTCGAGACGACGGGCACGATCAGCACGGTGGACGCGGCGGCCCGCCGGGGCAGCGAGGAGGCGACGGTGACGGAAGGGGCCTGATATCCGGGTTCGGTACTCACGCGTAACCACCCTAGTCACCGCGGAGCGGTCTTAGCTCGGTGGCGTCCGGCCCCTCAGCTCGAAAGCCGGCACCGGGTCGTCAAACCCCTTGAGCAGCAACGGGCCGTAAGCATTCGCGGGCCAGTCCGGCAACTCGTCGTGCAGCGCCGAGTCGGCAAGAATTTGGTTCGGATTCGCGGCCGCCACGAGTCGCGCCGCCAAGTTGACCGGGCCGCCGAAGTAGTCCCCGTTGATGGCCAGGACGCTGCCGTAGGCAAGGCCGGCGCGCACCTGCAGGCCTTCCTCGCGCGCCCGCGGATGGTCGACGAGATCGACCGCCGCCCTGACGAGTTGCTCGGGCGACGCGCTCACCCACATCACCTCGTCGCCGATGAACTTCACCACCCGGCCGCCATCGCGAAGGACGACGTCTGAGACGGTTCCGGCGAACTCGTTCAGCAGGTCGGACAACTGCGCGGGGGTAAGTGCGTTGGTGAGCACGGTGAAGCCGGACAGGTCGGCAAAACCGATCCCGCACACCACGCTTGCCGAGGTGTCGCGAAGGACGCCCTCGAAGTGGGTCCGGGCGCCGGTCAGGTGGTGGCGGTGCACGACGTCGATCAGCGGACCGATGCGGGGGACGAACTCCGCGACCGCGCGGTAGGCCTGCGCCGTGGCGAGCTCGTCGTGGGTGTGGGTCATCTGGATGTCCGGCGTCCCGGCGCGGATCGCCGTCGACTCGGCCTCCGCGAGCCGCGCCATCGCGGCGCCGAGGACCCGCAGCATGCCGTGCGCGCCGTCCTCACCGACCACCACCTTGAGCGCGACCCAGGTCGACAGGGCGTCGACGTCGGCCTGGCTCAGCACGGGAACGTCGGGACCGGCGACCGTCAGGCCGAGCAAAGCCCAGGCGTGCGCCACCTCTTCGGCCGGTATGCCGAGTTGGGAGGCCGCGGCTTGCACGGTGTAGATCGGGCGGCCCGACCAGGCCAGGACATCACCGGCAAGCCCGAACAGCCGGCCGCGCCGCTCGGCTTCGACCATGTCGTCGACCGTGAAGCCAAGATCGCCGAGGTACTTGATCAGGTCGGCGCGTTCCCGCGGGTTCGCGATCCCGGCGGCCGCAAGCTCGTCGAAGTCATACGACTCGGACACCTGCCCAAGTGTGCCAGCATCGGAGCGGATTAGGGTGGGACGCCGTGAGCGAGCTGCAGCACGGACCGCTGGAAGACCGTCATCGCGATCTGGGCGCGAGCTTCGCCGAGTTCGGCGGCTGGCTCATGCCGGTGTCGTATGCCGGCACCGTCAGCGAGCACAATGCGACCCGCAACGCGGTCGGCCTCTTTGATGTCAGCCATCTCGGCAAGGCGGTGGTCCGCGGCCCGGGGGCGGCGCAGTTCGTCAACGCCGCGCTCACCAACGACCTGAATCGCATCGGGCCGGGCAAGGCGCAGTACACGTTGTGCTGCACCGAATCCGGCGGCGTCGTCGACGACCTGATCGCCTACTACGTCGACGACGACGAGATCTTCCTGGTGCCCAACGCCGCCAACACCGCCGCCGTCGTCGACGCGCTGCAGGCCGCCGCGCCGACCGGGCTGACGATCACCAATCAGCACCGCGCGTACGCGGTGCTGGCCGTGCAGGGACCGCGATCGGTCGACGTGCTCGGCGAGCTGGGTCTGCCCACCGACATGGATTACATGGCGTACGCGGACACGTCGTTCTCCGGCGTGCCGGTGCGGGTCTGCCGCACCGGCTACACGGGAGAGCACGGCTACGAGCTGCTGCCGCCGTGGGACTCCGCAGGTGTGGTGTTCGACGCCCTGGCCGCGGCGGTCAAGGCTGCCGGGGGCGAGCCGGCCGGCCTGGGCGCGCGCGACACCCTGCGCACCGAGATGGGTTATCCGCTGCACGGCCACGAACTCGCACTCGACATCTCCCCGCTGCAGGCCCGCTGCGGCTGGGCGATCGGCTGGAAGAAGGAAGCGTTCTTCGGCCGCGACGCCCTGCTGGCCGAGAAGGAGGCGGGCCCGACGCGGCTGCTGCGCGGGCTGCGGATGGTGGGCCGCGGCGTGCTGCGCGCGGGGCTGACGGTGCTCGCCGGCGACACTCCGGTGGGAGTCACCACCTCGGGCACGTTCTCCCCGACGCTGCAGGCCGGGATCGCTCTGGCGTTGATCGACACCGATGCCGGGGTCCAGGACGGTCAGGAGATCACCGTCGACGTCCGCGGCCGTCGCGTCGCGTGTGAAGTCGTGCGCCCGCCGTTCGTCGCGGTGAAAACGCGTTAGCCGCGCCGCTTGCGCGGCGAAATCCGATTCGTTTGGCGGATATACAATCGGCCAATGACCAGTGGCTCCCTCGAGTTCACGGTTTCGCGCTCGGCAAACCCGGCAACCGATGACGAACGCGAAACCATCCTGGCCGAGCCCGGTTTCGGCAAGTACTTCACCGATCACATGGTGTCGATCGACTACGACGAGACCGGCGGAGGTTGGCACAACGCCCGGGTCATCCCGTACGGCCCCATCGAGCTGGACCCGTCAGCGATCGTGCTGCACTACGCGCAGGAGATCTTCGAGGGACTCAAGGCCTACCGCTGGGCCGACGGCTCGATCGTGTCGTTTCGCGCCGAGGCCAACGCCGCCCGGCTACGGTCCTCGGCGCGCCGGCTCGCCATCCCGGAGCTGCCCGAAGAGCTGTTCATGGAGTCGCTGCGCCAGCTCATCGCCGTCGACAACGCATGGGTTCCGGCCGCCGGCGGCGAGGAGGCGTTGTACCTGCGCCCGTTCGTCATCGCCACCGAGCCCGGATTGGGGGTGCGTCCGTCCAAGCGCTACCGATACCTGCTGATCGCCTCGCCGGCCGGCGCCTACTTCAAGGGGGGCGTCAGCCCGGTCACCGTCTGGGTGTCGACGGAGTACGTGCGGGCCAGCCCGGGCGGGACGGGCGCGGCAAAGTTCGGCGGCAACTACGCGGCCTCGCTGTCGGCGCAGGCCGAGGCCGCGGTCAACGACTGCGATCAAGTGGTGTGGCTGGACGCCGTCGAGCGGCGCTTCGTCGAAGAGATGGGCGGGATGAACATCTTCTTCGTGTTCGGCAGCGGCGGATCGGCGCGGCTGGTCACGCCGGAACTGTCCGGCTCGCTACTTCCCGGCATCACCCGAAACTCGTTGCTGCAGCTGGCCATTGACGCCGGGTTCGCTATCGAGGAACGTAGGATCGACATCGACGAATGGCAGAAGAAGGCCGCCGCCGGGGAGATCACCGAGGTGTTCGCCTGCGGCACCGCCGCGGTCATCACCCCGGTCTCTCAGGTGAAGTACGGCGACACCGAGTTCACCGTCGCCGACGGCCAACCCGGCGAGGTGACGATGGCGCTGCGCGATACCCTGACCGGCATTCAGCGTGGCACGTTCGCCGACACTCACGGCTGGATGGCAAAGCTGGGCTGACGCGCTCAGCTAGAACCGCACCAGGCCCGCGAGCAGCACCGCGGCCACCGTCACGGTCAATTCGATCGCGGCGCCCAGCACGTCACCGGTGATGCCGCCGAACCGGCGAACGCAGTGCCGCACCAGCAGCGCCCCGCAGCCCAGGCCCGCCAGCACCGCCACCGGTCCCTGCCACGGCCGCGGCCCGGCTACCACCGAAACGGCCAGCAGCGCCGCGACCCAGGCCGCCACCACCGCGGTCGGCTGGCTTGCGGCGACCCGCGCTCCCAGGGCGCTCCCATCGGCCGCCGGCACCGACCGGTGGCCGGCCAGCACCGCGGCCACCCGGCCCGCGAAAACCGCCACGGCCACCGCGGGGAGGGCTTGACCCGTGGCCCCCAGCGCCGAAAACGCCAGCGCCTGCAGCAGGATCACCATCACCACGGCGGCGACGCCGAACGGCCCGGTCGATCCTTCGCGCATCACCGCCAGCGCGCGCTGCGGCGGCCCGTAACAGCCCAGGCCGTCGGCGGTATCGGCGACGCCGTCGAGATGCAGGCCACGGGTCACCAGCAGCAGCACCGCGATCGCGAGCACTCCGGGCAGCGGGCTGGACCGGCCGAACGCATGAGTCCCACCCCACGTCACCGCCGCGGCCAACGCCCCGAGGGCGGCGCCCACCGCCGGCAGCGCGGTCATGGCGCCGCGACCCATCGGGGCATTACCCGGAACGGGCAGCACCGTCCCGAACGCGAAAGCCGTTGCCAGAGAACGGATCACGACGGACGAGCGGCCTGATTTGGGCCGTCGGCGCGGTTGGATACACCGGCTTGGGTGAAGGTCGCCATCGACGACAGGGCGGCCACCGCGGCGCGCAGCACCGGCAGCGCGAGCGCAGCGCCGGTGCCCTCGCCCAGGCGCATGCGCAGGTCGAGAATCGGCTCCAAATCCAGCGCCGTCAGCGCCAGCGGGTGAGCGGGTTCGGTGGACCGGTGACCGGCCTGCCACCACAACCGGGCGCCCGGCGCCAGGTGCTCGGCGACCAGCGCGGCCGCCGTCACCGCCATGCCGTCGAGCAGCAACGGTGTGCGCCGGACCGCGGCCTGCGCGCAGAATCCGGCCATCGCGGCCAGGTCGGCGCCGCCCGCGCTGCGCAGCAGCGCGACCGGATCCGGCAACACCTGCCGCGCCCGAAACAGGGCATCGCGCACCGCGGCCGTCTTGCGGGCCCACCCGGCGTCATCGATCCCGGTGCCGAACCCCACCGCGACGACCGGCTCGGCGTTCGTCAACGCCGCCACCAATACCGTTGCGGCCGTGGTATTTCCGATCCCCATGTCGCCGGCCATCAACAGGTCGGCCCCGGCGTCGACCTCCTCGTCGGCGATGGCGGCGCCGGCCTCGAGCGCCCGCGCCGTCTCCTCGTCGCTCAACGCGTCCTCGACCCGGATGTCGCCGCTGGCGCGTCGCACCTTATGGGCGCCGATCCGTTCGGTCAGCGGGTCCGCGTCCACAGCCAGGTCGGCGACCCGCACCGTTGCCCCGGCGATGTCGGCCAGGGCGTTGATCGCGGCCCCGCCGGCATCGAAGTTGGCGACCATCTGCGCGGTCACCTCCGGTGGGTACGCCGACACCCCCGAGCGGGCGACACCGTGGTCACCCGCGAACACCACCACCCGGGCGCGCTCGAATTGCCTTGGCGGGCACTGTCCTTGGCACGCTGAGACCCACACCGACAAATCCTCGAGGCGGCCCAGCGCGCCCTTGGGCTTGGTCAGGGTGTCCTGGCGGGCACGGGCGACGGCGGCGACCCCGGCATCGGGCGGTGACACGGCGGCGAATTCCATCAGGCCCCCGACGGTTTGATCCGGACCGGCTGCCCGGCCACCACCAGCACCACTCGGTCGCACAGCCGCGCCAGGCGCTGGTTGAGGCTGCCGAGTTCGTCGGCGAACCGGCGTCCGGACGCGGTGGCGGGAACGATCGTCAGCCCGACCTCGGGGCTGACCAGCACCAGTGGGGAAGCGAAGTCGCCGACCGCGACCAGCACCTCATCGACGGGGGCCGCCACCGAGCCGTCATCCCAGGCGTTGGTGCGGTCCAGGGCGCCGGTCAGCCAGGTGCCCAGATCGTCGACCAGTGTGGGGGTGTCCGGCGATTGGCGCAATTGCGTTGCGATGTCGTCGGTTTCGATCGTCGACCAGTGCGCGGGCCGGCGGCTGCGATGCTCGGCGATCCGGTGCGCCCAGGCCGCATCGTCGTGGCCGGCCGGCCCGGGCGCCAGGTAGTGAACCGCCTGCCCGGCCCGCAATCCGTCGGCAATGGCTTTTTCCGCCCACCGCGATTTGCCTGACCTGATCCCGCCGAGCACCAGGGTGCGCACCGGTGTCAGCCCGCCTTCCGGCGAACTTTAATCGACACTGGCGCCGTGCTTGACCTGGGCCCGTGGCGTCCGCATCCGGCGCATCTGAGACGCCCGGCCGGCGGCGTAAAGGCCTAGCTTCCAACGGCTTTCGGTGTTGCTCGGGAATTTCGTGTCGACCAGCCTGCTCACCTTGCGGCCCAGGATCAGGCCGTCGACGCTCATCACGGCCATCAACACCAACATGGCCGGCGATATCCACAGCTGCAGCTGCGGCACGCCGAACATGATGAACATCAAGAACAGGGTCGACGGCATGAACAGGCCCAGCAGATTGCGCCGGGAGTCCACCACGTCGCGAACGTAGCGGCGGATGGGCCCCTGGTCGCGAGGTAACAGGTAGCCCTCTTCGCCGGCCATCATCCGCTCCCGGCGCTCCGACATGCGGGCCCGGCCGGCGGCCTTGTCCGCCCGGCGCTCCTCGCGGCTGAGCTTGGGACCGGCCAGTGATTTGCGGCGGGCCCGCGCCTCGGAGGCCGTCATGGGCGCGGGCGCGATCGGCCCCTTTTTGGCGTTGCGGCGGGCCTCATTGCGTTTGGGCGTGGGCCGCCCCTTGGGGCCCGTCCGCTGCGCATCGCGTGCGGCGCCTGACGCGCCGGCAAGCCCGGAGGCGGCCGGCGCGGCGGCGCTCTCGTCGAGCTCGGTGTCCTGGCCTTTCTTGCGGCCCAACAGCTTCACAGTGGCCAGGTTACTTCGCGGACGGTTCGCGCCGGAATTCGCCCGGAATGCCTTCCTATTAGACCTGCTTGGTGACTCGCTTGGCCCTACTCTTACACGAGATGAACGGCTGCCTTTGATGGACAACGGGTCAATGGGCTCCGACGGGGGTCCCGGCCTGGCCCCCGGCCGTCTTCAATTGCCCGCTATGCAAGTTCTGGTGGCCCCGGACTGCTACGGCGACAGCATGTCGGCCCTGGAGGCCTCCGCCGCCATCGCGACCGGCTGGACGCGGTCGCGTCCCGGCGACCGGTTCATCGTCGCCCCGCAATCCGACGGTGGCCCCGGCTTCGTCGAGGTCCTGGCCAGCCGGCTGGGGGAGATGCGGCGGCTGCGGGTGACCGGACCGCTGAAAGCCACCGCCGAAGCCGATTGGGTGTTCGATAGCGGCTCGGCCACCGCCTACCTGGAATGCGCGCAAGCGTGCGGTTTGGCGTTGATCGGCCGGGCGCCCAGTCCGGAGACCGCCATGGCGGCGCACAGCAAAGGCGTGGGACAGCTGATCGCCGAGGCGTTGCGGGTGGGGGCGACGCGGATCGTGGTCGGGCTGGGCGGCAGCGCCTGCACCGACGGCGGACAGGGCATGATCTCCGAACTCGGCGGGCTGGAGTCCGCCCGCCGGAAACTGGCGGACGTGGAGCTGATCGCTGCCTCCGACACCGAATACCCGCTGCTGGGACCGTGGGGGGCGGCCCGGGTGTTCGGACCGCAGAAGGGCGCCGACACGGCAACCGTGGCCGCACTGGAGGTTCGCCTGCAGGCGTGGGCGCTGATCCTGGAGGCGGTGGCCGGGCGCGACGTGAGCGCCGAGCCGGGCGCCGCGGCCGCAGGCGGCATCGGCGCCGGGCTCTTGGCGCTCGGCGGGCGCTGCGAGTCCGGCGCGGCCATCATCGCCGAACACACCCGGCTGTCCGACGACCTGGACACCGCCGAGATGATCGTCACCGGTGAGGGCCGGTTCGACGAGCAGTCCCTGCACGGCAAGGTGGTCGGATTTCTCGCCGACGCGGCCCGGCCGCGGGGGATTCCGGTGGTCGTGCTGGCCGGCCAAGTCGGCCTGGACAACGCGACCGTGCGCTCGGCGGGGATCATGGCGGCGTTATCCATCGCCGAGCACGCCGGATCGGTGCGCCTGGCGCAGGCCGACGCGGCCAACCAGCTCATGGGGCTGGCGTCCGTGGTTGCGGCGCGACTCGGGAATACCGGTCCTGCAAGGTACCGTTGATGGAGTGGACTTTCGGGCGGTCCGGATCGCCCGGCGCAAGCCGGCGATTGCGGGCTTGATCGACCCCACCCAACGATGAGGCATGTAGGAGAAGCAATGACGGTGCAAAACGAGTCGAACGCCACCACGACCCACGGCGTGATCCTGACCGAGGCCGCCGCCACCAAGGCAAAGTCCCTGCTGGACCAGGAGGGCCGCGACGACCTCGCGCTGCGCATCGCGGTGCAGCCCGGCGGGTGCGCCGGCCTGCGCTACAACCTCTTCTTCGACGACCGTGCGCTGGACGGCGACCTGACGGTGGAGTTCGGGGGAGTGAAGCTGACGGTGGACCGGATGAGCGCGCCCTACGTCGAAGGCGCGTCCATCGACTTCGTGGACACCATCGAGAAGCAGGGCTTCACCATCGACAACCCCAACGCCACGGGATCGTGCGCCTGCGGCGACTCGTTCAACTGATCGATTAGACCCCGCAACTCCGTCAGTCGGGCCGTGTGGTCCGGCTGACGGAGTGTGTCTAGTACGAGCCGCCGGTGCGCAGCACGTACGAGCACACCATGATCTGACCGCGCTGGAACAGCAGCTGCGCGATGCCCTGTACCTGCCCGTGCATCGGGCCGCCGGTCACCGGTGAAACCCGCATGGTGAACAAGGCCTGCGCCTGGTACTGCGACAGGTACACGATCTTGTCGATCGAGGTCAGCTCGACCTCGGAGAACTGCTTGCGGAACGCGTCACTGCTGAGCTTGGCCAGGGCCTGGTCGGATCGTTTGTCCTGGACGCCGTCGTACAAACCGCACAGCGCATTGCGGGCGATCTCGTCGATGTCGCGGTGCTCGAGCGCGTCCAGATAGCCCTGGATGGCCGTCTTGGCCGCGCCCTCGGAGAAGGTGGCCCCGGTGTTGGCCCCGTTGGTGCGGACCCCGTACACGATGGCCACCGTCAGCACCGCGACGAGCGCGATGGCCAGCACGATGCCGACGATCAGCCGCCGCTTGGATCGCGGGTACGGGACCGGCGCGGGCGGCTGCCCGGCATAATTGGCGGCACCAGGTCCTGCCTGCGGAGCCGAGGTGAAACCCGCGGCGTCGTCGGGAAACTCGAGTGGCTGGGATTGGCTAGAGGGCTCAGGTCCACCCGGTCCGCCGTCGCCGCCGCCGACGGTGTGGTTCGGCGAGTGCGGACCTGCCATCGTGGTTCTCCTACGGTGGTAGACGGGACTGCAATCGGGTTGCGGCCCGAGCAATGTGATCCCGGCGACTTGAGTGAGTTCCCTAGGGAGGCTAGCGCACTGCCTTGCGCCGGCCGCGCACACAGCGACGGTCGGGGCCGTGAGTAAGCTAGATAACCTTACTAACGAAGGATGGAGTTTTCGTGACGATCGCGGTGACAGGTTCGATTGCAACCGACAATCTGATGCGGTTCCCCGGCCGGTTTTCCGAGCACCTGCTGGCCGAGCACCTGCAGAAGGTGTCCCTGAGTTTTCTGGTTGACGACCTGGTGATCCACCGCGGCGGCGTGGCGGGCAACATCGCCTTCGCCATCGGCGTGCTGGGCGGCGACGTGGCGCTGGTGGGTGCGGCCGGCGACGACTTCGGCGAGTACCGCGAATGGCTGCAGTCCCACGGCGTCAACTGCGACCACGTGCTGATCTCGCAGACCGCGAAAACCGCACGCTTCGTCTGCACGACCGATGAGGACATGGCCCAGATCGCATCCTTTTATCCCGGTGCCATGTCGGAGGCCCGCAACATCAAGCTCGCCGACGTCGCGTCCGCGGGCAAGCCGGACCTGGTGATCATCGGCGCCAACGACCCGGACGCGATGGTGGTGCACACCGAGGAGTGCCGCAAGCTCGGCCTGCCGTTCGCCGCCGACCCGTCCCAGCAGCTGCCGCGCCTGTCCGGCGAGGAGATCGACAAGCTCGTCGACGGGGCCGCCTACCTGTTCACCAACGACTACGAGTGGGAACTGCTGCTCTCCAAGACCGGCTGGTCCGAGGCCGACGTGCAGAAGAAGGTCGACCTGCGGGTGACCACGCTGGGGGCCAAGGGCGTCGACATCGTCGAGCGCGACGGGACGACCACCCACGTCGGCGTGGTGCCCGAGACCAGCCAGACCGACCCCACCGGCGTCGGCGACGCGTTCCGGGCCGGCTTCCTCACCGGCCGGACCGCCGGGCTGAGCCTCGAGCGGTCGGCTCAGCTCGGCTCGCTGGTCGCCGTTTTGGTGCTGGAGTCCACCGGAACCCAGGAGTGGACGTGGGACGCCGCGGTCGCCAAGACCCGGCTGGCCGACGCCTACGGCGACGAGGCGGCCGCCGAGATCTCCGCGGTCCTCGCCTAGTCAGTTCGGCGAGCGGACGCGAAAGCACCCAAAAATCGGCGTGTCGCGGCACTTTCGTGTCTGCTCGCGGTCATAACTCGACGGGGTACACCGGCTCGCTGATCTGTGGCACCACGCTGTGCTCGACGAAGATCGCGTGCCAGAGCATGAAGATCAGCAGCGTCCACAGCCGGCGGCTGTGATCGCTGACCCCGTTGCGATGCTCGTCGAGCATCCGGCGCACCGCGGCGAGGTCGACCAGGCGATCGGCCTGCCCGTCCTTCGCGGAGTCCACCATCGCGTACGCCCACTCCAGCAGCTCGCCCGCGCGCAACCAGTGCCGGATCGGGACCGGGAACCCGAGCTTGGGCCGGTGCAGCACGTGCGCCGGAACGATCGGCTCGAGCGCGCGCCGCAGCGCGTACTTCGTCGTCGCGCGGGTGATCTTGGCCTCGACCGGCAGCCGCGAGGCGACGGCGAACACCTCGGGATCCAGGAACGGCACCCGAAGCTCCAGCGAGTTGGCCATGGTCATCTTGTCGGCCTTGACCAAGATGTCGCCGCGCAGCCAGGTGAACAGGTCGATGTGCTGCATGCGGGCCACCGGATCCCAACCGGCCGATTCGGCGTACACCGACGCGGTGACGTCGGTGTGGGTCCATTCGTCGCGGAAGATGGGCAGCACGTCGCGCAGCTGCGCGTCGGAGAAGCTGCGGGCATTGCCGTAGTAGCGCTCCTCGAGCGTCAGCGAGCCGCGGTGCAGCAGGCTCTTGCCCCGCATGCCCTCCGGCAGGGGTTTGGACACCTTGCCCATCGACCGCCGCAGCGGCCGCGGCAGGTAGTTGAAGGGCTTCAGCGACAGCGGCTCCCGGTAAATCGTGTAGCCGCCGAACAGCTCGTCGGCCCCTTCGCCGGACAGCACCACCTTGACGTGCTTGCGGGCCTCCCGTGCGACGAAGAACAGCGGCACCAGCGCGGGGTCGGCCACCGGCTCGTCGAGGTACCAGACGATCTCCGGCAGGGCGGCGACGAACTCGTCGGGCTTGACCACCTTGGCGATGTGGCGGGCGCCGATCGCCTCGGCCGAGGCCACCGCGACGTCAATCTCGGAGAAGCCCTCGCGCTCGAAACCGGTGGTGAACGTGATCAGCCGGGGGTTGTGCCGGATGGCCAGCGCCGCGATGGCGGTGGAGTCGATCCCCCCGGACAGAAACGCCCCGACGGTCACGTCGGCACGCATGTGCTTGGCCACCGAGTCCTCGAGCACCGCGGTGATCTCGTCGTAGCGGGCCTGTTCGGTGTCGCGGGTCATCGGAACGGCGGTAAAGCGTGGCGCGAAATACCGGGTGACCTCCGGTTGCAGCCGGTCGGGACGGATTCGGGCGTAGCAGCCCGATTCCAGCCGGCGCACCCCGCGGTGCAGCGTCTCGGGCTCGGGCACGTACTGCAGGACCGTGTAGTGCTGCACCGCCCGCTCGTCGATTTCGGTGTCGAACCCGATCAGCTCGGCCAGGTCCAGCAGGCACTTCTTCTCACTGGCCACCGCGGTGCCGCCGACGCCGGTCGCCATGAACAGTGGCTTGATGCCGAAAGGGTCTCGCGCGCAGAACAATTCACGGGTCTCTGTGTCCCATAGCGCGAACGCGAACATGCCGCGCAGCCGCGCCAGTACGTCGGTGCCCCAGTAGTGATAGCCGACGACGATGGCCTCGCCGTCGCCGTCGGTGGCGAATGCGGCGCCGTGTCGGGTAGCCAGTTCGTCGCGCAGCTCGAGGTAGTTGTAGATCTCGCCGTTGAACACCAGCACGTAGCGGTCGGGTGCCTCGGGCGGCCCCCAGCGCAGCGGTTGATGCGAATGCGCGATGTCGATGATGGACAGCCGGTTGAAGCCGAAAACGGCGGAGCCGTCGGTGTCCGGGTCCACCCACGTGCCGGGCTCGTCGGGCCCGCGGTGGCGCATCGAATGCGACGCGCGCGCGACGGCGGCGTCGGCTCGGGCGGCGTCGGCTTCATCATCCGAGCCCTCCGGGGCGGCAACGAACGCGAGCAGACCACACACGGCGCCCCAGTATGCCGCACTTTCCCGGCGTGCGTGGACGTCACACCCGGCACGTGGGCTATGGCCGGGCAGACTGGCGGGCCGGGGTTTCGTCGCCGGGCTCAGGAGCGTGGTCTACGCTGCGTAGTATTCGATATCCGAGCAGGAGGCGCTAACGTGACCCCTCGCGAGCAGGACCGTTCGCACCGTTTGTCGCAGGGCAGCTTTCGGCGCCGTTCCGGGGGCGCGGGGCAGGGCCTTTCGCGTCGTTTTCGGCCCTTCGCGCTCGCCTTGACGTTGGGCGTGCTGGCGTTGTTCCTGAGCGGATGCAGCAGCTGGGCGGACGCGCTGGCCCTGGGCTGGCCGCGGGGCATCACCCCGGAGGCGCACCTCAACCGCGAACTGTGGATCGGCGCGGTGATCGCCTCGCTCGTCGTCGGTGGCATCGTGTTCGGACTGATCTTCTGGGCGTCCGCCTTCCACCGCAAGAAGGCGACCGACACCGAGCTGCCCCGCCAGTTCGGCTACAACATGCCGCTGGAGCTGGCGCTCACCGTGACGCCGTTCCTCATCATCTCGGTGCTGTTCTATTTCACCGTGGTCGTGCAGGAGAAGATGCTGCACCTGGCCAAGGACCCCGAGGTAGTGATCGACGTCACGGCCTTCCAGTGGAACTGGAAGTTCGGCTATCAACGCGTCGCCTTCAAGGACGGCACGCTGACCTACGACGGCACGGACCCCGAGCGCAAGAAGGCCATGCTCTCCAAGCCGGAGGGCAAGGACGCGCACGGTGAGGAGCGCGTCGGTGCCGTCCGCGGCTTCAACACCTCGGACCGCCAATACCTGAACTTCGACAAGGTCGAGACGCTGGGTTCCAGCGACGAGATCCCGGTGCTGGTGTTGCCCACGGGCAAGCGCATCGAATTCGATCTGGCGTCCGCGGACGTGGTTCACACGTTCTGGGTGCCCGAGTTCCTGTTCAAGCGCGACGTCATCCCGAACGCCGACGCGAACAACTCGGTGCACGTTTTCCAGACCGAGGAGATCCAGACACCGGGCGCGTTCGTGGGCCACTGCGCGGAGTTCTGTGGCACCTATCACTCGATGATGAACTTCGAGGTTCGGGTGGTGACGCCCAACGACTTCAAGGCCTACCTGCAACAGCGGATGGGCGGAAAGAGCAACGCCGAGGCATTGCAGGCGATCGGGCAGGCCCCGCTCGCGGTGACCACCCACCCCTTCGACACCAAGCGCGGTCAATTGGCCGGAAGCCAGTAGGTTAGGACACCAAATGCATATCGAAGCCAGGCTATTCGAATTCATTGCCGGGTTCTTCATTGTGGTTGCGGTGCTCTACGGGGTGCTGACCGCGATCTTCGCCACCGGTGGCGTGGAGTGGGCGGGCACCACCGCCCTGGTGCTGACCGGTGGCCTTGCGATGATCACGGCGACCTTTTTCCGCTTTGTGGCGCGCCGGCTGGACACCCGGCCGGAGGACTACGAAGGCGCTGAGATCAGCGATGGAGCAGGCGAATTGGGCTTCTTCAGCCCGCACAGCTGGTGGCCGATTCTGGTGGCGCTGTCGGGCTCGGTGGTCGCGGTGGGCATCGCGCTGTGGCTGCCGTGGCTGATCGTCGCCGGAATTATGTTCGTCCTGACGTCGGTGGCCGGGCTGGTCTTCGAGTACTACCTCGGTCCCGAGAAGCACTGAATCGCGGCATAAAGGTCACAATCAGATCACGTGATTGGTGGGCCCTTCGCCACGACGGCTTTGCCCCTTTGGGGTTCGGTAGTGTTTTGCCCAGGCAAATGAGGAGCGTCCCAGCGCGCCCGCAACGATGCGATCGCGGATTCTTGCGCGCGGGTGAGGCAGTCGAACAGGGTAGGCAAAGGCAGAGATGAGCGGGTCGAGACCCCCGGGATGGGATCCTGACGAACCCGACCCTGCCGACCCGGTCAGCCACGAACCGCCTTCGGGCGATGCGCTGGGCGACGATCTGCAACCCGGCCGCGGCGGCGATGTCGAGGGCGAGCCGGAACCCTTCGCGAACAGTGCCGAGCAGGCCGCCGCGAACCAGACCGACGAGACGGACGTGTACTCGAGGGCCTACTCGGCTCCGGAGTCCGAGCATTTCAGCACCGGCCCCTACGTGCCGGCCGATCTGCGGCTCTACGACTACGACGACTTCGACGAGTCCTCCGACGCCGACGACGGGCGCAGTACCGCGCGCTGGCCGTGGGTGGTGGGGGTCGCCGCCATCGTGGCCGCGATCGCGCTCGTCGTGTCGGTATCGCTGCTGTTCGCGCGCACCGATACCACCAAACTCGCCAACCCCGGAACCACCACCGCCCCGTCCACGCCGCCCCTGCAGGACGAGATCACGACCACCAAACCGCCACCGCCGCCGCCACCCCCGCCGCCGTCCACCACCGAACCGCCGCCCCCGCCGGCAACGGAGACCCAGACTGTGACGGTGACGCCTTCCCCGGCACCGCCGCCCCCGCCCGCCCCCGCGCCGGCGCCACCGCCGGCGACGTCCACAGCGGCCGCGCCACCGCCGCCCACCACGCCGGCGGGACCGCGTCAGGTCACCTACTCGGTGACCGGCACCAAAGCCCCAGGAGACATCATTTCGGTGACCTACGTCGACGCGTCCGGCCGGCGGCGCACCCAGCACAACGTGTACATCCCGTGGTCGATGACGGTCACCCCGATCTCGCAATCGGACGTGGGATCGGTCGAGGCGTCCAGCCTGTTCCGGGTCAGCAGGCTCAATTGCTCGATCACCACCAGCGATGGAACGGTGCTCTCGTCGAACAGCAACGACTCCCCGCAGACGAGCTGCTGATGGTCAGCAGATATTCGGTTTACCGGCGCGACGTCGGTGACGACACCGTCGCGCCCGAGGTCGTGGACCGCATCCTGATGGGCGCGTGCGCCGCCATCTACCTCGTGCTGCTGGGCGTCAGTGTGGCGGCCGCCGTCGCACTGGCGGACCTGGGCAGGGGCTTTCACAAGGCGGCCAGCAGCCCGCACACCACCTGGGTGCTGTACGCCGTCATCGTCGTTTCGGCGCTGATCATCGCGGCCGCGATCCCCATCCTGTTGCGCGCCCGGCGGATGTCGCAGTCCGAGCCGGCGGCCCAGGCGATGACCGCGCCCGCGCGCGGACCGGCAAGGCCGTCGATGCGCCTGGGGACCGGTACCCCGCGCACCGGAACCGCCACGGCGCAAACGGCGACGCCCGCCTCGGGGGCCGAGTGGTCGGGCGAGGCGGTGGACCGAATCTGGTTGCGCGGCACCGTGATACTGACCGGCACCATGGGCGCCGCGCTGATCGCGGTCGCCACGGCGACCTATCTGATGGCGGTCGGTCATGATGGCGCGTCGTGGGCCGGATATGGGTTCGCCGGCGTCATCACCGCGGCCATGCCGGCGGTGGAGTGGCTGCACATCCGCCAGCTGCGCGAGGCCGTCGCCGAGCAGTAGCCACCCGAACCGGGGCGGGCGCCTCGGCCTGGTTGGCGTCGGGGGTTCGCGCAGCGGCGGCGTCGACACGTAAACCACACAGACGACACGCCGTGCGGCGTCGCTATGGCCTAAGTCTCGCGGTCACAAGCTGCCGGTACGCCGCCCACGCAATCGCGGGCGGCGTCGCTCGGCAGGGAAATGGGCTAGTGCTCGGCGCCTTCGCCGTTCGTCGAACCGTTCGTCGAGCCGTTCGTCGAACCGTTCAGGCCATCCTGGTGTTCGCGCAGTGCGGTCAGGGCGCGTCGCTCAGAGCCGTGCGCCGCCTCTCGCAACGCCGCATCCTCGGACAACGGGTCGGCGCGCAGGAAACTGCCGCTGCCCGGAGTTCCGCCCGAGCCCAGCTTGTTCATCTTCTTCGGCAGAGCCGCCCCCTGGTAGGCCAGCGGCAGCGGGTGGCCGTGGTCGTCGACCGGGCCCAGCGGCTGGTGCAGCTCGATGTAGGCACCGTGCGGCAGCCGCTTGATGATGCCGGTCTCGATGCCGTGCTCGAGCACCGCGCGGTCGCTGCGCTGCAGTCCGATGCACCACCGGTAGGTGATGAAATAGACAACCGGCGGAACGATCACCATGCCGATGCGCCCGATCCACGTCGTCGCGTTCAGCGAGATGTCGAACTTGAACGCGATGATGTCGTTCATCGCGCACAGCGTCAGCAACATGTAGAACGCGATCGCCATCGCGCCGATCGACGTGCGCACCGGCACGTCGCGCGGCCGCTGCAGCAGGTTGTGGTGCGCGTAGTCACCGCTGAACCGCTTTTCCAGGAACGGGTAGATGATCAGCAGGACGAAGATCAGGCCCATGATCAACGCCACCCAGACGGCAGCGGGGACGGTGTGGTGCCAGAAGTAGAACTCCCATGGCGGCCAGATACGCGCCAGGCCTTCGGTCCACATCATGTAGAAGTCGGGCTGCGAACCGGCCGAGACGTGAGAAGGCTTGTAGGGGCCCAGGTTCCAGATCGGGTTGATCTGCAGCAGGCCACCCAGCAGGCCCAGCACGCCGACGATCGCGGCGAAGAATGCGCCGGACTTGACGGCGAACACCGGCATCACTCGCACGCCGACCACGTTGTGCTCGGTGCGCCCGGGTCCGGGGAACTGGGTGTGCTTCTGGAACCACACCATGGCCAGGTGCAGCCCGATCAGCGCCAGGATGATGCCCGGCAGCAGCAGGATGTGCAGGGCATACATCCGCGGGATGATGTAACCCGCTGTGGCGCATTCGTTTCCGACGCCACCGCAGGGGAAGTCACCGCCGAACAGGGCCCAGTGCAACCAGGTGCCGATCACCGGCATACCCAACGTGATCGAGGACAGCGCCGCACGCAACCCGATGCCCGACAACAGGTCGTCGGGGAGCGAGTAACCGAAGTAACCCTCGAACATGGCCAGGATCAGCAGCAGCGAGCCGATCACCCAGTTGGCCTCGCGTGGCCGCCGGAAGGCGCCGGTGAAGAAGATGCGGGCCAAGTGCACCATGATCGACGCGGCGAAAATCAGTGCGGCCCAGTGGTGGACCTGCCGGACGAACAGACCGCCGCGCACCTCGAAGGAGATGTCGAGCGTCGATGCGAATGCCTTCGACATGTCCACGCCGCGCAGCGGCTGATACGCGCCGTTGTAGGTGATCTCACCCATCGACGGGTCGAAGAACAGCGTCAGGTACACACCGGTGAGCAGCAGCACGATGAAGCTGTACATCGCGATCTCACCCAAGAGGAACGACCAGTGGGTGGGGAACACCTTGTTGAGCTGTCTGCGAACCGCCGCCGACGGGTGGTAGCGCGTGTCGATGTCCTCGCCCTGACGGGCCAGGACATCGCCGATCTTCGGGGGGCTGAATTTCGGACTCATGTTGTCGTCCTCTCCCAGAATGCCGGTCCGACGGGCTCGACGAAGTCACCGTTGGCGACCAGATACCCGTTGGTGTCGATCGTGATCGGCAGTTGCGCCAACGCACGCGCGGCCGGCCCGAAAATCGGCTTCGCGAAGTGCAGCGCGTCGAACTGCGACTGGTGGCATGGGCACAAGATCCGGTAGGACTGCTCCTCGTACAGGGATGCGGGGCATCCCAGGTGCGAGCAGACCTTGGTATAGGCGAAGAATTCGCCGAAGTTGAAGCTTTCCTGACCCTGTCGCTTGACCACGCGCCCCATGTCGGTGGGCCGAACTCGGATGAGCATCACGGGGTTTCGCACACCCTGGTTGATGGCCCGCAGCCTCTCCTGCGATTCCGGGGTGGTGCCGTCGCCGTCGGACTCCCGCCAGGGGAAGACGGTTTCCATGCCGCCGGCGTCGAGATCCTCAGGCCGCATCTTGACGAACGGCGACGTCGACGCGGAGCCGGTGGCGCGCGCCAGATAGATCGTTTCGCCGTGATAGCGCGGGGTCCACCCGGAGGTGAACAGCACGGCCTTCTTGCCGTCGGCGGTCTGCACCACCGGCTTCCACGGGTTCTTGATCAATCCGCCAGCAAACGCCACCAGGGTGGAAAGCCCGAACGCGCCCAGCCCCATCCCCAGCGAAAGGCCGATCAGCTTGCGCCGCCCGACGGTCGAACCCCCGTACGCGTCGGCCAGGTTCGCCACCACCGTTTTGCGGTCGACGTCACGCGAGGCGCCGTCGTGGCGCTCCTGGATCGAAATCTCTTCCGGGATAAAGCGTTTCTGATACAGGATGACGCCGATCCCGATTGACAGGATCGCCATCCCGAACGTCAGCCCGTACAGCGGGGTGGTCAGGTCGTAGAGGAAGCTCCCGGCCTCCTCCTTGGGCTTGTACTCCCACGGCCAGAACAAGAAGATCAGCAGCAGCGCCAGCCCGAAGAAGCCACCCAGCAAAAGCCAGAGGGCAACCCCGCGCTCGGCGCGCTTTTCGGCCTTGGTGCCCTCGATAGGCCAACGGGGTTCCTTGAACACCGTTTCGACGCCGTCCAGCTTGCCGCCCAACGCCACCAGTTCCTGCTGCGACATGGCGGCCAGCGCCGCGTCGTCGGGCTCCCTCTGGCCGACGCCGTGCGGGCTCCCGCCGGTGTCAGAGCCGCGACCGGCTCCCTGATCCAAGGCGTCGCTCATTTTGCGCCGCTCCTCCTCATCGCTGCGCTCTGCATCGTCTCGGCGCGGCTCATGCTCGTGCCCCAATCCACAGTGCCAGCCCGATGGCGGCGACCATCCCGATGATCCAGGCGGCCATACCCTCGGGTGCGGGCCCGAATCCACCCAGGCCGTAGCCGCCCGGCTGGCGCTCCTCGGTCACCGCCTTGATGTAGCCGATGATGTCCTTCTTAGCCTCGAAAGACAGCTGACGGTCGGAGAATTTCGGCATGTTCTGCGGGCCGGTCCGCATGGCCGCCAAGATCTGCTGCTCGTTGGCGGGCTCCAGATCCGGCGCGTACTTGCCCGACGACAGCGCCCCGCCCTTGCCGGTGAAGTTGTGGCACGACGAGCAGTTCAGCCGGAACAGGTCGCCGCCGCGGCCCAGGTCCTGGCCACGCAGCGAGCGCATCGCCAGGCTGCCGTCCGGGTTACGCACCGTGGTCGGGCCGCCGCCGTTGGCCTGGACGTAGGCGCCCAGAGCGTCGACCTGACCCTCGTCGAAGATCGGTTCCTTGCGCGGCGCCTGAGCCTCACCGGTCATCGCCGGCATCCGGCCGGTCGACACCTGGAAGTAGACGGCTTCCTCGCCGACGCCGATCAGGCTGGGCCCGCGGTCGGGGACGCCCTGCAGGTTGGCCCCGTGGCAGGACACGCACGACGTGTCGAACAACTGCTTGCCGGTGCGCAGCAGTGCCGAGTTCGACTCGTCGGCGACGGCCACCTGCGGCCGCGGAGTCAGGATGGCGGCCAAACCGCCGGCGATGGTCAGCGCTATCAGCAGCAGCAGACCGCCGGACAGCCGCCGACGCAGCCGCCGCCGCGAACGGTCACGCTGCCCGTGTGGCGGCTTGGCCGCACCGGATCGGGTAGATCCCAGTTTCTTCAACCGAGCACTCCTGTTCGTCCAGCGCCTGCTCATCGGATGAAATAGATCACGGCGAACAGCGCGATCCACACGATGTCGACGAAATGCCAGTAGTACGAGACGACGATGCTGGCCGTAGCCTGCGCCGGTGTGAACTTGCTCATCGCGGTGCGGGCCAGCAAGAAGATGAAGGCGATCAACCCGCCGGTGACGTGCAGGCCGTGGAATCCGGTGGCCAGGTAGAACACGCTGCCGTAGGCGCTCCCGGGGATGGTGGTCCCGTGCGACATCAGGTGGTAGTACTCGTAGCCCTGGCCGCAAACGAAGAACAGGCCCATCAGGAAGGTCAGCACGTACCAGCGGCGCAGCCCGAACACGTCGCCGCGCTCGGCCGCGAACACCCCCATCTGGCAGGTGAACGACGACGCGATCAGCACCAATGTGACCGGGACGGCCTGGTACAGGTTCAGCTCGGTCGGCGGCGGCGGCCACTTTCCACCCGATTGGGCGCGGGCGGTGAAGTACATCGCGAAGAGACCAGCAAAGAACATCAGCTCGCTGGAAAGCCAAACGATGGTGCCGACGCTGACCATGTTGGGTCGGTTCAGCGAATGCACCCGCGACGTAATTGCAGTACCCGAAGTAGCGGCAGCGCTGGTCACATCCGCAAGTATGACGCTTTGTAGTTGTTGAACTCCACCCGGGGCGGCAATTGATGTCCAACGCGTCGCGCAGGCGAGCGCGCCGGAAGGCTCGCGGTGGAGGTTGGGGCTACGCGTGGTCCGCGTGGGACCATCGGCGCGTGGCTTTGTCATCTGAGGCGCCCGGCGCGTCCGCGACATCGTGGCCGCGGGTCCTGTCTCGGCTGACCGGCGGTCAGGACCTGGCGCGCGGGCAGGCCGCCTGGGCCATGGACCAGATCATGGCCGGCGATGCCAGCCCCGCCCAGATCGCGGCCTTCGCGGTGGCGATGCAGGTGAAGATCCCCACCTCGGCCGAAGTCATCGAGCTGGCCGACGTGATGCTCAACCACGCGCTGCCGATGCCGGCCGGGGCCATCCGCGACGACACCGTCGACATCGTCGGTACCGGTGGCGACGGCGTCAACACCGTGAACCTGTCCACGATGGCGGCCATCGTCGC
Organism: Mycobacterium sp. NGS27; assembly: GCF_059813005.1. Classification (NCBI taxonomy): domain Bacteria; kingdom Bacillati; phylum Actinomycetota; class Actinomycetes; order Mycobacteriales; family Mycobacteriaceae; genus Mycobacterium; species Mycobacterium sp. NGS27. The sequence continues at coordinate 560,026 of NZ_JCALDT010000001.1, forward strand.
CGCGGCCGCCGGCGTGCCGGTGGTCAAACACGGCAACCGGGCGGCCTCGTCGCTGTCCGGCGGCGCCGACACGCTCGAGGCGCTCGGCATCCGGATCGACCTCGGGCCCGAAGACGTCGCACGCAGCCTCGCCGAGGTTGGCATCGGATTCTGCTTCGCGCCGCTGTTCCACCCGTCCTACCGGCACACCTCCGCGGTGCGCCGCGAGATCGGTGTGCCGACGGTGTTCAATCTCCTTGGGCCGCTTACCAATCCGGCCAGACCGCGGGCCGGATTGATTGGCTGCGCGTTCGAGGGCCTCTCCGAGGTGATGGCCGGTGTGTTCGCCGCCCGACGGTCCAGTGTGCTGGTGGTGCACGGCGACGACGGGCTCGACGAGCTGACGACCACCACGACCAGCACGATCTGGCGGGTGCAGGCCGGCACCGTGGACAAGCTGACCTTCGATCCGGCCGGATTCGGTTTTCCCCGAGCCGATCTCGACGACCTGCTGGGTGGCGACGCGCAGGCCAACGCGGCCGAGGTGCGAGCGGTGCTGGCCGGCGGCAAGGGCCCGGTGCGCGACGCCGTCGTGCTCAACGCCGCCGGCGCGATCGTCGCGCACGCGGGGTTATCCAGCCGCGCTGAATGGTTGCCGGCGTGGGAGGACGGGCTGGCCCGCGCCGGTAAGGCCATCGACTCGGGTGCGGCCGAACAACTGCTCGCGCGATGGGTGAGGTTCGGACAGCAGGTCTGATCCCCGGAGTTCCTGCGCCGAAAGCTGTTCTGCGGCCAGTCGCGCCGAGCGCGCCGACGCGGCCCACGCCGACCAGGCGCCCGCCGATCGCAGGGGAGACGCCCAGCCGTCCTCGGCGACCCGAACGATGCGCGCCCCCGCCGTCGTCAGCCAGCGCATGATGAGCGCGGTCTCCTCGACCAGTGCGCCGCCCAAAGGGCCGGGCGTGAGCAAAATCGCTTGTGCCCCAGCGACGATCGCGTCGATGACCGGCATCGGCGGCACCCCACGCCGGGCGCAGCCCGCCGCGGCGAGTTGGCCATGGCGGATGACGGCCAGGTGATAGCCACCCTGCCCATCGGGGGCGGCGGCGACCAGCTCGGGCAAAGCAACCAGGGCGCGTAGCCGTTGGCCGCGCCATAGCGTCTCGATCGCGGTGACGGCGCGGTCGCGCAGCCGCGCGGCGCTCTCGAAGTGATGCCGCTCGGCGAGCGCGCCGACCTGGTCCACGGCCGCGGCCAGCGCGGCGTTGTCCGCGCCGTCGATCAACGCCGCGACCCGCGCCACGGCGGCGGCGTACTGAATGGCGGTGGCGTCACGCGCGGCCGGACAGGGCGACACCACCGCCTCGGCGCACAGCGGCCCGTGCAGCGCCGAGCGCCCCAGCCGGTTGGTGCAGGTGCGCAACCCGGTGAACCGGGCCAGCAGGGCGGCCACGTCCGCGGCGTCGGCGCGGGCCCGGAACGGACCGACGGCGCGGTCGTGCCGCGGCGCCCGCACCACCGCCAGGCGGGGGAAGGCCTCCTCGGTCAACGCCACCCACCACCATCGGTGCGGGAATCGGGACCGCCGGTTGTACGGCGGGGCGTGGGCGGCCAGCAGCCGCAGTTCCCGCACGCCGGCCTCCAGGGCGTGGGCGCATTCGACGTGGTCGACCGCGCCGGCCAGCGCGACCATCTCCTTCATCCGGCCCCGGGGGTCGGCCCCGGTGAAGTACTGATTGACCCGTCGTCGCAGGTCCACCGCGGTGCCGATGTACAGCACTTCGCCCGCCGGCCCCCGGAACAGATACACGCCGGGCCGGCGCGGCAGGCCCTCGGCGAGCACCCGCTTGCGGCGCTGAGTGGGTGTCACGTCCGGCAGGTAGGCGCGCAGGTCGGCATAGGTGTGCACGCCCTGGTTACCCACTCGCTCGATGAGGGCGTGCAACACGTCGACGGTGGCGCGCGCGTCGTCGAGGGCGCGGTGCGTGGGTTGGGTGGTTACCGCGAACAGCCGCGCCAGGGAGGCGAGCCGCACGCTGGGCGCTTCCTCCCGGCTGAGCACCCGGCGGGCCAGCCGGACCGTACACAACACCGGCGGCCGCGGCCACGCGATATCGCACTGCTGCGCGGCGGCGCGCAGGAAGCCGGCGTCGAACCCGGCATTGTGGGCGACGAGCACGGCTCCGCGATCGAACCCGGCGAACTCCAAGAACATCGGCAGCACCGCGTCGATGGTCGGCGCGTCGGTGACCATTGCGGTGGTGATCCCGGTGAGCTGCACGATCTGCGGCGGAATGCTGCGCTGCGGGTCCACCAGGGTGGCGAACTCGCCGAGCACCGCGCCGCCGCGCACCTTGACCGCCCCGATTTCGGTGATCGCGTCGGGAACGGCTCCGCCGGTGCTTTTGGTGCGCCCGCCGGTGGTCTCCAGGTCGACCACGACGAACGTCGTTTCGCGCAGCGAGAGTTCGTCGGGCGTGAACGGCGACCCCACGTCGGCGAAGCTCAGCTGGGTCGCACCCCTGGAAGCCACGGCGGTGACGTTAAGGGCGCCGACCGACACCAGCGCGCCTGCCACGCCGGGCGCGGGCGGAATGCGGGGCGGATACGTGTCGGTGCCCGCGGTTACGGTTCGGTCAGTGCGGCGCGGTGTGCGCCGAAGTCAGAGCGAGAGGACCGATCCGATGGCACCAAGACCTGGACCTAACGACATCGGGATGACGCCGCCGGAGCCGGGGACGCCGGTGGTGATCGATTGCGGCGAGTGTGCGGTGCGCGGCCCCGGCTGCCGCGACTGCGTCGTCAGTGTGATACTCGGGGTCCCGGATACTTTATTGCAGGATGAACGGGCGGCTTTGGAGGTTCTTGCCGAGGTTGGCCTGGCGCCGCGACTTCGTCTGGTCCCGATTCGTCGGGATCGAGGATCTGGTGTAGCCTAATTGCCTTGTCCCACAAAGGTCCTCGAGCCAGCGAAACGATTCACATCGAAATGACAGAATTCTTTCTAATTTCTTAACCGCTCGCTTTGGACAAACGCCGATATCGTTTCGTAACCTGTTTGAGACCTAAACCAGCTCGACGACCCGAATTCGTCGATGGCCGTTTAAGGAAGCAAATCTTGAGGCTTGACTCTAGGTACCCGGTTGCGCGTGTCCTCACACGTTCGGCCATAGGGGCACTAGCTGGCTTCGCGATCTTCTCCGGCGTCATCACCGGCCCCGCGTGGGCCGACCCGGCCGAAGACGCCACGGCAAAACTCAACGAACTGTCCCGCCAGGCGGAGCAGACCACCGAGGCGATGCACAGCGCGCAGCTCGACCTGAACGACAAGCTGGCCGCGCAGCGCGCCGCGGACAAGAAGCACACCGACGACCAGGCCGCGGTCGACGCGGCCAAGGCGCATCTGTCGTCGTACCAGGATTCGGTCAACAAGCTGGCAGCCGCGACCTACATGGGCGGCCACGTCGACGGCATGGAGGCCATCCTGACCGCCGGCTCGCCGCAGGGCCTGATCGACAAGCTGGCCGTGCAGCGGGTGATGGCCGCGCAGATGGCCAGCCAGATGAAGAGCTACCGGATCGCCGGGGAGCAGGCCGCCAAGGCCGAGCGCGAGTCCGCCAAGTCGGCCGCCGACGCCAAGAGCGCGGCCGAACAGGCCGCCGCGGTGCGGGCCAGCCTGCAGTCCAAGCAGAGCCAGCTGCAGGTGCAGATCGCCGTCGTCAAGTCGCAGTACCTTTCGTTGACCGCCGACCAGCGCACCGCGCTGGCCAATCCGGGACCCGCTGCGCCGGCGGCCGCACCCGGCCCGGGTGCCCCGGCGCCGGAAGCGGCGCCCCCGGGCACACCCCCAGGGCAGGCGCCAGGTGAGGCTCCGCCCGCCGGCGGGATGCCGGGCATGCCCGGCATGGCGCCCGGCGGTGTCGGCGGCGGCGACCGCGCCACCGTCGTGCAGGCCGCGCTGACCCAGGTCGGTTCGCCCTATGTGTGGGGTGGCGCCGCGCCCGGCGGATTCGACTGCTCCGGGCTGGTGATGTGGGCGTTCCAGCAGGCCGGTATCTCGTTGCCGCACTCCAGCCAGGCGATGGCCCACGGCGGTCAGCCGGTGGCGCTGTCGGATCTGCAGCCCGGTGACGTGTTGACCTTCTATTCCGATGCGTCGCACGCCGGGCTCTATATCGGTGACGGCATGATGATCCACTCGTCCACCTACGGCGTGCCGGTGCGGGTGGTGCCGATGAACTCCTCCGGCCCGATTTACGACGCTCGTCGTTACTAGACACCTCCTATCGCGTCGGCGGCTCCCGCTGCTGCTGGCTTGGCTGTTCGTCCTCGAGCTCCTTGTGGTCGCGGCCGTGCCGTTCGATGCCGTGCGCGAGAGCCGGATCCGACCCGCCCAGCTGGTCATGCCCTCCCGCAGCCAGATTGGTGCGTCAACCAAGTCGATCACCGTCGGCGATCGCATCGTGCGGTTGTTGGGCCTCGGCGGGCCCGCCAGTGACCGGTTGCTGGCTCGGGTGGCCGCGGACATGGGTGCGGCGATCACCGCGGTCGAGTCGTTCTGGGGCGGCGACTGGCCCCGCGAGATCTCCGTGGTCGCGGCCGGAACGGACGAGGAATTCCGCGCCGCCGCCGGCGGGGGACCCGCGTCCCAGTGGGCGGATATCGCGGCCGTGACGGTCGCCGACCGCGTCGACCCCGTCCGCCGGGTTGCCGTCGGCCAGCGGATCGTATTCGCGCCGGGCGCCGCCGGGATGAGCGCCGCCTCGTTGCGAATCGTGTTGACCCACGAGCTGTTTCACTACGCTGCCCGCACCGACACCGTCTCGGATGCACCCCGCTGGCTCACCGAGGGGGTGGCCGATTTCGTCGGCCGCCCGCCTACGCCGATGCCCGCCGACGGCTTGCTACCCATGACGCTGCCCGCCGACAGCGACCTGGACGAGCCGGGGACGCAGCGCTCGCTGGCCTATGACCGCGCGTGGTTGTTCGCCCGATTCGTCGCCGAAGCCTATGGGCCGCCGAAGTTGCGCGACCTCTACCTGGCCACCTGCGGCATCCGGCACGCCGATATGGCCTCCGCTGGTCAAGACGTGCTGGGCACCAGCCCGGCGGCCCTGCTCACGCGCTGGCAGCAGTGGCTTTCCCACTAGGCCTTTCCCACTAGGCCCGCCCGCCCGGCGCGCGGCCGCGGCCCAGCTCGGACCGTCTGCATGGCCCCCGTGGTCGCCAAGCTAGCCTGGCGCAGGTGAGTCGGGTCCTGCTGGTAACCAACGACTTTCCGCCCCGACCGGGCGGCATCCAGTCGTATCTCGGCGAGTTCGTCGGCCGGCTGGCCGCCACCGGGTCGCACTCGGTGACGGTGTACGCGCCGCACTGGAAGGGCGCCGAGGCTTACGACGAGGCGGCCAAGTATCGGGTGGTGCGCCACCCGGGCACGCTAATGCTGCCCGGCCCGGCGGTCGATGCCCGGATGCGGCGGCTGATCGCCGAAGAGGACATCGACACCGTCTGGTTCGGCGCGGCCGCACCGCTGGCGCTGCTGGCCCAGCGCGCCAGGGGGGCCGGGGCGAGCCGGGTGCTGGCCAGCACGCACGGCCACGAGGTCGGGTGGTCGATGCTCCCGGTCGCGCGCTCGGTGCTGCGCCGCATCGGCGATGACACCGACGTCGTCACCTTCGTCAGCCGCTACACCCGTTCGCGCTTCGCGCCGGCGTTCGGCCCCAAGGCTTCGCTGGAGCACCTGCCGCCCGGAGTGGACATCGATCGGTTTCGGCCCGATCCGGCGGGCCGCGCGCGTTTGCGTGAGCGCTACGGGCTGGGGGAGCGGCCCACCGTGGTGTGCGTGTCCCGGCTGGTGCCGCGTAAAGGCCAGGACATGCTCATCAGAGCCCTGCCGTCGATCCGGCGCCGCGTCGAGGGCGTCGCCTTGGTCATCGTGGGCGGCGGCCCCTATGCGGATTCGCTGCGCGCGCTGGCACGCGAGTGCGGGGTGGCTGACGACGTGACCTTCACCGGCGGTGTACCGGCAGCCGAGTTGCCCACGCACCACGCGTTGGCGGACGTGTTCGCGATGCCGTGCCGCACCCGCGGCGCCGGGCTGGACGTCGAGGGACTGGGCATCGTATTCCTCGAGGCGTCGGCAACCGGGGTGCCGGTGATCGCCGGCAAATCCGGGGGAGCGCCAGAAACGGTGCAGCACAACAAGACCGGGCTGGTCGTCGACGGCCGCGGGGTCGATGAGATCGCCGACGCCGTCACCGGGTTGCTGACCGATCGCGACCGGGCCGCCGCGATGGGCGCGGCCGGGCGCGACTGGGTGACGGCACAATGGCGCTGGGACGCCTTGGCGGAGCGGTTGGGCACGCTGCTCGGCTGAACGGCGCGCCGGCGTCACGCCAGCGTGACGCTCGCGGCTAGCGGGAGGCGCCCCCAGCTCGAGCGCTAAAGGGCCTCAGTCCTTCTCGTAGATGGCCTCGATGTCGGAGGCGAACTTCTCGGCCACCACATTGCGCTTGACCTTCATCGTCGGCGTGAGTTCGCCGGTGTCCTCGGTGAAGTCGACCGGCAGGATGCGGAACTTGCGAATCGACTCGGCGTGCGACACCGCCTGATTGGCGTCCTTGATCGCCGCGTCCACCTCGGCGACCAGGTCGGGATCGGTGGTCAGATCGCTCACCGACGCGCCGGCCCCCTTCTGGTTGCGCTGCTTCCAGCCGTCGAACGCTTCGGGGTCGATGGTGATCAACGCGCCGACGAACGGCTTGTTGTCCCCGACGACCATCGCCTGGCTGATCAACGGATGCGCCCGCAGCCGGTCCTCCAGCACGGCCGGCGCGACATTCTTGCCACCGGCGGTCACGATGATCTCCTTCTTGCGCCCGGTGATCTTCAAGAAGCCGTCTTCGTCGAGCACGCCCAGATCGCCGGTCCGGAACCAGCCGTCGCTGAACGCGTCTTCGGTGGCCTGCTCGTTGCGCCAGTAGCCGCTGAACACCACACCGCCGCGCACCAAGAGCTCGCCGTCGTCGGCGATCCGCATGCTGTTGCCGGGCACCAACGTTCCGACGGTGCCGATCTTGACATTGCCGACCTGGTTGACGGTGATCGCCGAGCTGGTCTCGGTCAGGCCGTAACCCTCGTGGATGGTCAGGCCCACGCCGCGATAGAAGTGCCCCAGCCGCGAGCCCAGCGGCGCGCCGCCGGAGACGGCCGCGTGGCAGTCGCCGCCCAGCGCGGCGCGCAACTTGTTGTACACCAGCCGGTCGAACACGGCGTGCTTCGCGCGCAGCGCGAGCCCGCGGCGGCCGCGGTCCTGCGCCTCGCTCCAGTCGACGGCGGTCTGCACGGCCGTCGCGAAGATGCGGCCCTTGCCGTCGTTGGAGGCGTTCTGCTCGGCGGTGTTGTAGACCTTCTCGAACACCCGCGGCACCGACACCACCACCGTCGGCTTGAACACCGCGAACAGCGGCACCAGGTTCTTGATGTCGCTGGTGAAGCCGACGGTGACCTTGTTGGCGAACGCGGACAACGTCAGCGAGCGCGCCAGCACGTGCGCGAGAGGCAAAAAGACCAGCAGCCGCTGTCCCTCGTCGAGCAAGGTCGGCAGGCTCTCCTTGGCGCCGCGGGTTTCGTACAGCAGATTCGAGTGCGTCAGCTGGCAGCCCTTGGGCCGCCCGGTGGTGCCCGACGTGTAGATGAGGGTCGCCGGGTCCTTGGCCCGCAGTGCCTCGAGGCGCGCGGTCAGCTCGGCCGGTTCCACCGATGCGCCGGCCTCCACCAGCTGGTCGAGCGCCCTGGGGCCCGAACCGTCGATGTGCAGCACCCGGCGTAGCGCGGGCAGTTCGGCGGTCAGCTCCGTGACCATCGCCGCGTGCTCGTCGGTCTCGGCGAACGCCAGCACCGCCTCGGAGTCCTGCAGCACCCAGCGGACCTGCTCGGCCGACGACGTCTCGTAGATGGGCACGGTGACCGCGCCCACCGCCAGGATCGCCAGGTCGAGGATCGCCCATTCGTAGCGGGTGGCCGAGAAGATGGACACCCGGTCGCCGGCCTGCACGCCCAGCGAGATCAAACCAAGTGCGGCGGAGCGGATCTGATCAGCCGCCTCGGCGCAGGTGACGTCGGTCCACTCACCCTCGACTTGACGCTGGTAGATGACGAAGTTGGGGTCGTCGCGCTCGTGTTCGAAGACCATCGCGGCGATGTTGTCCTGTTCGCCGACGGAAAAGCGGGCGGGGACGCTGTACTCACGCACTCTTATGACCTCGATTGACCTCGTGAAGATTCCCGGGAGCCGGGTTGCTGCCGACCAGCCTAATCCGCGCGTTGACCCAGCACGGCCATTGCCCGCTATGACGTCCCGAGCGCCCTCGGCGGGGCGCCGCGGGCCGGTGTGTGAAGCTGTCGTCATGAACAGCATCCAGATTGCGGATGAGACGTTTGTCGCCGCCGACGGTGCTCGGGTCGGGGCCGCGGTCGCCCATCAGTCGAGCTGGCGCCGCTGGTGGCCGGACCTGCGGCTGCAGGTCGTCGAGGATCGCGGGGAAAAGGGCATCCGGTGGGCGGTCACCGGCGCGCTGACCGGGACCATGGAGATCTGGCTGGAGCCGTCGCTGGACGGCGTCGTGCTGCATTATTTCCTGCACGCCGAACCCACCGGGGTGGCGGCGTGGCAGCTGGCCAAGATGAACTTGGCGAAGATGACGCACCGCCGTCGGGTGGCGGGTAAGAAAATGGCCTTCGAGGTCAAGGCGACACTGGAACGGTCACGTCCGGTCGGAGTTTCTCCGGTAGTTTAGCCGGGTCGGGTCCGCGCAGAGAGTACCGTGTCGGACCGAGACCCGAGGGGTCCCCCACCATCGGAGGGGTCGATCCGTTCGCGGGAGAGAGGGCAGCAACCAGGTGGCGGAGAAGACGACGCAAACCATCTATATCGACGCCGACCCGGGCACCGTCATGCAGGTGATCGCGGATATCGATTCCTATCCGCAGTGGATCTCGGAGTACAAGGAAGCCGAGGTTCAGGAGAAGGACGCCGACGGCTACCCCAAAGTCGCGCGGATCGTCATGGACGCCACGGTGATCAAGGACACGATGGTGATGTCCTACAAGTGGCCCAAAGACCGCCAGTCCGTGAGCTGGACGCTGGTGTCAAGCTCGCTGCTGCGTTCCCTCGAAGGCTCATATCGGTTGGCGGCCAAAGGATCTGGTACCGAAGTCACCTATGAACTGTCCGTTGACCTGGCCATGCCGATGATCGGCCTGCTCAAGCGCAAGGCCGAGCGCCGGTTGACCGACACCGCGCTGAAGGATCTGAAGAAACGAGTCGAGGCTGAGTGAGTCCACTGAATTCGGAGCGCCCGCCCCGGCCCGGATCAGCCTTTTCGTCGGCAAAGGCGGGGTAGGGAAATCCACCCTGGCTTGCGCCACCGCCGTGGGTGCGGCGAGCGCCGGGCAGCGAGTGCTTGTGGTCTCCACCGACCAGGCGCACTCGCTGGGTGACGTCCTGGGCATCGCCGTCCCGCCGAGCCAGGGCGAAGCGGTTCGGGTGCTCGCCGATGACGCGGAGGCCGGCGGCGGGTTCCTCGACGCACTGGCGTTGGACACGCTGGCGCTGCTCGAGGCCCGGTGGCACGAGGTGGTCGCCGCGCTGGACCGGCGCTTTCCCGATTCGGAGCTGGATACCATTGCGCCCGAGGAGCTTTCGGCGTTACCGGGTGTTCAGGAAGTGCTCGGTCTGCATGCCGTCGGCGAGCTGGCCCGCTCGGGAGAATGGGACCGCGTGGTGGTCGACTGCGCGTCGACCGCCGATGCCCTGCGGATGTTGACCCTGCCCGCCACCTTCGGGCTGTATGTCGAGCGGGCGTGGCCGCGACATCGCCGGCTGTCCGTCGGCGCCGACGACACCCGGTCGGCTGCGGTGGTCGAACTGCTGGAGCGGATCAGCTCTCATGTGGAATCGCTCAGCACGTTGCTCACCGATGGCGATCTGGTCAGCGCGCACCTGGTGCTGACCCCCGAGCGGGTGGTCGCGGCCGAGGCGGCCCGAACCCTGGGCTCACTGGCCCTGATGGGGGTGCGCGTCGAAGAGCTGATCGTCAACCAGGTTCTGTTGCAAGACGACTCGTACGAGTACCGCAACCTGCCCGAACACCCGGCCTTCTACTGGTATACCGAGCGCATCGTCGAGCAGCAGGGCGTGCTCGACGAGCTCGACGCCACCATCGGTGAGGTGGCGCTGGTGATGACCCCGCACCTGTCCGGTGAACCGATCGGTGCCAAGGCGCTGAGTGGGCTGCTCGATGCCGCGCGGCGCCGGGGCGGCACGGCGCCGCCGGGTCCGCTGCGGCCCACTGTCGACCTCGAGTCCGGCACGGGGCTAGGGTCCGTCTACCGAATGCGGCTGGCGTTGCCGCAACTCGATCCGTCAGCCCTGACGTTGGGCCGCGTCGACGATGATCTGATCATCAGCGCCGGGGGATTGCGGCGCAGGGTTAAGTTGGCATCAGTACTTCGGCGATGCACCGTCTTGGACGCACATCTGCGGGGTAGCGAGTTGACGGTGCGTTTTCGACCAGATCCGGAGGTGTGGCCTAAGTGAGTGGGGCTCATTCCGACATCGGTCCGGAACTGCGCAGGCTCGCCCAGACAATCCTGGACGGCATCGACCCCGCGGTGCGCGCGGCGGCGGCGCTGACGGCCGGCGCGGGCGTCGGCACCGGCAAGTGTCAGCAGATCTGGTGCCCGGTGTGCGCGCTGGCCGCGTTGGCGACCGGCGACCAGCACCCGCTGCTCACCGCGATCGCCGACCACAGCGTCGCCCTGCTCGAGGTGGTCCGCGACATCGTCAACGACATCGACCGGTCCGCCAAACCGACGCCGCAGCCGCCGAACGGTCCGCCCGGCGGCGGCCCCGCCCCGCCGGGGGACGCCAACGATGCCATGCCGAGAACCCGTTATCAGCCCATCCCGGTCACGCTCGAGGAGTGAGCGGGCTGCGTCGCAGGTGGTCCCTGCCGATGGGGATGGGTACAGTTGGCGCAGAACATCAGCGGTACAGCCGAGAGGGAGCGCCATGTGGTACTGGCTATTCAAGTACGTGCTCCTCGGCCCGCTGCTGTCACTCTTGGGGCGGCCGAAAGTTGAAGGGTTAGAACACGTTCCGAGTTCGGGGCCGGTGATACTGGCCAGCAACCACTTGGCGGTGATGGACAGCTTCTACCTTCCGCTGGTGGTGCGACGCCGAATCACCTTCCTGGCCAAGTCGGAGTACTTCACCGGCACCGGCCTGAAGGGCTGGTTCCAGCGTTGGTTCTTCACCGCCGTCGGTCAGGTGCCGATCGATCGCACCGATGCCGACAGCGCCCAGGCCGCGCTGAACACCGCCAAGCAGGTGCTGAGCCAGGGCAAGTTGCTGGGCATGTATCCCGAGGGCACGCGCTCGCCGGACGGGCGGCTGTACAAGGGCAAGACGGGGCTGGCGCGGCTGGCCCTGGAGACCGGCGTTCCGGTGATCCCGGTCGCGATGATCGGCACCAACGTCGTCAACCCGCCGGGGACGAACATGCTGCGGTTCGGCCGGGTCACCGTCCGCTTCGGCAAGCCGATGGACTTCTCCCGGTTCGACGGGCTGGCCGGCAACCGCTTTATCGAGCGGGCCGTGACCGACGAGGTGATCTACGAGCTGATGGGCTTGTCCGGCCAGGAATACGTCGACATCTACGCGGCGAGCCTGAAAAAGGGCGGCAGCGGCGACGCGGCCGACGGGGAGGCCGTGCGGATTCCCGAGACCGCCGCCGGTTAGCCGGCCGCGGTAACCGGCGTCAACTCCTGCGGGGCCGCATCCCGCGCGCCCCCGCGGGCGGCGACGGTGACTCCGACCGTGACGATGACGGCCAGCGCCCACCACACGTACGACATTCCGGCCAGCTGACGCCACCACGCCGCGCTGGCCTCGTGATGCTTGGGCATCAGGTCGATCGGCGACCAGCGCATCAGCGCCACTCCGACAGCGCTGACCACCACCAGCGCCGCGTTGCGGCGCCGCCAGCCCACGACGCCGGTCACCAGCACCGCCGGCAGCACCCAGACCCAGTGGTGCGACCAGGACACCGGCGACACCACCAACCCGAACAGCGCGACGCATACCACCGCAAGCGTGGGCTCATCGGCGCGCAGCGCCCGCCGCAGCGCCCAGACCGTTATCGCGAGCACCAGCAGCGACGCGGCCATCCAGAGCAGGGACCGTTCCTGGTCTCCCAGCCCCAGCCGGGCCAGGGCACCGGCGATGTTCTGGTCGGTGTTCAGCGACGCGGAACCGATCCGGTCGGTGTGATGCACGGTATGCGTCCAGTACTCCCAGGAGTCGTTCCAGGCCAGGACGAAGCCGAGCAGCGTCGCCCCCACAAACGACGCCAGCGCGGTCAGCGCCGCGCGGTTGTCCCGCCGCAGCAGGAAATACAGCAGGAACACGGCCGGGGTCAGCTTCAACGCCATGCCCAGGCCCAGCAGCAGACCGCGCGGCCACGGCGTGCGCCGCGGGAAACAATCGGCGATCACCAGCGTCATCAACACGACGTTGATCTGGCCATAGGCGAAGTTCGAGCTGATCGGTTCCAGCCAGATAGACGCCGCCGCCGCGGCAACGATGCCCAGCCACAACCTGCGCAGCCAGGCCGGGCCGGGCAGCGCCGTCGACGCGCTCCACACGCCCAGGCGGGCCAGCACCAGCACGGTCGACACGATGAGCAGCACCAGCGTCAAAGCGGTGATCGCGACGCTGGCGGTGGGCATGTGCATCCAGGCGAACGGGCAGAACGCGATGGCCGCCAGCGGCGGATAGGTGAACGGCAGATCCACGATCGGCGTGTGGAACAGCACCTCGCCGCGGTACAACGGGTGGCCGTCCATCCAGGCCCGGGCGCCCATCTGATAGACGTCGATGTCGATGCGATAGGGCGTGTGCCCGAACAGCTGCCACGCGGCGTAACCCAGCCCCGCGGCGGCCGCCAGCCACGCCAGCGGCCACAGCACCCACCCGGGTCGATTGCCCACGCCGGGCGCCTGCCGTGTACTCATGTCGCACAACAGCGTAATGGGTGCGGGGGGCCCGACCCGCCTGGTGCAGGGCGGGTCCCACGACTCGGACGCAGACAGGCGTAGGTTTCAATAGTGCTCCATTCGTTCGTGACCGAGGTGACCCGATGGTTCGCCCATGATGTTCACGACAGTGGCCACCTGCCCCTGCTGTGCTGCCTGGTCGCCTTCATCCTGACCTTTTTCGTCACGCGCACCTTCGTGCGTTTCATCCGCCACCGCGCCGCCACCGGACGCCCCACCCGGTGGTGGCACCCGCGCAACGTCCACGTCGGGGGAGTGCACATCCACCACGTGACCTTCGGGGTCGTGCTGACCCTGCTCTCCGGCTTGATGCTGGTCACCTTGTCCATCGATGGGCATGAGCCCGAGTTCATCCTTGCCGCAACGCTTTTCGGGATCGGGGCCGCTCTGGTCCTGGACGAGTACGCGCTGATCCTGCATCTGTCCGACGTCTACTGGTCCGAGGACGGCCGGACCTCGGTGGACGCGGTGTTCGCCGCGGTGGCGGTCGCCGGGCTGTTGATCATGGGACTGCACCCGCTGATGTTCTTCCTGCCGATCTGGCACGGCGCCGACTCGACCGTGCTGCGGGCCGTGGTGGGCAGCGCGATGGCGTTGACGCTGCCGATGGCGGTCGTGGTGGTGCTCAAGGGCAAGGTGTGGACCGGTCTGCTGGGCATGTTCCTGGTCGTCCTGCTGGTCATCGGCGCCATCCGGCTGTCGCGCCCGCACGCCCCGTGGGCTCGCTGGCGGTACTCCACGCGGCCGGACAAGATGCGCCGCGCGCTGCAACGCGAGCGGACGCTGCGCCGCCCCGTAGTGCGGGCCAAGCTGTACTTGCAGTGCGCGATCGCCGGCACACCGCGGTTGCCCGACGAACGCACCGTCGACGCGAGGCTCGACCACGAGGTCCACCCCGCGCCGGCGCCCACCGGGCCCATCCTGATCAGTCGGTAGCTCGCGGCCTGAGCCGACGGACCGGCTCTTGCACGCGCCGTTGCGGCGCTCGCCGTCGGCAACGTCCAGCTAGGCTTCCCCGGGTGCGGTATTTCTACGACACCGAGTTCATCGAGGACGGCCGCACCATCGAGCTGATCTCGATCGGCGTGGCCGCCGAAGACGGCCGGGAGTACTACGCGGTGTCCACGGAATTCGACCCCGAGCGCGCCGGGCCGTGGGTGCGTGCCAACGTGCTGCCCAAGTTGCCGCCGCCGGCCTCGCAGCAGTGGCGCTCTCGCCGGCAGATCCGGGAAGACCTGGAGGCCTTCTTCGGCGTGGATTCTGAGGGGACCGCCCCCGAGCCGATCGAGCTGTGGGCGTGGGTGGCGGCCTACGACCATGTGGCCCTGTGCCAGTTGTGGGGGACCATGCCGGAGTTGCCGCGGTCCATCCCCCGCTTCACCCGCGAACTGCGGCAGCTATGGGAAGACCGGGGCAGCCCGCGGATGCCGCCACGGTCATCCGATGCGCACGACGCGCTGGTCGACGCGCGGGATCAGCTGCGCAGGTACCGGCTCATCACAGCCGGCGACTAAGACCGCGGGCCGAGTCGCGTTCGCGCAGATCAGCCCCGACCGGGGGCGCCCGCACCCCCGCTAAGATGGACCGATGAACTGGACCGTCGACATACCGATCGATCAGCTGCCGCCCTTGCCGCCGCTGCCGACCGATCTGCGGGCCCGGTTGGACGCCGCGCTGGCCAAACCGGCCGCCCAGCAGCCCAGCTGGCCTGCCGAGCAGGCGACGGCGATGCGCACTGTCCTGGAAAGCGTGCCGCCGGTGACGGTGCCGTCGGAGATCGTCCGGTTGCAGGAGCAGCTCGCCCAGGTTGCGCGGGGCGAGGCGTTCCTGCTGCAGGGCGGCGACTGCGCGGAGACGTTCACCGAGAACACCGAACCCCACATTCGCGCCAACGTGCGCACCCTGCTGCAGATGGCGGTGGTCCTGACCTACGGCTCGAGCATGCCGGTGGTCAAGGTGGCCCGCATCGCGGGGCAGTACGCCAAGCCGCGATCGGCCGACATCGACGCGCTGGGTCTGAAGTCTTACCGGGGCGACATGATCAACGGCTTCGCCCCGGACGCCGCCGTGCGCGAGCACGACCCGTCGCGACTCGTGCGCGCCTACGCCAACGCCAGTGCGGCGATGAACCTGGTTCGGGCGCTGACGTCCTCGGGATTGGCCTCGCTGCATTCGGTGCACGACTGGAACCGGGAATTCGTGCGGACGTCGCCGGCCGGCGCCCGGTACGAGGCGCTGGCCACCGAGATCGACCGCGGCCTGCGCTTCATGAGCGCCTGCGGGGTGGCCGACCGCAACCTGCAGACTGCCGAGATCTACGCCAGCCACGAGGCTTTGGTGCTCGACTACGAGCGATCCATGCTGCGCCTTTCCGAGAGCGACGGCGGCGAAGCGCAGCTGTACGACCTGTCGGCGCACACCGTGTGGATCGGCGAGCGCACCCGCCAGCTCGACGGAGCCCACGTCGCCTTCGCCGAGGTGATCGCCAACCCGATCGGCGTCAAGATCGGCCCGACGATCACCCCGGAACTGGCCGTCGAATACGTCGAGCGGCTCGACCCGCACAACAAGCCCGGCCGGCTGACCTTGGTGAGCCGGATGGGCAACAACAAGGTTCGCGACCTGCTGCCCCCGATCGTGGAGAAGGTCCAGGCCACCGGTCACCAGGTGATCTGGCAGTGCGACCCGATGCACGGCAACACCCACGAGTCGTCCAACGGCTACAAAACCCGCCACTTCGACCGCATCGTCGACGAGGTGCAGGGCTTCTTCGAGGTGCACCGCGCGCTGGGCACCCACCCGGGCGGTATCCACGTCGAGATCACCGGCGAGAACGTCACCGAGTGTCTTGGTGGGGCGCAAGACATTTCGGACAACGACTTGGTCGGACGTTACGAAACCGCTTGCGACCCAAGGCTGAACACCCAGCAATCGCTGGAGTTGGCCTTCCTCGTCGCCGAGATGCTGCGCGACTGACTTCCTGCAGAGGTGTTGGCCGGGCCCCCTACCCGGCCACCAGTCCGTTGAGGTTGCTCCCGATGGTCCACGCCGCAGCGGCGGCCAACCCGGTGATCGCCAGCACCAGCGCCACCCAGACCAGCACCATGCGCCGGCCGTGCTGGCGCGCCCACACGAATTCGCTGATCGGGATTCCCGCGAATTCGCCTGTGACAGGCTCGTATTCGTAGTCTTCGTCGGGCTCATCGCCGGTCTGCAGTTCCGGCTCCGACCAATCCTCGGGACCCCGCGTCATCTGGCGAGTGGGTTGACGCACCGGCTGCGGCCCGGGCTGCGGCGCAGTGGCCGGGCGCTGGGTGGCCCGGCTGCGCTGCAGCGCCGCCGACCGGTGTTGTGCGGAGTTTTGAGGCGCCGGCACGGAGAAGTCGGGCAGCGCAAGCTCTTCGGCGATCGCCTCGAGGTCGGCCCGCATCTCGACCGCGTCGGCATAGCGCTCGGCCGGGTCGCGGGCCGTCGCACGCCCCACGAACTCGTCGAACTGCGCGGGCACACCGTCGATGGCCGCGCTGGGCGCCGGCACGTCGCTGTCCAGCCGCTGGTAGGCAAGCGACAAGGCCGAATCGCCGGTGAACGGCGTGCGTCCGGTCAGCAGCTCATAGGTCATGATCCCCGCGGAGTAGACGTCGCTGCGCGGACTGGCGTCGCCGTCGCGCACCTGCTCGGGCGACAGGTAGGCCGCGGTGCCCAAAATCACGCTGCTAGAGGTGATTCCGGCCGCCGCGACGGCCCGGACCAACCCGAAGTCGGCGATCTTGACCTCGCCGTCGTCGGAGATCAGCACGTTCTCGGGCTTGACGTCGCGATGCACCAGGCCGGCCCGGTGCGCGGCGGCCAGCCCGCCGAGCACCGGACGAAGCACCGCCGCCACGGCGTACGGCGGCATGGGCCCGCGTTCGCCCAGCAACTCCCGCAGCGTGCCACCCTCGATGAGCTCCATCACCAGAAACGGGTGTCGGCCGTCCAGGCCCTGGTCGTAGACCGCCACCAGCCCGGGATCCTTGAGCCTGGCCACGGTTTGGGCCTCGCGCTGAAACCGGGTCAGGAATTGCGCGTCGCCGGCGTAGCGGGAATCCATCACCTTCACCGCGACGGGCCGGTCGAGCCGGGTGTCCAGGCCGCGATACACCGTGGACGTGCCGCCGCTGGCGATCCGGGACTGAACCCGGTAGCGGCCGTCCAGCAAAGCGCTGTCCAACGGGTCGGCCGGCCCGCCTTCGCGCGGGTGACGGTGCGGGCCCGCCCGGCCGGAGGCGGGGGTCTGACCCGCTCGCGGGGACGGGCCGGGCGGTTCAGCTTTGGCCACGGGGCCATCGTATGTGCGCCCCCGGGATTGCCCGGCAGAACACGGGCTCAAGGCCGGCATCTAGGCATACACTTGCCCGGATGAGCAGTATTCCTGCCGGCGACGATGTGCTGGAGCCCGACGAGCCGATTTACGATTTGAAGCGGGTCGCCGAATTGATGGGGGTGCCGGTCACCAAGGTGCATCAGCAACTTCGGGATGGGCACCTGGTTGCGGTCCGGCGCGACGAGGGCCTCGTGGTCCCGCAGCTGTTCTTCACCAAATCCGGTGAGGTGGTCAAGAGCCTGCCGGGTTTGTTGACGATCCTGCACGACGGCGGCTATCACGACACGGAGATCGTGCGCTGGTTGTTCACCAGGGACCCCTCGCTGACGGTCACCCGCGACGGCAGCCGGGATGCCCTCAACAACGCCCGTCCCGTCGACGCCCTGCACGCCCACCAGGCGCGAGAGGTCGTGCGCCGGGCGCAGGCGATGGCCTACTGAGCCCGATCGCTCATCCGACCGTGACGTCGGCTCCTTCGTCCTGTTGTGCGCGAGCCCGGTACAGGCTGTACCACGCGATCAGCGCGCAGGCGGTGGCCAGCGAGAAGTGCAGCCACGAGTACATGCCGTGCGAGCCATCGGGTTTGAAGATCACCATCACCCAGGTCGACAAGCCGCCGATGATCGCGACCGCCCGTCGCGACTGCGCGAGCGGGGCCACGATCGCCAGCGGCCACGAGTAGTACCAGGGCAGGGCGGCCGGCACGAACAGCACCACGATCAGCATCGACCACGCGATGCCGGTCAGCGCGGCCCGGTCGTCGCGGCGGAAGCGCCACCACAGCAGCGGCAGCGAAATAGCGATGACCGCGATGCCGACCAGCCGGGTGACCCGAAGGATCGGATAGAAGCTCACCGGGAAGAACCCGCTGCCGATCGCGTGGATCAGGTTGGCGGCCGCGGTCGGCACCGTCAGCCAGTTGATGATCTTCACCGATCCGGCCAGCGCGGTCAGCCATCCCAGACCGACGCCGGCGACTGCCGACACGATCGCGAAGACGACGGCGAAGATCAACAGCGATAACGCCGTCGCGGCGAAAAACGCTGGCATTGGCCGATATCCCCGCCGATCGCGCAGATGCCGCATCCACACCCACACCAAAAACGGCAGCGCAATGCCCGCGGTGGCTTTGACCGCGATGGCGACCGTGATGAGCGTGATGCCGGCAACGTGGCGGCCACCGAACGTCAGCGCGACACCGGCGGCCATCAAGCCCACCATCAACATCTCGTTGTGCACCCCGCCCATCAGATGGATGAGCACCAGCGGGTTGAGCACACAGATCCACAGCGCCGTCGGACCGTCGGCGCCCAGATGGCGCGCCACGCGGGGCGTCGCCCAGACCAGCAACAGCAGCCCGGGCAGCATGCACAGCCGCAGCAACGCGGTGCCCGCCACCACGTTGTTGCCCACGATGATGGTGATGATCTTCGCCACCAGGATGAACACGGGGCCATAGGGCGCGGTCGTGATCGACCAGATGGGACTGACGTTGTCCAGCAAGCTGTTCGGGTTGGCGACGGGACCGACCGCGTACGGATCCAGGCCGTCGCGCAGCAGTGCGCCCTGCGCCAGATACGAGTAGGTGTCCCGGCTGAAGACGGGCACCGACACCAGCAGCGGCGCCAGCCAGAAGCCGGTCGTGGCTTTCATGACGAACTCGCTCGCCTCGCCGCCCAGCACCCGACGGCCCAGGCTCAGCCACGCGATCAGCATCAGGCCGACGCCGGTCCATAACACGATCGACGACAGCACCAGGCCGTGGCCAAAACGCAACCAGGACATGTGCATCGACTCGAGCAGCGGATCGTGCTGCCGGGTGCTGCCGGCGCCCAATCCGCCCAGGGTGATCAGCACCGATCCCAGCAAGCCCAGCTTCGCCGGTCCGGAGTCGGCGGCGGCGACGAATGCCTTCAGCTGTGAAAACCATTCTCCCCGAGCGGGTTTGGCGGCCGGCGAATCCGCTGCAGGGGTGTCCGTGGGCGTCGTCACCGGTTCAGGCCGACCGGTTCGTGGCCAGCTTGGCCAATTCGGACAGCCCCGCTTTGGCCGCGGTGTTGATAGGCGCGGCCGCCAGGGTGGCCAGCGCCCGCTGGGTCAGCGCGGCGATTCGTTGTTCGGCCGCGGCCAGGGCGCCCACCGCCTCGATGACGTCGCGCAGCTGATCCACCTGCGCGTCGGTCAATCGGGCCCCAACCGAGGTCCGTAACAGGTTGGCCGCCAACGGGTCTGACTTCTCCGCCAGCTCCACCGCCTCGGCCAGCAGCACGGTGCGCTTCCCCGATCTCAGATCGTCCCCGGACGGTTTGCCGGTGACCGCCGGGTCGCCGAAAACCCCCAGGACGTCGTCGCGCAGCTGAAACGCCACCCCCAGGTCCGTCCCGAATTGGCTGAAGGCGTCGTGGACGTCGGGCCGGTCGGCCGCGGCGGCCGCCCCGAGCTGAAGCGGCCGAGACACCGTGTAGCAGGCCGTTTTGAAGGTGTCGACGTTCATTGCCGAGGCGATCGAGGCGGCCGCGCTGGCCTCGGCGACGATGTCGAGGTACTGCCCGCCGAGCACCTCGGTGCGGATGTTGGCCCACACCCGCCGCACCCGCTTTTGGGCCTGGGGTGTCAAGTCGACACCGAAGACGATGTCGTCGGCCCACGCCAGCGCGAGATCGCCGAGCAGGATGGCGGCCGATATGCCGAACTGCTCCGGGGAGCCCTGCCAGTGCCGGTCGCGATGGAGCTTCGCGAACTGCACGTGCGTGGTCGGCCGGCCGCGGCGGGTAGAGGAGTCGTCGATCACGTCGTCGTGCACCAGCGCGCAGGCGTGCAGCAGCTCGAGAGCGGAAAACAGCAGCAGCACTTGCTCATCGGGGGCTTCGGTGGTCACGGCGCGCCACCCCCAATAGGCGAACAAGGGCCGTAGCCGCTTGCCCCCATTGAGCACGAAATCTTCCAGCGCGGCAATCAGACCGCTGTAATCCTCACCGATGTACGCGGTCTCGGTGCGCCGGTCATGCATGTACCGCCGCAATTGGTCGGTGATGGCTCCGGTCAACTCGACGGTTGCCGCTGCTTCTGAAGCTCCTAGGCTCAGCGCGGCACCCCTTTCTGCTCGGCTGACTGGGTGTTCCAGGCCCGACCAGTGTATTCGCCGCCCCACCCGTGTCACCCCGCACATGACCCGGGCCACCGGACCCAGTTGCTTCGCCTGCCTCACTAACCCGCCCCTATGCTGGCGGGTGCGCTGGGGCTCGCGCGCAATCCGCGCGTCCCGCAGGGCGCCCCCCGGGAGTCGTCAGATGGAGAGAAGCCGCGTGACCCTCAACACCATTGCGCTCGAGCTGGTGCCGCCGAATGCCGACGAAGGTCGGGAGCGGGCACTCGAAGAGGCGCAGAAAGTGGTGCGGAATTCCGCCGAGTCCGGCCTCGACGGCCGGATCCGGCACGTGATGATTCCGGGGATCATCGCCGAGGACGACGACCGGCCCATTCAGATGAAACCCAAGTTGGACGTGCTCGACTTCTGGTCGGTCGTCAAACCGGAACTGCCCGGCATCAAGGGCCTGTGCACGCAGGTCACCGCCTTCATGGACGAGCCGTCGCTGCGGGCGCGGCTGTCCGAGCTGACGTCTGCCGGCATGGAAGGCGTTGTCTTCGTCGGCGTTCCGCGCACCATGAACGACGGCGAGGGCTCCGGCGTGGCCCCCACGGACGCCCTGTCGATCTACCGCGAGCTGGTGACCAACCGCGGTGTCATCCTGATCCCCACCCGGGACGGCGAACAGGGCAGGTTCAACTTCAAGTGCGACCAGGGCGCCACCTACGGCATGACCCAGCTGTTGTACTCCGACGCGATCGTGGGCTTTTTGACCGAGTTCGCGAAAACGACCGACCACCGGCCGGAGATCCTGCTGTCGTTCGGCTTCGTGCCGAAGATGGAGAGCCGGGTCGGACTGATCAATTGGCTCATTCAGGACCCGGGCAATCCGGCGGTGGCGGCCGAGCAGGAGTTTGTCAAGAAGCTGGCCGCGGGCGAACCCGCGCAGAAGCGCCAGCAGATGGTCGACCTCTATAAACGCGTCATCGACGGGGTCGCCGGGCTCGGCTTCCCGCTGAGCATCCATCTCGAGGCGACCTATGGGAATTCCGGGCCGGCCTTCCAGACGTTCGCTGAGATGCTCGCCTACTGGTCACCGGCCGGGCAGTACAGCTAGCTAGGCGGCGGTTGGTCGCGCGGCGCGGTCAACCGCGGTGAGCGATCCCGGCTGACCCAGGCCAACAGCCCCACCACGCCCGCGGCCGCGAACGACGCGATGCACAGCCACACCACCGCTCCGGTGAAGGACCGGGTGTTGGGGTCGGTGTAGCGGGCCTGGGCGGTCATGGTGCTCACCACGCCCGGTTTGAGCTTCCACGCCACCACGTCGGGTTCGACTCGATCGCCGTTGGTGGAGGTCACCACGCCGGGGAAGGCCACAGTCAGCTCCACGTCGGCCTCGGGGTCGGTCAGCGAGGTCAAGTCCGCCCGGCCCTCCAGGAGCACCAGGTTGCCGTTGCGACGCAGTGTCAGGTTCACCCCGGAGGCGTCGGAGTTCATGTTGGCCAGCTGCGGCAACTCCGCGAACGTCAGATCGGAGAACACCGCCTGCGAGCCGACGTAGCCGTCGCTGTCGTAGTTCGACACCGCCACCTTCTGGCTGAACGGCAGGTTGTTGCTGTCGAGTTGTGGACCGGTGTCCTTGGAGGTCTTGGGCTTGGCGGCGGCGACGATCTCGCCGGACACCAGGTCGTCGGGGGAGATGGTGAGCGAGGCCCTGACCCGCAGGCACCCGGTGGCCAGCGGCACCAGCAGCAGCAACATCGCGAAGGCCGTCAGGCGGCGCCGCCGAGCTCGAAACGCTCGGGATCCTCGGCTGCTGGACGGGGGAGAGCTGGCTCGCACCAGGTCATCGTGCCAGATCCGATGTGCCAGTTAGTGGAGTCGTCCGATGTGTGCCGAGTTGGGGTGTTACAGAGGGAGCTTGCGGCCCAGGATCGCGAACGCCCGCGGGTCGCCGGCGAAGTGGTAGCCGCGGATGACATCGGTGAAGCCCAGGCGCCGGTACAACCGCCAGGCGCGGTTGGGCTCACCATTGGTTTCCGGCGTGGAGAGCAGCACATTCTGTTCGGCGCGACCCGCCAGCAGCCGTCGGGCCAACGCCTCGCCCAGGCCGCGGCCCTGAGCGCGGGGATGGATGTGCAGCTCGGTCAACTCGAAGTAGCTGTCCATCAGCCGGGAGATCTCCTGGGGCGGCGAGCCGCCGCGCTGCATGCCCAGCACGACCTGCTGCTGCCACCATTGCCCGGGCGCACCGGGGTAGCCGTAGGCCACGCCGAGCAGCGGGGCGCTGGCCAAGTCCTCCGCCGAGGGCGGTTGTGCGCCTGCGTCTTCGGCTTCCCGGGTTTCGACGACGCCGGCGCCCTGCCAGCCCCGCCGCCGGATGTGCTCGAGCCACATCGCGGCGCGCTGATTCTCGGTGCCCCGCGGGTAGCGCATCGCGTCGACGTACACCGCCAGGGCATCACCCAGGCGACGCTCCATGTCGTTGGGAAGCAGATCGATGAGGAATATCGCCAACTCGCGGTGTCCTCCTCATCCGTCGTCGGGCCTAGGAAGCGGTGTCGGCATCATGTTGTCGCTGTGGTCGGTGTCTCTTTGCCCATTATCGGACCCAGCTGCGACGGCCGGGCGGGCGGTCGTGGCACCGGACCGGTGCGCCGTCCCGGTTCGGGAAGCCGGTTGTAGCGCACGGCCGTTGCGGTCCGGCCGAGCGCCGGCAGGCGGGCGGGATAGAATCGGCGGCGAACCAGTGGTATGGGGCAGATCGACCTCGTATCATTGAATTAATGCCCTCCCAACGGGCATCCGCGTGTTACACCGATAGCCACGTGCCACACCGTCGGCAAGGAGGGACGAATGCCACTCTCCGATCATGAGCAGCGGATGCTCGATCAGATCGAGAGCGCGCTCTACGCCGAGGACCCCAAATTCGCGTCAAGTGTTCGCGGTGGAGGGTTTCGTGCACCTACCGCCCGTCGGCGGCTGCAGGGCGTGGCACTGTTCGTCATCGGTTTGGCGATGCTGGTCTCCGGGGTGGCGTTCAAGGCAACGATGATCGGAAACTTCCCGATTCTCAGCGTCTTCGGGTTCATCGTCATGTTCGGCGGAGTGATCTTCGCGATCACCGGTCCACGGTTGTCCGGCAGGACCGATCATTCCGGGCCGGCGCCCACCTCACTGCGTCAGCGCCGCAACAAGGGCGGCGGTTCGTTCACCAGCCGCATGGAGGACCGGTTCCGCCGCCGCTTCGACAACTAGGCGCAGCCACGCACTCGGGGTAGCCATCGGCTGCCCCGTTTTGTTCTCCAGTATTCGGTGGCGTCGACCCTTCCCCGCTTGACCATCAATCGTCGATGCCGTTTCGCAGCCCAATCGAGCCCTAACCGAGGCGCGTCGTGGCAGTCGTGCCCCACCGCGCCCCACTAGAGTCCCCCACGACGCCCCACTTGGCGTGTTTTGCCTGGTAAGCGCGCTTCACCCGATGCCCTCGAGCAAGCCCGTGCATGCCCTCGACACACCTCATGCGGCGCATTGACAGCGTCCTGACGTCGAATAACCCCGGAAACGCCACGACGACGCCTCAAGAATGGGGCAGAGTGGGGGATTGTGGGGTATGGTGGCTGCAGCGTTTGGGTGACCCCAAAGGGGAGGTGAGCTGGTGTTTCTCGGCACCTACACGCCCAAACTCGACGACAAGGGGCGGCTGACGCTGCCCGCCAAGTTTCGCGACGCGCTGGCAGGGGGGTTGATGGTCACCAAGAGTCAGGACCACAGCCTCGCCGTCTATCCGCGGGCGGAATTCGAGCAATTGGCCCGCCGCGCGAGCAAGGCCTCGCGGAGCAACCCCGAGGCCCGGGCGTTCCTCCGCAACCTCGCGGCAGGCACCGACGAGCAGCATCCCGACGCGCAGGGCCGGATCACGTTGTCGGCCGATCACCGGCGCTACGCGAACCTTTCGAAGGACTGCGTGGTCATCGGCGCGATCGACAACCTCGAGATCTGGGATGCCCAGGCCTGGCAGGACTACCAGCAGACCCACGAAGAGAACTTCTCCGCGGCCAGCGATGAAGCACTCGGCGACATCATCTGAGGCGCATGCCCGTGCAACGTGGCCTCTGCCCGAACCGACCCTGGCGTACTTCCCCAACGCCAGGTTCGCGACTTCGGTCAGAGACCTCGATGCAGGGGCCGCCCGCCTTCCCGAGCACCCGTGCCGGCAGATCCGTGGAGGCGTTGCGGTGGCAGAGAATTCGAGTTCCGACGACCACGGGCATGTCCCCGTCCTGCTGGATCGCTGCGTCGAACTGCTCACCCCCGCGCTGACCCGTCACCGCCCCGACGGGTCTGGGGCGACGCTGCTCGACGCCACCCTCGGCGCAGGAGGGCATGCGGAACGATTCCTCACCGACCTGCCGGGGCTGCGGCTGATCGGACTCGACCGCGACCCCAGCGCGCTGGGCATCGCCCGGGCCCGGCTGGCGCGCTTCGCCGACCGAGTCACGCCGGTGCACGCGCGCTACGACGGGATCGCCACGGCGCTGGACGAGTCCGGTTATGCGGCAACCGAATCCGTGGATGGAATGCTATTCGACCTC
This sequence comes from Mycobacterium sp. NGS27, assembly GCF_059813005.1. Classification (NCBI taxonomy): domain Bacteria; kingdom Bacillati; phylum Actinomycetota; class Actinomycetes; order Mycobacteriales; family Mycobacteriaceae; genus Mycobacterium; species Mycobacterium sp. NGS27. Next base: position 585,176 of record NZ_JCALDT010000001.1, read on the forward strand.
GGGGTGTCGTCCATGCAGCTGGATCGCGCGGAGCGGGGCTTCGCCTACGCCCAGGACGCGCCGCTGGACATGCGGATGGACCCCTCGTCGCCGCTGACCGCGGCCGACATCGTCAACACCTACGACGAGGCGGAGCTGGCGAACATTCTGCACCGCTACGGCGAAGAGCGGTTCGCACGCCGCATCGCCGCGCACATCGTGCGCCGGCGTTCCCGTCAGCCGTTCACGTCGACGTCGGACCTGGTGGCCCTGCTGTACGAAGCGATTCCGGCCGCCGCCCGGCGCACCGGCGGACATCCGGCCAAGCGCACCTTCCAGGCGCTGCGGGTCGCGGTCAACGACGAACTGGACACCCTGCGCCGCGCCCTCCCTGCCGCCCTGGACGCGCTGGACGTCGGCGGTCGCATCGTGGTGCTGGCCTACCAGTCGCTGGAGGACCGGATCGTCAAGCGGCACTTCGCCCAGGCGGTCGCGTCGCGCACCCCGGTGGACCTGCCGGTCGAGCTTCCCGGCCATGAGCCGCGCTTCCGGTCTTTGACGCACGGCGCCGAACGCGCCGACGCCGCCGAGGTCGAACGCAATCCACGCAGTGCCGCAGTGCGGTTGCGGGCTCTGCACCGAACGAAGTCAGGGCAGGTTAGCGGGAAAGGCGAGGCATGAGAGCGGAACGCGAGACGTCGAAACGGCGCGGTGGCAGCGACCGTCGGGGCGCACGCGACGGTTCTGCCCGGCGCAGCACTCGTCCCGCAGCCGAATCGGGATCGGCGCGGCGCACCCGCAGCGGCCGGAGCTCGGCGCCCGCCCGCGAAACGCGCGCGCCCAAGTCCGGACCGCAGACCAGCCCGATGGCAAGGCCCGTCGACCGCCAGGCCCGCCCCAAGAGCACCAGCCAGGCCAAGGCGCGGGCAAAGGCGCGGAAAGCCAAGGCGCCCAAGGTGGTTCGTCCCCGCCTGACCGAACGGTTGGCCGCCCGGCTGGCGTCGATCGACCTGCGGCCGCGGACGTTGGCCAGCAAGGTTCCGTTCGTCGTCCTGATCATCGGTGCGCTGGGCATCGGCCTCGGGCTCACGCTGTGGCTGTCCACCGACTCCGCCGAGCGCTCCTACAAGTTGAGCCACGCCCGGGAGCGGACCCGGTTGCTGCAGCAGCAGAAGGAAGCGCTCGAGCGCGACGTACGCGAGGCGGAGGCCGCCCCGGCGCTGGCGGAGGCGGCCCGCAAGCAGGGCATGATCCCGAGCAGGGACACAGCGCACCTGGTCCAGGACCCGTCCGGGAACTGGGTGGTGGTCGGCACACCCAAGCCGGCCGACGGCGTTCCGCCGCCGCCGCTGAACAGCAAGCTTCCCGACGAAATGCCGCAACCCCCCAAGCCGCCGGCCGCGCCCCCGGAGGTCTCGACTCTGGTCGGGCCGGCCCCCGGTGGCCCCGCCCCGGCCAGGTCCGGGCCCGAAGCGCTGCTGCGCGCCCCCGACGGCGCGTCGACGGTGGGCGGGCAGCACCTGGGGCCTGTGGTGCCCCCAGCGCCCGGCGCGCCTGCCGCCCCCGGGCTGCCGGTGCCGGGTACGCTGCCCGGCATGCCAGGCGGACCGGCGACGGGTGCACTGCCCGGCCTGCCCGCTGCACCGGCGACCGGCCCGGTCACCGGACGCGCTCCCGGCGCGCTGCCGGGGTTGCCGACTCCGGGATTGCCCACGCCGGGGTTGCCCACGCCGGGCGGACCCGCGACTCCGCCAGCCCCGGCCGAGGTACCGATTCCCTTGGGCGGGCTGCCGATTCCGGCTCCGGGGCAGACGCCCGCGCCGTTGCCCGCCGAGATCCCGGTCCCGTTGCAGCTGGGCCGTCCGGCGGCGCCGGCTCAACCGGTGGCCCCGACCGGGCCGGCTAACGGCCTGCCCGGCGCCGCGGTCGTCGCGCCGCCAGGTGGGCCCAGGTGAGCCGCGGTGACTCCCCGCGGGCACGACGGTCGCAGTCCGCACGGCCGACACGTGGTCCCCGTAAGGACGTGCAGGCCAAGGGCGTACGGCAACCGAAGCGGCGCGTGAAGCCGCAGAAAACGGACGTTCGCGAGCCGAAGCGGTTCCGGAAGGCCAAGCAAGCCAAAGCCGCCGGGGCGGCACAACGGTCCGAGGCGGCGGCCGGGCACTCGGCGCGGCAGCGCCGCACCCGCCAGATCGTGGAATTGACCAGCCGCGGCGGGTCGTTCGTCTTCCGGCATCGCGCGGGCAACGTGGTCATCCTGGTGTTGATGCTGATGGCCGCCGCCCAATTGTTCGTCCTGCAGGTGACCAACGCGTCGTCGCTGCGCGCCCAGGCCGCCGGTCAGCTCAAGGTCACCGACGTGGAAAAAGCGGTGCGCGGCAGCATCATCGACCGCCAAAAGGACCAGCTTGCTTTCACCATCGAGTCGCGGGCGCTGACGTTTCAGCCGAAACGGATCCGCAAGCAACTAGAGGAAGCCAGGGCCAAGAACTCGACGGCCCCGGATCCGCAGCAGCGGTTGCGCGATATCGCCAAAGAGGTGTCCAGCCGGCTGGGCAACAAACCGGACTCGGCGACCGTTTTGAAGAAGCTGCAAACCGACGACAACTTCGTTTATCTGGCGCGCGCCGTCGATCCCGCTGTCGCCAGCGCGATCTCGGACAAGTATCCCGAGGTCGGTTCCGAACGCCAGGATCTGCGCCAGTATCCGGGCGGATCGCTGGCGGCCAACATCGTCGGCGGCATCGACTGGGACGGTCACGGCCTGCTGGGTCTGGAAGAGGCGATGGATTCGGTGTTGTCCGGCACCGACGGCTCGGTCACCTACGACCGCGGCTCCGACGGTGTGGTCATCCCGGGCAGCTACCGCAATCGGCACCGGGCGGTCAACGGCTCGATGGTCCAGCTGACCCTCGACGACGACATCCAGTTCTACGTGCAGCAGCAGGTGCAGCAGGCCAAGAATGTGTCTGGCGCGCATAATGTTTCGGCCGTCGTGCTCGACGCCAAGACCGGTGAAGTGCTGGCCATGGCCAACGACAACACCTTTGACCCCTCCCAGGACATCGGGCGTCAGGGCGATAGACAGCTGGGCAACCTGGCGGTGTCCTCGCCGTTCGAGCCCGGCTCGGTGAACAAGGTGATCACCGCGTCGTCGGTCATCGAGTACGGGCTGACCAATCCCGACGAGGTGTTGCAGGTTCCCGGCACCATCCAGATGGGCGGGGTGTCCATCCACGACGCGTGGGAGCACGGAGTGATGCCGTACACCACCACCGGCGTGTTCGGAAAGTCCTCCAACGTCGGCACTTTGATGCTCGCGCAGCGCGTCGGGCCGGAGCGCTTCTACGACATGGTCCGCAAGTTCGGTCTGGGGCAACGCACCAACGTCGGCCTGCCGGGTGAAAGCGCCGGACTGGTGCCCCCGATCGACCAATGGTCGGGTAGCACCTTCGCGAACCTGCCCATCGGGCAAGGTCTTTCGATGACGCTGTTGCAGATGACCGGGATGTACCAGACGATCGCGAACGACGGCCTGCGGATACCGCCGCGGATCATCAAGGCCACCATCGCCCCCGACGGCACGCGCACCGAAGAGCCGCGCCCGGAAGGCGTGCGAGTGGTGTCGCCGCAGACGGCGCAGACCGTGCGCAACATGCTGCGTGCCGTCGTGCAAAAGGACCCGATGGGTTACCAGCAGGGCACCGGGGCCGCGGGAGCGGTGACGGGCTATCAGATGGCCGGCAAGACGGGCACCGCGCAACAGATCAACCCGGCCTGCGGCTGCTACTTCGACAACGTCTACTGGATCACGTTCGCCGGAATGGCCACCGTCGACAACCCCAGGTATGTCATCGGCATCATGATGGACAACCCGGAGCGCAACGCCGACGGCACGCCGGGCCACTCGGCGGCCCCGCTGTTCCACAACATCGCCGGCTGGCTCATGCAGCGCGAGAACGTGCCGCTGTCGCCCGATCCAGGCCCGCCGCTGACGTTGCAGGCCACCTAGCGGGTCGGCGCCGTACAGCCGCGCGGCGATCGCCGACGCGCAGCCGCCCCGACTGCTCCGTCGGCGCGCGGATCGGCTCATGGCCGGTTGCGGCTAGGTAGGGTGTCATGGCCGATCATGAGGACGACGCGGCGTCGGAGGGAGGTGTGAGCACAAGTGGTGCCGATGCCCACTGGGTTACGCCCCAGCGCCGCCGCAGGCGTGCGGCTGCCCGCGCTCGCCGGCCAGGTCGGCGCCGTGTTGGCCGATCACCCAGGTCAGGGCGCCGCCGTGCCCGACGTGACCATCACCGGGGTGACGCTGCGCGCCCAGGACGTGCTGCCCGGCGACCTGTTCGCCGCGCTGCCCGGTCGGGCGACCCACGGGGCCCGCTATGCCGCCGACGCGGTCGAACGCGGCGCCGTCGCCGTGCTCACCGATCCCGCCGGGGTCGCAGAGATGACCGCGCCGGCCGTCCCGACGCTGGTGCACCCCGATCCCCGCGGCGTGCTCGGCGGCCTGGCGGCCACGGTGTACGGGAATCCGTCCGACCGGGTGGCCGTCATCGGCATCACCGGCACGTCGGGCAAGACCACCACCACTTATCTCGTCGAGTCCGGTCTGCGTGCCGCCGGCCGTACCGCCGGGCTGATCGGGACCATCGGGATCCGCATCGACGGCGCCGACGTCCCCAGCGCGCTGACCACTCCGGAGGCCCCCGCGCTGCAGGCCATGCTGGCCGCCATGGCCGAACGGGGTGTGGACACCGTCGTCATGGAGGTCTCCAGCCATGCGCTGGCGTTGGGCCGCGTGGACGGAACAGGTTTCGCGGCGGGCGGTTTCACCAACCTGTCCCGCGATCACCTCGACTTCCATCCGACCATGGAGGACTACTTCAACACCAAAGCCCTGCTGTTCGAACCGGATTCGCCGCTGCGGGCGCGCCGCGTCGTGGTGTGCGTCGACGACGAGGCCGGGCGGGCCATGGCGGCCCGGGCCGGCGACGCGATCACCGTCAGCGCCGAGGGGCAAGCCGCGCATTGGCGGGCCCTCGACGTGGCCCCGATGGGCGCCGGGGGACAACAGTTCACCGTGGTCGATCCCGCCGGCGCCCGGCATCGGGTCGCAGTCCCGCTACCCGGCCACTACAACGTCGCCAATTGCCTTGTGGCGCTGGCCCTTCTGGACGTGGTTGGGGTGTCGCCGGAGGAGGCGGCCGCGGGGCTGCGGCAGACCCGCGTGCCGGGGCGGATGGAACAGATCGACGCCGGCCAGGACTTCCTGGCGCTGGTGGACTACGCCCACAAGCCGGGCGCCTTGCGTGCGGTGCTGACCACGCTGAAGCGGCCGGGCCGCCGCCTGGCGGTGGTGTTCGGCGCCGGCGGCGAACGCGATCCGGGCAAACGGGCGCCGATGGGCGCCACGGCGGCCGAGCTGGCCGACCTGGTCGTCGTCACCGATGACAATCCGCGCGGTGAAGACCCGGCCTCGATCCGCCGCGAGATCCTGGCCGGTGCGATCGAAAGTGGTTGTGCGGCAGAGGTTGTCGAGGTCGCCGACCGCCGCGACGCGATCAGGCACGCGGTCGCCTGGGCGGGTCCCGGCGACGTGGTGCTGATCGCCGGCAAGGGTCACGAGACCGGGCAAAGCGCCGGCGGACACACCCGCCCCTTCGACGACCGGGTGGAACTGGCCGAGGCCTTGCGTGACCTCGACGGGGTGCAGCGGTGATCGACCTGACCGTCGCCCAGATCGCCGACATCGTCGGCGGCACTTTGTCCGGTATCTCGCCGCAGGATGCCGCGCAGCGGCACGTCACCGCGACGGTGGAATTCGACTCGCGCGCCGTCAAGCCGGGCGGGCTGTTCCTGGCGCTGCCGGGAGCGCGGTCCGACGGGCACGACTTCGCCGACGCGGCTGTCGCCGCCGGCGCGGTGGCCGTCCTGGCGGCGCGGCCGGTCGGGGTTCCGGCCATCGTGGTGCCCCCGCAACCGCCGGATGCGCACCCGGATCGCGGGCCGGCCGGGGTGCTCGAGCACGACGCCGACGGGTCCGGCGCGGCGGTGCTGGGCGCGCTGGCCAGGCTGGCCCGGGTGGTCGCCGCCGAACTGGTGGCCGGGGGGCTGACGATCGTCGGCATCACCGGATCATCGGGAAAGACCTCGACCAAGGACCTGGTCGCCGCCGTCCTGGCGCCGCTCGGTGAGGTGGTGGCCCCGCCCGGGTCGTTCAACAACGAGCTGGGGCACCCGTGGACGGTGCTGCGCGCGACGGCCGACACCGACTACCTGGTCCTGGAGATGTCGGCCCGCCATCCCGGAAACATCGCCGCGCTCGCCGAAATCGCCACACCGTCCATCGGGGTGGTCCTCAACGTCGGCACCGCGCACCTCGGCGAGTTCGGCTCGCGCGAAGCCATCGCCCGGACGAAATCCGAACTGCCGCAGTCTGTTCCGGCCTCCGGCGTGGTGATCCTGAACGCCGACGATCCGGCCGTGGCGGCCATGGCGAACGTGACCGCGGCCCGGGTGGTCCGGGTCAGCCGCGACGAGCGCACCGGCGCGGGCCCCAGCGACCTGTGGGCCGGTGCGGTTTCCCTGGACGAGCTGGCCCGGCCGCGGTTCACGCTGCACCGGCGCGATGCGTCCGGGGTGACGCAGGTGCCGGTGCAACTCGGCGTCTACGGCGATCACCAGGTGGGCAACGCGCTGTGCGCGGCCGCGGTGGCGCTGGAATGCGGCGCCGACCTGCAGCAGGTGGCCGCCGCACTCGCCGGCACTGGCCCGGTGTCGCGGCACCGCATGCAGGTCACCACCCGCGCCGACGGGGTCACCGTGATCGACGATGCCTACAACGCGAACCCCGATTCCATGCGGGCCGGGCTGCAGGCGCTGGCCTGGATCGCCCACGGCGGCGGCGAAGGCGGCGGGCAGAACCCCGCCGAAAAGCGCAGGAGCTGGGCGGTGCTCGGCGAGATGGCCGAGCTCGGTGAGGACGCCATAGTCGAGCACGATCGCATCGGCCGGCTCGCCGTGCGCTTAGATGTGTCTCGACTCGTTGTCGTGGGAAGTGGGAGGTCGATGAGCGCCATGCACCACGGAGCGGTCATGGAGGGTTCCTGGGGCGCGGGTGACCAAGGGGCCGTCAACGTCGCCGACAGCGACGCCGCCCTGGCGTTACTGCGGGCCGAGGTGCAACCCGGTGACGTCGTCCTGGTCAAGGCGTCGAACTCGGCGGGGCTCGGTGCGCTGGCCGACGCCCTGGCAGCCGGTGACGATCGCGAGGGCGGCGAAGCCGGGCGAAGCGGGTCGTCACCATCAAAAGAGGGCGGGACGCGCGCATGAGGCAGATCCTCATCGCCGTCGCCGTCGCGCTGACGGTCTCGATCCTGCTGACCCCGGCGCTGATCCGGCTGTTCACCCGGCAGGGATTCGGCCACCACACTCGCGAGGACGGCCCGCCGACCCACCACGCCAAACGGGGCACGCCGTCGATGGGCGGCGTGGCCATCCTGGCCGGCATCTGGGCGGGCTACCTGGGCACGCACCTGGCTGGGATGGCCTTCGACGGGGAAGGCGTCACCGTGTCGGGCCTGTTGGTGCTGGGCCTGGCCACCGTGCTCGGCGGCGTCGGATTCCTCGACGACCTGATCAAGATCCGCAGGTCGCGCAACCTCGGTTTGAACAAGACGGCCAAGACCATCGGACAGGTCGCCGCCGCGGTCCTGTTCGGGGTGCTGGCGCTGCAGTTCCACAACAGCACCGGCCTGACACCGGCCAGCGCGGATCTGTCCTACGTGCGCGAGATCGCCACCGTCACACTGGCCCCGGGCCTGTTCGTGTTGTTCTGCGTGATCGTCGTGAGCGCCTGGTCCAACGCGGTCAACTTCACCGACGGCCTGGACGGCCTGGCCGCCGGGAGCATGGCGATGGTCACCGCCGCCTACGTGCTGATCACGTTCTGGCAGTACCGCAACGCCTGCGTGACCGCCCCCGGGCTGGGCTGCTACAACGTGCGCGATCCGCTGGACCTGGCGCTGGTCGCCGCCGCCACCGCCGGCGCCTGCATCGGCTTCCTGTGGTGGAACGCGGCACCCGCGAAAATCTTCATGGGTGACACCGGATCCCTGGCGCTGGGCGGCATCATCGCTGGCCTCTCCGTCACCAGCCGCACCGAGATCCTCGCCGTCGTGCTGGGCTCGCTGTTCGTGGCCGAGGTCAGCTCGGTTGTGTTGCAGATCCTGACGTTTCGCACCACCGGGCGCCGGGTGTTCCGGATGGCCCCCTTTCATCATCATTTCGAGTTGGCCGGCTGGGCCGAGACCACGGTCATCATCCGCTTCTGGCTGCTCACCGCGATCGCGTGCGGCCTGGGCGTCGCCCTTTTCTACGGTGAGTGGCTGGGCGCGATCGGTGCCTGATGAGCGGTCTTGAGGCCCCGCTGGAACCCCTGGCGCCCGGCGCGCCGGTGCTGGTGGCCGGCGGCGGCGTGACGGGCAAGGCGGTGCTGGCGGCGCTGAGCCGATTCGGGGCGGCACCGACGCTGTGCGACGACGACCCGGCCAGGTTGCGGGACTACGCCGACGCGGGAGCGGCGACCGCGTCCACGTCGACGGCCATCGAGCAGATCTCCCGCTACGCCCTGGTGGTCACCAGTCCCGGCTTCGCGCCGACCACGCCGCTGCTGGTCGCCGCGGCGGCGGCCGGGGTGCCGATCTGGGGCGACGTGGAGCTGGCCTGGCGGCTCGACGCCGCGGGCCAGTGCGGACCGCCGCGGCGCTGGCTGGTGGTCACCGGGACGAACGGCAAGACGACCACCACGTCGATGCTGCACGCCATGCTGATCGCCGGCGGCCGTCGCAGCCTGCTGTGCGGCAACATCGGCGACCCGGTGCTCGACGTCCTGGAGCAACCCGCCGAGCTGCTGGCCGTCGAGCTATCCAGCTTCCAATTGCATTGGGCGCCTTCGCTGAAGCCCGAGGCCGGTGTGGTGCTCAACATCGCCGAAGACCACCTGGACTGGCACGGCGGCATGGCCGCCTACGCCGCGGCGAAGGCGCGGGTGCTCGACGGCCGGGTGGCGGTGGTGGGCCTGGACGATGCCCGGGCGGCGGCGCTGCTGGACACCGCCCGGGCGCCGGTGCGGGTCGGCTTCCGGCTGGGCGAACCGGCGGCGGGGGAGCTCGGCGTGCGCGACGGCCACCTGGTTGACCGCGCCTTCGCCGACGACCTGGCCCTGCTGCCGGTCGAGTCCATCCCGGTTCCGGGCCCGGTCGGGGTGCTCGACGCGCTGGCCGCCGCGGCGCTGGCGCGCTGCGTCGGCGTGCCGCCCGAGGCGATTGCGGACGCGATCGCCTCCTTCCGGGTGGGCCGGCACCGGGCCGAAGTCGTGGCCGCCGCGGACGGCATCACCTACGTCGACGACTCCAAGGCCACCAACCCACACGCCGCCGAGGCGTCCGTGCTGGCCTACCCCCGGGTCGTCTGGATCGCCGGCGGCCTGCTCAAGGGCGCATCGGTCGACGCCGAGGTCGCCAGGATGGCGTCCCGGCTGGTCGGGGCGGTGCTGATCGGCCGAGATCGGCGCGAGGTTGCCGAGGCGTTATCGCGACACGCGCCGGATGTCCCCGTCCTGCAGGTTGTGACAGGCGAGGATGCTGGTATGGATGCGACTGCTGTGGTTCTTGGGGCAGATGTGACAGAAGTGCAACTATCAGGCGGCGATCGGGCCTCAGCGGTGATGAACGCGGCAGTGGCCGCGGCGCGCACCCTGGCGAAGCCCGGCGACACCGTCCTGCTCGCACCGGCGGGCGCGTCGTTCGACCAATTCTCGGGTTACGCCCACCGTGGCGACGCATTCGCGGCCGCCGTGCGCGCGGCGCTGCGGTAGGACGGGCGTGGGCAACGCACTGACCCGGCTACGGCGCCGGGGTAAAAACACCACCGGCACGGCCGCGCTCGAGCCAGCCGACGACGACGCCACGGACGGCGCCACGGAAGCCAAGGCCGAGACAAAGGCCGACAAGCCGCAGAAGGCCGAGCAGAAGCCCGACAAGGCCGCGGCCAAGGAGGGCGGCTCGCACAGCCGGTTCGGCGCCTGGCTGGGCCGGCCCATGACGTCGTTTCACCTGATCATCGCGGTGGCAGCGTTGCTGACGACGCTAGGGCTGATCATGGTGCTGTCGGCGTCGGGCGTGCGGTCCTACGACGCCGACGGGTCCGCCTGGGTGATCTTCGGCAAGCAGGTGCTGTGGACCGTGATCGGCCTCATCGCCTGCTACGCCTCGTTGCGGATGTCGGTGCGGTTCATCCGCCGGGTCGCGTTCACCGGCTACGTCGTCACGGTCATCCTGCTGGTGCTGGTGCTCGTTCCCGGAATCGGCAACCTGGCCAACGGATCCCGTAAGTGGTTCGTGGTCGCGGGCTTTTCGATGCAGCCGTCCGAGCTGGCCAAGATCGCCTTCGCGATCTGGGGTGCCCACATGCTGGCCGCCCGTCGCCTGGATCGGGCCAGCCTGCGCGAACTGCTGATCCCGCTGGTGCCGGCCGCCGTGATCGCGCTGGCCCTGATCGTGGCGCAGCCCGACCTCGGGCAGACGGTGTCGCTGGGCATCATCCTGCTGGCCCTGCTGTGGTACGCGGGCCTGCCGCTGCGCGTCTTCGTCACCTCGCTGATGGCCGTTTTCGTGGCCGGCGCGGTGCTGGCCATGTCGGCCGGGTACCGGTCGGAACGGGTGCGGTCCTGGATCAACCCCGAGAACGACCCGCAGGACACCGGCTACCAGGCCCGACAGGCCAAATTCGCGCTGGCGCACGGCGGCATCTTCGGCGATGGCCTGGGTCAGGGCGTGGCCAAATGGAACTACCTGCCCAACGCCCACAACGACTTCATCTTCGCGATCATCGGCGAGGAGCTCGGTTTCATCGGCGCGTTCGCGCTGCTGGTGCTGTTCGGGCTGTTCGCGTACACGGGAATGCGGATCGCCCGTCGCTCGGCCGACCCGTTCCTGCGCCTGCTGACCGCCACCACGACCATGTGGGTGCTGGGCCAGGCGTTCATCAACATCGGCTACGTGATCGGCATCCTCCCGGTCACCGGTATTCAGCTGCCACTCATCTCCGCAGGTGGAACCTCCACCGCCGCAACGCTTTTCATGATCGGCATCATGGCCAACGCGGCGCGTCACGAACCCGAGGCGGTGGCCGCGCTGCGCGCCGGGCGCGACGACAAGATGACCCGGATACTGCGGCTGCCGCTGCCCGAGCCCTACTCGCCGACGCGCCTGGAGTCGGTCCGCGATCGCAAGCGCGCCCGCCCGAAGTCGGCCGAGCCGTCGCGCAAGGCCGCGGGCGCGCCCGGGCGCAAAGCTCCACGCAAGGCCTCCCGCACGGCCGACGAGCCGCTGCGACCGGCGTCATCGCGGACGGCCGGCCGGCCGGCTCGACAGACTGGGGGCAACTCTCGATCACGGGCGAGGCATCATGGATCTGGCCAACGCCGCGTCAGTCAGGCGGCCGGCCAGCGTCAGCCACGACGCGCTCGCGCACTGGAAGGTCAGCGTTACGGGTGAACGACACGGTCAACAAGCCGACCGGCGGGCTGGGGGGAAACCCTTTGCCCGCCGGTGCCGCGTTGTCCTCTTTTAGGCCTCTCAAGCCACTGTCGGTCGTGCTCGCCGGTGGTGGAACCGCCGGCCATGTCGAGCCGGCGATGGCCGTCGCCGATGCGCTGAGCGCCCTCGACCCGCAGGTCAGGATCACCGCGTTGGGCACCGCCCGGGGTCTGGAGACCCGGCTGGTGCCCGAGCGCGGCTATGCCCTCGAGCTGATCACGCCGGTGCCGCTGCCGCGCAAACCCAGCGGCGACCTGGCCCGGCTGCCCTCGCGGGTGTGGCGGGCCGTCCGCGAAACCCGTGCCGTGCTGCGGGCGGTCGACGCCGACGTGGTGATCGGCTTCGGTGGGTACGTGGCGCTGCCGGCCTATCTCGCCGCGCGCGGAGTCTCGTCGCGCAAGCCGCGGGTGCCGGTGGTGATCCACGAGGCCAACGCCAGCGCCGGGCTGGCCAACCGGGTCGGCGCCCGCACCGCCGCGCGGGTGCTGTCCGCGGTGGCCGATTGCGGGTTGCCGCGTGCCGAGGTGGTCGGGGTGCCGGTGCGCGAGGCCATCACCGCACTGGACCGCGCGGCGCTGCGCGACGAGGCGCGCCGCCACTTCGGTTTCGCCGACGACGCCCGGGTGTTGCTGGTGTTCGGTGGCTCGCAGGGCGCGGCCTCGCTGAACCGGGCGGTCTCCGGAGCGGCCGCCGAGCTGGCCGCCGCCGGCGTGGCCGTCTTGCACGCGCACGGCCCCAAGAACACGCTCGACCTGCGCGAGCCCCAGCCGGACGACCCGCCGTACGTGGCGGTTCCCTACCTTGACCGGATGGACCTCGCGTATTCGGCCGCCGACCTGGTGATCTGCCGGTCCGGTGCGATGACGGTCGCCGAGGTCTCGGCGGTGGGATTGCCGGCCATCTACGTGCCGCTGCCGATCGGCAACGGCGAGCAGCGGCTCAACGCCCTGCCGGTGGTCAACGCGGGCGGCGGCATGATCGTCGCCGACGCCGACCTGACCCCCGAGCTGGTGGCTCGCGAGGTGGCGGGGCTGGTTGGCGACCCGCCGCGGTTGGCGGCCATGACGGCCGCCGCCGCGCGAGTGGGGCATCCCGACGCGGCGCGCCGGGTCGCCCAGGCGGCACTCGACATCGCCCGCAAGGCCCAGCTGGGCCGCTCGAGCGGCCGGTGGACCGGGGGGACCCCGTGAGCACCGACCAGCTGCCGCCCGAGCTGCAGCGGGTGCACATGGTCGGCATCGGGGGAGCCGGCATGTCGGGCATCGCCCGCATCCTGCTCGACCGCGGCGGCCTGGTGTCCGGCTCGGATGCCAAGGAGTCGCGCGGCATTCACGCGCTACGCGCCCGGGGCGCGCTGATCAACATCGGGCACGACGCGGCCTCGCTCGACCTGTTGCCCGCTGGCGCCACCGCGGTCATCACGACGCACGCCGCCATCCCGAAGACCAACCCCGAGCTGGTCGAGGCCCGCCGGCGCGGCATCCCGGTGATCCTGCGGCCCGCCGTGCTGGCCAAGCTGATGAACGGGCGCACCACGCTGATGGTCACCGGCACCCATGGCAAGACCACGACGACCTCGATGCTGATCGTGGCGCTGCAGCACTGCGGGCGCGACCCGTCCTTCGCCGTCGGGGGCGAGATGGGGGAGGCCGGCACCAACGCCCACCACGGCAGCGGAGGCTGCTTCGTCGCGGAGGCCGACGAGAGCGACGGCTCGCTGCTGGAGTACACGCCGAACGTCGCCGTGGTCACCAACATCGAGACCGATCACCTGGACTTCTACGGCAGCGCCGACGCCTATGTCGCGGTGTTCGACGCCTTCGTGGAGCGGCTGGCGCCCGGCGGGGCGCTGGTGGTGTGCGTCGACGACCCCGGGGCGGCCGAGCTGGCACGGCGCACGGCCGAGCTGGGGATCCGGGTGTTGCGATACGGATCCGCGGGCTCCGGCGACGATGAACTGGCCGCGACGTTGATGTCGTGGCAGCAACAGGGCACCGAAGCCGTCGCGCAGATCCGGCTGGCCCCGGAACTGGACCCGGAGCAGCACCCGCGGGTGATGCGGTTGTCGGTGCCCGGCCGCCACATGGCGCTCAACGCGATGGGCGCGCTGCTGGCGGCGCTCGAGATCGGCGCCCCGATCGACGCCGTGCTGGACGGCCTGGCCGGCTTCGAGGGCGTGCGCCGCCGATTCGAACTGGTCGGTAGCGCGGCCTCGGTGCGGGTGTTCGACGACTACGCCCACCACCCCACGGAGATCGTCGCCACGCTGGCGGCGGTCCGCACCCTGCTCGAGCAGAGCGGCGACGGCCGCAGCATCGCGGTGTTCCAGCCCCATTTGTATTCGCGGACAAAGGCTTTCGCCGAGGAGTTCGGGCGAGCCCTGGACGCGGCGGACGAGGTCTTCGTCCTCGACGTGTACGGCGCCCGCGAACAGCCGCTGACCGGCGTCAGCGGGGCCAGCGTCGCCGAGCACGTCAGCGCGCCGGTGCGCTATCTGCAGCACTTCTCCGCGGCCGCCGAGCAGGTGGCGGCCGCCGCCGGCCCGGGCGACGTCATCGTCACGATGGGGGCCGGCGATGTGACGCTGCTGGGACCCGAGATCGTCACGGCGCTGCGGGTGCGGGCCAACCGCAGCGCCCCCGGGGCGTTGCGATGACGAGGCCGGACGACCCCGTCCCTGCCAACCCAGTCCCTGCCAACGCGGTCGGCGAACAGGCCGAAGCCCAGGCCGCCGGCGACGGCGCGGTCACCGAACCGCTCGGCACGAACGCCGGCGCGGACCGGCCCGACAGCGACGCCGGTGACGATCGCGAGGCCGAGGGGCCCCGCCGGCGCGCCCGCCGGGAGCGGGCCGAACGCCGCGCCGCCCAGGCCCGCGCCACCGCGATCGAAGAGGCGCGCCGCGAGGCGAAGCGCCGGGCCAGCGGGCGGCTGATCAACGAGCCCAAACCCGTTGCGCGGGGCGTTGTTCGGGGCCTGAAGATGCTGCTGGCCACCGTTGCGCTGGTGATCGTCGGCGTCGGGCTGGCGCTGATCCTGTATTTCACGCCCGCGATGGCGGCCCGCAACATCGTCGTCGTCGGCACCGGGGTGGTGACTCGGGAAGAGGTCCTGGATGCGGCGCGGGTGCGGATCGGAACGCCGCTGCTGCAGATCAACACCAGCCAGGTCGCCGACCGGGTGGCCGCGATCCGGCGAGTGGCCAGCGCGCGGGTGCAGCGCCAGTATCCGTCGGCGCTGCGGATCACCATCGTCGAGCGAGTTCCGGTGGCCGTCAAGGACTTTCCCGACGGACCGCATCTCTTCGATCGGGACGGGGTGGACTTCGCGACCGGGCCGCCGCCGCCGGCGCTGCCGTACCTCGACGTCGCCGACCCGGGGCCGAACGACCCGGCCACCAAGGCGGCGCTGCAGGTGTTGACCGCGTTGCGGCCCGAAATCGAGAGCCAGGTCGGCCACGTCGCCGCGCAGTCGGTGGCCTCGATCACGCTGACGCTGGGCGACGGCCGGGTGGTGATCTGGGGGACCACCGACCGCACCGACGAGAAGGCCGAGAAACTGGCCGCGCTGCTGACCCAGCCCGGCAAGGTCTACGACGTGTCCAGCCCCGACCTGCCGACGGTCAAGTAGCGACCTTCGTCACGTCGGCGCGCTCGACGCCGTGGGGACCAGCGCACGCGCCCGGGCGCGGCGGAAATTGCCCAAAATTTGCGGGGCGCGTGTCGGCGCGCCTGCGTGGTTAGGGCGCGCCATACCCATACCGTTCTGGTTGCGCGGAACTACTTGACATAACTCTAACTCTATGGTTGAGGTTGAGGGTTTGCCACGAGAGCCGCGAAACGTCCGGAGGAGCCCACCGCCGGCAGAGAGCTGAGCCAAGCCCATCAGGGAGGAAGACGAATGATGACCCCCCCGCATAACTACCTGGCCGTCATCAAGGTCGTGGGTATCGGTGGCGGCGGCGTCAACGCCGTCAACCGGATGATCGAACAAGGCCTCAAAGGCGTGGAGTTCATCGCGATCAACACCGACGCGCAGGCGCTGCTGATGAGTGATGCCGACGTCAAACTCGACGTCGGCCGCGAGTCCACCCGTGGCCTGGGCGCCGGGGCGGACCCGGAAGTCGGCCGCAAGGCCGCCGAGGACGCCAAGGACGAGATCGAAGAGCTGCTGCGCGGGGCCGACATGGTGTTCGTCACCGCCGGCGAGGGCGGCGGCACCGGCACCGGCGGGGCGCCCGTCGTGGCCAGCATCGCCCGCAAGTTGGGCGCGCTGACCGTCGGCGTGGTCACCCGGCCCTTCTCCTTCGAGGGCAAGCGGCGCGGCAACCAGGCCGAGAGCGGCATCTCGGCGCTGCGCGAGAGCTGCGACACCCTGATCGTGATCCCCAACGACCGGCTGCTGCAGATGGGTGACGCCGCGGTGTCGCTGATGGACGCCTTCCGCAGCGCCGACGAGGTGCTGCTCAACGGCGTCCAGGGCATCACGGACCTGATCACCACCCCGGGCCTGATCAACGTGGACTTCGCCGACGTCAAGGGCATCATGTCCGGCGCGGGCACCGCCCTGATGGGCATCGGTTCCGCCCGCGGCGAGGGACGTTCGCTCAAGGCCGCCGAGATCGCCATCAACTCCCCGCTGCTGGAGGCCTCGATGGAGGGCGCCCACGGCGTGCTGATGTCGATCGCCGGCGGCAGCGACCTGGGCCTTTTCGAGATCAACGAGGCGGCCTCGCTGGTGCAGGACGCCGCGCATCAGGACGCCAACATCATCTTCGGCACCGTGATCGACGATTCGCTGGGCGACGAGGTGCGCGTCACCGTCATCGCCGCGGGCTTCGACGCCGCAGGCACCGGCCGCAAATCCGTGCTCGGCGGCGGTGCCGACAAGGAAGAAAAGGGCGGTGCGCACCGGATCGAGTCGGCGAAGGCGGGCAAGCTCACCTCGACGCTGTTCGAACCGGTCGACGCCGTCAGCGTGCCGGTTCACACCAACGGATCGACTTTGAATATCGGCGGCGATGACGATGACGTCGACGTGCCGCCGTTCATGCGCCGCTGAGGGTCTCAATTTGCTTGCCAGCGCGCGACAAACCGGCCTCGAAATATACGGGCCGGACGGCGCTGCCCCCTGGCAAGCACACCGCTCCGGATACTGGTCACGTGAGCGTTCGCATCAGGCGGGTCACCACCACCAGGGCCGGTGGGGTCTCGAAGCCGCCCTTCGACACCTTCAACCTCGGCGACCACGTCGGGGACGACCCGGCGGCGGTGGCCGAGAACCGGGCCCGGCTGGCCGCCACCGTCGGCCTGCGTGCGGGGCGCGTGGTGTGGATGAACCAGGTCCACGGTGACCGGGTCGAGGTGGTCGACGGAGCGCGTGACACCGCGGTCGACGACACCGACGCGTTGGTGACTCGCACCGCGCGACTCGCCCTGGCAGTGGTCACCGCCGACTGCGTTCCGGTTTTGATGGCCGATGCGCGCGCCGGCGTTGCCGCGGCAGTGCACGCCGGCCGGGTCGGCGCCCAGCGCGGGGTGGTGACCCGAACGGTGGAGGCGATGCAGAAGCTCGGCGCGCAACCGCAAGACATCTCGGCGCTGCTGGGCCCGGCGGTCAGCGGCCGCAATTACGAAGTGCCCGCGGCCATGGCCGACGAGGTCGAGGCGGCGTTGCCGGGCAGTCGTACCACCACCGCCGCGGGAACTCCCGGCCTCGATCTGCGGGCCGGAATCGCCTGCCAGCTAAGGGATCTGGGCGTGACGGCGATCGATATCGATCCTCGGTGCACGGTGGACGACCCGGCGTTGTTCAGTCATCGGCGGGATGCCCCGACCGGCCGGCTGGCCTCACTGGTCTGGATGGAGTGACTGCGATGGCGGTAGGAATGCACGCCGGTGACAGTCGCAGCGACCGCGACTCGGAATTGACCCACGCTTTGGCATCGGTGCGCTCGCGCCTGGCGGCGGCGGCCGAGGCGGCGGGTCGCAATGTCGGTGAAATCGAAGTTCTACCGATTACCAAATACTTCCCAGCAACCGATGTTGTGACTTTGTCGCGCTTGGGTTGCCGAGTCGTCGGCGAATCTCGCGACCAGGAAGCGAGGGCAAAAGTGGCCGAAGTCACCCGATTGCTGGCGGCATCGGCGCACGGGGACGTGGGAAATCCGCGCTGGCACATGGTCGGTCATATCCAGCGGAATAAGGCCAAATCGGTGGCGGGCTGGGCACACACCGCGCACTCGGTCGACAGCGCGCACCTGGTGTCCGCGCTCGACAAGGGCGTGGCGGCGGCGCTGGCCGAGGGCCGCCGCACCGCCCCGATGCGGATCTACGTCCAGGTCAGCCTCGACGGCGACGAGTCCCGTGGCGGCGTCGACATATCGCGGCCGGGCGCCGTTGACCAGGTGTGCGATCAGGTCGAGGACTCCAAAAACCTGGACCTGGTCGGGCTGATGGGGATCCCGCCGCTGGACTCGGACCCCGACGAGGCCTTTGACCGGCTGCAATCGGAGCATCGCCGGGTTCTCGAGTCGCATCGCGACGCGGTCGGGTTGTCCGCGGGCATGTCCAACGACTTCGAAATTGCCGTGAAACACGGTTCGACGTGTGTGCGTGTCGGTACCGCGCTATTGGGCCCGCGGCGGTTACCGTCACCGTAAGTAGTCACTGTAGTAACAGCTTTATCACTGACACCAGTACTCCCAGGGGCTAGAAGGGTCAACGCAATGAGCACACTGCACAAAGTCAAGGCCTATTTCGGTATGGCCCCAATGGACGACTACGAGGACGAGTATTACGACGACCACGCTCCGTCCCGTGGTTTTCCCCGGCCGCGATTTGACGACGGATACGGTCGCTACGAGCAAGACGACTACGACGATCCGCGCCGCGAGCCCGCCGACTACCCGCCGCCCGCCGGTTACCGCGGCGGCTACGGGGACGAGCCCCGCTACGGCGCCGTCCACCCCCGCGAGTTCGACCGGGGCGAGCGGGGCGGCCCGCGCTTCGGGTCGTGGTTGCGCAACTCCACCCGAGGCGCGTTGGCGATGGACCCCCGCCGGATGGCGATGATGTTCGAAGAGGGCCATCCGCTCTCGAAGATCACCACGCTGCGGCCCAAGGACTACAGCGAGGCGCGCACCATCGGTGAGCGCTTCCGCGACGGCACCCCGGTCATCATGGACCTGGTGTCGATGGACAATGCCGACGCAAAGCGCCTCGTCGACTTCGCGGCCGGCCTGGCCTTCGCGCTGCGCGGATCCTTCGACAAGGTCGCGACCAAGGTGTTCCTGTTGTCGCCCGCCGACGTCGACGTGTCCCCGGAGGAGCGCCGCCGAATCGCCGAAACCGGTTTCTACGCTTACCAATAGCCACATCGGCCGCCCGCTGCACAGCGGGAGCTCGGATCCTCGACGGCCGGAAGTGCCCACGTGAGATGAGGCCCCTCGCCCGGAGTCGGTACGCTGGCAGGCGCCGCGCTGGTCGGCGGCGCTTGGCTTCTCACGGGTAAGGTCGGGGCACTTCAGTTGGTGTTGTTCTTTCAGATCCTTGGGTTTGCGCTATTCATTTTCTGGCTGCTGCTCATCGCTCGGGTCGTGGTTGAGTTCATCCGCTCGTTCAGCCGGGACTGGCATCCGACGGGGATCACCGTCGTGGTGCTGGAGATCATCTTGTCGATCACGGATCCGCCGGTGAAACTGCTCCGCAGGCTGATCCCGCAACTCACCATCGGAGCGGTCCGCTTCGACCTCTCGATCATGGTGCTGTTACTCGTCGCGTTCATCGGGATGCAGCTGGCGTTCGGCGCGGCGGCTTAGCTCCCCATGGGGCCCGATGGTGTGACCCATTCCGTCCCGGAGACGGTTCGGCCACGCTTTAGCGTCGGTTTGGTACCCGCGATTTAAAAATTCTAAGGTTTCGGATTTTATTGCCTTCAAAGTTTGAAATTGGTCCTTATTTATTGGGCTAATCGGCAACGGTCGCGCCTGGTGTGACAGGATGGACGGCAGTTGCACTACGGCTACCACTGCGTTCTACACTTTCCAGAACGTTCGAGAAGGAACTTGAGGGGACGAAACAATGCCGCTTACACCAGCCGACGTCCACAATGTGGCGTTCAGTAAGCCACCGATCGGCAAGCGGGGCTATAACGAAGACGAGGTAGACGCCTTCCTCGATCTGGTGGAAGCCGAGCTGACGCGGCTCATCGAAGAGAACAGCGATCTGCGCCAGCGGATCGAGGAACTGGACCACGAGCTGTCCTCCGGTGGTGGCTCGGCCACCCCGGCCGCAGCGGCCGCGCCCACCCAGGCGATTCCCGTCCGCGAGCCCGAGCCCGAGCCGGTCAAGCCGACGCCGGCCGCAACGCCGGCCGCGGGGGCCGCCGCGGCCAACAACGAGGAGCAGGCCATGAAGGCCGCTCGGGTGTTGACGCTGGCGCAGGACACCGCCGACCGCTTGACCACCACGGCCAGGACCGAGTCGGAGAAGATGCTGTCCGACGCCCGCGCCAACGCCGACCAGATCCTCAGCGAGGCGCGCAGCACCGCCGAGACCACGGTCGCCGAGGCCCGGCAGCGCGCCGACGCCATGCTCGCCGACGCGCAGACCCGCTCCGAGACCCAGTTGCGCCAGGCCCAGGAGAAGGCCGACGCCCTGCAGGCAGACGCCGAACGCAAGCACTCCGAGATCATGGGCACCATCAACCAGCAGCGCACCGTGCTGGAAGGCCGCCTCGAGCAGCTCCGTACCTTCGAGCGCGAATACCGCACCCGGCTCAAGACCTACCTGGAGTCTCAGCTGGAGGAGCTCGGTCAGCGTGGGTCCGCCGCGCCCGTGGACTCCAGCGCGGATGCGGGCAGCTTCGACCAGTTCAACCGGGGCAGCAACTAGCCTTTCGGACGTGCCGGTCACTCGCCGAGCTTCGGGGTTGGCACACTTGGTCATGAAACCGCGGTCCCACTCGTCGCTTGGAGGATGACTGATGCTCATCATTGCGCTGGTATTGGCGCTTATCGGGCTCGTCGCGTTGGTGTTCGCGGTCGTCACCAGCAACGAGCTGGTGGCGTGGGTGTGCATCGCCGCGAGCGTGGTGGGTGTGGTGTTGTTGATCCTCGACGCCCTGCGCGAGCGCCAGCGGCCTGACGTGGCAGGCGACGAAACCCCAGCTGCCGACGAAGCCCACGAGGACGACTACGTCGACTACCCCGAGGAAGCCCCGGCCGCGGGCGAACCGGCGACCACCGCGGAAACCGCGCAGACCGAGGAGTCCACTGTCGCGGCCGAGGGCCGCGGCGACGAGCCCGCCAAGTAACTCCTGTTTTTTGGCGGTTCGGCGCTCAGCAAGTCGGCGTGGCGAGCAGTTGGCGGACCTCGTCGTCGCTGATCTGATGAAAGTCGTCGTAGACCTGCCCGACGGCTTCGAATCCCGGCGGTGTGGTCGCGCACACCACGTCGTCGGCCTCTCGTAGGAGCTCGCGGCAGGTCGACTCCGGTCCCACCGGGACGGCGACCACGATGGATTTCGGACCGGCGGCTCGGACGGCGCGTACGGCGGCGAGCATGCTTGCGCCCGTTGCGATTCCGTCGTCGACCAGGATGACAATCCGGTCGCGCAAGTCGGCGATCGGGCGACCACCCCGGTAGGCGTGCTCGCGCCGGAGCAGCTCCGCCGTCTCACTGTCGATCACCTCGCGCACCTGCTCGTCGGTGACATGCAGGCTGGCCACCACGTCCCGGTTCATCACCACGCCACCACCGCTGGCCAAAGCGCCCATCGCCAGTTCCGACCACTGCGGCACCCCGAGCTTGCGGACCAGGAAAACGTCGAGCGGCGCCTCCAGGGCGGTCGCGATCTCCCAGGCAACCGGCACGCCGCCACGGGCCAGCCCGAATACCTGCACATCGCCCCGGCCGCGATACGCGGCCAACCACCGCGCCAGTTCGCGGCCGGCCTCGCGTCGGTCGACGAACGTCTTCGGTGATGTCCGCCGGACAAAACGACTCGATGGGTTCATTCGTTTACGCTCCCGGCTGCTAAGCCTCTTTCCAGGCTACGTGCGTCGGGCCGAGCGCGGTGGCAGAGTTCGGGTTGGCTGCAGGCTCAGGCACGACCGAGAGGATCCGCGAGATGAGACGGCGTTACGGCACCTACACGGCCTACAGCATCGCGTGCGCGATCGTCTGGGCGGTCATCTTGGCGGTGGTTTCGACGACGGGCGACGCCGCCAGCCGGCATACGTTCCTGCTGGTGTGCGGCGGCTGGGCGATCGGGTGGCTGTCGGCGACGATCGCCAGGGGCGTCTACCCGCCACCGAAGCGGCGTCTTCGGCAGTGAGTTACCGGGTGTAATCGCGGCTTCGCCGCTCAACACGCTCCATCGGCTCGGAAATGAACGCGAGCATTCATTCCGTTCGCCTCAATCGTGTGTGCTCGCGGCTTTGCCGCTCAACACGCTCCATCGGCTCGGAAATGAACGCGAGCGTTCATTTCCCTCGCCTCAGTCGTGTGTCCGAGGGGGTCTGTGATTCATTGACATAGAGGACGGATGTCTCCCGACATAGAGGACAGCTCCCCAGCGGCCAGTATCACCGACCTACAAGCACAGCTAGACACCTTCACCGAGTACTACAACACCGTGCGCCCCCACCGCTCCTGCGGTCGCCGCACCCCACACGACGCCTACTGCGCCCGACCCCCCGCCGGGCCCGCCACCACCCCCGCTGGCATCCACTGGCGAGTGCGCACCGACCGCGTCGACAGCTACGGCAAGCTCACCCTGCGCCACGCCGGACGCCTCCACCACATCGGCATCGGCCACCGCTGGGCCAACACCCCCGTGCTCATGCTCATCGCCGACCTCAACATCCGCATCATCGCCACCCCCGGCGGCCAACTCATCCGCCAACTCACCCTCGACACCAACAGCGACTACCAACCCCAACAACAGAAAACACCCCCAGCCAACAACTGAGGGTGTTCACTATGTCGCGAGACATCTGTCCTCGATGTCTCGCGACATCACAGTGTGTCCGAGGGGGGACTTGAACCCCCACGCCCATTAGTAGGGCACTAGCACCTCAAGCTAGCGCGTCTGCCATTCCGCCACTCGGACAAGGCCAAACCAGCATGGGTTGGCAGCTAAGGCTATCGGATCGCGCGCCGCGAACCCAACCCAGCTCCCCGAGACGGCGCGATGATCGGGCAGCACGCCGCCGAGTCGCGGCAATGGTAGGAAAGGTGGTTGTGACCATCCAGAGCGGGGCGACCGAGGCGCCAACCAACCCGAGCGACGACGTGGTCGAGGTTGTCAGCAAGTTGATTCGTTTCGACACCACCAACACCGGCGAACCGGAAACGACCAAGGGCGAGGCAGATTGCGCGCAATGGATCGCCGAGCAGCTCGCCGAGGTCGGTTACGCGCCGCAGTATGCCGAGTCCGGCGCGCCGGGCCGCGGCAATGTATTCGTCCGCCTGCCCGGCGCCGACAGCTCGCGCGGCGCGTTGCTGATCCACGGGCATCTCGACGTGGTCCCGGCCGAGCCGACCGAATGGAGCGTGCACCCGTTCTCCGGCGCGATCAAAGACGGCTTCGTCTGGGGTCGCGGCGCGGTCGACATGAAGGACATGGTCGGCATGATGATCGTGGTGGCCCGCCACTTGAAGCGGGCGGGCATCGTGCCGCCCCGCGATCTGGTCTTCGCGTTCATCGCCGACGAAGAGCACGGCGGCACGTACGGGGCACAGTGGCTTGTCGATCACCGGCCGGATCTGTTCACCGGCGTCACCGAGGCGATCGGCGAGGTGGGTGGGTTCTCGCTGACCGTGCCCCGCCGCGACGGGGGAGAACGCCGGCTCTACCTGATCGAGACAGCAGAAAAGGGGCTGTCCTGGATGAAGCTCACCGCCCGGGGTCCGGCCGGACACGGCTCGATGGTCCACGACCAGAACGCGGTGACCGCCGTCGCCGAGGCCGTCGCCCGATTGGGCCGCCACCAGTTTCCGCTCGTGGTGACCGACACCGTCGCGCAGTTCCTCGCCGCCGTCAGCGAGGAGACCGGGCTGACCTTCGACACCGAATCGGGCGACCTGCGCGGAATGATCGAAAAGCTGGGCCCGATGGCCCGCATGCTCAAGGCGGTGCTGCACGACACCGCGAACCCGACAATGCTCAAGGCCGGATATAAGGCCAACGTCGTACCGGCGATCGCTGAGGCGGTGGTTGACTGCCGCATCCTGCCGGGCCGCAAGGAGGCGTTCGAGGCCGAGATCGACGAGCTGCTGGGCCCCGACGTGACGCGCGAATGGATCAAGGATTTCTCGTCGTATGAGACCAGCTTCGACGGCGACCTGGTCGACGCCATGAACGAGGCTGTGCTGGCGCATGACCCGGGCGCCCGTACCGTGCCGTATATGCTTTCCGGCGGTACCGATGCGAAATCGTTCGCGCGCTTAGGTATTCGCTGTTTCGGGTTCAGCCCGCTGCGGTTGCCGCCGGATCTCGATTTCACCGCGCTGTTCCACGGTGTCGATGAGCGGGTACCCATCGATGCGCTGCGGTTCGGCACCGACGTGCTGGCCCACTTCCTGACCCACTGCTAGATCACCAAGCCGATCACACGAGAGGACCACCATGAGCACTGCTCCCGACCCGTACGCATCGTTGCCGGAGCTGCCGACCTTCACGTTGACCTCGCAATCGGTTGGCGACGGCCAGCCGCTGGCTAAAGCGCAAGTCAGCGGAATCATGGGTGCGGGCGGCGAAGACGTCAGCCCCCAGCTGAGCTGGTCGGGATTCCCGGACGAGACCCGCAGTTTCGCCGTCACCGTCTATGACCCCGACGCCCCGACGGCCTCTGGGTTCTGGCACTGGGCGGTGGCCAACCTGCCGGCCGACGTCACCGAGTTGCCCGCGGGCGCCGGCGATGGCAGCAACCTGCCCGGCGATGCGCTGACGCTGGTGAACGACGCCGGGCAGCGCCGCTACATCGGGGCCGCGCCGCCGGCGGGCCACGGCCCGCACCGGTACTACATCGCCGTGCACGCCGTGGACACCGACAAGCTGGATCTGCCAGAGGACGCGAGCCCCGCCTTTCTCGGCTTCAACTTGTTCCAGCACGCGATTGCTCGTGCGGTCATCCACGGCACCTACGAACAGAAGTAGGGCAGGGGCTTCGGTCCGCGGCCCGGGGTTCCCGGCGCTCCCGCCCGAAGCGGGGGTGCCTGCTCGAAGAGGCGCCCCGGCCGCCTTCCGCTGAAATCACTTGCGCCACTTTCGTCCCGGTGTTCTCAGCTGAGCGGATTCTGTCGGCGGGCGAACGTATCATTCGAACATGCGTTCGAGAAATTGGACAGCGATTCGAGCTGACGTTGACGCCTTGAGCGCTGCCCTCTCCCGCTTCCAGGCGCTTTCCTGGGAGTCGCTGAGTCCCGCCGAGTTCGTTGACGCGCTGGAAAAGTACGTGTTTCTGGTCGGCCGGCTGGATGCACTCATCTATGAGCTGTGGAGCCCGTTCGCGCAGCCGAGTGGGCGGCGCACATGGCTTTGACCGACCGTGACGACATCCAGGACGACGTAGACGCTCTGCACGCCATCGTCTCTCGCTTCCGTGAGCATTCGTATGAGGCGCTGACCAACCCGGAGCGGTTGCAGCTGCTGGAGAACCTCGAGTGCGAGACACGCAAACTTCAAGCGCCTACCCATCAGCTCATCAATCAGCTTGGTGAGCAAGGGGGTTCAGCGGAGTTCGGCGGCAAGCTGTCCTGGGTGTTGGCCGATCGGTTGCACATCACTCGCGCCGAGGCCGGACGGCGCATCGCCGAGGCGGCGGATTTGGG
The DNA here is from genome assembly GCF_059813005.1 of Mycobacterium sp. NGS27. NCBI lineage: Bacteria > Bacillati > Actinomycetota > Actinomycetes > Mycobacteriales > Mycobacteriaceae > Mycobacterium > Mycobacterium sp. NGS27. The sequence goes on from NZ_JCALDT010000001.1 coordinate 610,596, forward strand.
TCCGCGCCGGGCGTTGACCGGGGAGCCGTTGGCGCCGGTGTTGCCCGCGACCGCGGCGGCCCAGCGCGACGGGGCAATCGGTGCCGACCACGTGTCGGTGATCCGGCGGTTCTTCCACCAGTTGCCCGAGTCCGTCGACCTCGAGACTTGTGTGCATGCCGAAAAGCAGTTGGCGGTCAAGGCCACAGAATTCCGCCCCGATCAGCTCGCCAAACTCGCCCGGCGCCTGATGGATTGCCTCAACCCCGACGGCAGCTACACCGACCAAGACCGGGCCCGGATGCGGGGGGTGGTGCTCGGCAATCAGCAGGCCGACGGTATGTCGCGCCTGAGTGGATGGCTGACGCCGGAGGCGCGCGCCAGTTGGGAGGCGGTGCTGGCCAAGCTGGCCGCGCCCGGCATGGGCAACCCCGACGACGACACACCCGTCGTCGACGGCACCCCCTCGGTAGATGCGATTCAGCGCGACACCCGCAGCACCGGGCAGCGCAACCACGACGGCCTCAACGCCGCCCTTCGCGCCGTCCTCGCCAGCGGAAACCTCGGTCAGCACAACGGCTTACCGGCCAGCATCATCGTGACCACCACCCTCGCCGACCTCGAAGCCGCGGCCGGAAAGGGTTTGACGGGTGGTGGCACCATCCTGCCGATGTCCGACGTCATCCGGCTGGCTCGCCATGCGCACCATTACCTCGCGATCTTCGACAAGGGCAAGGCGTTAGCGCTGTATCACACCAAGCGCCTCGCGTCGCCGGGGCAACGAATTGTTCTGTACGCCAAGGACCGTGGCTGTACGCATCCCGGCTGCGACGTCTCCGGCTATAACTGCGAGATTCACCATGTCGAAGATTGGGCCAGGACGTACCGCACCGACATCGACCAACTCGCCATGGCCTGCGGGCCCCACCACCGGCTGCTCGAGAAGGGCTGGACCACCCGACGACGTGCGAACGGCGATACCGAATGGATACCGCCGCCGCATCTCGATCGCGGGCAACCGCGAACCAACACCTTCCATCATCCCGAGGATCTGTTGCGCGAAAAGGAAGACGGCGAAGCCGACGATGCAATGGGTCCAGCTTAAGGCGCCGACTCACATGCGTCCATACGCGACGGCCATGACTAGGCCCAAACCCGCCAGCAACAAAAACATGATGGTCACCGGGTCGATTACTTCGAAGATCATGTAATCACCCGTGACCGAGCGGGGCGGTCGACAATGGCCGAGTGGCCACCGGCGTATGCAAGCTACGGGCCTGCCATGCGTGTTGGACGGCGATGGCCAATTCGCTCTGTAGCCGTTCGTAGCCGCGCGGCGAAATCCAGACCGGTTGTGTGCTGGGCATGTTCATTGCTCTCCTCAAGCCATCGTGGCTGGTCTCCGGGACACTCGCTGAGGTACTTGCGCCGTTGTGACGCAGTGGGCCTTCCGCGACCGCAGGACTTTCGCCAGATGCATTTCATACGGCACGGCCTCGAGCAGCGTCACCGGTCGCCCCGACTCACCGGGAATCGAGTAGATGCGTTGGTCGCCCGGCCGCGCGCCGGCTATTGCGCGGCCCAACGGCGACGCCATCGAGTACACCTTGATGTCGGCGCCCTCGCTGCCGCGTCTGCCCAGCAGGAACCTTTCGGTCTCACCGGTGACGTCGTAGCGGATGGTCAAAACCATGCCCGGTTCGGCGACGGGGCCCGCGGTGGGATCGCTAACGACCGCCCGCGCCAACAGGTTCTCGATCTCGCGGATACGTCGTTGTAGCGCTGAGCGTTTCGCGTCGAAATCCATCATGTCGTCAGGGACTTCAACGATCAGCTCCGACCGCAACGCGTTGAGTGTGTTCCGCAGGCGCGTGTACTGGTGTCGGGTCATGCCCATGGATTTGATACCGGTCAATTTTGAGTCGTGTCCTTCCTTTTCTCGGGGGAGCGTCGTCAGAGGCGGGCCAAAGGAGGCAGCCGCCGCTGACGACTCGGACGCCCACGGCGGGCGAAAATCCGTTGCGGTTGAGTGTTTTTCCGCTGGAGTCGTTAATTCCAGGTGGTTAATTCCATGGTGGCCTGCGGCGACTCGACCGTGTTTGCCGGAAACCGACAAAGGCGGTTCGATGCGTTGTCACACCTCGACAACGCTGCTGTCGAGGCTGCCGGAATCAACGGGCTGGCGCCGCTTATCGCCGCTCGACGAGGCGGTCGAAGCTTCGCTGCCATCGGTCGTAGCGGAGGCGGTCAAGGGTGATGCGTGCACGCGCGACTAGGGCCACTGCCAAGAGGCTCACCGCCCACCAGGTCGCCACTGCAAAGGCGACCGCCTCGTCGCGGGCGGTGTTCAGCGGTCGGGCCACCGGCAGGCCCTCGTCATCGACCCAAATTTCAATAGTGTCGCCGATCTTGGCCTTCAGCGGCGCGGTGACGTCACCGGTGCGTTCGGCCCCGGCGGCAAACCATCGGGCAGTGACCGTCACTGTTGGGCTCTCGAGGCTGCGGCGAGGGTGGCTGTCCCCGGTGACAGTCGCGGTCACCGGGTGGCGAGTTCGGGCCTGCTCGGCGTAGAGACGGCTACGAGAATCATGGACCGCGGTGCCCACCGCGGCACTGAAGGGCACGGCGATCAGCGACACCGCGACGGCTAACACCACAATCAGCGCCTCCACCCGGTCGGTGGTGCGTATCAGCGGGTTACGGCCGAACAGACGCGCGAACAGCCTCCGCGGCAGCGGCACGGTGAAGGTCTCCATCGCGGCGTCATCATCAGGTCGCCGGTCGGCGATCGGCTGATGATCCGGGTCTGAGGTCGACAACGAACAATTCCTATCGGAAGTCGGCATGGCTCACAGGTGTCGCGCGGCCGGGGGGATACCAGCCGTCACTGGAATCTGCCGGGCAACCTTCATGATGGTGCGCATAGCCGCCGCAGGCTTTGCCACAGCCAGACAACGACGCTGTCCCGCTTTGTCGAATTGCGACAGCGGTCAGATGTCAGTGGCCGCGAGTTCTATCATCATCGCCAGCCGCTTTCTGGCATCGTCCAACGGCAGATTGGTGATCTCGGCCATCTTGCGCAGCCGGTAACGCACGGTGTTCTCGTGCACTCCCAGCCGGTCACCGGCTTCGGCCGGATCGCCCTGGGCCTCCAGCCATGCGCGCAGCGTGGCCACGTAATCGGTCCCGTTGGCGCGGTCACGACGGCCTAGCTCGGCCACCGGCCCACGCGACGGTGACCGGCCTGAGCGCGCCGCCGTGCGCAACCGCTGCAACAGGATGTCAGCCCACGACTCGTCATAGACCGGAGGCGTGGCCCCGGGGGAATTCTCTTGCAGCGCAAGACATTCCTCGGCTTCCCGGCGTGCGGCGGCGAGCTCGGTCACCTCAGCGGCGCCACTGATGCCGGCCAGCACCGTCACCTGTTCGGGGAGGGCCGCCCGTAGGCCGGTTACCCAGCGCCGCGCCGTCGCCGCCTGCGCGCCGGGAAGCAGCGTGTAGACGATATTGCCCGCCAAGGCGCTGCGCCCCGGCCGTGACCAGCCAAACCCCGTCGTGGCACGCTCGAACGCCAACAACAGAGCGGCATCGCGTTCATCGCCGATAAACGCCTGCAGCGCAATAACCCTCAACCCTTCGTGCGGCAGACCCAGCCTGCTCGCCACCATGGCGGCATCGGCCGTTCCCTCGAGCAACCGAATCACCAGTTCCGATTCGACTTGACGCTCCAAATCCGCGCTGGCTCGCGAGCGTAGAAGATGCAGTGCCACCGTGTGCGCCCCATCGGCCAAGGCGGTGCGTGCCGCCCCGTCCAGCGGCGCCGAACACGCCACCCAAACCGATCCGATCAACTCGCCCCCGGAGCGCACGGCCACCACCATGCGCCCGATCAAGCCGTGCTCGGCGTCCTCGGGGACAAACAGCGGCTCGTCGGAGACCCGCAGGTGTGCGAATACGCCCCGCGCATCGAACAATGCGCGCAGCTGCTCCGGTGTCTGCCGCTCCAGGATCGTCTGCACCCGCGCCGGGTCGGCATGTTGCTGCAGTTTCGAATACGCCAGCACGCGCAACAGCCGATCGTGAATGACGACTGAACTGCCGATAGCGTCCGCCAGGCTGTCGGCCAGTGCGAAGAGATCCGTTGGGCCACGACCGGATTCAGTCTCGCGACCCTCCAGCACCAGTCCGTAGACGACCGTAGCCACCTCGCTCCAGGTGACGGTCTCGTCGACCACCATCACCGCGCCGACCTCGGCGTCGGCATCACCGTCGATCGCGATCGGCTCTTCACCGTCGCGTACCAACACCACGACAGCACGCGCTGAAGCTGCCCACTGCACCGCTTCGCGAAACGAGCCGGCACCGACGGCCAGCAGTACATCGCCCACCACCACACGATCCGGCGCGGCTTCGTGGATCACCACGCTGCGCAGCTCAGCCGACCTGGGCACCGACGACCAACGCAACCGGACTCCATAACCACCCAGCACATTCACCAGGCGGTCCAACGTGATCACCAGCCGCTCCTCATGCCGAACTGTTGTCAGCCTAACCAGGAGTCAAGCTCGGCTTGACTCAATCCGGTGTGCGTGCCGCCGAGCCGACGGCATCGCCGAGCGAGGCGAAGCCGCCGTCGTGCAGTCGCAGCGCAATGCCCTGGTGAATCCGCTTGGCCCACAAGCCTCCTCCGTAGATGAAGCCCGTATAACCCTGCAGCAGCGATGCTCCCGCGGTGATCCGCTCCCAGGCATCGTCCGCGGTCTCGATGCCCCCGACGCTGATCAGCACCAGGCGGTCGCCGACACGGCTGTACAGTCGGCGCAGCACCTCGACGGCGCGGCGTGCCACCGGCGGCCCGGAGATGCCGCCCGGGCCCAGCTCGTCCACGCCCGGTGTGGTCAACCCGCGCCGCGACACCGTGGTGTTGGTGGCGACGATGCCGGCCAGGCCGAGTTCGACTGCCAGGTCCGCGATGTCGTCCACGTCGGAATCGGAAAGGTCCGGCGCGATCTTCACCAGCACCGGCGTGGACGTCTCGGCCAGCACGGCCGACAGGATTGGCCGCAGCGACTCGACCGCCTGCAGATCACGCAGCCCGGGCGTGTTCGGCGAGCTGACATTGACCACGAGATAGGACGCCAACGGGCCGACCAGCCGGGCGCTCGCCCGGTAATCGTCGACGGCCTGCTCGGCCGGTGTCGCCTTCGTCTTGCCGATGTTGACCCCGATCGGCACCTCGGGCCGCTGCCGCGAAAGCCGCATCGCCAGCGCGCCCGCACCGAGATTGTTGAAGCCCATCCGGTTCAGCAGGGCCCGGTCGGCCGGCAGCCGAAACATCCGCGGGGCGGGATTCCCGGGTTGCGGGTTCGCGGTGACCGTCCCAACCTCGGCATGTCCGAAACCCAGCGCACCCCAGGTGAGCAACCCCAAACCGTCCTTGTCGAAGCCGGCCGCCAGCCCCAGCGGCGCGGGGAAGCACACTCCGAACACCGTGCTGGCCAGCGCCGGATCGGTCGGGGCTAGTAGCCGGTGCAGCACCCGCCGCGTCCACCCGGCAGCGGTGACGGCGCGCAGCAGGGCGAACACCAGCGTGTGAATTCGTTCGGGCGGGATGACGAAAAGCAGCCGTCGCAGCAGGCCGTACATCCGGTGTTCGCCCTTGCGCGGCCGGGCGGGCGTCACAGTTCCGGCTGGTCGGGCCGTCGCCCCTCGGAGCCCGCGCTGTCTAAACGGGACTTCTTGCGGCGCAACAGAACTCGTCTGCTGCCGTCGGTGTAGAGCCGCACCCTGGTCAACTCCCAGCCGCGGTATTCGGCCTCGATGGACAACCGGGTGGACGCGCTGACCCGGGTCACGTCCGGCGGCAGGCGCAGCGGCGCCCATTCGTATTCATCGGACATCTCGGTGTCCCAACCCGCGGGCAAGCGGCTGCGCCGCGCCGCGGTCAACGCTTGCCCGCCGCGTGCTCGATGACCTGTACCCCCGCACCCGAACCCGACACCACGTACAGGGTGTCTGACGCCTCGTCGAAGGCCAGCGAGTTCGGTTGCTGCACGGTCGGGTAACGCACCTTTTCGACGGGAATTCCGGTGGACAGATCGTAACCAATGACGATATTGGAAACGGTCTGCGAAACCCAGGCTAACGCGCGCGAGCCGGCCAGGCCGTATGGCGCCTGCGGTACCGGGTAGGCCTGACGCAGGATCAGGGGATCGACGCCGTACACCAGCAGTTGGCCACCGCGGGTATCGGCGACCAGCACCCGACCCGCCTGATCGGCGGCCATGGTGGTGGCGCCCCGGCCCGCGCGCAGCGCCTGCTGGGCGTGGCCGTCGGCGTCGATCGTCGTCACCGAAGTCTGCCCACGGTCCAGCACCACCGTCGTATTCCCTTGTGTGGCAAGCCAATCGACGCGCGCGAAGATCTTGGTCTTGTTGGCGACGGCCGCGCTGGTCACGGCGCCGGGCGCCGGGGAGGCCGGTGTCGGAGAAGTAAGGGTGTAGACGGCGCCGTCGGCGCTGCCCAGCACCAGCCCGCCGTCGGCCCGCTGGGCCACCGCGGTGAATTCGGTCTGGGGAGCGTCGGCGACGGCCACCTGCGCCGCGCGACCGGTGGCCAGGTCGACCGTGTAGTAGCCGCCGCGGGCGGACAGGTAGGCGGTTCCGTGGCCGTCATCGGCCAAGGCGGTCGCCGGTCCCGGGAGCTCGACGACGCGGGGCGTGACCTGCGGGTTACCGAAGACCGTGACGCTGGCGGGGGCGGCCGGGTCGGCGCCCGGCGTCAGGGCCACCAGCTGATGAGTGCCGCTATCGAAGGCCGCCGCCGCGGCGTGACCGGCCAGCGGCCGCACCGCCCCGGCCGGCCGCTGCGAGGAGGGCGGCGACACCGCCGCACGCGCCGGTTCGATGGTGCGCGGCGCGGTGTCGAGCGGATTCGATGAACATCCGACGACAGCTCCCAGCAAAGCCGCCAGACCCAATGCACCGCCGCAAGCTGCCAGCTTGTGACGTGATTGTCGTGACGGCAACTTTTTCCCTCGGGGTGTGGCGGCGGAACTCAAATTTTAGGAGACCCTCTCGCGTCGGCCGGGGCCTGCCGCCTTCATCCGACCCTACCGGCGAGGTATGGTCAGCTCATGGCCGTCACCGCTGACCGTCATATGACGCATAGTGAGTTTGCTGTCGAGGACATGTCGACAGGGATTGCCGCAAGCGGATATGGACAAGTCGGTGATGGGCGGAGTTTTTCGTTCCACATCGAGAACCGCTCCCTAGTCGTCGAGATTTACCGGCCGCGCCTGTCCGGGCCCGTTCCACAGGCCGACGAGGTCGTTGCGAGGGCGGTCCGCAGCGTGATCGAGCTCGACCTCACCGACGAGCGCAGTCTCAGCGCCGCGGTGCGGGACTCCGTGGCGCACGCGGTACCGGTTTCGCACTAGTCATCACGGACCCGTCCACCGGGTACCGTCGTGGTCGATATGACCGTCATCCTGTTACGGCACGGCCGCTCGAGTTCGAACACGGCGGGCGTTCTCGCCGGTCGCTCCGAGGGCGTCGACCTCGACGACAAGGGCCGCGAACAAGCCGACGGCCTGATCGATCGGATCGGTGATCTGCCGATTCGGGCGTTGGTCAGTTCGCCGCTGCTGCGCTGCCGCCGCACGCTCGAGCCGTTGGCCGACGCGCTCTGCCTGACACCGCTCGTCGACGATCAGCTCGCCGAGGTGGACTACGGGGAATGGACGGGTCGCAAGATCGGCGACTTGGTCAGCGAGCCGTTGTGGAAGGTCGTTCAGGCTCACCCCAGCGCGGCGATATTCCCCGGCGGTGAGGGCCTGGCTCAGGTCCAGGCGCGCGCGGTGTTCGCCGTGCGCGAGCACGATCGCCGACTGGCCGCCGAGCACGGCGGCGATGTGCTGTGGGTCGCTTGCACTCACGGTGATGTCATCAAGGCGGTCATCGCGGATGCGTACGGCATGCACTTGGACGGCTTCCAGCGCGTCACCGCGGACCCGGCGTCGGTGAGTGTGATCCGGTACACCGAGCTGCGTCCGTTTGTGTTGCACGTCAACCACACCGGTGCACGCCTGTCGGCCGCCCTGCGGGCCGGCCCCCCCGCGAAAGAAGAGGCGAAAGTAGAGGCCAAGGGCGAGGCCGACCCCACCTCCAACGGAGAGGCGCAGGAATCGGCCGCCGCGGTACCGACGAGCGACGCGGTGGTCGGCGGTTCCACGGATTAATTCGGCGGCTACCTCCATCGGATCGCACGGCGGTGGCAACAGCCGGTATTTTGGGAAGTGCCATGGCCCGCGCAATTCATGTCTTCCGCACACCCGACCGCTTCGTGGCCGGGACCGTCGGCCAGCCCGGGAATCGAACGTTCTACATCCAGGCTGTGCACGACGCCCGGGTGGTGTCGGTGATATTGGAGAAGCAGCAGGTGGCGGTGCTCTCCGAACGGATCGGTGCGCTGCTGCTCGAAGTGAATCGCCGGTTCGGCACGCCCGTTCCGCCGGAGCCCGCCGAGATCGAGGACCTCGATCCGTTGGTCACCCCGGTGGACGCCGAGTTCCGGGTCGGAACCATGGGCCTGGGTTGGGATTCGGAGGCCCAGACGGTGGTGGTCGAGTTGCTGGCGGTCACCGACGCCGAGTTCGACGCGTCGGTGGTGCTCGACGACACGGACGAGGGGCCCGACGCGGTGCGGGTGTTCTTGACGCCGGAGTCGGCGCGCCAATTCGCCACCCGCTCCAATCGCGTCATCTCCGCGGGACGTCCGCCGTGTCCCCTGTGCGACGAACCGTTGGACCCGGAGGGCCATATCTGCGCGCGCGCCAACGGATATCGGCGCAGTGCGCTGCTCGGGCCTGACGATGACCCCGAGGTCTGACGACCGTGAGGTGTTACGCGACGGCGAGCTGACGGTCATCGGACGGATCCGCTCCGCCAGCAACGGCACCTTCCTGTGCGAATCGACGCTTGGCGAGTCCAGCGTGCACTGCGTCTACAAGCCGGTGGCCGGGGAGGCGCCGCTGTGGGATTTCCCGGACGGGACGTTGGCCGGCCGCGAACGGGCCGCCTATCTGGTCTCCGCGAAGCTGGGCTGGAATATCGTGCCCTACACGATCATTCGGCACGGGCCGGCGGGGCCGGGCATGTTGCAGCGGTGGGTGCAGCAACCCGGCGACGCGGTGGACACCGAGCCGCGGCCGGGACCGGATCTGGTCGACCTGTTTCCGGCCGGCACCAGGCAGCCGGGCTACCTGCCGGTGTTGCGCGCCCTCGACTACGCCGGCGACGAGGTCGTCCTGATGCACGCCGACGACATTCGCCTATGGCGGATGGCGGTATTCGACGTGCTGATCAACAACGCCGACCGCAAGGGCGGCCACGTGTTGCGTGACCTCGACGGCCACATCTTCGGGGTCGACCACGGGGTGTGCCTGCATGTCGAGGACAAGCTGCGCACGGTGCTGTGGGGATGGGCCGGAAAGCCGATCGACGATCACACGTGCAAGGCCGTCGCCGGCCTCGTCGACGCGATCGACGGCCAGTTCGGCGACGAACTGGCCGAGCAGATCACCCGCGCGGAGATCGCCGCTCTGCGCAAGCGCGCGCACGCGCTGCTGGACAATCCGGTGATGCCCGGACCGAATCGGCATCGCCCCATCCCGTGGCCGGCTTTCTAGCGGTGATCGCAGTTGGGTCGCGGCCATCGCTGCAGGCCGCCCTTCGGCGTCGGCGATACTGAAGCGGTGAGCCCCGCCGACGACGAGACGACCGCCGACGGGATAACCGATGCCGCGTTGGCCGCCGATCTCGCCGCAGACGCGGGGGAGTTGCTGCTGAAAGTCCGCGACGAACTCGGCTTCGGGTATCCCTGGGCACTCGGTGATGCGGGCGACAGCCTGGCGAACGCCCTGATCCTGCGGCGTCTGCGCGAGGAGCGGCCCGACGATGCCGTGCTCAGCGAGGAGGCGTACGACGACCTGTCCCGGCTGAACCACGACCGCGTGTGGATCATCGACCCGCTGGACGGCACCCGGGAGTTCTCGACCCCGGGCCGCGACGACTGGGCGGTGCACATCGCGTTGTGGCAGCGCTCCAGCAACGGCCAGCGCGAAATCACCGACGCGGCGGTGTCGTTGCCCGCCCGCGGAAACATCGTCTACCGAAGCGACACCGTGACCGCCGACGCCGCGCGAGCCGGCGTCACCGACACCATCCGCATCGCCGTCAGCGCAACCCGTCCGCCCGCGGTGCTGCACCGGATGCGGCAGACGCTGCCCATCCAGCCCGTCGCGATCGGCTCGGCCGGCGCGAAGGCGATGGCCATCATCGACGGGGATGTCGACGCCTATGTGCACGCGGGCGGTCAGTGGGAGTGGGATTCGGCGGCCCCGGCCGGGGTGGTGATGGCCGCCGGTATGCACGCGTCGCGGCTCGACGGATCGCCGATGCGCTACAACCAACTCGACCCGTACCTGCCCGACTTCGTGATGTGTCGCGCCGAGCTGGCGCCGATCCTGCTGGGGGCCATCCGCGGCGGGTGACTCGGACGTGCATCGTCGTCGCGCATAGGCTGATTGCCATGCAGTCGTGGTCGTCCCCACAGGTTCCCGTGTTAACGGGGCGCGGTCCGGAGCTTCGGCTGTATGACACGTCTGACCGGCAGGTGCGTCCCGTGGCGGCCGGCTCGACCGCCACGATCTATGTCTGCGGCATCACCCCGTATGACGCGACCCACCTGGGGCATGCCGCGACCTACTTGGCGTTCGACCTGATCTACCGGCAATGGCTCGATCTCGGCCACGACGTCCACTATGTCCAGAACGTGACCGACGTCGACGATCCGCTGTTGGAGCGCGCCGAGCGCGACGGCATCGACTGGCGCGACCTGGCCGAGCGTGAGGTGTCGCTGTACCGCGAGGACATGGCGGCGCTGCGCATCCTGGCGCCGCGCGAATACGTCGGCGCGACCGAGGCCATCGCCGAGGTCGTCGAGCTCGTCGAGAAGATGCTGGCGTCGGGAGCCGCCTACGTCGTCGACGGCGAATACCCGGACGTCTACTACCGCGCCGACGCCACGCCGCAGTTCGGGTACGAATCCGGCTATGACCGCGACACCATGCTGCGCCTGTTCGCCGAGCGCGGCGGCGACCCGCAACGGCCCGGCAAGACAGATGAGCTCGACGCCCTGCTGTGGCGGGCCGCCCGGCCCGGCGAGCCCAGCTGGCCCTCGCCGTTCGGTCCTGGTCGCCCGGGCTGGCATGTCGAATGCGCGGCGATCGCGCTCAGCCGCATCGGCAGCGGTCTGGACATCCAAGGCGGGGGCAGCGACCTGATCTTCCCGCATCACGAATTCACCGCAGCCCACGCCGAATGTGTCCGCGGCGAGCGGAGATTCGCGCGCCACTACGTGCACGCCGGAATGATTGGCTGGGACGGGCACAAGATGTCCAAGAGCCGCGGCAACCTGGTGCTGGTGTCACAGCTGCGGGCCCGGGGTGTCGAGCCGGCGGCGATTCGGCTGGGGCTGCTGGCCGGCCACTACCGCGGGGACCGGTACTGGAGCGATCAGGTGCTCGACGAGGCCATCGCCCGGTTGAGGCGCTGGCGCGACGCGACCGCGCTGCCGGCCGGCCCGGACGCCGGCGATGTGATCGCGCGGGTGCGCCGATACCTGGCCGATGACCTGAACACTCCCAAAGCGCTTGCCGCACTTGATGGTTGGAGCACGGACGCGCTGGAATACGGCGGCCACGACGCCGAGGCGCCCAACCTGGTGAGAGCGGCCATCGATGCGCTACTGGGAGTGGTCGTCTAGCCGAAGTCGCCCGCAACGCCTACGTTGGCAACCATGCAATCGCTGCAGGACAAAGTCGTTTTCATCACCGGTGGCGCGCGGGGCATCGGGGCCGAGACCGCTCGCCGGCTGCACGCCAAGGGCGCCAAGCTCGTGCTGACCGATCTCAACGAAACGGACCTGAAGTCGCTCGCCGCCGAGCTCGGCGAAGAACGGGTCCTGACGGCGGCCGCCGATGTGCGTGACCTGTCCGCGATGGAAGCCGCCGCCGCCCGCGCCGTCGAGCGTTTCGGCGGCATCGACGTGGTGGTGGCCAACGCCGGCATCGCCAGCTATGGGTCAGTGCTGCAGGTCGACTCCGACGCATTCAGACGGGTGCTCGACATCAACGTGCTCGGCGTCTTCCACACCGTGCGCGCCACCTTGCCGGCGCTGATCGAGCGCCGCGGCTACGTGCTCATCGTGTCTTCGCTGGCCGCCTACACCGCCTGCCCCGGTCTGGCGCCGTACAACGCCTCCAAGGCGGGCGTCGAGTTGCTGGCCAACGCCCTGCGGCTGGAGGTGGCCCACCGGGGCGTCACGGTCGGCTCGGCGCACATGTCCTGGATCGACACCGCCCTGGTCCGTGACACCCAGTCCGACCTTCCCGCGTTCAACCAGTTGCTGGCCAGCTTCCCGTGGCCGCTGAACAAAACCACGACGGTCAACAAGTGCGCGGCCGCTTTCGTCAAGGGCATCGCGCGCCGTCGCACCCGCGTGTACTGCCCGCGCTGGGTGGCAGTGTTCCGTTGGTTCAAGCCGGTGCTGTCCAGTCCGGTCGGAGAGGCGCCCCTGCACAAATCCACCGCCGAGTTACTGCCTCAATTGGACGCCCAGGTCGCCGCGCTGGGCCGCTCCACCAGCGCCTACAACCGAGACCTCGGCACGTCCTAGCGGGCCTGGGCCGCGCGCTCGGACGCGACGGCCGCCACCCGGTTGCGCACCAGGAACCATCCGGCGCTCAGCGCCGGGATCACGACGACCACCGTCGCGATGGTCCACGTGCCGGTCTCCTTGTCGAAGGCCATCATGACCAGGACGCCGGCCAGGAACGCCAGGGTGAGATAGCCCGAATACGGGGCCCACGGCATCCGGAATCGGGGCCGTTGGATGAGCCCGGCCTTGGCCAGCCGGTAGAACCGCAGCTGACACAGCACGATGGTCGCCCAGCACGCGATGATGCCTGGCGCGACGATGTTCAGGACGATCTCGAATGCTTGGCCGGGGTTGGCGGCGTTCAGGGCGATGCCGAGCAGGCAGATGGCGGCTGCCATCGCGATGCCGACGTAGGGCACCCCGTTCTTGGACATCCGGGCCGCGAACCTGGGCCCGCTGCCGCTGAACGCCATCGAATGCATGATCCGTCCGGTGGAATACAGTCCCGCATTCAGACTGGACAGGGCTGCGGTGAGCACCACCACGTTCATCAAGTCCCCGGCGCCGTGGAAGCCGATCTTGGAAAAGAAGGTGACGAAAGGACTTTCGGTGGCCTTATAGGACGTGTACGGCAACAGCAACGCCAGCAGCCCCACCGACCCGACATAGAAGATCGCGATGCGCGCGATCACCGAATTGATGGCGCGCGGCATCACCCTCTCCGGCTCGGCGGTCTCCCCGGCGGCCGTCCCCACCAATTCGATTGCGGCATAAGCGAACACCACGCCGGATGTGGTCAGCAGCACCGCCAGCACGCCGGAGGGGAACAGTCCGCCATGATCCGTCCACAGACTCAGGCCGGTGCTGTGGCCGTCGATCCGGTAGCGCCCCGCGAGGAAGACGATCCCGACGACCAGGAAGGCGACGAGCGCGAGAACCTTGACCAGCGCCGCCCAGAATTCCAGCTCACCGAACCACTCCACCGAGATCAGGTTCATCGACAGCACGACGACGAGGGCGAGCAGCGCCAGCACCCACTGGGGGATCGATTCGAAGGTCGTCCATCGACGCAGATAGGTGGCGATCGCGGTGGTGTCGACGATGGCCGTCATCGACCAGCCCAGGAAATACATCCAGCCGATGGCGTAGGCGGCCTTCTCGCCGAAGAATTCGCGGGAGTAGGACACGAATGAGCCGGACGACGGGCGGTGCAGGACCAGTTCGCCCAGCGCCCGCAGGATCAGGAAGACGAAAACGCCGCACACGGCGTAGACCAAAAACATGCCGGGTCCGCCCTTGGCCAGCCGACCGCCCGCGCCCAGGAACAGCCCGGAGCCGATCGCGCCGCCGATGCCGATCATCTGCACTTGCCGGGCCTTGAGTCCCTTGCGGTAACCGGCGTCTTCGCCGCCCGTGCCAGCCACAGGATCTGCGCCGGCTACAGGATTTGGGTTGCCGTCGCCAGGCAACGCGGCCATGAGACATCCAATCGGTAGGTCGCGAAGCGATGCTTCCGCAATCGATCGGTCGACGGCAAGTTCGCCGACGAGTGGGCGGGTTAGCGCCCGAAGCCGGGACGACGGCGGCGCAGGTAGCGCTCGAACTCGGCCGCCAGCGCGTCGCCGTCGATCTTGCCCAGGGCGTCGTTCATGTCAACCTCGGCGTCGCCGCGTTGCTCGAGCGACAGCACATACTCGGCGAGGTCCTCGTCCTCGGCGGTCATCTCCGTGACCGCCTGCTCCCAGTCCTCGGCGTCCGTCGGCAGGTCGGCGAGCGGCACCTCGATGTCGAGCACGTCCTCGACGCGCCGCAGCAGGGCCACGGTCGCCTTGGGGTTCGGCGGCTGCGAGACGTAGTGCGGCACCGCCGCCCAGAACGTCACCGCAGGGATCCCGGCGGCCACGCAGGAGTCCTGAAACACCCCGGCGATGCCGGTCGGGCCCTCGTAGCGGCTTTCCTCGAGGCCGAAGCGTTTCGCCGACTCGGGGGAGTAGGCGGCGCCCGACACCGGGACCGGCCGGGTGTGTGGGGTGTCGGCCAGCAGGGCGCCCAGGATCACCACGGTGTCCACGTTGAGCTTGTCGGCGATGGCCACCAGCTCCGAGCAGAAGGTTCGCCAGCGCATGTTGGGTTCCACCCCGTGCATCAGCACGACATCGCGGTCGCTGCCAGGGGGCCGGCAGTGCGAGATCCGCATGGCCGGCCACACCAGCTCGCGGGTCACCCCGTCCACCTGCCGGATCACCGGGCGATTCACCTGGTAGTCGTAGTACGCCTCGTCGTCGATCTCCAAGATCGGGTCGGCTTCCCAGATGGCCTCGAGGTGTTCCAGGGCGTCGCTGGCCGCGTCGCCGGCGTCGTTCCAGCCCTCGAACGCAGCCACGACGACGGTCTGGTGCAGTTCGGGCAACGCGGCCTTGCCACTAGGCAGGCCAAAGGGGGGGCCGTCGGGCGGGGTCACAGAATTAGCGTACGGCCTTCCGGGCGGCGACGATGCGGACCGCGCGCGGTTGGGTGGGTCCCCCCCCAGTCGCGGAAGCCAGTCGGGCAATCGGCCAGATGTTCGGGGCGGGGTGGCCGTGGGACTGTCGGCCGATTCGCGGTCAACCGGGGACTTTACATAGGACGACTATTCTTATGGCGTGACTGCCGGCGTGCCCCGCGACGACTTGCGCCACGGGCGCCGGCGCGGTCAGGGCGAAATACGCTCGGCTGCGAACTGGTTAACCTTGGTAAGTACTTCGCCGCTGGTATTCGCGAACTGTGGATCGCGGCGATGAGTTGGGCGTCCAGACGTCGATCGGGTGACGACGTACACTTCTCTGGTCGAGAGGCGTTGCAACGGTTCCGGTTCCCGCCGGTAGCCGCCACGCTCGGCAGAGTCGACGTCGTTGACGAGAAGGACGCCTTCCGCTACGGAAGGAACGTACGTGAACGCCTCTGAGTCGAACAGCTCGGCGTCGAAGATTTTCGAGCCACAAATCCGCCCCGACTGCACCGACGAGCTGACGGCAGCTCTGCGCCAGCGGATCATGGTGATCGACGGCGCGATGGGCACGGCGATCCAGCGGGACCGGCCGGACGAGGCCGGCTACCGCGGCGACCGGTTCACCGAGTGGCCGACGGCGCTGCAGGGCAACAACGACCTGCTCACCTTGACGCAGCCGCAGATCATCGAGGGCATCCACCGCGAGTACCTGGACGCGGGCGCCGACATCCTCGAGACCAACACGTTCAACGCGAACGCGATCTCGCTCTCCGACTACGACATGGCCGACCTGGCCTACGAGTTGAACTACGCCGGCGCCGCCCTGGCCCGCAAGGCCGCCGACGAGTTCAGCACCCCGGAGAAGCCCCGCTACGTCGCGGGCGCCATCGGGCCGACGACGCGCACCGCGTCGATCTCGCCGGACGTCAACGACCCCGGGGCCCGCAACGTCTCCTATGACCAGCTCGTGGCCGCCTACCTCGAAGCAGCCAACGGCCTGGTCGACGGCGGCGCCGACCTGCTCATCATCGAGACGATTTTCGACTCGCTGAACGCCAAGGCGGCGGTGTTCGCCGTCGAGACGCTGTTCGAGGACCGCGGCCGCCGCTGGCCGTTGATCATCTCGGGGACCATCACCGATGCCTCCGGGCGGACGTTGTCCGGTCAGGTCACCGAGGCGTTCTGGAACTCCATCAGGCACGCCAAGCCGATCGCGGTGGGCCTCAACTGCGCCCTGGGTGCGCCGGAGATGCGGCCCTACATCGCCGAGGTGTCGCGGATCGCGGACACCTTCGTCTCCTGTTACCCGAACGCCGGCCTGCCCAACGCCTTCGGCGAGTACGACGAGTCCCCGGAGCGTCAGGCCTCCTACATCGCCGACTTCGCCGAGGCCGGCCTGGTCAACCTGGTCGGCGGTTGCTGTGGAACCGCGCCGCCGCACATCGCCGAGATCGCCAAGGTCGTCGAGGGCACACCCCCGCGCGAGGTGCCGGAGATCGAGGTGGCCACCCGGCTCTCGGGCCTGGAGCCGCTCAACATCAACGACGACTCCCTGTTCGTGAACATCGGTGAGCGCACCAACATCACCGGCTCCGCCCGGTTCCGCAACCTGATCAAGGCCGAGGACTACGACACCGCGCTGTCGGTCGCCCTGCAGCAGGTCGAGGTCGGCGCGCAGGTCATCGACATCAACATGGACGAGGGCATGATCGACGGCGTCGCCGCGATGGACCGGTTCACCAAGCTGATCGCGGCCGAGCCGGACATCAGCCGTGTCCCGGTGATGATCGACTCCTCCAAGTGGGAGGTCATCGAGACGGGCCTGAAGAACGTGCAGGGCAAGCCGATCGTCAACTCGATCTCCATGAAGGAGGGCGAGGAGAAGTTCATCCGCGAGGCACGGCTGTGCCGCAAGTACGGCGCGGCCGTCGTCGTGATGGCCTTCGACGAGCAGGGGCAGGCCGACAACCTGGAGCGCCGCAAACAGATCTGCGGGCGCGCCTACCGGATCCTGACCGAAGAGGTGGGCTTTCCGCCCGAGGACATCATCTTCGACCCGAACTGCTTCGCGCTGGCCACCGGCATCGAGGAGCACGCGACCTACGGGATCGACTTCATCGAGGCCTGCGCCTGGATCAAGGAGAACCTGCCGGGGGTGCACATCTCCGGCGGCATCTCGAACGTGTCGTTCTCGTTCCGGGGCAACAACCCGGTCCGTGAGGCGATCCACGCGGTGTTCCTGTTCCATGCGATCAAGGCCGGCCTGGACATGGGCATCGTCAACGCCGGCGCGCTGGTGCCCTACGACTCGATCGATCCGGAATTGCGGGACCGCATCGAGGACGTCGTGCTGAACCGTCGCGAGGATGCGGCCGAGCGGCTGCTCGAGATCGCCGAGCGGTTCAACAGCAAGGACAAGGGTGAGGACCCGAAGGCGGCCGAGTGGCGCGGCCTGCCCGTCCGGGAGCGGATCACGCACGCGTTGGTCAAGGGCATCGACGCGCACGTCGACGACGACACCGAGGAGTTGCGGGCCGAGATCGACGCCGCGGGTGGCCGCCCGATCGAGGTGATCGAGGGCCCGCTGATGGACGGCATGAACGTCGTCGGCGACCTGTTCGGCTCCGGCAAGATGTTCTTGCCCCAGGTGGTGAAGTCGGCGCGGGTGATGAAGAAAGCCGTCGCGTACCTGCTGCCGTTCATCGAGGCGGAGAAAGAGCAGAACGGCACCGCTGCCGCCAAGGACACCAACGGCACCATCGTGATGGCGACCGTCAAGGGCGACGTCCACGACATCGGCAAGAACATTGTCGGAGTCGTGTTGCAGTGCAACAACTTCGAAGTGATCGACCTCGGCGTGATGGTGCCCGCCCAGAAGATCCTCGACGCGGCGAAGGAGCACGACGCCGACATCATCGGGCTGTCCGGCCTGATCACTCCGTCCCTGGACGAGATGGCCAACTTCGCCGTCGAGATGGAACGCGAGGGCTTGGAGATCCCGCTGCTGATCGGGGGCGCGACCACCTCGCGCGCCCACACGGCCGTGAAGATCTCGCCGCGGCGCAGCGGTCCGGTGGTCTGGGTCAAGGACGCGTCCCGCTCGGTGCCGGTCGCCGCCGCGCTGCTGGACGACAAGCAGCGGCCGGCCCTGCTGGAGGCCACCGAGAAGGACTACGCATCCCTGCGGATGAGGCACTCGCAAAAGAACGAGCGGCCGATGCTGACACTGGAGAAGGCGCGCGCGAACCGGACGCCGATCGAGTGGGACGGGTACACGCCGCCGGTGCCCGTTATCGGCGCGGGAGTACGGGAATTCCAGGACTACGACCTCGCCGAGTTGCGCGAGTACATCGACTGGCAGCCGTTCTTCAACGCCTGGGAGATGAAGGGCCGGTTCCCGGACATCCTCAACAACCCGTCCTCGGGTGAGGCCGCCCGCAAGCTGTACGACGACGCCCAGCAGATGCTCGACACCCTGATCAAGGAGAAGTGGCTGACCGCCAACGGGGTGATCGGATTCTTCCCGGCGAACGCGGTCGGCTCCGGTGTCGAAGACATCGAGGTGTACACCGACGACACCCGCACCGAAGTGCTGACCACACTGCACAACCTGCGCCAGCAGGGCGAGCACCGGGAGGGCATCCCGAACCGGTCGCTTGGCGACTACGTCGCGCCCAAGGACACCGGTCTGGCCGACTACGTGGGCGCCTTCGCCGTCACCGCCGGGCTCGGCAGCCAGGAGAAGATCGCGGAGTTCAAGGCCGCCCTCGACGACTACAGCGCGATCCTGTTGGAGTCGGTCGCCGACCGGCTGGCGGAGGCGTTCGCGGAACGGCTGCACCAACGGGTTCGCAAGGAGTTCTGGGGATTCCAGCCGGACGAGCAGCTGGACAACGAGGCGCTCATCGACGAGAAGTACCGGGGAATCCGCCCTGCCCCCGGCTACCCGGCCTGCCCGGAGCACACCGAGAAGGTGACGCTCTGGAAGTTGCTGGACGTCACGGAGCGGACCGGCATAGAGCTGACCGAGTCGATGGCGATGTGGCCCGGCGCCGCCGTCAGCGGCTGGTACTTCTCCCACCCGCAGTCGCAATACTTCGTGGTCGGCCGGATGGCCCAGGACCAGGTCGCGGACTACGCCAAGCGCAAGGGCTGGACTCTGGCCGAAGCCGAGCGCTGGCTCGCCCCCAACCTCGGCTACAACCCGGAGGACTGAGTTTCGGCGGCTACGAGGTCCGCCGGCCCCTTCCCGGTGCTAAACGCGCATCACCGAACCCAGCGCCGACAGCGGGATGTGGGCCTGCACGGTGCCGCCGTCCATGAACCACTGCGGCAGGCCGGGGGAGAAGTTGATCGGCTCGTCGTGGCCGACCGGATAGTCGGGCATGTAGATGATCAACTCGTCGGGCGTCAGCGCCCACGCCTTGTACGCGCCCGAGTACACCTTGTCGGGGGTCCAACGGTCGAGGATGAACGGGTAGGTGCCCGGATCGTGCGGTGGCGGAGCCTGATTGAGCGCGGTGTCGATGAATGGCGCAGCCAGCGGCGGGATGGCGGTCAGCGGATTCGACGTCGTCAGATCGGCGAGCTGCACCCGTCTGCCCGCCGCCATGTCGAAGGTGAAGGTCCGATAGGCGTTGTTGGGTTTGGGTCCGTCGGCGTGGTAGTCCTCGTGGAACACGGCGCTGAGCAGGTTGCCGTGCCGGAAGACTTCGAAGTTCTCCTCGCCGTAGCTGTCGGCGGCCATGCTGCCGTTGGCGGTCTTCCAGTTGTTGACCAGCGTGCGCAGATAGTCCCGGATCACCGGACCGGTGGTCGGATTGTCGACCAGATCGTCGGGCACGGCGACCTTGATGTCGCGCACGGCGTTGCGTTCCGAGGTCACCGCGGTGTGGCAGTACTGGCCGTCCCAACTGCCGCCGAGCTCGCCGCAGAAGGACGGCGCGGACGCGTGCGTGGTGGCAGTGCCGGGAATGGTTGCGGCCGCGGCCAATACGACGGCCGCTGACAGGCGCTTGAGCATGAGAGGGCTCCGCTCGGCTCAGAGAAGTTGGACTTTGCTTGCCCGCCAACGACCGTCGACCTTCTCCATGGTCATCTTGATCCTGCTGCGGTCGATGCGCGGGTCTGGTGCGGCCGTGTTGGTGACGGTCTGGTCGATGAAGAGCAGCACGACGACCCTGTCGGTGGATTCGGACTGAATCGCCGAGTCCACCACCACTCCGTGGGCGGTCGCCTTGTTGTCGATCAACAGCTGCCGGAGTTTGACGCTGGACTGGGTGTACATGTCCTTGAATTCGCCGGTCGCGCCGTCGAGCACCTGCTTGAAGTTCTCGTCGACCTTGTTCGAGTCGATGCTCGTCAGCACCTGCGCGTAGGCGATGGCCGCCTGTCGGGCCTGTTCACCCGCCGCCTTCACCTGGTGGTCCTGCCATTGCTGCCACCCGAGATAGCCCGAAACGGCAAGGGAGGCAACCAGTAACGCCGGCACCACGCTGCGCCGCAGATACCGGCGCCAGGGGCGCTTGGCGCGCCCCGCGGTGCGGCTCTTGCGCTTGAGGAGCCCGCCTTCTTCGTCCTCCTCGTCCTCGGCCTCCTCGTCGGCCTCGTCCGTGGTTGCCTCGTCCGTGGTTGCCTCGTCCGTGGTTGCCTCGTCCGTGGTTGCCTCATCCGTGGTTGCCTCGTCGGCCGAATCCTCGGGCGCCGCGGCGGATTCGTCGGCGCGCGCCTGCTCGACTTCTGCGACTTCGGGCGCATCGGCGCCCGATTCGGTTTCGGCTTTCGGATTCCTCTTGGTGGTCACGACCACGATCATCTCCTAAAGGTCGATGGGTTCAATGCTCAGTGCGGCGGTTCGATCGGCAGCTGTGGGCCGCCGTAGGGGGTGGGAATGGTGTAGCGGCCCCGCGGCGTCGGATCGGTTCGCTGGCCCAGGTTCGCCCCCGGCGGGGGACCGGCGGTGTCGTCGCCCCCGGGGCGTGGCGCGTTTTTGGCGCCGCGGATCGAGACCGCCGGGTCATCATCGCGGCAGTAGGTGTACATGAACGGCTCGTAGTAGTCGGCGGCGGACGGCGCGTGTGACGGCGTCCCGTAGTCGCAGACGTAGCGGGGATAGAGGTCGGCCGTCGCCCAGACGCCGCCGTCGTGAAAGGCGCTTGTCACCGCGTCCAATACCGACCCGCGGTAGTCGGGAAACAGCGCGTTGAGCGCCGGCACCCGCAGATAGAACAGGTGCGACATGGTCGCCATGCTGCCCAGCAACTGCACCATGGTGTCGGAGTTGTCCGAGAACAGATTGTCGACCGCCGAAAGGGCGCGCGGCGTCTGCTGAGTCAACCGGCGGTAGCCGGCCTGCATTCGGGCCACGCCGGTCAGCGTTTGGTTGAGTTCGGTTGCGGTGGCGCCCAATCCGGTGTTCTTGTCGCTGGCCGGGGTGAGAACGACGCGGCTGGTCTTGATGATGCTGGTGGTCTGGGGCAGCACCGAATCCAGCGTCGAAAGCAGGAACGTGCCGCCGTCGACGATGGCGGTCAGCTTCGCCGGGCCCTCCTTGCTCAGGCTCAATTCCTTCTTGATCAGCTCGATCTTGTGCGGGTCGACCTGGGCCAGCATCCCGTCGGCGTCACCGAGCAACTGCGCCAGGCTGACCGGGACGGTCGTGTGGTCCAGGGCGATGCGGCTGCCGTCGTGCAGATACGGCCCGGCATCGTTTGCGGCTTCGAAGTTGATGAACTGCTCACCTGCCGGCGAGAGCGCCGATACGCGCGCGACGCTGTTCGCCGGTATCCGCACGTTCGACGTGATACTGGCGACCGCGTTCACCCCGTCGTCGGTGATCTGCAGCGACTCGATGCGGCCGATGCGCACGCCGCGCAGCGCGACGTCCTGATTGGGCAACAGGCCGCCCGACTCCGTCAATTGCACGGTGACCCGGTAGGAAGAGGCGAAGGGCTTCACGCGCAGCGCGCCGATCAGCAGATAGGCGGTCGCCACGATCAGGATGAGCACCAAGCCGGCCACCGAGAGCCAAACCTGTTGCCGGTGGCCCGTGCGCACCGCGCGGACGACGACATTGGCGGAGTTGGCGACGGCGCGCATCACGGCTGCGGTCCTGGCTGCGGTCCGACAGGCGCTGAGGGCGGAGCCGGCGGTGGCCCGGGGGCGACGTCGATCTGGCCCGGGATGTTCGGGTCGGGGATGACCGGAACCTGCGGCGAATTGGGCCCCCGGCCGACCACGCGTTCCTGCAGGCGCCACAGGGTGTACTTGAGGGTGCCGACGAGCAGGTTCACGTTGTAGTGGTGCGGTCCGTGCAGCCCGATGTCACCGGGGAATCCGATATCGGGCAGCGACCCGAGCATGATCTTGTCCACGCCGACGTTCACCGAAATCGAGTTCCCCGCAGTCGATTTGACCAAGGCGGGGATCAGCCGGTTGATCGACAGCCAGCTGGTATCCGGGCTCATGGCGACGTCGTTGGCGGCCCCGGCGATGGTGTTCAGGTCGCGGATGACGCTGCGGCCGCTGGTGTCGGTGCCGCCGATCGACGGGAACCTGGCCAGCAACCGGGAGGTGTCACCGACCTGTACGGCCAGATTCGAGAGCTGACTGGTGTTGTCGGCCAGGGCCGAAGTAGCCGGTTGAGCGGCCGTCATCAGGTCGCTGATGGCCCGATTCTTGTTGTCGAGTTGGTCTGCCAGCGTTGACAATTGGGTCAGCGCGTGCGAGAGCTGGTCGGACCGGGCATCCAACGTTCCGAGTAGCTCGTTGGACTTGCGGATCATGTCTCCGAACGCCTGGCCCTGGTCGCCGGTCGCCTTGCCGAAACCGTTGATGATGTTGGTGAAATTGCGAACCGCCCCGCCGTTCACCAGAATCGCGGCCGAGCTCAGCACCGACTCGACGGTCGCGGCGGCCGCGGTCGAATCCAGGCCGATGGTGTCGCCGTCGCGCAGCGGCGGTGTGTCCGCGGGATCGTCGGCCGGTGGCTTGAGAGCGACGAACACGTCGCCAAGCGGTGTCGCGGTGCGTAATTCGGCGATGCTTCCCCGCGGCAGTTGCACGCCGTCGCGGATGCGCAGCCGGGTGACCGCGGTGTAGTTGCGTGCGACCATCGATTCGAGCTGCCCGACGTCTGCGCCGGCGAGCTTGACCTTGGCGTTCATCGGCAGGTTCAGCGCGTTGGAGAAGACCGCGTTCAGCGAATAGCCTCCCGAGCCCAGCCCCGGGGCCGGAAGGGGCAGGCTGGCAAGGCCGTTCGTGGCGCAACCCGCTGTGACGATCGCCGCGGCCACCGCAGTCGATATGCCGCGCGCGCCCGTCGTCATTTCTGCCCCATGGCGGCCATGCCGTCGAGCACATAGGTCAGCCCGAAATCGGGGCCGAAGTCCTGGATGGTCCCGGTGCTGCAGCCCAGTTGACGAAGGCCCATCAGGTTGCAGATCTCTTTGGTGTACTGGCTGTCGAAGAGCAAGCGATCCGTGAGGAATCGGGCCCGCACGCTGCCGTTGGCCCGGTCGATCATGTTGTAGGCGTTGTCCGCCACCAGGGGAGCAAGATCCAGCAGCTCGGCCAGGCCGCGCCGCTGGTCGGTCACCGTCTGCAGCGCGTCATTGCCGTGCAGCACGGTCTGCTTGACGCTGTCCCGGTTTTCGTCGAGCAGGTCGCCGGCCCGCTGGATCAGCTGGTCGAGTTTGTGTCCGGTACTGCCGCTGCCAAGGTCCTCGTCGGCCATGATCTGACTGACTTGGTGGATGGTGGAGGCGAATTCGCGCAACTTCGTGTCATTGGCCGCGACGGCCTCGAACAGCGTGCTGATGTTTTTGACGATCGTGGTGATCTGTTCGCGGGTCGCCGCGCCACCGTCGCTGGACAGCCGCAGCGCCTTGGACAGCTCACCGAGGGCCGCCTTGATCTTCTCGCCGTTGCCGTTGACCACCTGGGCGCCGCCGCCCAGCACGTCGGCGATCGGTCCGCCACCGTGGCCGTCACCCTCGAGCGACTTGGTCACCTTGTCCAAAACGTTGAGGACACTGCTGAATTCGACCGGCGTCTTGGTCCGGGGCAGCCCGATGGTGTCGTGGTTCTCCAGCGCCGGTCCGCCGTGATAGGGCGGCGTGAGCTCGATCTGCCGGTCGGTGAGGATGGAGGTCGACACCGTGACGGCCTGCGCGGTGGCGGGCACTTTGACGTGCCGGTCGACGGTGAACTCGACTTCGACGTAGCCGCCCTTGGCGTTGATCTTGGTGATCTTCCCCACCGGCATCCCCAACACCGCGACCTCGTTGCCCTCGTAAAGGCCCGAGGCGCTGTCGAATTGGGCGGTCAGGGTGATCGTGTCCGCGTCGGAACTCAGGGCCCACCAGCCGATGCCGACCGCGGCGGCGATGACAGCGACCGCGGCGACGATGGCCAGCGCCCTGGCGCCAAGCCCCCTCACTTGCAGTCCTTGAAGTACTGGATCATGCCGAACTGCTTGGCGCGGCCGCTGATTGCGCACATCCAGGAGTCGATCAGCGGGACGTTGGGGGCGTTGAAGTTGATCGCGTTGCCGTCGCCGGTGAGGTTCGCGGCCTCGCGGAAGAAGATCGGGCTGGTCTGCAGCATGCTGTGCAGCAGGTCGTCGTGTTGGGACATCAGGTTGGTGAAGTCGCGCATGTCCTTGATCAGCGCGTCCAGCCCCGAGCGATCGTTGACCACGACCTCGTTCATGGTGTCGACCAGGTTGGACAAGGACTGCATCATCGCGTGGAAAACGGCGCGCCGCGCGACGAATTGGCCCAATAGGTCTTGCCCCTGGTCGACCAGGGCGCCGATGCCGGCTTGCTGGCGCCGCAGCGTGTTGGTCACCTGCTCGGTGCTGCGGAGCAGCTGTCCCAGCTGGTCGCGTCGTACCGCGATGATCGATGACAGTGTGTTGATGTTCGTGATCGCTTGCGGCACAACGGCCGGCAAGCCCTCCAGCTGCTTGCCCAGCACCGCCAGCGACTGCGCGAACCTGTCGGAGTCCACCTGCTCGAAGGTGGTGGTGGCGTCCTGCAACGCGGCCTGCAGGTCGTAGGGCACCTCGGTGTGCGCCAGGTCGAAGGTGTCGTGGGGCAGGCGTGCCGGGCCGTTCGGGTCCAGCGCGAGGTAGCGCGAACCCAGGATGGTGGTCACCCTGATCTGCGCTCGGGAGTCCTTGCCCAGCTTGATGTCGTCCCGGACCTTCAGACCCGCCTCGACGTGGTCGCCGACGAGTTTCATGCTGGTGACGTTGCCCACCGGGATCCCGGCGACCACGATCGGATTACCCACCCGCAGCGAGGCCGCCTGCAGGAATTCCGCGGTGTAATGCCGATAGCCTGCGCCGATCGCATGCACCAGCAGCATGACCGCAATCACCACCGCGACCACCGCGACGGCGATGAACCCGAGCCAGGTCTTGTTGTAGCTTTCCAGCGGACGCTTCTTCATCCCCGAAAGCCGTTGCCGTACCGACGCGTCAGCCATCGACCGTGCTCCTGCACCTCGGGGTGTGCCAGGCCCGGTTTCCCGGCGTGGCGGCATTGATGATGATCGGCACCACATCGTTGAGTCCCGGGAAGAACCCCATGAAGTTCACGTCGCACACGTATGCATTGCCGTAGGCGCCCTGATTGCCCACCCGGGTAAGGCCTTTCAACAGCAGCGGAATGTTGTCGCCGAAGAACGCAACCTGCGGCTCGACGTCCATGATGTGTTTGGTGACACCGGGCTGACGATCGATGAATTCACGCAGCGCCGGATAGACGTCCGTCGCCGAGGCCGACAGCCGGTCGGTCACCCGGGCCAGCGAACCGACCGAGGTGACCAGGTCCGGACGCCGCCGGTCGAGATCGCCGACGACGCTGCGGGTCTGCGTGATGACCCCGTCGAGATTGTCGTTCTGCTCAGCGAGGTTGCCCACCACCTTATTGAGATTGGTGATCACGCTGCCGAGCGCCTGATCGCGGCCCGCGAAAGTCTCTGTGAGCGTGGAGGTCTGGCCGACCAGTGTGGTGAGCGATGACGTGTCGCCCTGCAGCGAGGAGATGATGCCCTTGGTGAGGTTGTCGGCGTCATGCGGGTTCAGCAGGCTGAACAACGGTTCGTAGCCGTTGAGCAGGGTGGTCACGTCGAAAGACGGTTCGGTGCGTTCCAGCGGGATCGTGCTGCCGGGGGGGAGCAGCTGCGGACTGCCTTCCCTGCCGATGGACAGTCCGAGGTAGCGCTGCCCGACGATATTCTGATAGGTCACCGACGCGAGCGTGTTTCCGAACAGCCGCTGCTCGGACTGGACGACGAACGAGACCTTCGCCAGTTTTCCGTCGAGCTCGACCTTTTCGACGCGGCCCACCCGAACGCCGGCCATGCGGACGTCGTCGCCTTCGCGAAGCCCGTACACGTCGGTGAACACCGCCGAATAGCTGGCGGTGTTTCCGGCCACGTCACGCCGCAGGCTCACATACACCAGCCAGGTCAGCGTCAACGAGACGATCATGAACAGAGTCAGCGCGATGAGCGGGCCCCGAAATTTCATTTGCCCTCCCCAGGCGGACGCGTCAGCGACACCGTCGTTCCGCGGGCGACCGGACCCAGCAGCAGCTCGGTGGCTTCGGTCGCGGGGGCGCCGGTGATGACCCCGAGCATGTTTCGTTCGTACTGACTCCCAACGGGTCCCACGTTGCCCCCGAAGGAGGCCTTGAAAGACGATTGCGGAATCCAGGGCGCCTTGGGTGCCACCGGCGCGACCCACGGCTGGTGCTCTTGTGGTGTCGCCGGCGCCCCGGGCTTGGGATTGTCGGGATTCGCGCTGCCGGGCACCGGTGGCGACGGCGTAATCCCTGGGGCCAGCGGCGGATTGGGATCGGTCAAGTTGGGAGTGGGGTTGATCAACGGCGGTCCCACCGCGACCAGGTTTCCGTCCGGGCCGATCACGGTGCCGGGCGGCGGGGCCAGATCCTTGGGCGGGTGATAGTTCTGCGGCAGCAGTACCTCGGGCAAATCGGGGCGCACCGGAATCAGCGGTGCGGTAAAGCAGCTGGGTCCCTTGAGCTCCCCGTAGTGGGGACAGTCGGCGCGCGTGTAGGTGGAACTGGGCGTGAAGGTCAGCATCGCTCGCATGTTGCCCAGGTTCGTGCGCGGGTTCCACACCTGTTCCATGAACTGGTTGGCCAAATTGTCCAGCTTGGTGACGGCGGGCACGAAGTTGTTCGACTTCTGCGCCAAGATGCCGAGCACCGGTGTGAAATCGGCGGTGATCTTGATCAGCTGATCGATGTGGTTGTCGAAGGATTGGCGCGTCGTGCCGACGGTGTATTCGGCGCCCGACAGCAGCGAGGCCAACTGCCCGCGGGTTTCGGCGAAGGTCCGCATCGGCTCGACGGCCTGATGCAACGCATCGAGGAGATCGGGTGCGGTCTGCGCGAGCCCGGTGGTCGCGTCGAGCAGCGCCGACACCGTCGAGGGTCCGTTGTCGGTGCTGACAATCGAATTGAGTTGGTCGAGAGCGCGATTCAGTTGCGCACCGGCGTTCAGCAGGGTGACGCGGCGGTGGTCGGTGGCGGCACCCAGTGCGGCCAGGATCCCGACCGACCGGTCGTCGCGGCCGCGCCCCGCGGCGGCGAGCAGGTCACGCAGCTTGCTGACGGTCGTCTGGAACAGAACGGTCGGCAGCCGCTTGTCCTCCGGGATGTGGTCGCCGGGGCGGATTTTCACGCCGGGGCCGTTCCCCACCAACTGGACCGACGATACGGCGAAAACGTTGCTGGGCACCACGCGTGCGGTCACGCTGGCCGGAATCGACTTGGCGTACTCCTCTTTGAGGTCGATGTGGACGTAGTTGGGCTTGCCGTGCGCCGCTGGGACGACGCCGTTGACCATTCCGACGAGCACGCCGTGGTACTTGACGTCGGACTTCTGCGGGAGGCCATCGCCCACGTTGACCAGATCGGCTACCACCCGGACGTAATCGTTGAGTCTGCCAGTGGATTTGACCAACATCGCGGTGGTGACCAGGGCGCTGACCACCATCAGCGCAATGCCGATGCCGAACAGCTGCCGGTCCGAGGGGCCGCGACCGTCCAGCTCAAAGGAATTGGGCATGTTCCACCGACCTAGCCACCGAACCTTGCGCCGGAGTCGACGCCCCACAGCGCCATGGTGAGCAGCATGTTCACGATGATCACCACGGTGATGCTGGCCCGCATACCGTGGCCCGCGGCGACCCCGACGCCCTCGGGCCCGCCGCTGGCGTAGTACCCGTAGTAGCACTGGATCGTGGACGCGATCCACACGAAGACGACGGCCTTGATCAACGAATAGACGATGTCCTGGCCCGCCAACATCAGCGTGAAGTAGTGCAGGTAGGAACCGGTCGAGCCGCCGCTGCCGATTTCCACCACGATCTGTGTGCTCAGGTATCCGATCGCCAGGCATGCTGCGTACAGCGGGACGATCGCCACCACCGAAGCGATCAGCCGGGTGGTGACCAGGTAGGGGATCGGGCGGATGGCGATCGATTCCATCGCGTCGATCTCCTCGGCGATGCGCATGGATCCCAACTGCGCGGTGAAGCGGCAGCCACCCTGCATGGCGAACGCGAGCGAGGCCATCAGGGGAGCCAGCTCGCGGGTGTTGACCAACGACGAGACGAACCCGGTGGCGGGCCCGAGCCCGAGCAGGTCCAGGAAGTTGTAGCCCTCGATGCCGACGAGGGCGCCAACGGTCATGCCCAGCACGACGGCCACACCGGCGGTGCCCCCGCCGACCACGATCGAGCCGTTGCCCCAGGTGATGTTCGACAGCAGCCGCAGGAATTCGGCGCTGTACTGGCGCAAAGCGAGGGGAACGGCGACCAGCGCCCGGACGAAGAAGACCAGCAGATGGCCGAGCCGGATGATCGGCACCTTGCCCCGGCGGTAGAGCCGGGCGAGCGGCATCGAGATCGGTGCGAAGGGCTGATAAGCGGAGGCCGTCACGTCACAGTCCCGTCCTGGGTGACAACATGATGTAGAGCTGGCTGATGGCGACGTTGACGATCATCAACAACAGGATCGCCTCGACCACAGCGGCATTCACGGAGTTCGCGACACCGGTCGGCCCGCCCTTGGTGGACAGGCCTTTCTGGCTCGACACGATGGCTACGATCGCGCCGAACACGATGGCTTTGATCAGCGCCAAGATCATGTCGCCGGTCGTGGCGAACGACGCGAACGTCGACACGAAGCTGCCCGGCGCCCCGTTCTGGAAGTACACGTTGAACATGTAGCTCGCGAAGAATCCGGCGAAGCACACGACGCCGGTGAGGGCCACCCCGATCATCACCGCCGCGGCGAAGCGGGGGACAACCAAGCGACGGATCACCGAGACGCCCATCACCTCCATTGCGTCGGTCTCTTCGCGCATCGTCCGCGAACCCAGGTCGGCGGTGATCGCCGACCCGACCGCCGACGCCATGAGGACCGCGGCCACCAGCGATGCCCCCTGCCGGATAACCGCGAGCCCGCTGGCCGCCCCGGCCAGCGACGTGGCACCGACCTGGCCGGCCAGCAACGCGAACTGGATCGAGAGTGTGACGCTGATCGGCAGCGACACCAGGATCGTCGGCAACACGGCGGTGCCCGCCATGAACGCGCCCTGCCGGACGAACTCCTGCCACTGAAATCGCCCGGTCAGCAGGTCGTAGAAGAAATATTGAACCGTTCGCACACCGAGAACGAACTGTTCGCCTACCGTCGTCAGCGAGGCGACCGGGTGACGTCTGACGTATCCGACGGACCAGTCCCGGATGGCGGTAACGCCATCGAGTTGTGTCGTCGTCATAGCGGCGCGACCCGCGGTGCGTCTAGCAAACCCATTGCGCAGGCCATCGCGTACCGGCTACCGCCTTCATCGGCGCTCTTCCCCAACCCCTATGCCGTGAGTGCCGAACGGAGGCCGAGGCTCACCGTCGGCGCTATCCTTATTAAAATAATGTCAATAAGCGCCGGAACTCCGCAGCTCATAAGTGTGTGCCGCATCACACTAGCTTACTTGATAGGGACTTTCAATAGTGTAGAGTCACTCACCTCAGTTGGTCGCTGGACGACGCCTTGTTGTTCGACTGTGGAATTGAGGAAGGTGGTGACATGCCCTCAGCAAACGTATCGTTGCGAGACCGGCGCCGCGCTGAGCTGCTTTCCCACATCCAACAGACCGCGCACCAACTGTTCGCCGAGCGCGGATTCGAGGCGGTGACGACCGAGGACATCGCCTCGGCCGCCGGGATCTCGATCAGCACGTATTTCCGGTACGCGCCCACCAAGGAAGGCTTGTTGGTCGATCCGGTTCGGGAGGCGGCCTCTGAGATCGTGGGCGCTTACAGCGCGCGGCCGCCCCACGAGTCTCCGGTTGAAGCGCTGATCCAACTGTTCGTCACGCGGGCGATGGATGTCAGCGGCGTTGACAACCTCGAGACCTGGCGCCTTGCTGTCGCGACGGCGCCCCATTTGTTGACCAAATCCATGTTGGTCAGCGAAACCGATCACGGCACCCTGATCGAGCAGGTCGCTGCGCGGATGAACGTCGATGCGGCGGTCGATATTCGGCCCGCGCTGATGGTCCACACCAGTTTGGCCACCGTGCAATTCGTCCTCGACGGATGGTTGACTTCCGACATCGCCGAGAACCCGCCTTTTCACGAGCAGTTGGAGGAAGCGCTGCGAATCACGCTCGCCGGATTCGACGGACAAAGCAGCTCGAAAGCCGGCCAGGGCTAAACCGCCGTGACTTCGCCAGCCACCGCGTGAAACAATCGCTGGCCGTGAAGACGTTCGAGGATCTGTTCGCCGAACTGGGTGAGCGTGCCCGTAGTCGGCCGGCCGGCAGCGCGACGGTCGCCGCACTTGACGGTGGCGTCCACGGGCTGGGCAAGAAAATCCTCGAGGAGGCCGGTGAAGTGTGGCTGGCCGCCGAACACGAATCCGACGACGCGCTGGCCGGAGAGATCAGCCAGTTGCTCTACTGGACGCAGGTGTTGATGGTCGCCCGCGGCCTGACCCTCGACGACGTGTATCGGAAGCTGTGACCATGTTGCGGGTTGCGGTGCCCAACAAGGGCACGCTGAGCGAACCGGCCAGCGAGATCCTCGCGGAGGCGGGCTACCGGCGCCGCACCGACTCCAAAGACCTCACCGTCATCGATCCGGCCAACCAGGTTGAATTCTTCTTCCTGCGGCCCAAAGACATTGCCATCTATGTGGGTTCGGGGGAACTGGATTTCGGCATCACCGGCCGGGATCTGGTAGGCGATTCCGACGCACCGGTGCGCGAACGCTTGGCGCTGGGGTTTGGATCATCGAGCTTTCGCTACGCCGGACCGGCGGGGCGCGACTGGAAAATCGCCGATCTGGCCGGCAGGCGGATCGCTACCGCGTACCCGAATCTGGTCCGAAAGGACTTGGCGGGCCGTGGTATTGAGGCAACCGTCATCAGGCTCGACGGTGCGGTAGAGATTTCGATACAACTCGGGGTCGCCGACGCGATCGCCGACGTGGTGGGTTCCGGGCGCACGCTGAGCCTGCACAACCTCGTGGCCTTCGGCGACCCGCTCTGCGATTCCGAAGCGGTGCTGATCGAGAGCGAGCAGGCCAGCAAGCAGGGGACGCAGGCTGCGCGCGATCAATTGGTGGCGCGGATCCAGGGCGTGGTGTTCGGTCAGCAATATTTGATGCTCGACTACGACTGTCCCCGCTCGGTGCAGGACAAGGCCACCGCGATCACGCCGGGGCTGGAGTCGCCCACCATCGCACCCCTGGCCGACCCGGACTGGGTCGCCATCCGCGCGCTGGTGCCCCGTCGGGGCATCAACGAGATCATGGACGAGTTGGCCGCCATCGGCGCCAAGGCGATCCTGGCGTCCGACATCAGGTTTTGCAGGTTCTGATTGCGCGCGCGGTGCACAAGCCGCGGTTGTGTTAGCGTCCGCCTCGGGGGACAGCCCGGGTTGGCGTGTGGGCCGTCCCCGCATTCGTCGCCGGTGTTCGTCTCCCAGGAAGGTCTTCCGTGACACACGCACTTCTTGTCTTGCTGGCTTTGCTGATTGGCGTCGTGGCCGGGCTGCGCTCGCTGACCGCGCCCGCCGTCGTCGCCTGGGCCGCCTTCATCGGCTGGGTCGATTTGCACGGCACGTGGGCTGGCTGGATGGCCAGCCTCATCGCGGTGATCATCTTCACCGTTCTCGCCGTGGGCGAACTGATCAACGACAAGCTGCCCAAGACGCCGGCGCGCACCGCGCCGCCGATCTTCGCGGCGCGGATCGTCACGGGCGGACTCGCGGGCGCGGCCCTTGGCGCCTGGCCGCACTGGACATTTACCGCGCTCGGCGCCGGCGTCATCGGTGGGGTGCTGGGCACCCTCGGCGGCTACCACGCGCGCAAACGGCTGGTCGCCGCGACGGGCGGCAGGGACCTGCCGATCGCGCTGCTGGAGGACGCCGTCGCGATCGTGGGCGGGTTCGCCATCCTCGCGGCGACGGGTCACCTGCTGACCGAGTACCTGCTGACGGCGGTTAAGTGACGGAACATTTCGATGCGATCATCGTTGGCGCCGGCCAGGCCGGCCCGCCGTTGGCAGGCCGGCTGACCGCAGCCGGGCAGCGCGTGGCGGTGGTGGAGCGCAAGCTGATCGGCGGCACCTGCGTCAACACCGGGTGCATCCCCACCAAAACGCTGGTCGCCTCCGCGCATGCCGCGCATCTGGCGCGCCGCGGTGCCGATTACGGCGTAGGGACCGGACCGGTCAGCGTCGACATGGCGAAGGTCAAGGCCCGCAAGGACGAGATCATGCTCGGCGACCGCAAGGGCGTCGAGGATTGGCTCGAGGGAATGAACGGCTGCACCGTGTTTCGCGGTCACGCCGTTTTCCAGGATCCGCATACGATGCGGGTCGGTGACGATGTGCTGCGCGCCGACCGCATCTTTCTCAATGTCGGCGGGCGTGCCGTGGTGCCCGACATCCCGGGCTTGTCCGACGTCGACTTCCTGACCAACGTATCGGTTCTCGAACTCGACACGGTGCCAACACATCTCGTCATACTCGGCGGTAGTTACATCGCGCTGGAGTTTGCGCAGATGTACCGGCGGTTCGGGGCCCGGGTGACCGTCGTCGAACGGGGGCCGCGATTGGCGTCGCGCGAGGACGAGGATGTCTCGGCCTCCGTCGCAGACATCCTGCGTGCCGAAGGCATCGATATCATCGTCGGTGCCGACGACGTGCGAATAACCAAGACCGGCAACGGGTTCGAGCTGACTCCTCGCGCGGGTGCCGCCCCCGTCGAAGGAAGCCACCTGCTGCTCGCGGTGGGCCGGCGACCGAACACCGACGACCTGGGCCTGGAAGCCGCCGGCGTGCAGACCGACGCCCGCGGCTTCATCGTGGTCGACGACCGCCTCAAGACGAGCGTCGATCACATCTGGGCGATGGGTGACTGCAATGGGAAGGGCGCGTTCACCCACACCTCCTACAACGACTTCGAGATCGTCGCCGCCAATCTGCTGGACGACGACCCCCGCCTGGTTAGCGACCGCATCACCACCTACGCGCTCTACATCGATCCGCCGCTGGGGCGCGCCGGCATGACCGCCGATCAGGTGCGTTCATCGGGGCGCAAGGCGCTGGTCGGCAAGCGGCCGATGACCAAAGTCGGCCGGGCGGTGGAAAAGGGTGAGACACAAGGCTTCATGAAAGTCGTGGTGGACGCAGACACCCACGAGATTCTGGGGGCCGCGATCCTCGGGGTCGGCGGGGACGAGGCCATCCACGGCATTTTGGACGTGATGTCGGCCAAAACGCCCTACACCACGCTGTCGCGCACGATGCACATCCATCCGACGGTCAGCGAGCTGATTCCCACGATGCTGCAAGACCTCTCGCCGCTCGATTAGGGGCGATCGGGACTGCGGCCTAGCCGGTCGTTTAGGCCGCCGGCTCGCTAGCGTGCGAATTCGTCTGCGCGGCAAGAGATTCCGGCCAACCCGGGTACGGCGGTGGGGTTCCGCCGAACAGCGGGCAGTGCTGCCGATGGGGACACCAGTCGCACAACCGCGACTGGGTGGGACGGAAATCGCCCGTCTGCCCGGCCGATTGGATCGCCCGCCAGATCGCCATCAGCGTCTTCTCGAACCGCAGCAGCTCGTCGTGGTCCGGCGTGTAGTCCAGCACCTGGCCGTCGGCCAGATAGATGAGCCGCAGCCGGGTGGGCTGCACACCTCGCGACCGCAACAGCGCCACCGCATAGAACTTCATTTGGAACATCGCCTTGAACTCGGCCAGGGCGCGTGCTTCCGGCGGCGCCTTGCCGGTCTTGTAGTCGACCACACGAAGCTCGCCGGTGGCGGCGACGTCGATCCGGTCGATGAAGCCACGCAACAGCGTGCCGTCCGCGAGCTCTACCTCCACTCGCTGTTCGCAGCACTCCGGGTTGAAGCGGGTGGGGTCCTCGAGCCGGTAATACCCGGCGAGCAGCGCCTGCGCCTCGGCCAACAGCTGGGTGCGCTGCGCCGGATCCAGCTCGGCGGTCACCCCGGGTGTAGCGGCGACGATCTGCTCCCAAGCCGGCTCCACCAGTGACATCGCGGTGCCGGGGCCACGGTGCTCGGCCGGCAGGCCGTAAAGCTGCTGCAGGGCGGCGTGGACCAGGGACCCGCGCAGCTGCGCGGTCGACGGCGCCTCGGGCAACCGGTCGATGGCCCGGAACCGGTACAGCAGCGGGCACTGCTTGAAGTCGGCCGCACGCGACGGCGACAGGGCCGGGCGGTACACCTGCCCCGCCGGGCGCATCTCCGGCTGGGGCGCCTCCGGCTGGACCATCATGTCGGAAGCCTAGGACCGGGCGCCGACAACCCCCAAGCACCTGCGGCGGCGAGTCGGCTGGCACGCTGGACCGCGTGTCCGTAACCGGCCCGTTCACCGAGGGCGAGCGTGTCCAGCTCACCGACGCCAAGGGTCGGCATTACACGGTGGTGCTCACCGCGGGCGCGGAGTTTCATACGCATCGCGGGTCGATTCCGCACGACGCGCTGATCGGGCTGGAGCAGGGCAGCGTGATCAAGTCCAGCAACAACGCCGTGTACCTGGTGATGCGGCCCCTGCTGATCGACTACGTCATGTCGATGCCGCGCGGACCCCAGGTGATCTACCCCAAGGACGCCGCACAGATCGTGCACGAGGGCGACATCTTCCCGGGCGCGCGGGTGTTGGAGGCCGGCGCCGGCTCCGGCGCGCTGACCTGTTCGCTGCTGCGCGCGGTCGGGCCGGAAGGCCGGGTGACCTCCTATGAACAACGCGCCGATCACGCCGAGCACGCCGAGCGCAACGTGGCGGTGTTTCATGGCGGCTGGGCGCCCGCCAATTGGGAACTGATCATCAGCGACGTCTCCGACTCCGAACTGCCGGACGGCTCCTTCGACCGGGCCGTGCTCGACATGCTCGCGCCGTGGGAGGTGCTGGAGTCGGTCGCCCGCCTGTTGATCCCGGGCGGCGTACTGATTATTTACGTAGCCACCGTCACCCAGCTGTCGCGCGCGGTCGAGGCGCTGCGGGCGCAGCAGTGCTGGACGGAGCCCCGGTCCTGGGAGACGCTGCAACGCGGTTGGAACGTCGTCGGTCTCGCGGTCCGGCCCCAGCATTCGATGCGGGGACACACGGCCTTCCTGATCTTCACGCGACGGCTCGCGCCCGGCGTCGTCGCTCCCGTGCCGTTGGGCCGCAAGCGGGAGGGCCGCGACGGCTAGCGGCGATCGCAAGCGCGGCGTGGCCGGGCGCAGCGGGTCGTCGCCATCGGAGCTAGCGGCGATCGCAAGCGCGGCGTGGCCGGGCGCAGCGGGTCGTCGCCATCGGAGCTAGCGGCGATCGCAAGCGCGGCGTGGCCGGGCGCAGCGGGTCGTCGCCATCGGCTAGGCGAGATCCTCGCTGCGCACCAGGGAGCGTCGCACCGACAGCAGCTCGAACTCGGGATGCGCGGCCACCAATCGTTCGGCCGCGTCCAGGACGTCGACGGCATGGCCTCGGTCGCCGGAGACCGTGGCGACGCCAATGCCCGCTCGCCGGTACAGCTCGTGCGAACCCGTCTCGGCCGCCGAGACGCTGAACTTGCGCTGCAACTCCGCGACGACGGGGCGGATGACCGACCGCTTTTGTTTGAGTGATCGAACGTCGCCGAGCAAGACATCGAACTCGAGCCAGCCGATCCACATGCCGCGGGTCAACCCGGCGGGTTTTGCTGATCGGGCGCGGGCTCCGGAGCGGGGGCCGGCTCGGGAGCCGGTGCCGGCGCGGGGGGCGGAGCGGGTGGCGGCGGCGGAGCGGGTGGCGGTGGCGGTGGTGGTGGTGCCGGCGGGGCCGGTGCCGGCGCGGGCTCGGGTGGTGGCGGCGCGGGGGGCGGGCCGGGGGGAGGCGCGGGCGCGGGAGTGGCCGTAGTCGGAGCCGTCGCCGACTTCCCCAAGGCCAACAGCATTTCGGCGGTGTGCCGCGATAGCTGCCAACCGCCCTGGAACGGAGCGAACTCCATTGGGAAGGTGAAGTTCGGGTTGTTGGCCTGAGCGGTGTGAACGGCGACGGTGGCCTTCACGTTCGACGGATTCTTGTCCGACCACGCGATGTCGTTTGCGTTGAAGGTCATTGGTAGATATCCGTTGTCGCGCAGCGCGCCGGTGAACTTGTCCAGGGTGGCCGCGCTTTCGGGCGTCGCACCTTCCACCAGGTTCACCTTGCTCGCGCCCGGAACGTTCGGGTCGGCGAGCCGGGTGAGCACGTCGGTCAGGGCTTCGGGCGGCGGCAGGGGAGCCGTGACCGGCGCGGCCACCTGGCTCGACGAGGCAGGTGGCAACGACGAGGTGGCCGGCGATTCAGTCTTCGGGTGAGGCGACGAACATGCCGCGATGCCGGCCGCCGCCAGGGCGGTGGCGGCGCTCAGCGCTACGCACAGTTGCCGGTTCATCCACTCGGTCGGCCGGCTAGGCGGCTCTGGCCGCTTCGTGGAGGACGAAGATCGCTAAGGTCGGTCCGATGGGGAAAACTGAAGTCACACCGGCGGCGGGGGCTACGGCGGCGACGCGGGCCGAGCCGGTGGCGAGGCTTTTTCCGGTCACGCGGGCCCTTTCGATCATCACGATTAGTGGCCGAGATTACCAGCGTGACGAAAATCTTAACTTTTCGTGGGTATTTGACTACGTACATGAGTCGGCAATGGCCGGTAGCTTTGAAGTATCCGCCGCGCCATTTCGGTGTGGGAAAGGAGCGCAAGATGGGTAGCTCAGAGCGTTCTGAAGCTTTTGGATCCCCCCACGGATCAGACGGGTCCAGCGGCGACGAGGCCGAGTTGGAGCAGCTACGTCGCGAGGCCGCGATGTTGCGCGAGCAGCTCGAGCAGACGGTCGGCTCGCACGGCGGCGCCCGCTCCGCGCGCGATGTCCATCAGCTGGAAGCGCGCATTGACTCCCTTGCGTCGCGGAACTCGAAGTTGATGGAGACCCTCAAAGAGGCCCGCCAGCAACTGCTGGCGCTGCGTGAGGAAGTCGATCGGTTGGGGCAGCCGCCCAGCGGCTACGGCGTTTTGCTCGCCACCCACGAGGACGACACCGTCGACGTGTTCACGTCTGGTCGCAAGATGCGGCTGACCTGCTCGCCGAACATTGAAGTCCCGTTGCTGCGCAAGGGTCAGACGGTGCGCCTCAACGAGGCGCTGACGGTCGTGGAAGCCGGCACGTTCGAATCCGTCGGCGAGATCTCCACACTGCGTGAGCTCTTGGGCGACGGGCACCGGGCCCTGGTCGTCGGGCATGCCGACGAGGAACGCATCGTGTGGCTCGCCGAGCCGCTGGTTGCCGAGAACCTGCCGGATGGCCACCCCGACGCCCTCAACGACGACACCCGGCCGCGCAAGCTGCGCCCCGGCGACTCGTTGCTGGTCGACACCAAGGCCGGGTATGCCTTCGAGCGCATCCCCAAGGCCGAGGTCGAGGATCTGGTGCTGGAAGAGGTGCCCGATGTCAGCTACCTGGACATCGGTGGACTCACTCGCCAGATCGAGCAGATTCGCGACGCGGTGGAGCTGCCGTTCCTGCACAAGGAGCTGTACCGCGAGTACGCGCTGCGCCCACCCAAAGGTGTGCTGCTCTACGGTCCGCCCGGCTGCGGTAAGACGCTGATCGCCAAGGCCGTTGCCAACTCGCTGGCCAAGAAGATGGCCGAGGTGCGCGGCGACGACGCCCGCGAGGCCAAGTCCTACTTCTTGAACATCAAGGGGCCGGAGCTGCTCAACAAGTTCGTCGGCGAGACCGAACGGCACATCCGGCTGATCTTCCAGCGCGCCCGTGAGAAGGCGTCGGAAGGCACACCGGTGATCGTGTTCTTCGACGAAATGGACTCGATCTTCCGCACCCGTGGCACCGGGGTGTCCTCGGACGTCGAGACGACCGTGGTTCCGCAGCTGCTCAGTGAGATCGACGGCGTGGAGGGGCTCGAGAACGTCATCGTGATCGGCGCCTCCAACCGCGAGGACATGATCGACCCCGCCATCCTGCGGCCGGGACGTCTAGACGTGAAGATCAAGATCGAGCGGCCGGATGCCGAAGCGGCGCAAGACATCTTCTCGAAGTACCTGATCGAGTCGCTGCCGCTGCATGCGGACGACCTCGCCGAGTTCGACGGCGACCGCTCGGCATGCATCAAGGCGATGATCGAAAAGGTCGTCGAGCGGATGTACGCCGAGATCGACGACAACCGGTTCTTGGAGGTCACCTACGCCAACGGTGACAAGGAAGTCATGTACTTCAAAGACTTCAACTCCGGGGCGATGATTCAGAACGTCGTCGACCGCGCGAAGAAGAACGCGATCAAGTCCGTGCTGGAGACCGGGCAGCCCGGTCTGCGTATCCAGCACCTGCTGGATTCGATCGTCGACGAGTTCGCCGAGAACGAGGACCTGCCCAACACCACCAACCCCGACGACTGGGCGCGGATTTCGGGCAAGAAGGGTGAGCGGATCGTTTACATCCGCACCCTGGTCACCGGCAAGAGCTCGAGCGCATCGCGGGCCATCGACACCGAATCCAACCTGGGTCAGTACCTGTAGGTGCCTAGGCGCCCTGGTGCTTTGGTGCCTGAAGGCGCCGTGGTGCTTTGAGGCGCCGCCGCGACACTTAAACCACGCACACGACACGCCGGGTGGCGGCGCAACGGTTTAAGTCTCGTGGCGGCTTGGCGGGCAAGTTGGCCCAAGAGTTGGCCCGAAAGTCAGTTGGCCACCAGCGAATAGCTGTTGGTCAGGTTGTCCTGTAACACGTGGGCGGGGCGCTGCGTCGTATCCACCCGCAGTTCGTCGGTGAGCACGCGCGGTTGGTAGGCCCATCCGGCCGGCAGGTCGAGCCGATCGGCAAGGCCCGGTAGGTCGGCCCGCGACAAGGTGCCATCGGCGACCTGGCTCCAGGTTTGCATGATCCAGTGCTGACCCTGCGGATCGATGAGTTCATACACCTCTTGGCCGGCGTTGAAGACGAATACCGTGCGGCGGTTGACCGTGTTGGGGATGTAGGGCGCGGGGTTCATCGACGACAACAGGACGGTGGCCTGCTGGATCATTTCGATCCCGCCGAAGGATTTGGTGATCTGCGGGCCCTGGGCGGTTTTCTCGATGGCGTTCATCAGCCAATACCGGGGACCGTTGAGCAGGGCCGCGGCCGCCCCGTGTTCGGTGGCGATGGCGTGCGCGTCCAGCGCCGACCACAGCTCCTGGGGACAGTCGTTGAGCGGGAAGCTGTTGTACACCGTCGCTTGCGGACCCGCCTCGCCGGGTGTTACGAGCAGCACCTCGCCGTATCGCTTCCCGAACAGGTCGAGTGCGTGCTTACCGACGGCGCGGCCGGATTCGGGGGCGGGCACAGGGTGAAATTAATCACTGGCATCGGTGCCGTCAACACGGCGGACGGTCACCCGGCGGCGCAGTGACAGCGATGAACGCCAGCAAGTCGTGTCCAGCTTCTCGATCAACGGGTCGCGGAACGTGGACGGTATTCCGCGTGGCCGCGGACGCGCTGGGCCGGCCCGCCCGCGCCCCGCCGCGCGGGCCGCTTCGTCTCGCGGCCTACGCTTAGTCCATGCAACGGATTATCGGGACGGAGGTCGAATACGGCATCTCATCGCCATCGGACCCGACAGCCAATCCGATCCTCACATCGACGCAGGCGGTTCTGGCGTACGCGGCCGCAGCGGGCATTCAGCGCGCCAAGCGCACCCGATGGGACTACGAGGTGGAATCGCCGTTGCGGGATGCCCGCGGCTTCGACCTGAGCCGCTCGGCCGGCCCGCCCCCGGTGGTCGACGCCGACGAGGTCGGCGCCGCCAACATGATCTTGACCAACGGCGCGCGGCTCTACGTCGACCACGCGCACCCCGAATACTCCGCGCCCGAGTGCACCGACCCGCTCGACGCGGTGATCTGGGACAAGGCCGGTGAACGGGTGATGGAGGCCGCCGCGCGCCACGTCGCCAGCGTGCCCGGCGCCGCAAAGTTGCAGCTCTACAAGAACAACGTCGACGGCAAGGGGGCGTCCTACGGCTCGCACGAGAACTACCTGATGTCGCGGCAGACGCCGTTCTCGGCGATCATCGCCGGGCTGACCCCGTTCCTGGTCTCCCGGCAGGTGGTCACCGGCTCCGGCCGGGTCGGGATCGGGCCCTCCGGCGACGAGCCCGGCTTTCAGTTGTCTCAGCGCTCGGACTACATCGAGGTCGAGGTCGGGCTGGAGACCACGCTCAAACGCGGCATCATCAATACGCGCGACGAACCACACGCCGACGCCGACCGGTACCGGCGGCTGCACGTGATCATCGGCGACGCCAACCTGGCCGAGACGTCGACGTATCTGAAGCTGGGCACCACGGCGCTGGTGCTGGACCTGATCGAAGATGGCCCGGCGCACGGGATCGATCTGAGCGACCTGGCGCTGGCGCGGCCGGTGCACGCGGTCCACGCGATCAGCCGCGACCCTTCGCTGCGCGCCGCGGTGGCGCTGGCCGACGGCCGCGAGCTGACCGGGCTTGCGCTGCAACGGGTTTACCTCGATCGGGTGGCCAAGCTGGTCGACAGCCGCGACCCCGACCCGCGCGCGTCCGATGTCGTCGAGACCTGGGCGCACGTGCTCGACCAACTCGAGCGCGACCCGATGGAATGCGCCGAAATACTCGACTGGCCGGCCAAACTGCGCCTGCTCGAAGGATTTCGGCAGCGCGAAAACCTGAGCTGGTCGGCGCCGCGGCTGCATCTGGTGGACCTGCAATATTCCGACGTCCGGCTGGACAAGGGCCTGTACAACCGGCTCGTCGCGCGCGGTTCGATGAAGCGTTTGGTGACCGAGCACCAGGTGCTCGAGGCGGTGGACAAACCTCCGACGGACACCCGGGCGTACTTCCGCGGCGAATGCCTGCGCAGGTTCGGCGCCGACATCGCCGCGGCCAGCTGGGACTCGGTGATTTTCGACCTGGGCGGCGATTCTCTGGTCCGCATCCCGACGCTGGAGCCCCTGCGCGGTAGCAAGGCGCACGTCGGGGCGCTGCTGGACTCCGTGGACAGCGCCGCCGAGCTGGTCGAACAACTCACCAGCTAGATGCCGGTTAACCGCAGGATCGTCGGGGTCGACCGGTAGGCTAGGCAGGACGAACGGGCAGTGTGGCTTGATCGGTGAGTAAGCCATTCAAAGGGCCCACACAACGCAGGAGGCGGCGATGGCTCAGGAGCAGACCAAGCGTGGCGGTGGTGGCGGCGACGAAGACGACATCGCCAGCAGCACGGCCGCGGGCCAAGAGCGCCGGGAGAAGCTAGCCGAGGACACCGACGATCTGCTCGACGAGATCGACGACGTCCTCGAGGAAAACGCCGAGGACTTCGTTCGCGCGTATGTCCAAAAGGGCGGACAGTGACCTGGCCTTTCTCAAATCGCCTGTCCACCAACTCCGCACTTCCGGGCCCCGCACTGCCGGGCAATACCGCGATAGACCTCTCGTCGTTTGCTGACCTGTTGCGACGACACGCGCCGGAATTGCTGCCGGCAAGCCTGTCCGGCTCGCAATCGGATGCCGCCACGGGCCAGTTGCCGCACGGCACCACGATCGTCGCGCTGAAGTACCCCGGCGGCGTGGTGCTGGCCGGCGATCGGCGCTCAACGCAGGGCAACATGATCGCCGGGCGCGATGTCAAGAAGGTGTACATCACCGACGACTACACCGCCACCGGCATCGCCGGTACCGCCGCCATCGCCGTGGAGTTCGCCCGTCTGTACGCGGTGGAACTCGAGCACTACGAGAAACTCGAAGGCGTGCCGCTCACGTTCGCCGGCAAGGTGAACCGGCTGGCGATCATGGTCCGCGGCAATCTGGCGGCCGCGATGCAGGGTCTGATCGCCTTGCCGCTGTTGGTGGGCTACGACATCGATGCGCCCGACCCCGAGGGCGCCGGCCGCATCGTGTCGTTCGATGCCGCCGGTGGCTGGAACCTGGAAGAGGAGGGCTACCAGTCGGTGGGGTCGGGCTCGATCTTCGCCAAGTCGTCGATGAAGAAGTTGTACTCGCAGGTCACCGACGCCGATTCAGCGGTGCGTGTCGCGATCGAGGCGCTCTACGACGCGGCCGATGACGACTCCGCCACCGGCGGACCGGATCTGGTGCGAGGCATTTACCCCACCGCGGTCACCATCGGTGCCGACGGAGCGCTCGAAGTGCCGGAGAGCCGCATCGCCGAATTGGCCCGCGAGGTAATCCAAAGCCGTTCGCGCGCTGACACTTTCGGCCCCGATGGTGGT
Source organism: Mycobacterium sp. NGS27 (assembly GCF_059813005.1). Classification (NCBI taxonomy): domain Bacteria; kingdom Bacillati; phylum Actinomycetota; class Actinomycetes; order Mycobacteriales; family Mycobacteriaceae; genus Mycobacterium; species Mycobacterium sp. NGS27. Next base: position 653,615 of record NZ_JCALDT010000001.1, read on the forward strand.
GAGAAGTGAGCTTCCCGTATTTCATCTCGCCCGAGCAGGCGATGCGCGAACGCAGCGAGCTCGCGCGTAAGGGCATCGCGCGTGGCAAGAGTGTGGTCGCCCTGGTCTACGCCGGTGGTGTGCTCTTCGTCGCGGAGAATCCGTCACGGTCGTTGCAGAAGATCAGCGAACTCTACGATCGAGTCGGCTTCGCGGCTGCCGGTAAGTTCAACGAATTCGACAACCTGCGCCGGGGGGGAATTCAATTCGCCGACACCCGGGGCTACGCCTATGACCGTCGCGACGTCACGGGCCGCCAGCTGGCCAACGTTTATGCCCAGACCCTGGGCACCATCTTCACCGAGCAGGCCAAGCCCTACGAGGTGGAATTGTGTGTTGCCGAGGTCGCGCACTACGGCGAGACCAAACCGCCTGAGCTGTACCGGATCACCTATGACGGATCGATCGCCGACGAGCCCCATTTCGTCGTGATGGGTGGGACCACCGAACCGATCACCACGGCGCTCAAGGAGTCCTACGCCGAGAACGCCGATCTGCGTGAGGCCACGCGCATCGCCGTGAAAGCGCTGCGGGCCGGTAGCGAGGCCTCGAATGGCGACCAGTCCACGCTCGAGGTGGGCAGCCTGGAGGTCGCCATCCTGGATGTCAACCGGCCGCGACGGGCCTTCCGGCGGATCAATCGCGCCACGCTGGAGAATTTGCTGCGCGAGCTCGACTCCAACGGCTCGGGCGGCGACGGTGAGCCGTCCGATTCCAACGGAGCGCCCTCCGACTAAGCCCGGACGGCGGCGCGGCTTTCCCTAAGGGCTTATGGTCCGAAAGGTGCTGGTGAGCCAGCGAGGACGCGCCGCGCCGGGACGGGTCGATCCACCGGTACGGCCGCCCCGCGTGGCCACCCGGCAGGTCGATGAAACAGTTCGTCGAAGCGATCCGCGCGGCATGCTCACCGTCCAGGTCGGACAACCAGTACCCTCGATTACGTGCAGAGGCGAATCATGGGCATCGAGACCGAGTTCGGGGTCACCTGCACATTCCACGGCCATCGTCGGCTCAGCCCGGACGAGGTGGCCCGCTACCTGTTCCGCCGCGTCGTGTCTTGGGGCCGAAGCTCCAACGTCTTCCTGCGCAACGGCGCCCGGCTGTACCTCGACGTCGGAAGCCACCCGGAGTACGCCACCGCCGAATGCGACAGCCTGGTGCAGCTGGTCACCCACGACCGCGCCGGGGAATGGGTGCTGGAAGACCTGTTGGTCGACGCCGAACAGCGCCTGGCCGACGAGGGCATCGGCGGCGACATCTACCTGTTCAAGAACAACACCGACTCGGCGGGCAACTCCTACGGCTGCCACGAGAACTACCTGATCGTGCGCGCCGGCGAGTTCTCCCGGATCTCGGACGTTTTGCTCCCCTTCCTGGTCACCCGCCAGTTGATCTGCGGCGCAGGCAAGGTGCTGCAGACCCCGAAGGCCGCGACGTTCTGCCTTTCCCAACGCGCCGAGCACATTTGGGAGGGCGTCTCCTCGGCCACGACTCGCAGCCGGCCGATCATCAACACCCGCGACGAGCCGCACGCCGACGCCGAGAAGTACCGGCGCCTGCACGTGATCGTCGGTGACTCCAACATGTGCGAGACCACCACCATGCTCAAGGTCGGCACCGCCGCGCTGGTGTTGGAGATGATCGAGGCCGGCGTTCCGTTCCGGGACTTCTCGCTGGACAACCCCATCCGCGCCATTCGCGAGGTCAGCCACGACACCACCGGCCGCCGGCCGGTGCGGCTGGCGGGCGGACGTCAGGCCAGCGCGCTCGACATCCAGCGCGAGTACTACAGCCGCGCCGTCGAGCACCTGCAGACCCGGGAACCCAACGCCCAGATCGAGCAGATCGTCGACCTGTGGGGCCGCCAGCTCGATGCGGTCGAGAGCCAGGACTTCGCCAAAGTCGACACCGAGATCGACTGGGTGATCAAGCGCAAGCTCTTCCAGCGCTACCAGGACCGCTACAGCATGGAGCTGTCCGACCCGAAGATCGCCCAGCTGGACCTGGCCTACCACGACATCAAGCGCGGGCGCGGTGTCTTCGACCTGCTGCAGCGCAAAGGCCTGGCCGCGCGGGTCACCACCGACGAGGACATCGCCGAGGCGGTCGACAACCCGCCGCAGACCACCCGGGCGCGGCTGCGTGGGGAGTTCATCAGCGCGGCCCAGGCCGCGGGCCGCGACTTCACCGTCGACTGGGTGCACCTCAAGCTCAACGACCAGGCTCAGCGCACCGTGTTGTGCAAGGACCCCTTCCGGGCCGTCGACGAGCGGGTCAAACGCCTGATCGCGAGCATGTAGCCGCGCGTCGGCTCGTCTTCTTCGACTCGACGCCCAAGCGCCGGCAGCAACTAGCGCGACGCGGAGGGCCGGTGGAAGCGCCAGGCGAGGTGCATCGAATAATCTGGAGCCGATGGCGACGTCAAAAGTCGAGCGGCTGGTAAATCTGGTCATCGCCCTGCTGTCCACCCGCGGCTACATCTCGGCGGAGAAGATCAGGTCGAGCGTGGCGGGTTATTCGGACAGCCCCAGCGCCGAGGCCTTCTCCCGCATGTTCGAGCGGGACAAGAACGAGCTGCGCGACCTCGGCATCCCGCTCGAGGTCGGCCGCGCGTCGGCCTGGGACCCCACCGAGGGCTACCGGATCAACCGCGACGCCTACTCGCTCGCACCGGTCGACCTGACCGCCGACGAGGCCGCCGCGGTAGCCGTGGCGACACAGCTGTGGGAGTCGCCCGAACTCATCACCGCGACCCAGGGCGCGTTGCTCAAACTGCGCGCGGCCGGGGTCGACGTCGATCCGGACGCTCCGGTCGCCATCGCGTCGCCGGCCGGAGTTCCGGGCCTGCGCGGCTCGGAAGACGTCCTCGGAATCCTGTTGTCCGCCATCGACTCCCGGCAGGCGGTGCAGTTTCCGCACCGGCCGTCGCGAGCCGAGCCGTACGCCATCCGCACCGTCGAGCCCTGGGGCGTGGTCACCGAGAAGGGCCGCTGGTATTTAGTGGGCCACGACCGCGATCGCGACGCCACCCGCACCTTCCGGCTCTCCCGGATCGGTTCGGAGGTCACGCCGATCGGTCCGCCGGGCGCCGTCGCCGTGCCGAAAGACGTTGACCTGCGCAAGATCGTGGCCCAGACCGTCACCGAGGTTTCGGCGACGCCGACCGTCGGGCAGGCGAGAGTATGGGTGGCCGACGGTCGGGCCACGGCACTGCGGCGCGCCGGCAGGCGCGTGGACGCGCGCCAACTCGGGGGTCGCGACGGCGAGGTGATCGAACTCGACATCTCCTTCGCCGACCAGCTGGCACGTGACATCGCCGGGTACGGCGCCGACGCTCTGGTGCTCGAGCCACAGTCGTTGCGCGACGACGTGCTCGCCCGGCTGCGCGCGCATGCCGGCGCGGACGCGGTCACCGCCGGACAACCGCCCGGCCGCGGCGGAGTGTCCGCATGACGCGCGCCAGCGACGATGCAGAGCGCAGGGATGTGGGGGCACCTCCCGCTTGCGGGGGAGAGGAGTGGCGCCAATGACTCCGATCTCCACCCGCCTGATCCGGCTGCTGAACATGGTGCCGTATTTCCAGGCCAATCCCCGGGTGACCCGGGTCAAGGCCGCTGCCGACCTCGGGGTATCGGCCAAGCAGCTGGAAGAAGACCTCAACCAGCTGTGGATGTGCGGTCTGCCCGGTTACTTTCCGGGCGACCTCATCGATTTCGAGTTCTCCGGGGACACCATCGAGGTGACGTTCTCCGCGGGGATCGACCGCCCGCTCAAGCTCACCTCGCCCGAGGCCACCGGCCTGCTGGTGGCGTTGCGGGCGCTGGCCGACATCCCCGGAGTCGTCGACCCGGAAGCCGCGCGCAGCGCCATCGCCAAGATCGAGGATGCCGCGGGGGCCGTCGGGCAGGACGCCTCAACGGCGGCGTCGGCCGTCGACGAGCCCGCACCGGTGGAGAACCGGGCCGCCGCCGCGGTGCGCGCGGCCGTCCAGTCCAGGCACGCGCTGGCCATCGACTACTACTCCGCCTCGCACGACACCCTGACCAGCCGGGTCGTCGACCCCATCCGGGTCCTGCTGATCGGCGGCCACAGCTACCTGGAGGGCTGGTCGCGCGAGGCCGAGGGCGTGCGGTTGTTCCGCTTCGACCGGATCGTGGACGCCACCGAGCTCGACGAGCCGGCCGCCCCGCCGGAGCCGGCGCTGCATGCGCCGCCGGACACGTCGCTGTTCGACGGCGATCCGTCGCTGCCGTCGGCCAGGCTGCGGGTGGCGCCCGCGGCGTCCTGGATGTTCGAGTACTACCCGATGCGCGACGTGCGCGAATTGCCCGACGGATCCTGCGAGGCGGTGATGACGTACGCCTCCGAAGATTGGATGACGCGCCTGGTGCTGGGCTTCGGGCACGATGTTCAGGTGCTACAACCTGCGTCCCTGGCGCAGCGGATACGGGATGCCGCGACGGCCGCCGTGACGGCGTATGAAGCCCTGAGCTGATAAAAGTCCAGGCGAAATGGGGCGTGGGGCGGCGCGCGCCCGGCACTGCACGGCGCCACTGCGGTAGCATCGGGGGAACGTCTGGAGGTAATCAAAGTGGGCAGTCTTAGTCCGTGGCACTGGGCGATCCTCGCGGTCGTGGTGATCTTGCTGTTCGGTGCCAAGAAGCTCCCCGATGCGGCGCGTTCGTTGGGCAAGTCGATGCGGATCTTCAAGTCCGAGATCCGCGAAATGCAGACGGAGAACAAAGCGGAAACGTCGGCCCTGGGAACGAACACCGCAAGCCAAAGCGAGGCCTCCGCGGCGAACCCCACGCCCGTGCAGTCGCAGCGGGTCGACGCGCCGGCGCCCAGCGAGCAGGGGCACAGCGAAGCACGTCCGGCGTAGCCGCCATCGCCGTCGCGCTGCCCGAGCGCCACTGACCGAGCATCGTGAAAGTCTTCAAGGTTTCAGCGCGCACTTCCGGCCTGCTGAGGCGCCTCAACCCTCGTAACCGGCGCAGCCGAACCAACCCGGATGCGACCATGTCGCTGGTCGACCATCTGACCGAGCTGCGCACGCGGCTGCTGATCTCCCTGGCCGCCATCCTGCTGACCACGATCTTCGGGTTCGTCTGGTACTCGCATTCGATCTTCGGGCTGGAAAGCCTCGGCGAGTGGCTGCGCCATCCCTACTGTTCGCTGCCCCGGTCGGCGCGCGCCGAGATCAGCCCTAACGGCCAGTGCCGGCTGCTGGCCACCGCGCCGTTCGACCAGTTCATGCTGCGACTCAAGGTCGGGCTGACCGCGGGAGTGGTGCTCGCTTGCCCGGTGTGGTTCTACCAGCTGTGGGCGTTCATCACCCCCGGGTTGTATCGGAAGGAACGCCGCTTCGCGGTCGCGTTCGTGATCCCCGCCGTGGTGCTGTTCGTCGTCGGCGCGGTGCTGGCCTACTTCGTGCTGGCCAAGGCGCTGGGCTTCCTGCTGACCGTCGGCAGCGACGTACAGGTGACCGCGCTGTCCGGCGACCGGTATTTCGGCTTCCTGATCAACCTGCTCATAGTTTTCGGCGTCAGCTTCGAATTTCCGCTGCTCATCGTCATGTTGAACGCCATCGGCATCCTGCCCTACGAGCGGCTCAAGGCGTGGCGGCGCGGACTGATCTTCGCGATGTTCGCGTTCGCGGCGATCTTCACCCCCGGATCCGACCCGTTTTCGATGACCGCGCTCGGGTTGGCGTTGTCGGTCCTCTTGGAGTTCGCCATCCAGATCTCCCGGCTGCACGACCGACGGAAGGCCAAGCGTGAAGCCCAGGCCGTGATTCCCGACGACGAAGCGTCCGTCATCGAACCGCCCACCGCGATACCGGAGCCGTCGTTCACCGCCGGGCAACACGACGATGTCACCTGATCCGTCGCCGCCTCAGGACGTCGCCGAGCTTGTTGAGCTCACCAGGTTCACCACCGAACTTCCCTTCGCGCTCGACGGCTTCCAGCGTCGGGCATGCGCGGCGCTCGAACGGGGCCACGGCGTGCTGGTGTGTGCGCCGACCGGCGCGGGCAAGACGGTGGTCGGCGAATTCGCCGTGCACCTGGCGCTGGCGTCGGGCGGCAAGTGTTTCTACACCACGCCGCTCAAAGCGCTGAGCAACCAGAAGCACACCGACCTCACGGCGCGCTACGGCCGCGACCGCATCGGCCTGCTCACGGGCGACATGTCCGTCAACGCCGACGCGCCCGTGGTGGTCATGACCACCGAGGTGCTGCGCAACATGCTCTACGCGGATTCGCCTGCGCTGCATGGACTTTCGTATGTGGTGATGGATGAGGTGCATTTCCTCGCCGACCGGATGCGGGGTCCGGTGTGGGAGGAGGTGATCCTGCACCTGCCCGACGAGGTCCGGGTGGTCAGCCTCTCGGCGACGGTGAGCAACGCCGAGGAATTCGGCGGCTGGATCCAGACCGTGCGCGGCGACACGACGGTGGTCGTCGACGAGCACCGGCCGGTTCCGCTGTGGCAACACGTCTTGGTGGGCAAGCGCCTGCTGGACCTGTTCGATTACGACAACCACCAGCCGGCCGCCGATCGTCAGCCGCGCGTCAATCCCGAACTGCTGCGCCACATCGCGCACCGCCGCGAGGCGGACCGCATGACCGACTGGCAGCCCCGGCGCCGGGGCAACGCGGGGCGGTCGTCGCGTCCCCGCTTCTACCGGACGCCGTCGCGGCCGGACGTGATTGCCAGTTTGGACGCCGAGGGACTGCTGCCCGCGATCACGTTCGTGTTCTCCCGGGCCGGCTGCGACGCCGCCGTCCAGCAATGCCTGCGCTCATCCCTGCAGTTGACCACCCAGGAGGAGCGCGCACAGATTGCCGAGGTGATCGAGCACCGGTGCGGCGATCTCGCCGACGCCGACCTGAGCGTGCTCGGCTACTACGAATGGCGCGAGGGATTGCTGCGCGGCTTGGCGGCCCACCACGCCGGCATGCTGCCCGTCTTCCGCCACACGGTCGAAGAGCTGTTCACCGCCGGACTCGTCCGAGCGGTGTTCGCCACCGAGACCCTGGCGCTCGGGATCAACATGCCCGCACGCACGGTGGTTCTCGAGCGGTTGGTGAAGTTCAACGGCGAACAGCACGTGCCGCTGACACCGGGGGAGTACACGCAGCTCACCGGGCGCGCCGGGCGGCGCGGCATCGACGTCGAGGGCCACGCGGTGGTGCTGTGGAATCCCACCGAGGAAACCACCGAGCCGTCCGCGGTGGCCGGGCTGGCCTCCACCCGCACCTTCCCGCTGCGCAGCTCGTTCGCCCCGTCGTACAACATGACCATCAACCTGGTCCAGCAGATGGGGCCCGAGCAGGCGCATCGGTTGTTGGAGCAGTCATTCGCGCAGTATCAGGCCGACCGTTCGGTGGTCGGGCTGGTTCGCGGCATCGAGCGGGGCGCCGGGTTGCTCGACGAGATCGCCGGCGAGATAGGCGGACGCAAGGCCCCGATCCTCGAATACGCCCGGATGCGCGCCCGCATAACCGAGATGGAGCGCGCGCAGTCCCGCGCGTCCCGACTGCAGCGACGCCAGGCCGCCAGCGACGCGCTGGCCGCGCTGCGCCGGGGCGACATCATCAACATCACCCACGGCCGGCGCGGTGGTCTGGCCGTGGTGCTGGAATCCGCGCGCGATAGCTCCGACCCGCGACCGCTGGTGCTCACCGAAAACCGTTGGGCGGGCAGGATTTCGTCGGCCGACTATTCGGGTTCCTCCGCACGCGTCGGTTCGATGTCACTGCCCAAACGGGTCGAACACCGTCAGCCGCGGGTCCGGCGCGATCTGGCGTCGGCGCTGCGATCGGCTGCCGCCGGGCTGACCGTCCCGGCCCGGCATCGCGGCGGCCGCGGTGACTCCGACGGCGCCTACGAAGCTTTCCATGACCCGGAGCTGGCGTCGCTGCGCGAACAGCTGCGCCGGCACCCGTCGCACCACACGCCCGGCCTGGAAGAGCAGGTCCGGCAGGCCGAGCGGTACTTGCGGATCGAGCGCGACAACGCGCAGTTGGAGAAAAAGGTTGCGGCCGCCACCAATTCGCTGGCACGGACCTTCGACCGAATCGTCGGCCTGCTCACCGAGCGCGGCTTCATCGAAGGACGCGACGGCGATCCCCGCGTGACCGACGACGGCCGGTTGCTGGCGCGCATCTACAGCGAAAGCGATCTGCTGGTCGCTGAATGTCTGCGCACCGGCGCGTGGTCGGGGTTGAAGCCGGCCGAGCTGGCCGCGGTGGTCTCGGCGGTGCTGTACGAAACCCGGGGTGGCGAGGGGCCGGGCGCGGCCTTTGCGGCCGACGCGCCCACCCAGCAAGTGCGGCAGGCGTTGCAGCAGACGTCGCGGCTGTCGATGGCGCTGCGCGCCGACGAGCAAACGCACCGGATCGCCCCGAGCCGCGAGCCCGACGACGGCTTCGTCAATGTGATCTACCGCTGGGCCAGAACCGGAGATCTGGCCGCCGCACTGGCGGCCGCCGACCCGGCCGGCACCGGATCACCCCTGCTCGCGGGGGATTTCGTGCGCTGGTGCCGCCAGGTTCTCGACCTGCTGGACCAGGTCCGTAACGCCGCTCCGGATTCCGAATTACGGGCCACCGCCAAGCGCGCCATCAATGACATTCGGCGCGGCGTCGTCGCAGTTGACGCCGGGTAGGCTAGGCCGGAGCTACCGTTAAGCGCCGATAGCATGCCAAGAAAACACAGGCTGAGGGAGAGAGATGAGCGGACCGCAGGGATCGGACCAGCAGTGGCAGCCGCCCGGCCAAGGTCAAGGCAGCGACCACTCGTCAGACCCGACCCAGGTGGGACCGACCTGGCAGGAGCAATCGAATCAGGAGACGTCGTGGCAGGCCCCGGCGTACACGCCGCCCGCCGACTACCCGCAGTACCAACAGCCGACTGAGCAGGCCTACCCGCAGCAGTACCCCCAGCAGCAGCCGGGCTACGCGCAGCCCGGCCAATACGGCCAGCCCGGCCAATACGGCCAGCCGGGGCAGTACGGCCAGCCGGGGCAGTATGGCCAGCCGGGGCAGTACCCGCAGCCCGGGCAATACCCCCAGCCCGGCCAGTACGGCCAGCCGGGCCAGTACCCGCAATACCCGGGTTACGAGCAACCGGGCAAGAAGCGGCCGGTCGGGCTCATCGCAGGCGTGGGCGGCGCGATCGCGTTTCTGCTCATCGCGGTCGTGCTGGTGCTGGGCTTCTGGCAGCCCGGATTCTTCGTCACCACCAAGCTGGACGTCAATAAGGCGCAGGCCGGGGTCCAGCAGGTCCTCAGCGACGAAACCAACGGCTACGGCGCCAAGAACGTCCAGAACGTCAAGTGCAACCACGGCCAGAACCCAACGGTCAAGAAGGGCGCCACATTCGACTGCGACGTCAGCATCGACGGCGCGCCCAAGCACGTGACCGTGACGTTCCAGGACAACAAGGGCACCTACGAGGTCGGCCGGCCGCAGTAGCCCGCGGCCCGGTCAGTTCGGCAGGCCGTCCAGCGCCTTTTGCAGGCGGGCGACCGACGAGCCCACACCCAGCTCGGTCGCCAGTTCGGCGGTGCGGCGCGGATGGGCGGCGACCAACGGTATTTCGTCGGTGGCCGTCGACAAGGTGACGGGCGCGTCGGTGGCCACCCGTACCACCTTGCCGGCCGCCTCGATGTAGTCCAGCGCTCCCAGCAGCTTCGTGCGGATACCCTTGGCCATTTTGGACTTCGGGTCGTGGGCGGCGGCCAGGATCCGCTGCAGCGAGCCGTGCTGGGCCAGCAGCGTCGCCGCGGTCTTCTCGCCGACGCCTGGGACGCCGGGCAGGCCGTCGGACGGATCGCCACGCAGCAGCGCGAGTTCGGCGTAGGCGGGGCCGGCCCTATCCGCCGGCACGCCATAGTGCTCGGCCACCTCGGCGGGCCCGAACAACGTGGCCTTGCTCAGCCCGCGGCCGAGGTAGAGCACCCGAACCGGCACGGGGTCGTCCGACACCACCTGCAACAGGTCGCGGTCGCCGCTGACCACCACCACCGGGTCCTTGCGTTCCCGGGCCGCCAGGGTGCCCAGCACGTCGTCGGCCTCGTAGCCCACGGCGCCGGCCGTCGGAATCCCGTATGCGTCAAGGAGTTCGGCGATCATGTCGATCTGGGGTGTCAGGTCGTCCGGGACTTCCTCGACGTCCGGCTCGTCCTGCGGATCCAGCACGGCCACCCGGTGGGCCTTGTAGGACGGGACGAGGTCCACCCGGAACTGGGGACGCCAGTCGAGGTCCAGGCAGACGGCCAGCCGGCTGGGCCGCTGCCGGGTGATCACCACTGCCATGGCGTCGATGAACCCCCGAACGGCGTTGACGGGCCGGCCGTCGGGAGCGGTGATCGAGGACGGCACCCCGAAATACGAGCGGAACCACATGCTGGCGCCGTCGAGCAGGACCAGTGGTCGCATGCCGGTTATCGTCTCACGCCGCCGCGAGGCGATGCGCAATCGAGCACTAGCCTGGCTGCCATGCAGTCTCACCGCTTCGACGCAGCAGTGTACGAACGCCGGCTGGCGACCGCCGCCGCGGCGGCCGGTGACGCAGGCCTGGCCGGGCTGGTCATCACCCCGGGATATGACCTGCGCTACCTAGTCGGGTCGCGCGCACAGACCCTGGAGCGGTTCACCGCGCTGGTGTTGCCCGCCTCGGGCGAGCCGACGGTGGTGGTGCCGCGCCTCGAGCTGGCCTCGCTGAAGGGGTCGGCCATCGCCGAACTCGGCCTGGCGGTGCGGGATTGGGTCGACGGCGACCATCCCTACGATCTGGTGGGTTCCGCGCTGGGCGGCGTCCCCGCCGCGACCGCCGTCACCGATGCCATGCCGGCGTTGCACCTGCTGCCGCTGGCCGAAGTGCTCGGGGTGTTGCCGGTGCTGGCCACCGACGTGTTGCGCACGCTGCGGATGGTCAAGGAGGAATGCGAGGTTGACGCGCTGCGCAAAGCAGGGGCGGCCATCGATCGGGTGCACGCCCGGGTGCCGCAGTTCCTGGTCCCGGGCCGCACCGAGGCCGACGTCGCCGCCGACATCGCGGATGCCATTGTGGCCGAAGGGCATTCGGAGGTGGCGTTCATCATCGTCGGATCCGGGCCACATGGCGCCGACCCGCATCACGGATATTCGGATCGCGAACTGCAGGTCGGAGACATCGTCGTCGTCGACATCGGCGGCTGTTATGAACCCGGCTACAATTCCGACTCCACCCGCACCTACAGCATCGGTGATCCGAATCCGGAAGTGGCTGAACAGTATTCGGTGCTACAACGCGCCCAGCGTGCCGCGTATGACGCGGTACGCCCGGGGGTGACGGCCGAACAGGTCGACGCCGCCGCCCGCGACGTGCTGGCCGCCGAAGGACTCGCCGAGAATTTTGTGCACCGCACAGGACACGGCATCGGGCTGTCGGTGCACGAAGAGCCCTACATCGTCGCCGGAAACGATCTGCCGCTGGCCGAGGGCATGGCCTTTTCGATCGAGCCGGGCATCTACTTCCCGGGCCGGTGGGGTGCGCGCATCGAGGACATCGTCGTCGTCACGCCCGATGGCGCCCTGGCCGTCAACAACCGGCCGCACGAACTGATCGTGGTTCCGGTGGCCTGACCGATGTGTCACCGGGTCCGCGTAGGTTGGGGCGTGATGTCAATCCTGGATCTCCCGCTGCTTCCGATTCGCATCGCCCGCCACGTCCTCGACGCGGTGTTGCGCTCCGACGCACCGGCACCGGCGTCAGCACCGGCATCGGCACCGGCGCCGCCTGCTGAGCTCATCGTGGTCGACGGCATGCCCGAGGGGGTGCCGCCGGCGGCGCGGCGAGCCGAGCCCCAGCTACCCGCGCCTGCGGGATGGCCGTTCGGCGAACAGTTTCCACGCACATGCGGCGCCGGTCGAGTGGCCGACGGTGCCCTGTTCTGGACCGACTTTCTCTACGACGACCATGGCGCGACGGGCATCCCGATCGGTGACCTGAAGATTCAGGCACCGCCGCGCGGAACCTACGTCTATCCCGACGGCCCGGCGGCCGGCAACGGCGCCGACATCTTCCGCGTCGCCATCGGGCTCACCGACACCCACACCTGGTGGCGGGTCGACTGGAATACCCTGCTGGACGCCTCGGTGCCCATCGCGCTGTTCACCTTCGACACCGACCCCGCCCGAACGGCCGACGAGCAGTGGCCCGCCGGAGCCGGCATCCGTTCGAAGGGCATCGACACGGCGCTGCTGATCTCGAAGAGCGGCGCCGCGCTGATCGACCTGACGACCCAGGGCAGGATGCCGGTCGAGCACAGCGTCGACATGCAGTCGCGGTCGTTCGTGGCAAAGATCCCGCGGTCGCTGGCCGAACCCACGCGGAGCTGGACGGTCCGCCTGGCCGCCGGGTTGGCCAACGCGGGCGGGGACGGGTTCGCCGACGTGCCCGCCCTGCACGGTGCGCTGCCCGGCCAGGCCAACGTCTACAACGTGGCATTCCGCACCAACGAGCAGGAACCGCCGCACCTGAATTTCTGGTCGGATGCCGCGCAGGCCGCCGCCTTGACGCATGGCGACGTCTCCGAGTTCGCGCTGACTGTGCCGTGGGCTCAGCTTGCGGCGCGCGAAACCGCTCCCGAGCCGGTGATCACCGGTCCATCCACCCGCTGGTACGTGTCGTCGATCGAACTCGGCCAAGGCCTGCAACAAGGTTGGGCCGCCAACGACATCTTGAGCACCAAGCCCCAATTCCTCGGCCGGGTGCAGCCGTATTCGATCTGTTTGCCGTCGAGCTACGCACCGGGTCGCGCGTTGCCGCTGACCCTGCTGCTGCACTCCCTTTCACTTGGGCAGAGCCAGTTCGCCGCGATCGACCCGCGACTGCTGCACCAGGTGTGCGAGGGCCGCGACTCCGTGGTGGTCACGCCGCTGGCCCGGGGGCCATCGACTTGGTACTTCGACAGCGGCGAACTCGATGTCTGGGAGGTGTGGGCGCGAGTTGCCGAACAATTGGGCACCGATCCCAATCGCACTGTGATCTCGGGCTATTCGATGGGTGGGTATGCGACCTACAAGCTGGGGCTGAGTTACCCGCAGGTGTTCTCGCAAGCGGTGGTGCTGGCGGGGCCGCCGACGTGCGGGGTGCGGCTGCTGCCCCACGTCGACATTCCCGCCGACCTCGACCTGGACTCGTCCTGTGCCCGTGAGGGCGACACGTGGAAGCTGCTGGTGAACGCCCGATGGCTGCCGTACGTCATCGCCCATGGGCTGCTCGACGAACTGGTGCCGTTCGCCTCGGCCGCCGAGCAGGTGCTGGAGCTCGACCGGCTGGGTTACCGCCACCGGTTCGATGTCTACCCGCTCGAAGATCACCTCGCCTGGGTGTTGCAGGACAAGTTCGAGGATCCGATTTCCCACATGGGAACCGCGCTGCGCCAAGCGGATCCGGGACACATCACGTTCGCCTGGTATCCGCAATTGGTGCGCGCCGATCTGGGCATCGGGCCGCACCAGGCGTGGTGGCTGTCGGAACTGGCCGCGGCTCCCGAGGTGACCGCGCGGCGCGGGGCCGTGGCGGAGGTCGACGCGCGCTCCTACGCGCGGCCGGACCCCACCCATACCGTCCGGCACCACCGCGGATTCATCCCACATTTCGAGCCGACGCCCGGGCTGTACAGCGAGCTGGACTGGCAAGCGGGACGGCCCGTCGGCCCGCTGCCGTATCTGACGTTGCGCCTCAACGGCGTTGCCAGTCTGAGGGTCGATGTCGAACGTGCCGGGCTGGCCGCATTGCCGGCGTCGACCATCGCGGTAGCCACCGATGGCCCCGCCCAGATCACGCTCGGTGGCTTGCCCGCCGCGGTTGACGTGCGGCTCGATGGGGAACCGGCCGGGCCGGCGGTCACGGTGTCGCCCGGGCGACACCGGATCACGTTGACCGCGGGCGGGGAGGTGAATGAGTTGTCGCGCTAGGTGATCGGGCCTAGGTTGGCGAAGCGATCACGGGGTGGTATTTACTCGCCGCGGTCCAGAAGATCAGACGACCCCAGCACCCGCTCGATCTGAACCTCGATCACCACGCGTCGCGGATTGGGGCGTGGCGTGCGGTAGCGCTGGGCGTACCGCAGCTCGGCGTCGCGCACCGCGTCGACGTCGTTGTTGACCTTGGACCGGCCCTCCAGCGACAACCATCGCGCGCCGTCGACCTGGCTGAGCACGGCCAGCCCGCCGCGATCGGCATTGACCGCCTTCTGCGAACCCCCGGTGGTGATGACCCGCGCAATATGCGTCTTCGGGTCGAAGGTGAAACCGACCGCCACCACGTGCGGGGAATTGTCGGCTCGCAGCGTGGTCAGCATGGCCAGGTGGCGCTCCGACAGAAACGCCAGTGCGTCGTCGGTGAGCCGGGTAGTGGTATTCGCCATCACCGCCCACGCTAGCGCAGGTGATAATCGCAGCCGTGGATGACACGGGCGCTGGTCCAGTACTGATCCTGGGCGGCCGCAGCGAGATCGGGATCGAGCTGGCGCGACTCCTCGCGCCGGGTGCGACGGTCGTGCTGGCCGCCCGCCAGGCCGATCGACTCGCCGAGCAGGTCAACGCGCTCAAAGCCGCGGGTGCCGCGGCGGTCGACACTCGGGAATTCGATGCCGACGACCTAACCTCGCACGGGCCGCTGGTCGCCTCGATCGTCGCCGACCACGGTCCCATCGGCACCGCGGTGCTGGCGTTCGGCATCCTGGGCGACCAAACCCGCGCCGAAACCGACGCAGCGCACGCGGTCGCCGTCGTGCACACCGATTACGTCGCCCAGGTCAGCCTGCTCACCCATCTGGCCACCGCCATGCGCGAGGCCGGTCGAGGCCGGCTGGTGGTGTTCTCCTCGATCGCCGGAGCACGCGTGCGCCGCGCGAACTACGTCTACGGCTCGGCCAAGGCCGGCCCGGACGGCTTCGCCAGCGGCCTGGCCGACGCGCTGCACGGCACCGGGGTCCGGCTGCTGATCGCCCGGCCGGGATTCGTCATCGGTCGCATGACCGAGGGCATGACGGCCGCGCCGCTGCCGAGCACGCCCGAGCAGGTGGCCGCCGCGACCGCGCGGGCGCTCGCGAAGGGCCGCCGCACCGTGTGGATTCCGTGGGCGCTGGGCCCGGCGGCGGCGGTGATGCGATTGCTGCCGCAGTTCGTCTGGCGCAGGATGCCGCGATGATCCGCACCGCGAGCGTTGCAGTGGGGGCACCTCCCGCTTGCGGGGGACGAAGCGATGCGGAGGAGCGGCGCTCATGATCATCGTGATCGGCATCGGCGCCGACGGCATGGCCGGGCTCGGTGAGGTATCGCGCGCCGAACTCCGAAGGGCCGCAGTCATTTACGGTTCCAAGCGACAACTCGACCTGCTCGACGACACGGTGCGCGCGCCCCGGCGGCAGTGGCCGTCACCGATGTTGCCGGCGCTGGAGACGTTGCTCGACGAGAACACGGGCGACGTGCACGTCGTGGCCAGCGGCGATCCTCTGCTGCACGGCATCGGTGGCACGCTGATCCGCCTGCACGGCCGTGACAACGTCAGGGTTCTCCCGCACGTCTCGTCGGTGACGCTGGCGTGCGCGCGGATGGGCTGGAACGTCCACGACACCGAGGTGATCAGTCTGGTCACCGCGCGGCCGCACACGGCGGTCCGCCGCGGCGGCCAGGCGATCGTACTGTCGCAGAACAGTTCGACCCCACCCGAACTCGCCACGCTTCTCACCACGCACGGCCGCGGCGATTCCGAGTTCACCGTTCTCGAACGACTCGGCGCCCCAGACGAGCGCCGCCGCGACGGCACCGCCCGCGACTGGGCCGGCGACCGAGACCTCGACGACCTGAACGTGGTCGCCGTGCGCTACCTGCCCGACGACCGCGTGTCACCCCTGCCCGACGACGCGTTCACCCACGACGGGCAGATCACCAAGCAGGGCATCCGCGCGGTGACACTGGCGGCCCTGGCGCCACGGCCGGGGGAGCGGTTGTGGGACGTCGGCGCCGGCTCGGGCAGCATCAGTGTCCAATGGTGCCTCAGCGGGCCCGGTTGCAGCGCAGTGGTATTCGAACGCAACCAAGAGCGGCGGGGCAACCTGGAAGCCAACGCCGCGGCTTTCGGCGTCGGCATCGAGGTGCGTGGCGACGCCCCCGAGGCGTTCGACGGCGCCGAGCCACCGTCGGCGATCTTCATCGGCGGCGGACTGACCCAGCCCGGCCTGCTCGACGCCTGCTGGGATAACCTGCCCTCCGGTGGCAGACTGGTCGTCAACGTGGTCACGACCGAGTCGGAAGCCGTTCTGACGCAAGCTCATCAGCGCCTGGGTGGCCAGCTGCACCGCTTCCAGCACTACCACGGCGAACCGCTGGGCGCGTTCACCGGCTGGCGCCCGCAGTATCCGGTCACCCAATGGGCGGTGACCAAGTGACGGTGTATTTCATCGGGGCCGGCCCGGGCGCCGCCGACCTCATCACGGTGCGCGGCCAGCGACTCCTGCAAACGTGCCGGGTTTGCCTGTATGCCGGATCGATCATGCCCGACGATCTGTTGGCGTTGTGCCCGCCGGGCGCGAAAGTCGTTGACACCGGCCCCCTGGCGTTGGAGCAGATAGTCACCGAGATCAGCGAGGCGCACGCCGCCGGCCTGGATGTGGCGCGGCTGCATTCCGGTGATCCGTCGCTGTACAGCGCGCTGGCCGAGCAGTGTCGGCGGCTCGACGCCCTGGGCATCGACTACGAAATCGTGCCCGGGGTGCCGGCATTCGCCGCCGCGGCGGCCGCGCTGAAGCGCGAGCTCACCGTCCCGGGGGTGGCGCAGACGGTGACGCTGACCCGGGTGGCGACCCTGTCGACGGCCATGCCGCCCGGGGAAGACCTGGTGACCCTGGCCCAGTCCGGCGCGACCCTGGTCCTGCACTTGGCCGCCGCCCAGATCGACGCCATCGTCCCGCAGCTTCTCGACGGCGGCTATCGGCCCGAAACACCGGCCGCCGTCGTGGCTTTCGCGAGCTGGCCGCAAGAAGCGGTGTTGCGCGGCACGCTCGCCGACATCGCCGGGCAGATGCATCGGGCCGACATCACCAAGACCGCCGTCATCATCGTCGGCGACGCGTTGACCGCCGGCGGATTCACCGACAGCTACCTGTACTCGACCGGACGCGCCCGGGGGAGCAGGCATTGATGCGCATCCTGCTGCTCGGCGGCACCGGCGAAGCGCGCGCCCTGGCGAAAGCTTTGCACCCGCACATCGAGATCATCAGCTCCCTGGCCGGACGCGTTCCGGATCCCGCGCTGCCGGTCGGCCCCGTGCGCATCGGCGGCTTCGGCGGCCTCGACGGGTTACGACGCTGGCTGCGCGACGAACACATCGGCGCCGTCGTGGATGCCACCCACCCGTTCGCGGCGACCATGACGGCGCATGCCGCCGCCGCATGCGGCGAACTGCGGATCCCGCATCTGATCCTGGCCCGCCCGGCCTGGGATCCCGGCAACGCCATGGTCGTCGAGTCGGACACTGCCGCCGCGCAAACCGTTGCCCAGCAAGGCTATTCGCGGATCTTCCTCACCACCGGGCGCTCGGGCGTGCGGGCCTTCGTCGGCAACGACGCATGGTTTCTCATCCGAGCGGTCACCGACCCGGACGCGACTACACTGCCCCGTCATCACCGGGTGGTGCTCTCCCGCGGACCGTATCGCTACCACGAAGAGTTGGCGCTGTTGCGCGCCCACCGCATCGACGCACTGGTCACCAAGAACAGCGGCGGTGATATGACCCGCGCCAAGCTGGATGCCGCTGCGGCGCTGAATGTTCCGGTGGTGATGGTGGCGCGGCCACCGCTGCCCGCCGGGGTGTTGACCGCCCGCACCGTGCATGAGGCCGCCGAATGGGTTGGGGCGCTAGCCGGTTAGGTGGCTGCTCTCACTGTCGGCCAGCAGCGCATCGCGGGCGCGGGCAACGCGGGAGCGGATGGTGCCCACCGGGCAGCCGCAGACGGCGGCCGCGTCAGCGTAGGGCAGGCCGAGCAGCTGGGTGAGCAGAAGCGCTTCGCGCTGTTCGGCGTTGAGGGTGGCGATCATCGCGGTCACCTCGACCAGGTCCTCGAATCCGCGGGCGTGATGGTTTGCGCGCGCCACGTGTTCAGGATCGGCACCCAGCGCGGCGCGCGGCCGCGACTGAAGGTGGCGAATGTGGTCGGCCACCACCCGGCGTGCGATCGAGAGCAGCCAGGTGCGCGCACTGGAGCGTCCGGAGAACCGCTCGATGGCGCCGATCGCGCGCAGGAAAGTCTCTTGAGTCAGATCGTCGGCGTTGCCGGTATCTGACAGATAGGCGACGAACCGCCACACGTCTTGCTGGGTGGCTTTGATGAAGGACTCGAGCGCTCGCGAGTTTCCGCGTGCGGCTGACAACGCAAGTTCGGTTACGGCCTCGTCGTCACTCGGCGCGGTCATGCCCAACCACCTTCGTTGTGCGGGTTGTCCGATTCTACGACGGCTTGTCGTAGAGGATGCCGTCGGGGCCATGGCCGCGCGATTGATGGGTCTCAGGTGACCGCGCCGCCGAGCGCCGGGTGCGTCCGCCGCCCACGCCGGGACGTCGGCGTCGTCTGAAGCGTCGTTGCCGTGCCGTCGGTGCGAGCCCACCCGTTCCCGCGCCACCAGCAATGCGAACGCCAGGCCCAGCAGCAGGGGCATGTGGCTGGTGATGCGGGTGGCGGTGACCTCGCCGTCGAACGCGTCGACGATCACGTAACTCAGCAGCGCAAGGGAATAGACACCGGTGATCGCCGCGACGCCCGACGCGGAGGCGGGCCAGACGCCGGCGGCGACCATGGCCAGGCCCAACGCCAGCAACCATGCCGTCGACTCGTGCATCAGGTGTTCGCCGGACATCGCGCCGTGCATGTGACCGGACACCATGCCGAAATCGATGCCGCTGATCTGGGCGGCGGCGATCGCGACCTGGAAAAGGCCGACGGCGATCAGGCCCCACCGCCGGTAGTGCGTTCGAAGCCACCGCATCCGCGCCTGGTGTCCGGTCGGTTGGTCGCCGATGCTGGCCATGATTTTGTCGACCAGGTCCGGCCCGTCGCCGGGGGTCACCTTGGCCAGCCGGCGCGTCTGCACTGCCGCACCGATCAGCCAGGAGCGGCAGCCGCGGCAGGATTCGAGGTGGGCGTCGATTTGCTGCGCGAGCACCTGGGGACGCTCGCCGTCCAATCGAGCCGACAGCGCTTCGCGCGCAATCTCACACCGCATCCCTGCATCGTTGCGCATGGCACGGCCGCGCGCAAAGACTCAACCGATTTAGCGTCGGAACGAAATCGTGGGGAACTAACCGGCGCCGGCAACCGACCTCTGCTCGTAAGCATCGCCAGCCCATCCGCATGATTCACCGAGAGGTATTCGTGTCCTTGCCTGAAGGCCCCCGACGATGACCGCCCCGATCTGGATCGCGTTTCCCCCCGAAGTGCACTCGACGTTGCTCAGCAGCGGTCCGGGGCCTGGGCCGCTGCTCGCGGCCGCCGCGACGTGGTCTTCGCTGGGCACCCAGTACGCCGAGGCGGCGGAGGAGCTCAGCGCTCTGTTGGGCGCCACGCAGGGTGGCGCGTGGGACGGGCCGAGCGCCGAGCAGTACGTGGCGGCGCATGCCCCCTATCTGAGCTGGTTACTGGAGAGCTCCACCAAGAGCACGGCCGCCGCGGCGCTGCATGAGACGGCAGCGGGCGCGTACACGGCGGCGCTGGCCGCGATGCCGACGATCCCCGAGCTCGTCGCCAATCACGCGACACACGCGGTGCTGGTCGCGACGAACTTCTTCGGAATCAACACCATCCCCATCGCCGTCAATGAGGCCGATTACGCCCGCATGTGGGTGCAGGCGGCCACGACGATGACCACCTACCAGGCGGTCAGCGGATCAGCGCTGGCGGCGGTTCCGGCGACGACGCCCGCTCCGCAGATAGTCGCGCCGGGCGGCGAAGTCCAGGCGGCGGCAACGAATACCGCTTCCGAGACTCCTACCGCCACCTCATGGCAGGACCAGCTAGCGAAGGCGCTCTCGGACTTCACCCAAAACGTCCTCTGGCCGCTCGGGAAGGAGATATACCCCGACGGCTGGCCCATTGACGCGGTTCCGTTCGCCAACGCGGTGTCCTCTTTCTTCATGCAAATTCCCGGCATGAGCCCCGCGCTGGCCACAGCGTTGGGTTGGTTCATCTTTCACTCGTTGATGCTCGTCTGGCCCCTGGTGCAAGCGGCTCAGCTGGGGGTCATGGTGGCTCCATTCATGATCGCGGCTGTTTCCGCCGCCGCCGCCGCAGGCGTGGCCGCGGCAGTCGCCGGCGCTGTGGGTGCCACCGCCGCCGCTGCCGCCCCGGCGGTGAGCGTGCCGGTGGCAACGGCACCGCCGGCGCCGATGGCTACCACGCCGGCTCCCGCGCCGACCATGACCGCCGGCACCCCGGCACACGCCGGCAGCGCAACGGCTTCCAGCCCGGCGCCGAGTGTGGCCACGGCGTCCGGCGGCGGACCGGTCGGCGGCGGTCCGGGCGTCGGTTTCGGTCCGGGCCTCACGGATGGCATCGGCACCGGCATGACCGACATCCAGTACGCGGTCGGCCTCGCGGGGTTGTCGTCGAGCAGCAGCGCCAGCAGTCGCGCGCGCAAAAAGTCCCAGGAGCCCGGGCTCGACGAGGCCGACGAACCGGCCGCCGCCGCGGCGTCGGCCCCTGCCCGGTTGCGCAGTCGTCGACGTCGCGGGGCCGAAGCCAAAGATCACGCCTACCGCTACGAGTACCTGGACCTCGACTCTGACGAATCCCTTCTGGCGTCCGAGGCGGGTGCCGGGCCGCTCGGATTCGCCGGTGCCGCAACCAAATTCGGTGCCGCGCAAGCCGCCGGCTTGGCGACGCTGGCGCGGGACGGATTGAGCGATGGACCCACCGTGCCGATGATGCCGAGCACCTGGGACCGCGACTGACTCAGGCCCGGTACCGCCGCGGGGTGAAGACGCGGTCGGTGGAATCGTGTGAGTACCACTGGGTTTGCGACGACCCGACGATCAGCAGGCAGCGCATGTCGATCTCGGCGGCGTCCAGGTCAGCCAGCCTGACCACGCGGACGTCCTCGTCGGGGCCGGACACGTTGCGGCCGATCACCACGGGAGTGCCGGGTTCGCGGTGGGCCAGCAAGATGTCACGCATCGCGCCGACCTGCCACGTTCGCGTCTTGGAAGCCGGGTTGTAGATCGCCAGCACCAGGTCGGCGGCGGCGGCGGCCTGCAGTCGCGCGCAGATCACTTCCCACGGCTTGAGGCGATCGGACAGCGAGATCACCGCGTAATCGTGCCCCAGCGGGGCGCCGACCCGGCTGGCCACCGCCTGGGCGGCGGTCATCGCCGGGATGACGCGGACCTGCACACCCGGCCATTCTTTGGCCTCTTCGAGCACCGCGGTCGCCATGGCGAACACGCCCGGGTCACCCGACGACACCACCGCCACGGCACGGCCCCGCTCGGCCAGCGCGCACGCCAACCGGGCCCGTTCGGGCTCGTCGCGGTTGTCGCTGGGGTGGCGCCGCTGGCCGTATTGGACCGGCACGCGGTTCAAGTAGCCGCCGTAGCCGATCAAATCCGTCGCCGCGGCAAGCTCTCGCCGGGTCTGCGGCGTCATCCAGTCCATGTCGCCGGGGCCCAGCCCCACCACCGTGACGCTGCCGGCGGCGGGTGTGCGCCGTCCACGCTGCCCGCCCGGCAATATCGCCAGCGAAAAATACGGAACGCCGGCCTCGTCGACCTCGGCGGCGGGCAGTATGCGTTGCGTGGCGGTGCTGGCCCGCTCCACATAGAACGCCTCCTCGAGCTGTCCGGATGCCGAAAGCGCTTCGCGCACAGCGTGATACGAGCGTCCGAGTTTGAGCACGACGGCGGCGTCGGCGTCGGCGAGGCGACGGGTCAGCTCCTCGACCGGCAGCGTGCCCGGCAGCACCGACAGCACCTCGTCGCCGGCCACCAACGGTGTCGCGATGGCCGCCGAGGCCGCGCTCACCGAGGTCACGCCGGGCACGATGACCGCGTCGAACCGTGCGGTCAGCCGGGTGTGCAGATGCATGTAGGAGCTGTAGAACAGCGGATCGCCCTCGGCCAGCAGGGCCACATTGCGACCGGCGTCGAGGTGCGCCGCGATGCGCTCGGTGGCCTCGATGTAGAAGTCCTCGATGGCACCGGCATAGCCGCCGGGATGGTCGGTGGTCTCGGTAGTGACGGGGTACACCAGGTGCTCTTCGATCTGCCCCGGCCGCAGATACGGTTCGGCGATCCCGCGGGCGATGCTGCGGCCGTGCCGGGCGCTGTGATAAGCCACCACGTCGGCCTCGCCGATCACCCGCGCGGCCTTGACCGTCACCAATTCCGGGTCCCCGGGCCCCAGCCCGACGCCCCACAACGTGCCCCTGTGGGTGCTCATTCGCGCTCGCTGGCAATCGCGTTGACGGCGGCGGCGGCCATCGCGCTGCCCCCGCGACGTCCCCGCACCACCAGATACGACGTTCCGCGCGGGTTGTCGATGAGCTCCTGTTTGGACTGCGCCGATCCCACGAAACCCACCGGCCCGCCGAGCACCCCGGCCGGCGGGGCGACTCCGTCGTCGATCAACTCGAGCAGCCGAAACAGCGCGGTCGGGGCGTTGCCGATCGCCAGCACCGCTCCGGGCAGCCGGTCCGCCCACAGCTCCACGCCGGCCGCCGAGCGAGTGGTCTGCCGGCGTGCGGCCAGCTCGGCAGCCCGCGGATCGGCCACCAGGGACACCACCTGGTTGTCGGCCGGCAGTCGCGCGGCGGTGATCCCGGCGGCCACCATCGACGAATCGCACAGCACCGGAGCGCCGCTGAGCAGGGCTGTGCGGACTCGTTCGACGACGTCGTCCGTGAAGGCGACATGCTCGGCGACGTCGACCTGGCCGCAGGTGTGGATCAACCGGACCACCACTTGTGCCACGTCGGCGGGGAAGCGGGCCAGGTCGGCTTCGGCGCGGATCGTCGCGAACGACTGGCGATAGATCTCCGCCGCGTCGCGAATGTAGTCGAGCACTCGCCCACCCTAAAGCTTGGTGGAGTGACGACCCGCTGCGCCCGGTTACAGCCTGCGGTATCCGTCTGGCGTGGCCATCAGCACCTCACCGGCGAGCGGACTGCCGCAGGCCCGGTCGCAGCCGACGAAGTGCCGGTGCACCGTCGAGGCGGCATCCAGGGATTGCGCCGCGTCGGCCCGCACGTCGGCGGCCGAGCGCGCGCAGCCGGGGCTGCCGGTGCACGCGCTGACGGTCAACCAGGGCGAGTTCTCGTCGAACACCAGGCCCAGGGGCGCCAGTACCCGCAGGGCGGTGTCGGCCACCTCTTCGCTCAGATCACACACCAGCACCGAGCGCCACGGCGTGATCACCAACGGCGCCTCGATCGCGGCCAGGTACTCCGCAACGCGTGCCGGCAGCACCCCCAGCGGCACCGCGGCGCCTAGCGTCACCCGACCTTGCTGACCGGGGCAGTCCTGGCCGATCCAGCCCACCGGCGCCGTGGTGACGGCCGGAAAGGACGTGGCGCGCGGGGCGGCGTCGGGTAGCAGTTGCCGAACGTCATCCAATTCCTGGACGCGCCAAGCCGTTCCGCGGATGTCGACGAACCGTAGGGCCAGGGTCGCCAACGTTTTGACCACTTCGCCGGCCGCCAGCCGGACGCCGGTGTCGCGTCCGGCAAGCAACAACGCACACTCGTCGGCGAATGCGTGGACGCCGATGTCGGCGCGCAGCCCCGATACGTCGGCACGCCCGTCGTCCAGGCCGAACCAGAACCGGCCACCCAGCCCGGCGAGCCTGGGCTCGCGGCAGATCGCGGCGTCCAGCTCTTTGACCCACGGCCGCGCGTCGAGGTTGCCGCCGCAGCGTCCCGACAACGGTGACGCCACGATGTTGCGGACCCGCTCATGCGTCATCGACGGCAACAGGCCCGCGGCAGCCAGCGCCTCGGCGACCGCGGTCACGTCGGTCAGCCCGCGCAACTGCACGTTGCCCCGGGCGGTCAGCTCGAGCGTGCCCGAACCCAACTGGCTGCTTACGGTTGCCAACGCGGCCAGCTGGGCGGCCGTGATCATGCCGCCGGGCAGCCGGACCCGGGCCAGGGCGCCATCGGCCGCCTGGTGCACCTGCAGCGCACCCGGGCATGCGTCCGTGTCGCGCGTCCTGGCCACCCGTCCACGGTACGGCCCGCGCCGAGGGCGACGGCCGGGATTGCCTTCAGCCAGACGTAAACCCTTACTCAAGCCCCTGGTCGCGCCATAGCGTCCGCACGGTGAGCATTGCCACCGCACTCGACGCTGCGTCGAGGTCGAGCAACCCGGGCAGCGCACCAGCCGGTGGGCCGAGCGGAGTATGGGCGCGTCGCAAATGGGAAGTCGTGCGCGTCGTGTCGCCGCTGATGCTGTTGGCGTTGTGGCAGCTGGGCAGCGCGCTCGGTGTGATTCCCGCAGATGTCCTTCCGGCCCCGTCCTTGATCGTCGAGGCCGGCGTGGAGTTGACCCGCAATGGTCAGCTCGCCGACGCGCTGCACATTTCCACCGTCCGGGTTGTCGAGGGGCTGCTGCTGGGCGGGATCATCGGGCTTGTGGCGGGCGCGGCGGTCGGGTTGTCGCGCTGGGTCGAATCGACCTTGGACCCACCGATGCAGATGATCCGGGCACTGCCCCACCTCGGGCTGATCCCGCTGTTCATCCTCTGGTTCGGCATCGGCGAGCTGCCCAAGGTGTTGCTCGTTGCCCTTGGTGTGGTCTTCCCCCTGTACCTGAACACGTTTTCGGCGATCCGGCAGGTCGACCCGAAGATGCTGGAAACCGCTCAGGTGCTGGGTTTTTCGTTTTTTCAGCGGTTCACCCGGATCATCGTGCCCAGCACGGCGCCGCAGGTGCTGGTGGGTTTCCGGCAGTCGCTGGCCATCGCGTGGCTGACGCTGATCGTCGCCGAGCAGATCAACGCCGACAAGGGAATCGGCTTCCTGATCAACAACGCCCGAGATTTCTTGCGCATCGACATCATCATCTTCGGGCTGACCATCTATGCGCTGCTGGGCATCGTCACCGATGCGGTCGTCCGGCTCATCGAGCGTCGCACCCTGCGCTACCGACACTGAAAGGTCCGGGCTTTGACACTCATCGCGGAATCGGACGCCGCTACTCGCGGGGCGACCGGCATCGCCGGGGAACTGCGCCACGTCGGCAAGTGGTACGGCAATCGGCAAGTGCTGAACGACGTTTCGGTGCGGGTGCGTCGCGGTGAGATCGTCGCGCTGATCGGGCGCAGCGGCTCGGGCAAATCGACTGTGCTGCGGGTGCTCGCCGGTCTGTCCGATGACCACAGCGGGCAGCGTGTGGTTGCCGGCGCCCCGGCCCTCGCGTTCCAGGAGCCGCGCCTGTTTCCATGGCGCGACGTGCGGACGAACGCCGGTTACGGCCTGGCCCGCAGCCGCCTGCCGCGGGCGCAAGTCCGGGCTCGCGCCGACCGGGCGCTGGCCGACGTCGGGCTGTCCGACCACGCCGGCGCGTGGCCGCTGACCCTGTCCGGCGGTCAGGCGCAACGGGTTTCGCTGGCCCGGGCGCTGGTCGCCGAACCGCAACTGCTGTTGCTCGACGAGCCGTTCGGCGCGCTGGACGCGCTGACCCGGTTGACCATGCACACGCTGCTGCTGGATCTGTGGCGCCGGCATCGCTTCGGGCTGTTGCTGATCACCCATGATGTCGACGAAGCCGTGGCGCTGGCCGACCGCGTGCTGGTGCTCGAGGAAGGCCGCGTCATCCACACGCTGTCCATCGACGAGCCTCGCCGCGCACCCGGCGATCCGGGTGCCCACAACGACCAGCATCGCGTCGAGCTGCTGGATCGTCTTGGCGTGCGGCTTTGATGCGCGGATTCATCGCGCTGGTGCTTGCGCTCGCACTGCTGTTGACCGGATGCGTTTCGCGCAGCGCCAGTCTGGGGCCCAAGCCGCCGCCGGCCGCGGTGCCCGTCTCGGAGTTGTCGGGTCTCACGCTGCAGGTGGGGGATCAGAAGGGCGGTACCGAAGCGCTGCTGCGCGCCGCCGGGCAGTTGGAAAACCTGCCCTATCGGGTCGCGTTCTCGACGTTCACCTCCGGGCCGCCACAAGTCGAGGCCGCCACCGCGGGCAAGATCGACTTCGCGATCACCGGTAACACGCCGCCGATCTTCGGGGCCGCCAGCAACGCGAAGATCAAGGCGGTCTCCGCATACGGTGGCGGTGGTGTGGGCAATCGTGTTCTGGTGCACGCGGATTCGCCGATCACGTCGGTCTCCGAGTTGCGCGGTAAGGCAGTCGCCGTCGCCAAGGGCAGCTCGTCGCACGCCAACCTGCTGGCCCAGCTGGACAAGGCCGGGCTCAAACCCGCCGAGGTGAAATTCGTATTCCTGCAGCCCGCCGATGCGCTGTCCGCGTTCAGTCAGCACCAGGCCGACGCGTGGGCCATCTGGGATCCGTACACGGCCCAGGCCGAGCAGCAGATCCCGGTGCGCAGCATCGCCGAGGCGCAGGGCGTCACCAATGGCGACTGGGTCGGTGTCGCGTCCGACCAGGCGCTGGACGACCCGAGACGCAACACCGCGCTGTCCGACCTGCTGGTGCGTTTCGAGAAGGCCGTGCAGTGGGCCAGGGCTCATCCGCAGGAATGGGCTCAAAGCTATTCCGCAGCAGTGGGTTTGGATCCAAAGGTGGCGACGGTCGCGGCGACGCGCAGCCTGCGGCTGCCGACCGAACTCGGTGACGACGTGGTCGCCTCCGAGCAGAAACTGGCCGACTTGTTCGCGGCCGCCGGCCAGCTCGCATCGTCACCCAGGTTCGCCAACTGGGTCGACCGCCGATTCAACGAGGCGCTGCGGCCCGGCCTCGCCAGCTGATCAGCCCGTGGGGTTGAAAAGGCCCCGGCGCGGGCATCCTCGTGGCCGTGAGAACGGTGGAATATGCCCCGGGCCGCATGGCCGACGTCTTCGGCGAGCCTGCGCCGTTCACGATCTTGCTGTGGCATGGCGCGCAAACCGATGCCCGTGCCGCCGTCGGCCCACTGGCCGGGATGCTGGCCGAGCGTGGCGCCGCGGTGGTCGCCCCGGACTGGAACTCCCATGCCCAGGACGGCGGGCGGGCAGATCTGCTGGCGTCGCTGACGTTCGCCCGCAACCTCGCCACCGACGCCGAGCGCATCCTGCTGGTCGGATGGTCGATGGGCGGTGCCGCGGCGGCGGGTGCCACGTTGCACGCGGGGCGGCTCGACTTCGCTCCCGCACACACGGTCTGCCTGGCCGGAGCTTTCATGGTCCCCGATCCCATCTTCGGTGCGGCGCTGACCGACGGGCTCAGCGGTGCCGATATCGGTTCGCCGTTCACCTTGCTGCACGGCCTCGACGACGACGTCGTCCCCGTGCACGCGAGCAGAGACTTCGCCGCCCGCCTGGAACGCGTCGGCTGGCCGGTGGAGGTGGTCGAACTGGCCGCCGATCACGGCTCGATCGCCGGCGCCGACTACGACGCCCTCGCCGACCGCTACGAACCGGGCACGAGCAAGGAGGCGCTGCGGGGGGCCGAGGAGGTCGCCGCTCGGATCGCGGCGACACTGCGGTACGAATGATGGGTGGCTGAGCCGACCATCCTGCTGCTGTCGACATCCGACACGGACCTGATCAGCGCCCGATCCAGCGGGAAGAACTTTCGGTGGGCCAACCCGTCGCGGCTCTCGGAAGACGAATTGCCCGACCTGCTGGCCGGCGCCGCCATCGTGGTGGTGCGGATCCTCGGCGGCTATCGGGCCTGGCAAAGCGGCATCGACACGGTGATCGCCAGCGGGGTGCCGGCGGTCTTGGTCAGCGGCGAGCAGGCCGCCGACGCCGAACTGACCGGTCTGTCCACGCTGGCCGCCGGGATCGCGGTGCAGGCGCACATCTATCTGGCCCACGGCGGCGTGGACAACCTGCGTCAGCTGCACGCCTTCCTCTCGGACACCGTGCTGATGACCGGGTTCGGGTTCACCCCGCCGGTCGTGACGCCGACGTGGGGAGAGCTGCCGACGCCGAACGTCGCCGATACGGACGGCCCGACGATTGCGGTGCTGTACTACCGCGCGCAGCACCTGGCCGGCAACACCGGCTACGTCGAGGCGTTGTGCCGGGCCATCGAGGACGCCGGCGCGCGGCCGATGCCGGTCTACTGCGCGTCGCTGCGCACCGCCGAACCCGAGCTGCTGCGACGACTCGGCGACGCCGACGCCATGGTGGTGACCGTGCTGGCGGCCGGGGGACTGAAGCCGGCCACGGTCTCCGCCGGCGGCGACGACGACAGCTGGAACGTCGAACATCTTGCCGCCCTGGATATCCCGATCCTGCAAGGGCTGTGCCTGACCAGCCCGCGGGCCCAATGGCGCGCGAACGATGACGGCCTGAATCCGCTCGACGTGGCCAGCCAGGTGGCGGTGCCCGAGTTCGACGGCCGCATCATCACGGTCCCGTTCTCCTTCAAAGAGATCGACTCCGACGGGCTGATCTCCTATGTCGCCGACCCGGAACGCTGCGCCCGGGTCGCCGGACTGGCGGTGCGCCACGCGCGGCTGCGCCACGTCGCACCGGCGGATAAGCGGGTGGCCCTGGTGTTCTCGGCCTATCCCACCAAGCACGCCCGCATCGGCAACGCGGTCGGATTGGACACGCCGGCAAGCGCCATCGCGCTGCTGCAGGCGATGCGCGCTCACGGCTACCGGGTGGGTGAACTGCCGGGCGTCGAGGCCGGCGACGGTGACGCCCTGATCCACGCTCTGATCGAACGGGGCGGCCAGGACCCCGACTGGCTCACCGAAGGCCAGCTCGCCGGCAACCCGATCCGGGTGTCCGCCAAGGATTACCGCGAATGGTTCGCCACCCTGCCCCCCGAATTCACCGACGCGGTGACGGAGCACTGGGGCCCGGCGCCCGGAAATCTCTTCGTGGACCGCAGCCGCGATCCCGACGGCGAAATCGTCATCGCCGCAATGCAATCCGAGAACCTGGTGCTGATGGTGCAGCCGCCCCGCGGGTTCGGCGAAAACCCGGTCGCGATCTACCACGACCCGGATCTGCCGCCCAGCCACCACTACCTGGCCGCGTATCACTGGCTGGACGCCGGCTTCGGGTCGCACGCGGTGGTGCATCTGGGCAAGCACGGCAACCTGGAATGGTTGCCCGGCAAGACGCTGGGCATGTCGGCGGCCTGCGGCCCGGATGCCGCGCTGGGCGATCTGCCGATGATCTACCCGTTCCTGGTCAACGATCCCGGTGAGGGCACACAGGCCAAAAGGCGCGCGCACGCCGTTCTGGTCGACCACCTCATCCCGCCGATGGCGCGCGCCGAAACCTACGGTGACATCGCCCGTTTGGAGCAGTTGCTCGACGAGCACGCCAACGTCGCCGCCCTGGATCCGGGCAAGCTACCCGCGATCCGCCAGCAGATCTGGACGCTGATGCGGGCCGCGAAGATGGACCACGACCTGGGTCTGACCGAGCGGCCCGAAGAAGACTCATTCGACGACATGCTGCTGCACGTCGACGGGTGGCTGTGCGAGATCAAGGATGTCCAGATTCGCGACGGCTTGCACATCCTGGGGCAAAAGCCAACGGGCGACGCCGAACTGGACCTGGTGCTGGCGATCCTGCGGGCACGCCAACTGTTCGGCGGCGAGCACACCCTGCCCGGATTGCGTCAGGCGCTGGGCCTGGCCGAGGACGGCACCGACGACCGGACCACGGTCGATCGAACAGAGGCGGCGGCCCGCGAGCTCGTCGCCGCTTTACAGGCGACGGGCTGGGATGCCGATGCGGCCGAACGGATCACCGACAACGCCGACGTCGCGGCGGTGCTGCGATTCGCGGCCACCGAAGTGGTGCCACGGCTCGCCGGCACCGCCGCCGAGATCGAGCAGGTGCTGCGCGCCCTCAATGGCCGATTCATCCCGGCCGGCCCGTCCGGCTCGCCGCTGCGCGGCCTGGTCAACGTGCTGCCCACCGGTCGCAACTTCTACTCCGTCGACCCCAAGGCCGTGCCATCTCGCCTGGCCTGGGAAGCCGGTGTCGCGCTTGCCGATTCACTGTTGACCCGGTACCGCGACGACCACGGGCGATGGCCGCAATCCGTCGGGCTCTCGGTGTGGGGCACCTCGGCCATGCGCACCGCCGGTGACGACATCGCCGAAGTCCTTGCGCTGCTCGGTGTCCGGCCGGCGTGGGACGACGCCTCGCGGCGGGTCGTCGACCTGGCGCCGATCCCGCTCGCTGAGCTTGGCCGTCCGCGCATCGACGTGACGGTCCGCATCTCCGGTTTCTTCCGGGATGCCTTCCCGCACGTCGTGACGATGCTCGACGACGCTGTGCGGCTGGTCGCCGACCTCGACGAACCCGCCGAGCAGAACTACGTCCGCGCGCACGCCCAGGCCGACCTGGCTCAGCACGGCGATCAACGCCGCTCCACCACAAGGATTTTCGGATCCAAGCCGGGCACCTATGGCGCCGGCCTGTTGCAGCTCATCGACAGCCGCAACTGGCGTGACGACGCCGACCTCGCCGCCGTGTACACCGCCTGGGGTGGCTTCGCCTACGGCCGCGACCTGGACGGCCGCGAGGCCGTCGACGACATGAACCGGCAGTACCGGCGTATCGCGGTGGCCGCCAAGAACACCGATACCCGCGAACACGACATCGCCGACTCCGACGACTATTTTCAGTACCACGGCGGCATGGTGGCCACGGTGCGCGCGCTGACCGGGCAGGCCCCGGCCGCCTACATCGGCGACAACACCCGCCCCGATGCCATACGCACCCGCACGCTGTCGGAGGAGACCACCCGGGTGTTCCGCGCGCGCGTCGTCAATCCGCGCTGGATGTCGGCGATGCGGCGGCATGGATACAAGGGCGCGTTCGAGATGGCGGCGACCGTGGACTACCTGTTCGGCTACGACGCGACGGCCGGGGTGATGGCCGACTGGATGTACGAACAGCTCACCGAGCGCTACGTGCTGGACCCGGAGAACCGCAAGTTCATGTCGGAATCGAATCCCTGGGCGCTGCACGGCATGGCCGAACGGCTCCTGGAGGCCGCGGGCCGCGGCATGTGGGCGCAGCCGCAACCGGAAACGCTCGACGGGCTGCGCCAGGCGCTGCTGGAAACCGAAGGCGATCTCGAGGGCTAATTTTTTCTGCCGCGAGCAGACGCGAAAGTGCCAAAATCCTCGGCGTGTCGGGCACTTTCGCGTCTGCTCGCCGAACCACAGCTACACAAAATCGGAGCCGCCGTCCACGTTGACGGTGGCCCCGGTGACATAGCCGTTGCGCCGCGACGCCAGGTAGGCGGTCAGGGAGGCGACCTCTTCGGGCAGCCCGGCGCGGCCGAGGTCGCAGGGTTGGTGAAAGTTGTTGTCGATCCAGGTCATGACGTCGACGGGATTGGTCGCGTCCAGGCCGTCGGCGGCGAGAATGTCCTTGAGGTTCTCGGTGAAGCTGGCGGTGACGATGGTTCCCGGGCACACGCAGTTGACCAGAATGCCATCGGTGGCAAGGCTTTTCGATAAATTCTTGGTGACGCTGGCCAACGCCGCCTTGGACGCCGTGTACGCGACGATCCGCGGGTTTTGCCGCTGGATCGAGTGTGCCGCAAAGGTGACGATGCGGGCCCATTCCGCCGCGCGCAGCAGCGGTAACGCCCCGCGGATCGCCCGCACCCCTGACATGGTGCCGAGCGCGAACGTGTCGTCCCACCCCGCGTCGTCGAGCTGCTCGAAATAGCCGTCGCCCGGCCCGATCGTGTGGACCAGCGCGTTGAGCCGCCCCCAACGCTCGGCCACCGCGGCGAATCCGTCGGCGATCGACTGTGCGTCGGTCATGTCGACGCTGATCCCGACGGCGTCCGGCGCGCCGGCCTCGCGCAACGCCGTCACGGCGGCGTCGAGGGCTGCACGGCCACGGGCCATCACCGCCACGCTGGCGCCTTCGGCGGCAAGGGTTTCGGCGATCGCCAGCCCCATGCCCTTGCTGCCGCCGGTGACCACGGCCGTCGATCCACCGAAACCGAGATCCATCGCTAGTCTCCTTTCAGCCCGCGCAGACAAAAACGCAATATGCGTTCGCGCAACACGTTGCGGTCGCAGTCACCCGTCGCCCACTGCTCGTTGATGCCCGCCCACACCACGCCGTGGACGAACTGGGCGTCGCTGACCGGGTCGATGTCGCGGAACACCCCGGCCTGCTGTCCACGCGCGAGCGCATCGCGCAGCGGCTTGAGCATCTCGGCGTAGGCGGGCTGCACCAGGCCGGGGGACTGCGATTGAGCTTCCAGCGACAGGCGGCGCAGATCGGATCCAATGCCGTCGTCGAATGCCAGGTCCAGTCGGCCGTCGATCCACGCGATCACCGACTCGATGTCCGTTGTGGCAGCGGCCATCCGGCGGCGTAGCCGTCGCGTTTCTCCCCGCGCGCTCTCCAGAAAGACCGCGGCGACGAGTTCTTCCTTGGAGCCGAAATGGCGATAGAACGCGCGGGTGCTCAGTCCGGCCCGCTCAAGCACCGCCGCGATGCCGAGTCCGCCAACGCCCTGCTCGCGCAACACGGTTGACGCGGCGGCGAGGATCTCGCGGCCCACCGCCGCGTCCGGGCCGAGTTTTTCGCGTCGCCGCGTGCGGGGTGCTTTCACGTCAGGCCGTCGCATCGTAGGCGGCGAGATAGTTCGCAAACCGCTCGCGAACGCCTTCGGGCGTTAGGCCGTAGTCGGCCAGGTCATAGTCATGCGCGCCGCGGGAGCCGGGCCGGTGATCCGCGGCCCAACGCGTGACCGCGCCGAGGCTGTCATCGGTGAAGGTCAAGCCCAAGGCGGCGTAGCTGGATTGCAGCGTGCCGACCGGATCCGTCTGAAGGTCCGCGAACGAGACGTCGGCGAATCGGTCGTCGCCCATCCGGCCGCGGAAATCCATTGCCCGCCGGATGCCTTCGACCCAGCTGTCGACCTGCTCGGCGCCGAGTTCCCTGGCGTCGTCCCGGTCGCTGCTCCAGCTGCGCACATACCGGATCAGGCTGCAGACCGAACCCATCACTTTGGCCGGATCGCGGTGACTCCACAGGAATTTGGCGCCGGGATATGCCTCGACGAGCGCGTCGAGGGCGAACATGTGCACGGGTGTCTTGAGGTGCCACAGCACCGGGGGGCAGTGCCATTGCAACAACCGGAGAACTCGCCGATGAAAGACGTAGGTTTCGCGCATGTCGCAACCCATCAGCCACGCGAGATACCCGGGCGCGCGCACGGCGCCGTCAAAGTGGAAGGTGCGGAAGCTCATTCCCATCAGGTCCTGGCATTCGGTCGGCGCCGTGGCCTCGGAGTTGTACAAGGTTTTCATCAGCGGGAACATCTCGTCGAGCATCTTCAGGCCGGCCTCGGCCTGCGCGATCCGCGGGTCGTTGTGTTCGGTGGCGGCCTCCGGCGGCGGGGTGGGCGCTTGCGATTCCCACATGCGCAGCGATCGGAATTGGGGATCGGCGGCCACCAGCTGACTCAGCGCGGTGGTTCCGGTGCGGGGCAGGCCGATGACGAAGACGGGGCCCCCGACCGCCTGGTCGTCGATCTCGGGATGCTGCCGGTAGGCGTCCTCGACCTTCAGGCGTTGGATGAGGGCGTTGCTGATGGTGGCGTGCTGGATGACCCGCCCGATGTCATTGAGGTCCGCCTCGTGGTTCAGCGCGTCGACGATGCGTTCGAGTCCCTCGCGGTAGTAGGGCGATCCGAAATCGTCGAGGCCGGTTGCGGTTCGGGCACCATCCTCTAACTCGTCAGCATCGAAGGTCACCGCCCGAACCTTTCGTGCACCGCGCGGCGCCGGGCCGCGAGGATTCCTGCGCGCTCTTCGGGGGTGACTTGCGCTGTGCCCGAGGGCAACTCGGTGTGGACATCGTCGAACGGCACCACTCGTGTCGTCGGCGTCGGCGCCGTTTCGGTGCGCACGCAGCGCAGGATGATCGGACCGTTGCTGTGGCCCGCGGTGTCGAGCCAGTTGGCGATGCCGGGGTCGCGATCGCACAACACCACGCGGACCAATCCATCGGAATCCACTGCGGCCTGATGGGCATTCAGGCTGGACTGGTGGCGGCCGTAATGGATCGTCTCCCACCACGGGTTGCCGATCGAAAAGCTCCAATAAATGCCCTGTGGTGGCTCCACTTCGACGATGAGGGCCTCGCCCGGGCGCAGTTCGAACCGGCCGATCACCGGCCGGTTCTCCGCGGCGGCCCCTATGTCGGTGCGATCGATCGGGGGTAGGAAGCCGTTGGGTGGTGCGGCGGACCCGAACTGCAAAAAGAACGCCAGGTTGTCCGCGACGAAGTCGCCGAGCGCCGCCAGTTGCCTGGTCACCGCCGAGTGGGGGTGGACCGCACCGGGGGTGGCCCGGGCCGGGTCGCCGAGTCGCTCGATGCGCAGCGACGATGCCACCTCGGCATCCCAGTCGTAGAAGAAGTGCCGCACCGTCAACGTGGGATGCTCACCTTCGATTCGCATCCAATTGCCCTCTTGCCCAGGCTGTTTCGAGGACGACAGCACCACCTCGAAGTTGCCGTCGGGATCCGTTTCGAGCTCGTCGACCAGCTCGTTGGCGGTGGCGGTGATGCCGTTCATCGTCTGCAGCCCGACGTAGCGGGCGGTGCCGCGGTTGCCGTACAGCCGATAGCTCTGCCCGCCGCGCAGCGCGGCGCGGGTGTAGAGGCAGTCCGGGCATTCCATTCCCCAGGTCACGATGTCATCGGTGCTGGTGCGTTGGACACGCAATGCCGGATCCGGATCGAACCGCAGCGCCTCGTCGATACCCGCGGCGAGCAGCACCAGCAGGTGCCGGATTCCGGCGGCGGCGTCGGTCCGGTTGCGGCTCGCCGGCTCGGATTCGACCCTCCGCGCGGCTTCGCCGAGCCGGCTCAAGAGCTGTGACCACGCCGCAAACAGGTCGGTATCGCTCGTCTCGCCCGACGATGCCAAGGCCGCCTCGGCGATCGTGAACGGCAACCACGCCAGCGGCGTTTTCGGATCGCTCATGATGCCCACTTCGATCGGTGCTCTGCGGCCTTAATTGAAAATAGCGTTTTCAGTTAAGCTGTCATGACTATCGCAGCCGAGCGCCGAGAATGTCAACGCCCCCACCGCGCGGCGGTACGTTGTCCTGGTGACACCGACCTTCGCCGATCTCGCCAAGGCGCAATACATCCTGCTGACCACGTTCACCAAGGACGGCAAGCCCAAGCCGACGCCCATCTGGGCCGCCCTGGACAAACAGCGTGGGGACCGGCTGCTGGTCATCACCCAGGAGAAGTCGTGGAAGGTCAAGCGAATCCGCAATACCCCGCGCGTCACGCTGGCCACCTGCACCATGAACGGCCGCCCGACCAGCGAGGCCGTCGAGGGAACGGCGGCCATTCTCGACAAGTCGGCGACGGCCTCCGTTTACGACGCCATCGGAGAGCGCTACGGGGTGCTGGGCAAGGTGTTCAACTTCTTCAGCAAGCTGCGCGGCGGCATGGACAACAACGTCGGCCTCGAACTGAAAGTGGCCTGACCGCCGAGGCGCCGTGGGCACCGTTCTCATCCCGATCCCGGACCGCGACTTCGACCCGACCGAGGTCGCCGTCAGTTGGTCGGTGTTGACGCGAAACGGCCACCGGGTGGTCTTCGCGACCGAAAGCGGCACGCCCGGGGCGGCCGACGACATCATGCTGACGGGCCGTGGACTGGACGCCTGGTCCGTGCTGCCGCTGCTGGGCGCCATCCCGCTGATCGGACTGACGCTGCGCGCGAACAAGACCGGGCGTCGTGCGTATCGGGATATGGTGCGCTCCAACGAATTTCAGCATCCGGTCAGCTGGGAGGACGCCACCCTGGACGGCGTGGACGGGCTGCTGTTGCCGGGCGGGCACCGCGCCCGAGGAATGCGCGGCTACATCGACAGTGACATCCTGCACCGGCTGGTCGTGGACGCCTTCGCGCACGAGCTGGTAGTCGCCGCCATCTGTCACGGGGTGCTCCTGGCCGCGCGCAGCACCGATCCCACGACCGGCCGGTCCATCCTCTACGGCCGCAAGACCACGGCGTTGACGTGGGCCATGGAGCGGTTGGCCTGGCGCCTCACCCGATTCACCCGGTTCTGGGATCGCGACTACTACCGGACCTATACCGAGGGACCCGGCCAACCCGGCGGGTACATGTCGGTGCAGTCGGAAGTCACCCGCGCGCTTGAAGGTCCAGCGGATTTCCGCGACGTCGCCCGGGGATCGCCGCACTGGCGACTGAAAACCTCGGGAATGGCGCGCGATACGCCGACCGACTCGAGGCCCGCCTTCGTCGTCGACGACGGCGGCTACGTGTCGGCGCGCTGGCCCGGCGACACCCACACTTTCGCAACGGTGTTGTCGCAGAAGCTGAACGCCGCGCACTAACCCGCTACGTCGCGGAGCCCGTTCCCAGATGCTCGCCGAAGAACGCGAACACCCGCCGCCACGCATCCTCGGTGGCGTTCGCGTCGTAGCCGAAACCCGCTATGCGAAGCAGCGGCTGGGCCGGCAGCTCGTTGGCGAAGCTGTGCCCGACGCCCGGATAGGTCTTCACATCGGCGGTGATGTTCTTGGCCGCGATGGTCTTGTTCAGCTTCTCGGGCGCGCCACGGCCCAGCGGGTCGCGGGCGCCGAAGCTGGCCACCACCGGGCACGCGCCGTCGAGCGTTTTGTCGAGGTTGCGGGGCAGCGGAGCGCCATAGAACGGCGCGGAGGCGTCAAAGCCTTTGGGCGACATGACAAGAGCGAACTGACCGCCCATGCAGAAGCCCGCGATGCCGACCTGGCCGTTGCATTCCGGCATGGCCTTCAGGTGATCGCGCGCGGCCAGGATGTCGTCGAGGGCGCGGCCACGCTGCGTTTGCAGCTCCTTCATGACGCGGGTGATGCAGCGGATGCGGCCGCCGCGGGCATACATGTTCGGGGTTATCGCCAGATAGCCTGCCGCCGCGATGCGGTCATTGATCGACTGCTTGTCCCGGCCGTAACCGAATGCATCGTGGATCACCACCACACCCGGCCACGGACCCTGTCCGGGCGGGGTGCTCAGTAACGCATCGATCGGTCCGTCGGGGGTATCGATGTGAATCGTCGTCATAGCGTCATCTAACTGCAACCACGCCGGCGAGCACCACGGGAACTCAGGTGTGGTCCGCGGGCGTTGGTCTGGCATGGTGTCGCGGCTGTTGCTGATCTACGCCGTCGTCGAACTCGCGGTGATCTTCGCGTTGGTGTCGACGATCGGATGGGGCTGGACCCTGCTGGCGCTGTTGGCCACCTTCCTGCTCGGCTGGGGGATCGTGGCCCCGCTGGCGGGTTCGCACCTGATCCGCCGTATCGGGCAGCTGCGCTCGGGCCTGGCCGCACGACGCGCCGCGGCCGGTGACGGCGCGCTGGTCAGCCTGGCGATGCTGCTCGTCCTCGTGCCCGGCCTGGCCAGCACGGCGGTGGGCTTGTTGCTGCTCATCCCGCCGGTACGATCGGCCGTCGGCCCCGGGCTGACCGCGGTAGCGATGCGCAAGTTGCAGCGGCGGACGCGGGGACTCAGTTACGCGGGCGCGTTCGGCGGCGATCCGTACCCGGCCTCGTACGCCGGCGGGGCCTACCCGGACGCTGGCGGCCACGGCGACTACATCGACGGCGAGGTCATTGATGTCCGCGACGTCGATGCGCCGGCGCGGCCGCAACGATTCGACGGCCGCTGACACGGCGCTGTGACCGTCTGAGCATCGTTATCGCCATTCGGACCGGTGCACGTAGTTTTGGGCTGTGACCGCTAGATCCGCCCCGGTAACCCTGCTGGTCAACGGTCGCGTGCACAGCCCGGCCCAGCCCGACGCGACCGCGATGGCGGTCCGCGACGGCCTCGTGGCATGGCTGGGCGCCGACGCGGTCGGCCGACGCATGTTTCCGGACACCGATGTCGAAGACCTTCAGGGCGGTTTCGTGGCGCCGGGATTCGTGGACAGCCACATCCACCTCACCGCGACCGGGCTCACGCTCAGCGGGCTGGACCTGCGGTCGGCAGCCTCCTTCGCCCAGTGCCTGCAGATGGTCGCCGACTATGCCGCCGCGCACCCTGGCCAGCCGGTGTGGGGGCACGGCTGGGATGAAACGTCGTGGCCGGAGAACGCCCCGCCGGCCACCGGCGACCTGGACGCCGTTGTCGGTGACCGGCCCGCCTACCTGGCGCGCGTGGACGTGCATTCCGCGCTCGCGTCGACGGGCCTGCGGCGGCTGGTCGGCGACCTTCCGGCGGCGGCGGGTTTCAGCGCCGAGGGGCCGCTGGTCGGCGACGCGCACCACCTGGTGCGGGCCGCTGCGCGGGACCGGCTGACCGCCGACCAGCTCGCCGAAGCCCGTGCCGCGGCCCTGCGTGCCGCCGCCGCGGCGGGCATCGTCGCGGTGCACGAATGCGCCGGGCCCGAGATCGGCGGGATCGACGACTGGCTGCAATTGCGGGCCCTCGACCATGGCGTTGAGGTGATCGGTTATTGGGGTGAGCCGGTGAGCAGCCCCGCCCAGGCGCTCGAGCTGATGGCGGCGACCGGAGCCCGCGGGCTGGCCGGCGACCTGTTCGTCGACGGGGCATTGGGGTCGCGCACCGCCTGGCTGCGCGAGCCGTACGCGGATGCGTCGCATCGCACCGGAACCTGCTATCTCGATTGCGATGCCGTCGAGAAACACCTGCGGGCATGCACCCAGGCCGAAGTCACCGCGGGGTTCCACGTCATCGGGGACGCCGCGGTCGAGACGGTGGTGAGTGCGCTCGAGCGCGTCGTCGCCGACCTCGGGCCGGTCGCGGTCGCACGCTGCGGACACCGCCTCGAGCATGTCGAGATGGTCAGCGCCGATCAGGCCGCCAAGCTGGGCCAGTGGGGTGTCATCGCCAGCGTGCAGCCCAATTTCGATGCGCTGTGGGGCGGCGCCGACGGCATGTACGCGCGGCGGCTCGGCCCCCAGCGAGCCAGTCGGCTCAACCCTTTTGCGCTGTTAGCATCCCAAGGCGTGCCCCTCGCGCTAGGTTCCGACGCTCCGGTCACCGATTTCGACCCGTGGGTGAGCGTGCGCGCAGCTGTCAACCACCGCACCCCGGGCAGCGGGATCTCGGCGCGGGCGGCGTTCGCGGCCGCCACCCGGGGCGGCTGGCGGGCGGCCGGCGTCCGCGACGGCAACGCGGGCACCCTGGTGCCGGGGGCGGCGGCCTCATATGCCATCTGGGATGCCGGAGACCTGGCGGTGCACGCCCCGCAAGACGCCGTCCAGCGCTGGTCGACCGACCCGCGTTCCCGCGTGCCCGCGCTGCCACGATTAGGCCCGGGCGACGCCCTACCGCGCTGCCGGCGAACGGTGCATCGGGGCGCTGTGATCCATGGCTAGGGATCGGTCGGGCGGCGACCAACCCGCGGACCGAACCGATGCGCTGGACACGAACCTGCCGCAGCCGCCGGATTCCGACCCGATCAGCGATGAGGCCGAGTCGGACCGCGACGATCAGCCCGTCGACGTCCACGCCGAGCCCGACCC
Source organism: Mycobacterium sp. NGS27 (assembly GCF_059813005.1). NCBI lineage: Bacteria > Bacillati > Actinomycetota > Actinomycetes > Mycobacteriales > Mycobacteriaceae > Mycobacterium > Mycobacterium sp. NGS27. Next base: position 693,342 of record NZ_JCALDT010000001.1, read on the forward strand.
GCACGACCGGGACGAGGACGCCGCACCGGCCGAGGAACGCGCGCCGGCGGCCGGTCGGCGGGGGACCGCCGCGCGGGGCGCGGTAACGGGGTTGCTCGCCGCGGTGACCGCGCGGCTGCCCGCCGCCCAGGCCGCGATGCTGCCCCGCCTGACCCGGCTGAGTTGCGCCGTGGTGGGCGGCCTGCTGTTCTGCGCCAGTTTCCCGTCCCTCAACTGGTGGTGGGGCGCCGTTGTGGCCGCCGCGCTGCTGGCGTGGGTGTTGACGCATCCCGCGACTACGCCGGCGGGCGGCCTGGGTTACGGCTTCCTTTTCGGGCTGGCGTTCTACCTGCCACTACTGCCGTGGGTCGGGCTCCTGGTCGGCCCCATCCCGTGGATCGCGCTCGCCACCGTGTCGGCGCTGTTTCCCGCGCTGTTCGGCCTTTGCGCCGTCATCGTGCGCCGGCTGCCCGGCTGGCCCCTCTGGTTCGCGTTGCTGTGGGCGGCCCAGGAGTGGCTCAAGTCGATCGGTCCGTTTGGCGGCTTTCCCTGGGGATCGGCAGCATTCGGCCAGACCCAGGGCCCGTTCCTGCCCCTGGCCCAGCTCGGCGGTGTCGCGCTGCTGTCGATGGCGATCATGCTGGTGGGCTTCAGCGCGACGGCCATCGCGCTCGAGATCGTGAAATGGTGGCACTCGGGTCATCCGGCGACCCGGGCGGCCGACGACGGACGCCCTGACGACCCAGATCAGGCGCCGCCCGCGGTGGTGCTGCCCGGCGTGTGCATCTGCCTGGTGCTGTTCGCGTCGCTCATCGTCTGGCCGCAGGTGCGCCACGCCGGCACCGGATCGGGTGGCGAGCCGTCGGTCACCGTGGCGGCCATCCAGGGCAATGTGCCGAGGCTGGGCTTCGAGTTCAACGAACAGCGGCGCGCGGTGCTGGACAACCACGTCCAGGAAACCCTGCGGCTGGCGGAGGACGTGCGTTCGGGCGCCGCCCCGCAACCGCAATTCGTGATCTGGCCGGAAGACTCGTCGGACATCGACCCGCTGGTCAACAATGACGCGGCGCTGGAGATCTCGCAGGCCGCGGCGGCCATCGGCGCTCCGATCCTGATCGGCAGCGTGCTCGACGTGCCGGGGCGCCCGCCGCAGGATCCGAACTACACCAACACCATGATCGTGTGGAATCCGGCCACCGGCCCGGCCGATCGCCACGACAAGGAGATCGTGCAGCCCTTCGGCGAATACCTGCCGATGCCGTGGCTGTTCAAGCACCTGTCCGGGTACGCCGACCGCGCCGGAAGCTTTGTGCCCCGACCGGGCTCCGACGTGGTGCATATCGCGGGGGTGCCCGTCGGCGTCGCCACCTGCTGGGAAGTGATCTTCGACCGGGTGCCGAGGAAAGCGGTGCTCGGCGGCGCCCAGCTGCTGGCCGTGCCGGCCAACAACGCGACGTTCAACAAGAGGATGAGCGAGCAGCAGCTTGCCTTCGCCAAGGTCCGGGCGGTCGAGCACGACCGGTACGTGGTGGTGGCCGGCACCACGGGGATCAGCGCGGTGGTGGCCCCCGATGGCGGCGAGCTGGCCCGCACCGAGTTCTTCCAGCCCGCCTATCTGGATATGCAGGTGCGCCTCAAGACCAGGCTGACCCCTGCGACGCGATGGGGGCCGCTGCTGCAATGGGTCATGGTCCTGGCGGCCGGAGCGGTGATCCTGGCCGGGATACGGCACAATGGATGGTTCCCGCGTTCGATACGTCTGCCGTCCACACGCCAATCGAAAGGGGCCGGTGCAACACCCGGCAAGCCCCGTCCGACGAGCACGACTGAAGACACCGCGCCCGACCCCCGGGACCGCACGCCGGCAGACGACGGCGACTGACCACGCCCCGTCCGACCAGGACGGGGTGGCACCGCATCGATTTCGGGCGACACAGAGGAGCTACATGACCACCGGCCAGCCGGCGCCCCAAACCCCCGGCAATCGTCCCAGCCAGCGCGTCTTGGTGATCATCCCTACCTACAACGAGCTGGAGAACCTCCCGGTCATCCACCGGCGGCTCAAGGACGCTTGCCCGCACGTGCACCTGCTCGTCGTGGACGACAGCAGCCCCGACGGCACCGGCCGGCTCGCCGACGAGCTTGCGGTGGCCGACGCCGGCCGCACGCACGTCATGCACCGCACCGCCAAGGACGGCCTGGGCGCGGCGTACCTGGCCGGTTTCGCGTGGGGGTTGAGCCGTGACTACTCGGTGCTGGTCGAAATGGACGCCGACGGCAGCCACGCGCCCGAACAGCTGAACCGCCTCCTGGACGCCGTGGACGCCGGGGCCGATCTGGCCATCGGGTCGCGCTACGTCGAGGGCGGCACGGTTCGCAACTGGCCGAAGCGGCGCTGGGCCCTGTCCTGGACGGCCAACACCTACGCCCGGCTGGCGCTGGGCATCGGTGTGCACGACATCACCGCCGGCTACCGCGCGTATCGCCGCGAAGTGCTCGAAGCGATCGATCTCGCCGGGGTGGATTCCAAGGGCTACTGCTTCCAGATCGATCTGACCTGGCGCACGATCTGCAACGGGTTCACCATCGCCGAGGTGCCCATCACCTTCACAGAGCGCGAACTCGGCGTGTCCAAGATGAGCGGATCCAACATCCGCGAGGCCCTGGTCAAGGTCACCCGCTGGGGTATCCAGGGCCGGCGGTCGGGTGCCAGGGCCACCAGGGCCGACAACCGCACCTAGGTGCGGCCGCCCCGGCTCGGTCCGCGGGTCAGCCCCGCCGGCGGGTCTTGATGATCTCGAGGCGCTCCTTGAGCAGCTCCTCGAGCTCCTCGACCGAGCGGCGCTCCAGCAACATGTCCCAGTGCGTGCGCGGCGGCTTCACCTTCTTCGGCTCGGGCAGGTCGCCCTCGATCAGGGTGCCTTCCAGTCCGTTGCGGCACAGCCAGGTGCCAGGAATCTCGGCGTCGTCGGCGAAGGGGACCTCGAACTCCTCGCCGTTCTCCGTCCGGTACTTCGCGAGCTGGCGCGGCGCAAGGTCGTGGTTGCGGTCCGTCTCGTAGCTCACGGCTCCGAGGCGACTGCCTCTCAGTACACGATCAGCCATGGCTGCTACTCCTTCAGGTCTTCTCGGAGCTCCGCGGCTCCTAAGTCTTCATTGAGAATAAGTCTTCACTGAGCAAACGCTGCGGCCGTCTGCGCAGTTCCCCGGCCGGAGCCGGCGTACGCGACGCGACCATCAATGATACCGGGATCACCGAGAAAACCCGACTAAAGTCGGCAAGCGTGAGCCGCCGTACCCACCCGCAGCCCTGTCGCTGGTGCGGCCGAGACGTCACCGATGCGGGGATGGGGCGCCGCCGCCAGTACTGCCGGCAGTCGTGCCGGCAACGCGCTTACGAACAGCGGGCCTCGCTGAACCGCCACGGCGCGACAGCGGTGGCCGACGACGCGGTGGTGCTGTCGGCCGAGGATGCCGCAGACCTGTCGGATCGCGTCTACCAGGTGCGGTGCGCGGCCGAGGACGTCGCCACGGCGGTCGAGGAAGGCGCCGGGGCCACCGAGCTACGCCAGTTATGTGATGCGCTGATCCAAGCCGCCCGGGCCGCCGACGGATGGCGCCGAGCGGGTGTGTGACCGCGTCGTTCGCTTCTCGCCGGCGGCCTCGAGGCTGCGCGACATGTGCCTGACCACCGGCTATGGTCAGCCGGGTACAGTCGCGCCATGGACGTCGGGCCATGTCTACAGCGCACCGCGGTCCAGCGGACACACCGGGCACCCGGAGTGACACTTTCTTTGCGCGGCGCGGCGCACCTGTCCAGGCCGGTCCTCCCGTAGTAGGCGGGAGCAGCGGACGTTTTGAAATTCGGTCGGAGTTGGACATACTCACCAGCAATATTCTTGGGTCGGAGAGCAGCACGGCGCTGGTCGAACGGGAAACGGCGTCGCCTCGTGCAGCAAATTTCCGTCACTCGGCGAAAACCGCATCCGGCGGTGAAAGACGGCCGCATGTCGTTAGGTGAGGGTTAGGCGAGGTTTGTGATGGTTGATCAACTCCAGCACGCGACCGAAGCGCTCCGTAAAGCGCTGGTCCAGGTTGAGCGCCTGAAGCGCACCAACCGTGCGCTGCTGGAGCGGTCCAACGAGCCGATCGCGATCGTCGGTATGTCGTGCCGCTTCCCGGGTGGCGTGGACAGCCCGGAGGCGCTGTGGCAGATGGTGGCCGACGGCCGCGATGTGATCTCGGAGTTTCCCACCGACCGTGGCTGGGACGTCGCCAGCCTGTACGACCCCGACCCCGACGCGCGGCACAAGTGCTACGTGAACACCGGGGGCTTCGTCGACGGCGTGGCGGACTTCGACCCGGCCTTCTTCGGCATCGCGCCGAGCGAGGCGCTGGCGATGGATCCGCAGCATCGAATGCTGCTCGAGCTGTCGTGGGAAGCGTTGGAGCGGGCCGGGATTGACCCCAGCGGGTTGCGCGGCAGCGCCACCGGCGTGTTCGCCGGGCTCATCGTTCAGGGTTACGGCATGCTCGCCGAGGAGATCGAGGGCTACCGGTTGACGGGGATGACCTCCAGCGTCGCCTCGGGGCGGGTGTCCTACGTGCTGGGGCTGGAGGGCCCGGCCGTTTCGGTGGACACGGCCTGTTCGTCGTCGCTGGTGGCCTTGCACATGGCCGTGCAGTCGCTGCGCTCGGGGGAGTGCGACCTTGCCCTGGCCGGCGGCGCGACGGTGAACGCCACGCCGACGGTCTTCGTCGAGTTCAGCCGGCACCGCGGATTGGCGCCGGACGGACGATGCAAGGCCTACGCGGGCGCGGCCGACGGCGTCGGCTGGTCCGAGGGCGGCGCCATGCTGGTGGTGGAGCGCTTGTCGGACGCGCAGCGGCTGGGGCATCCGGTGTTGGCCGTGGTGCGCGGCTCGGCGGTCAATCAGGACGGCGCCTCCAACGGGCTGACCGCGCCCAACGGTCCCTCGCAACAGCGGGTGGTGCGTGCGGCGCTGGCCAACGCCGGGCTGTCCCCTGCCGACGTGGACGTCGTCGAGGGCCACGGCACCGGAACCACATTGGGCGACCCCATCGAGGCGCAGGCCCTGCTGGCCACCTACGGGCAGGATCGCAGCGAGCCGCTGTGGCTGGGGTCGATCAAGTCGAACATGGGTCACACGCAGGCCGCCGCCGGGGCGGCCGGCGTCATCAAGATGGTGCAGGCGATGCGCCACGAGACGTTGCCGGCGACGCTGCACGTGGACGCTCCGAGTCCGCACGTCGACTGGTCGGCGGGCTCGGTGTCGTTGCTGACCGACGCGCAGGCCTGGCCCGGCGACCGTCCGCGTCGGGCGGGCGTGTCGTCCTTCGGCATCAGCGGCACCAACGCGCACGTCATCGTCGAAGCCGCTCCCGCCGAGCCTGCGCGTGCGGCCGGACCGGTGCGGGCGGTGGTTCCGTGGGCGGTGTCGGCGAAATCGCCGTCGGCGTTGGCGGCGCAGGCGGCGCGGTTGGCCGAATACGTTCGCGCGCACAGTGATCTCGACATCGCCGATGTCGGGTGGTCGTTGGCGGGCCGCGCGACGTTTGAGCACCGGGCGGTCGTCGTCGGCGATGACCGCGACCGGCTGCTGGCCGGGTTGGACGAGTTGGCCAACGACGATCCCACCGGATCGGTCATCCGGGGCATCGCGACGCCAACGGGCAAAACCGTGTTCGTCTTCCCCGGCCAGGGCTCCCAATGGCTGGGCATGGCCATCGAATTGCTGGACACCGCACCGGTATTCGCGCAACAGATCCGGGACTGCGAAGACGCCTTCGCCGAGTTCGTCGAGTGGTCGCTGATCGATGTGTTGCGCGGCGCACCCGATGCGCCGGGACTGGACCGGGTCGATGTCGTGCAGCCGGTGCTCTTCGCCGTGATGGTGTCACTGGCCGAGCTGTGGAAGTCGGTCGGGGTGAACCCGGATGCGGTGATCGGCCATTCGCAGGGTGAAATCGCCGCCGCTTACGTCGCCGGCGCGCTGTCGTTACACGACGCGGCCCGGGTGGTCACACTGCGCAGCAAGCTGCTGACGGCGCTGGCCGGCCCCGGCGGGATGCTGTCCATCGCCTGCAGCACCGAACGGGCCCGGGAGTTGTTGGCGCCCTACGGCAATCGAGCCGGCATCGCCGCGGTCAACGGCCGCTCGGCCGTCGTGGTGTCGGGCGAGGTGGCCGCGCTCGACGAGCTCGTCGGCTTCTGCGCCGACCTCGAGCTGCGGACCCGGCGGATCGACGTGGACTACGCCTCGCACTCGGTCGAGGTCGAGGCGATCCGCGCGGATCTCGCGGAGGTGCTGTCCGGCATCGAGCCGCGCTCCTCGCGCATTGCGTTCTTCTCCACGGTGACCGGAACCCGTTTGGACACAGCCGGATTGGACGCCGACTACTGGTATCGCAACATCCGGCAGACCGTGCAGTTCGACCAGGCGGTGCGCAGCGCCTGCGAGCACGGGTACCGGACCTTCATCGAATCCAGTCCGCACCCGGCGCTGGTCGCCGGCATCGAGGACACCGCCAGCGACAGCCTGCCGGGCGACACCGAGGCCGCTGACGTCACAGTCATCCCCACCCTGGGCCGCGACGACGGCGGACTCGACAGATTTCTGACGTCGGCCGCAACCGCGTTCGTCGCCGGGGCGAGCGTGCGCTGGCGCGGTGCGCTGGACGGCGCCGGCTTCGTCGAGTTGCCGACGTATGCCTTTGACCGGCGCCGGTTTTGGCTGTCCGGGGAGGGCATCGCGGCGGACGCCTCGGGACTGGGCCTGGGCACCAGCGAGCACCCGCTGCTGAGCGCGGTCGTCGAGCTCCCGGCTTCGGGCGGGGTGGTGCTGACCGGCCGCCTGTCGCCGAGCCTGCAGGGCTGGCTGACCGATCACGCCGTGTCCGGCACGGCCGTGTTCCCCGGATCCGGCTTCGTGGAGCTGGCGATCCGCGCCGGCGACGAGGTCGGTTGCTCGACGGTCGACGAACTGACGCTGCAGGCGCCGTTGATGTTGCCGGCCAAGGATTCCGGGTCGGCGTGGGTCGCCGTGCAAGTGGTGGTCGGCTCCGCCGAAGACTCCGGCCAACGCCCGGTGTCGATATTCTCGCGCCCCGACACCGGTTCCGGCTGGGTGTGCCACGCCGAAGGAACGTTGAGTCCCGGCCCGGTCGAGCCGGGAGCGGATCTGTCCGCCTGGCCGCCGGCGGGAGCCGTCAAGGTCGACGCGGCCGACGGCTACGAGCAGTTGGCGGCACGAGGCTACGGCTACGGCCCGGCGTTCCAGGGCCTGACCGCGGCGTGGGTGCGCGACGACGAGGTGTTCGCCGAGGTGCGGCTGCCCGACGCCGCCGGCGGCGTCAACGGTTTCGGGGTGCACCCGGCCTTGCTGGATGCGGCCATGCACGCGCTGATCGTCAGCCAGCACGTCGCCGGCCAGCCCGACGAGGTCGTGTTGCCGTTCTCGTGGCAGGGCGTGTCGTTGCACGCGGCGGGCGCGTCGGCGGTACGTGTGCGCATCGCGCCGGCATCGACGTCGGCGGGCGCCGCGGCGTCCAGGGCGGTGTCGATCGAGCTGGCCGACGGACTCGGGTTGCCGGTGCTGTCGGTGCGCGCGATGGTGGCGCGCCCGGTGAGCGAGCGGCAGCTGCGCGCGGCGATGTCGGCTTCGGGTCCCGACCGGCTGTTCGAGGTGGTCTGGTCACCCGTTACGGCGACGGCCGGTGATGCCGAGCCGCCGGTACACGAGGTCTTCGAATCCATTGCGGCCGGCGAAGATCCGGTGTCTGGAACCTACGAGCGGACGCATCGTGCGCTGGCGGCCGTGCAGGCGTGGCTCACCGAACACGACTCCGGGGTGCTGATCGTCGCGACCCGCGGCGCGATGGGGTTGGCGGGGGAGGACGTCCCCGATCTGGCCGGCGCGGCGGTATGGGGGCTGGTGCGGTCGGCGCAGACCGAGCACCCCGGCCGCATAGTCCTGGTGGATTCCGATGCGGCGCTTGACGATAGCGCGATCGCGACCGTTCTGGCGGTCGGCGAGCCCGCGGTGTTGCTGCGCGGCGGCACGGCCTACATCGCGCGGGTGCACGGCAGCCGCGCCGTCGACGGCATCATGACGCCTCCGGCGGACGGTCCATGGCGGCTCGGCATCAGCAGTGCGGGCACCTTCGAAAACCTGCAACTGGAGCCGGTTCCCAACGCCGGTGCCGCCCTGGAACCGGGGCAGGTTCGGGTGGCGCTGCGCGCCATCGCCACCAACTTCCGCGACGTCATGATCACCCTGGGCATGTTCACCCACGACGCCCTGCTCGGTGGTGAAGGCGCGGGCGTGGTGGTCGAAGTCGGGCCGGGGGTCACCGAGTTCGCGGTCGGCGATTCGGTGTACGGCTTCTTCCCCGACGGCAGCGGCACGCTGGTGCCCGGCGACGTCCGCCTGCTGCAGCGCAAGCCCGCCGACTGGTCTTATGCCGAAGCGGCCGGCATTTCAGCGGTTTTCACCACCGCCTACATGGCATTCATCCACCTGGCCGACGTCAAGCCCGGGCAGCGGGTGCTGGTGCACGCCGCCGCCGGCGGTGTGGGCATGGCCGCGGTGCAGCTGGGCAGGCACCTGGGCCTGGAGGTGTTCGCGACCGCGAGCCGCGGCAAGTGGGACACGTTGCGGGCCATGGGCTTCGACGATGATCACATCTCGGACTCGCGCAGCCTGGAGTTCGAGGAGAAGTTCCGCTCGGCCACCGGCGGCCGGGGCATGGATGTGGTGCTGGACTCGCTGGCCGGCGAATTCGTCGACGCCTCACTGCGGCTCGTCGCCCCCGGCGGCGTGTTCCTGGAGATGGGTAAGACCGACATCCGCGACCCGGGCGTGGTGGCCCAGGAGTACCCGGGTGTCCGCTACCGCGCCTTCGACCTGTTCGAGCCGGGCCGTCCGCGGATGCATCAGTGGATGCAGGAGCTCGCCGGCCTGTTCGACGCCGGCGTACTGGAACCGTTGCCCGTCACCACCTTTGACGTGCGGCGCGCGCGCACCGCGCTGCGGTATCTGAGCCAGGCGAAGCACATCGGCAAGGTCGTCATGACTTTGCCTTCCGCCCTGGCCTCGGGCACGGTGCTGATCACCGGTGGGACGGGCATGGCGGGGTCCACGCTGGCCCGTCACCTGGTGGCGCACCACGGTGTCGAGGACTTGGTGTTGCTGAGCCGGCGCGGTCCGGACGCACCCGGGTCCGCCGAGTTGATGGCCGAGTTGCAAACCGCGGGTGCCCGGGCGCGCGTGGTGGCGTGCGACGCGGCCGACCGGGCAGCACTGGCGCAGGTGATCGACGACATTGCGGCGCAGCGGCCGCTGTCGGGCGTGATCCACGCGACGGGCGTGCTGGACGACGCGATGGTCACCTCGCTGACGCCCGAGCGTGTCGACGCCGTGTTGCGGGCCAAGGTGGACGCCGCGTGGAACCTGCACGAGTTGACCCGCGAGATGAATCTGTCCGCCTTCGTGATGTTTTCGTCGATGGCCGGGCTGGTCGGCTCGTCGGGCCAGGGCAACTACGGGGCGGCGAACTCGTTCCTGGACGGGCTGGCCGCGCACCGACGATCGCACTGCTTGCCGGCGATCTCACTGGCCTGGGGGCTGTGGGACCAGGCCAGCGCCATGACCGGCGGGCTGGACGCCGCCGACCTGGCCCGGCTGGGCCGCGACGGGATCTTGGCGCTGTCCTCCGACGAGGCGATGGAACTCTTCGACACCGCGCTGATCATCGACCAACCATTCCTGGCGCCCGCCCGCATCGATCTCGGCGCCCTGCGCGCGCACGCGGTCGCGGTGCCACCGATGTTCACCGACCTGGTCAACGCCCCGACACGCCGCCGGGTCGACGATTCGCTGGCGGCGGCGAAATCGAAATCGGCGCTCGCGCATCGCCTGGAGGGGCTGTCGGAACCCGAGCAGCACGCCGTGCTCCTGGATCTGGTGCGTTCGCACATCGCCACGGTGCTGGGGAACGCGACCGCCGAGGCCATCGACCCGGACAAGGCGTTCCAGGAGTTGGGCTTCGACTCGCTGACCGCGGTCGAGATGCGCAACCGGCTCAAAACCGCTACCGGACTGGCGCTTTCGCCCACCCTGATCTTCGACTACCCGACGCCCAACGGCCTGGCCGGCTACATTCGCACCCAGCTCGCCGGAGTGCCGCAAGAGATCAAGCACGCTCCGGTCGCTCGCGCCACCGACGACGATCCGATCGTGATCGTCGGCATGGCGTGCCGCTATCCGGGCGGGGTGAATTCCCCCGACGACCTGTGGGAGATGCTGACCGAGGGCCGCGACGTGCTCTCCGAGTTCCCGACCGATCGCGGCTGGGACCTGGCCGGTGTCTACAACCCGGACCCCGATGTGCCTGGCACCTGCTACACCCGCACCGGCGGCTTCGTGGACGGTGTGGCAGATTTCGACCCGGCCTTCTTCGGCATCGCGCCCAGCGAGGCGCTGTCCATGGACCCCCAGCAGCGCATGTTCCTCGAGCTGTCCTGGGAAGCGTTGGAGCGGGCGGGAATTGAGCCCGGCAAGTTGCGCGGCAGCGCCACCGGCATGTTCGCCGGGGTGTACACGCAGGGCTACGGCATGGGCGCGGCGCCGACCGCGGAGGGCTTCCGGCTGACCGGACAGTCGTCGAGTGTGGCCTCGGGCCGGGTGTCCTACGTGCTGGGGCTGGAGGGCCCGGCGGTGTCGGTGGACACGGCGTGTTCGTCGTCGCTGGTGGCGTTGCACATGGCCGTGCAGTCGCTGCGGTCGGGGGAGTGCGACCTGGCCCTCGCCGGCGGCGTCACCGTGAACGCCACGCCAGACATCTTCGTGGAGTTCAGCCGCATGCGCGGGCTGTCCGAGGACGGCCGGTGCAAGGCGTACGCCGGCGCGGCCGATGGCACCGGATTCTCCGAGGGCGGCGGCATGCTGGTGGTGGAGCGCCTGTCGGACGCGCAGCGGCTGGGGCATCCGGTGTTGGCCGTGGTGCGCGGCTCGGCGGTCAATCAGGACGGCGCCTCCAACGGGCTGACCGCGCCCAACGGTCCCTCCCAGCAGCGGGTGGTGCGGGCCGCATTGGCCAGCGCCGGATTGACGGCGTCGGAGGTGGACGTCGTCGAGGGCCACGGCACCGGAACCACATTGGGCGACCCGATCGAGGCGCAGGCCCTGCTGGCCACCTACGGGCAGGATCGCAGCGAGCCGCTGTGGTTGGGGTCGATCAAGTCGAACATGGGTCACACGCAGGCCGCCGCCGGGGTGGCCGGCGTGATCAAGATGGTCCTGGCGATGCGCCACGAGATGTTGCCCGCGACACTGCATGTCGACGAGCCCAGTCCGCACGTCGACTGGTCGGCGGGCTCGGTGTCGTTGCTCACCGAGGCGCGGGCCTGGCCCGGCGACCGTCCGCGTCGGGCGGGCGTGTCGTCGTTCGGCATCAGCGGCACCAACGCACACGTCATCGTCGAGGCGCTGCCGGCCGAGGCGCCGCGCATCGTGGATGGTCCGAAGGCCCCCGTGGTGCCGTGGCCGGTCTCGGCGAAATCGCTGTCGGCGTTGAACTCTCAGGCCGCGCGGCTGGCGGCCCACCTGCGCGCCCACCCGGACCTGGACATCGCCGACGTGGGATGGTCGCTGGCGGGCCGGTCGGCCTTCGAACAGCGGGCCGTCGTCGTCGGCAGCGACCGCGACCGGCTGTTGGCCGGGTTGGACGAGCTAGCCGGTGACGACCTGGGCGGCTCGGTCATTCGCGGCGCGGTGACCGCCGGCAAGACGGTCTTCGTGTTCCCGGGCCAGGGCTCCCAGATATTGGGCATGGGAATGGGATTGCACGCCGGCTACCCGGTGTTCGCCGAGGCGTTCAACACCGTCGTCGCCGAACTGGACCGGCACCTGCTTCGTCCGCTGCGCGAGGTGATGTGGGGGCACGACGAAAACCTGTTGAACAACACCGAATTCGCCCAACCGACGCTGTTCGCGGTGGAAGTCGCGCTGTTCCGGCTGCTCGAATCCTGGGGCGTGCGGCCCGACTTCGTCATGGGCCACTCGATCGGGGAGTTGGCGGCCGCCCACGTCGCCGGTGTGCTGTCCCTGGAGAACGCCGCGGTGCTGGTGGCGGCCCGCGGTCGATTCATGCAGGCGCTGCCCGAGGGCGGCGCGATGGTCGCGGTCCAGGCCACCGAAGAACAGGTGCGGCCGTTGCTGGCGCCCTCCGAGCAGGCCGGCGTGGACATCGCCGCGGTCAATGCGCCGACGTCGGTGGTGATTTCGGGTGCACGAGAAGCAGTGGCCGCGGTGGCCGATCAGCTCCGCGCCGACGGCCACCGCGTGCATCAGCTTTCCGTGTCGCACGCCTTCCACTCCCCGTTGATGGATCCGATGATCGACGAATTCGGCACCGTCGCCGCCGGACTGGCCGTCGGCAAGCCCAGCATTCCGATCGTGTCCAACGTGACCGGACAGCTGGCCGGAGCTGACTTCGCCTCGGCGGCGTACTGGAAGCGCCACGTACGAGAGGCGGTGCGATTCGCCGACAGCGTGCGTTTCGTGCACTCGGCCGGCGGCAACCGCTTCCTCGAAGTCGGCCCGGGCAGCGGCCTGACCGCATCGATCGAAGAAACACTGGCTTCCGATCCGACGGCGGCCCCGGTGACCACCATGTCCGCGCTGCGCAAGGACCGCCCCGAGCCGCTCGCCTTGCTCAGCGCCGTCGCGCAGGGATACGTCGCCGGGATGGAAGTGGACTGGCGCGGTGCCCTCGGCGACGCGGGCCTGGTCGAGTTGCCGACGTATGCCTTTGACCGGCGGCGCTTTTGGCTCGCCGCCGACGGCGCCCCGGCGGACGCCGCGGGACTAGGCCTGGCCGCCGGTGAACACGCCCTGTTAGGCGCGGTGGTGGAATTGCCGGCCACCGGCGGAGTGGTGCTGACCGGCCGGTTGTCGCCCGCCAGCCAGGGCTGGTTGACGGACCACGCCGTCGGGGGTGTGGTGCTGTTCCCCGGCGCGGGATTCGTCGAGTTGGCGATTCGCGCGGGCGACGAGGTGGGCTGCGGAGTCGTCGACGAACTGAATCTGGCGGCGCCGCTGGTGTTGTCGGCCGGTGGGTCGGTCGCCATCCAGGTTGTGGTCGGCGGTCCCGACGATTCGGGTGGCCGTGCGGTGTCGGTGTTTTCGCGGGCCGAAGCGGGCTCGGGCTGGTCGCTGCATGCCGAAGGTGTGCTGCGGGCGGGATCGGTGCAGCCGAGCGCGGATCTGTCGGCATGGCCGCCGGTGGGTGCGGTCCCGGTGGACGTGGGCGACGGTTACGAGCATTTGGCGCAGCGCGGTTACGGCTACGGCCCCGCGTTCCGCGGCCTGACGTCGATGTGGCGCCGCGGCGACGAAGTTTTCGCCGAGGTGTCGTTGCCCACCGACGCCGGGGTATCGCCGGCCGGGTTCGGCGTCCACCCGGCGATGCTCGACGCGGCACTGCACGCGGTCATGCTGTCCTCCGACCGCGAGGAACTGCCCGAAGGCTCGATGCTGGTGCCGTTCTCCTGGCAGCAGGTGTCGTTGCACGCCGCGGGGGCGGTCGCGGTGCGCGCGCGGATCGTGCCGGTCGGCTCGTCCGCGGTGTCCATCGAATTGGCCGACGGGCTGGGGTTGCCGGTGCTCTCGGTGGCATCGATGGTGGCGCGCCCGGTGACCGACAAGCAGCTGCTGGCCGCGGTGTCGAATTCGGGACCGGACCGGCTCTTCGAGGTCGTCTGGTCGGCGCAGCCGCCGGCGGCGGTGCAGCCCGTCTCGCTATCCGCCTGGGGCGCACCGGAATTGAACGACGCCGAGGCCGACCGGCCGGCGGTGCTGTTCGAATCGCAGCCGGTGGCCGGCGACGTGATCACCGAGGTGTATGCGGCGACGCGGGCGGTGCTGCCCGTGCTGCAGTCGTGGTTGTCCCGCGACGGCGCCGGGACCCTGGTGGTGGCGACCCGGGGCGCGATGACGCTGCCGGGCGAGGACGTCACCGATTTGGCCGGTGCGGCGGTCTGGGGGCTGGTGCGGTCGGCGCAGACCGAGCATCCCGGACGAATCGTGCTCGTCGACGCGGATGAGCCCCTGGAATCCGAGGCGGTGGCTGCGGTTCTGGCGCTCAGCGAGCCGCAGGCGATAGTGCGCAAGGGAACGGTCTACACCGCGCGAGTCCTCGGTAGCCGCGCCGTCGGTTCTCTGTTGCTGCCACCCGACGAGGGACCATGGCGACTCGGCATGAGCAGCTACGGGACGATCGAGAATCTGCGCGTAGAGCGGATTCCCGACGCCGACGCGCCGTTGGGTCCCGGCCAGGTGCGGGTCGAGCTGTCGGCCATCGCGGCCAATTTCCGGGACGTCATGATCGCGTTGGGCCTCTATCCCGACCCCGAGGCGATCATGGGCATCGAGGCCGCAGGCGTGGTCGTCGAAACTGGCCCCGAAACCGCCTCGCGCGATGGGCGTTTCGAGGTCGGCGACCGAGTGATGGGGCTGTTCCCGGACGGCACCGGAACCGTCGCCAAGACCGACGAGCGCCTGCTCGTCAAGGTGCCGGCCGGCTGGTCACATACCGCAGCCGCGACGGCGTCGGTCGTGTTCGCGACGGCAAACTACGCGCTGGTGGACCTGGCCGGCGCCAAGCCGGGTCAGCGCGTGCTGGTGCACGCGGCGGCCGGTGGGGTCGGGATGGCCGCGGTCCAGTTGGCCCGCCACATCGGCCTGGAAGTGTTCGCGACCGCCAGCCGCGGCAAGTGGGACACCCTGCGGGACATGGGCTTTGACGACGATCACATCGCCGACTCGCGCAGCCTCGACTTCGAGGAGAAGTTTCGGGCGGTCACCGGCGGGCGCGGCGTGGACATCGTCCTGGACTCGCTGTCCGGCGATTTCGTCGACGCTTCATTGCGCCTCATGACACCCGGGGGAGTCTTCCTGGAGATGGGCAAGACCGACATCCGCGACCCCGAGGTGGTCGCACGGGACCACTCGGGTGTGCGCTACCGCGCCTTCGATCTCTTCGAAGCCGGTCCGGACCGCATCGCGCAGATGCTCGACGAGCTGGCCGGCATGTTCGGCGAAGACGTGTTGCGGCCGTTGCCGGTCACCAGGTTCGACGTGCGACGCGCACCCGCCGCGCTGCGCTACCTGAGCCAGGCCCGCCACGTCGGCAAGATCGTGATGACCATGCCCGGCGCGTGGACGGCCGGCACGGTGCTGATCACCGGTGCCACCGGCATGGCGGGCTCGGCGGTCGCCCGACACGTGGTGACCCGCCACGGCGCACGCAACCTGGTGCTGGTCAGCCGCCGCGGCCTGGACGCACCGGGCGCGGCCGAGCTGGTCGCCGAGCTGAGCGCGGCCGGTGCAACCGTGGAGGCGGTGGCCTGCGATGCCGCCGATCGCGAGGCCCTGGCCAAGGTGATCGCCGAAATCCCGATGCAGCGCCCGCTGACCGGGGTGATTCACGCCGCCGGGGTCTTGCACGACGCGGTGGTGACGTCCTTGACCCCCGACCGGATCGAATCCGTGTTGCGGTCCAAGGTCGACGCGGCGTGGAACCTGCACGAATTGACCCGCGATCTGGACGTGTCGGCGTTCGTGATGTTCTCGTCGATCGCCGGGCTCGCGGGTGCGTCGGGTCAGGCCAACTACGCGGCCGGCAACTCGTTCCTGGATGGTTTGGCCGCGCACCGACGGGCGCATGGGCTGCCGGCGATTTCGCTGGGCTGGGGACTGTGGGATCAGGCTAGCGCCATGACCGGTGGATTGGGCGCCGCCGACCGTGCCCGGTTCGGCCGGGACGGGATCGTCGCAATGTCCTCGGACCAGGCGCTGGAACTGATGGACACCGCGCTGATCGTCGACGAGCCGTTCATGCTGCCCGCCCACATCGACCTCGCCGCATTGCGGGTGAAGTTCGACGCGGGCACGTTGCCGCCGATGTTCGTCGATCTGATCAATGCGCCGACGCGGCGTCAGGTCGATGACTCACTGGCCGCTGCTAAGTCGAAATCTGCTCTGCTGCAACGCCTCGAAGGGCTGCCCGAGGACGAGCAGCAGGCGGTCTTGCTGGACTTGGTGCGAGCGAACATCGCCACCGTGCTGGGCAGCTCCAGCCCGGAGGCGATCCATCCGGATCGGGCGTTCCAGGAGCTCGGGTTCGACTCGCTGACGGCCGTCGAGATGCGCAACCGGCTCAAAGCCGCGACTGGGCTGGCCCTTTCGCCGACGCTGATCTTCGACTACCCGAACTCCGCCGCGCTGGCCGGCTACATGTATCGCGAATTGGTCGGATCGTCGGACCAGCCCGCGGCGGCAGCCGCACCGGGCGAAGCCGAGATACAACGCGTCGTCGGATCCATCCCCGTCAAGCGCCTTCGCCAGGCCGGCGTGCTGGAGTTGCTGCTGGCCTTGGCCAACGAATCGTCCAGCGAGAACGCGCCGTCCGCGGTATCCACGGAGAAGGACATCGCCGACATGGACCTCGACGACCTGGTCAACGCCGCGCTGCTGGACGACGACGAATAGCCATGAGCCGCGCCGTCGACGATGCAGAGCGCAGCGATGAGGAGGAGCGGCGCAATTGAGTGAGGGCGTTTTGTGAGAATCGCGGTCACCGGGGCCAGCGGAGTACTCGGCCGCGGCCTCGCCACGCGGCTGCTCAGCCAGGGCCACGATGTCGCGGGGATCGCCCGACATCGTCCCGAAAGCTGGCCGAGCGCAGCGAATTTCGTCGCGGCCGACATCCGTGACGCCGGCGCTGTCCGACGCGCCGTGGCCGGCGCGGATGTGGTCGCGCACTGCGCGTGGGCGAATGGTTCCGGGTACGACGACCAGGTCAATATCGGCGGCACCCGCAACGTGCTCGACGCGATGGCCGAGACCGGCTCCAGGAGAATCGTTTTCGCGTCGTCGGCCCATGTGTACGGTGGGATGGACGCGCCGAGGGCCGAACACGAGGTACCGACTCCGGCCAGTGCCGAAGGCCGGTTCAAAGCCAGGGCCGAACAGCTGCTTGCGGAATCGGGTGCGGAATGGGTAGCGATCCGTTCGGCGCTGATTTTGGGACGAAGCGTCGATAATTGGGTGCGCCGCGCACTGGCATTGCCGGTGTTCCCCGGCGGGTCGGGAGATGGCCACATCCAAGTCGTCCACCTCGACGACGCGCTTGGGCTGTTCAACCGCGCCATCGTGGAGGCCGAAATCGCCGGCGGCCCGGTGAATCTCGCCGCGCCGGGCGAACTGACCTTCCGGCAAATCGCCGCTGCGCTGCGCCGCCCACTCGTGCGCCTGGGCCCCGAGCCGGCGGAGCTGCGCCTGGTGCGGGGGGCTGCGCTGATGGACACCTCGCGGCTGCAAGAAGAATGGGCTTTCCGGCCGGCGTGGGAATCCGGCGAATGTGTCCAGGATTTCGCGCTGGCGGTGCGTGGCCGGGTGACCGTGGGCAAACGGGTGGTATCGCTGCCGTGGCGGCTGGCCAACATCCAAGATCTACCTTCGGTCGACGCGCCGAGCGACGATGGCGTCAAGCCCGTTTGGGCAGGCGCGGCGGGGGATAACGGGGAATTCGACACGCCGCTCGATCCGCGTTTTCCCACCTTCCTGGCCACGAATCTGTCCGAGGCGCTGCCCGGTCCCTTTTCGCCGGCGTCGGCATCGGCGACGGTTCGCGGGCTGCGGGCCAGCGCCGTGTGCGTCGCCGAGCGGCTGCGGCCCGGCGGCACGATCCAGCGCGAGATCGCGATGCGCATGGTCGCGGTGTTCGCCCACCGGCTGTACGGCGCGATCACGACCGCGCACTTCATGGCCGAGACGGTGCCGTTCGTGAAACCCACAACGGTGGTGAGCAACAGCGGTTTCTTCGGCCCCAGCATGGCCGCCCTGCCGATCTTCGGTGAGGATCATCCGCATTCGGACACCGGCCGGATTCGCAAGCAGCTGCGGACCGTCCGCAACATCGGGGTCTTCGGCGTCAACCTGATCGGCCTGTCGGCCGGCGCGCCGTTGGACACCCGCGAGTTCGTCGCCGACGTGGATCGCCTGGAACGCTTGACCGACGGCGACCTCGCCGCGCTCGACGATCGTCGGTTGTTGAGTCTGATCTCGCTGGCCCGCGACCAGGTGGTGCACGGGTGGGTGCTGGCGGCGGGCTCGTTCCTGCTGTGCGCGGCGTTCAACGTGCTGCTGCGTGGGTTGTGCGGGCGAGACATCGCCGCGCCCGGTGGGCCGGAATTGGTCAGCGCGCGTTCGGTCGAGGCGATGCAGCGGTTGGTGGTTGCCGCCCAGCGCGATCCGAAGGTGATGGCGCTGCTGGCCGAACCGGGGGACCGGCTGGACAAGCTCGCCGTCGAGGCACCGGAATTCCATGCCGCGCTGCGCGACGAGCTGGCGCTCATCGGGCACCGCGGTCCGGCCGAGCTCGAGATGCGCTCCACCAGCTATGCCGACGATCCCGAGCTGCTGGTCCGGATGGTGACCAAAGCGATGAGCGCGCCACCGGCGCCGCAGGCCCGGCGGCCCCGGATTCCGTTGCACGCCAAGCCCATCGCGGCCATGGCTACCCAGCAACTTCGTGACCGCGAGGTCCGCCGCGACAAGGTGGTGCGGGCTAACTGGTTGCTACGCACGCTACTTCGCGAGTATGGGCGCAGGTCGGTCGAGGCGGGGATCTTTGCCGCCGCCGATGATGTCTTCTATCTGCTTGTCGATGAACTCGACGCGCTCCCTGCGGATGTGGGCGCGCTGGTGGCCCGGCGCCGGGCCGAACAACGCCGGCTGGTCGCGGTGGCGCCGCCGACGGTCTTCAGCGGAAGCTGGCAGCCCACCGCCAGCTCGTCGGACGCGCTGGCCAGCGGGGACACCCTGCGTGGTGTCGGCGTGTGCGGGGGGCGGGTGCGCGGCCGGGTACGGATCGTGCGGCCCGAGACGATCGACGACCTGCAACCCGGCGAGATCCTTGTCGCGGAGGTCACCGACGTCGGGTACACAGCGGCGTTCTGCTACGCCGCCGCCGTCGTGACCGAACTCGGCGGTCCGATGTCGCACGCCGCGGTGGTGGCCCGCGAATTCGGGTTTCCTTGTGTCGTCGACGTTCAGGGCGCGACCAAGGCGCTGAAGCAGGGAGCGATGGTGGAGGTCGACGGTGCCACCGGCGAGATCCGGGTGCTCGAGCTCGCCGCGGACGACGCGCTGAGTTAGCCGAACTCCATCTCCAGCGCGGCCGGCCCGCTCAAGCCCAGCATCGGCTTCCACCGCGCCGTCGCAACGCGACGCGGGTTGGTCATGCGCCGGGCGAGGACCTTGAGGGCTCCGGCGAGCTCCGTTCGGGCGAGGTTCGCGCCAGGCAATAGTGCGCGCCACCGCCGAACGTCAAGATGGGCGGCGGGTCCTCGCGGGTGATGTCGAACCGGTCCGGGTGCGCATAGACCTCTGGATCACAGTTTGCGGCAAAGGTATTCACCGAGATGAAGGTTCCCGCCGGAAAGCCGTAGCCGGCGAAGGTGACGTCGTCGAGGACGGTGCGCAGGGTGGTGCAGACCGCCGGCGAATGGCGCATGCATTCCTCGACGGCCGACATCGCGAGGCCGGGATTGTCGCGGAGCATCGTCAGTTGAGCGGGGTGATCACACAGGGCGTGCATGCACGCGGCCAGTTGATTGCGGGTGGTGTCGGTGCCGGCGGACAGGATGCTGAACGCCAGCATGCGCATCTCCGCGTTGCTCAGCCGGTCACCGTCGTCCTGGGCGCGGATCAGTTCGGAGATCAAGTCGTCGGTCAACCGGGTTCGCCGCTCGGCGATCATGTCGTCGATGTAGGCGTCGAACTCGTCCCACGCCCGCATCACGATGTGCTGCTCGTTCGCCAGGTCGGAGTCGAGCCGCACGATCTTGAAAATGTCCTCGGCCCAGAGGGAGAACTGCTCCCAGTCCTGGGAAGGCGCGCCCAGCAGCGCGCAGATGATCGGGATCGGGTAGGGCCGGGCGATGTCGGCGACGAAATCGCATCGTCCGGCGCCGACGACCCGGTCGATCAGCTCGTTGATCACCGCGTCGATGGTGTCTTCCATGCGCGCGGACGCCCGCGGCGTGAACGCCTTGGACACCAGACCGCGCAGCCTTCGATGTTCCTCGCCTTCCATGCCCAGGATGGTGCCGAGCACCCGGTCATACAGCGGGCCGGACGTTATCCCGCGGGCCGTCATGTGCATGCCGGGCGGGAAAACGAAACCGGGGGTCGCAAAGTATCCCGCGGGCGAGTTCGTAGCCGAGTACCTCGGGTCCCAGTGGCCCGATGGCGATCGGCGACCGCTTGCGCACCTCGTGAATCCGTGGGGCGACGTCGTGCACGGTGTCGGTGATGTCGTAGTCCAGCGTCGGGAGGTCGGCGTCGAAAACGCTTGGCATCGCCACGTTTACGGTCATGTCGTCTCCGGTCACGGAATGTTGGTCGCGAGTAATGTCAGCGGCAGGCCCAGGATCGACACGTCGTTTTCGTCGAGGTAGGTGCCCTCACCCTCCATGTGTTGGCGGAATCGTGTTGTCGCGCCGTAACGTTCGGCGACGGCGTCGCCGGCGGCGGCGTCCGGGACTCCGATGACCACGGTGAACACGCCGTCGCCGTGCCGCTCTAGGAACTCGGTCACCGAAGCGGCGACTTCGCCGGTGGATCCCGGAATCGGGCTGATCAGCTCGATGCCCCGGGTCCAGTCCAGGTGGATGTCGAGGCCGAGCTCGGCCAGCTGCAAGGGCTCGAAGACGAATCCGAGATCGCCGAACATCTGCGCCGCGGCGGCATGTCGTTCCGGCGCGACGGCGAACACTACGTGGTGGAGCGAGGGTTCTTCGGGCATCGGGGTCTTCCTATCGTGAATCGGCGCGTAGCACGCCGCGCGGCAGCAGCAGCGGCAGGTCGTTGTAGGTGACGATGCCGGGAGGGGCAGCGACGACGGCGGGTATCGCGGTGATCGCCGGCATCGCGGTGATGGTGAGCCCCAGCATGATGTAGTCGTCCAGCGTCTGGCCCGCAAAGTTCGGCGGCGGAAGGAAACTCAGCGTGGTTTTGATCGTCGGCTGCCCCTGCACCTCGATGGTGTAACCCATGTCCAACGGCCAGTCCGGATCCAGCGACTGACCCTTGCGCCAGCGTCCGCGGATCTCGATGACCTCCCGGCTTCAGCGCGAGCAGCATGTCAACGTCGTTGCTGGCCTTGATATCCAGCGGTTCGATCCCGCACAGCTCGCCGAAATCGCGCCCGGCCTTCTCCGGCGACCAGGCATAGCATCCGACCAGCTCCAGCGTCGGGTTCGCAACGATCGCTTTCACCGAGCTTTTGCCGACGTTACCCGTCGTCCACTGGACGACCCGATACGTCAAGGCGCCAAACCGATCATGGGTGCGACGCCGCGTGCTGGCGGGCCAGTCGCTCGTTGTGAATCTTGACGAGTTCGCGGAATCCCAGCCGGTGATACTTCGGTATCGGCTGGATGCCCCACACATCCTGCGCGGTCGCCTTGCCCTCGGCTCCCTCGGGCGGACCGAACGGCGGGTAGGGGTACTTGCACTCCAGCGTGTCGTTGGAGTACCGGATCTTGAGCAGCTCGCTGCAAATCTGGGTGAGGCTCAGCGTTGGGTATCCGTAATAGACGGCCATGAACGGCAACGTGAAGGCGCCCTCGATCACCAGGGCCACCAGGCACACCAATACGGCGCGCTTGATCCATTTGTGCATGCGGGCGTAGTACGGCGTGGTGCCGGGCTCGAGACCGGCGGCCGGGTCTTTGTCGTCGGTGGTAGACGGTGCGGTCATGGCACGGCTCCTTGCTAGTCGGAGAAGATTTCGCGATTGACGGTGTGCAGGTAGGGGATGGCGAGGAAGGGGGTGATGTAGAAGATGTCGTAGAGCCACCAGCCGATGACGGGGAAGACGACACCGGCATATCGCACGTCGGCGAACATGGTCATGTTGAACACGTAGGCCGACCAGATCACCACGCCCATCCAGCACGTGACGACCATCCACTGGTGACCCCAGCGCTTCATCTGTAAGAAGCCGATCGCCGCGGCTACCCGCATCGAGAAGACCGTCAGGATCAGACCGGCGACATAGGCCTTCTCGCCCGGCCCCGCGGCGCCCCCGACCCACAATTCGTTGTAATGCCAGAAATAGCCGGCGTCGAACATGTTGCCCCACCCGACCATCAGCACGCGGTTGATCAGCGTGTGGTTGGCCACCAGGTCCAGGGCCCAGCCGAGGCTGTTGAGCATGCCGTCGATGAGTACCAGGTAACCGATCAGCGTGACGATCATGGGCCGGACCGACAGGCCCGCGCGCAACGCCTGGCGCTGCAGCCACACTCCGCGCATGAAAATGGGGAATCCGATCAAGCCGGGCGCCCACATGCCCATCAGCGCGGCGCCGACGATCATCCACTTGTCGGCGTGCCGCTGGGCGCGGCGGGATTCGTCGTGGTGATCGTCGAGGCCGACCGAACTCGCCTGCGCGGCATCAAGAGTCACAGATCCCACCACCCGCGGGCGAACGACATGTACAGCTGGACGCCGAACATCGCCAGCAGGTAGCCGTAGATGAAGATCTGAAAGACGATGAGCGCCCTCTTGCGCTTCTGCTCCTGTCGGTCCATGCCGGTTGCTCCTTTCTAACGACTGCTGGAGGCATTCGAGGGGGCCAGGCTGGCCGCCGCGACTTCACGTAGACCGTCGGTGATCGCGCCGTCGGTACTCAGCGGCGCGAGTATGCACGCGTTGACCGCGTCCAATTCGGTTGCGCCGGCGGCGATCAACTGTGCGGCCGTGACCAGCACCCTGGTCGACGGCGGTTCGAAGTGAAAGGCCTCGTCGGCGGTGCGGATTGCGACCGCGCATCCGACCAGCCGCGTCGCGGCCGTCAGGGGGATTCCGGATTCGGCGACGATCACCTCGGCCTCGCGGTCAGGCGGCAGATAGTTCATCGCCAGCGTGGCGAACCGCTGGCGGAACGAGGGTTTGAGCTCTTTGAGTGAGCTGCGGTATGCCGGGTTGTACGAGCACACCAGCATGAATTCCCCCGGCGCCTTCACCACCTCGCCGGCTCGGTCGAGGTAGAGCGAGCGCCGGTGATCGGTGAGCGAATGCAGGATCGCCAGTGAGTCGTGCCGGGCTTCGACGACCTCGTCCAGGTAGCAGATCGCGCCGGCCTTGACAGCCCGGGTCAGCGGGCCGTCGGTCCACACCACGTCGCCGCCGGTCACCATGAAACGGCCGACCAGATCGGAGCTGGTGAGGTCGTCGTGGCAGCTGATGGTGACCACGGGTCGTTGCAGCAGTGAGCCCATGTGTTCGACGAAGCGCGTTTTTCCACACCCGGTCGGGCCCGTGAGCATCACCGGAATCCGTTGACGGAAGGCCTGTTCGAACAACTGGACTTCGTTGCCGTTTGCGAAATACGTCTCGGTGGTCATCTCTTCCTCACCAGGCCGGCGCTCACGCGGCGACCAGTTCACGGTGGACATGGGCCAGTACCCGGGGCAGCTCCTCGATACGCCGGATGCGTTGCGACCGACGCGGACCGAACACCTCCGGCAGGGGATCGACGCGGGTGGGACCCACCCCCACGTAGTAGATCGACACCCCGGCATCGTTGGCCTCCTCGACGGCGTGCGCGGCGTCGGCCCAGGCGTAACGACCCTCGTAACCTTCGTCGGAGATCAGGCCGTCGCCGATGACGATCAGCAGCCGCCGCTCGGAGGCCTGGGCCAGCAGCCGGCTCGTCAAATGACGTAGTGGCGCACCGAGTCTGGTGTATCCCCGGGTTGAGAGCCCCAGCCGGCTGGGCGGGACGAACCGGCGGTCTTCGAAGTCCTTCAGGCATCGCACTTCGACGCGATGACGGGTGTTGCCGGTGAAGACAAAAACGCCGTGACGTTCGCGCGCCAGCGTCATGGCACGCGAAAGCGCGTCAGCGCAGGCCAATTCGAGCTGGAACACGCGGCCGCCATGCACCCCCAGCGACGAGCTGCCGTCGAGCAGCAGCGCGGTGGTCACATCGCGGCTGCTGGGCAGCAGGTCGCGGAATACCCTCGGCTCCTTGGCCGCACCGGCGGACAGGTCGATGTAGTGGTTGACGTATTGGTCGACGTCCAGGTCGGAGCCGTCCTCGAGGCGGTTGGTCATCGCGCGGTGGGTGTGCTCTTCGAACCACTTGCGTACGTCGACGGCCACCGGAACGGCCCGGCGGGTCCGCGGGCCGTCAGCATGCTCGGCGCGCTCAATCAGGGCGACGTGGTCGCGCATGAATCGCTGCGTCCACATGTTCCATTCGGGATAGGGAATCCCGGGCCGGTGTTCCGGCGTGATGTCGAGATCGTTGTCCTGCGGGCGGTTCGGTGGCGGCAGGTTCGGGTTGCGGACGCCGCCGTCGCCGCCGACGGGAACCGAGTACGGCCGCGGAATTCGCTTCTGTGTTGTGGTCCAGGGCATCCTGCCGAAGCTGCGCCGCAGCTTGTCTGCCAGCCCGTGCGGGGCGGTGTATGCCACGGGCAACGAGCCCAGCAGCGGATGAATCGGCAATGGCTGGCCGCTGGCCGCCAATGCTATTGCCCGATTGAGCATCTCGGCGCCGTCGAGGTCGCCGGCCTCGGCGTGCAGGTCGGGGAGGAGCCGTTGAATATCGGGGAGCAGGCCGGGCCATCGCGACGCTATCCAGCCCAGCGCCACGCCGGCCTCGATCAGCGTGAGGGCACACAGCTCGCGGGCGGCCAGCTCGTTGAGGCGGTAGCCGGTGACGCGTTCCTTCGATGGTGAACATTGCAGGGCCACACCGCAGGTCAGCACCCGGCGTGTCCAGTCGGGCGGCACGGAATAGGGGACGTGGACGAAGGTGAGCGCCGCGTTCAAACCGAAGCTGCGCCGCTGGCCCGTGACGAGCCGGGCGCCTTCGCGACGCTGCTCGCTCAGCGCGACCGCCGTTACGGCGCAACTACGTTCCAGCGCCATCGCGTGCGCATCGGATTGGTCAGCCATTGCAAGAATCCCGTGCGTCCCGCCTAGCCGGCCCCCCGCTCAGAACGTGCCGATGTTGGAGAACAGCCAGTACCAGAACCAGATGATCAGGCCGGTGCCACCCCACGCGGCGACGTAGCGAAGGATCTCCCACAGATAACCCATGATGTGACTTCCTCTGTAACGTAGTGGATTTCGGCTCGCGCATTTCAGTCGGAGAAGAGCTCGCGGTTGACGGTGTGCAGGTAGGGGATGGCGAGGAAGGGGGTGATGTAGAAGATGTCGTAGAGCCACCAGCCGACGACCGGCAGCACGACGCCGGCGAAGCGCACGTCGGCGAACATGGTCATGTTGAAGACGTAGGTGATCCAGATGACCACGCCCATCCAGCAGGTGATGACCATCCACTGGTGCCCCCAGCGCTTCATCTGCAGGAAACCGATGGCCGCGGCGATGCGCATCGTGAAGACGGTCAGGATCAGGCCGACTTCCAAGGCCTTCTCACCCGGGCCGGCCGCACCGCCGACCCACAGCTCGTTGTAGTGCCAGAAGTAGCCGGCATCGAACATGTTGCCCCAGCCGTTGAGCAGCACGCGGGCCAGGATGGTGTGATTCGCCACCAGGTCGAGCGCCCATCCGACGGTGTTGATCGCTGCGTCGATGATCACGAGGTAGCCGAGCAACGTGACCAGCATGGGCCGCACCGAGAGGCCTTCGCGTTGGGCGCGGCGCAGCAACCGCACTCCCCAGAGGAACAGCGGTAGGCCGAAGATGCCGAGGGCCGCGGTGCCGATCAGCAGACTGCCGGAGATCAGCCATCTGTCGGCCCGGCGCTGCGCGAGTTGCGAGCGCTCCATGTGCTCGTCGATGGTCGGGGCCGTCTGCGCGGCGCGGGTTGACTCGAGCTTCGGCAGATTCACGAACCCTCCGGTGATTGGATCGGCGTGTGCACTATAACAGGCTGACTGTAGTCAGCAGAAGATTGCGGGCAAGCCCGCGCCCACTGCTTGATGCGACATTGGCAGCACTGTCCAACCCCGCAGCAAAGGTCGCTGCTGTGGGCGCCTTCTGCTGACAAAAGTCAGCTCTGGATCGTTGACATGGAGTTCCGGCGATGCCTACGCTCAGCGAGCGCTGAGCCCTTCCGGTCCCCGAAGGAGTAGCAATGAAGCTCGAATCGCCGGCTGACAAGAAGTATCGCGTGATCCAGTGGGGCGTAGGCAATGTCGGGACGATCGCACTGCGCCATTTTGCGCACAACCCCGCCTACGAGGTGGTCGGGGTCCTCTGCAACCGCCCGGAGAAGGTGGGCAAGGACGCCGGCGAGCTGGTCGGTGTCGCGCCCATCGGGGTGCTCGCCACCACCGACAAGGCGGAAATCGAAGCGCTCGACGCCGATTGCGTGTTCTACGCGCCCTTGTGGTCGGATCCCGACGAGGTCTGCCGCCTGCTGCGCTCGGGCAAAAACGTCGTCGCGTCCGGGGGCGCCTGGTGGTTTCGCACCGAGCACAGCCAGGCCGACATCGACAAGATCGATGCGGCGTGCCACGAGGGCGGGACGTCTTTCCACGCAGGGGGAGTCAACCCGGGTTTTGCCGGTGACCTACTGGTTCTGACGCTGGCTCGCATCGTGAGCCGAATCGACTCCATCCACATCTACGAGGTGGTGAACTTCGGCAAGGACACGCTGAAGTATCTGCACGAGATGGGGATGGGGAGTACCCCCGAAGAGTTCAGGGCGGGACCGAATCTGTTGGGCAACGCGTGGCCGCTCTTCGCGCAATCGATGGCCATGGTGGTTTGCGGCCTAGGGAAGACGGTCGACAAATACACGACGGACGTCGAACTGGGAACGGCGATTCGCGACATCCCGTATGAGGGCGGGCCGTCCAGCGACATGCCGGGCTTCAAGGGCACGATCAAGAAAGGCACCGTCGCCTCGCAACATCACCAGTGGACGACGTGGGTCGACAACAAGCCCCTCATCACCTTCCACGAGATGTACACCATGGACTCTTACGACGCCATCGAACCGCGGCCGGATTGGGGCGGGCACTACCACTACCGCATCGTGATCGAGGGCGACGAACCCACCGAGCTGATCCTGCAGGCGCCGGCCGACCCACAGGGCAACTACCCCAAGCCGGGCTACACGTGGACCGCGATGGGTCCGGCGAACACGGTTCCCGCCGTCTGCGATGCCGCGCCGGGCTTTCTCACCCACAAGGAACTCGGCCTCGTGCCGTTGCTCGGCGTGGTGCGCTAAACACGAAAGGCGTTGCGGGTCAGGGCTTCAAGCTGCGCAATGTCCTCGCCACGTAGTCTTCCAGCAGGGCGTGGCCCGTCGGCCAGTGGTTGGTGGTGATCAACAGGGCGTAGAGACCCAACAAAAAGAACACCGCACTGTTCATGGGGTTCACATCCGGATACGTCTCGCCGCGCTCCTGGGCCTGCGCGATCTCCTGCGCGACCAGCACGATCAGCGGGTGATCCCGGCCGTCTTCGGTCTGCGGTCGGGTCTGGGAGAAATGCAGCGCGAGAAAGTCATTGAAGAGCCGATCGCCCAGTCTGCGTTCCAACCCGACCACCAGGCGGACCGCCTCATTCAACGCGGAAGCCAGATCGTGCTTGGACTTCAAGGATTGTGCGAACTGCTTGGCAATGCGGTCCTCTTCGCGACGCTCCAGCGCGAGCAGCACATGTTCCTTGGTGGGGAAGTGAAAGAAAAAGGTTCCGTGGGCGACGCCCGCCGCGGCCACGATCGCGGCCACGTCGGCTTCGGCCATGCCGGCGCGCGCGAACTCCGCGATCGCGGCGCCCATCAAACGCTCCCGGGTCTGCAGGCGCTTAGCTTCCCGCGCCGACAGCCGATCCGTCACAGCCATTTCTTTCCTCACGGTTGACCTGGCTCATGTAAGAGCTTTGAGGCTAACTCGACCAGTATGCCGTGTCTCGGCCAGAAAGGCTTGCACAACTTGAGCATTCTCGGACCGTCGTGACGGTAACAGATGTCTGGCAACGGCTGATCATTGACTTTAGTCAGCAAGCTTCATAAATTGAACGGCGCACACATCTGATCGAGGGAGCCCGGCATGGCATTGGAGCAATTCCGGCTCGACGGGCAAGTCGCGATCGTCACGGGCGCCGGCAAGGGTGTCGGAGCGGGCATCGCGCGCGTGTTGGCGGAGGCGGGCGCCACCATCGTCGGGACCGCGCGTACCGAGGCGGATATCGTTGGCACGATTGAGGGTATCGAGACCGCGGGCGGCAAGGGTCTGGCGCTCGTAGCGGATGCGATGAGCCGTCCGGATTCGGAGCGCGTGGTGAACAGCGCCATGGATCGGTTCGGCCGCATCGACATCCTGGTCAACAATGTCGGTGGTGCCACCTACGCGCGATTCCTGGATATCACCGACGAAGATTTCCGCCATACGTTCGACTGGTGCGTGACGTCGGCCTTCATCATGAGTCAGCTCGCGGCCCCGCACATGCTCAGTGCGGGGCACGGCTCCATCATCAACATCTCGTCGGGATCGGCGCGGTTCGGCATCCGGGCATTGGCCGCATATTGCGTCGCGAAGGGCGGCCTCGAGGCGCTCACCCGCGCCATGGCGCAAGAACTCGCGCCCAAGATCCGCGTCAACGCCATTGCTTTGGGTTCTTTCGCCACCGACGGTCTGAAGGGCAGCCTGGACCTGATGCCGGGGTCGCTGGAGAAGATGCAAGAGGCCACACCGTTGCATCGGCTGGGCGACGTCGAGGACCTCGGACGGCTCGCGGTATATCTGTGCACCCGCGACTGCTACGCGACCAACGCGACTTTTCACGTCGACGGCGGCATCGACTCGAACAATTCTCCGCTGCCGATACCCGACTACTGATCTGCGCTTTTCAGTGAACGCGCCATGATGGGTCGTCACCCACCGCCGGAAGGACGAGGGTAATGCGCAGAGTCATTCAATTCTCCACCGGAAACGTCGGCCGGCATTCGTTGCGAGCCGTCATCGGCAGACCAGACCTCGAACTGGTCGGAGTGCACGCCTCCAGCGCGGCGAAGGTCGGTCAGGACGCGGCGCAGTTGTGCGGCCTGGACGAACCGACCGGCATCGTCGCCACCGACGACATCGATGCGTTGGTAGGCCTGGGCGCCGACTGCGTGGTTTACACCTCGCAGGGCGAAACGCGCCCGATGGAAGCCATCGAGCAGATGGCCAAGTTCCTCGCGGCGGGCACGAATGTGGTCGGTACATCGATGGTCTGGCTGGTCACGCCCCGCCACTGCGACGATTGGTTACGCGAGCCCCTGGAGCGTGCCTGCGCGGCCGGCAACGCCTCGCTGTATGTCAACGGCATCGACCCCGGATTCTCCGGCGATACGCTGGTGCACTCCGCGGTCAGCCTGACCACCCGGGTGTCATCGATCACCGTGCAGGAGATCTTCGACTACGGCAACTACGACGATGCCGAATTCACCGGCGCCGCAATGGGATTCGGCACCACCCCGGATGACGACTCGCCGATGATGTTCTTGCCCGGGGTGATCGTGTCGATGTGGGGCGGTCAGGTCCGCAGTCTGGCGGACAACCTCGACATCAAGCTCGACGACGTGCGCCAGCGCGTCGAACCTTGGTACACCCGGGAGCGCATCGAGTGCTCCATGATGACGGTGCAGCCGGGGCAGATGGCCGCCGTCCGGTTCGCCACGGAAGGCGTCCGCGACGGTGAGCCGGTCATCACCCTCGAGCACGTCACCAGGCTCACCCAGGCCGCCGCGCCCGACTGGGAATTTCCGCCCCAGGGTCATACCGGTGTGCATCGCGTCGTCGTGGAAGGCGAACCCCGGGTCGAAATCAACACCCACGTTTCCCATCCTATGTTCGATTCCACTGATGCCGGCTGCATTTCGACGGCCGGCCGCGTCGTCAACGCGATCGACTGGGTGTGCCGTGCGCCCCAGGGGCTCATCGGTGTCGAGGACATCCCGCTGTCCGCGACGATGCGCGGGCTGATGTGGACCGAACGGTAGCCGGATCCCTGGTATGTCGACATCGCCCTCGGGACGCGTTGTAGGAAAACGCATTCTGATCACCGGCGCCGCCCGCGGCATGGGGCGCAGCCACGCACTGCGGCTTGCGCAAGAGGGCGCCGATCTGATCTTGGTCGACATCTGCCGATCCCTGCCGCAGATCGAATATCCGCTGGCCACAAAGGAAGATCTCGCCGAAACGGTACAGCTGGTGAGGGGATTGGGCCGGCGGTGCGTAAGTCATATCGTCGACGTCCGCGACGATGTCGCGTTGCGCAAGGCCGTCGATGATGGCGTCAGCGAATTGGGCGGCCTGGACGGCGCGGTGGCCAACGCCGGTGTGTTGACCGTCGGGCCTTGGAACACCACAACTCTCGACGACTGGCGCACGGTCGTCGATGTCAACCTGATCGGAACCTGGAACACGTGTGCGGCGGCGATCCCGCATGTGCTCGACCAAGGTGGCGGCAGCCTGGTGAATATCAGCTCCGCGGGCGCCATCAAAGGCTTTCCACTGCAGCATCCTTACACCGCTGCCAAGCACGGTGTCGTGGGCCTGACGTTGGCGTTGGCCAACGAGTTGGCCGCGAAGAGCGTGCGCGTCAATTCCGTGCACCCCACCGGGTGCCCGACCGGCATGATCCCCCCGTCGATCGGAGCCGTCTTCTCCGAGGAACGACCCGACCTGATTCCCACCTTTGTCAACGCGATGCCCACACCGGCCATCGAACCGGTGGACGTCAGCCACGCGGTGCTGTTCCTGCTGTCGGATGAGTCCAGGTACGTAACGGGCCTGCAGTTCAAAATCGACGCGGGCGTGACCATCAGCTAGGACTCCGAACAACGAAGTCACGCCGCTGGCAAACGCGTGCGCTTACCCCAGCTCGCGTCATGCCCATAGGCTGGGCTGCAGATGACATTCGTTCGTCGAAGGAATTTCGTGTGTCGCGCTGATTACGCGTCCGGTAAGGGATACAAATAGCTGACTTCTCAAAGGAGAGCCTTATGAATACGGTGCGGGCGTCCGCCCTTGGCATGACGGCTACCGCGGTGTTGATCAGCGCGACGGTGGTGGGCTGCGGCGGGGACAAGAACACCACGGCACCATCGGGTTCGGCCTCGTCGCCGGCCACCTCGTTCAGCTCCTCGGCGAGCGCGCCGGCATCGCCGGGAGCGCCGGCGGACTACAGCCACCTGCTGATCAAGCCCAGCGACATCGGCCCCAACGCCACGGCCGACGGGCCGCCGAGCCAGAATCCCAGCGGCATCACCGGCGTGGGACAGGTTTTCAAAAACCCCGACGGCAAGCGCACCATCATCGACACCATCGCGGTTTTTCCCGACGCGGGCACGGCCAACCAGACGGCGGCGAACATGCGCGATGTCGTCGGCAAGAAGGTCAACGGGGAGCAGCAGCCGATCGACGTCGGCACCAAGGGGTTTTTGGTGATCGGCCAGGGGACCGACCCGGCCAACCCGATGGAGATCTCCGAGGCGGTCTTCGTCGTGGGCCGGGCCATGGTCGACCTGGAGTCCGACTGCGTCATCGGCAATCCCACACCGGCCGATGTCATGCTCGATCTCGCGCGCAAGCAAGAGGCCGCGGTCAAAGCGGGCTTGCCGGCCGGCTGAGCTCCCGACCGGTTACAGGGGCCAACTGTCCGGCCGCACCTCATAACGCAGGGCGGCGGCGGGAGGCAGCGGCCGCCGATCGTTGACCGATATCGCGTCGATGACGAGCGCGACATACCGTCGCCAACCGTCGCTGTCCGCATCCATGGTCGACAGCACGCTGAAGAGCATCGCGACCAGGCGGGGCAGATCGTCGGTGACGAGGTCGCCGCGGACGCTGCCGGCTCGCTGGCCCGCTCGGGCGAGCTCGCCGAGAGCGGCGTTGAGCGACACCGAGATGTCGGACGTGAGTGACCCGGCCCGGCGCGCGGCGGTCAGCAGGTGGTGTTCGCGCGCCCCCAGCGAGATCGCCGCTTCGATCAGTCGGGTCAGACCCAGCAGCGGGTCCTTGGCGAGGCGGGCGCTGTCGATCACCGGGGTGAGGTCCTCGGCGATGCTCTGATCCAGGGCGGCGCGGACCAGGTCGGCCTTTGCCGGAAATCTGCGGTAGAGGGTCCGCTCACCTACGCCGGCGCGACGCGCGACGGCCTCGACCGGCGCGTCGGGTCCCAACTCTGCGTACACCTCGCGTGCCGCACGCAGGATGCGCTCGACGTTGCGCGCCGCGTCGGCCCGCAACGGCCGATCCTCAACCGCGGTCATGGTGCCCAGCGTAACTGACGGTTGACTGCCAACTAGGCTGGCTTTACGCTCGATAACTGGCAGTCAGGTGACACTTAAGAGGAAATGCGGTTCATGTCAACAACTTCGGAAGTGTGCCCCGACGCCGGCCTACCCGCACTGCCCATCCCGCGGCCAGCGACCTGCCCGCTCGCGCCCCCGCCCGAGTTCCAGGAATGGCGAGACGGTCCCGGGCTACGACGGGCGATGTTCCAGGGAAACCCGGTGTGGGTGGTCAGCCGCTACCGGGACATCAGGGCGGCGCTTGTCGATCCTCGCCTGTCCGCGAAGACCATTCCGGACTCGATCATGCCGAAGGACGACGACAACAAGGTCCCGGTGATGTTCGCGCGGACCGACGATCCCGAGCATCACCGACTGCGGCGCATGATGACCAGCAACTTCACCTTCCGGCGTTGCGAGTCGATGCGGCCGCAGATCCAGGAATGGGTCGACCACTACCTCGGCCAGATGATTGAGCATGGCGCCCCGGCCGACCTGGTGCGCGAATTCGCCTTACCGGTCCCGTCGATGGTGATCGCGCTGCTGCTGGGAGTACCACCGGAAGATCTTGAACTCTTCCAGTTCAACACCACGAAGGGGCTCGACCAGAGGTCCACCGATGCGGAAAAGGGACAGGCCTTCGGCGCCATGTACGCCTACATCGAGGAGTTGGTGGAACGTAAGGCCCGCGAACCTGGCGACGACCTGATCAGCCGCCTGGTCACCGAATACGTGGCGACGGGTCAGCTCAACCGCGCCACCACGGCCATGACCGGCGTGATCATGATGCAGGCCGGCCACGAGACCACCGCCAACATGATCTCGCTGGGAACGGTTGCGCTGCTGGAACATCCCGATGTCTTCGAGCGCCTGGGCCACACCGAGGACCCTGCCGTCATCGCGAACGTCGTCGAAGAGCTCATGCGCTACCTGTCCATCGTGCACAGCCAGGTCGATCGGGTGGCGACCGAAGACCTGATGATCGGCGGTCAGCTGATTCGCGCCGGGGAGTATGTGATGATGAGCTTGCTCGCCGGGAACTGGGACGCGGAGTTCGTCGCCAATCCCGAATCCTTCGACGCCGACCGAAACACCCGCGGGCACTTGGGCTTCGGCTACGGCGTCCATCAGTGCATCGGAGCGAATCTCGCCCGCGTCGAAATGCAGGTCGCGTTCGCGACGCTGGCACGCCGACTGCCCGGCCTCGAACTGGCGGTGGCGCCGGAGCGGTTGAGCTTCAAAGACGCCAACATCTATGGCATGAAAGAACTTCCGGTGCGCTGGTGAGCGGCGAACTGCGGTTTGACGACCAGGTCGCCGTCATCACCGGCGCAGGTGGCGGTCTGGGCAGGCAATACGCCCTGCTGCTTGCCTCGCGGGGCGCGCGCGTCGTCGTCAACGATATCGGCGGCTCGGTGACCGGGCAGGGATCCGACGCCGCGGCGGCGGGCGCCGTGGTCGACGAGATCCGCAACCGGGGCGGCGCGGCCGTCGCCGACAACCACAGCGTCACCAATCCCGAAGGCGGTCAGGCGATCGTCGACACCGCCCTGAGCGCATGGGGACGAATCGACATCGTGATCAACAACGCCGGAATCGTGCGGGACGCGCCCTTCGAGGACATGACCGCCGACCGCTTCGAACCGCTATTGGATGTGCATCTGAAGGGCGCCTGCTACGTGACGAGGCCAGCGTGGAAAGCGATGTGCGAGCAAGGTTATGGCCGCATTCTCAACACCTGTTCGGCTGCCGGAATCTTGGGG
The DNA here is from genome assembly GCF_059813005.1 of Mycobacterium sp. NGS27. NCBI lineage: Bacteria > Bacillati > Actinomycetota > Actinomycetes > Mycobacteriales > Mycobacteriaceae > Mycobacterium > Mycobacterium sp. NGS27. Next base: position 727,448 of record NZ_JCALDT010000001.1, read on the forward strand.
GCCGCCGGTATGAGCAACTACGGCTCGGCGAAGGCCGGATTGATCGGCCTGACCCGAGTACTGGCCGCCGAAGCCGCCGGTCGCGACATCAAGGTCAACGCCATCGCCCCGATCGCCCACACGCGGATGCTGGTGCACTCCCTGGACGGTGCCGCGCAGCCCGACGGTCCCGCCGCGCAAGCGGTACTGGATGACCTGGTGGGTCCATACCTACGGCGACTGGATCCCGCGTCGGTGGCTCCCGTGGCGGCCTACCTGACCCACCGGGATTGTGCGGTGTCGGGAGAGATCTATACCGTTGGGGCAGGCCAAGTTTCACGGTTCTTCATCGGCAGGACCAAGGGTTTCTACCGCCCCGGATTGTCCATCGAGGACGTGCGCGACCATCTCGACGAGATCCGCGACGAAGCCGGCTACACCGTGCCGGGCGGAGCCGCCGACGAGATGAGCGAGCTCTTCGCGACCTTGACGGCCGGCTTCAGCAGCTGAACGCGGTGCCGACACCATCCGGTGGTGGCGCCGACTTCAGACAGCCGAACGGCTCGATGCCGGCGGGGCTGAATTTGACCGCCGACTGGTGCGCGTAGTTGACGCAGTACAGGCCCGCTTGGTCGGCGCGGCACCGGTAATCACCGAAGGACAGCGAATCTCCGTTCGCCAGTTCCGGTCCGTTGCCGTTGATGAATGGACCGGGATCGGCTCGCGCGGATCCGACTTGCAGGTTCATCCCGTCGAAGCCGATCCAACCGCCCTGCCATTGGCCATACGCCGTCGCGGGAGCCGGTGGCGGATTGGTCAGACTCACCAGGCAGGCCAGCGCACCACCGGTGTGTTTCGCATCGGTCATGCAGGAGACCTTGCCCGCCATCGCCGTCAGTGCGATGTCGTTGCCCAGCGGCGTGGTGACCCCGTCGCGGGTGGCCGCGTGGAAACGGCTCGGATCGGCGGCGTGACCGGCCTCGACCCAGGCGATGACGTCGGAGATCGCCGCACCCGCGGCCGGCGCGGCGGATGGGCCCGGTGAGGTGTTCCCCGGCGCCCCGGTGGATGACTTGTCGGTGCTTCCGGTGGGCCCCGAATGGCCGCCCGTGCCGTGTGTGCATCCGGCGACCAGTAATGCCGCGGCGATCATCGCAGCTATCCGCATTCAGTCAGGCTAACCGCCGCGCCGGGCAAATAAGGCGCTGTGCGCGCGTTACGGCCGTCATGTCGGTTACCGTCGGGTTATGCATCACCGCACTGTCCGCGCACGCACGGCCATCGGCACGGTCGAGGGCTTCACCCGCGACGGGGTCACTCGGTGGCGGTCGATCCCTTATGCCCGTCCACCCGTGGGAAGCCTGCGGTTTCGGGCGCCGCAGCCGGCCCAGCCGTGGTCGGGTGTCCGGCACTGCCACGGCTTCGGCAATTGCGCGCCCCAACAGCGCCGCTACACCCTGCTCGGCATGTCGCGGTTGGGCGGGCGCTATCAGCCGATGAGCGAGGACTGCCTCACCCTCAACGTCGTGGCCCCCGAGCGCGCTGCCGAGGGACCGCTGCCCGTCATGGTGTTCATCCACGGTGGCGGCTATTTCATGGGCAGCTCGGCGACACCGTTGTACGACGGGGCGGCCCTGGCACGCCGGGGATGCGTGTACGTATCCGTGAACTACCGGCTGGGCGCGCTGGGGTGCGTGGACTTTTCGTCGCTGTCGACGCCGGAGATCACCATCGACAGCAACCTGTATCTGCGCGACCTGGTGCTGGCGCTGCAGTGGATTCGCGACAACATCGCGGGCTTCGGCGGCGACCCGGACAACGTCACCATCTTCGGCGAGAGCGCGGGCGCGTGCATCACCGCCTCACTGCTGGCGGTGCCCGCCGCCGAGGGATTGTTCGCGCGGGCGATCTCGGAAAGCCCGGCCTCGGGCCTGGTGCGGTCGAAAGAGGTTGCGGCAGAGTTCGCGAATCGCTTCGCCAACCTGCTCGGGGTGCGCAGACAGGATGCCGCCGACGCACTGATGCAAGTATCCGCGGCCCAGCTGGTGGAAACCCAGCACCGATTGATCGACGAAGGCATGCAAGACAGGCTGGGCGCCTTTCCGATCGGCCCCGTCTTCGGTGACGACATCCTGCCGATGGACCCGGTCGAGGCGATGCGGCGGGGCGCGGCCCACAAGGTTCCTTTGATTGTGGGCACGAATGCCGAAGAGGGCCGATTGTTCACCCGGTTCCTGACGATGCTGCCGACCAACGAAACGATGGTCGAAGAGCTGCTGGCCGAGGCGGAACCCGCTATCCGCGAACGCATTACCGCTGCATATCCCGACTATCCCGGCCGGAATGCCTGCATCCAGCTCGGCGGTGACTTCGCCTTCGCCTCGGCGGCATGGCAGATCGCCGAGGCCCACAGCGGCCATGCCCCGACGTACCTCTACCGGTATGACTACGCCCCGCGCACGCTGCGCTGGTCCGGTTTCGGTGCCACCCACGCCACGGAGTTGCTCGCGGTCTTCGACGTCTACCGGACCAGGTTCGGCGCGTTGTTGACCGCGGCGGCGGACCAGCGGGCCGCGTTGCGGGTCAGCAACCAGGTGCAGCGCCGGTGGCGCGCGTTCAGCCGCACCGGGGTGCCGGGGGAGGGCTGGCCCCTCTACACCGCCGAAGACCGCGCCGTGATGGTGTTCGACCGCAAGTCCCGCGTCGAGTTCGATCCACACCCACATCGCCGAATGGCATGGGACGGCTTCTCATTGGCCCGGTGAACTGGCACCCTGACCCCATGCACGCCGAGACCGAGCAAGTCATCGAACGACCCAGTGATCTCACCGCCTCCTGGCTGGCCGCGGTCATCGGCACCGGACCGATCGCCGATTTCTCGGTGGAGCGCATCGGTACCGGCCAGATGAGCGAGTGCTATCGCGTCCGGCTCAGTTATGCCGAAAGATCCGCGGAGGGGCCCGAGTCGGTGGTGCTGAAGGTCGCGGCCACCGATCCGGTCAGCCGGCAGACCGGCCTGGCGCTTGGGCTCTACGAGCGGGAGGTGCGCTTCTACGGCGAGATCGCGCCTCGTCTGGGCGGACCCGTCGCGCCCTGCTATCACGCCGCGGTCGACACCTCGACAGGCGTGTTCGATCTGTTGCTGGCGGACGCCGGCCCGGCGGTCGTGGGCGACGAAATCGCCGGCGCCACAGTGGAACAGGCCCACCTCGGGGCCGTCGAACTGGGTCGGCTGCACGGGCCGCTGCTCGGCGACGTCTCGCTGGCCGACGCGCCGTGGCTCAACCGCGCGGCTCCGCTGAACCAGGCCATGATCACCCCGTTGTATGCGGGTTTCGTCGACCGCTACGGCGACCAGATCGCGCCGGAGCACCGCGTGGTGTGCGAGCGCCTGATTGCCGCGTTCGACGGCTACCTGGCCTTGGAAAAGGAGGGCGCGGCGGAGGCGTCCGGGCGCGGGCGCGTCCAGGGCCTGGTGCACGGCGACTACCGCCTGGACAACATGCTGTTCGGCGCCGACCGCGCACTGACGGTGGTCGACTGGCAGACCGTGTCCTGGGGCCCGGCCCTGACCGACCTCGCCTACTTCCTCGGTTGCGCGCTGCCCACCGAGGACCGCCGACAGCACTACGACACGCTGCTGCGGGCCTACCACGAGGCGCTCGGTCCGCGGGCGCCACTCAGCCTGGCCGACGTCGCCGACGGTGTACGGCGGCAGAGCTTCTTCGGGGTGATGATGGCGATCGTCTCGTCGATGCTGGTCGAGCGCACCGACCGCGGCGACCAGATGTTCATGACGATGCTGCGCCGGCACTGCGACCACGTCCTCGACATCGATGCGCTGTCGACGCTGCCCGAAGCGGTAGCGCCCGAGCCGTTGCGGCCGTCGGCCGCGGACGAACTCGCCCACGATCCCACCGCCGAACCGCTGTGGAGTGAGAGCTGGTACGCCGATTTCGCCGATGCGGCACAGGGATTGGGCGGCTGGTTCCGGCTCGGCAGGGTGGCCAACGAGCACACCGCGTGGGTGCACGTGCTGTTGTGCGGACCCGACATGCCCACCGTCGCCGTCGACGCGCAAGTGCCGCTGCCGTCGGACCCATGGACCCTGCGCACCGACGACCTCGAGCTCGGCCACTCCGCCGACGTGCCCCTGCAGAGCTACCGCGTCGACGTGCGGGCGCGGGCCCAGTCCTATGCGGATCCGTCGGCGTTGTTGCGGGGCGAGCCCGGAACCCCGGCCGAGCTGACCATGAGCCTGGTCTGGGCCACCGACGGCACGCCGTACAAGTACGGCCTGACCACGCGTTACGAAATCCCGTGCACCGTCTCGGGTGGCGTCACGATCGACGACCGCCACTACCGCGTGGAATCCGTTGCGGGCCAACGTGATCACTCGTGGGGGGTGCGCGATTGGTGGGGCATGGATTGGCTGTGGAGCGCGCTGCACCTGGACGACGGCACCCACCTGCACGGCGTGAATATCCGGATCCCCGGGGCGCCCGCGTTCAGCATCGGCTACACCCAGGGTGCCGACGGCAAGGTCACCGAATTGCAGACCGTCGACTCACGGGAGTCGTTCGCCGACAACGGATTACCGCTGGACGCGACACTGGCGCTGGAGCCGGGGCAGATCACCGCGACCGTGGACGTGCGCGGTCAGGCCCCGGTCCGGCTCGTCGCGACGGACGGGCGGGCCAGCCAGTTTCCGCGCGTCTGGGCGACGATCAGCACCGCCGACGGGCGTAGCGGTGTCGGCTGGCTGGAGTGGAACCGCAACCTCGGCGAGCAGACTTAAGTGAGCGAACCGGCTCCCGTTGTGGTGATGGGCGTTTCCGGATCGGGCAAATCGACGGTGGGCGCGGCGCTCGCGCGGCGCCTGCGGGTCCCGTTCGTCGACGCGGACACCCTGCATCCGCCGGCCAACATCGCCAAGATGACGGCCGGCGAACCGCTCGACGACGACGACCGCTATCCCTGGTTGGAGCGGGTCGGCGACTGGTTGGCCGCCCACCGCGACGGCGGCGTGGCCAGTTGTTCAGCGCTGAAAAGGGCATATCGCGACCAGCTGCGCGCGCACTGCCCAGGGGTAACGTTCCTGCACCTTTCCGGTTCGGCGGAACTGATCGGCGGCCGGCTGGCCGCCCGCACCGCCCACTTCATGCCGGCCGCGCTACTGCGCTCCCAACTGGACACCCTGGAACCCCTCGGTCCCGACGAGGCCGGCATGATCCTCGACATCGGCCCCGACGTCGACGCGATCGTGGATATCGTGGTGAAGCGTCGCGACTAGCTGGGGCGGAGCCGTCCGTGTAGCATTATGCTACAGCTTGTCGCAAAATGTTGCATTGGAGGACGTCATGGCCGGGGCCGTCGATCGTGTGACGCGGGTTGCGTCCGACCTGATGGACAGCGCGGCGGCCGAGGGTGCCCGCCAAAGCCGCTCGGCAAAGCAGCAACTCGACCACTGGGCGCGGGTCGGGCGAGCGGTGTCCAGCCAGCACACCGCGTCGCGGCGACGGGTCGAAGCCGCACTCGCCGGCCACCTGGCGACCAGCGAACTCACGGTCGAGGAGGGCGTGGTGTTCAACGCCGAGGTCTCCGCGGCCATCGAAGAAAGCCTGGGGCGCGCCGACTACGGGGCGACGCTTGCCGGGCAGGGGGTGACCACCGTGGCCCTCAACGACGACGGCGAGATCGTCGAGCACCGCCCGGACGGCGCCGCGGTGGTGCTCGTGGCCGGGCGCTGACCCGGCGTTCGTCGGCGGTCCGGCGGTCCGATGGATCGACTTGATCTGGTGGTCGGGCCGAACGGCGCCGGTAAGTCCACGTTCATCGCGTTCACCCTGGCCCCACTGTTGCCCGGAAGCCTCGTGGTCAACGCCGACGAGATCGCGAGGCAACGCTGGCCGAACGATCCGGCGTCGCACGCCTACGAGGCCGCGCGCATCGCCGCGGACACCCGGACAAAGCTGATCGAACTGGGCCGGTCCTTCATCGCCGAAACGGTGTTTTCCCATCCGTCCAAGCTGGACCTCATCCACGAAGCCCGCGGCGCGGGCTTCACCGTCGCGCTGCATGTGCTGCTCATCCCGGAAGGCCTTGCAGTGGAACGCGTCCGGCACCGCGTGGCGGCGGGCGGACACGACGTGCCGGAAGCCAAGATTCGGCAGCGCCATCGCCGGCTGTGGATACCGGTCGCCGAGGCTATCGCCCTGTCCGACCTCGCCACGGTCTACGACAACAGCAGACTTCGCGGCCCGCGTATCGTGGCGCGACTCAACGGCGGCCTTACTGCCGGCGCGCCCCAATGGCCCACGTGGGCGCCGGAGAATCTGCGGGCGCGCTGGCCCGACTAACCGGCCTGCCCGCTCCGGTGGCTACCAGGACAGCTTGCGGCGGCCGGTGTCTACCTGACTGCCGACCCGCTCGCGAGCGCTGTCGGCCAGGTCGGTGCCGCGCTGACGGGCGGTTTCGGCTAACTCCTCGCCGCGCGCTCGCGCCGTGCCGGCCAGCTTCTCGCTGCGCTTGCGGGCCTTCTTGGCCAGTTTCTCGCTGCGTTTGCGGGCCTTCTTGGCCAGCGGCGCGGCGCGGTCGGCGGCGTCATCGGCGAGGTCTTCGCCGCGCTTACGCGCCTTCTCCGCCAGATATGCGGCGCGGTCGGCGGCCTCGTCGGCCCATTGCTCCCCGCGCTTGCGGGCCTTCTTCGCCAACGGCCTGCCGCGTTCCGCCGCGGTGCTGGCCAGTTCTCGGCCGCGTTCGAGTGCGGCTTCGGCGTAGGGCGCGCCGCGTTCCGCCGCGGTGCTGGCCAGTTCACGGCCGCGTTCGAGTGCGGCTTCGGCGTAGGGCGCGCCGCGCTCTGCGGCGGTGCTGGCCAGTTCGCGGCCCCGTTCGGCGCCGACCTGCAAGCCGTGGGCGATCCGATCACCCAGCTCGGAGAAATCGGCGTCGTCGGAACCGGGCCACGCCGACGACACCCGCTCCGAGAGCCGTTCGGCCGCTCGCCGGCCACGCCAGCCGAGCGAGGGCTTGCCAGCGGTGTCGGCGGAGGCGATCAACAGTCCCCCCACCAGGCTGAGGTCGGTGAGGAACTGCTGGCGTTTCTGGGCTTTGGCCACCGGGTCACTTTCGTTCCAGAACGAATGCGTCCCGAGGTTGGCGGGCAACACCGTCACCGCGAGCGCCGCCGACGCGATGCGGGGGAGTTTGCCGGTGGCAAGCAGCAGGCCGCCGCCGATCTGAACGGCCGCGGTGATCTGCGCGACCGTCTCCGGGTCGCTGGGGATGCTGCTGCTCACCGAATCCGGCAGCGCCTGAAGGCCGTCCACTGCCGGCGCGGCGGCCTCCGCCGCCGATTTGGGATTGAGCAGCGAATTGACTCCTTGCCCGATGAATGCCACTGATAACAGGGGTCGCGCGATTCTCCTGAGCACCATGGCCCGTGTATTACCCGGCTGTCTGTCGAGCAAACCGCGGCGGCAATATCCCCAGCTAGACCCGCATCGACATCACGGTGCACACCGATAGGGTGGAGCGCGTGCGAGCGTTGATCATCGTCGACGTGCAAAACGATTTCTGCGAGGGCGGCTCGGTGCCGACGGCCCGCGGCGCCGAGTTGGCGCCGGCGATCAACACCTATCTTTCCGGTGACCCGGGCTACCACTACGTCGTGGCGACCCAGGACTTCCACATCGACCCGGGTGATCATTTCTCCGAACACCCGGACTATTCATCCTCCTGGCCCGTGCACTGCGTCGCCGGAAGCGCGGGCGCGGATCTTCGCCCGGACCTCGACATCCGCCACCTCGACGCAGTCTTTCGCAAGGGCGCTCACGCCGCTGCCTACAGCGGTTTCGAGGGCGTCGACGAGCACGGGACGACACTGCTGAGGTGGTTGCGGCGGCGGGGGGTCGACGAGGTCGACGTCGTCGGCATCGCCACCGACTTCTGCGTGCGACGGACCGCCGAGGACGCGGCGGCGGCAGGCCTGACCACCAGGGTGCTGCTGGACCTGACCGCGGCCGCCGCCGCGGACTCGGCTGCCGAGGCGCTGGCAGAAATGCGCTCCGCCGGCATCGAGCTGGTTGGGGGACCCTAATGGTGGTGCCGCTGGATCGGCAAGGTCTGCTCGCCGCCGTGGAGCGTTCGCCGCAGGCGGCCGCCGCGCACGATCGCGCCGGGTGGGTGGGACTGTTCACCGGTGACGGCCGGATCGAGGACCCGGTGGGCTCGCGACCGCATGTGGGGCACGAGCAGATCGGGCGCTTCTACGACACCTTCATCGGTCCGCGTGACATCAAGTTCCATCGCGATCTCGACATCGTCGTGGGCACGACGGTGCTGCGCGACCTCGAGCTCGAGGTGGCGATGGGTTCGGCCGTGACGATGTACATTCCCGCCTTCCTGCGCTACGACCTCCGAGAAGCCAACGGCGAGTGGAAGATTGGCGAATTGCGCGCCTACTGGGAGCTTCCCGCCATGATGTTGCAGTTCCTGCGCACGGGTTCGGGTGCCCTGCGGCCCGCCCTGAACCTGTCCAAGGGGCTGTTGAGCAATCAAGGCTGGCGTGGCACCGCGGGTTTCGCGGCCGGATTCCGGCGGGTGGGAGCGCGCCACCAGCGGCTGCTGACGACGTTCCTCGACGCAGTCGCGCGGAAAGACAGCTTCTCCGCGGCGCGAGTGCTGTCCTCGGATGCCGCAATAACTTTGGGCGATCGTGACCCGCTCGAGCTGGCCGAACTGATGGAGCAACTGGACGGGGTCGGCGCAACCAAGATGAACAGCGCCGGCCCCACCGTGGCCGTCTCACTCAACTCGGGTCACGGGCGCGCCATCGTGTTCGCCGACATGGCTTGGCGCGGCAACGCCATCAACCGGATCAGGTATTTTCCCGCCTGATCCACCGGTTTCAGGCTTGTCGCACGACCACCATCAACGCCAGCGATGCCGCGGACAGGCACAGGTACGCGCCCGGAAACGCGATGTTGTACAGGACGTGCGCCCTCAGGTGGGTCGCCACCGCCCCGACGAAAAATGCAACGAGGCCCGCGGCGGCCGCCACGCCCAACTGCCACGGACCCACGAGGCCGACAACGATGCCGGCGGCTCCGGCCAACTTCGCCGCGCCAAGCGCCGGTAACCACGACCGCGGCACCCCGACCTCGGCAGAGTTCGCGAGCACGAATCGCGCCGGAACGAAGTCGGCGATGGCGATCGCGGCGGTGATCGCGGCGGTGATCAGCGTGATCACGACAAGTGCGGTGTTCATCTGGGCCAATCCTTTGTCGCGCAGCAAATTCCGCACCGGCGGGTCGGGTGCGCACGCTGCGCGCCACGGCGCACAATCGGTAAGGTCATGGTGCTTGTCTCCTTTGCCACAGGAAGTCCGTTGGACGCGGTCACCTTCTTGACGGCTTTCGCGCGGAAAAGGTGACCCATGAGCGCAACAAGGGATTTGGCGGATCTGGCGGCGCGTTTCGACGCCGACCGACGACATCTGAGGTCGGTCGCGTTCCAGCTGCTGGGCTCGGTGGCCGACGCCGAGGACGCCGTGCAGTCGGCGTGGCTCAAGGCTAGTCGTGCCGACTTCGACGCCGTGGAGAATCTCACGGGCTGGTTCACGACGATCACCGCGCGCGAGGCGTTCGACCACCTTCGGGTGCGCAAGCGTCGCGCCGAACAACCCCTCGCCGGGCCCGACGAACTGGACCGGCTGGCCCAGACGGCGTCGGCGCCGGCCGACGAGGACGCGCTGCTGACGGAGTCGGTGAGCAGCGCGCTGCTCGTCGTGCTCGACCGGCTGTCCCCGGCGCAGCGTGTCGCCTTCGTGCTGCACGACGTTTTCGCGATGCCGTTCGAACAGATCGCCGCGGTGATGCATCGGTCACCGGACGCAGCCAAGAAGCTGGCCAGCAGGGCGCGCGGCCGGGTGCACGCGCGGCCGGCCGCCCCTGCGCGCCGCACGGCCCACCACCTCGAGGTGGTGGAGGCGTTCCTGGCGGCCTCCCGCGGCGGTGATATCGCCGGCCTGCTCGAACTGCTGGCTCCCGAGGTGGTGCGCACGGTTGATCCGGCCCTCGTCCCGGCCGACGTGCCAACGACGTTGCGCGGTGCCCCCGAGGTCGCCAACGAGACTCGCCGGTTCGCGCAGCGGGCGCGCGCTGGTGCTGTCATGCTCATCGACGGGGCACCGGGCATCGTGCTCGCGGCCCACGGGCACGCGCAGGTCCTGCTGGTGATCGGCATCGGCGCCGACGGTCGCATCCACACGATCGACATCACCGGCAATGCCGAGCGGATCCGTCGGACCGCGCTGACGCTGCCCCGGTGGCCGATCCACGAACGTCACGATCTGATCGGGTAATAAGGACGTCAGACACAGCCGGCCGGGAAGCCGGGCGCGGGGCAAGACCGGGAGAGTCATGCTCGATAGGCCGTTCGGACGGCGCAACCTGCTGCGGGGCGCCGGCGCGCTTTCTGCCGCCGCGCTGGCACCGTGGCCGGCCGGGTGCGCCCCCGAAGACGACGCCCTCACCTTCTTCTTCGCGGCCAACCCGGACGAGCGCGACGCCAGGATGCGCATCGTCGACGAATTCACGCGCCGTCATCCCGATATCAAGGTTCGGGCGGTGCAATCCGGTCCCGGCGTCATGCAACAGCTTTCAACGTTTTGCGTCGGCGGCAGATGCCCCGACGTGCTCATGGCGTGGGAACTGACCTACGCCGAACTCGCCGACCGCGGTGTGCTGCTGGACATGAACACGCTGTTGGCGCGGGACAAGGCGTTCGCCGACCAGCTCAAGGCGGACAGCATCCCGGCGCTGTACGAAACCTTCACATTCAACGAAAAGCAGTACGCGCTGCCCGAACAGTGGTCGGGCAACTACATGTTCTACAACAAGCGGCTCTTCGCCGAGGCCGGGGTGCCGGCGCCGCCCAAGACGTGGGAGCAGCCTTGGGATTTCACCGAATTCCTGGACACGGCGCGCGCCCTGACCAAGCGTGACGCCGCCGGGCGGGCGTCGCAATACGGTTTCGTCAACACCTGGGGTTCTTACTATTCAGCCGGCCTTTTCGCGATGAACAACGGCGTCGCCTGGTCCAGCCCGCGGCTCAATCCGCCCCACCTCAACTTCGACGACGCGGCGTTTCAAGAAGCGGTGCAGTTCTACGCCGATCTGGCTAACACATACCGGGTTGCGCCCAACGCGTCTGAGACGCAGTCGATGTCGACACCCAATCTTTTCGCGGTCGGACGGGCGGCGATCGCGCTCGGCGGGCATTGGCGCTACCAGACCTACATCCGGGCCGAGGATCTGGATTTCGATGTCGCGCCGTTGCCGGTAGGCCCGGCGCTGGGAAAGGGTCACGCCGCGTGTTCCGATATCGGCGCCACCGGACTGGCCATCTCGGCGAGCAGCCCCCGCAAAGAGCAGGCGTGGGAATTCGTGAAGTTCGCGACCGGTCCCGTCGGGCAAGCGTTGATCGGTGAATCCCTTTTGTTTGTTCCCGTGCTGCGCTCAGCGCTGCAGTCGGACGGATTCGCCGAGGCTCATCGACGGCTCGGCAATCTCGGTGTGCTCACCGAAGGGCCGGCGTTTTCACAGGGCCTGCCGATCACACCGGCGTGGGAGAAGGTCAATGCCTTGATGGACCGCAACTTCGGGCCCGTCCTGCGCGGCAACCGGCCGGCCACGTCGTTGAGCGGATTGTCCCGCTCCGTAGACGAAGTGCTGCGCAGCCCATGACCTCGACGGGCGCACCTGGCGCGACAGCTCCGGCCGGCCGGGCGAAAACGACGCATAAGGACCCGAGCCCGTGGCGCCGGCACGCGTGGGCGGGCCGGTTGTTGGTGGCACCCAACATGGCGGCGGTCGCCGTGTTCATGCTCTTTCCGCTGGGTTTCTCGCTGTACATGAGCTTGCAGCAGTGGGATGTGTTCACCCCACCGAAATTCGTGGGCCTGAAGAACTTCGGAGAGCTGTTCACCTCCGATCCTCTCTTCGTGATCGCGATCCGCAACACGGTGATCTTCACCCTCGGAACGGTCGGGCCGACGGTCCTCATCAGCCTGGCCGTCGCCGGGGTGCTCAACCAGAAGGTCAGGGGCATCGGCGTCTTCCGCACGATCGTCTTCCTGCCGCTGGCTATTTCATCGGTCGTGATGGCGGTGGTGTGGCAGTTCGTTTTCAATACCGACAACGGCTTGCTCAACATCATGCTCGGCTGGGTCGGGCTTGGTCCGGTCCCGTGGTTGGTGGATCCCCATTGGGCCATGGCCTCACTGTGCATCGTCAGCGTCTGGCGCAGCGTGCCCTTCGCCACCGTCGTCTTGCTGGCGGCGATGCAAGGCGTTCCGGGAACGGTCTACGAGGCGGCCAAGATCGACGGCGCCGGCGAGATAAGGCAATTCGTCTCCATTACCGTCCCGTTGATCCGGGGGTCGATCTCGTTCGTGATCATCATCTCGGTGATCCACGCCTTCCAGGCGTTTGACATGGTCTATGTCCTCAACGGACCCAGCGGCGGGCCGGAATCGGCGACCTACGTCCTGGGCATCATGCTGTTCCAGCACGCGTTCTCCTTCCTCGAATTCGGATACGCCTCCGCGCTGGCGTGGGTGATGTTCGCCGTCTTGCTGGTGCTGACCGTGGTGCAGCTGCGCGTCAGCCATCGACGATCTTTGGAGACTTCGCGTGGGCTTAAGTGAGGGTGTCATCAGGCGCACCGTGGTGCGCGGCGGCATCGTGTATGGCGCGTTGCTCGCCGTCGCCTGGTGCGCGCTGTTCCCGATCGCGTGGGCGGTGTCGGGCTCGCTGAAAACCGAAGGCGAGGTCAGCGAGCCCACGCTGTTGCCGGCTCACCCGCGGTGGTCCAACTACACCGAGGTGTTCACGCTGATGCCGTTCGGACGAATGTTTTTCAACACCGTGCTGTACGCGGGCTGCGTCACCGCGGGACACGTCTTCTTTTGCTCGCTGGCCGGATATGCCTTCGCGCGGCTGGATTTCCGTGGCCGCGACGCGCTGTTCGTCGTGTATCTCGGCACGTTGATGGTGCCCCTGACGGTCACCGTGATCCCGCAGTTTCTGGTGATGCGAACCCTGGGCTGGGTCGATACGCCGTGGGCCATGATCGTGCCGGGTTTCTTCGGCAGCGCATTCGGCACGTACCTGATGCGGCAGTTCTTTCGCACCCTGCCCACCGATCTGGAGGAGGCGGCGATACTCGACGGTTGTTCGCCATGGCAGGTCTACTGGCGGGTCCTGCTGCCCCACGCGCGCCCGGCGGTGATGGTGCTCGCCGTGCTCACGTGGGTCAACGTCTGGAACGACTTCCTGTGGCCGCTGCTGATGATTCAGCGCGACAGCCTGGCCACCCTGACCCTGGGCCTGGTCCGGATGAAGGGCGAGTATGTTGCCCGGTGGCCGGTCCTGATGGCAACCTCGATGCTCATCATGCTGCCCCTGGTCGCCATCTACGCGGTGGCGCAACGCTCCTTCGTCCGGGGAATCGCCGTCACCGGGATGGGCGGCTAGCCATGGCCTCGGTGACATTCGAGCAAGCGACCCGGCGCTACCCGGGAGCGGACCGGCCCGCCCTGGACAACCTCGACCTCGTCGTCGACGACGGCGAATTCGTCGTCCTGGTAGGGCCGTCCGGGTGCGGCAAGACGACGTCGCTGCGAATGGTGGCCGGGCTGGAAGCCGTGGACTCCGGGCATATCCGGATCGGCGGGCGAGACGTCACCAACGTCGATCCCAAGGATCGCGACGTTGCGATGGTTTTTCAGAACTATGCCCTCTACCCACACATGACGGTGGCCCAGAACATGGGCTTTGCCATGAAGATCGCTAAGACGCCGAAGGGCGAGACTCGTCAGCGGGTGCTGGACGCGGCGAAATTGCTTGACCTGCAACCCTATCTGGATCGCAAGCCGAAGGACCTGTCCGGCGGCCAACGCCAGCGAGTGGCGATGGGCCGCGCGATCGTCCGCCGGCCCCGGGTGTTCCTGATGGACGAACCGCTGTCCAACCTCGACGCCAAACTCCGGGTGCAGACCCGTAACCAGATCGCCGCATTGCAACGGCGGTTGGGCACTACCACCGTCTACGTCACCCACGACCAGGTCGAGGCCATGACCATGGGCGATCGTGTAGCCGTCCTGCGCGACGGCGTGCTGCAGCAGTTCGCACCACCCCGCGAGCTCTACCGAAACCCGGACAACGTCTTCGTGGCGGGTTTCATCGGATCGCCGGCAATGAACCTGTTCACCCTTCCCATCGTGGATTCCACTGTGGCGTTGGGCGATTGGCCCATAACCCTGCCCCGGGACATCGCCAGCGCCGCAGGCGAGGTCGTGGTCGGGGTTCGTCCCGAACATTTCGAGCTGGGTGGTCTCGGCGTCGAGATGGAGGTCGACGTGGTGGAGGAACTGGGGGCGGATGCCTACCTGTATGGGCGAATCACCGGGTCCGGCAAGGTAATCGATGCGCCTATCGTCGCGCGGGTCGACGGACGCAACCCACCACAGAAGGGCAGCAGGGTGCGTCTGCACCCGGAGCCCGGGCACCTGCACTTCTTCGGTGTGGATGGCCGCCGAATCCGTTGATCCACTGGGTTGGGTCGAGGTACCTACCCGCGGGAGCAGCGGAGTGCATGAACGCGACGCTGGACGCGCGCGACGTCGTCGGGGGAGGGCAGCTGGTTGGTGATGCGGGTGATCTCCACGCCGATGTCGATGGAGCTTATGGGCCAGAGCCGGCGCGCGATGAGATCCCTTGCGATGGTGGTGATGTCGTCACCGCAGACCCGTCGGCGCGTCAACGCCACCAATGGCACATGCCGGGCGGCCGGCATGCCCGAGGGATAGCCGGCCCGCACGAAAGCCACGATGCTCGTCACCCAATGGGACAGGTCCATGTGTCCACCTCGCTAACCGCCGCAAGTTGCGCGTGAGCGGCAGTGCTTGCTTGTAGCAACGTACCATCGGCAATGTCATCAGCTGAGTAACGCCACACAGTTAAACGCATTTTTTATGGCCGGGGAAATTGGCGCATCGAGAGTGACTTCGGTGACGATTCGCCGAACGTGGCGCGCCGTAACGGTCTTTGGCCGCAAGGCTTTCTAGTATTGCCGCGTGGTGGATCGCTATGGAACCGATGTCCTCGCCGCGGGACGACGTAAGCCTCGCTCGACCGAGCATCCTGCCGAACCGGGCCTGGTGGTCGAGGACGTGGCGACGGGATACGTCGGCGCGGTGGTGCGGGTCGAATACGGGCGAGTGGACCTCGAAGACCGGCGTGGTCACGTGCGTGGGTTCCCTTTGGGCCCTGGGTATTTGCTTGAGGGGCGGCCCGTCATCCTCACCGAGCCGCGCCGGCCGGGACCGACCGCCGCGGGCAGGACCGCTTCGGGTTCGGTCGCCGTGTCCGGTGTCCGCGCGCGCGTCGCCCGGGCCAGCCGCATCTACGTTGAAGGTCGCCACGACGCCGAGCTCATCGCGCAGGTGTGGGGTGAGGACTTGCGAATCGAAGGCGTCGTCGTCGAGCAACTCGGTGGCGTCGACGACCTGGAGGAGATCGTCGCCGAGTTCGCCCCGGGGCCGGGGCGCCGGCTGGGGGTACTCGTCGATCACCTTGTCGCGGGTTCCAAGGAGGCGCGCATCGCCGATGCGGTGCGGCGGGGCCCGGGCGGCACCGACACCCTGGTCGTCGGTCATCCCTACGTCGATATCTGGCAGGCCGTGAAACCGCAGCGGCTGGGTCTGGACGCCTGGCCCACTGTGCCGCGGCAGGTGGAGTGGAAGCACGGCGTGTGCCAGGCGCTCGGTCTGCCGCACAACGGTCAGGCGGACATCGCCAGGGCCTGGCGGCACATCCGTTCGCGGGTGCGCGACTGGAACGATCTCGAGCCGGCACTGATCAGCCGGGTCGAAGAACTCATCGACTTCGTCACGGCGCCGGTCGCCTGATACCGCGGCCGGCGGACCACGGCTGAAGCCCGTCGGGCTAGTTAGGCTACGCTGGCCGATGTCCCGACCGGCGGGACGGAAACAGGGCGTATGCAGGGCATTTTCGGCGTATTCATCGGCACATTCCTCATCGGTCTTCGTGAAGGCCTAGAGGCGTCGCTCATCGTGAGCATCGTCGCTGCCTTCCTCAAGCGGAACGGCTCGACGGTCCGGCCGATGTTTGCCGGTGTCGCCGTGGCGGTGCTGCTGAGCGTCGGCGTGGGCGTCGGCCTCGACCTGTTCGCCGCCAGCCTGCCGCAGCCCCAGCAAGAGATGATGGAAACCGTCATCAACGCCATCGCGGTGGTGTTCGTGACGTCGATGATCATCTGGATGAACGGCAACGCCGCGCAGCTCAAGGGGGAACTCGAGCGCGAGGCCCGTCAGGCGGTCAACCGCGGTGGCGCGTTCGCCCTGGCTGCGATGGCGTTCCTTGCCGTCCTCAAGGAGGGCTTCGAGACGTCGGTGTTCTTGCTGGCCGCCGCCGAGACGTCGCATGGCAATCGGTGGTTCGCCGTGCTGGGCGGCGCCGTGGGCATCCTGACCTCGGTCGGGCTCGGCGTGGGCCTGTATTACGGCGGCTTGCGGATCAACCTCGGCCGGTTCTTCCGGGTCACCGGGGTGTTTCTGGTGCTGATCGCCGCCGGGCTGGTGCTCGGCGCGCTGCGCACCGCGCACGAGGCCGGTTGGGTGAGCATCGGCCAGCAACAGGTGCTCGACCTGTCCGGCTTGATACCCAGCAATTCGGTGCTGGGTGCGGCGACGACCGGGGTGTTCGGCATCCCCGCCGACCCACGGCTCATCGAGGTGCTGGGCTGGCTGCTGTATGCCGTGCCCGTTCTGGTCGTTTTCCTCTGGCCCACCCGGCTCGCGGCCGCGCCGCGAGCCCGCGCCCGGCTGTTGGCGGCGACGTCGGCGGTGCTACTCGTGGTCGGGGCGGTGCTGGTGATCATGACGCCGGCCGCCGCCTCGCCGCCGACGCCGGGGGCGCGCACCGTCACCGACCGCTCCGGCCACGCCGCCGCGGTGTCGATAGTCACGGGACCGCACGGCCGCGAGCTGAGCGTCGTCCCCCAGGGCACCTCGACCGTCCACAACATCGTGCTCGTCCCGGCAGACGCCCAGACGGTGGACGGCGTGCCGGTACAGGTATGGCAGGTTTCCGAGGCCGCCGGGGCCGACGGTGCGCCGGAAGTCACGCTGGATCAGTTGCTGACCATGACGGGGGGCCGGCTGCCGGTCGGCCTCGCGGCGGGACGCACCCCGGGGCCGTTTCAGGGTCAGTGGTCGACGACCACGGTCTATACCGTGTTCGCGCGAGGCGATTCCGTGGTCAGTGCGCACGCGACGAGCAACCGCACGGCGCTGTTGACCGGCGGAGGGTTGACGGGCGCCAAAACCGTCAGCCTTGGCGGGCTGGCGACCGACTGGTCCACGTCCGCTGCCGAAGACCACTCGACACTCGCCGAGATCGTGGCCAGCGAGCGTCGTCACGGCGAGCGGCAGCTCTGGAATGTGTGGCTTCCACTGGTATTGGCGGGTTTTGCGTTGGCTTGCGCACTGGCGGCGGTAGCCTCGCTGCGCGCGGACCGCCGGCAAGATTATGAGAGGAAATCGGTTGATGGTGAGTCGCATCGCCTGGGCAGCGTCCCGGTCTCGTGAATACTGGTTGACTGCAACGGCTCTTGTTGCGGTGGCGGTGTTGCCGGTGACCGCATGCAGCCACTTGGGCGACAACTCGAGTCATGCCCAGCCGGCGAAGCCGGGGGCTACCAACGCGGTCAAGGTCACGATGGCGAACAACGGTGGTCAGGACGGCTGCACGCTGGACACTACCAGCGTGCCCGCCGGGCCGGTGACCTTCACCGTCGCCAACACGAACGCACCCGGAATCAACGAGGTCGAATTGCTCAGGGACCAGCGCATTGTGGGCGAGAAGGAGAACCTTGCACCCGGCCTGGACCCGGTGTCGTTCACGGTCTCGCTGGACGGCGGCGCCTACCAGCTGTACTGCCCGGGGGCGAGCACCGAATACCAGACCCTGACGGTGTCGGGCAAAGCGCCGGCGACGCCGACGGGCACCGTGGCCAGCGTCCTCGGGCAGGGCACCAAGGATTACGCGGCCTACATCGTCAACCAGATCGGCCAGCTCAACGACGGCGTGAAGGCGCTCGATGCCGCCGTGCAGTCGGGCAACGTCGACGCGGCGAAGGCGGCCTACGCCAAGGCCCGGTTGTTCTGGGAGCGTTCGGAATCCACGGTGGAGGGTTTCGTGCTGCCGGGCTTCGCGGTCGGCGACAACGCCGGCAACCTGGATTATCTGATCGACATGCGTGAGTCGACGCCGGTCGACGCCAAGGTTGGCTGGAAAGGCTTTCACGCCGTCGAGCGCGATCTGTGGCAGGGCGGCGCTATCACGCCCGGAACGAAGGCGCTCAGCACCGAATTGGTCGGCAACGTCGGCAAATTGAACGGCATTGTGGCGAGCCTGCAGTACAAACCCGAAGACCTGGCCAACGGTGCCAGCGACCTGATCGAAGAGATCCAGAACACCAAGATCACCGGAGAGGAAGAGGCCTTCAGTCACATTGACTTGGTGGACTTCTCGGGCAACGTCGAAGGCGCCCAGCAGGCGTACGCCTCGTTACGGCCGGGCCTGGAGAAGATCGACGCCAACCTGGTTCACCAGATCGATCAGCAGTTCCAGACCGTGCTCGCCACCTTGGACGGGTATCGCGACCCAGCCGCGCTCGGCGGCTACAAGACCTATACCCCGGCGCTGAAGGCCAGCGACGCTCCCAAGTTGACCGCGGTGATCCAGCCGCTGCACCAGAGCCTGTCCACCGTCGCCCAAAAAGTCGTCACGGCAGGCTGATCATGACCGACGACATCACCAAACCCTCCGACGGCGACCCGAAAGACGCTGGGGCACCGGCGGACTCCACAGCGGTGTCGCGCCGGCGCGCGCTGGGCGGTGCCATGCTGGCCGGCCTCGGCGGCGCCGCCATCGGTGCCATCGGCGGCGGGTTCGCCGGTCACGCCATGGCCGCGGAACAACGTGGCGACGACGACGACACCGTCGATCTGCGCCGCAGTTACCCCTTCTACGGGCAGCCCCACCAGGGCGGAATCGAAACGCCCCCACAGCGTTACGCCATGTTCATGTCGTTCTCGCTGGCCGGCGGAGCGGGCCGGACCGAGCTGCAGACGCTCTTGGCGCGCTGGTCGGCCGCCGCCGCGATCCTGCAGCAGGGTAAGCCGGTCGGGACGGTGCAACCCCAGGTCGAGGTGCAGCCTCCCGCCGACACCGGGGAGGCGTACGGGTTGAGCCCCGCCAGCCTCACCGTCACGATCGGGCTGGGCCCGTCGCTGTTCGGCGATCGCTTCGGGCTGGCGGCCCGGCGACCGGCCGTATTCACCGACCTGCCGCCGCTGAATGGGGACAATTTGGATCCGCGTTTGCATGGTGGCGACCTGTCCGTGCAGGCGTGCGCCGACGATCCCCAGGTGTGCTACCACGCGGTGCGCAACCTGGCCCGCCTCGGCCGCAACATCGTCTCGCCGTTCTGGGCGGTGCTCGGGTTCGGCCGGGCCTCCGCCGGCCCGGGCCAGCACACGCCACGAAACCTGTTGGGATTCAAGGACGGAACCCGCAATATCGCCACCGATGCGGAGTACGAAAAGTATGTCTGGGTCACCAACGGCGACCAGCCCTGGATGAACGGGGGGACTTACCAAGTCGTCCGCAAGATCCGGATGTTGATGGAGACGTGGGATGTCGACCGGATCGGCAATCAGCAAAAGATCTTCGGGCGTACCAAAGAGGAAGGGGCGCCGCTGAGCGGCAAGCACGAATTCGATACGCCGGACTTCGCGGCCAAAGGCGCCGACGGCGACCCGCTCATCGATCCGAAGTCGCACGTCGGCCTTGCCGCCCGGGAAAACAATGACGGCATCATGATCCGCCGACGGTCGTATAACTACACCGACGGCCTGGACGCCAACGGCCAACTCAACGCCGGTCTGCTTTTCGTCTCGTATCAAAAAGATCCCCAAGATTTTATTCGTCTGCAGAACCGCCTGGGCGCCCACGACCTGCTCAACGAATACATCCGGCACATCGGATCAGCTATCTTCGCGGTGCCGCCGGCGCCCGCTGAAGGCCACTACATCGCTCAGAGCCTGTTCAGCTGAGCAAATCTCGTCGCCGGGCAGCGGTCCGGCTGGGGCGCCGCGTTTCGCGCCCGTGAAGTCTTGTGTCGGACCGGTGAATCAAGCGCACCCGCCGTCACGCATCGCCGCCCGGCGCGCACTAACTCCGTGAACCCGCACAATCAGCGAGAAACGGAGAAGTCACATGACCGACGCGCTCGTCATCGACGCCGAAGGCCTGGACCGGCTGTCGTGTAACGCCAAGAGCCAGCCCGAAACGGGCAGGAAGACGCTCAAAGCGAAGACCGTGTGCCACACGGGCTTCCGCAACCTGACCTACGTCCGGGATCTGGCGCCGATGCTGGTGGGCGAGCCGCCCGCGCTGCTGGGCGACGACTCGGCGCCCAATCCCTCAGAGACCGCGTTGGCTGCGCTGGGTTCGTGCGTCTCGGTGGGTCTGCTGGCCAACGCGACGCATCGCGGCGTGACGCTGACCAAGATCGAGGTCGAGATGCAGGGCGACATCGACATTTCCGCGGTGTGGGGCGTCGGGGACACCCCGGAGGGCAAGTACCTGGGGTTCAGCGCCGTTCGCTGCACGGTGAGCCTGGCCGGCGACGCCGACGAAGCCACGCTCAAGGAGATCCACGACAACGCCATCGCCTGGTCGCCGGTGGTGAACACGTTTCGCAACCCGGTGACCGTCGACTCCACTCTGGTCACCGAATGAGCACCGTAGCGCAAAACCGAACCGGAGCACGAAGACCGACCAACACGAAGGCGGCGAGATGACGACGACCACGGACGCAGTGGCCGGCCAGGTGGAGGTCGAACTGCTGGAGGACATTCGGGGTCACGCCGCGGCGTTGGACCGCGGCGAGGGCCACTCCCGTCGCAGCTTCGCCGCCCTGGGAAAGGCGGGCCTACTGGGCATTGGCGCCCCGGGCAACGTCGACGGCCGGCTCCCAGTGATGGCCGAGGTGATCCGATCGATTTCCGGAGCCTGCATGAGCACGGGGTTCTCGTTGTGGGCGCATCGCATGACGGTCGAGTATCTGCTCACCGCCGCAACCGGATTCAGCAGCGCAGCGGTCGAGCCGCTCCTAGCGGGAGCGGTGCCGGGCGTCACCGGCATGGCCGCGGCGTTCAAGGAGGCGGCGGGCTGCGGCAGCGTGGAGTTGACGGCCACATCCGTGCCCGGCGGTTACCGGGTGTCCGGTCCGATCAGGTGGGCCAGCAACCTGTATCCCGACTCCACGATGGTGACCGCTGTGCGCACCGATACCGGCGAGAAGCTGATCGTCGCGCTGCCGCTGAACACGCCCGGGGTGAACGTGGGTGAGCATTTCGATCTGCTGGCCATGGCAAGCACCGCCTCGTCCTACCTGAACCTGGATGACGCGCACGTTCCTGCCGGGCAGGTGCTGTCGCGCGACTTCGAGGGCTTCCTGCAGTCGGTGCGCCCGACATTCCTTGTCCTGCAGTCGGCGATGTGCCTGGGACTGGCCCGGACGGCCCTGGACCAGGCTCGCGAGGGGCTCGGCGGCGTCAACGCCGTGTTCGCCGACGACGTCGACCGGGTCGCGGACCGGCTGGTTGCCGCCGAGGCCACACTGGTGAACCTGGCCGCGGCCGTCGGAGGAGCCGAGCCGCCGACCAAGGAGGCGTTGCTGTCGCTGCGCCTCACCGCCGCCGAGTTGTCAAGCGCCAGCGCCGACTTGGAGGTGCGGACCGCAGGCGGAAAAGGGTATGCGAGCCGAACACCGGCAAGCCGGCGCTATCGAGAGGCGGCGTTCATCCCCGTCCAGTCGCCGTCCGAAGGGCAGCTGCGCTGGGAACTGGCCAGATGCGTCTGAGCGCGGATCGATGGTGACGCCGGTGGCGGTGCCGCCGGAGGGCACCGAATCCGAATACCTGGTCGGCGGGGTTCCGCTGGCCAGCTTGGTGCGTGACTTTCACGCGCCGATGGTGAAATTCGCTCGCACCATGGTGGATTCGGCGACGGTCGCCGAAGAAGCCGTGCAAGAGGCGTGGGTACAGGTGCTGCAGTCCTCGGATTCGTTTCAGGGGCGCTCGTCGGTGAGCACCTGGCTGTTCGGCATCGTCAAACACACCGCCTCCCGGCACCGGCGCCGGGAATCGCGGATCCGCCACCACGAGGTGCTGGCCGCCGACGCCGAAGGCGACGGCCCGCTGTCGGGTCGCATGCACCCCGTCGGTCACCCCGACGCAGGCCACTGGAGCCTCCCGCCGTCGCGTCGATTTCTCCCCGAAGACCAGACGGTCGAAAGCGAACTGCTCGGCTACGTGCGGTCGGCGCTGGACGCGTTGCCCGAACGCCAACGGCAACTGGTCATCCTGCGCGACATCGTCGGAACATCGGCCGACGAGGCGGCCGAGCTTCTCGAACTGTCCGCCGAGGCGCAGCGGGCACTGCTCTACCGCGCCAGGGGAAACCTCAGAACAGAATTGGAAAAGCGGTATCAACGATGACCGTTCATGACAACGCAGTCCCCGCCATCGATTGCGTCGACTTCGTCCGCCTCGTCGACGATCTCGTCGACTCCGACCCGCAGCAGTGGGGACCGATCGTGGCCAAGCACCTCGACGAATGCCCGCCGTGTCTGGTCTATCTGCAACAGATGCTCGACCTCAAGCTCCTGCTCAGCCACGTCTTCGACGGTCAGCAGCTCAGCGAGGACGACGTTGCGGGTGTCATCAACGCGATCAACACCATGAGGAAGGACGAACCACGATGACGATCAACGCTGAAGCGCCGCAGCTTCGAAGCGATGCTGTGGTTGCGGACAACGTGACCGTGTTGCCCTCTTGCGTCAGGGCCGGCGCCGTGCCCGAGGATCCGTTCGAACCACTGTCGGTGGGCGCCATGGTGGATCGGGTAGCGGCCATGGCAGTGGAAAAGGCCGCGCATCCGTGGGCATTCCTGATGCGATCCCTGGTAGGCGGTGTGATGGTGGCCTTCGGCGCGCTACTGGCCCTGGTGGTGAGCACCGGGGTCAAAACACCCGGTGTGGCAAGCCTTTTGATGGGCTTGGCCTTCGGCATGTCCTTCGTCTTGATCCTGGTGTCGGGCATGTCTTTGATCACCGCGGACATGGCCGCGGGCTTTCTCGCCGTGCTCAAGCGCACGCTGAGCCTGCGCGGCTATGTCGCGTTGGTGACCGTCGGACTCATCGGCAACATCGTCGGCGCGCTGGTGTTCGTCACGGTGTGCGCTGCGGCGGGCGGGCCTTACCTCGGCGCGTTCGCCGAGCGAGCGGCCGCCGTCGGCACGCTGAAGGCCGGCCAGCCCTTCTGGACGGCACTGCTGCTGGCCGTGGTGTGCACGTGGTTCCTGCAGACCTCGATGTGCATGTTCTTCAAGGCCCGCAGCGACGTAGCACGGATGGCGTTCGCGTTCTACGGACCGTTCGCGTTCGTCATCGGGGGCACCCAGCACGTGATCGCCAATGTCGGATTTCTGGGGCTTCCCTTGCTGCTCAACCTCTTCCACCCGGTGGCGCCGCGCGGCGCGATCGGCTGGGGCTTCGGCCAGCACGGGCTGCTCACCAACATCGGCATCACCTCCGTGGGAAACCTTGTCGGTGGCACGGTATTCGTGGCGTTGCCGTTCTGGATCATCGCGCAACTGCAGCGGCGCAAGGTCTAGGCGGGGGGCTCACGCAGTATTCCGGTCGTCCAGGCGCACAGCGCCGCGACGTCGCGTCCGGCCCGGCCGACGGTCCGGTCGGGGCGCACGACAGCGGCGTTGGCGCGTCCCCGACGCAACCACGTCGCCAGGGCATCGTCGGGTTGGGGGATCAGGACGACGACACCGCGGCGCCGCAGGGCTGCTTCGTCGGTGGCCGTCGGGCGAACCGTCGTGATCAGTGCGAAGCCAGTGCCGAGCACATTATCGAGGCGTTGACCATCACGCAGCGTGGGATTCGGGCAGAGCCTCCCGCCGAGCCGGCGCGGCAGTCGCGAATTGCGCACGAGCGCAGACGAATGCAGTGCCGGCGTGGTGGAGTCGACGATCCTGCGGCGCAGACCGGGGAGGAAGCGCAGCCGCGGCAGCACCAACCTACGTGCGGCATCGCCCGCGCGGCCGCCGCCGGTCATGGCCCGTCCGACACCCAGCGCCAGCCGGATCATCTGCCGGGTATGCGGCGCGCGTTCCTGTTCGTAGCTGTCCAGTACACCCTTCGCCATGGCCCCGCGATGGACCGCGGCGATCTTCCACGCCAAGTTGGCTGCGTCCCGAATCCCTGCCCCCATGCCCTGGCCGATGAACGGGGGAGTCAGGTGTGCCGCGTCGCCGAGAATAAACACGCTGCCGCGTCGCCATCGGTCGGCGATCTGAGCGCGGAAGGTGTACTCGGCGACGCGCAGCAGGGTCAGCTCGCTGTCGGCGACCGTTCCCACCCAGGGCCCGATCAACGGTCGCAGTGCGGCCAACGTGCCGAAGTCCTCGGTGGTTTCGCCGGCCAACAGCTGGAATTCCCATCGGTAGCGGGCTTCTCCGATGCGCATGTAGGTTCCGGCACGCACCGGGTGGCATACCTGGTGGACGCCGTCCCACTGGCTCAGGGCGGCATCGGTGGCGACGTCGACGACCAGCCAGCGTTGCTGAAAGTTCAAGTCCCGCATCGCGGAACCGATGTGGGCGCGCACTATGCTGTTGGCGCCGTCGCATCCCAGGACATAATCAGCGTCTACGTGGTGGGCGTGGCCGTCGGAGCGGTCGGTGAACGTGACGCGGGCGCTCTCGGCGCCGTTGGTGATTTCGGTGACCTCGGCGTTCCCGCGCAATTGTGCGGTGGGGTAGCGCTTGAGGTTGGAGCGCAGCAGCGTCTCCAGCTCCGGCTGGTCAAACATGTTGGCCTGCGGAAAGCCGTTCGCGTCGCGCGTCTGGCCTCGGTCGAACTGGGCGAGGACCCCGAAATCGGCGCCCAGCAATCGCAAACCCAGCGTGGGCCTGGAGATCGACGCGAACTCGTCGGCGATGCCCATGCGGGCGATGATGCGGTAGATCTCGTCGTCGAGGTGCACGGCGCGTGGCTGGCGGTACACGGCGGACCAGCGGTCGAGCACCAGGCAATCCACGTCGTATTGCGCCAGCAGGGTGGCGGCGGTGATGCCGGTCGGTCCGGCGCCGACTACGACAACCGAACGACGTGGAATGCCCTCGCTATTCACGAGAATCGCACTGTGGCGCGCTGTGTTCCGAGATCGATGGCGCCGTCGTCGGTGCCGATCGACGCCTCGACGATGTCGCCGTCTTGCAGGTAGTTCGTGTTGTCGGCCTGGCGCGAGAAGAAGACCTTCCATTTCAGGGTGGGGGGCAACAGGTTTCCGATGACCTGCAGCGGCTTCGGCGGAGCGCTCAAGGCGGTGCCGGCCGGGGTTCCGGTGAGCACCAAATCGCCGGGCGCGAGTTCCTGGAATTGGGTGAGTGACTGCAGCGCCTGCAGCGGACGATAGAGCATGTCGCGATCGACGAGCGCGTTCTGGCGCTCGTCGCCGTTGACGCTCAACCGCAGCCGCAGATCGCCGAACCGCTTGAGTTCGTCCGCGTTGAGCAGCACCAGCTCCGGGCCGACCGGGGTGAACGTCGGATAGGACTTGGCCTCGTAGAACTGGGTTTGGGGAAGCTGGACGTCGCGCGCCGAGACGTCGTTGGTGACGACCAGCCCGGCGATGAGGTCGCCGAGGTTCGCTTCGGAAATACTGGTGCCGACCGGGATCGTGCTCCCGATGACCAGACCGATCTCCACCTCGTAGTCGAGGAGTTTGACGTGTGGCGGTTTGACGATGTCGTCGAACGGGCCGTTGATCGATGCCGACGCCTTGCGGAAGAACGTCAGTGGCACCGACGACGGGTCCATACCGGCGTCTTTGACGTGCGATTCGAAGTTGGTCATCTGGGCTATCACCCGGCAAGGCCTGGTCACCGGCGAGACGAATCGCAAACCGTCCAGTTCCACGGTGTCGGTATTGTCGGCGGCCGCTTCAATGGCGGCCCGGTCGGCCAGCAGTTCCGCGGTGCTGGTGGCGGCGGTGTCGATCTTCGCGGCGCCCCGCGCGGTTTTGAGCCACCAGGCGTCGGCGGTGTGCAGGACGGAAACAGTCATGAGGTAGGCACTTTCAGTAGTCCGGCTAGGCGGCCGATATCGAATTCGTTATGTCTGCGCAGGGCGGTAGTGATCGAAAACAGTTCATGGCGGGCGGATTTGAGGTCGGTGCCGAGGAAGTCCCTGCTCGCCGGTGGTCCCCATTGGGCCAATCCGGATGCGGTGAACGGCGCCCATCCCGGTTCGAGCGTGTTGTCGAACAGGTCGCCGTCGGCGAAGTGCTCGAACAAGTACCCGTCGGGATCGCGCCAGTAGTCGAAAATCTGGCTGCCCTGAATGTGTCTGCCGATTCCCCAGGAGCGGAAATAGCCACGCTCGCGCAGGTATTCGCCGCCGGCGGCCAGGGCGTCGAGGTCACTGACCTGATACGCCGAGTGGACGTAGCGGTTGGCCGGACCCAGTGCGAGCGCTAGCGTGTGGTGGTCGGTCGGGGTCAGGCCGCGATCGCAGCGGATGAAACTCATCGCCGGTCCTCGGTCGCGCTGGCCGGGAAAGTACAAGAAATCGCTGACGATCATCCCCAGGTTGTCCAGGTACCAGTTCAGCGTTTCGACGTACTTCGTCGACTGCATGACCAGATGTCCCAGCCGCTGCACACGCGCGGGCGCGCGCCGAGGACGCTGGGTTTCGTTGATGCGCCGCGGGTCGGCTCCGAAATTGAGCGGAAGCGGTTGCTGCGCCGGAAGTTCCGGTAATTCGGTCATACCGGCGACCACGCGTACCGGCATGCGACTGGGGTCGACCAGCTCGACCGAGAGGCCGCCGAGGCCATCGGGCAGCGGGCGCGTCGGCGCGCCTTGCGCACCGGCCAACCTCAGCACGTCCGCCTCGTCGCACGCCCGGAACGCCGCACCGGCGAATCGTCGCCTCGGCCCGCGGCGCAGGATAACGCACGGTCCGCCGGGCAGGGTGCCGCGCAACCGCACTTCATCCGGACCTTTGCGGGCCGTCTGAAATCCGAAGGCCCGCGCGAACGCCTCGGCGCGCGTCAGGTCCGGTCGCTCAAACTCCAGCCAGGCGAGATCGACGACCTTGATCACCGGATTGCGTGATCGGCCGGTGTGCTCGCCGGGTAGCGCGCCGTGCGGACTGTGTCCGTCCCGCTGGGCGCCCTTAGTCATGTCCATGGCCATCTCCGTCACTAACTGACGAAATCGTCACATGCGAGTCAACGTTCAGTCAAGCTTTCTGACGGAATCCTCATAACTGATGCATACTGCTGAAGATGAGCGCGATGCCCGATAGTCAGACGCCCAACCGCTTGGAGCGGCGCAAACGGCGCACCCGAGCTGCTCTGATTGGCGCCGCACAGCGGCTGATCGCCGAGGGCAAGGTCAACGTGCCCGTCCTGGAGATCACCCAAGCGGCCGACGTCGGGATGGGTTCTTTCTACAACCACTTCGACAGCAAGGAGCAACTGTTCGATGCGGCCGTCGCCGACGTACTCGACGCGTATGGGGCGATGCTGGACAGGCTCACCGAATCGATCGAGGACCCGGCGGAGACGTTCGCCACCAGCTTCCGGCTGACCGGCCGGCTGTTCCGGCGCCGCCCGCGGGAGAGCCAGATTCTGCTTGCGAACGGGCTGGCGCTGTTGTCGTCGCCCAACGGTCTGGCACCGCGCGCATTGCGCGACATCAAGGCCGGTGTCGAGGCCGGCAGGTTCACGGTGGAAGACCCTGAACTTGCCCTCGCCATGGCCGGGGGCGCGCTGCTGGGGCTGGGCAACCTATTGCGGGATCACCCGGACCGCGACGACGCGCATGCCGCCGACACGGTCACCGAGAGCGTTCTGCGGTTGTTTGGGCTCAGCGCCGCCGAGGCGGGCGCGATATGCCGCCGTCCGTTGCCCGACAGCGCCTTTGACTAGGCGGGGCAGCGTTACACCCTTTCCGCGTGCTGCCGAGCGGGGCGAAACGCGGCCAGCAGCGCTCCGGCGGCGAAGATCGCTGCGGTCAGCCACGGAAATCGCCCGTCGGGGGCGAAGCCCTCGGCGGCGATCAGCGACAGAGCATAAGCCGCCATCGCGGCGCCGGCGAGCATCGCGGTTTCCGCCCAGCGCTCCGTGAGCGGGACGCCGAGCAGGGGCAGGGGGGCAGCGAAAAGTCTTCGCGCCCAGAACAGCAGCGCTATTTCCACCGCGGTCACGACGCCGAGGACGGCCACCCATTCCAGCCGGGCCAGCCACCACTCCGCGCTCCCTTCGGGCGGCTGCGGCAAGAGCCCGGCCGGGTAGCCGACGATCGCCACGATCACGACGGGAATCATGTGCCACAAGTAAAGAGCCATGATGTTGTTGTTGGCGATGGACAGTGCGCGCTCGACGCGCACGGCGCGCAGCGCACGGTTGAGCGCGGGGGCCACTGCTATGGCGATTCCGGCTTGCGCACAGCCGAACGCCAACAGGGCCACGGTCGGTGGCGTCGTGTTGTCGATGGTCTGTCCGGGAACTCCGATCATGCTGACCGGATAAATGTTCAGCCAAACCAGCACCGCCAGCGCTACCGCAGAAACGCCGGCCAGCAGCCAAGGCCTGTGGCCGCCCAATGACCGCCCGTGCCAAGCGATTCCGAGCTGATACAGAGTGCCCCAACCCAACAGATAATTCACCCAGTTGAGGTAGGGCACGTGCCCGGCGAGCCGGGCGGCATCTACCACCGCGACCGCCAGCGCCAGGACAAGCGGCACCAGCAGCCCCCAACGGCGTTGTGCGGCAACAGCAATCGGCGTCATCGACACGACCACCAGATACACCGCCAGGAACCAGAGGTGCATCGCGACCGCCCAGCCTGCGTACTCGAGGATCGAGCCGGCCACACCGCAGGCAGCCAGGACCACCACGGCCACCGACACCAGCCCGGCGTAGACCGCCGTTGGCCCAAGTACCCGGGCCACCCGACGCTGCACCCAGGTTCGACGCGAAACTCCGCCGGTGTCGTGGTGATGGGTCCAGGACACGGCCGCGGCGTAGCCGGCAACCAGGAAGAACGCCGGGACGGCCTGGAAGGGCCAGGTCAGCCATTGGGTCCAGGGCAGGTCGACGAGCGGGTTCTGCCGGCCGAACTGTCCGTCGCGATAGGTCACCGATCCGGCCAGCCAGTGGCCCAGCACGATCAGCACCACACCCGATACCCGGTAGTAGTCGACCGCCAGATTGCGTTGCGGGTTGTTTGCGCGGTCCATCAGTTCGGGGGAAGCTCGACGCGGTACACAGCGCCACGCTACCGTTCAGCACTCAGCGGGGTCTCGCTCAACCGTAGGACAGGAGACATCCCCATGAAACAGGCACAACTCGGCGAGCTACAGGTCGGTCGCCTCGGGCTGGGTGCGATGGGGATGTCGGTGGCCTATGCCGGTGCTGGCAGTGACGATGCGGAATCGATCCGCACCGTTCATCGCGCCATCGACGTGGGTGTCACGCTGATCGACACCGCCGAGGTGTACGGCCCGTACGTCAACGAGGAACTTCTGGCCCGTGCGTTGCAGGGCCGACGCGATCAAGTGGTCCTGGCAACAAAATTCGGCCTGATCTCGCACACTGGCCGCGAGGGTCTCGACAGCAGCCCCGCCAACATTCGGATCGCCGTGGACGGTTCGCTGCAACGGTTGGCGACCGATCACATCGACCTGTACTACCAACACCGACTCGACCGCCAGACCCCGATCGAAGACACGATCGGCGCGCTGGCCGAGCTGGTCGCCGCCGGGAAAATCCGGCACGTCGGTCTGTCCGAAGTCGGCGTGGACACCATTCGTCGCGCCCACGCCGTACACCCCATCACGGCGGTCCAATCCGAGTACTCGCTGTGGACGCGCGATCAGGAAGACGAAATCCTGCCGCTGCTACGCGAATTGGGCATCGGATTCGTCGCCTACTCGCCCTTGGGCCGTGGCTTCCTCACCGGGGCCATCCGCTCCGCACAGGAGTTGCCCGACACCGACTACCGCAAGACGAACCCGCGGTTCTTCGAGGGCAACTTCGAGCACAACCTGCGGTGCGCGGACGAGGTCCGCGACATCAGCTCGGACGTCGGTGCCACGCCGGCTCAGGTCGCCTTGGCCTGGCTGCTGGCGAAAGGTCCTGACATCGTGCCCATTCCGGGAACCAAACGCGTCACCCGCCTGGAAGAAAACGTCGGTGCGGACGCGGTAGAACTGACGGCCGACCAGCTCGCCAGGCTCGACAGCCTCACCCCTCCCGTGGGAGGGCATCACGCCGAGGCGCAAATGGCCTGGATCGACCGCTAGCGGCTGGTGCGGGTACGCGCTAGTCGACGCTGGCCAAAGCCGCTGTGCCATATTTCTTTTCGATCAGCGACCACGGGTCGGCGTAGGGACCGCGCCCCTCGAGCCGGCGCTGAACGAAAAAAATGGCGCGCAGCGCCGGCCGTAACAGTGGCGCAAGCAGCCGCACCACGATGCGCACGCGGCCCTGCGATTCGGCGATCCACTCCAGCGTCTGATTCCAGTCGTGCTCTTGAAAGTCCAGCAGCGCCTGCGCTTCGGTCGTGTCGTACCAGCCGGTGAAACTCCAGCCGCGGTCGTCGGCCGGGTCGCCGGGCAGGCCAGCCGACGGGCCGAGCCGGCCCAGCCCGGCGGCGCTCATCAGGTCGTCCTGCAGGTTGTGCTGCAGCAGCACGTACGTTTCGTTGCCGCCGATGAGCACGACCTTGCCGGAAATCGATGCCGCGCGATCGACGCCGTTGGCGAACGCCAGCGCCACGTCGCGCGCGTCCACCGCGTGTATGCGATTGTCGCTGGGCATCGAACGCATCAGGACGAGGTAGTCGCCGTTGATACTGGCCTGCGTGTCCGGCGAGATGACCCCCGCGAGGCGAAAAAGCGCATAGGGCAAGCCACTACCCCGGATCGCCGCCTCGGCGAGCACCTTGTCCTGACCGTATTGATCGATGGGGTTCACCGGGGTGTCCGGCGTGATCCGCTCGGGCTGACGGTAGGGGTTGCGCGATCCGTACACCGCCGCGCTGGAGGCGATAAGAAATAGCGGCGGGTGGGGGAGCGCCGAGCAGGCCGTCAAGAGGTTCTCGGTGCCACCGACGTTGACGCGCCGGGCCAGTCCGGGGTTGCGGTATGACGGCGGGGACACGATGGCGGCCAGGTGGACGATGGCCCCGGGCTGATGGGCGGCGATGAGCTCGCTCACCGCCTCGGCATCCAACAGATCGGTGTACGCCGGAATCAACGTCCCCGGGTGCCCACCGCCGGAGAGTTGCCTTTCGACGGCGACGGTGTTGTCGTTGCGCAGATCCATCGCGACGACGGTTCGTCCCCGTTCCAGCAGTATCTGCGTGCAGCGCTTACCGACCTGTCCAAATGCGCCGGTGACCAATACGGTGTCGACGGTCATGGCCGCCTCACTGCTCCATCAGCCGGCCGGCGATCTTGCCGATCGCGGTGCGGACTCGGGCAGAGACATAGATCGAGAAGAACGGCGTCACGATGTCCTCGCGGAGCCGAGTTAGTTTGGAGCTCTTGATAAACCACTGGCCGGCGACGCTCTGGTAGGTCTCGTGGTAGTGGCCATAGCCGACCAGGGTGACGCCGGGCCCGAATCGGACAACGTCTTGCAGAGCCCATATCCCGCGCGCGGTCGTCGACGAGGTGATCTCGATTTCGGGGGTGTGGACCTGGTGGGCGGTGGGTTGCGTCGGGCGGCCAAGGGCGCGACGGGTGAAGGCCACGAAGTCGTCGGCGCCGGAGATCACCTTGCCACCGGCTTCGGACGTGTCGCTGACGAAGTCGTCGGTGAAGAGGGTCCGCCAGGCCGCCCAGTCCTTGGTGTCCAGGTAGCGGCAGTAGCGGGCCTTGAGTTGCTTGATCGATTCGATCGCCGGCAGCGTGTCGTCGATCAGGCCTTCCGGCGTCATTGCGGCTCGATTCTTTCGGTACGCGTCCTCGCGTGACGTTTCACTGGCGAAGTGTAAACCCGTCACCCTTTGAAGTAGACGATCTGATGTGTGGTGGCCAGCAGCCCGCCGTCGCGCGCCCACACTTTGGCGCTCTGGTCGAAATAGCCGCGGGAGAAGCGGTTGGCGTGGGCGGTGGCCAGCACGAAGTCGCTCGCGACCGCGTCGAGTTGGGACTGATCGGCATGAAAATACGTGGTCAACGAGATGGTGCCGGACGGGAGGAAGCCGCCGCGACGCAGGAACACCCGCGGATAGAAGATGTCACACAGCGCCGCGAGGGCCGGATAGTCGACCGGGCGCCCCGCGCCGTCACGGACCCACAGCGTGGAGGTCGACGACGCGCTGGGCTCCGCGCCTTTCGGCGGCATCGCACCTTCGACGTAGCGCATGTCGTAGAGGCTGGTCCATCGGACGAGGCCCGGATCGACCGCAGGCACCTGTTCGGGGCCCGGCGCGCTGGGCGGGTGGCCCTCGGTGTCGGCCCAACTCTCGCGCCCGAGCGCGAAGATCGCGGTCGCCGTCGTCTTGACCACATCGTCCTGGCTGAGCTCGACGATCCAGTGCTGATTGGTGCGGTTGGTCCGCGCCGCCCGCACGGTGACGTCGAAATCACCCTCGGCGATGGGGGCCGCGTAGTTGACGGTCAGGGCCAGCGGGTCCCCGATGCGGTCGGGGTGTCCCTCGACGGCCCGCAGCATGACGGCGGCGGTGATCCCACCGAACGGGCCGACCATGTTGGCCCACTCCGGGTGGGTGCGGCCGCGGCAGACGCCCGCGCCGATCGCGTCGAGCTCGAGGGCTTCGTCGAAGGGATGTGCGCCGGTCATAGTGATCGACCGCAGATTACTGGCGGGCGGCCTCACTGCCGAACACGGGGTCGTGACATGTGGTCCGCAGCGACCTCCATCGGTTGATTCACTCTGACGGCGCTCATTCGCGCGGCGGTGAAGTTGGGCGGCTCTAAAGGCGCCGACCTATACACCCGCAAGGCGGTGCTGTACAGTCGCCCAGCACAAGGTCGACGCTCGAATGAGAGGCCAGCCGGTGACTGCCGAGTCGATCGAGGAATTTCGGAGCCGGGCCAGGGCCTGGCTGGCCGCGACCATGCCGCGACTCGACCCGGCCAAGGCGGCGCTGCTGGAGCGCGATGAGCTGCCGTCGTGGCACCGGGCTCGAGAATTGCAAAAGCTGCTGTGGCAAGGCGGATTCGCCGGGATCTGTTTTCCGCGCGAGTATGGCGGCCTCGGCCTGAGCTACGAATACAAGAAGGCGTTCGACATCGAGTCGCAGGCGTATGAGACTCCGCTGCTGCTCAACGTCCCATCGTTCGCCATCTGCTGCGCAACCATTCTCGACATGGGCAGCGAACAGCAGAAGCGCGCGCACATTGCGGCCGCGCTGCGCGGCGACGAGGTGCTGGTGCAGCTGCTGTCGGAGCCCAACGGGGGATCGGACCTGGCGGGCGTCATCACGCGCGCCGAGCGCAGGGGCGGACGGTGGATCATCAACGGCGCCAAGACCTGGAGCACGTGGGCGTTCGCCGCCGACTACGGTCTGTGCCTGGCCCGCACCAACTGGGAAGTCCCCAAACACGACGGGCTGACCATGTTTCTGGTGCCGCTGCACCATCCCGGCGTCACCATCAACCGGATCAAGCAGGTCAACGGCTCCATCGAATTCTGCGAAGAATTCTTCGACGACGTCGATGTGGGCGACGACGCCGTGATCGGTGAACCGGGCAAAGGATGGGACGTCGCATCCCGGCAGCTGTACCACGAGCGGCGCACGATGGGCGACGGCTCGGAATATACCAGCGGCCCGGGAATCGCTGAGGCCCATGATGTTTCGGTGGATCTGATGTCGCTGCTCGAAAAGACGAACCAGGCTGGGAACCAACGGCTTCAGCAGATGGTAGGCCGGGCGCTGGTGCACCGGGCGGTGCATGGCCAACTCAGCGAGCACGTCTTCCACGCCGTGGCCGGCGGGTCCCTCCCGCCCGCCGCGGGATCCATCATCCGCCTCGATATGGCCGAGGTGCACGACGTCGAGACCGATACCGCGCTGGCGGTTGCGGGTTCGGCGGCCGTGGTGGACGACGGCGGCGGGTTGGTCGACATCGGGACGCGCTATCTGGGCCGTCAGACCGCCAGCATCGGTGGCGGCACCACCGAGATGGCGCGCAACGTGATCGGCGAACGGGTGCTGAACTTCCCGCGCGAGCGCGCCGACGACCGGGGCGTGCCGTTCAACCAGGTGCGACGCGGCAAAAGTTAAGGAGGCGAGCGGAATTGAGCGGTCAGCTTCGTGACATCCGAGAGTTGATGGGAGACTCCGACGCCTACCGGGACGAACTGTACCGGCGTTGGACGGGCCTGCTGAGCTACCGCTACATCGGCCGCAAACACTCGGCGATGAACCTGGGGGAGACCGACGACACCGTCACCATCCGCCGTGACATGCGCAACGAAGCGGGCGGGATCATGGTGGCGCCGTTGGCGATTTCCTCACCGGAGGGCTGTCAGACCGACATGGTCGCCGTGCCCAATCCGGTCATCGCTTCGGTGCAGATCGTCGATCCGGGCTACGACGTCAACAGGATCGAGATCGTCGGTTCGGGCATCGTGCACCAGGGCCGCACCATGGGCTACGGGCGGTGCACCATCGTCGACGCCGACCACCCGAGCCGGGTCATCGCCTTCAACGAAGGTCAGGGCGCGATCATCGGCATCCCGCCGGAAGGCCTGGACCGCATGGATGTTTCGGGCACCGAGCTGGTGATCGAGGACTCTCCCGATCTGCCCCCGCTGTGGCAGGCGTTCGGCGCCAGCCGCCGGGGCGACGGTCACTGGATACTGCCCGAGTTGAGCACCGAACTCGCGTCGCCGGATGCCGCGCTACACATCGGACCCCAGCACGTCGTCCTCGAGACCGCGGCGATCGACCTCGCCGCCGAAGTCGCCGGGACAAAAAAGCTGCAGGTCGTCAGCTGGCATGTCATGTTCATGTCGCGGGGCAAGGTGGGGCCGTTCCGGGTCGAGGGCTCCGCGCATCCGGGCAGCACCGGACGCGTCGGCGTGCGCATGCTGCTGCACGACGAGGGCAACGCCGACAAGGCGGTCACCTCCGCCGCGGCCGTCTTCGACATCGTCGGCTGAGCACGGTTCCCAACCCGCCTGCGGGCATAGTTGCCAACGGCCGGGCGGTTGGCGATAACGTTTCCACCGCGGGGGCGATGCGAAGGAGCGTGACGGTCATGCAGGTTTCTATGTTCGGGCAACTCAGCGGATCGGGCAGCCAATCGCCGATCGACGCGACGATCGCCAACCTCACGACGCTTCGCGATGAAGGCTTCACGCGAGTGTGGATGAGCCAATTGCCTTACGAGCCAGACCTTCTCATGATCCTGGCCATCGCTTTGCACGAGGTCGACACGGTCGAGGTGGCCAGCGGTGTTGTGCCCATCCAAAATCAGCATCCGATGCAGATGGCGCAACGTGCCCTCACGCTGAGCCTCGCCTCCGGTGGCCGGTTCACGCTCGGGCTCGGTATGACCCACCAGGCCGTCACCGAGGGGATGTGGGGCATCCCGTGGGACAAGCCGGTGCGCAGGCTGAACGAATACCTCGACGGGCTTTTGCCCCTGCTGGCCGGTGAACGTGCCGACGCGACCGGGCAGACGGTGACCACTCGCGGCGCGCTGATGATCTCGGGCGCGCCGCGGCCCGACGTCTACATCGCGGCGCTGGGTCCGCAGATGCTCAAGCTCGCCGGGCGGCGCACGTCGGGCACCTGCACCTGGATGACCGGACCCAAAACGCTGGCCGACCACGTCGGGCCGACGCTGCGCCAGGCCGCCGCCGACGCCGGCCGCGAGGACGGGGTGCGCGTCGCCGCGTCGCTGCCCGTCAGCGTCACCGATGACGTCGACGCCGCCCGCAAGCAAGCGGCCGAACAGTTCGCCATCTACGGCCAGCTGCCGTCGTACCGCGCGATGCTCGACCGCGAGGGCTACGCGGGGCCGCAGGATGCCGCCATCATCGGCGACGAGGACACTGTCCGCGGTCGGCTCGACGAACTGCGCGCCGCGGGCGTCGACGAGTACGTCGCCGCGGCATTCGACCCGTCGCCGGAGGGCCGGGCACGCACGAGGGCGCTGCTGCGCGCGTACGACTCCTGACCACATCGCGCCCGGTCATTTGGCTATGGCCATACATAGCCAACGGTACGTATGGTGCATAGACGAACCCACCCGAGGAGGAGAAGCGCAGTGGCAGAACGGTTGGCGGGGAAGGTCGCCCTCATCAGCGGGGGCGCAAGGGGGATGGGTGCATCGCACGTGCGGTCGCTGGTCGCCGAGGGAGCAAAGGTGGTCTTCGGTGACATTCTCGACGACGAGGGCAAGGCGGTGGCGGCGGAGGTCGGTGACTCGGTCCGGTACCTACACCTGGACGTGACCAAGCCCGAGGATTGGGATGCGGCAGTGGCGACCGCGCTGGCGGAGTTCGGCCGCATCGACGTGCTGGTCAACAACGCGGGCATCATCAACATCGGTACTTTGGAGGATTACGCGCTGTCGGAGTGGCAGCGAATCCTCGACATCAATTTGACCGGTGTATTTCTCGGTATCCGCGCCGTGGTCAAACCGATGAAGGAAGCGGGCCGGGGGTCGATCATCAACATTTCGTCGATCGAGGGCATGGCCGGCACGATCGCCTGCCACGGCTACACCGCAACCAAATTCGCCGTGCGCGGACTGACCAAGTCGGCCGCGCTCGAACTGGGCCCGAGCGGAATCCGGGTCAACTCAATCCATCCCGGCCTGATCAAGACGCCGATGACCGACTGGGTTCCCGAGGACATCTTCCAGACCGCGCTGGGCCGCGTGGCCCAACCGGTCGAGGTATCCAACCTCGTGGTCTACCTGGCCAGCGACGAGTCCAGCTACTCCACCGGCTCGGAGTTCGTCGTCGACGGCGGCACCACGGCCGGCCTAGGACACAAGGACTTCTCCAACGTCGAGACCGACGCGCAGCCGGACTGGGTTACGTAGCGGCGCTTACCGATTCGGGTTGCTTGTCCGGCTGGGGCCAGGGCGACGGAACCGGGCGCTGGCGAACCCGTTGCGGCCACCAGAACCACTTGCCCAGCAGCGCGGCGATGGACGGTGTCATCAGCGACCGCACGATCAAGGTGTCGAACAGCAGACCCAATCCGATCGTGGTGCCGACCTGACCGATGACCGTCAGCTCGCTGACCGCCATCGTCATCATCGTGAAGGCGAATACCAGCCCCGCCGACGTCACCACCGAACCGGTGCCGCCCATCGAACGGATGATGCCGGTGTTCAGGCCGGCGTGGATCTCTTCTTTGAACCGCGCCACCAGCAACAGGTTGTAGTCGGCGCCCACGGCCAGCAGGATGATGACCGACATCGCCAGCACCATCCAGTGCAGCTCGATGCCGATCAGGTGCTGCCAGATCAGCACCGAGAGCCCGAAGGACGCGCCCAGCGAAAGCAAAACCGTCCCCACGATCACCGCCGATGCCACCACGCCTCGCGTGATGATCAGCATGATGATGAAAATCAGGCACAGCGAAGAGATCCCGGCGATCAGCAGGTCATAGGTGTTGCCGTCGCTGAGGTCTTTGTAGATCGACGCGGTACCGGCCAGATAGATCTTCGAGCCCTCCAGCGGCGTGCCCTTCAACGCTTCGTAGGCGGCCTTCTTGATCAGCGGAATGTGCGAAATGCCTTCCTGCGACATCGGATCGCCGTCATGGCTGATGATGAACCGCACGGCGTGCCCGTCGGGGGAGATGAAGTTCTTCATGCCCTTCTTGAACTCGGCATTGTTGAACGTCTCCGGCGGCAGGTAGAACGAGTCGTCGTTCTTTGAGGCGTCGAACGCCTTGCCCATGGCGTTGGAGTTCTTCTGCGCCTCGTTCTGCTGGTCCTGCAGACCCTTCTGGGTCGAATACATGGTCAGCATCGTGGTTTTCATCGCCTTCATGTTTTCGATCATGGACGGCATCAGCGCCACCATCTGGGGCATCAGCGTGTCTAGGTGATCCATGATCGGCAACAGGCTCTCGATGTCGTCGGTCATCGTGTCGATGCCGTCCAGGCCGTCGAAGACCGAGCGCAGCGACCAGCACACCGGAATGTCGTAGCAGTGCTTCTCCCAGTACAGGTAGCTGCGGATCGGGCGGAAGAAGTCCTCGAAATCGGCCATGTGGTCGCGCAATTCGTTGATGTCGATCGTCATGTCGTGCATCTTCTTGACCATCTGATGCATGTCATTGGTCATTTGCGCCGTGATGCTCTGCATCTTCTGCATGCTGTCGATGGTCGTCTGCATCATGTCGGCCTGGTGCAGCATGTCGGCCATCTGGTCTTCTTGGTACTTCTGATTCATCTGCTGGGTGACGCCCTGCATGCTGATCTGGAACGGGATCGAGGTGTGCTCGATCGGGGTGCCCTGCGGGCGGGTGATGGCTTGCACGCGACCGATTCCAGGCACCCGGAAGACGGTCTTGGCGATTTTGTCGATGACCAGGAAGTCCGCGGAGTTCCGCAGGTCGTGATCGCTTTCGATCATCAACACTTCCGGATTCATTCGCGCTTGCGAGAAGTGCCGGTCGGCGGCCGCGTAACCCTCGTTCGCGGGCAGATCGGCGGGCAGGTAATTGCGGTCGTTGTAGTTGGTGCGGTAGCCCGGCAGGGTCAGCAAGCCCACCAGCGCGATCCCGATCGTCATAACCAGGATCGGACCGGGCCAGCGGACGACCAGGGCGCCGATCTTGCGCCACCCGCGAATCCGTTGGGTGCGTTTGGGTTCGAGGGTCTTGCCGAACCGCGTGGCCACCGCGATGACGGCGGCACCGAGCGTCAACGCCGCTGCGACCACGACCACCATGCCGATGGCCAGCGGAATACCCAACGTCTGAAAATACGGCAGGTTGGTGAAGTGCAGGCAGAAGGTCGCGCCGGCGATGGTCATGCCGGACCCGAGCACCACGTGGGCGGTGCCCTTGTACATGGTGTAATACGCCTCTTCGCGGGTCTCGCCGAGAGCGCGGGCTTCCTGATACCGGCCGATCAAGAAGATCGCGTAGTCGGTGGCGGCCGCGATTCCCAACGTGACCAACAGGTTCGTGGCGAAGGTCGAAAGCCCAATGAGCTTGAAGTAACCGAGGAAAGCCACCATGCCGCGCGCGGCCGATAGCTCGAGCACCACCATCACCAGCGTCAGCAGCACGGTGATGACCGAGCGATACACCAACAGCAGCATGCCGATGATCACGGTGAAGGTGGCCAATGTGATGAGCTGCAAGCTGCGGTCGCCGGCCTCGTTCTGGTCCGCCGACAACGCCGCGGGGCCGGTGACGTAGGCCTTGACGCCCTTGGGTGGCTGCACGCTCTTGACAATGTTCTGGACGGATTCCACCGACTCGTTGGCCAGCGCCTCGCCCTGGTTGCCGGCGAGGTAGACCTGGACGTAGGCGGCCTTGCCGTCGTTGCTCTGCGCGCCGGCCCCGGTCAGTGGATCGCTCCACATATCCTGAACGTGCTCAACGTGTTTGGTGTCGGCGTCGAGCTTCTTGACCATCTGGTCGTAGTAGGCGTGCGAGTCGGCGCCGAGGGGATTCTGACCCTCGAGGACGATCATCACCGAGCTGTTGGACTTGTACTCGTTGAAAATCGCACCCATGCGCTTGGTAGCGACCACCGATTGCGCGTCGTCGGGCGCCATCGACACCGAACGCATCTTGCCGACCTCGTCCAGCTGGGGGACGACGACGTTGAGCACCGCGATGATGGCGATCCAGCCCAGGATGATCGGTACGGCGAGCGTGCGGATGATGCGCGGGATCTTGTCGTGCACGGGTTCTTTGACGACGGGGATGGCGTCGGTGCGGGTGTCGTCGATCGTTGTGCTCATGCGGATTTCACCAAGCAGAAGGTCAGGGCGTGCACGCCTTGGGTCATGTTCTCGGCCTTGACTTCGTCGTCGATGGTGATGCGGCAGCCGAGGGAATTGCCGTCGCTCTGCGCCGAAAGATTCGGGAAGACCGACGGGGCGGTGGTGCTGAGAACCAACGTCCACGGCAGCGGCGCTCCGTCGATACGTCTCGGATCGGCCGACAAGTCCAGATAATTCACGTTGGCCTGGCTGGCCGAGCCAAAGACCTCGTACTTGACGACCTTGGGCTTGAACGGCTTCGAATCATCGAGCCGCGGGCTGCTCATGATTCCGGTGTCGTGGGCGCCGAAAAACGATTTGACCCGAACGACCGCGAAGCCGCCGACCACCACGACCGCCGCGATCAACAGCGGCAGCCAGGCGTTGCGCACAAGTCTCGATATCTGCACCTAGGTGGTCCCTTCCCCATCACGCGGTCGCGACGCGGATCAGCGTTTGCGCGACCGGAGGGCGTGGACGGGTGAGCGCCCACAAAGTCGCATTGCTCAACAGCGAAGTACGTCGATTGCTACGGTTCGCCCGCGCTGGGCCATCAAGCG
This sequence comes from Mycobacterium sp. NGS27, assembly GCF_059813005.1. Taxonomy (NCBI): domain Bacteria; kingdom Bacillati; phylum Actinomycetota; class Actinomycetes; order Mycobacteriales; family Mycobacteriaceae; genus Mycobacterium; species Mycobacterium sp. NGS27. Next base: position 768,179 of record NZ_JCALDT010000001.1, read on the forward strand.
CGGTGAATGCTGCCCACCCACACCGGCTGACGTCCCCGGCATCGGCACCCGGCTCGCCTTGTTGCTGAAGCCTTACCGGGTACCGCCACCAGCGCATAGTACATGATGTGCATATCTTGCAGTGCATGCAACATTTGCTGCTGGTGTTTCAGGTCACTTTGTGAAAATGCTGTTCACCAGCGCCGCGGCACGCTCAACATAGGGCATCGGCGTGTCGGCGGTGTCACTCGCCGCGCCGCCGGCCCACTTCTCGATGCCGGACCGCACCGCCGTCAGCGCCAGCGCGGAGATCAGCGCCGCCATCTCGTCGTCGGGCTGCATCGCCTGTCGACGCACGATGATGTCGGTCAACTGCTTTTGAAACCGCTCCAAGTCGGCGAGGAACGCCGCCAGCACGGCGGGCGAGGTCTTGGCGAGTTCCAGCATGTGGGCCGCGTGTTCGCGCTGCGGCGGCACGTCGCGGAGGTGGTGGGCGGCCAGGGTGATCAGCTCCGCCAGCACCACCGAGTAGGGGGCCGGCCCAGCGGCGACGAAATCGGCCACCAGCTCGGGTGGTATGTCCGAGGGGCCGTAGGCGAGGGCGGATTCCTTGTTGGGGAAGTAGTTGAAGAACGTACGCGTGGCGATTCCGGCCTCGGCGCAGATCTCGTCGACCGTGACCTTGTCGAATCCGCGTTCCAGCGTGAGGCGCACCGCGGCGTCGCGGATGTCGGCGCTCGTCTGGCGGCGACGGCGCTCTCGTAGCCCTACCGGATTGGCCATACCCATATAGTTGCACGTTGTGCACACTTTGCAGTCAAAAGTGCCGCGTTCGAGGTCGAGGGGCGATATGCGTCGTGTTCCTCAGCAAATGTGTCCGATCAAGCTGAAGTAAGCATGGCGCTGTGCAGATTGCGAACGTCGCGGGGATACGACATTCCTTCACAACGTGATTCGATCATCCGTGACGAATGACGCGCCGGTTGGTGGCGGTCATCCGCTGGCCGCCAGCGCACACCGCAAATAGTCACATTGGCTTTCGAAGAACTTGCTCGATATCGCCGCCTTGTCGGCGATCTGATCGAACGCATGGAACGCGCCCGGGACGATTTCCTCGTGCACCGGCACGCCCGCCGCACGCAGGCGCCGCGCGTATTCGAGGCTCTCCTCATAGAAGAGGTCCAGCGTTCCGACCCCGATCCAGGCGGGCGGCAGGCCCGACAAATCCGCTCGGCGGGCCGGTGCGGCTTCTTGGGGATCGGCCCCGTTGAGATACCACTGCCAGGCGAGCTGATTGTCGGATTCGGTCCACATGATGCGCCTGGGGCCGTCGCGCTTGGCGCCGGTGCGATCGTCGAGCATCGGATAGACCAGCATTTGGAAGGTGATGTGGACGTCGTTGCGGTCGTGTGCCCGCTGGGCGACCGCGGCCGCGAAATGCCCTCCGGCACTGGCCCCGCCGATGGCGACTCGACGCGGGTCCACCCACGGCTGCCGGGCCAGCCAGAGCAGGGCCGCGTAACAATCCTCGACAGGTATCGGATAGGGATGTTCGGGAGCCAAGCGGTGCTCTACCGCGGCGATTGCGAACCCGGTGCGGTCGGACAACTTGCGCAAGAACTTATCGTCCTGGGCGGCGTGCCCCATGATGGTTCCGCCGCCGTGGATCCACAGCAGCGCGGGTGCGCGGTCGGGAAGGCCGGCCGGCCGATGCAGACGGACACTGACGTATTCGTTGACGGCGGCGACTGGCACGGTGCGGATACGTCCCGCATTGCCCATCAGATTCATGACGGCGCGCTGAAACTTCAGGCCCCGGTGCAAGGCGTAGCCGCGAGGCACGAATCGCGCTGCCTTGCGAAGGCCGGGATCCAATATCTGGGGAGAAGTGAAGGCGTTGTCGGGGAGCCTGTTCGCCATCCGATGCCCTCTGTTCTTACGCCGGCAGACATCGCTGACCATACAGGAACCGACTCAGTGTCCATGAGCAGTTATTGCGACCCGCCCTGCTGATCGACTAGCGCGCGGACAGCGTTTTCGAACATGGTCTGTTTGATCGCGCCGAGCGTGCCCGAATCTTTGCCCTGCAGCGGGCGCAGCATGTCGATCGCGGTGTCGGTGACCGCACCCTCGGCGCAGGTGGCGTCCACGATGCCGAACTGTTCTGCCTCGGGACCGCTGAAGCGTCGGCCGGTGGTCATCGAGGCGATGGCGGCGCGCGGCGTGAGTTTGGACTGGATGAGCGCCGCCATACCGGGATTGAACGGGATGCGGATGTCTACCTCGGGAAAGCAGAAGTACCCGCGGTCGGCGCGCATCACGCGAAAGTCATGCGCGATGGCCAGCATCGCTCCGGCGCCGAATGCGTGGCCCACCACCGCGGCGGCGGTGGGGACGGGCAGGGTCAGCACGCGTGCCAGCAGCTGGTGCACCCGGCCGATGTACCACTGCCCCTGATCGGTGTGGGCGCCCAACCATTCCAGATCCAGGCCGTTGGAGTAGAACTTTCCGGCGGCCGTTGTGATCAGCCCTTGGGCGCCAGCTGAGACGGCTTGGCTGAGCGCATCATCGATGTCATCCAGAAACGCAGGGGAGAAACGGTTCTCGTCCTCGCCCAGGCGGACGATGGCGATTTTGTCGGCGTAGTCCAATGTGACTGTCATGTGTCTCCTCGTGAGTTGGGCTTGTAGTTGCGAAGTTTCGCGGTCGCGGGTCCTACGGCCAGCACGGCGCGTACGGCCGCGTGCAACTGCGCGCGTGCCGTGGCACTTCCAAGCCGGCCACGGCGCAGCAGGAGAGCGGTGGGCAGGTCAACGACGCAGCTGGTTATCGCGTCGACCGCCGCCGCGTCCTTGCGGTCCCAGACCGCGATGGCAAGCCGCACCATCAAGGCGACGAGCAGCTTGTCGAGTTGTCGTAAGTCATTGGCAACAACGTCGGGAACGTCGTCGGCGAGTACTTCCTCGCGACGCACGCGCAGCACGAGCGCTGACGACCCGGGATACTGCTCAGTGAACGCCACCGCCGCGTTGGCGGCGGCCACCACGGCCTCGGTCGGGCCGTCGCTGGCCAGTGCTTCGTCGACCAGCGAAGTCTGCACGGCCAAGAATCGCTGACCCGCCCGCAGCCAGGCTTGGCCCATCAGGCCGCCCCGCGATGTAAACGTGTGGTACACAGCGCCGTTGGACACGCCGACCGCGGCCCTGATGGCTCGGATGGTCACCGCGGTCGGGCCGGATTGCGCCACCAGGTGCTCGACGGCATCGAGTACGGCGTCGGGATCATGCATGCGTGGACGAGGCACCAGGCAACTATAACGGAGCGAGTGCTCTGTTATAGTTCCGGCCGCTGGGCTGGTGTCCGGCCGGTTTGGCGAGCGCGGACCGAAGGTGGTGCACTGGTCGGCGCCGGGGGACTGACGCGACTAAGACGCGGCCTCGATCGAATACGGCCCTGTCAACCAGACGCAGAGGTCAACGCCGCGGCGGCTAGGATCGGATGTCCGGACGTCGACGTGGAAGGCAAAGCTTGGCTGCAATACCCGTCATCGCACTCACGGGCCATCTCGGAGCCGGCAAGACGACGCTCCTCAACCATCTATTGCGCCATCCCGGTACACGAATCGGTGTGATAGTCAACGACTTCGGCGACGTCAACATCGACGCCGGCTTGGTGGCGGGCCAGGTCGACGAGCCGGCCTCGATCGCCGGGGGCTGCATCTGCTGCCTGCCCGACGGCGGCGGCCTTGAGGAGGCACTGGTCAAGCTCGCCGACCCGGCTCGCCGCCTCGATGCCATCGTCGTCGAGGCGAGCGGCCTGGCCGACCCGGTGGCGATCGCGCGGATCATCGGCTTCAGTGACATCCGCGGCGTCCGGGCGGGTGGGCTTGTCGACGTCGTCGATGCGGTGAACCACTTCGATACCATCGACCGCGGCAGTGTGCCGCCGGTGCGCTATGGTGCGGCGTCACTGATTGTGGTCAACAAGCTGGACCAGGTGCCCGAGGCGGAACGGTCGGCTGTGGTGCAACGCGTCACAGAGCGTGCGGCCCAACGCAACCCGCGGATACACGTCGTGGGCACGACGGCCGGCCGGATAGACCCAAAGCTGCTCTTCGACGCGTCCGCCACCTCCGGACGGGTGGGGCAACTCTCGTTTCTGGACTTGGCGCCCGAGCACGACCACGACCACGTCCACGCCGATGCCGTCACCGTAGGTAGCTCTGGTTGCATCGACCCCGATGCCCTGCTCGATCTTCTCGAAGACCCACCGCCGCAGGTGTTCCGGCTGAAAGGCGTTGTGGCAGTGCGGCATCGCAGGATCGCGCACGACTATGTCGTCAACCTGGTCGGCGGCGCAATCCACATCCGGAAGGCGCCGCCCGGGGCCACCGCCAACTGCCTGGTGGCGATCGGCATGCATCTGGACACCCGCACCGTCCGTGCAAGGCTCGACCACGCGCTGCAGCCGGCATCGGGGCCGGCGTCGGCGCACGCGCTGCGGCGGCTACAGGTATACCGGCGCAGCAGCGCGTGAGACGCGATCCGGCAAGATACGTCGGTGATGTCATCTTCGCTTGGCGACGTGCTCGCCACCCTGGAGCTCGAGAGGGTCGACCCGTGGCTCTTCGTCGGGCAGCAACTGCCTGCGCCCGCCAACCATATTCTGGGCGGACATATCTCGGCGCAGGCTTTGTTGGCGGCCAGCCACACCGCGCCGGGTCGGTCACCGCACAGCGTCCATACGTACTTTCTTCGGCCTGGCGATTCGCGTCGGCCGGTCGATTTCGAAGTGGTCGACCTCCAAGAAGGCCGGACGTTTTCCGCGCGACGGGTCACGGCGCGCCAAGACGGCAAGATTTTGATGGAGGCGATGTCCTCGTTCAAAGTCGCCGATCCCGCATCCGCTCAGGTCGTCTACCAACCACCCATGCCCGAGGCTGCGAGCCCGGCGTCCCTGCCATGGGTCGCGCCGCACCTGGCGGAGTCCGACGAGAGCACCCGCGGGCAGTGGTCGAGCCTGCGCTGGTTCGAGCGCCGAACAATCGACACCCAGGACGCTCCACCAGCCCGGGCGCTGATGTGGTGGCGACCCGACGGCGAGGTTCCCGACGATCCAGTGCTGACCGCGAGCCTGGTGGCCTACCTGTCGGCGGTGACGTTGACCGAACCGGCATATGTCGCACGCGGTGGTGCCGGGGCATCAGCGCAGCGTGACCATTCGGTGTGGTTCCACGCACCGGCGGACTTGTCGGATTGGCTTCTTTACGACAGGTCGTCACCGAGCGGCGCCGGTTCGCTGGCGCTGGCGAGTGGGACGATGTTCGATCGCAACGGCGAACTGGTGTGCACGGTAAAGCAAGAGATGTACTTCCCGCCGCGCCCGGTTTGAGGCCGGGTCCGCCGTGTCGACGTTAAACGCCTGCGGTGCAAGGATATTCGTCACAGTGACGGATTGCGGGCGACGGGCGAGAAGGGGAAAGGGGAGGGGCCTCGGGCCGGTGTGGCGGCGTGCGGCATCCCGCGATCGCGCCGTCGCCGTCATCTCGACGTGCGGTGAACCGGCCGTCGGTGGCGCTGGTGCCCGCGCGGACTGTGACGAACCTCAACTAAGACAAGTGACGCAAGTCATAGCGTGACAGGCGTCGGTTAGGGAATCCTAACCGTTCGTTTGCATATCTATCTAACGGCTGGGAGCGAGATGGCCGACCTCGAGTTTGCCTATGACCTGACCCTCGACGAGGCGCGTAGGCGCAGCGCCGTGCTCGAAGCAATCGGCGATGACTGGGACCCCATCGCAGTGCTCGCCGAGGAGCAGAAGGCCTACGACATGCTTTACTCCGATCTGGACGACGAGCAGCAGCGGGTCTATGACGAGTTGGTCCGCGCGGGTGTGCTTCCAGAACGGACGACTGCTCGTGTTTCCGATTGATCCGACTGCCGACCGCAGCCGCCGCGCATGGCTGCCGTGCCCGTGCTGCGATCACGGCACCAAATGTGTTGAATGCCGAAGCAGCCGAAACTGCGACACGCACTGGCAGTATCTGCTGAGCAACCGGGGCACGCTGGTGCACCTGCAGTGCGCGGATTGCGGCTACCTCTGGTCAACCGACACGCATCGCCGCGCGCGCTCCAAGCGGTAGGGGCACACGCCGGACCAACACCCGGCGGCCTCGTGTTCCAATCTCCGTGCCCTGCAGGGCTATTCGTCACAGTGACGTATGGGCGGCGATGGGCAGGGAGGGGGCAGCAGGGCTCGGAGGGGTCTTCATCGCCCGCCGGCCCGCGTCATCGCCTCGTATGTCGTCAGCGGATCGTGAAGCTCGGCGTACTTGATGACAAGCGTGCCGAAAGGACGCACGGGCCAATGTAATTCGTCACTGTGACATATTGAGGTCGTTGCGGCGCCGGGAAGGCGGAAGGGGTAAACGGCCTCTTGCTTGCACGTGCGCGGCGGTGGAATGGCGAGTCCGCTCGGGCGCGCATCGCTAGTTTGTAACCAGCTTGGGCTTTGCAGCCGAGGGTGTACGGCGCGCCGAGCCGCGCGGCGTCAGCGAGCCGAGGCCATGCTTTCCTGAACTCTCAGCTATGACCTTTTACCGATAAGCGACATTATGTCAACTAATGTCGGTCCCGCTGACATGCTCTGACCATGACGACGACTCGTCCTGATCTGGAGTTGATTCGCTGCTCTCCCACCTACGGGTGCGGTCAACTCAAACCGCGCAGTCGGATGGCGTGAAGTGCTTCCAATCGGCGGGGTGGTCAGTGTGCCGCGCCGCCATCGAGAATCAGCGTCGCTCCCGTGAGGTAGCCCCCGTCGTTGCCCGCGAGGTAGACCACCAGGCCGCCTGCGTCGCGTTCGGGGTCGCCGAGCCGGCCCATCGGCAGGCTTTGCACCAGTGTTTCCAGATGGTCTTTCTCGTGGTGGGCCAACGCTTCGGTGAGGATGGCCGGCAAGATGCAGTTCACGGTGATCTGGTGGGGAGCCAGTTCATGAGCTGCGGTCAAGGTGAGGCTCCGGATCGCTTCTTTGGTCACGTTGTAAGGAGCCAACAACGGCTGCGCCGATAAGGCGACAGGCGATCCGAAGTTGATGATCCGTCCGCTTCGTTGCCGTTTCATGTGCGGCAGCGCCGCTTTCATGGCATACAGGGTTCCGTAGAACCCTGACCGGAAGGTCAGGTCCCATTCCGCGGCGGTGACATCCTCGAAGGGCGTCTTGGGCGGCGAGATGGATTTGATGTCCGGCCTGCCCCAGGACTGGGCGGCGTTGACGAGGATGTCGACCGTCCCAAACGTCTCTACGGTCTGCTCCACCGCAGCGTTAACCTGTTCTTCCTCGGCGACATCGAGGGTGGCGCCGATCGCCGTGCCACCCTGCCCCGTGATCTCGGCAACGACGTCGCGCACGGTACTTTCGGTTCTCGACGCGACCATGACATGCGCTCCCTCCTTGGCAAGCCGCACAGCAATACCGCGGCCAATTCCGCGGCCCGCGCCCGTCACGATCGCTACTTTTCCGCTCAACGCTGTCATGAGATCACCTATCGTGGAATCGATTTCGGCCATGCCGTGGTCAACGCGATTGCTAGTACAAGGCCAGTGGGTTGGGCGGTTGCGCCGGTGCGAATTCGCCTCGCCACGCTCGCTCGTGAATGTCCCAAGGGGTTGCCCCCGCCTCGCGTGCTTGCACCAAAAGTGCCGGGTCGACGAACTGGCCCAGTGGACGATCAGCGAATTCGGGTGAGTGCTGTAAGTGTTCGCTGGCCGTGAGGTTACTGCCGTAGTTGTTGACGTTGAGTTCGACACTGTTTCCGTCGGGGTCGAGGTAGTAAAACGCTGTTTGAAGGCCTTCGTCGGCGGCAAGGACCGGGGTGATTCCAGCGTCGGACAGTCGTACCCATGAGCCGAGTAGTTCGTCGAGGGTCTGGTATTCGAATGCGAAGTGTTGCACGCGCGGGTGTGCGGACCGTTGCGGGTCGTCGCTGAGTCCGGGCAGGCTCAGGATGGCCATCCGGTGGTGGATTTCGTCATTGGTGAGCCAGATGGCAACGACACCGGGGTTGTGGGCGTGGTCGGCCCCAGTGGGATTCTCGTTGCGGTGCATCAGGCGCATTCCCAACACGGTGCGGTACCACGCGACCATCTCGTCAGGCCGAGAGGATGTGAGTGCGATGTGCTGAAGACGGGGATGAACGATGGTTTTGGTGTTCAGCATGTGAAGCCTCCTAAGAGTGTTAGTTCAAAGTTCAATGGAGTCTCGGCATGGCCGAGCACTTTTGTGCCTGGTGGCCGGTTATGCCTGACCTTGCGCGCCGTCAACGAATAGTTCACCGCCGGAGACGAAGCTAGCCCGGTCGGAGGCAAGGAACACCATTGCTTCGGCAACCTCGTTCGGTTGCCCAATGCGCCCGAGCGGCACACGAGCGGCCTCAGCCTCGAGCACGCGTTGAACGTCTTCAGGGCCGGCTGCCTGCTTCTTGAGCGCTGCGGTCTCGATCGGACCGGGATTGACTGTGTTGACGCGAATCCCGCGTGGCCCCAGTTCCACGGCCCACACCCGGACGAACTGCCGCAGCGCGGCTTTGGACGCCGAATACGCGCCGAAGGATGCCGTTCCCCGGGTCGTCGCGGTCGAACCGGTCACAATAATCGAGGCGCCCTTGTTCATGAGCGGCAGTGACTTCTGGACGGCAAAAACGATGCCACGTAGGTAGCCGACGAACGTTTCCTCAAAATGTTCCAGCGTCAGATCTTGCAACGGTGCCAACGAGCCGCCGACCGCGGTGGTCACCACGACGTCCAGCCCGGCCTGCCGCGCGCGGATCGCGTCGAATACTCCATCGAGCTCTTCGACGTTGGTGACATCATTGCGAATCGCGGTAACCGCATCGCCGTATTTCGCAGCGAGCGCGTCCAATTCAGCCTGTCGGCGACCAGTGACAAAAACATGGGCCCCTTCGGCGACGAACCGCTCCGCCGTCTGCCGCCCGATGCCTGAAGTCGCCCCGATCACCAACGCCGTCTTGCCGGCGAGTTCATTCATAGTTTCGTCTCCATCTCCATGCGTAGGCCACTGTTGGCGCCTACCGAATCGGTTTGCTGTGATTGGGCGCGTCCTCCCCTGGGCTACGCGGCGTCATCATGTGATGTCCGCTAGACCATCGAAGTTCCGTCCATCGTTGCCGCCGGGATCTTCTGCGCTACGTCCCAGTGCTCCACGATGCGGCCATGCTCCAGGCGAACGATGTCCACGAGCGCGTATCGCGAGTGTCCATGATGGGCTGAGTTCGCTGCAATGTTCTCGGTGCCGTCCAGGGTGAGACTGACCCCGCTCAGTTCGGAATGGACGATAACGTAATCGCCCTCGGCGAAGGCACGTTTGATATCGAGGCGCATGTCCGGGAACTGGGCGAACAACGTTGCGATAGTGGCTTTGAGCGCCTCGGGACCATTCGCGACCGCGGCGTTGTGCTGCACGTAATCGCTGGCCTGGTAACGGTTCACCGCCTCGTCGATGCGTCGTTGGTTGAACAGCAGCTCGAAGTACTCCACCACGATTTGCTTGTTCTCCTCCGGGGTCGACATCTGATTCCTCACTTCCACAACTGGAGCCCGCTTTCCACTTAGCGTACAGTAAGTGGAAAGGCCTTTCCAGTTAACCTGGTGATGCACGGATGAAGGAGTCAGGTCGATGAGATGTACGGTGTTCGGCGCGACCGGAGGTATCGGTCGCCTGGTCGTCGACCAGTTGTTGGCGGCAGGGCATGACGTGACGGCCTATGCTCGGGCCCCGCAGAAGCTGGGAATCACCCACGAAAGGTTGACCGTGTTGGGCGGTGAATTGTCTGACCACGCGGCGGTTACCAAGGCGATTGCCGGCGCCGACGTCGTGATCAGCGCCCTCGGCCCTTCCCTGGATCGCCGTGTCGGCGGATCAGAATTGTCTGAGGGCACCCGGGCCATCGTCGCGGCCATGCGCGCCGCCGAGGCGCGCCGACTGATCGCGCTGGCCACCCCCTCGGTGACCGATCCGCGCGACCGTCCGACATTTCGGGGCCGGATCATCCCGGCAATCGCCCGTGTGTTGTTTCCGAACGGGTTCGCCGAGATCGTTTCGATGACCCAGGCCATCACCGGTTCGGATCTGGATTGGACTGTCGCGCGTATCATCCGCCCGACCGACAAAGCGGTCAAAGGGACGGCCCGCTCGGGTTTCCTCGGCGTCGACCAGGTGGGCTGGACGATGACCCGGGCAGACATCGCGGCATTCATGGTCGCCCAGATCGCCGACAGACGCTATGTGCGAGCCCTTCCGGCCATCAGCAACTAAACACGCTGTGCAACAACGCAACACATTCGCGAACAGGAAAGTACCGTGATATGCCAGCGCTGCTACCGCCGGCGACGACAGTATTCGAGACAGGACTAGGAATGACTACTGAGATCTCGGCGCCGATTCGCGTATCGCCCTCGACGACGCCAGCCACCGCAGAGTACTGCCTTAAGGTGAGGCCGTGACAACCTTGCCCGGCCCGACCGAGTCGCCGAACCTGCGACGCGACGCCGCCCGCAACCGTGGCGCCGTCCTGCTTGCCGCTCGGCGGGTTTTCGCCGAACAAGGTCTTGATGTCGCGATGGCCGAGATCGCCCGGCAAGCCGGAGTCGGTATCGCCACCCTCTTTCGCCACTTCCCGACCCGCGATGACCTGATTACCGCCGTGTTCGACGAGAAGATGGCGGCGTACCTCGATGCAGTGAAGACGGCATTGCGCGACCCCGACCCATGGCACGGATTCTGCGGTTTCGTCGAGCAGGTGTGTGCAATGCAATGCCAGGACCGTGGATTCAACCACGTGCTGACAATGACGTTCCCCAACGCATGCGCGTTCGAGGCCACACGGTCAGCCGCCTATCGAGGGTTCAAAACCCTCATCTCCAAAGCCAAATCGACCGGACGCCTGCGCAATGACTTCCGACATCAGGACCTCGTGGTCTTCCTGATGGCCAATGCAGGAGTCGTCTCCAGCACCTACGAGCTCGCCCCCGTGGCCTCGGCGCGGCTGGTCAGCTATCTGATCGCCGCCTGCGACACCACCCACCACCACACTCTCGCACCGGCCCCCAACGCTAACGCTGTCCAAGAAGCTATGCGGCGCAACATCTCTCATTGAGCTGATCAATAACCGCGCTGCAGCCCAACGGGTTCTCGCCTATCGCCACGGCTCGTCAGTTGATGATCTCGCCTCGTTCGTCGGCGCGGATCGAGGCAAGCCGGTCGGTCCACATTTGTAATGCCTGCGGCGTCAGCCGCGTCCAGTCGGTCACTTCGCGCACCACACGAAGCGGAGCTTCGCTCCGGAACGACCGTGTGGGGTTGCCCGGAAACTTCTTATCCGTGACGTTCGGATCGTTCTCGAAGGGTCCGGTGGGCACGACTTCGTAGACGTGTGGTGTGGAGCCGTCCAACGCTGCGATCTCGGCCGCGAGTCCAGCCCCGTCGCGCAGAGCAGTGAAATAGATGTGATTCATGACGATCTCGGGCCGGTAGTTCGAGTTGAATCCGGCTGTCAGTAGGTCGCCGGGACGCAACGCTGCCTTGGTGCCATGAAAGAACGGGCCCTCGTCAAGCACTTCACCCACGGCCGCGACTCTACCGATCGTGCCGCCACAACTCGGACGGTACAACCTTGCCTTCGACCGTCGCCTGCATCTCCCCGGCCTTGTTGTTTTGGATCTTGCCGTGCTCGAAGGTGGACACGAACAGATCGCCGACGCCGTTCACATCGCGCACACTAGGAACGCATCCGATGCCATGGAAGGACTAACGCCGGAATGAGTCCGATTGCCGAATTCGACTTCATCATCGTCGGAGCAGGCAGCGCAGGCTGCCTGCTCGCCAACCGGCTCACTGCGGACCCTGATCGTCGCGTGCTCTTGATTGAGGCCGGCGGCAATGATGATTGGTTCTGGATCAAGGTGCCGGTCGGCTATCTGTACACGATCGCCAACCCCCGCACCGACTGGTGCTTCACAACCGAGCCCGACCCCGGCCTCGCCGGCCGCAGCATTCACTACGCGCGGGGCCGGGTGATCGGCGGCTGCTCGTCGATCAACGCCATGATCCACATGCGCGGGCAAGCAAGCGATTACGAGCTCTGGGCGCAGGCCACCGGTGACGAGCGCTGGCTCTGGGGTGGCCCGGACAGTCCCGGCGAGACACTGGCGATCTATAGGAAGTTGGAAAACTACTTCGGCGGAGCCGACGACTGGCACGGCGCCGGTGGTGAGATCCGCGTCGAGCTACCGCGGGTGCGCTGGAAGATCCTGGACGCCTGGCAGGCCGCCGCCGCCCAGGTGGGCATCTCCACGATCGAGGAATTCAACCAGGGCGACAACGCGGGCTGTGCATATTTCCACGTCAACCAACGGCGCGGCCGCCGCTGGTCGATGGCCGATGCCTTCTTACATCCCATCGCTCGTCGGCCGAATCTCACCGTCTACACGCAAACTCAGGCCTTGCGGCTTCTGATGGACGACGAGGTCTACGAGGATCAGCGTCGCGGCGCCTGGACCACGGCGCAGCTCCGCGTCGCCGGTGTGCGCCTGCTCAAAGGCGGCCACATCGTTGACGTCCGGGCACGCCAGGAGGTGATCCTGAGCGCCGGAGCTATCGGGTCGCCGCACCTGATGCAGGTCTCTGGTCTGGGCCCCGCGGGCCTGCTGAACCAGCATCAGGTGCCGGTGGCCGTCGATCTGCCGGGAGTGGGTGAAAATCTGCAAGACCACTTGCAGATCCGAACGATCTACCGGATCCGCGGCGCCCCAACCGTCAATACGCTGTACCGGAATTGGATCAGCCGTGCGGGCATGGGACTGCAGTACCTGCTGTTTCGATCGGGGCCCATGACCATGCCGCCGTCCACGCTCGGGGCTTTCACCAAAAGTGACCCCGCGCTGGCCAGTTCGGATTTGGAGTGGCATGTGCAGCCTCTGTCGTTGCCCAAGTTCGGCGAACCCCTGCACCCGTTCGGAGCGATCACTCCCTCGGTGTGCAATCTGCGACCCACCTCGCGTGGCCATGTGCGCATGGCCAGTGCGGATCCACTGACCTACCCAAAGATCTCTTGCAATTACCTGTCGACTGACGCCGATCGTCAAATCGCCGTGCGAGGCCTCCGGATGACCCGGCAGATCATGGCGGCGCCGGCACTCGCCCGCTACCGTCCGCAGGAGTTGCTTCCCGGCCCGCAACTGGTGAGCGACAGCGAACTGCAGAAGGCGGCCGGCGAACTGGGTACGACGATTTTCCACCCGGTGGGTACCTGCGCGATGGGCGCCTTCGACGCCCACGGTCGGCCGCGAGCGTCCACCACGGTGCTCGACACCGATTGCCGCGTCTATCGCGTCGCCGGCCTGCGAGTCGTCGATGCGTCGGCCATACCCACCATCATTTCCGGCAACACCAACGCGCCGACCATGCTCATCGCCGAGCGCGCGGCGCAGGCGATCGTGGGGTAAGCCGTTCCCTCGCATGTCCTTTCGTAGTCATAGCCGAACGGTAACCGTTCGGTATCCATTTGGGGATGCAACCGCGTTTCGGCTAGCGCAGGCCTATCGGGAACAACAGTCACATCGTTAACATCGCGCGATGCACTGTGCGCTTCCCCTGGCCGGCGATGCGCGGCTGCCAGCGGTCTCCCGCCGCAACGCGCTGCGCTACGCTGCTGCGCTGGCCGGTCTGGGCGCCGCATCAGTGGCCTGCGGCATGCCCACGGCGGCCGCCGTCGCTCCTCCCCAACTGATCGACTTCGCCGCGCGCCAGATTCCTGCGCAGCAGATCCGAGCCGCCGGCTATAGCGGGGTGGTCAATTACGTTTCGGAGTCGCGTCCTGGGTCATCGTTTGGCGCCAAGCCGATCACTCGGCCTTACGCCGACTCATTGAAAGCCGCGGGCCTGGTGATCGTCAGTAACTACCAATACGGCAAGCCGGGTGGGTCAGTCCCGTCGGACTTCACGCGGGGTTACGCCGGCGGTATCGCGGACGCACGCACCGCCTGGCAGCTGCACACCGCCGCGGGCGGCGGCCAGGGTGCGCCGATCTTCTTCACCATCGACGAGGACATCAATCGCGACACCTGGAATCACACTGCGCTGCAGTGGTTTCGCGGAATCAACTCGATTCTTGGGGTGCAACGCACGGGGGTCTATGGAGGCCTCAGGGTGTGCCAATGGGCCGCGGCCGACGGCGTTGTCGGGTCTTCGAGCACGCCTGGCCGTCGCTGGGTCTGGCAAACTCGAGCCTGGTCCGGCAATCAGGTCCACCCCGCCGCTGTTCTCTACCAGCGCGTCGTGAGCACCTCGTCCAATCCCGGGCCGAAGGTCGGTGGACTCGAAGTCGACGTCAACGACGTCCTGGCTTCCGATTGCGGCCAGTGGAATCTCCATGTCGGCCAGCCAAGTCGCGATGTGCGGTAGTGAATCAGTCGCTCCTGCGCTGCGTCCGATCCCGCCGGTGGACTGCGCGATGTTTCGCGCGCCGCTTCGGGGTCGTCCGCTCACTACTGCAGCGGTGAGTGGAAGTACCAGAGCTGGCCTTCCAAGTCTCGGGCACCCCATTCCCGGACTCCGTAGGGCTGATTTATCGGCTCCTCGATAACGTCGGCGCCCGCCGCTTGGCATCGGCGGTAGTGGGCATCAGCATCATCGACGTTGATGACGGTCATCCCGGTCGCAGCCCCCACGGTCTTGGGCGACAGGTGATCCGACCCCGGGGGGTGCAACCAGATCACATGGCTACCTGCACTGACCTCCCCGTGAAAGTACCGGTTCTGCTCGTCGTGATGCAGTGGCCCGGGGGTAAGCCCGAACACGCGCACCAAGTAGCCATGCGCGGTCGGCAAATCGTCGTAGACGAGCAGGGCCGTAGTGCCGCGAACGGTGGGCTCCAACTTCGTCATCTCCTCAATTGTTGCGAACAATTCATTGGCGGTTGGCAGGTCGTCGACAACCGGGTAGCCAGCTCGGCCGCTGACGCCGCCCTCCGGCGGGTGTCCTCCAGATGCCGCTGCATCGTTTGCTTGATCTGCCATTGCGGGTCGTCGAGAACATCAGCGACCTGCTCCAGCGAGAACCCCAGTCGCCGCAGCACACAGATCCGGTACAGCCTCGCGACATCGGTGCCGTCATAGAGCCGGTGACCCGACCTCGACCGCCGCGACGGCACCAGCAGGCCGATGTGATCGTAATGATGCAACGCCCGCACCGTCAGCCCGGTCAACTCCGCAACAGCACCGACTTTCCACACCTGATCGCCCGGTCCCGCGCGTTCGAAATCATCCACAAATCAAAACGTTAGAACCTCACCTGGCGTCAGGATCAATCCCTGCACGCGATCTCGACTCGAGCCGCCTCCCTGGACTCCATCCAAATTGACATTCGCAATGGCCCCGTGGTGGTCAGGGCTTTACAGATCGTGGAAAGAGGGCATTGGCCTAGCATTCTCACAATGAGCGACGAAAAAGATGAGCTAGCAGCAGTTCTGCAATATCTCGAAGAAGACGAGCGAACAGCCCGCGAGAATGGACGCGACGACCTGGCGGACCGGATCGCCGCCCAACGAGGCAAGCTCGCCGGTCCACCGCCGACTGATCTGGCTCAACTGTTCAACGACATTGCCGACGGGCTGGAAACAAGCATCAAAGCAGCTGGGGTCGATGACATTCTCACCGGCGACACAATCACCTTCATCCGCAAAACCGCCGAGGAGATCGACCGCCACGACCGATGACGCCAGCGCTTAGCTCACTGAAAGCCACGCGACACGACGCGCGTCAAAACCACACTTTGCGGCCAGCGACGGGGCGCCCCACCGCGCCCAGGATCCACAAGATAATGCCGACGACGACGAGAATCCCGCCAATCGTGTACAGGATGCTGAGCCCGGTGAAATAGCCGATAACGAGAAGGATGATGCCGAGGACAATCACGGTCGCTCCGATCTACGGGTTACCGCGGCAGATGCCACTCCCCTGCGCATACCCGTCGTGCCACTCCTCGAATCCTCGACTCGCCTCATCTGCCGCGCCGCCGATTCAAGCGCCCCGTTCGGGCTACAGCCCGGACGGCACGGCCTTGCCGTTCACGGTCACCTCGACTTGGCCGGTCTTCGGGTTGTATTCGATCTTGCCGTGCTCGAAGTTCGACACCAGCAGATCGCCGACGGCGTTCTGGTCGGTGACCGGTAAGCCCAACGGCCCAGCCGAGCCGTTAGAGCCGGTGACTGCAGGCGCGCCGGCCGGGTCGCGTGGGACGTTCCAGGCCTCCCGGATCTTGCCCAGGACGATATATGCGGGCGTGCCAGCCGCGTCGTTCTTGGCGACGATCGCGCCGCCCTGGAACTGCTGGAATACCACGCCGCTCTCCCGCTTTCCCGCGTTGCGGTCACCCGTCAGGGGCTTGGCGAGCGCCTTCTTCTGTTCTTCGGTTGCCGAGGAATATTTGACGGCGATCGGGCCGGTCAGGGTCACCTCCACGTCGCGTTCCCCAATGAGCTTCACCTCGGTGGGCTGCGCTGGGGTTGTAGACGTGGTGTTCATCCCGGCCTGAGGCGGTGCGGACGCATCCACACGCTTGCCATTGCTGCAGCCGGCGGTTATCAGCGCGACGGCGGCCAGGCCGACGGCTGCCGCGCGGCGGTATGCGATCGTTCTCATGGGCTTCTCTCGCGCCTTCCTGTGGTGTGCGTCAAGCCGCAGCCGACTCAGCGCCTGGCCCGGGACGATAACCGAACCATTGAGTGCGCAGGCGATCGCGGTCTTCGTAGCCCGAGTGAACTTACAACGCGGTCGTAGCCGGCGAGCCCGGTACCTCCCTTGAGGATCACCGGTGCCCGATTGAGCGCCCGCTCAGAATCGGCCAGTCTTATTCAGCAAACATGAGGTTTGAAACTCCCAGCCGTGGATACACCTTCGAGCTAACTGCCGCGCCTGAACGGTCGGCACATGACGAAGGGAGCCCGAAATGGCGTTCTCACACATCGCATCGAAAACGACGGCAGCAACCGCTGCACTGGCGGCGGCCGGACTCTTCGCGGCGACACCGGCGTTCGCCGATCCGCAAGTGCTGCAGTTCGGCCAGATGGCCGAGATTTCCAGTATGGGCGGCACCATCGACTACACGGTGAGCAATTTGCAGCCCAGCGGCCACAACGACGGCGTGTGGTACTCCGACGTCACGGCAAAAGGCGTGAGCGGGAACGCAACCCCGAACATTGCCGACTTCAACGCTAGGGCCGTCAACAGCTCCACGTTCGCGGTGATGAAGGGCAACCAGACCGACGGCCTTCCCGAGGGGCCACTCCCCTTGGGAAGCCCTGTGACAGGGCGCATTTACTTCGACGTTCGCAACGGGACGAACCCCGACAGCGTCGTCTACCGGGACGCCGGCGGCACGGACAAGGTCGTCTGGAAAGGCTAGCAGCTCTCGCCTTTTCGTCGCTGGCGCGCCGTTCGTGCGCTACCCACGGGGTCTAACCGATCGCAACGGGCGGCCAGATCACCGATCTGATTCGGATGTGCTGCGGCTCGTCACGATAACGGATTCAGCTCGGCGTGGACCGTGCGACCGAATTTCGTGCGCATGAGCCGGTGCGCCGACGGCACCAATACGCCATGCAGAAACGGATATTTCTGCCGCAGCAGGCGTGCGGCTTTCAGATTTTCAGGGCCCTCTAACAGGCGCACGCGGCCGGATTGGGTATATCCCGTTGGTTTGCCCGATGCCGTGGCGGGGCCGAATTCGACCATGGGATTACGCCGCATTCGGCGCACTTTGACCGCCTGCTCGAAACTCCGAAAGTATGCGCGGTCTCCGTCCACAACGATGCTCACCGGGCTAGAACCTGGCCTGCCATCCTTACGAAAGGTGGTGAGGCTGATGGTTTTTTGCCGCACGAACGGCGCCAGCGCCGAATTGGTCGCCGTGCCAACGGCGCCCACAACATAGCCGAGTTGGCGCAAGCGCAGCATGAACGCCAGTGACAGCGCAACCGACACCGCTCCGAGAACCCACGCTTGCGCGGCCGAGCCCCCCTCGTCGAGGTCCACAATGTGGTTCACCGTGTGCACGGTGTTGGCCACGATGAAGCCGGCGAGCGCGGTGGCCAGCGCATCACCCCAAACCAGTGCGAGCAGCAGGATGACGCCGAGGCCGAGCTGGAACGCTCCGACGTCATGCAGGAAGTGCCGGTGTGCGCCAAATCCGACGGCAGCGGCGAATGAAGACGGGTCAATCAGGCACCAGATTCCGATCCCGGCGGTGGCCCCTCCCACACCCGATGTCATCGCGACCAGGTACAGCCGCGCTAGCGTATTCCAGCGATTCATCATGCCGCCCTTCCGACAGAGGTCTTGTTCTCTTAGTCGCTAGACGGAGTGTGTTGTCGATATGTGACGTCAGGCTCGACGCCATTGGCCTCCCCACGCCGCAGCCGATTCATGCCGGCTGGTGTGCGTGGACGGGCTCAGACATGCAGGGTGGGCCGGTAGACGAGCTCTTGGATATTGCCGTCGAGCGTTCGGCTTTCGATCAGCTCGAGGTCGAAGTCGGCCGCGCCCCGGAATATCGGGTCATCACCGGTCTGACCGGTGATCACGGGAAAGAGCGTCACCTGGACCCGGTCGACCAGGCCGGCGGCCATCAGCGCCCGGTTCATCGACAGGCTGCCGTGCGAGCGCAGCGGGACCTCGGACTCCTTTTTGAGTCGGGCGACGACATCGACGGCGTCGCCGCTCACAACGGCCGCGTCAGGCCAGTCCAGAGGCCCATCCAGGGTGGTTGACACCACCGTCGCCGGCAGCTGCCTCATCCGCGTGACCCACGGGTCACGCACGTCGGAATCCTCGGAGCTATCGGCCAGCATTTGCGTGAACAGCCGATATGTGTTGGCGCCGAAGACCATTCGCTGCTTACCGCCATACAGCGCGAGGCGGCGGTCGAGTAATTCGGGGCCCTGCTTGCCCCAATAACCGCCCCAGTCGCCGCCGTTCATGCCGCCGAAGCCGTCGAGGCTGGAAAAGACGTCGAAGGTATAGGTGGCAGTCATTGCTGGTCTCCTCGAGTGCGATCGATGGCGTTTGGCGATACAGACTGAAAGCCATGGCGAAACTAATCGCGTCCAGCTGGTCGCGGTCCCTGCTGCAAGGCAGGCCCTGGTTTCGGCGGAATCATGTGCGGGCATTCGCAGGCATGAGCTCGCTACGATCCATCTGGTCTCTCGCTGCCGCCGTCGTAACGGCCTGGGCGGGGATGATCTGCGCACCCGCCCCCGCGGCCTCCGCCGAGCCATGTCCCAACGTCGAAGTGGTGTTTGCCCGCGGTACCGGCGAGCCGCCTGGGGTTGGCGGGATCGGGCAGGCGTTCGTCGATGCGCTCGGGTCGCGAGTGGGCGGCAAATCGGTCGGGGTCTATCCGGTCAATTACCAGGCCAGTAGCGACTTCAACGGCGGCCTAGCTTTCGCCAGAACCGTTGTGGACGGGATCAGGGACGCCGGCACTCATATCGAGTCCACGGCGTCGAGCTGCCCGAACACCAAAGTGGTGCTTGGCGGGTATTCGCAGGGCGCTGCCGTGGCGGGCTTCGTCACTTCGGCCGCAGTGCCCAAGGAAGTGCCGCAGGAGTTCGCGTCCTATGTACCGCAACCGCTGCCTCCCTCGGTGGCTGATCATGTGGCCGCGGTCGTCCTTTTCGGGACACCTTCCAACGAGTTCCTGCGCGGCGGCGGCGCACCGCCCATCACGATCGGCCCCCTGTACGCCAGCAAGACGATCAAGCTGTGCGCCGCCGATGACAACATCTGTGATGGCGCACCTCCGGGGCCGCCGGGACTGGCGCACACCCTCTACGCGGCGAACGGCATGGTTGATCAGGGCGCGGATTTCGCTGCGCAACGTCTGTAGCGCGCGTCGTTTCCCACCCGAGTCGGGCGCCGGTCATCGTAGGCTTTGGCAATGCGTTCGTATCGTCGCGCCGCCGGGTTGATCGTCAGCATCGTTCTGGTCGGCGTCGCCCCGACGGCGTGCACCAAGAGCACTACCGGACAAGCGGTACATACCACTAGCGGCGGGGGTACCACCCCACCGATCGCGACGTCGTCACCACCGGGGTCAACGTCCACGGCGCCTACCGGCCAGCCGGTCGGCACGGCGGTCATGAAGGTCAGCGGCGGCAGCGCGCCGGTGACCATTCGTTACCGGATCAACGGAGGTCCAGAGCAGACCGAGTCCAATGTGCCACTGCCGTGGGAAAAGCAGTACCCCGTCTACAACGAGGTCGAGTCACAGGTTAGCGCCGACGGCGGTGACGCCGCCCTGACCTGCACGATAATCATGGATGGCGGCAAGCTCGTGTCCCTGAAGAGTGAGCCGCGGCCCACCTGTAGCTTCGCCTACTGGGGTTAGCCGGCAACGCTATCGGGCTGCTCGCCGTCAGCAGGCCGCTCGTGGGCGGTTGACGGCGGCGGCGGAACCGGTGGCAGTCCGCCCTGATATATATCGAGATACGGTGCGGCGTAAGGGTTTTTCCATGGCTGCACGCCGGCTCGACGTCTTCGCACGTAAGTCACCGTCAGTGCGACGCAGGCCACGATGAGAAAGCCGAGCAGTAACGCCTTGGCGACCAGCAGCGCAGTCATGGAGCGAATCCTAGCCTTCGGCGGGCGCACGCGGTCTGCCGCCGCGACGCATCAGTGAGGCAATGTGCAGCGACCACTGAGGCTCGAGAGATGCCTGAGACCACTGTGACCGACTAACCCAAACCATCCCGCGACACCCCGCCCACTGAACGCCGGTTGTCTCCCCCGTGCCATATCTTGGATCGTCGCGAGACGCGATCGATCGAGACGGAGGGCATGTGCTGGACGACGACACCACGCTGTCGCCTGCCGACCTGCTCGAACTCAATCGTGGCCTTCAGGGCTCGCCGACGGTCCGCCTGCTGGCCGCGCTGAACCTCAACCTCTACGCCACCCTGATGGAGCGCCAGCTCAGCGGCGGCGTGGTCGCCGAGACCGACCTCGTCGTCCGCCTCGAACGCGACCTCGCCGAGATCGATCCGGCCGGCGAGCAGTCCGGCCTGGCCCTGATCAAGTCCTGGGCCAGCCAGGGCTGGCTGCACCGGGTCGCCGACCAGCGCTCCGGCGTCGAACGCAACCTGTGTTACCTGACTCAGGAGGCGCGCCGGGCACTCGACTTCCTCCGGGGCATGCGCCGGCAGGACACCATCGCGACCGGCGGCTCGATCAACGGCATCGCCGCCCGCCTCAAGCAGGTCGCATTGCGGGTCGGAAATGACCGCGACCGCATCCGCGCCGGCGTCGAGGCCGAAATCGCCGCGCTACAAACCGAACTCGACGCGCTCGACGACGCCGGCCCGACGGACGACCATGATGTCGACCTCACCGACGCCTATGACGAAGCCCACGCCATCGCGTTGCAGATGGAACGTCTGATCACCGACATCGGCCAGTACGGGACGATGATCGAACGCGCCACCGCGGCCCTCGACGAGCCGATCGACAGCAACGCCGAGTACCGCGACCGGCAGCGCCGCATGTACGCCGACTACGAGGCCGCCTGGGACTCCCAGGGCCGTGACTCGCACCGCGCCTTCCTGCGCATGATCAACGATCCCGATCAGCGTGCGGAGTTCGAGGCCGACGTCGCCGCGGTCGCCGCGGCTCTCCCCGCCCTCGACCCGGCGCTGCGCAAGGTGATGGCCGGCTTCTTCGAACTTGTCGGTCACCAGATCGACGAAGTGGAACGCATTCAACAGCGCTGCGCGCAGCGCGTCAAACGGTTCACCGCGTTCGGCACCCTCGAACAGAGCCGCGGCGTGGCCCGTCAGCTCAACGAAGCCATCGGCGCCGCCCGCAACCTGCTCAAGACATCGCTGACCGATTCCCGGCTGGACATCGAACTCCCGCTGGCTCGCCACGCGTTCAGTTCGGTTGGCGCACTGAGCTTTCGAATCGGCGACCTGTCCAACCCCAAACCTGCCCACATCGCCGAGGGCGACGTCGACCTGAGCAGTTTCGCCGCGTTGACCACCCAAGTCGACGCCCCGGCGATGTCCGAGATGATCAACGCCGCGATCAGCTCCGGGACGAGACTATCCTTGCCCGACGCGGTCGCGATGCTCGATTCCGCCTACCTCGGGCACGTCATCGTGCTGTGGTCCTGGGCGCTCAAACAACCGGAGTCCGGACAGGTCTCCGAGTCGGTCACGGTCCGCTTTCAGTCCTTGGACGGACGAGACCGCGAAATGGAGGTTCCGTACTTGAGTTTCACCGAACCGGTCTCCAGCCTGATGGAAGCAACCGCGTGACCGTCGAAGAGGCCTTTCAAGACATCGCGGGCTACAGCGGGTTCTCCGCACTCCCCCAGGTCGACCAGACCGCCCGGCCGCCGCACCAACGCCGGCCCCGATTCGACGGCGACGTGTCCGAGCTGCCCGATCGGGCCTGCTGGGCGCTGCAACAGCTGCTGACCCGCCGCTACATCAGCGCCGAGACCGACCGCGACATCTACACCTGGGTGCTCGAATACCGCGCCCAGCTGTCGGTCAGACTGTCCGAACTGGACCTGTTGCTGCGGGTCGTCGAGGGCGCCTTCGAGACTGACGGGGTCGCGTTCGTCGAACAGGCCCGCTACGAATCCGCCCGGGGCGTAAAGCTTTTGCGCCGTGAACCACTCGGCACCTACGACTCGATCCTGGCGCTACACCTGGCTCAGATGATGCGCGCCTCGGGCGATCAGGCCGTCGTGATCAGCCGCGACGAGATGCACGGGCTGTTCTCCGGTGTCCTCAACGATGTCGACCGCGACGCCGTCACGTTCACCGCACGCATCGACGGCGCGGTCGCCCGGTTGGCGTCGTTGGAGATCCTGCGCAAGACCCGCGACGACGAGGACAGCTACACCGTCAGCCCGGTCATCAACGCCGTCATGACAGCCTCGGTAATCACCGAGCTGCAGCAGCAATTCGAAATCCTCCTGCGCGGCGGCGCTGCCCAAGAACAAGTCGCAGCCGACGAGGAGGACCGCCGGGATGACTGAACAGTTCCACTTGTCGCGCCTGCAGGTCATCAACTGGGGTGTCTTCGACGGGTATCACTCCATCGGATTCAGCGAGGGTGGCGCACTTATAGCCGGCGCCTCTGGCAGCGGCAAATCCTCACTGCTGGATGCTATTTCGCTGGGCTTCCTGCCGTTCAACCGGCGTAACTTCAACGCCTCCGGTGACACCACCGCCGCCGGGTCGAGCGCGGGCCGGCGGACCGTCGACAAATACGTTCGCGGCGCTTGGGGACAGCGCAGCGATGGCGGCACCAGCAAGGTCATGTACCTGCGCGGTGACGGCACCGCCTGGTCGGCGATCGCGGTCACCTACCGCAGCAACGCGGGCCGCACCGTCACCGGCCTGGTACTCAAATGGCTCACCGGCGAATCGCGGTCGGATTCCTCGAGCCGGTTCGTGCTCGCCGATGGTGACCGCGACATCGAGAGCGTCTGCAACCGCTGGGCCGCCGGCCGCTTCGACGCGGCCGTGTTCAAAGACGACTGGCGATTCTCCACCAAGGTGGAATCGCAGTACCTCGCCCAGCTGTACGCGACCATCGGCATCCGTGCGTCCGACGCCGCGCAGCAGCTGCTCGGCAAGGCAAAATCGCTGAAAAGCGTTGGTGGGCTTGAGCAATTCGTCCGGGAGTTCATGCTCGATGAGCCCAGCAGCCTCACCCGGCTGCCCGAGGCGCTCAAGCAGATCGACCCGCTGGTCGACGCTCGCGAACTGCTGGCCGTCGCGCAACGCAAACGCAAGATCCTGGGCGACATCGAGAAGCTCCAGCAGCGCTACACCTCGGAGTCCTCCGACTTGGGCATCATCGATCTCGTCGACCAACCGATGGTGCGCGCCTACACCGATCACGTTCGGCTCGCACAATGCCCGGCGCAGATCGAATCGCTCGACGCCACCATCGATCAGCTGGGCAACGAATACGAAGACGTCACCCGCCAGCTCAATCTCGCCAAGGCCGAGGGCGATTCGCTCAACGCGCAGATCAGCGGATCCAGCACCAGCTTGGGCCCGCTGCAATCACAGGTAGCCGGCGCCGAGGCGCACGCCGAGCAGGTATCGCGCCGGCGCACCGCCTACGAAGCGATGCTCAACACGCACGGCCTCGAAATCCCGGACACCGCCGAGGAATTCTGGAATCTGCGCGAGGAACTCAGCACGCGGGCCACCCAGCTGTTGGCCAAACTGGACCGCGGGCGAGAAGCGTCGACCGATGCCGAGTACGCCCAAAAAGTCGCCCGCATCGCCCGCGACGATGCCGCCAGGGAACTCAAACGGGTCGAGCGCGTCGGCTCGGCGCTTCCGGAGTTCGCGCTCACCATGCGCGAACGCATCTGCGCCGCTGTGGGTATCGACCCCCGTCAGCTGCCATACATAGCCGAGCTGATGGATTTGCGGCCAGACCAGAGCCGGTGGCGCGTCGCAGTTGAAAAGGTGCTGCGCGGTGTGGGTCTGCGCCTGCTCGTGCCGGACAGTCAGTACGCGGCGGTGCTGCGGTTCGTCAACGAGACCAACATGGGTGGCCGGCTGCAGCTGCATCACGTCCGCGCCAGGTTCGTCGGCGCTGAGGTCACCGAGGCGGACCCGAACACGTTGGCCGGCAAGCTGTTCGTCGTCGACCCGACCCATGACTGCGCTGCCGAGGCCGCGGACGTCGTCGCCGCCGCCGGTGATCACATCTGCGTCGACACCCCCGACGTGTTTCCTCGCTTCCGCCGCGCCGTCACCGACACCGGCCTGTACAAGGATTCCGAGCGGCTGGCCGTCAAGGACGATCGCCGGCCGCTCAAGCAGGCCGACTACATCTACCAGGGCGACGTCGCCGCCAAAGTCGACGCGCTGACCGTTGATTTGGCCAACGCCGAAGAAGCGTTTCGCCGGGCCCGCAGCGTCGCCGACGATATCGCCGCCGAACGCCAGCAGTGGCGGGACCGGGCCGCGGCGTTCAAGGCGATCTGCGATCAGTTCGAGCAGTGGACGCACGTCGACACCGACACCGCCGACGGGCACGCCGACCGGCTGCGCGAGCAGTTCGAGATGCTGCTGGCCGACAACCCCGATGTCGAGGCGCTCACCGCCCGCGCCGAGGAGTGCTGGGAACAGATCCAAACCCTGATGACCCGTCGCGGCGCCATCCAGACCCGCCGCGACGACCTCGACGGCCGTCGCACTCGGCTGCTCGAGCTGCAGGAACGGCTCGCCCCGGCATTCGTGTCCGAACCGCTGACCGACCTGTTGAACCGGTACGCCGCCGACGTGCCGGTTCCGCTGGACATGCTCAACCCCGAACCCCACCGCGACGCGGTGTTCACCGCGATCCGGCGCGAACGCGAACAACTGCGCGAAAGCCGCAGGCGCTCTTACGATGAACTCGCGCGCATCCTGAACACATTCGACACCGCGTTCCCCGACGCGATCCCCAACGACAGCGACGTGTTCGACGAACGCGTGCACGATTACGTCGCGTTGTGCCGCCATATCGACGAGCGGGAACTGCCCGAGGCCTACGAGCGCATGATGCGACTGGTCACCGAGCAGGCGCCCGACGCCATCCTCACCCTGCACCGGGTCGCCGAGCAGGAGGCGCGGCGGATCAGCGAGCAGATCGAACGGGTCAACACCGGCCTGGGCGCGGTCGAGTTCAACCGCGGTACCCGGCTGACACTGCGTGCCACCCCGCGCAGCCTGACCGCGGTTGCCGAACTCACCGAGATCGTCCGGGCCATCTCACGGCGCATCGCCGAAGTCGGACTCGGCGACAAGCAGGCAATTTTGGACCAGTACGCCGACATCCTGCGCCTGCGCAATCGACTTGCGTCGACGGCACCCGAAGACAAGGCCTGGACCCGGGACGCCCTCGATGTCCGCAACCGGTTCACGTTCGACTGCGCCGAGTGGGATGTCGGCGGCGATGAGCTGATTCGCACACACAGCAACGCCGGCGACAACTCCGGTGGTGAGCAGGAGAAGCTGATGGCCTTCTGTCTGGCCGGCGCGTTGAGCTTCAACCTTGCGAACCCCGAAAGTGCTGACAACAGACCGGTTTTCGCCCAGTTGATGTTGGATGAAGCGTTCTCCAAGTCCGACCCGCAGTTCGCTCAGCAGGCTTTGCAGGCGTTCCGAAAATTCGGCTTCCAGCTCGTCATCGTGGCCACCGTGCAGAACGCCACCACCATCCAGCCCTACATCGACAGTGTGGTGATGGTGTCCAAGCGCGAAGCCACCGGCCGCAACGCCCGCCCGGTGGCGACGGTGAGCACCAAGACGATCACGGATTTCACCGCGCTGCGCCACGAGATGCGGACCTCTGCCGCACTGGTCCCGGCCGGGGTGTGAGGCTACCCGCCGCGAACGCATCTTGGGATCGGTAGCCGGGCCAAAACGCAAAACTTTCGCAAGCTTTCGGCGTTGAATAGCAGAGCGAGAGGACAATGCCATGGGCACGACCAGAACCCTGAAGAAAGTAGTGGCCGCGACCGCATTGTCGGGCGGCCTCGCTGTACCCGGAATGTGGCTCGCCGTGGGTAGTGCCGAGGCGCAGCCCGGCCCGGTGGCGCAAACCCACGGCTTAGTTTCAGAAGACGGGCCGGTACCACCCGGCGCGAGCGGGCCATACACCTGTTGCCCGGAAGACCAGAAGACCGGGCTTCATCCACAGACCGGCCGCGGATGTCCGGGGACGGAAGTCAACTGGGACGCGAGTCAGTGCCACACCTGGTACGGCGTCTATTGGGGCCATGGAAACGCCGCCCCCGGGATTTGGGAGGGTGGTCCGCCTCCGCCGGAGGCGTTGCAGAAGCCGTGGTGCGGTTTTCCTTTCATGTGTTCAGGAACCCCGTGACCTGACGCAGACAGTCGTTCGGGTCCTCAATGCGCGGGAGACGAGCACTTGCGCGCTCGAGCGCACCGGTTCGGCCAGCTGCCGATGATTTTCGGGCGGTCCACGAGTCAGACTGTCAAACGGGCAAATCGAGAGCGAAGGTGGTGCCATGTCGCCCCGAATCACGGCCCTGCCGCCGGTGGTAGATCACCAAACCTGGCGGGCAGCGCTCGACGAATTACGCAAGCGCGAGAAGGCCGCCACCCGCGAACTGGATGCGATCGCCGCCCAGCGGCGGCGGTTACCGATGGTCGAAGTGGCTGATTACACCCTGGTCGGCGCCGACGGTCCAATCCGCCTGGCCGACGTTTTCGGCGGCCGATCGCAGCTGATCGTCTATCACCACATGTGGTCCGACGGCGCGGAGTGGCAGTGCGGCGGTTGCACAGGCTTTACCTCGCAATTCACCCGACTGGAGTTCCTCGACAATTACGATGCCCGGTTCGTCATCGTCACCAACGGACCGATCGAGGAAGCGCTCGCCTACAAGGACAAAGTCGGCAATCGGATGGACTGGTATTCGTCATCGCAGAGCACGTTTGGCGCCGACATGGACGCGCCGCCGGGCGGTAGTTTCGGTGTCAACGTGTTCCTGCGCGCCGGCCAGACGGTGTACCGCACATGGCATACGAACGGGCGGGGCACCGAGCAACTCAGTCACTCGTTCGGGTTGATCGACACTTTGCCGTGGGGTCGTCAAGAAGAGTGGCTCGATTCGCCAGAAGGCTGGCCCTCGCGGCCAACCTACTCGGGGTGGCTCGACTCCCCCGCTATTGCCGCGGCTTACGGACCCACCGGGAACGAGGACAACCCATGAGCGCCAACCCCGAACGCTACGTCATCACCCGCACCATCGCCGCCGCCCCCGGCGAGATTTTCGCCGTCCTCGCCGACCCGTCCCGCCACAGGAACACCGAGCCCACCGATTGGGTCCGCGACGCGGTGGACACCGTACCGATCACCGCCGCGGGACAGATGTTCGCGATGAACATGTACCTGACCCGAGCGGGCGGCGATTACATCACGCACAACCTGGTCAATGTGTTCGAGCCGGACCGCGCCATCGGCTGGATGCCGGGGGTGCTCGATGACACGGGCAACCACTCTGCGGGCGGCTGGTTCTGGCGTTACGACCTCGCCCCGAAAGGTGATCGGACCGACGTCACCCTCACGTACGACTGGAGCGGCACGCCGCAGGCGTTTCGTGATCGCGTCGGCGAGATGCCCATCTTCGGCGAGGACTACCTCGTCGCGTCGCTGACCGAGCTGGAGCGCTCGATCGCGAGCTGAACACGTCATTCGGCGTCGGCACCGCTGAGGCGTTGGAGCGCGCGAAGGAAGACATTGCGTTCGTCGGCCGTCAATTGGGACAGCCAACGTTCCTCGCCGCGTTGAATCTCGACCTGCACCAGGTTCTTGACTTTGCGTCCGGCCGGCGTGATCTCGAGTAGTCGGACCCGGCGGTCTTCGGGGTCGGGACGACGCTCGATGAATCCCCGGTGTTGAAGCTCGTCGAGTGTGCCGATGATTCTTGTCTTATCGGCGCCAATGGCTTCGGCGAGAGCGGCTTGCGTCCGCATCGGCGATTTGTCCAACGCGTTGAGGACGACGTATCCCCACATGCTCACGTCGTGAGCGGCAAGGATCGGCAGTTCGGCCGTTACGAGGTCTCTGAGTAGCGGATGCAACATCGCCGCAAGGTCGTCCCGCCGGGGCTTCGGTGGCATCTCGTCATGGTAAGCGTTGCAATAACATAAACGCGTACATATGATAAGTGTATGTATACGAATTTTCCCGACGTGCGGCCCTTCCATCGGATCGCCGTGCTGAACTCCATCGCCCTCGTCAACGCCGTCCAGGTTGCCGATCTCCACGCACCCACGCCTTGCGTGGGCTGGAACCTGGCCGAACTGCTCGCTCACATGACCGCCCAGCATCGTGGCTTCGCCGCCGCTGCAAGGGGATTCGGAGCGCGATCCGACGTGTGGCGAGCCGACGCCGTGGCGGGTGCGATCACTGTCGACCCCGGCGGCACGTACGCGGAGGCGGCCCGCGACGTCCTGGCCGCCTTCGCCGACGACGGGATACTCGAGGCGTCGTTTGCGCTTCCCGAATTCGGGCCGAACGCGACGTTCCCCGGAGCCCTCGCCATCGGTTTCCACTTCGTCGACTACGTAGTACATGGCTGGGACGTCGCCGAAGCGCTGGGCGTGGCCTACAGCCTCCCCGATGACGTGGTCGAGGCCGCGTTGCCCCTGGCCCTTGCCGTACCTGAGGGCGACTACCGCGAGACAACCGACGCACCGTTTGCGCATGCCGTTGATGCGCCCAGCTCGACGAATCTCGACCGCATTCTGCACCATCTCGGCCGCACTCCCGAATGGCTTCAGGCGCGGTCGCGGCTTGCGAACTAGGGTGAACTCCTCAGGCCTGTGGATGTAGAACTCGCTCACCACCGCGCCACGGCTATCGTTGTCCAGCGGCGAAGCCGACCTAATCTACTGGCGAGCAATGCAATAGGCATTTCGTGGTTCCGTCGGGCGGTGCCGGGGTACAGACTGGTGCAATGGATGAAAGTGTCCAGGAATCGACGTGTAGGGGGCAGACGTGACGGCGCCCGAAACGCGCCGGACGTTGAACGGCCTCTCGGACATCCGCGCGTTCTTTCACACGAACAAGGTGCCGCTCTACTTCATCTCGCCCACCCCGTTCAACCTGCTCGGCGTTGACCGCTGGATACGAAACTTCTTCTACCTGACCTACTTTGACTCTTTCGAGGGCACCCACTCGCGGGTGTTCGTGCCGCGGCGGCGCGACCGTCGTGACTTCGAGTCGATGGACGAGGTGTGCAGCCACCTGCTGTCCGATCCCGAAACGGTCGAGTTCATCGCCGGTAAAGGACCGGGCGGCAAGTGCTGCTTTGTGATGCTCAACGAGGAAATCCAGGCTCTGGCGCGGTCGGCGGGCCTCGAGGTGATGCATCCGCCGATCGAGGTGCGTCAGCGCTTGGGCTCCAAGATCGTCATGACGCGCCTGGCCAACGAGGCGGGTATACCGAGCGTGCCACACACGATCGGACGGGCCGGCTCCTACGACGTGCTTCTGCAGCTCGCGCAGAGCGCCGGATTAGGCGATGACCTGGTCATCTCGGTGGCCTACGGCAACGCCGGCAGCGGGACCTTCTTTGTGCACGGTCAGCGCGACTGGGATCAGCACGCCGGTGACCTGACCTCGCAGCAGGAAATCAAGGTCATGAAGCGCATACGCAACGTCGAAGTGTGCCTCGAGGGCGCCGTGACCCGCCACGGTACGGTCGTCGGTCCCGCCATGACGAGCCTCGTCGGTTATTCGGAACTGACCCCGAGCCGGGGTAGCTGGTGTGGAAACGACATCTGGCGTGAGGTGTTGCCGCCCGCCCAGACTCACGCCGCCCGAGAGATGGTGGCAAAGCTGGGTGACGTGATGCGCCGCGAGGGTTACCGCGGCTACTTCGAGGTGGACCTTCTGCACGACCTCGACTCCGACCAGCTCTACCTCGGCGAGGTGAACCCGCGCCTGAGCGGGGCCAGCCCGATGACGAACTTGACCACCGAGGCGTACGCGGACATGCCGTTGTTCCTCTTTCATCTGCTCGAGTACATGGACGTGGACTACGAGCTCGATATCGATGAGATCAACTCCCGCTGGGAGCGGGGTTACGGCGAAGACGAGGTCTGGGGTCAGGTGATCATCACGGAGACTTCGCCGGACATCGAGCTGTTCACCGCGACGCCACGCACCGGCGTGTGGCGCATCGACGACGACGGTCGGGTCTCCTTTTCGCGGACCGCCAACGACTGGGCCACGCTGCTCGACGGCTCTGAGGCCTTTTACATGCGGGTCGCGGCGCCCGGCGACTTGCGTTCGCAGGGCGCCCAACTCGGCGTGCTCGTCACTCGCTCACACCTGCAGACGGACGACTACCGGCTCAGCGAGCGCTGCCAGCGCTGGGTCAAGGGTATGAAGGCGAAGTTCGTCTCGACTCCCCTGACACCGGCCGCGCCGATCGTTTCCCGGCTCGTCGCACGAGCGTGAAAGGCGCCCCGGCCGGTCTCGCCTTGGACAACTGGCTCTCGGCGCCCTACGCGCATTGGTCCTTCCAGCACGTCGAGGACTTCGTGCCCACCGAGGTGATCTCGCGCGGGACCGGACCGGTCGCGGCGTTGCCGGCAGCCACATCTCCGGTGTCCGCCATCCCCGTGACTGGCACCGGTGGCGCGGCGACCACGGTGGGGGCGGTGATGGCCGGCACCGCCACCGACGGATGGGCCGTCGCCCACCGCGGTCAGATGGTGGCTGAGGAGTATTCCGGTGGCATGGGACCGCAGACCCGGCACCTGCTGTTCTCGGTGAGCAAGTCGCTGGTGGGAGCGGTGGTCGGCGCGCTGCACGGGGCCGGCGCGATCGCACTCGATGCGCCGGTGACGGATTACGTTCCCGCACTGGCGAAGTGCGGCTATGCGGGCGCGACGGTGCGTCATCTGCTGGACATGAGGTCGGGCGTCGCCTTTTCGGAGAGCTACGACGACCGGGCCGCGGAGATACATCTGCTCGACCAGGCGATGGGCTGGGCACCCAAGCGCAGTGCGGATGCTCCCGCCACGCTGCAAGAGTTCCTGTTGACTCTGCGCCAGAAGTCCGCTCATGGCGGCCCGTTCGAATACCGTTCGTGTGAAACCGATGTACTGGGCTGGATCTGCGAAGTCGCCGGCGGCCGGCGAATGCCCCAGCTGATGTCGGAATTGCTGTGGAGCCGCATCGGGGCCCAACGAGACGCGACGATCGGTGTAGATCCTTGCGGCACAGGGTTTTTCGATGGTGGTATCAGCGCGTGTCTCACCGACATGATCCGGTTCGGTTCGCTGTTCCTGCGCGACGGTGTCTCGATGACCGGCCAACAAGTCGTGCCGACGACGTGGATCGCGGACACTCTGGACGGCGGTCCCGACTCGCGTCAGGCGTTCGCCGCCAGCCCCGACGACAACGAAACGCCCGGCGGGATGTACCGCAACCAGATGTGGATTCCCTATCCCGGCAAGGACGTCGTGCTGTGCCAGGGCATGTGCGGTCAGATGATCTACGTCAATCGCCGCGCGGAGCTGGTCGCCGCCAAGTTGTCCACCCACATGGCCTCTCATGAGCAGCACATGTTCGACACGTTGCTCGCATTCGATGCGGTGGCACGCGACTTGGCGTGAATCACGGGCCAGTGTGCCGGCGCATGCGGAGAATTCGGCGAACCGCTTTTCAACCTTGGGCTATTCTGCTGTCTGTCTTGCTTTGCAGCGGCACAGTTTTGACGGCTCTCTCGCGCCGCAGGGATGGGAAGGGAATCAGATGCCTTCACCTCGCAGGCTGGCGACAATCGCGGCCCCGGTCATCGTTGCCGCGGCAGTTGTGGGCAGCCCAGGCAATGCGGCCGCGACCCCCCAAGACGACGCGTACCTCGCGCAGTTGCGCGCCGTCGGCCTCACGTGGCCGCCGAAGACGGAAGAGGCTTTGATCGCGGAGGCGCACGACGTCTGCTACGACCTCACTTGGGGCTGGACGCCGCAACAGATCGCCGACGACCTGCACGCCCGCTTGGACACGAAGGGCGTGTCGTTGCTCGACGTCGGAAGCCTGGTCAACGCCGCTCACTCGGTTTATTGCCCCGGCAATGTGTGCGACGCCCCCAGCCTGTGCACCTGAGAAGCCAGGGCAGGACCTATCGGTGGGCAATGCCAGAACTGGCTGTAGCGTGTCGGCCGTGAAGTCCTTCCGGATGTATTTCTCCGTCGCGCTTGCGGCTTCTGTCGCAGCAACCGCCATGACGCTCGCTGCCGCGGGACCGGCCACCGCGGCCGGCTCCTGCCCTACCACGGCACCGCAGAACGGCGGAACGCCCGACTGGACGCTGAGCGGCACCACGGGCAGCGTTGCGGTCACCGGGTCCACGGATACGACCGCTCCGCTGGTGAACGTCACCGCACCGTTCAGCGTGAGCCAAACCCAGGTGCACACACTGCATGCCGGAGATGGGCCGGTGGTCTCCAGCACCGCGCGGGTCTCCGTCTGCTACATGGGCGTCAACGGACGTGACGGGTCCGTCTTCGACAGCAGCTATCAGCGCGGCGCACCGGTCGACTTCCCGCTCACCGGAGTCGTGCCGGGCTTCCAGAAGGCCATCGCGGGGCAAAAAGTCGGGTCCACGGTCGCCGTCGCGATGGTCCCCGCCGATGGCTACCCCGAAGGTCAGCCCAGCGCCGGGATCCAGCCCGGCGACTCGCTTGTGTTTGCCATCAAGATCCTCAACGCCGCGGGATAACGCCGCCGTCAAACCCGTTGTGCCGTAGCTCATTCGCTCAACGGCGCGAACATGAGCGCGGGATCTATCCCGAGTTGTTGCGCGACGTGAGTGGTGTCCCAATACTCGCGCCAGTGCGTGATCGCGCCGTCGCGAAGCTCGAACAGCGCTGTGACGTGGAATGTGACCGCGACGCCGTTCATGGCGTTCACGTCCATGCTCGACGATGACGGTGTCGTCATCGGACACGATCGTGCGGATCTCACTCCCCTCGATCATGCCCGTCGACAGGGTGTTGTGCTTCTCGAGTTCGGCTCGCGCCGCGTCGCGTCCACGAACTACCGGTGATAGTGGCACGTGAAGTCGCCAGACGAAGTCGTCGGCCATGAGTGCGGTCATGGCGTCGATGTCCATGCTCTGGCCGTAAGCGGCATGTATGAAATCGACGACAATCTTCTCGTTGTCGTTTTTGGGCGCAACACTTTTCGCCATCTCACGTCCTTGGTGGTTGCGGTTCGCTAGGTTTCGAACTGTAGATGACCGCGACCGGTTTGGGCACCGATACACGAAGCGCTTAACGAGAGCTCAGGGGCGGCGCAGCGTGATGATGGTGACGTCGTCGTCGGTATGGCCCGATGCCATCGCCGTCCAGATCTGGGTCGCCGCCGAATCATGCGCGCGGCCGAGGATTTCGGCCAGAAGATCGAGCCCGTCGTCGATCGATTCGCCCCGGCGTTCCACGAGTCCGTCGGAGAACAGGACCAAGCCGTGTCCGGGTTCGATGGTGAAAGCGCTGGGGGCGTAGCTGACACCTTTGACGCCGATGGGCGGCGAGAGCTTGATCGGTGCCGGGACCGCCGGCGCGCGGGAGTTCGTCAGGTAAGGCATCAGGTGACCGGCGGACGCCGCCTCCACCCGACCCGAGCCGAGATCGACCCGCGCGGCAATGACGGTGGCGAAGGCTCCGCGCAGCATGTGCACGCAGAAGTCGTTGAGCTGTTGTAGCGCCTCGGCAGGTGTGGCGCCGGCGAACAACTGGGCGCGTAGGGCGTTGCGCAGCGCCGCCATGGTGCCGGCCGCGGCGATGCCATGCCCTGCCACGTCGCCGATCAACACGATCAGCCGGCCGTCGCGCAGCTCGAACGCGTCGTACCAGTCGCCCCCGACGTTGTCCCCTGAGGCGGGCTCGTAGTGGGCGGACAGTTCCCAATTTTCGAGTGCCGGGATGGACTCGGGCAGCAGGCTGCGCTGCAGCGTCTCGGCCACGCGCAGCGCTCCCCGCGTGCGGCGGTACAGCGACTCGACCAGGTGGCGCCGCAACGACACCGCGGAATCGGTCTCGCTCTGCGACCACGGCTCGCTGCGCTGGTGGACGATCTCGCGCCAGCGGTCGAACGATTTGCGCGGGCTGAGCCGAAGTTGGTCATCCTCGCTGCCCGCGATCGCCTTGTTGTATGGGTCGCCGCCCCAATCGACCGAGCGCAGCACTTCCCGCCGGAACCAGATGGCGTATTGCCCGTCAGGCAGGTTGAGCACCAGCGCCCCGGCGGCCACCTGGGGATCGAGATCGAGTTCGGGCAGCGCGCCCGACAGGCACTCGCTGCTCGCGATGTCGTCGTCCACGTCACGCGCCCAGGCGGCGACGGCCGCCACGATGTCCGGTGGTGGAACCGAGCCACGCATCCGCAGATCGCCCCCGATGTCGATGACCACGCCGTCGGCGGGCACGAGGTCGAGCAGGTCGGGCGCGCCGAGCAGCGCCTCCGACAGCGGTTCGCCATCGTCCAGCGTGGCGGCGAGGAGCTTGGCGACGACGGCCTGCGCGGCCAGCCGCTTGTGTAGTTGTTCGTCCTCGAATCGGTCGACGAGTCGCAGCGACAGGGTCGAGCCGAGGAACTCGGCCGCCACCCGCGTGCCGAACGGCGGCAGGTGCGGACCTGCGTAATGGTGACAGGCGATCAGCCCCCACAGCCGCCCCTGCCGCAGCAACGAGATCGACATCGATGCGTGCACGCCCATGTTCTGCAGATACTCGATGTGAATAGGCGAAACGCTGCGCAACGTGGCATACGTCAGGTCCAGCGGCGCGTCGGTCACCGGGTCGACGCTCGGCACCAGCGGTGCCGGCGTGTAGCCGACGTCGGAAATCAGCCGTATCCAGTTCTTCTCGTACAGTGCGCGCGCCTGCGCCGGAATATCGGTCGACGGGTAGTGCAGGCCGAGGAAGGAGTTGAGGTCGTCGCGCTTGGACTCGGCCACGACCTCGCCGTTGTTCTCCTCGTCATAGCGGTAGACCATCACCCGGTCGAAGCCGGTCAGGTCGCGGACGGCGCGCGCGGCGGTGGCGTACAGCTCGGTCAGCGTGGCGGCCCGATTCAACTCCTCCACCGCACCGCGGACCGCCTGATACGTGTTCGGGAACGAGAACGGCCGCTCCCCGTAAGCGATCTCGAGTTCCACCAACAGCACGCCGCCCGGCTCACGGTGCAGGATCGCGTCGAAGGCCCGCGACTCCCCGGCGACCTCGATCGTCAACTCGTGCGGGTTGTGCTGGCGCAGACTGCCGAAGGTCGCCGCGGCCTGCTCGACGCGGGCCGCTTGCTCGGAACCGATCAGTTCGGACAGGTGCCGGCCCAGCACGGTCTCGACGGGACGGCCGAGCAGGTCGACGACGTTGGCGCTGACCTGACGCACCTCGAACGCCGGCTCGTGCACCACCGCGAGCACACCGCGCGGCTGGATGCTGCCGGGGATGTGGATCGGCTCACGCGCACAGTTGTCCAGGTCGATCGGGGTGCCGACCGGCACGAGACCCTCGATCGGCTGATTCGCGGGCACCGATGGCCGGACGAGCCGCTCGTCGCTGGTCACGCGAGCGGCTTGATCGGATTTGCGAGGGGTGGCAGCCAGACCTCCACGCTATCAATGTGTGTCGCGATTGTGGCGCGCGCCGATTCGCATCCGCCGCTGTAACCGCCGCCGCCGCGATCACCAATGTAATCTGGGCAGGTCATGCGCTCGATCGCCGTCCCAACAAGCCGCCGCCTGTCGGTCGCGATGAAGGAGGGCTCGGCGGCCGAACACGACGCCGCCGAGCAGAGCCCGTTCATGTCCGAACTACTCGCCGGCCGGATCGCCGCGGCGGGATATTCCGACTACTTGCTGCGATTGCGCGTGGTGTACGCGGCCCTGGAGGAAGCCGTGCGGGCCCGCCGCGAGGATTCCATGGTGGCCGCCGTGTACGACCCGGCCTTGGAGCGCCTGACGGCTCTCGATGCCGACCTCGAACACTGGCTGCCCCAAGGTGCCGAACAGGAAGTCGACTCGCCCGCTGCGGTGGCCTACGCCGAGCGGCTCGGTGCTCTCACGTGGGGCGGTGCGCTGGTCGCACACCACTACACGCGCTATCTCGGGGACCTCTCCGGAGGCCGGGGTATCGGCAAAATCCTGGACCGGACGTTCGGGCTGCGCGGCGCCGGCCTGGCGTTCTACGAATTTCCGGTGCGGCCCAAACCGTATAAGGACGCTTACCGGGCTCGCCTCGACGCACTCAGCACCGACGCCGCCGAAATCGATCGCATCGTCGCCGAGGTGAAGTTCGCCTTCGGCCTGAACCAGGCGCTCTTCGATGAATTGGCCGGCGCCATCGTGGACCATCAGCGCTGACGCACGTCGATGCGCGAGCCCAGCGGACGCATCAAACTTGATTGAACCCGCCGTCGGCGGTCACGGTTGATCCAGTGCTGAAGCTGGACAGATCGCTGGCCAAAAACACTGCGGCATTGGCGATCTCGGTCGGATCGGCGAAGCGGCCCAGCGGAATCGTGGCGATGCGCCCGGCGCGGAATTCTTCGACCGACGCCTCGGGATCGGTCTGCGCTGCCAGTGCGTCGCTTCCGGGGGTGGCGGTGGACCCGGCCACGATGACGTTGACCCGGATGCTGCGGTCGGCGAGTTCGTTGGCCCAGGCACGCGCCAGTGACCGCACGGCCGCCTTCGTGGCGGCGTAGATACTCAGTCCGGCGCGGCCGCGATCGGCGGTGGTAGAGCCGGTCAGGATGACGGAGGCGCCGTCGTTGAGCAGTGGCAGCGCCTTCTGGACGGTGTAGACGACTCCCTTGACGTTGGTGGTCAACAGCGCGTCGAGGTCGTCGTCGGTGATCTCCCCCAGCCGCGCCACCCTCGTCGAACCGGCGTTGGCCATCACGATGTCGAGGCCCTTACCGGCGGCCGCAACCTCGGCGTACAGCCGATCGAGATCTTCCGGCGATCCGACATCACCGGTCACTGCGGTGGCGCGCGGCCCCAATTGCTTTGCCGCATCATTGAGTTCGGGCTCGCGTCGGCCCGTGATGAAAACCCGATCGGCGCCTTCGGCGAGAAACCGCCGAGCGGTGGCCAGGCCGATGCCCGAGTTGGCACCGGTGATGACCGCGGTCTTGTGGTCGAGCAATCCCATTCAGTTCTCCTGAGCTCGGCGCGACGGGCGGCGTTCGGTCATCCGAAGCCTGCTTACTTTACTTACCCGCCAGGCTATTTGGCCGGCTTCGCGCGCCCGCGCCCCGCCATCTTGTGATGTCACCGCTTGACTGCGAACGGGCAGCCTCAGCGGGCGACTCCTCACTCGAACTAGAGTCTGCACCATGATCGCCGCTTCGATCTCGTGGTCAGCGAGCGGCCGGTTGCCGGCCGCCGGGGAATCCGCAGGCTAGGGCCGGTACAGACGCGTGGCGGCTCTGGCATTGGCACTTGCCGGATTGGCGCTTCTCGACTCGCTGAACGTGCTCAACCTGGGAGTGGTCTCGGCCGTCATCTTCGACAGCCGACTGGGTCGTCGGTCACCAATTCCCGGCGCCCTGAGTTACATCGCGGGCGTGTTCGCGGTGACGACCGCGTTCGGCATGTGCACCGTGCTGGGCATCGGCTTCATCACCGAGATGCTTGACTTTCACCTGACACCGGCGATTCGCTTCCGTGGCGAACTGCTGCTGGGGATCGTGTTGATCGGATTGGCCTATTTCCCGCTGACCGCCCAATCCTCGGCACCGGGGTGGGCGCTGGCCGCAATGCGGCAACGGCCGTGGCTGCTGGGATTTTTGGGGTTAGCGGTGGGTAGCGGCCAAGCACCGACCGCGGTGCCCTACCTCACCGGGCTGGCAATGATCGCCGCGCTGCACCCCAGACCGCCGCTCTGGCCGCTGGTCGTCATCGCCTATTGGGCGATCGCCTTATCGCCGCCGCTGCTGATCCTCATCCTGTCGATGAGAAAAACCATGCGAGCCAAGCGTATTCAGCGCGCGATCGTGCGTGGCCTCACCCGCTATGGCCCGATGTCGGTGCGGCTGTTGTTCCTGGTGTTCGGAACCGGGCTCATCGCCGATGCGCTGGTCAATCACAGCGCGCTCTGGTGACGCACGGCGACTTCTGATGTCTCACAGAGCGATTCTTCTTCCGCCGTAAACCCGATCAAGCTCCACTTCGGGATGACAGGCAAGTTCCTCTGAGGCGAGTCATAGCGCTCCAACACCTCTTCTGGTCCTGCACGCTGTCAAGTAGTGCGATGATGCACCGAGGCCAAGAGCGCGCGGGAGGTGGATGTGTCGTGGCGGTCGATGTTGGAGGTGCAGTCTCGACGGCTTCGGTCGTTGTCGCCGCAGCGGTGGCCGTGCTCGGCGTGGTCGGTTACCAGAACCGTAGGGCGAAGCTGTCGGCCATCCGTTCTGCGTTCACTCACGTCATCGGTCTTCTCGCTGCCCAGGATGCAGAGCGCCGACTTGCCGGTGCCATTTTCCTACGCCGGTTCTTGGACCCGTCGAGCGAATTCGGTATCCGGGACGGCCTGTTCCGGCGCCGCGCACCGTACGCCAGGGAGGCCCAGAACGTCATGGCGGCGGTCCTTCGCGGTGTCCCACGAGGCAATCTGCAGAAGCTCCTAGCCGATGGGCTGGCCCACGCCAAAACGCTCGATGAGGAGGACTTACAGCGGACGAACCTGCAAGATGCATACCTGGGAGAGGGCGGCCCTCTTAAGCCAAAGGGACACGGCGGCTCACTCAAGGGGGCAGACTTTTACCGTGCTGATCTCAGCGAAGCATCGCTGAGGGGCGTTAAGGCCCAAGGCGCCAAGTTTTATCAGGCGCGGCTTCAAGGAACCGTGCTTCGGGACGCGGAGCTTCAAGGCGCGACCTT
Organism: Mycobacterium sp. NGS27; assembly: GCF_059813005.1. Taxonomy (NCBI): domain Bacteria; kingdom Bacillati; phylum Actinomycetota; class Actinomycetes; order Mycobacteriales; family Mycobacteriaceae; genus Mycobacterium; species Mycobacterium sp. NGS27. The sequence continues at coordinate 807,689 of NZ_JCALDT010000001.1, forward strand.
TTTCGAAGCGGACCTTTTTGGCGCGAATTTCAAGGGTGCTTTACTGCACGGTGCATCTTTTGCCGGTGCCCGCAACATCCCCGAAGAGCTGATGCCTTACCTCGCAAACGAAGAAACGAAATTCGACTCGAAGGAACCGGCACCAGCGCCTGCAAAACCCGCAGCCAAGCGTCCGCATGTTTTTCTTAGCGCGCCATCGGACCGAAACCCGGCGCAAGTTTCGGTGTGCGAGCGCCTCGCCGAGCTATTCGCCCGCGAGGGTCTGCTCCTCGAGGCCCTGCCACGTCACGACTACCCACCGTCGTCAGCCCTAGCCGAGATCGCCCGCCGCTTGGATGGGTGCGCCGGCATGGTGGTGCTTGGACTCCGGCACAGTGGCGCCGATCCTGATGGGGCATCAGCGGGCACCACCCCATGGACACACGTGGAAGCGGGTATGGCTTACGGCAAGGGATTGCCGCTCCTGCTGCTACGCGAACCTGGTGTTAGCACAGGTGTATTCGACCATGCGGTCGACGGCCATCACACTCACGTCGTCGATCTTGAGGATCGCTGGAGCGAGGAGAGCATGCGGAGCGCATTGCGGCCGTGGATCTTTGAGGTTTCGAAATCCCTGGATCCCGACCGTCCCAACGACTCAGGCCTTCTTGAGGCTGACTAAGTTTGGCGAAGCTGCAATTCCTAGCGCTCGATGACGAGTCACCACGGCATAGGCGAGATGTGATCCAAAGTTGCGATCATGGTCGCCGGCAACGTCGGCAACTCGACGTACCTGCGGACGAGAATCGTCTGGGCGCAGATGTGCCGCCTCAGGCCTGCGGTCCCTCCGGCGGCCAGTGTGTCCCGGGCGAAGCGTCGCCGGGGCTCTCGAAATCGCCGCGGGACAGCGGCACCCACCGCTCGCTGGGTGCGGGCTGTTCTGACGAGGGGAAGTCGCGCAGGCTGCCGCTGGGCTTGGCGTCCCACTTGGCGAACGTCAACGGGGTCTGCAGCCACGCATGCAGCAGGTGGTACGCCGCCTCCAGCGAATCGATGTGGGTCCGTTCCCAACCATGGCTGCCGTCGACGCCGAAGCCCACCAGCGCGGCCCGGGTATTGGCCCCGGCCTCGATAGCCGCCGCGGCGTCGGACCGGTAGTAGCGAAAAACGTCGCGGGCGAACGGAATTCCCCGCTCATGTGCGAGCCGGCAGAGTTTTCGGGTCAGGTGATAGTCGAACGGGCCGTGCATGTCGGCCATCGGGATCGTCACGCCGTCCTCAAGCGAGTGCTGGCCGGGCGCGCACACCGCGTTGTCCACCGAGACGAGCTCGGCGACATCCGCGGGCAGGCCGTGGCTGGCTCCGTGACCGACCTCTTCGGTGATGGTGACCATGATCGTGGTGCGGTGCGGCAGCACCACTTTGTTCTCGGAGAAGTTCTTGGCCAAGGCGAGCGCGATCGCGACGCCCGCCTTCCCGTCGAGGTGGCGAGAGACGATGAAGCCGTCGGCGGTGAGCTCGGGGCTGGTGATCAGCGCCACGAAGTCACCGATTTGCAGGCCGAGCCGAACCAGATCTTCGCGCGTGGACACCTTGCGGTCGATACGGACCTCGACGTGCTCCCAGTTCGTGGGTTGCGTGTCGATCTCGTCGCCGAACGCATGCCCACTCGCCTTGAGCGGCAGGACCGTGCCGGTGATGAACTCGTCGGGGTCGTCGATGAAGATGCGCACCCGGGCGCCGGCGGCGAAGCGCGCCGAAAAGGTGCCGACCGGGACCAATTCGAGGCGGCCGTTGTCCTTGAGCTCGCTGACCATGCAGCCGATGGTGTCGGAGTGCACGACGAGTGCCCGGTCGATCGTCGCCGACTCGCCCGGCAGTTCGGCGGTCAGTGCGCCGCGCCGGGTCAGCGTGAACGGCACCCCGAAGTCATCGAAGATGTCGCCGATCACCTGCATCACCGCGTCCGTGCGTCCCGCGGGACTCGGGGTCTGCAGTAGCGCGAGCAGCGTGTCGATCATCCACGCGCGGTCGGCCTCGGCCATGGCCACGGACTGGCCCACGTCATCTCCTCTCGAGTCGTCGGGACGCGTTCAACCTACCGTGTGGCCGGCCCCGAATGCCCGTCGCGGGCTGCCGTCACCCACCCGTAGTGACGCATCCGACATGTGCATCGCGCTAGGAGGCGGCTTCCAGCTCGGAGATCAGATCCGCGAGGGTGAGGATTCGCTGGGCGTCGCGCACGTGCAGGCTCTCGATCATGCGGCCATCCACCGTGATCACGCTCGTTCCGGCGGCCTGCGCCTGCTCGTAGGCCGAGACGACCTTGCGGGCGTCGCCCACCTCCGTAGCGGACGGACCGAAGAGCTCGTTGGCGGGGCCGATCTGCGACGGGTGGATCAGGGTCTTGCCGTCGAATCCCATCTCGCGCCCCTGCCGGGCCTCGGCCCGGAATGCGGCCTCGTCGGTGATGTCGTTGAACACCCCGTCCAGGATCACCTTTCGGGCCGCCCTGGCTCCCAACAAGGCCAGGCCGAGGGCGGGCACGGCGGGAGCGCGCCCGGGGACGTGCAGGCCGTGCAGCTCGTTGACCAGGTCGTTGGTGCCCACCACCAATCCGGCCAGGCGATCGCTGGCCGACGCGACCTCCTCGGCCCGCAGAAAGGCCCGGGGTGTTTCGATCATCACCCACAGCTGCAACGACTTCCGCGCCCCCAGGGCGTCGAGCGCATCAGCCAGCACTTGAACCTGTTGACCTGTCTCGACTTTCGGCACCAGCACGCCGTCGGCCGTCGACGCGGCCACGGCGGCCAGGTCGTCGTCATGCCAATCGGTGTCCAAGGCGTTGATACGCACGAGGACCTCGCGGGGCCGGTAGCTCTCCGACGAGATCGCCTCGCACACCGTTGTCCGCGACTCGGCTTTCGCGTCTGGTCCCACCGCGTCCTCGAGGTCGAAGATCAGCACGTCCGCCGGCAGCGATCTGCCCTTCTCCAGCGCGCGGGGCTTGTTGCCGGGCAGGTACAGGGCGGATCGGCGCGGGCGCAGGGTAGGTGTCATTGGTGCGCGTGGCATAGCCAGAAAGTACCCTTCGGTACCGGTGGTGTAGTTGCCGGTGGTGAGCGGCGTCGAGGGCGAATTGGTCGACGCGGCGGGTGAATTGCGGAAGGGGAAGCGGATGTCATCGTTTGGCTCGGCGCGCAGCGAGGGCGACAGCTGGGACCTGGCCTCCAGCGTGGGGGCGACCGCGACGATGGTGGCGGCCTCCCGGGCGCTGGCGTCCCGAGAGCCGGACGCCCTGCTTGACGACCGGTTCGCCGAGCCGTTGGTGCGGGCGGTCGGGCATCCGTTCTTCACCCGCATGCTGGATGGCCAGATCCCGCTCGACACCGACGACATGCCGATGACGCTGCAGCAGCGACGCGAGCAGATTACGGTGCGGACCAGATTCTTCGATGACTTCTTCGGCGCCGCCACCGCCGCCGGAATCCGGCAGGCCGTCATTTTGGCCGCCGGGCTGGACGCGCGGGCCTATCGGTTGCCATGGCCTTCCGGCACCGTGGTGTTCGAGGTAGACCAGCCCGAGGTCATCGCCTTCAAGTCCGACACACTTGCCCAGATCGGTGCCGAACCGACCGCCGAGCGCCGGACCGTCGCTGTCGATCTTCGCGATGACTGGCCAACGGCGCTGCGCGACAGCGGCTTTGACGCCAACACCCCTACCGCCTGGATCGCCGAGGGCTTGCTGCCCTATTTGCCGCCCGAAGCCCAGGACCGCTTGCTGGACAACATCACCGCGCTCAGTGCCCCGGGCAGCCGGCTGGCCACCGAGAACATCACCGACATGAGCGTCTTCACCGACGAACGAGCACGGGCGATGCGCAGCGCCTGGCGGCAGCACGGACTGGACATCGACGTCGCCGAGCTCGTCTGGCTCGGGGAGCGCCGCCCGGCCGCTGAGCACCTGGCCGCCACCGGCTGGAACGTCACGCGCCGACCGACCGAACAGGTGTACGCCGACTACGGATTCGTGTTGCCCGACAACGAAATCCTGAAGCGATTCCGTCACGCGATCAGTTACCTCAGCGCCGAATCAGCCTGAGGCCGCGGGTCGTCGAGCGCTTTCGCTACGACTTGGCTTCGCGCCACTCGCGCTCGAACGGCAGCCGCCACGCGTTGGGTGCGATCAATTGGTGAATGGCGTTCGGACCCCAGGTACCCGGCTGATACAGCTTGGCCGGCGGCGGGTCGGTGAGCAGATCTTCCGAACGCTCCCACAATGATTCGATGCCTTCCGCGGTGTTGAACAGCGTGTGGTCGCCCCGCATCGCATCGAGAATCAAACGCTCGTAGGCCTCCAGCACGTCCGCGACCGTGTCGATCTCCTGCGAAGAAAACTGCATGGACAGCTTGTCCAGTTTCATGCCCGGCCCGGGCCGCTTGCCATAGAAGGACAGCGAAACCTTCGAGTTGTCGGCAAGGTCGAACGTGAGGTGATCGGGGCCCTGGGTGCCCACGCCGGATCCGGGCGGGAACATCGTTCGCGGGGCCTCCTTGAACGCGATCGAAACGACGCGGATGCCCTCTGCCATCTTCTTGCCGGTGCGCAAGTAGATGGGCACTCCGGCCCATCGCCAGTTGTCGATCCCCACCTTGAGCGCGATGAACGTCTCGGTGTCGGAATCCTTTGCCACGCCGTCCTCGTCGCGGTAACCGCTGTACTGACCGCGCACCACGTTGGAGGGCTTGACCGGCAGCATCGACCGAAAGACCTTGTTCTTCTCCTCGCTGATGGCGAACGGTTCGAGCGCCGTCGGCGGCTCCATCACGGTGAACGCCATCACCTGGAACAGGTGGGTCACCACCATGTCCTTATAGGCGCCGGTCTCTTCGTAAAAGTTCGCCCGCTGATCCAAACCCAGGGCCTCGGGAATGTCGATTTGAATGTGGTCGATGAAGTTGCGGTTCCAGATCGGCTCGAACAGGCCGTTGGCGAAGCGGAACGCCAGAATGTTCTGCGCGGCTTCCTTGCCCAAGAAGTGGTCGATACGGAAGATCTGGGATTCTTCGAATGTCTCGTGGACGAAGTCGTTCAGCGCCACCGCGCTGGCCAGGTCGGTGCCGAAGGGCTTCTCCATCACCACCCGGGAGCGTTCGACGAGCTTGGCGTCGCGCAGCATGGTGATCACGTCGCGCGCCGCTTTGGGGGGGACCGACAAGTAGTGCAGCCGCCGCACATCGTGGCCCAGATTGTCTTCGGCTTCGGCGACCGCCTCGGCGAGGGCTTCCGGTCCCGCGCCCTGCGGCACGTAACAGATGATCTTTGCGAAGCTGGCCCACTGCTCAGACGTGAGCTTGTGCGTGCCGAACTCGTCAATCGCGTTCTTGGCGAGCTCGCGGAATTCGTCGCTGCTGATGTCTTCAAGCGACGTCGCGATGATTTGGATGTCGGGCGCCAACTCGGATTGATTCAGGTAGGCCAGCCCGGGGATCAGCTTTCGCTTCGCCAGATCGCCCGTCGCACCGAAAAGGACAATGACGTGCGGGTCGAGCCGATCGGGCTGGTGACGACGTTTGCGGGCGTCGGCAGCGGGATAAGCGATGGTCTGAGGTTTCTCGGTAGCCACTCTTGCGATGATTCCACCGCGGCGGCGCTGTGTCTCGTATGTTCTGACTGCTCCCGCATCTGGTTAGCGAACGCGTGATCGGGTATGGAATAGCGGGGGCGCCCGGCGCCGGAGCCCATCCCCCACCCAGGCCAATGGAAAGCGACATGACCAAACCCGACAAAGACCCGCTGAGCCGCGCTCAGGAGCTGGAAAACATCGTCGATGAGCTCGAGGAGAAGGTTACCGAGGAAAGCGAAGCCGAAGGTGTTCCCGGCAACCGCAGCGACCGGGAACAAGCGGCTACCCACGGCACCACCAGCGAGCCGCCGGACTAGCGGGTCGCAGACCCGGCTCCCATGCACATCGTCATTCGCTCGCTCGGTCGATGGCGTGGGCCTTCAGCGTCGCCAGCATCTCGGCCTTCGGCCATTCGTCGGCCCGGTAGCGGACCGGGTTGATTCCCGCGACGGGAAGAATGCCCACTGCATCGACCACGGTCGGGAACGGCACGGTGAACTTGTCGGACACATTCGACGGGTCACCGACCAAAAACGTCACGTAATCGGTTTGCGGCAGCTCCCACGGAATGCCCTGGCCCCACACCGCCGTGGTGCGCCGGCCCCACGCCGTCTCGATGATCTGCGCGTCGCCGACGTACCGCGGGAACAACTCGCGCTCATAATGCTCCCGCAAGAACTCGGTCTGGTGGTTGTATTCCTTTGCGGCCAAGAGGGTTCGAGCTCTCAACGCCAGATCGCGCAACGGGTGCGGGCCGGCCTGGTCGAATGGCGCGATGACGCTGCCCTCGATCGTGTAGCCCTGCGGCGAGATGGGCTGCTCGGCGTCGAGGTACATCTGCTCGGCGACCTCGAAGAGATCCGCGGCATTGTCGGGCGCGTCGGTGCCCAGTATCAACACGCCGTCGCCCGGGAAAAAGACCAGTGGACGGGGGCCGTCCGCCACCGCGAGTGACGCCAGCCAACCGGTCGCCAGGATCATCGAATCGACATACGTGCCGCCGTCGGCGTCTTTCAACAGGAACTTCTCGCCCGGCTGCAAGGCCTGCCGATGCGCGGAAAGGTTCTCCCTGGCCGCCGCGAAGGCCTGATCGCCGCTGATGCCCCACGCGTCCGTCTCCGCCGGGGTCACCATGGCCCGCACCGTAGGCAGGTCGACCACGACCATCTCGTTGATGAAGGGGAACACAGGCCGGACCCAGGGCAGCGCCCCGGTGTTGACCAAATGGTTGACGTAGCTTTGCGGACGCAGTACCGGCCGCAGCAAGGGACCGGCCTCGGCCCAATCCATGGGCGGGGTCGGCGGTTGGTCGGTTGCCATGTTCAGCTGCTTCCTGATCTCGAACAGCGAACACGCACGTTACACGCTGCGTCGGCCGATACAAGTCACCGTTTCCGCTGTGAAAGTTGGCCATGCGTCGGGGCGCCTGCCCCGACCCAGGTGGCAAGCGCGTCGCGCAGCGGCGGGTCGGTGTCGGCGCCGACCCAGGCGACGTGGCCGTCCGGCCGGATCAACACGGCGGGCGGCTCGCTGACCGCGCCAAGCACCGGAAGCACGTATGGGGCAATGCTTTTCGCGGATACGACCCGGATCCGGTCGCCCCAGGGCTCGATGTCGATGCCGTCGGTGTTCCCGAAGTCCAGCAGCAGCGCGCGGGCGTCTCGCAGCAGCTCGAATACGCGCAGCGGCCCGTCGGCGGTGACCAGGTCCAGGTCGGGCATCCTGCGGCCCACCAGTGGGTGTCCCCCACCCAGGTCGTAAGCGATATCCAGGCCGGACATCATCGCGGCGAAGCATGCGCGCGGTTCGTCCATGCCGAGAAGGTCGGACACGGTGTCGCGCAGTGCCTTGGTGCGTTCGTCGGGGCGAAGAAGCGTCATCTGCGCCAACGCATTGCGCAGCACGCGCTGGGCAACCGGGTGCCGTTCGGCGTGGTAGCTGTCCGGTTGAAAGTGGCGGGGAAAACAATCACCAACGGTCGCGCACCGCGTCGATTGCGCGGTGAATCCGCTGCTCGCTGACCGGACGCGGCGTGCCCAGTTGCTGGGCCCACAGGCTCACCCGGAGTTCCTCGATCTGCCGGGCGATATCGCGAACATCTGCGGCAGCCTTCGCCGGTTGCGGCAACTCCCGCACCAGTTCGTCGTAGGCGACCTGCACGGCGTGCACCCGTTGCATGCGCTCCCGATCGGCCCCGAGGGCGTGGGGCAGCCCCTCGAGGCGGCGACGGATCCCAAGTAGGTAGCGGTGGAGGTCGGCGAGGTGCGCGGGCCCCGTGGCGGTGACGAAACCGGCCGGCAACAGCCGATCCAGCTGCGCACGGATGTCGGCGACCGCGTCGATCTGGGCGGGCGAAGGATTCGCGGGCATCAACAGTTGCACCTCCTGAGCGGCGGCGAGCACCTTTTCGACGCGGCCCACGATCTCGAGGGTGGTGGGCAGCAGGGACTTTCCGGCCCGCTGCTGCAGCGCGACGAACTCCGCGCGCGTCCACACCGGCGCCGAGACGATAGCGTCGGTCGCCGCGTCGGCGCAGTCGTCCAACAGCGCGGACAGGTCACCATCCGGATTGCCGCCGAGAGCCAGCCGGGTACGTGGATCAAGCTGCCGCGCAATGGCTTTCACCGGTGAGGCGACGCTGAGCCGCATCAGCCGCCGGATGCCGGGTCCCATCGCCTCGTCCTGCTCGGCCGGCGTGGCGAACACGCGAAGGTCGACGGCGCCGCCCACGTCGACGAATGCGGGATAGCCCCGCACGGTGCGTCCGTCAATCGAGCGTTCGACGACGCGGGGAAGTTCGTCGACGTCGTCGGGCCAGCCGCGCACGCCCGCCCGCTCCAGCTCGCCCGCGACCGCGTGCGCGACGGCTCGGCGGGTCGGGGCGGTGAGCCGTTCCTGCAGCGCCCGCAGATCCTTGCCGCGGGCCACCTCGGTGCCGTCCCCGGCCTCGATCGCGAACGTCACCCGCAGGTGCGGCGGCAGCTTGTCCAGTTCGAAGGCGTCGGTCGGCACCAGAATTCCACTGCGACGGCGCAATTCGCGTTGCAGTGCCGGCAGCACCGGCTCACCGGTCGGGTCGATTGCCGCCAGCACCGCACGGGCAGTGTCGGGTGCGGGAACGAAGTTGCGGCGCAAGTCTTTCGGCAGTGACCGGATGAGCGCGGTGACCAGCTCCTCGCGCAGCGCCGGCACCTGCCAGGCGAACTCGTCGCCGCCCAACCGCGCCAGCACGTCGATCGGCACGTGGACCGTGACCCCGTCGTCGGCGGCACCGGGCTCAAACCGGTAGGTCAGGGGCAGCGCGACATCGCCCGTTCGCCACGTGTTCGGTCGATCCCTGCCTGCGGTGTCGTCGGTACGCAGCAAGTCGGCACGGGTGAAGGTCAGCAGGTCTGGTGTCTTGTGTCGCTGCTTTTTCCACCACGCGTCGAAGTGCCGGGTGGAAACGACATCGGCGGGAATGCGGGCGTCATAGAGCGCGTAAACCTCGTCGTCGCCGATCAGCAGGTCGCGGCGGCGGGCTCGCTCCTCCAACTCCTCGAGTTCGGCCCGCAGCCTCGCGTTGTCGCGAAAGAAATGGTGGCGGGTCTGCCAGTCGCCCTCGACGAGCGCGTGCCTGATGAACAGGTCGCGCGCCACCGCCGGTTCGACTCGGGCGTATCCCACCCGGCGACGCGCGACCAGCGGCAGCCCGTACAGCGTCACCCGCTCGTAGGCCAGCACCTCGCCGCGTTTGGCGTCCCAGTGCGGTTCGCTGTAGGTGCGCTGCACCAACTCGCCGGCGACCCGCTCGACGACCTCGGGCTGAATGCGGGCGGCGGTTCGCCCGTACAGCCGGCTGGTCTCGACCAGCTCCGCCACAACTACCCAGCGAGGCGGCCGTTTGGTGAGAACCGAGCCGGGCGCCAGCACGAAATGCGAGTTGCGCGCGCCGAGATACTCGCGGGTGTCTTCGCGGCGCATGCCGACATGCGACAAGAGCCCGGCGAGTACTGCCGCGTGCACCCGACCGGGATCCGCCGGCTCCTTCGACGCGGCGTCTTCGACGATGCCCAAGTCACGCGCGACGCTGCGCAGCTGCCCCACCAGATCCTGCCATTCGCGGATCCGCAGATAGTGCAGGAATTCAGAACGGCACATCCTGCGAAAGGCATTGCCGGACAGCGACTTGCGCTGCTCGCGCAGATAACGCCATAGATTGAGGTAGGACATGAAATCGGAGTGCTCGTCGGCGAACCGGGCGTGCTTGGCGCGCGCCGCCTCCTCGCGGTCGCTGGGCCGTTCCCTCGGGTCTGGAATCGTCAGCGCCGCGGCCAACACCAGCATCTCGCGCACGCACCCTTCGGCCTGGGCCTGCAGAATCATCCGGCCCAGCCTCGGGTCGACGGGCAGCCGCGCCAGGCGACGGCCCAGGTCGGTGATGGCGCCATGCCGGTCGAACGCGCCGAGTTCGACCAGCAGCTGGACGCCGTCGCGGACGTTGCGGCGGTCCGGCGGGTCGAGGAACGGGAACTCCTCGATGTCACCCAGCTGCAGGGCCGCCATCTGCAACAGGACGGCGGCCAGGTTCGTCCGCAGGATCTCGGGCTCGGTGTAGCGCGGACGCGCCGCGAAATCCTGTTCGGAGTAGAGCCGGATGCACACGCCGGGCGCGACTCGGCCGCACCGGCCGGCGCGCTGCGCGGCCGACGCCTGCGAGATGGGCTCGATCGGCAGCCGCTGCACCTTCAGGCGCCGGCTGTAGCGGGATATGCGGGCGTTGCCAGGGTCGATGACGTAGCGGATCCCGGGCACCGTCAGCGACGTTTCGGCGACGTTGGTCGCCAGCACGACGCGGCGCCCGGCATGAGGCGCGAACACCTTCTGCTGCTTCGCGGTGGGTAGCCGCGCGTACAGCGGGAGCACCTCGGTGTGCTCGAGCCCACCCAAAGCCTCTGCGGTATCGCGGATTTCGCGTTCCCCCGACAGGAAGACGAGGACGTCGCCCGGCGGCTCGGCCTCGAGTTCGGCGATGGCGTCGACGATCGCCTCGACCTCGTCGCGGGTCTCGGTCCGCACGATCTCGTGGTCCGGGTCGTCGGGGTCGTCATCGGCGGCCGAAAGCACGACAACCTCCAGCGGCCGATAGCGCACCTCGACCGGATACGTCCGCCCGGACACCTCGATGATCGGAGCGTTGCAGAAGTGCGCCGCGAAGCGCTGCGGCTCGATCGTCGCCGAGGTGATGATCACCTTCAAATCGGGGCGTCGAGGCAGCAACTCCCGCAGGTAGCCGAGCAGGAAGTCGATGTTGAGACTGCGCTCGTGGGCCTCGTCGAGGATCAGCGTGTCGTAGCGCAGCAGGCGGCGGTCGCGCTGGATCTCGGCGAGCAGGATGCCGTCGGTCATCAGCTTGATCAGCGTGCGGTCGCTGACCTGATCGGTGAACCGCACGGCATAGCCGACTATGTCGCCCAGCGGGGCGCCCAGCTCGTCGGCGATGCGCTGGGCCACCGTGCGGGCGGCCAGCCGCCGGGGCTGGGTATGCCCGATGGTTCCGCGGATCCCGCGGCCGGCCTCGAGACAGATCTTGGGCAGCTGGGTGGTCTTTCCCGAACCGGTTTCCCCGGCGATCACCACCACCTGATGCGCCCGTATCGCCTCGGCGATTTCCTGCCGCCGTTCGCTGACCGGCAGGTCGGGATAGCTGATGGTCGGCACGGCGGCTTGACGGGCGGCGACCACGTCCTGCGCCGCGGCGATCTGGTCGGCCAGCAGCCGCAGTTTCTCGGGTGAGGCGCCTCGCAGGTTCTTCAGGCGCCGGCCGAATCGGGCGGCATCGCGCAGCGTCACTCCGTCGAGCTGTGTGCGCAACTGCGCCGCAGACGGTTCGGCCACTCCGCACAGAATAGGCATCCACTCGGCCGTATACCGCAACGCGTCGCCTCACGGGCCGGGTTGATGGCAGCCGAATACGGGTATCAGGTGGCGAGTGCATCGAATTGGATGCCGGCTTGCGGGGGAAGTGATCGGCGATGGTCGGTTGGCTGGACAGGCTGCAGCGACGGAATCGAGTCGTCGGCGTGATCGTCGGTGTCGTCTACAAATACAACGACGATCAGGGCGGTTACCTCGCCGCCCTGATCACCTACTACGGGCTGGTGTCGCTGTTTCCGCTGTTGCTGCTGTTGACCACCGGTTTGGGGGTGGTGCTGGCCGGCCGGCCGGATCTGCAGGCACAGGTGCTGCGCAGCACCCTGAGTCAGTTCCCGGTAATCGGCGACCAGCTGCACCACCCCCAGGGCCTCAGCGGCGGAGTGGTGGGCGTGGCCGTGGGCCTACTCGGCGCGCTCTACGGCGGTCTGGGCGTCGGACAGGCGGTGCAAAACGCGATGGACACGGTGTGGGCGGTGCCGAAGCACAAGCGCCCCAACCCTATTCGATCCCGGTTGCGCAGCCTGCTGTTGCTGCTGGTGCTGGGCTCGGCCGCGATCGCGGCGACCGTGTTGGCTGCGGCGGGCCACGCCACCACAGCGCTGGGAGTCTTCAGCAAGATCGGCCTGGTATTGGCCGCGGTGGCGATCAACGCAGTGATCTGCCTCGTTGCCTTCCGCGTGACGACCGCGCGCGCCCTGACGTACCGGCAAGTGCTGCCGGGAGCGGTTGCCGCAGCGCTCATTTGGCAGATGCTGCAGTGGTTCGGGGCCGGCTATGTGGCGCACACCGTGAAAAGGGCCAGCGCCACCAACAGTGTGTTCGCACTGGTGTTGGGGGCGTTGGCGTTCCTGTTCCTCGCGTCGGTGGCGCTGGTGATGTGCGCCGAGGTCAATGTCGTCTTGGTGGAGCGGCTCTACCCGCGCGCGCTGCTCGGGGCGTTCAGCGACGACGCGGATCTGACGACGGCGGATCGGCGGACCTACACCAAAAAGGTCAAAGCCGAGCGCGTCAAAGCCTTCGAGCGGGTCAGCGTGCGGTTCGACGATATCAGGCGGGTGCCCGCGAAAACCGTTGAGCGCCTTGAGGCATTCCACGACTCTCACCGCCCCCGCACACCCTGAGAACGGGTTTTTCACCGGCTTACGGAGTAGGCCGTGGGCACGGCGCAATAGTCTGCAGTGATGAGTCTGGTCACCTATGAGCTGCAAGACCACGTTGCCACCATCACCCTGAACCGCCCCGAGGCGCGCAACGCCATCAACGGCGCGCTTCGCCAAGACCTGAACGCCGCCTGGGATCGCTTCCGCGACGACCTGGACGCGTGGGTGGGGATCCTGACGGCCAACGGCGGCGTCTTCTGTGCCGGCGGTGACCTCAAGGACGGCGAAGGATCGGTTGGCACGTTCGGCGGCACCTTTTGGGAGAAGCCGACCATCAACTCCTTCGAATCCGGCATGGAGCTGTTCAAGCCGACCATCGCCGCCGTGCACGGTCCGTGCATCGGCTACGGAGTGACCGGGGTGCTGTTCTGCGACTTCGTCATCGCCAGCACCGAGGCCACGTTCTGCTTCCCCGAGGTATCGATCGGGGTGCCCACCATCGTCGGAGCCATCCGTCTGCCGCGTCGGGTGGGCTGGGCCAACGCCATGGAGTTGCTGCTGACCGGAAAGCCCATGAGCGCCGAACGGGCCAAGGAAATCGGTCTGGTGTGGAAGCTGGTCGAGCCCGACCAACTGCAGGGCGAAGCCCAAGCGTGGGCCCGCACCCTCACCGAGGCCGCACCGCTGGCGCAGCGGGCGACCAAAGAAGTGGCGTGGCGAACCGCCGACATGGGCTGGATCGAATCCGTGCGCTTCGGCGAGACCATGCGCAAGGTCGCCGGCGCGACCGAAGACGTCGCCGAGGGGCTTCGGGCCTGGGCCGAGAAGCGCAAACCGCAATGGCGCGGCCGGTGACGGCCGATCGGAGTGTCAGAACGCGTAGCGCAGCCGGCAGCCCGGCAGCGTGACCGCGAGCAGGTCGGTCAGGTCCTGCACCCAGCGGCCCTTCCACGGGCTCTTGTAGCGCACGTTCCACTGTCCGCTCTGGCTTCGCTTGAGCTGTTGCAGATCCGGCCGCCAGAGCAACTCCTCCCCCTTCGGGTGCCAGCCGAGGTTCACGTCGTGCAGGCCCTGGTTGTGCGTCAGGAAGATGACCTCGGCCGCGAGTTGCCGCTTGGTGCGCTCGCTGGTGTTGTCGGCCACCTGCTGCAGCAGCTCGGCCCAGTCGTCGCGCCAGCCGTCGTAGACGATGACCGGGCTGAGGTTCAGATGCACTTCGTAGCCGGCCTCGACGAAGTCGTCGATGGCGGCGATGCGGTCGGCGACCTTGGAGGTGCGGATGTCGACCAGCCGCGACGCCTCCGCCGGCATCAGGCTGAAGCGCACGCGAGTGCCGCCCTGCGGGTCGTAGTTCAGCAGGTCGCGGTTGACCAGCTTGGTCGCGAAGCTGGCCTTGGCATTGGGGATGCGTGCGAACAGCTCGACGAGGTCGCGCACGTTGTCGGACACCATCGCATCGACCGAGCAATCGCTGTTCTCGCCGATGTCGTAGACCCAGTCGACCGGGTCGCACTGATTGGGTTCGGTTTTGACCCCCTGTCGGGCGGCGTGCCGTTCGAGGTATCCGGTGATCTTCTCGATGTTCGCGAACACGGTGATCGGGTTGGCGTAGCCCTTACGGCGCGGCACATAGCAGTAAGAGCACGCCATCGCGCAGCCGTTGGCCGTCGACGGCGCGATCCAATCGCTGGACCGCTCGTTGCGTCGCGCCGAGAGACTCTTCTTCTCACCCAGGACGAGCACTTCCCGTTTGATGCGAACCCAGTCCTCCACGTTTCCCTCGTTGCCGTACAGGCCAGGTATCGCCTGGTGCGAGGCGACCTGGATGCGTTCGGCGTCGGGGAATCGGTCCAGCACCTGACGCGCGCGGGCAAACCGGTCGATGTCGGGCTCGTGGTAGATCCGCTTGATGTCGAGGAGCCGATCGGCGAGATCGGCCGGCACTCGGTGCGCCGGATGCGCGTCATTTGCAAGAGTGGGCGGCATGCTCATTCAACGACTGCGCGCCGGGCGCGGTTCCAAGTGGCGAACCGGCGACGCCGTGGCCTTCACTGGTGGGGTGGGCGAACGATTGCGTGCCGAGTTGGGGCGGGTGTCAAGCGGTGGCGGCCGAGGCGCCGAGCATGCCGAGATCGCCCTCGGCGACGGGCCGATGAGACAGCGGCTCGAGTCGTCGATCCGCGCGCTGGTCGAGCATCGTGGCCCGAAGAGCAGCATCTGCCCGTCGGACGCCGCCCGTGCGGTAGGCGGCGACAATTGGCGCGAACTGATGGACGACGCGCGGCAGGCCGCCCGCCGGCTCGCCCGATCGGGCGACGTGGAGATCACGCAACGCGGCAACGTCGTCGACCCCGACGGCGAATGGACTGGCGCCATTCGCATCCGGCGCGCCGGGCCTTGACTATGACTGGTTGCGCCAACCGCCGGGACCGCCGCCGCCGACGATATGACAGGATCTCGGCATGAGTGCACGCAGATTTGCTCGCTGGGTTGGTATGTCGGTTGCGACGACGTGGGCGCTGCTGAGTGCACCCTTCGCGATCCCCACCGCCGTCGCCGATGGGTGCTCGGACGTCTCGGTGGTTTTCGCCCGCGGCACCCATCAGGAGCCCGGCCTCGGCAACATCGGACAGGCGTTCGTCGACTCGCTGACGTCGCAACTCCCCGGTAAGTCCGTCGATGTGTACGCGGTCAACTACCCCGCCAACGACGACTACCACAACAGCGCCAACGCCGGGTCCGCCGACGCGAGCGCGCACATCCAGAACGTCGTGGCCACCTGCCCGAATTCGCGAATCGTGCTCGGCGGCTACTCGCAGGGCTCGACGGTGATCGACCTGGCCACCAACGCGATGCCGCCCTCGGTGGCCGATCATGTCGCCGCCGTCGCCCTCTTCGGAGAGCCGACCAGCCAGTTCTCCAGCATGCTCTGGGGCGGCCAGCCGCTGCCGACGATCAACCCGGCCTATGGCGCCAAGGTCACCAGCGTGTGCGCCCCCGACGATCCGATCTGCTCGGGCGGCGGCAACATCATCGCGCATGTGACTTACATCGACACCGGGATGACCGCGCAGGCCGCGACATTTGCGGCCGACAAGGTCAACCAGGGTGCGCCGCGCGCCTGACAGCGCTCGCTCCTCTCGCCGTTGCCGCTCTCCCCTTCGGCTAACGTCGACCGTATGTCCAAAGCCTCCGGCAATGACCCGATCGACGACGTCGCCCCCGGCGACATCATTTCCGTGGACCGCGGCTTCGGTGAACGGCCCTACAAAGTCGTCTTCAAGGATCCCAGCGACGCGGGGTATCTCATCACGTTCGAGACCGACGGCGGCGAGACCTTTCAGCTCGAGCTGGCGGCCGGTACCCCGGTGAAACGATCACTCGAGGCGAAGTGGGAATCTGCGCAAAGCCCTACGCCGAACTCGGAGAACTAGCGGCGCCGCCGTAGGCGCCGAGCCGGAAGTCGTTGACGCACAACGCTTTCGATGGCCAGCGCATCCGTCGCCCCGAACAGACCCCGGCGAACCGGTTGCTGACACCGCTGATTCCGCGAATGGCGACGTCAACCTCCTTGCCCAGCTGCCGTTTGGGTGGCATGTAGGCGGGTACCGCAATGCTCCAACGGAGGGAGCGTGCGGTGAGCTATGTGAAGACCGCGAAGAACCAAGTGCTGGGCGTGGTGAACAAGATCATCGACATGCCGCCCCGCAACGTCGGGGCACAAACGGTGACCATCGCTTGTCCTTTGGAGCGGATCGAGCAGTTCTGGCGCGATCCCGGCCAGCTATCCGTGGTCCTCGGTGACATCGCGAAAATCGACGCCGACGGACGCGGCCGCTATCGCTGGCGGCTATCGGCGGAACCCGATGTGGCCTGGGACTCGACGTTGGTCGCAGAGGCCGACGGGGTTCGCTTCGTCGGCGACGGCAACGAAATCGTCGTCCGCTATCGGCCCGCTCCGCACGACCTCGGCACCGAGGTCACCCTGTGCCTGAAATCGCCCGCGCCCGCGCTGTTGTCCGGCGCGGCGGCCTTCAAGATCCTTTACCGGTCACGCGCCCTGCTGCAAACCGGCGAGGTTCCGACCATCCAGTCCAACCCGAGCGCGCGGAATTCCGCGCGGTAAGCGAAAGGCCGAGCATGCGCGCACTGTGCTGGAACGGCGTCAACGACCTCTCCATGGAAACCGTCGACGACCCCAAGATCCTCAATCCGCACGACGTCATCGTCGAAGTCCGGCTCACCACCACCTGCGGCTCGGACTTGCACTTCATCGACGGGTATTTGCCCGGCATGCGGGCCGGTGATGTGTTCGGCCACGAATTCATGGGTGTGGTAGCGGAGACGGGTCCGCAGGTGCGGGAGATCCACGCCGGCGACCGAGTCGTGGTGCCGTCCTTCATCGCCTGCGACCGGTGCTGGTATTGCGACCATGAGTTGTACTCGTGCTGCGACACAACGAATCCCAACGCCGAATTGCAACAACCGTTGTTGGGATATCCGTCCGGCGGTATCTACGGTTATACGCATCCGTTCGGTGGCTACGCGGGTTCGCACGCCCAATACGTTCGGGTGCCCTTCGCCGACACGAATTGCTTTGTGATTCCGGGTGATATCACCGATGAGCAGGCACTGTTCTTATCCGACGCGGTGCCCACCGGCTTCATGGGCGCCGATTTCTGCGACATCGCCGGCGGCGACACGGTCGCGGTCTGGGGGGCCGGCGGTGTCGGGTTGATGGCCGCGCGCAGCGCCCTGCTGCTTGGCGCCGAGCGGGCCATTGTCATCGACCGCATACCGGAGCGGTTGGCGTTGGCGCGCAATGAGTTCGGACTGGAAACGATCGACTACAAGGCCGTCGACAGCGTGCACGAGTCGCTCCGGGAGATGACCGGCGGGCGGGGGCCCGACGCCTGCATCGACGCGGTCGGCATGGAGGGCCACGGCACCGGAGTGCAGCAACTCTACGACCGGGCCAAGCAACTGCTGCGAATGGAGACAGATCGCGCCACCGCGCTACGACAGGCGATTCTGGCTTGCCGCAAGGGCGGAGTGGTGTCGGTGCTCGGGGTGTACGGCTTGACCGACAAGTTCCCGACTGGCGTATTGACCAACAAGGGTTTGACCCTGAAAACGGCTCAGCAACACGGACAACGCTACATAACGCGGCTCTTCGACTACGTCCAGCAGGGCGACCTCGATCCCGCCAAGTTGATCACCCACGATGTGTCCCTCGAGGAGGGAGTGCGGGCCTACGACCTATTCAAGAACAAGAAGGACGACTGCATCCGGGTGGCGATGCGACCGAATGCTTCCACCGTCGCCCGCGACGAACAGGCCGGTGTCAATTATGACCGCGCAACCTCCCGATCCTGATCCGTTACAAACTCCCGGGCTGGAGCCCGGAGGAGGTGCCGCACCGGGCACCACTCCCCCGGCCGCGCCCCAAACCTCCGGTGTGTCTGAGCCACAACCGCCGAATACTCGGCGGTTCACTCCCAGTTCCGCCCTCACGGTCCTCGCGGTGTGCATTTTCGCCGTCGCGTTCATCGCGGTGGCAGTCCTATTGGTGATGAAGATCGTCGGGGTGGGTGGCTGACATGCCGGAACCATCACTTGCTGATTATGTTGGCTCGGTTGTGGGCATAGCCACATGCATGGTCGACGATGCCGCGCAGGCGCCACAGGAGAATCCGGAGAAGGACACGTCGCAGTGGATTACGGGCGACGAGCCCATGACCGGCCCGCAGCGTAGCTACCTGAACACGCTGGCGCAGGAAGCGGGCCAGGAGATCCCGGAGAATCTGACGAAGGCCCAGGCCTCCCGGCTAATCGATGAGTTACAACAACGAACCGGGCGGGGTGGCTCGTGACCATCGGCGCCGAGGACGTGCGACAGTTGCTGGCCAGCCCGGAGCCGGACGCGGCGCTGGTGGTGATTCAGGGGCGCGCCGCGGTCGTCACGCCGGCGGATCTGGACTCAGACGAATACCGAGGCGCCCTGCAGCTCGCGACCCGCCAGGAATTGGTGCAGCGGGTTGGACATGCGGAGTTGTCCGACCGCGAGTTGGCCGAGCAAGCGGAAGACCTCGACACGGCGGTGCGCAATCTGGGTGGGTGACGCTGCTTCGATGCGTTGCCGCGGAAGCGGTTACGGTCCGACGGTGACCTGGTCACCGACCCGGATGACGCCCTTGGTGACCACCGCGAGGTAGACGCCGGCGCAGGGTTGCGCACCGTGACCGCCTGTGTTCAAGCGGTTTTCGGCCGCCGGTATGCGAAGGGCCTGGGGAGCCCGCGGCAGCGGGCCATGTTCGAGGGTGGGAACCACGCAGCGTGACGTCGCCGTGAGGACGCGCAGCCGCGTCTCACCGATGACGAGTTCGCCGCCCACCCAATCGTTTTCGGCATACGGGGGGTGGCCGGGTGGTGTCGTGATCACCAGATTCGGCCGGTACCGCAGCGCCTCCACGCCGATGTGCTCCAGGGTGGCCGTCGTGATCGCGTGCAATGGAGCTTCGTCGGTGAACGAGTCGCCGGGGGTGGCCGCAGCGATCCGCAGAATGCGACCGTCCACCTCGGTGTCCAGACCCAATTCCAGCAGCTTCTCCGGATCGGGACGCACCAGTGTCGCCCCCTCGGGGCGTTGAGTGACCAACCTGACCCGTCGACCGGTCAGCCGCGACATCAGCTCGTCGACGCCGGGATCATCGGCGGCCACGTCGGCTCCGTCGGGCATGCTGATCCGCACCCCCTGGGCATCGGCGTGGGCGGTGCAGGTCAACAGGTAGCGCCACAGCCGGGGATTCTTGGCGCTGGCCACGTGCCCGGTTTCAGCGTCGAGGAGCGCGAGCCGCCGGTCGCCCTCGGCGCCGCGCTCGTCGACCGGCAGGCGATCGAGGGTTTCGCCGAGCATCGACTTCACCGGATAGCGAAGCAGCGCCTGCACCCGCATCGGCACGGGCGCGGGAGTATGGGCGATCGAGTTGTCCATGCGGCGCCTTCACTGCAGAGTTCGTCAATAAGTGTGCCCTGTCGAGCCCACACGGATCAGCTTGGCAGCAGGCGCTTCTTCTGCTCTTCGAATTCCTGCTGCGTCAGAATTCCGGCGTCGCGCAGCGACGCCAGTTCGCGCAGCTCGGCGGCGATGCTCGTGATCGGCCCACCCGCGGCGACCTGCGGCGGTGTCGCCGGCTCTTTCGTCGGCTCCTTCGGCGCCTCGCGCGTCGCCTTCTCGATCTCGCCGGCCCGGGCGCGCTCGCGCCCCAAGGCGCCACCGGTGCCGGCCATCGCGCGCCCCGCCATGCTCGCCACGGCCATCTCGCCGAACAGACTCCCGGAGCCGCTGGGAGCGGCGGCGGCCGCGGCCGCGGCGACTTCGGCGCCCGCCCCCGCGCTGGTGGCCGGCAGCACCAAGGCGGCCGGGCGGATCGCCGGAGCGGCCGCCGCCCATCCCGGCGGCACCGATAAGCCACCCACGGTGTTCGCTTGACCCAGCCCCGCCGACAGCAGGGGTCCGAATCCCCCCGCCGGGTTGGTGATCACCGGGAATGGCGAGGGCGGCACCGCGCCGGTGCCCGGCCAGGACTGCACCCCGGCCCAACCGCTGACGATGTCGTCGGTGTGGAAACCGGTCAGCGCGCCGGCGATGTCGAAGGGAAGGGCGATCGAGGCCGAAGGCGAGTCGACGGTGAGGCCGGCGATGCTGGCCGGCGCGTCGAGGAAGATGGCGATGAGGTCGCTCTCCAGGCCCAGAAGGTCCGTCAACGACGTCGGATCGGCGGCCGCGGCCGGGTTCACCGCCGCATTGGTCAGCAGGTTGGGTACCGCCGATAACGGTTGCTGGGCCACGGTGTTGCGCGTGCTTCCGGCGGCGGTAGCGGCGGCCTTCGCCACCGATTCGGATTGACCGGCGTCGGAGGTGGTGGTCGGGTCGGGCTGGGTGAACGGTGTCACCCGGGTGGCCGAGGCCGTCGCACCGGCGTAGCCGATCATGGCCGCGGTGTCTCGCGCCCACATCTCGGCGTACTCCGCCTCGGTGGTGGCGATCGCCGGCGTGTTCTGCCCGAGGATGTTGGTCGCGACAAGCGTCGCCAGCAGGGTGCGGTTGGCCGTGACCACCGGCGGCGGCACCGTCTCGGCGAACGCCGTCTCGTAGGCGAACGCGGCGGCCCTGGCCTTGTTGGCCGTTTCTTCAGCCTGGGCGCCGGTCGTCCTCATCCATTCCAAGTAAGGGGTGATCGCTGCGACCATGGACGCCGACGACGGCCCAACCCACGGACCGGAAGTCAAGGCCGTGATCTCGCCCTGGTACGAGGTCGCCGTCGATTGCAACGCGGCGGCCAACTCGTCCCAGGCCATCGCGGCGGCCAGCATCGGTCC
Organism: Mycobacterium sp. NGS27; assembly: GCF_059813005.1. NCBI lineage: Bacteria > Bacillati > Actinomycetota > Actinomycetes > Mycobacteriales > Mycobacteriaceae > Mycobacterium > Mycobacterium sp. NGS27. Next base: position 828,693 of record NZ_JCALDT010000001.1, read on the forward strand.
CGACCCCGGACCGGCGTACATCCGCGCGGAGTTGATCTCCGGCGGCAGTGCGAAGTCCATGTCGTTCTCCTCCGATCGCGTTTCAGGGCCGCGAGGGCATCGACGGCCCCGATGCGCGTGGTGTGGGGGTAGCCAACCGAGCAGCAAACAAATCGCATTCCCTCCGGTGCCGCCAGTGCCGCGGAAGTAGACAGCCGAATAGGGCCGTCCCCAGTGCTAGCGGACCGGTCTCCACGTTTGCAGGTGCTCCCACGTCAACCAATACAGCGAAATTGTTGCCGAGGGTTAACGATAGGTTACCTGCACATGACGAGGGAAACTCGCAAGGGTTAGGCGCGTATTGCGCAAATCACCCTCAGCCCGCTCTCAACGGGGCGCAACGCGCATTGCTCGACTTCCCCGGTCCGATTTCCAGTCGCCTGGCACCGGCAAAGGCCAGGTCAGCTCGATGAGATGGCTTCCCAGCGGGTCGCGCGACGTCCGTTCTGCTTGGATTTGTGGGATCCCTGCGAATGAGGTCTGCTGATGAAAATCGTGCTGGTCGCCTACGGGGGCCGCGGCGACGTCGAGCCTTGCGCCGCGGTCGGCCGCGCGCTGATGAACCGAGGGCACCAGGTGAGCCTGGCGGTCCCCCCCAACCTGACCGCCTTCGTCGAGTCGACGGGGCTCGCCGCCGTCGGGTACGGGCCGGATACGCAACGTGGGATGACTGCGGCTCAGGAATTGCTTGGATCGCTCCAGTCCGGCGTCAGCGGACTGTCGCACGTTGTCGAGCGCGTGACGCGGATCTGGATGGATAAAAGCGCGACGTTGTCGTCCTTGGCAACGGGCGCCGATCTGCTGGTGGCGCACATGAACGATCAGGCGCTGGCCGGCAATGTCGCCGAACAGCAAGGCATCCCGCTCGCCGCGTTACACGTTTTCCCGGCACGGATCATGCCGTCGAGCGCCCTGTATTCGGGCATGACGAAGGATGCCGAAGCCGTCCAACGTCGCGCGCTTGGCTTGCCCGAAACCGAGTCGACGGCGCGTCCGGCGAGTGAGGTGTTGGAAATCCAGACTTACGACGAGCTCTGCCTGCCCGGGCCCGCCGCCGAATGGCTGGAACCGGGTGGCCGGCGTCCTTTTGTCGGTTCGCTGACGCTGGAGTTGCCGACTGACAGCGACGACGAGGTCTTGTCCTGGATAGCGGGTGGGACGCCCCCCATCTACTTCGGGTTCGGCAGCACGCCCGTCAGCTCTCCCGCCGAGACTGTCGCGGTGATCAGCGCGGCCTGCGGGCGGTTGGGTGAGCGGGCGTTGATTTGCAGCGGTGCCAATGACTTCACCGATGTCCCGCCGTTCGACCACGTCAAAGTGGTGAGGTCGATGAATTATGCGGCCGTCTTCCCGGCCTGCCGGGCCGTGGTCCACCACGGTGGATCGGGCACCACCGCCGCGGGCCTGCGCGCCGGAGTCCCCACCCTCATCCTGTGGACGGTATGGGACCAGCCGATGTGGGCGGCCGCCGTCGAACAAATGAAAGTTGGTTCGGGACGCGCCTTTTCGGAAAGTACTTTGGACTCGCTGGTCGCCGATCTACGCACCATCCTCACTCCGCAATGCGCCGCTCGCGCCCACGAGGTCGCCGCGCAGATGAGTAAACCCGCCGACAGCGTTGCCTACGCCGCCGATCTCCTCGAAGAGGCTGCCCGCACGGCACGCTCGGTTTGATCGGGCGCGCGAACCGCCCGTCCCCTGCGCGGCGGTGGTGCAAACTCCGCCGGTCGTGTAGAAGGTTCTGGTGCAGGATCCGCCGAATAGATCGTTCGAGCCGTCGATGCTGCGCGAAGCGATGATCAGGCGGTTGTACCGTCGATTGTCGGCCGAGGGTCAGATCAGGGTGCCGGCGGTGCCGGCCCTGATCGACGAGTACGTCCTGTTGTGCGGCAACGTCTGCGCCACCCTGGGTGTCTGGTACACCCCCGAACAGTCCGCACACCTGCGGGCCGCGCTGGAAGTGGAGCTGGCGAAGGCTTTCCGGGCATCCCATCGTTCCGACGTCCTCATCTCGTATCACGCTCCTTTCGGGGAGGGCGTGAATTTCCGCGTCCAGGCCGACTGGCGCACGGTTGAGGCCGACTACCAGCAGTGGATGGACATCCGCCCGCCGCCGCTGTTCGGCACCGAGCCGGACGCACGCGTGCTGGCGCTGGCCGCCGAGGCGGACGACCCTTCGACCTATCGGGTGCTGGACGTCGGCGCGGGAACAGGGCGTAATGCGCTGGCGCTGGCGCGCCGCGGACATCCGGTCGATGCGGTCGAGCTGACCGCGAAGTTCGCCGAGGTGATGGTTTCGGAAGCCACCGGGGAATCGTTGCGCGTGAACGTCATTCAAGACGACGTCTTCACCGCGATGGAGGACGTACGCGAGCAGTACCAGCTGATGGTGCTTTCGGAAGTGGTGTCCGACTTCCGCACGACGCACGAGTTGCGCGGCATGTTCGACCTCGCCACCGATTGCCTGGCGCCCGGTGGGCGTTTGGTGTTCAACACCTTCCTGGCGCGCGACGGCTACGTTCCCGACGACGTCGCGGTGCAACTGAGCCAGCAGTGCAACAGTATGATCTTCACCCGCGACGAGGTGACGGCCGCCGCGGCCGGCCTACCTCTCGAGCAAATCGCCGACGACCCCGCCTACGAGTACGAGAAGGCGCGGGTCCCGGCGGAGGCCTGGCCGCCGACGGGTTGGTTCGAAGGTTGGGCCGGCGGCCTCGATGTGTTCGATCTCGAGCGCGACGATTCCCCAATAGAGCTGCGCTGGCTCGTGTTTCAAAAGGCCGGCTGACCCGCAGGTCTAGGCGGTGAGGTCGCGGGTGGCCGGCCCTTCCAGCAGGGTGCCGTCGGGCGCGAACCGTGACCCGTGCAGCGGACACTCCCACGCGTTGTCGGCGTCGTTCCAGTTGACGATCCCGCCCAGGTGCGGGCAGACAGGTGAGACGCGGTGCTCGGTCCCGTCGACGCGGCAGCGGGCCTCCAGACGCCACGGCGGGCCACTCACCACCCCGCCTTCGCCGTCGACCGGGCTGCGGCGGTGCGTGCGGATCGCCGGCGTGATCCACCCTTTCGTCAGGTTGAAGCCGACCTCGAGGTTGGCCTGCAAGGCCGTCGTCAGGCCCGTCAGCTCGTGCGGACTCCAGCTGGCGAACGCGCGGGCCCAATCCATCCGCCCACCCAGGATGCGACTCGACAGCGCCAACGCCGCAGCGGGACCGTTGGTCATCCCCCACTTGTTGAAACCCGTTGCGATGAAGATGCTTTCGTTGTTCGGCAGGATGGGGCCCACATAGGGCAGATGGTCGATGGGCGTGTAGTCCTGCGCCGACCAGAAATGGGTCTGCACCGCACCCGGGTAATGCTTGCGGGTCCACGTCGACAGCTCGTTCAGCGCCTGGGACGGACTCTTCTCCCGGCCCACGGTGTGGCCGGCGCCGCCCACGATCAGCCGCTCCCCGTCCGCGACCGGCGCGTAGCGCACCGAACGCGTCGGCGAGTCGGTGGAGATCATCATCGGCCGGGTGATGTTGCCCGGAACCTTGAACGCCAAGCAGTAGGACCGGCTCGGCTTCACCCGCGCGAAATAGCCGCCGCGATCCAGGATCGGGATGCCCGTCGCGAGCACCAGCTGGCCGGCCTGAAGTTCGACGTCTCGCTGGGCGGCGTCGTTGACGTGCACGCGCACCTTCTTGCCGCGCCAAGAGACCCGCCGCACCCGCGTGTGCTCGATTAGCCGCCCACCGCGACCGAGCAGCTCGACGACCAACGAGTCGAGGAATGACATCGGGTCGAACTGCGCCTGGTCGGCCAGCCGCACACCGCCGTGATAGGCGAACGGCACGTCGGCATCGTCGTCCCACACCGCCGGCAGACCGACCGCTTGACACGCCGCGAGTTCGGCTCGCGCCCTCGGGACTCCCCGCACCGACTGGGCGTAGGTGTAGGCATCCTCGCGCTGCACGGCCACGCCGTTCGCCTCGCAGTGGTCCAGCAACCACTCCTGGCCCTCACGATTGCCGTCGACGTATGCGCGTGCCACGTCCTTGCCATGCCGCGGCAGCACCTTGGAGAGCTGGCTGCCCTGCAGCAGGCTGATCTTGGCGGTGGTGTTGCCGGTCGCGCACGCCCCCACCGTGCGCGCCTCCAGCACCAGCACGTCCTTGCCCGCGCGGGCCAGCAGGACCGCTGTCATCAGGCCGGTGATGCCGGCGCCCACGACGATGACATCGGCGGACCCGGACTCTTGGTCAAGCTGGCTTGAGGCCCAAGGCTGTTCGGTTCGTTCGGTCATCCATAAAGAAGTCACGGCTTTGCTGATACCCCGGCCGGGCGCGGGGAAACGCTCCGCCGGATTCAGGCCCGTTTCAATCGGTTCGTTGCCTCGGTCACAGCTTTCGTAGCGGCCCGACGGGCTTGCTGGGCCTTGGCATAGTCCCTTTCGGCACCCTTGAGGTCCTGCTCGGCCGCCCGCAGTGCCCTTGCCGCGGCGTCGCGGCGCTGTTGGGCGGAATCCCGCTCGGCTTGTCGCTCGGCCACCAGGTCGTCGGCCTCTGCTTTGGCGCGCTCCGCGGTGGCAAGGGCCGCGCTCAGTTTTTCGCGCCGTCGCTGCCCCGGCGTGATCCGCCGCTTCGCCGGTTCGCTGGATGAGTCCCCCGCTTCCGGCGCCGCGTCGCCGAAGGCGCCGAAGCCCGACCACTGCTCGGGCCGGGTCAGCCTCCCGAGCCGTTCGCCGATCCGCGGGTCGGCGATGGCGGCTTGCAGCGTGCCGGTCAGGCCTTCGCGCACGGTCGCCGACGGTTGCGTCAGGTCGGCCGCCTGCAGCGCCTTGCGGGTGAGTTCGTCGATGAGCTTGTGTTGCTCGGCTGACAAGTCCCGGATGCGGCCGCCGTCCATCGCCGAGTGCGCGGCGCGCAATCGCTTACCGAGATCGGCCAGCCGCTGCCGAGTGTCGGCGTGCCGCAGAGCCAGCCGGTTGATGACCCACGCCGCCGTCGTCGGCTTGTTAATGCCGGAAATCCGTTTGGCGGCCGCGTCGTCGCCGCGTTCCTTCGCCGCGGCGGCCAACCGGGCGCGTTCCGCGGTGAACTCCTTCGGCGGCACGTCATAGAGGCCGTCGAGTTCCTCATCGACCATGCAGCCATGATCTCTCGCGGAAGCCGGTTGCAGGCCCGCGTCATCCCGGGCGGTTTGAAAACCGCATGTCGCGGGATACCTCATCTACAACATCGACTTCGCCGGGGCAGGATTCTCAGGCCTGCGAGAACCAGAAAGCAGGGATTCGGCAGCTTCATGATGTCCAAGAACAGCGATCAGCTCGCCGGCCGAATCCTGCGGGTCAGTCGGCCTCGCCGACTCTTGCTTGCGGTCTGCGTGATCGTCGCTGCGGTGGCCGCGATATACGTTGCGACCTCACATTGCCTGGGCGGTCACTGCGGGCAGGGCGGCGCGCCCGCGAAAACCGCTGGGCCAGCCCAAATAACGATCACTCCTAGCGCCGACGCGCATGACGTCGACCCGGTCGCCCCGGTCACGGTCAAAGCCGACAACGGGACGCTGACAAGCGTCGACATGGTCAACGAGAGCGGCAAACCGATCGAGGGCGTCATGACGCCGGACAACGCGGTGTGGAAGCCCACCGTCCCACTGGGCTACGGGCGCACCTACACGCTGACGATCACCAGCAGCGGTGTCGGCGGTGTTGCGGCCAAACAGGTTTCGTCGTTCTCCACGCTGAAACCGTCCAACCAGACCAAGGTGTCGTTCACCACCACGTCGGAAGCCGCGTTGCGCGACGGCGGCACCTACGGTGTCGGAACGGTGATCGTGGCGCACTTCGATGAGAAGATCGCCGATCGTGCCGCCGCCGAGCGGCAGCTGTCGGTGACCACCGACCCCAAAGTAGAGGGTTCCTGGTATTGGGTCGACGATCAGAACGCGCACTGGCGGCCCGAGCATTACTACGCGCCGGGCACAAACGTCACCGCCGAGGCGAAGATCTACGGAATAGCCCTGGGCGATGGCCTATTCGGGCAAGACGACACCAAGGTGTCGTTCCGTATCGGCGATGCGCACGTCTCGATCGCCGACGACGCGACCCATCAGGTCAGCGTCTTCAGCAACGGGAACCTGCAACGCACGATGCCTACGTCCATGGGAATGGGCGGCACCGAAAACGTCGGCGGCAAGGCGATCTCGCTGTGGACCCCCTCCGGGATCTACACCGTTTTGGACAAGGGCAATCCCGTCATCATGGACTCCTCGACCTTCGGCCTGCCCAAGAATTCCAGACTCGGATACCGCGAGACCATCAACTGGGCCACCAAGATCAGCAGCGACGGCATATATCTGCACGAGCTCGACGCGACGGTATGGGCTCAGGGACACCGCGACACGTCGCACGGCTGCCTGAACCTCAATGCCGACAACGCGAAATGGTTCTTCGACTTTTCGGTACCCGGGGACGTCGTCGAGGTTCGCAACAGCGGCGGACCTCCTCTGACGTTGGCGCAGAACGGCGACTGGACGCTCAGCTGGGACCAGTGGCGCAAAGGCAGCGCGCTGAAGCCGACCTGACGTTCGCGTGAGCTAGCTCATTCGTAACCCGAAGTTGTGCCCCACTTCACAATAAAGTCTTGACTCGTTCCAGATAAGTGCGTCATATTGGTGGCGTGTCGTCGACGGCCGATTACGCGGATAGGTTGCGGATGGCCGATTTGCGGGTGACGCGGCCCAGGGTTGCCGTGCTGGAAGTCGTCGACGCCAATCCGCACGCCGACACCGAAACGATCTTTTCGGCCGTCAGAGTCGGCCTCCCCGAGGTCTCGCGCCAAGCCGTCTATGACGTTCTCAACGCGCTGACCACCGTGGGCCTGGTTCGGCGCATCCAGCCCCTGGGCATGGTGGCGCGCTACGAATCGCGCGTCGGCGACAACCACCACCACGTCGTCTGCCGCTCCTGCGGGATCATCGCCGACATCGACTGCGCCGTCGGCGACGCTCCGTGTCTGACGCCCTCGGACGACGACAACGTTCTTGATGGCTTCGTACTCGACGAGGCCGAAGTCATCTACTGGGGCCTGTGTGCCGACTGCTCGGCCACAGGTTCTTAGATCACAGCCCGTGATCGCAGCCCGATTCACCCACCCTCGAAAGGAATGCTGTGTCATCTGATACATCCGCAAGCCGCCCACCAAACCCCGACGCCGGGTCGGCAAGCACGAGCGAAAGCGAAAACCCAGCAATCCCTTCGCCGCAACCGAAGTCGAACGCTCCACGGACGAACCAGGACTGGTGGCCCAACCAGGTCGACGTGTCACGCCTGCATCCGCATGTCGCGCAGTCCAATCCTCTCGGTGAGGACTTCGACTATGCCGAGGAGTTCGCCAAGCTCGATGTCGAGGCGCTCAAGGCCGACATGATCAAGCTGCTGACGACCTCGCAGGATTGGTGGCCCGCCGACTACGGCCACTACGGCGGCCTGTTCATCCGGATGAGCTGGCACGCCGCCGGCACCTACCGCATCTATGACGGTCGCGGTGGTGGCGGCCAGGGCATGCAGCGCTTCGCCCCGCTCAACAGCTGGCCCGACAACGCGAGCCTGGATAAGGCGCGCAGGCTTCTGTGGCCGTTGAAGAAGAAGTACGGCAACAAGATCTCCTGGGCGGATCTGCTGCTCTTCGCGGGAAACACGGCGCTGGAATCGATGGGATTCAAGACGTTTGGCTTCGCCTTCGGCCGCGAAGACGTGTGGGAGCCCGAAGAGATCCTCTTCGGTGAAGAGGAAGAATGGTTGGGCACCGACAAGCGTTACTCGGGCGAACGCGACCTCGCGCAGCCCTACGGTGCCACCACCATGGGTCTGATCTACGTGAATCCCGAAGGCCCCGAAGGCAAGCCGGACCCGATCGCGGCCGCGATCGACATCCGCGAGACCTTTGGCCGGATGGCGATGAACGACGAGGAGACCGCCGCTCTTATCGTCGGCGGCCACAGCTTCGGCAAGACCCACGGCGCCGGTGACGCCGACCTGGTCGGCCCCGAGCCGGAAGCCGCCCCGATCGAACAGCAGGGGCTGGGCTGGAAGAGCTCGTTCGGAAGCGGCAAGGGCAAGGACGCCATCACCAGCGGCCTCGAGGTCGTCTGGACGCCGACGCCTACCAAGTGGGACAACTCCTTCTTGGAGACGCTGTACGGCTACGAGTGGGAGCTGACCAAGAGCCCCGCCGGGGCCTGGCAGTTCACCGCCAAGGACGGCGCCGGCGCGGGGACCATCCCCGACCCATTCGGTGGGCCGGGGCGCGCCCCGACGATGCTGGTCACCGACATCTCGTTGCGGGAGAGCCCGATTTACCGCGACATCACCCGGCGCTGGCTCGACCACCCCGAGGAGCTGGCCGACGCCTTCGCCAAGGCGTGGTACAAGCTGCTGCATCGCGACATGGGGCCGGTCTCCCGCTTCCTGGGGCCCTGGATTCCCGAGCCGCAGCTGTGGCAGGACCCGGTGCCGGCCGTCGAGCACGCGCTCGTCGACGAGAAGGACATCGCCGACCTGAAGAGCAAGGTGCTCGCGTCCGGTCTCTCCATCCCACAGCTGGTCAAGACGTCCTGGTCCGCGGCGATCAGCTACCGCAACACCGACAAGCGTGGCGGTCCCAACGGCGGGCGGCTTCGCCTCGAGCCGCAGCGGAGCTGGGAGGTCAACGAGCCGTCCGAACTGGACAAGGTGCTGCCCGTCCTGGAGCAGATCCAGCAGGACTTCAACGCCTCGGCTTCCGACGGCAAGAAGATCTCGATCGCCGACCTGATCGTGCTGGCGGGTTCCGCGGCGGTCGAGAAGGCCGCCAAGGACGCGGGCTACGAGATCGCGGTGCACTTCGCCCCCGGGCGAACCGACGCGTCTCAGGAGGCCACCGACGTGGAAGCCGCCGCGGTGCTCGAACCACGGGCCGACGGGTTCCGCAACTACGCGCGGCCGGGTGAAAAGGCCCCGCTCGAGCAGCTGTTGCTGGACCGGGCGTACCTGTTGGGTGTGACCGGCCCCGAGTTGACGGTGCTGGTCGGCGGGCTGCGTGCCCTGGGCGCCAACCACGGCGGCAGCAAGCACGGTGTGTTCACCGACCGGCCGGGCGCGTTGACGAACGACTTCTTCGTCAACCTGCTCGACATGAACACCGAGTGGAAGGCGTCGGAGACCGCGGAGAACGTCTACGAAGGGCACGACCGGGCCTCCGGGGCGCTCAAGTGGACCGCGACCCCGACTGATCTTGTCTTCGGCTCGAACTCGGTGTTGCGCGCATTGGCCGAGGTCTATGCCCAGGACGACGCGCACGGCAAGTTCGTCGAGGACTTCGTCGCCGCGTGGGTGAAGGTCATGAACAACGACCGGTTCGACCTCAAGTAATTTCCCGGATACCGAACGACGCCCCGCGGGTCATCGGCCCCGCGGGGCGTCGCTTCTTTGGTGATGCTTCGTTCGGTGATCTCGCGACACTTAAACCACGCACACGACACGCCGCAATCGGTCGCAGTGGTTTATTTCTCGTGTAGAAGAGGGACGTCGGGTCAGCGGGCGAGATCCCACTGGCCGAAGTCGGCGGCGAGGACGTCGTCGACATCGACATTGATGCCACCCAGCAGCGGGCCCGGATTCCCCGGGCTGTTGACGACCGTTTGGTAGAGCACCGCCGCGGGTTCGCGATCGCCGTGCGACCAGGCCCTCGTCTGCCACGCCCATTGGTGTCCGGCGCTCGTGGACGGGCCGATGACGCCGTCTCTGATCGCCCACCCGCACACCTGGGCATCCCCGTAGATGCCGGTGCGGCCCACGCCCAACACCGAGTTGATTCCCCGAAACCATTGCACCGCAAGCGTATTCCACGTGTTGGAGTCGATGGCGTCATCGACGCTGAAAAAGATAGGGGCCGAATTCGGGCCTCCCGCCGCGGAGTGCAACTGCATGGCGCTATGGGCGTCGGCCACGCCGCCGTCGTACCCGCGCGTGAGATCCGACGGGTCCGGCCAGCCGGGCTTGCCGTACTGAAAGTTGCTGACGATCTGCAGCCCCGCCGCGCGCAGCGCGTCGGCGTAGTCCTTTGTCAGCGGTTTGGCCTCGAAGTTGGCGCCCGGCCGCGACAGCGACACGTAATTCACCACGCCGTCGTAGCCTGCCGACTTGATCTCGTCCGGGGCGATCCTGCGCTCGGCGAAATCGATCAGCTGCATGCCCGCGGCTGACGCCGTAGGGGCGCCGGGGCCTTGGACCAGCGCGCCCAGGCTCACCAGGGCCGGGGTCAAGGCGGCGTATCTGAGGACGTCGCGCCGCGAAGGCGATCGCTGATCGCCCCCGACCCGTCCGGCCGAATCCCGCACCGCGCGATGGTAACAAAAGCCCGCAGCGTCTTTAGGCCGATCTTCGCCGGTCAACCCGCCGGCACCGCGCGTTCGAAGCCGACCGGCCGAGAAGAAAGCGGCCGCTGACCAGTGGCATGATCTTTGCGTGTCGGACATCCCGAAGGTCGCCTGCGCACGGGACGGCGGATCTCGGCCTCGTTGCGCTCGATTAGGTGATCGAACTATAGTCTGGACACATGTCCAATTTGCTGTCACGGAGTTCGGGAGCCCGTTGACCGCGATGTATTCGGCGCCAATCCGCGGTCATTTTCCAGCAAAGAAGAGTTGAGTATGCGAATTGCCCTGCTGTCCTACCGTAGTAAGACCCATTGCGGCGGACAGGGCGTCTACGTGCGCCATCTCAGCCACGGCCTGGTCGAACTCGGTCACGACGTCGAGGTGTTTTCCGGGCAGCCGTATCCTGACCTGCTCGATCCGCGGGTCCGGCTCACCGAGGTGCCGAGCCTTGATCTGTACCGGGAACCGGACCCTTTCCGGGTGCCGCGGCCCAGCGAGATTAGAGACTCCATCGACCTCCTGGAATTGCTCACCACCTGGACCGCGGGATTTCCCGAACCGCGGACGTTCACGATGCGGGCCGCGCGGTTACTTGCCCAGCGGACAACGGATTTCGACGTCGTACACGACAATCAGAGCCTGGGCACCGGACTGCTCAGCATCGCCGAGGCGGAGCTTCCCGTCGTCGCCACCGTGCACCACCCGATCACCCGGGATCGGGTGCTGGACCTGGCCGCCGCACGATGGTGGCGAAAGCCGTTGGTGCGCCGCTGGTATGGGTTCTTGGACATGCAGCAGGAGGTCGCCCGGCACATCCCCGACCTGTTGACCGTCTCGTCATCGTCGGCCGCGGACATCATCGCCGACTTCGGCGTCGAACCGGAGCAACTCCATGTCGTCCCGCTGGGGGTCAACACCGAGCTGTTCAAACCGGGTTCCGGTCCCCGCGAGCCCGGGCGCATCATCGCGATCGCCAGCGCGGATACCCCGCTGAAGGGCGTCCGCACCCTGCTGCAGGCGGTCGCCCGGTTGCGCACTGTCCGGGACCTCGAGTTGCGGTTGGTCGCCAAGGTGGAGCCGAATGGCCCGACCCACAAACTCATCGCCGAACTCGGGATCTCCGACATCGTGCACATCACCAGCGGGCTGTCCGACGCCGAGTTGGCCGCTTTGTTCGCGTCCGCGGAAGTGGCCTGCATTCCCTCGCTTTACGAAGGGTTTTCGCTGCCCGCGGTGGAAGCCATGGCCAGTGGCACCCCGATCGTCGCCAGCCGGGTCGGAGCGCTGCCGGAAGTCCTTGGGACGGACGGTGCCTGCGCCGAACTGGTTCCGCCCGCCGACGTGGATGCGCTGACCAGCGCGCTCGGTGAACTGCTCGACTCCCCGGAAAAGCGCCGCAGCCTCGGCAAGGCGGGCCGCGCTCGTGCCGTCAACGTCTTCAGCTGGGAAGCCGTGGCCGCTCAGACCGTGCGGGTGTACGAGCGGGCGATCGCACGCAGCGCGCAGAGCGGAGCGTCATGCTGACCGTCGATTTCGACCGGCTCGGAATCGGACCGTCGACCAAGGTCATCGACGTCGGATGCGGTGCCGGCCGGCATGCCTTCGAGGCGTATCGGCGTGGCGCCGACGTCGTCGCCTTCGATCATGACGAGGCCGAATTGCGTTCGGTCGAGACCATCTTGCGCGCGATGGCCGAAACCGGCGAGGCACCCGCTGGGGCGTCTGCGACGGTGGTCGTCGGTGACGCGCTGAAGTTGCCCTACGCCGACCAGACGTTCGACTGCGTCATCGCGTCGGAGATCCTGGAGCACATTCCTCAGGACGACGTGGCGATCGCCGAGCTCATCAGGGTGCTCAAAGTCGGTGGCACGCTGGCCGTCAGCGTACCGCGGTGGCTGCCAGAGCAGGTGTGCTGGATGCTGTCCGACGAGTACCACAGCAACGAGGGCGGCCACGTACGCATCTACCGGGCCAGTGAATTGCGCGGCAAGATCTCCGACTGCGGAATGGAATTGACGCACACCCACCACGCCCACGCGCTGCACTCCCCCTTCTGGTGGCTCAAATGCGCTGTCGGTGTGCAAAACGCCGACCACCGTGCGGTCACCGCCTACCACAAGCTGCTGGTGTGGGACCTGATGCAGCGGCCAAAGGTCACCCAGTTGGCGGAGTCGCTACTCAATCCGCTGGTGGGCAAGAGCGTAGCCATGTACTTCGTCAAACGGCAGGAGGCGAAAAGCCAAGTGACTGAAGAGTATTCAGTTGCATCGGTCTAACCCGCCCGCAGTTCCGGGTGTCCTGACTCCCGAACAATGCCGACAGACCGCGCGTTCTATCGCCGCCGCACAAGAACCATCGGGCGCCATTCCCTGGTTCGATGGCGGGCACACCGATCCATGGGACCACATCGAGTGCGCCATGGCGCTCACTACCGCCGGACTGCTTGAGCCGGCGCGCGCGGCCTTCGAGTGGAGCCGCCACACGCAGCGTCCCGATGGCTCGTGGCCCATCCAGTTTCGCGCCGGCGCCGTCGAAGACGCCAACAGCGACAGCAACTTCTGCGCGTACATCGGCGCCGGTGTGTGGCATCACGTGCTGGTTACCGGTGATGAGTCGTTCGGCATCGAGATGTGGCCGGTGGTGCACAAAGCGATCGACTTCGTCATCGACATGCAAGTCGGCTATGGCGAGATCGGTTGGGCGCGCAGCGAATCCGGTGTGCTGCCGGAAGCGTTGCTGACCGGATGCTCCAGCATTTTCCACAGCATCCGATGCGCGCTTGCCTTGGCAGCTCTGGTCGGAGATCCGCAGCCGGAGTGGGAGTTGGCGCTGGGCCGCCTGGGTCATGCCATCTCCGCGCACCCCGAGGCGTTCACCGAAAAGGACCGCTACTCGATGGACTGGTACTACCCCATCCTCGGTAGCGCACTGCGCGGGCCGGCGGCGGCCGCGCGCATCAGGCAGCGGTGGGAAGCGTTCGTGGTCGACGGCCTGGGCATCCGGTGTGTCGGCGATCGTCCGTGGGTGACCGGTGCCGAAACCTGCGAGCTGGTGATGGCGCTGGACGCGATCGGACACCACGCAGATGCGCACCGGCAGTTCGCCGCGATGCAGCATCTTCGCGAAGGCGACGGATCGTATTGGACGGGACTGGTTTTCGCCGACGGCAAGCGCTGGCCCGAGGAGCGCACCACCTGGACTGGCGCGGCGATGATCCTGGCGGCGGACGCCCTGTCGAACACGACTGGCGGCGCGGGAATCTTCCGCGGCGACGAGCTGCCGTTGGGCCTGCAGACCGACTTCGATTGCGAATGCGTCGGCACCGGCCCAGGCCGGTGACTCGCTAGACCTGTCCCCCCGGCCGGCCGCTGACACGTTCGAGCAACCTCAGCGATCCCGTCGCTGATACCTCCCGGAACTGCCCGGAATCGAGTGCGCGACAGTAGATGTAATACGGTGGCCGCCCGCCGTCCTTCGGGTCGGGAAACACGTCGTGGATGACCAGTGCCCCACCGGTGTCGACCCACTTGGCCCAGCCGTCGAAGTCCTGGTTCGCGGCCGCTTCGCTGTGGCCGCCGTCGATGAACAGAAACTGCAGCGGTGCGCGCCATGCCCGCGCCACCAGCGGTGACTTGCCGACGATCGCGACGACGTGGTCGTCCAGTCGGGCGGTGTCGAGCGCACGACGAAACGTCGGCAACGTGTCGAACAATCCCGTCACGTCGTCCACCATCGACGCGTCGTGATATTCCCACCCGGCCTGGTGCTCCTCGGAGCCGTGATGGTGGTCGACCGTGTAGAGCACGCTGCCGGTTTGTTGCGCCGCTGCGCCCAGCAAAAGGGTGGATTTGCCGCAGTACGTGCCGATCTCGACGCCGATTCCGCCCCCGAGGTACTGCAGCGCCGCGTCGTACAGCGCCCGCCCCTCGTCGGCCGGCATGAAACCTTGGACCTGTTCGGCCAGCGCGAACAAGCGCTCGGGCGCATTCGCGTCGACGTGACTCATCAGCTGAACCTATCGTCTCGCTGGACACCGCCGGCGCCGTGGTCGGTGTTCGCGGTGAGCGATCACCTGCGGTCTGTGCACCGGCTCCCCAGCGCGCGGAGAAGGTTCGCTCTACCATCATCTGCGTGCGCGCCTTGCTTCTCCGCAACTTTGCAGGTGTTGGCCTCGCCGCGGTCACGGCCGCGGCCGCCCTGATGCTGCCCGCCGCGGTGCTTCCCCCCGGGGTGCCGGGGCCGGTCCCATCGGCCGCGGCCGCCAACTGCCCGCCGGTCCAGATCGTGTTCGCCCGCGGCCGTAACGAATCACCCGGCCCAGGCGTGCTGGGGAACGCGTTCATCAGCGATGTGCGCAACAAGGTGAACCGGACCGTTGGCGTGTACGCCGTGCAGTATCCGGCCGACACCGAGGTCGCCCAGGGCGCCAACAACATGAGCCACCACGTCCAGGACATGATCAACAGTTGCCCCGACACCCGCCTGGTGTTGGGCGGATACTCGCTGGGCGCGGCGGTCACCGACGTCGTGCTGGCGGCGCCCATCGGCGCGTTCGGGTTCGACAGCCCGTTGCCGCCCGGCGCCGATCAGCACATCGCCGCCGTCGCGCTGTTCGGCAACGGAAGCCAGTGGGTCGGTCCGATCACCAACTTCAACCCGACCTACAACGACCGGACCATCGAGTTGTGCCACGGCGCGGATCCCGTCTGCAACCCGGCCGACCCGAACACCTGGAAGGAAAACTGGCCACAGCACCTCGCGGGCGCCTACATCGACGCGGGCATGGCCAACCAGGCGGCGGACTTCGTCGCCAGCAAGCTCTGAGCGAGTTGGGCAACGCTTGCACGATCTCGCCGCCAGCCGAGAGGAGACGCAATGCCGCGTCTGAAGCCGATCCCGCGGAGTGACGTCGGCGACGAATTCACGCTGAAGATGTATGACTTCATGTTCGGCGATCGTGATCCGGTGGCCGAGCCGGGCACCATCGGTGGCACCCCCGGCAATTGGTGGACGGTGATGGCGCAGTCACCCGCCGCCCTGCGCCATGCCGTCCGCGGCTTCCGCCTCTATCGCGAAGAGGTCTCCATCCGGGCCGATCACCGGGAATTGGGCCAGATCCGGGCGGGCTGGGTGGTCGGCAGTCAATTCGTGTTCTCGCAGCACTGCAAAGCGTGCCGGTCGGCGGGATTGTCCGAGGAGAAAATTGCGGCAATACCGTCGTGGGAGACCGCCGACTGTTTCGATCACACCGAGAGGTTATTGCTGGCGTACGCGGATTGCCTTGCGGGCCAACATGGTCGGGTACCCGAGCGGTTGTTCGCTCAGTTACGTGAGGTCTTCACCGACACCGAGATACTCGAATTCACTTACACCACCACCATGTACGTAATGCACGCCATCATGTCCCGCGCATTGCGGCTGGAATTCGACGATGTCGACGACCCGGTCGTCGAAATCGACGACCCGAATGGCGGCGGTGTCCTTGACATCGGCGCCGCGACATCCGGAAGTGACTGACATGGGCGGGTCGGCCGCCGTGCGGAGCTGACACAGCTCGACATCGAGCCCGCTAGATATTCGAGGCCTATCCGGCCGGCGATCCGTTGATTGCTCGCGAGTGGGGGTAAGTGCGGCGGGATTGTGGACCGCCGCAATTTAGTGGCGAATTCAGGCGGGCGTATTGCCGCTGGAGTAAAGCTTCAAATTGCGGACCATCGGAACGACCGGGTTACCAGAGGCTGCGGCGCGCTGACGGGCGCGAAATGAAGGATGACGCCGCACTGCGTCATTACGTTCGCGTTCCCGCCGCTGCGCGGCGATCCAGGCCGGATGGGAGTGAAGGAATATAACCGTGCCTTCTGGTGTATTTGCCACGATCGTCACTCCTCTCAGTACCACCCGCAAAAGCTACAACAGTGTGGTTATCGGATCGTGATTCCAGAATGCCCGCCATATCCTGAGACCAAACCATCTGTCAAGATGAGAATTGGCCGTGAATTTGCGAGCGTAATCCGTTGCCACTGCCGTGCTGTCGTCCCTGCTGGTCCGACCGCAATCAGAACCATAGCGACGGGCACCGACAGAATTCCCGTTTTAACCTCAGGCAGGGTGGGCTGCTAGGGTCCCTTGCTTATGCCGGAGATCGATCGCCGCCGCATGATCCTGACAACCGGGATCGGAGTGCTGGCGGCCGCGCTGCCAGGGCCGAAGGCCTGGGCCTACCCGTCCCGACAGGATGAGCCTGCCGGGCGGATACCGCCCCCCGCCGCCCCCAGCGGCCAGGCCGGGTCCTACATCTTTTCCGACGAGTTCGACGGTCCGGCCGGCTCGGCGCCCGACGCTTCCAAGTGGGCGGTGGCCAAAGCCCGCGAGACGATCAAAGATCCCACCTACTGGGAGCTGCCAGAGCACATCGGGCAGTACCGCGACGATCGCCGCAACGTGTTCCTGGACGGCAATTCCAACCTCGTCCTGCGCGCGGCCAAGGATGGCCCCACCTACTTCAGCGGCAAGGTGCAGAGCCTGTGGCGCGGCGGCGTCGGCCACACCTGGGAAACCCGGATCAAGCTGAACTGCCTCACCGCCGGCGCGTGGCCGGCCTACTGGCTGGGCAATGACGATCAGGGCGAGATCGACGTCATGGAGTGGTACGGCAACGGCAGTTGGCCGTCGGCAACCACCGTGCACGCCAAAGCCAACGGCGGCGAGTGGAAGACCCACAACATCGCGGTGGACAGTGCCTGGCACACCTGGCGCTGCCAATGGGATCAGGCCGGCATCCGCTTCTGGAAGGACTATGTCGACGGCGCCGCGCCCTACTTCGACGTGCCGGCGAGCTCGCTGCCGGATTGGCCCTTCAACGGAGCGGGCTACACGGTGTACCCGGTGTTCAACTTGGCGGTGGCCGGTTCCGGCGGCGGCGATCCCGGGTCGGGCAGCTACCCCGCCGACATGCTCGTTGACTGGATCCGCGTCTGGTAGGTATCGCTGCGGGGTAAGCGCTTGAGCCTCTAGTGGGTCAGCAGGGCGACCGCAGACGTGGGTTTGCGGCCTGGCCGGCGCAAATCCGATCGTCGCCACGTGAGTGGCCGCATCAAGACGGGTAAGCGGTGGAGCTTGTTGGCGGTCTCGAGCACCGATTCGGCTTCGACGGTCCGCCAGCCCAGGTCTTCGAAGAAGGCCAGCCCGTTCTCGGGAGCGAATTTGAACGGCGCGTTCTGCGAAATTCCCGCGACGTTCTTGTTGATTCTCCTTTTCAGCCCGGGAAAGGCGAAATCGAGCATCCACCAGGCGACCTCGGGTCGCTGGATCGCACCCGAAAGCGCCGCGACGTCGGAGGTCTCCAGATACATCGACAATCCCTCGGTCAGCACGAAGGCCTTCGTCGCGCCGTCCAGCGCGTCGTTGAGAAACGCGTCTCGGGCCTGCGGGTCGGCGAGGTCGACGGCAGTCCGGGTCAGTCGGCAGTGGGGGGTTTGGTCGGTGAGCGCTTGCGTCTTCTCCGCGAGCAGCTTGGGCAGATCGGCCTCGATCCAGGTGAGCTCGGACGGGAGCTCTAGGCGGTAGGGCCTGGTGTCCAGGCCGGCGGCCAAATTCAGCACGCGATCGCAGCCGTGCGCGAGAGCGTCGGCGATGGCGTCGTCGATCAGCTTGGTGCGTGCGACCAGCCACCAGCCGTTGCGATCGGATCGGGGAAAGTTGTCGACGATCGCGCGGCCGTGTTCACCGGCGAGGCGTTCCGCGAGCGGGTCACGGAACAGCGCATCGGGGCGGGCCGATTCGGTTGCCCTGTGTAACGCCGTCCACCGGGCCGTATCGGAAACATGGGTAATGGTGTGCGATGGACCAGACATACGTTGCGTTATAGCAGTACCGGCGCCGCCCTACTGCCCGGCCCTGCCTCCGGCGAACCAGGCGGCCGTTACCGCGCGGGTTGCAGGCGGTGCAAGGACGGCGTCGGGCGCGCCCAGGCGACCGACTTTGACGGTCCACACCGGCGATGAGCGGTCGATGCAGGTTCCTGCGCCCTGGCTGGGCAGCCACAACACGGCAGGGTCGCTCCCGCCGCTGCCGCCGCAACCGTAGACGCCGACGTATCCGTCGGCGCGCCCACCCCACGCGCCGCCGTTGCGCAGCAGGCAGTGCGTCCCGTCGTCGAGGGCGAGCGCGAACGGGTCCGGATTGGCCGTCGAATGCACGGGCGGAAGCTGGCCGTCGAACATCACCCGGTGCATCCGCAGGTCCCACGGATCATCAACGCACAGAAGAGATCCCGGGGTTGAGGGCCAGCAGGTGCCGGCTCCGGCCGCGCTCGGCGAACAGTAGTAGACGTTGTCTTCAACCGCCGACGGCGACGGTTGCGAGCAGTTGTCGGCCCGCCCGACGTTGCCCGGTCCGGATGCGACCTTGTAGCCGTTCATCGCTTCGCCGCCAGGCCCGACGGCCATCACGGTGATCACCTCGGTGGACGGCGGGTCGGCGCCCGCGGGGCCGCCCGACGGGGTTGCGATCAGCGCAGTCAGCAGGGCGACCCAGATTAGGGCCACGCGGGGCATGTTCATCGAGGCAACCCTTCTCCAGGCCTCCTGTGCAGCGTAGAGCGCACGCGAGGGTTGCGGCGCGGAATCGGCGGTGCGGTCGGCGGCAGCCGATTGGGATCGGTAGCCGCCTTGCGGCTCTGTACTTACCGCAACGACGCCGCCACTCAAGGCGGCGCCCCAGGAAAGGAAGACAGCAATGAACATCGTGCCGACCAGCATCCAAGAACAGATCAACCGCGTCGATCGCCAACGGAGCCTGTACATCGGGATCAGCACCGGCCTACTGGCGGTCTGGAGCTTTTACCGGGTGATCTGGATGCTTTATATCGGAATGACTTTCGGCTGGTTTTTCGGCGCGATGGCCTTCCAGCTGGTGCTGTGGGCCGTGATCGGCACCGTCGCCGCGGTGGCCGCCGTCGGGTTCCTCACTCGCTACCGCAAGGGATCTTGACACGTCCGACGGGCATCGGAGCAGTCCCGGACCTGGTCGGTCCGGGACTTCCTTGTGCGACAACAGGTTTAGAGCTGGGCCCACACCGACTTCGTCTTCAGGTAGATCTCGAGGCCCTCTTTACCGAACTCGTGACCCCAGCCGGACTGCTTATACCCGCCGAACGGCACATCGTGGTCGAAGACCAGCTGGCAGTTGACCTGGACGCTGCCGGCCTGCAGTCGCCGCATGATGCGGTGGGCCCGGCCGAGGTTCTCCGTCCATGCGGTGGCGGCCAGGCCGTAGGTGGTGTCGTTGGCCAGCGCCACGGCCTCGTCCTCGTCGTCGAACGGCAGGATGGTGACCACCGGACCGAAGATCTCCTGTTGGTACAGCCGCATGCTGGTGTCGACGTTGGTAAGCACCGTCGGGTGGACGAAGTAGCCCTTGCGGTCCAGCCGGTGGCCGCCGGTGACCACCTCCACGCCGTCTTTCATGCCCTCGTCGATGAAGCCCATGACCCGGGTCAGCTGCTTCTGACTGATCAGCGGCCCGCTGACGCAGCCCTCCTCGCTGGGGGCGCCCAGCTTGAACGAATTCGCCATCATCGCAATGCCTTCCACGACCCGGTCGTAGACGCCGCGCTGGGCGAAGATGCGCGACCCGCACACGCAGCCCTGGCCGGAGTGCACGAAGATGCCCAGCGACGCCATCATGATGGCGTTGTCCAGGTTCGCGTCGTCGAAGATCAGCACCGGCGATTTCCCGCCGAGTTCGAGCGTGACCTTCTTCAGGTTGTCCGCCGAGGCCCGCACGATCTCCTTGCCGACCTCGGTCGAGCCGGTGAAGGCGACCTTCTGCACATCGGGGTGTGCGGTGATCGCGGCGCCCGCGGTGTGGCCGTAGCCGGTCAACAGGTTGACCACCCCCTCGGGCACGCCGGCCTCGTGGACGAGTCGGTCCAACAGCAGCGCCGACAGCGGCGTCTCCTCGGCCGGTTTGACGAGCAGGCTGCCGCCCGCGGCCAGTGCCGGGGCAAGCTTCGCGCTGGCGTTGAAGATCGGGCCGTTCCACGGGAAGATCAGGCCCACCACGCTGTACGGCTCTTTGAGCGTGTAGGCGTGCATGTTGACGTAGTTGTCGGTCGCGATGCCGTCGGTCTTGACGTCGTACGCGACACCGTTGATCTTCGAACACCAGCCGGCGTAGTAGCGGAAGAACTCCGAACAGGTCGACATCTGCAACTGTGCCTGCAGCAGCGGCATGCCGGTGTTGAGCGAGTCGAGCTGGGCGAACTCCTCGGCGTGTTCGTCGATCAACTCCCCGATCCGCCACAGGATCTTGGCTCGCTCGCGGCCCGGAAGCTCTGACCAGATCCCCGACTCGAACGTCGCCTTCGCCCGCGCGGCGGCCTCGTCAACCGCCTCTTGCCCGCAGTCGGTGAATTCGGTGATGGTCTCCTCGGTGGCGGGATCGATGACCGCGATGACGTCACCCGTTCCGGGGCGCTTGCGAATGTCGTCCAGTACCGCCTGCACCGTCATCTGATCCCTTTCGTATTGCCAGTCGTGGCGCCCCGGCGCCCCATGCGCTCAGTGCTGAGCACTTGCTTAGCATTGTGCACACGGCTGGTCAAGCACGATCGGCTCGGCCGCCGAACGTCGAGTCGTCGGGGACTACTTCAAGAAATCGGCACCACAAGTCGATGGTCGGCGCGTCTATGCGACGAGCTCCGGGTGAAATTTCGCCGCCATGCGGCGGATTCCGTCGCGCCAGTCGACCGAGGTGCCGCCGATGAGTTCGTGCATGCGGTCGATCGTGGTGGGGTTGCCGCGCAGCGCTTGTTCGCTCGCCTCGAAGATCGGCTCCTTGCCGACGAGTGAGCCGAGGTAGTCGCACCACTCCTGCAGGCTGACCGTCTGGTCGCCGCACCAATTGACCGTGGTCGCTGGAACGGACGCGACCTCGAGCAGCTTGGGAATGGTCGCGATGATGTCGTCCTCGTGAATCGGGTTGTAGCGGGCGGGCTCACCGGGTGGAACGGGAATCGGGATGTCGCCCAGCATCATCTCCATGTGATAGAACGGCCATCCGCCGTTGTCGCCGTAGGGGACGTTGAGCCGGGCGATCGTGGTGGGCACGCCGACGATGCGCGCCACCGATCGCGCGACCACCTCCCCGGCGATCTTGGAGATCGAGTAGGTGGGAAACAGCGGCTTGTGGTTGTCGCCGAGGGCGGACCGCTCGCTGCGGGGGTCGTCGCCCGGCGGGTCGTACACGGCGGCCGACGAGCAATGCAGGAAGGCTTTTGCGTTGCGGCAGTGGGCCATCAGCAGGCCGACCGACTCGGCGTTGGCCGCCAGGTCTTTGTCCCAGCTTCCGCTCTTGGCCACCGCCAAGTTGAGGACATAGTCGAAATCCGTTGGCAGGGCCGTGAAGTCGCCGGCCGCGAGATTCACCTTCTCGCAGCGAATCCCGGCCTTTTCGAGGCCTTCCCGCGCGGCGGGGTCGGTGAAACGAGCGATTCCCCAGACCTCGTTGTCGGCGGCGAGCGCCCGGGCGATGGGGGTGGCGATTTGACCGGTCGGGCCGGTGATCAGGATTTTTGAGCCACGCATGCGCGCAATGGTAGCCAGTACCTACAGCCCGGGCTGGTCTTCGATGATGCCCAGCCAGATCTGCGCGACGTCGATGGCGACTTTCTCGCTGATGAAGGCGTGCTGGGTTCCGGTGTAGATGTCCCGGAAGGCGCGTTCCAGCCGGCTGCCTTCGCGGATCGAACTGGTCCCGGCGGCCAGATGCGCCCACTCGGCACAGCCACGGGCCGTGTCGGTGGCGTAGACGGCGGCCACCCGCATGTCCGCACGCAGCGCCGGTGTCAGCTCCTCCCCCGACTCCACCGCGGCCTCGGCGGTGGTGAACGCGTCGAGGACCAGGAGCCGAGCCGCGCGCCAGGCGGCGCGGTGATGCGCCAAGCCCTTCTGGAAGGTCGGGCGGCTGGCCAGCGACGCCATGTCGCTCATGCGGAACTTCGTCGCGGCCAACTCTTGGACGTCGTCGAGCATGCTCTTGGCCACGCCCAGCGCCCACGACGCGTGCCCGGCGGCGGTCACCGGCATCAGCCCCATCCGGGTAGCCGGCGACGTCCCCCGGTAGGGCTGACGCACGAACAGTTCGAACGTGCGGCTCTCGGGAACGAACACCTCCTGCGCGCTGTAGTCATAGGAACCGGTTCCCTTCAGCCCCTGCACGAACCAGCCGTCGTTGAAACTGATCTCGGCCCGCGGAATCACGGCCACCCGCATCTCGGGGAAACCCTCGCTGATCCAGCGCATCTGGCCGTCGTCCATCGGCATGAAGCCGGCCG
Source organism: Mycobacterium sp. NGS27 (assembly GCF_059813005.1). Taxonomy (NCBI): domain Bacteria; kingdom Bacillati; phylum Actinomycetota; class Actinomycetes; order Mycobacteriales; family Mycobacteriaceae; genus Mycobacterium; species Mycobacterium sp. NGS27. Next base: position 851,473 of record NZ_JCALDT010000001.1, read on the forward strand.
CAACGTATTCGGAGTGACCGATGCCCGAACCGAAGTTCCACGCGCCGGTCACCAGGTAGCCGCCGTCGACGGCCGCGCCTTGTCCGTTGGGGAAGAACTGGCCGCCCATCGTGACCCGGTTGTCGTGCGCGGTGAACACTTCGGCGAAGCCCTCGTCGGGCAGATACGCCGCCGCGGCGAAGGACGACGGCAGATTGGCGATCCCTATCCAGCCGAACGACCCGTCCTGCCAAGCCATTTCGATCCAGGTCTCGATCATCTCGGTGAACGACGGCTCGACACCCCCGGCCACGACCGGGTTGAACGCCGACATCAGCCCGCTGGACCACATCGCATCGACGATCGCCGGCGTGAGGGTGCGCATCCGCTCGGATTGGGCGGCTTCGGCGCGCACCAGCTCTCGCATACCGCGGGCCAGCGCGACAACCCGGTCTGCGGTGTCGGCGATCGAGGTCATGAGGGTGACCGTATCAACCACCGACGGCTTTAAGAATGGGAATCACCTGCCGCGCGCGTCGTTTACGGTGTGGTGGTGCGGTGGATTGTCGACGGCATGAATGTGATCGGAAGTCGTCCCGATGGCTGGTGGAAGGACCGCAACGGTGCCATGGTCGCATTGGTGGAAAGACTGGATCGATGGGCGTCGGGCCAAGGAGAAACCGTGACAGTGGTTTTTGAGCGACCCCCGTCGACGGCCATCACTTCATCGGTGGTCGAGGTCGCGCACGCACCCCGGGCGGCCGCGAATTCGGCCGACGACGAGATCGTCCGCCTCGTGGCGGCCGACGCTGCGCCGCACGACATTCGGGTCGTGACATCCGACAGAGCGTTGACCGAACGGGTGCGAAGTTTCGGCGCATCCGTCCACCCGTCGGAAAGCTTCCGCGACCTCATCGATCCGCGGCACCGATGACCGCCGGCAACCTGAGTGGCGCACCCAACCGGGTCTGCGCGCTTGCACAGATCGACATCCCGATCATCCAGGCGCCGATGACGTATATCGCCGGGGCCCGGCTGGCCGCTGCGGTGTCGAACGCCGGTGCGTTGGGCGTCATCGAGACCACCTCGGACCAGGGGCGAGCCGACCTGCGGCGGGTGCGCGAGCTGACCGACGGGGCGGTCGGCGCGAACATCGCCTTGCTGTTCAACCGTGACCCGGCAATGGTGGAATTGCTTGTCGCGAACGGCATTCGGTTCGTGACCACGTCGGCGGGCAGCCCGTCGGTGTTCACCGAGCGGCTCCACGACGCGGGCATCACGGTGTTTCACGTGGTGGGCACCCTGGCCGCGGCCAAGAAGGCCGTCGACGCCGGCGTGGACGGGCTGGTGGTCGAGGGCGTCGAAGGAGGCGGGTTCAAGAACCGGTTCGGGGCGTCCACCATGGTGCTGCTGCCGTTGGTGGCGGCCCACGTCGACATCCCGATCGTGGCCGCCGGAGGGATCTGCGACGCGCGGTCCATGGCGGCCGCTTTTGTTCTCGGCGCCGAAGCGGTGCAGATGGGCACCCGGCTCCTCGCGTCGGCGGACTCGCCGGTGCACGGCAACCTCAAGCAGGCGGTCGTCGACGCCGACGAGACCGGCACGGTGATGCTCCCCCTCGACGGCACCCGGATGATGCGCGTCATCCGCACGCCCGCCGCCGAGCGGCTTGACGCCGCGACGTCTGCCGCAGAGGGCGCCGCGGCACTACAACGCGTGCAGCGGCTCTACTTCGACGGCGACCTGGACGCCAGCGTCGCCAACACCGGTCAGGTGGCCGGCCGCATTCGAGATCTGCCGCCGGCCGCCGACATCATCAAGGAGATGTGGACCGGCTGCCGCGAGGTGCTGGCGGCCACCTCAAAGCGAGTGGGCCAGCCCTAGCTCAGGCCGCCCAGGGGGCGATCAGCTCGCCGCCGCCAGCGCCGCGTCGTAGTTGGGCTCCTGCGCGATCTCGGGCACCAGTTCGGTGTAGGAGACATTGCCGTCGGCGCCGATCACCACGATGGCCCGGGCGAGCAAGCCCGCCATCGGACCGTCCGTGATGGTGACCCCGTAGTCCTCGCCGAAGCTGTCGCGGAATGCCGAACCGCTCTTGACGTTCTCGATGCCCTCGGCGCCACAGAAGCGCGCCTGCGCGAACGGCAGGTCCTTCGAGACGTTCACCACGGTCGCCCCGCCACCCGCGGCGCGCTCGTTGAAGGTGCGCACGCTGGTGGCGCACACCGGTGTGTCGATAGACGGAAAGATGTTGAGCACCAAGGGCTTACCGCCGAATTGCTCGCTGCTCACCGGGGCCAGATCGCCGCCGACCAGACTGAAGGCCGGGGCTTTGGATCCGACGGCAGGCAGCTCGCCGACAGTGTTGATCGGGTTTCCACGCAACGTTATCTGTGCCATGGGCAACAGTCTGCCAAGGCCGCCGCGGCCGCGGTGGGGCAGGTCCCATGTCCTAATTAGTGGGATACATGGCGTAGACGACGCACCCCGGCGTGCCCAACACTGAATCCATGGCGCGCAAAGTGGTGATCGTCGGCTTTCCCGGCGTGCAGGCGCTCGACGTGGTGGGACCTTATGACGTCTTCACGGGCGCATCGCTGCTGACGGGCGGCGGCTACGAGGTCGTGATGGCGTCGGTCGCCGGGCAGCCGGTGCGGACGGCCACCGGCCTGTCCTTCGTGGCCTCCCCGTTACCGGAGCCGGACGACCGGATCGACACGGTCGTGCTGCCCGGGGGCGCCGGTGTCGACGCCGCCCGTGCCGACGCCGAGCTGGTCGCCTGGATCAAGACCGTCGCCACACACGCCCGGCGCATCGTGACGGTATGCACCGGCGCGTTTCTCGCGGCCGAGGCGGGCCTGTTGGACGGGCAACGGGTGACCACCCACTGGGCCTTCGCCGACCGGTTGGCCGATGAATTCCCCGCCATCGACGTCGATGCCGATCCGATCTTCGTGCGCAGTTCGGAGACCGTATGGACCGCCGCGGGCGTCACCGCGGGCATCGACCTCACGCTCGCGCTGATCGAGGACGATCATGGCACCGAGCTCGCGCAGACGGTCGCGCGCTGGCTCGTGCTGTATCTGCGCCGGCCGGGCGGGCAGACGCAGTTCGCGGCGCCGGTCTGGATGCCGCGGGCCAGGAGGGACTCGATCCGCGACGTGCAGGAGACCATCGAGGCCGAGCCGGGCGGCCCGCACAGCGTCGAGGATCTGGCTCGCCGTGCCGCGATGAGCCCGCGCCACTTCACCCGGGTGTTCACCGCCGAAATCGGCGAGGCGCCCGGCCAATACGTCGAACGCATCCGCACCGAAGCCGCCCGCCGGCAACTCGAGGAGACCGACGACACCGTCGTCGCGATCGCGGCCCGGTGTGGCTTCGGCACGGCGGAAACCATGCGACGCAATTTCCTTCGCCGCGTAGGCATCTCGCCCGACCAATACCGCAAGGCCTTCGCCTGACACCGAAAGGACTCTCAATGACCCAAATCGCCATCGTGGCCTATCCGGGATTCACCGCGCTGGACATGATCGGTCCGTACGAGGTGCTGCGCAATTTGCCCGGTGCCGACGTGCGCTTCGTGTGGCACGAAGCGGGGCCGATCACCGCCGACTCCGGTGTGCTGGTCATCGGCGCGACGCACTCACTGGCCGAAACCCCTTCCCCCGACGTGATTCTCGTCCCAGGGGGTCCATCGACGCCGGTTCACGCCCGCGACGAGGCGCTGCTCGACTGGTTGCGGCGGGCCCACCAGGGCGCGAGCTGGACGACGTCCGTGTGCTCGGGATCGGTGATTCTCGCGGCGGCCGGCCTGCTCGAGGGCCGCCGTGCGACGTCGCACTGGCTGACCGTTCCCGCGCTGAAGGCATTCGGCGCGGTTCCCGTGGCCGACGAGCGGATCGTGCATCAGGACGACATCGTCACCTGTGCGGGCGTGTCCGCCGGGCTCGACCTCGCGCTGTGGCTGGCCGCACGGATCGGCGGCGAATCCCGCGCGAAGGCGATTCAACTCGCGCTCGAATACGACCCGCAGCCGCCGTTCGACTCGGGTCACACGTCGAAGGCCTCGGCGACCACGAAGGCCGCCGCGACGGCGCTGCTCTCCCGCGACAGTGTGAAACCCGCCAACGTGAAAGCCACGACCCTGCTCGCCTGGGAGCAGGCGCTGGGCAAGGTCCGATCGCGGCGGACGCGCGCGCGTGTCGCTGCCCGCACACCGTAGGTAGTCAGCAGAGCGCTATCGCCGCCAGAGGCGTCAAGCGCCGGGCTGCAGGATCTCCGTCGTGGCGAGCTGCCCGCCGGCCTGCATCCAGGCCGCAACGACGCCGGGAGCGTCGCGGTCGGGGTTGTAGATGTCTTCCTCGCTGGAGAACAGCCCGTCGCCCGCATAAACCAGCCGGGTCCAATTCGGGAACCAGAACGGTTGACCCTTCGGGTCGGTCGGGTGGTCCAGGAGGTTCTTGATCATGACGACGACGGCGTCGTTGTCGTCGTCATGGGCGACCCAGTCATTGGGAAAACGCATGTGCGGGAACGGCGCCATCACCGCGACGATCCAGTCGCGGACCGCTTCGCGCCCGTGAAAGACGCCGTAGTGGTGCTCGGTGTAGACGACGTCCTCGGTGAACAGATCCGCAAACGGTCGCCAGTCGCCCGAGGCGCTGCACCCTTCGACGACTTTGGTGTAGTTATCGACGGCGTTATCGATTTCTGCCCTGCTGAATTTGCCCATAGCGGACACACTAGAACGTGTTTCGGTTTTGGGTCGCTCGTATGAATGGGGATCTCGGATGAACGTCATGGACTTGTTCAGCCTGCGCGGTAAGCGGGCGTTGGTCACCGGGGCGTCCAGCGGTATCGGCAGGAAGGTGGCCCAGGCCTACGCCCAAGCCGGCGCCGATGTGGCCATCGCGGCCCGCAATGTCGGGGCCCTGCACGACGTCGCCGACGGGCTGGCGGCGGACGGTGCCGGCAAGGTGGTGCCGATCCGATGCGACGTGACCCGGCCCGAACAGGTGAGCAGCATGGTGGATCGGGTGGTCGCTGAGCTGGGCGGCATCGACGTCGCGGTGTGCAACGCCGGCATCATCACGGTCGCGCCGATGCTGGAGATGTCGCCCGGGGAATTCCAGCGCATCCAAGACACCAACGTGACCGGCGTGTTCCTGACCGCGCAGGCGGCGGGCCGGGCGATGGTGGCCCAGGGCCGCGGCGGTGTCATCATCAATACCGCCTCGATGTCGGGCAGCATCGTCAACGTGCCACAACAGGTCGGCCACTACTGCACGTCCAAGGCGGCCGTCATCCACATGACCAAGGCGATGGCAGTCGAGTTGGCGCCGCACAACATTCGGGTCAACAGCGTCAGCCCCGGCTACATCCTGACCGAGCTCGTCGAGCCGTTGACGGAGTATCACCGCCAATGGGAGCCGAAGATACCGCTGGGCCGCATCGGCCGACCCGAAGAGCTCATCGGCTTGTACGTCTATCTGGCCAGCGAGGCGTCCAGCTATATGACGGGTTCTGACGTCGTGATCGACGGCGGATACACCTGCCCGTAGCTCACGCCCTGCGTCGCCTATCGCTCCAGCTCGCCGGAGATCCCGCGCTCGAGGTTCGCCTGCGTCGCGGACGGCAGCACCAGCAGGCCGTCGAGTTCGTTGCGGGCCACATCGTATGCGCGCTGGCGTTCGTGCGCCGCCGCCGCGGGGTCGGCCGCGACTCGTAACAGGCTCTGCGCCCGCGCGATTCGCTGCTGATCCGCCCGGGAGAAATCGTTGCGGCGCCTGCGGATCGCTTCGGCCTCGGCGGCGTCGAATGCCGTGACGTAGTCCTCGACAGCGGCCATGTATTGCGCAGCACCGTCACGGTCGTCGAGCAGATCCTCGGCCTTGACGGGGCGCAGGAAATCGGCCCGCAGCTTGGCTTTGTGGAACGCGATGGTGTTTGCGTCGCGCATGTCGGTCATCAACGGAAAGTCCAGCAGCTTGGCGACGTCGAGCTCGTATTCGAGCCAGCGTGCATCGGTGCGGCCGTGCTCGTCGAGCACTCGTCGGACCGAGCGCCACTGGGACGCCTGACTGACACCGGCACCGTCGGGGGCGGGCGGGTTGGGTGGTCGTGGTCGGCTGACCTCCTGCGGTTGCCCGTCGGTGCGCCGTCGGCCGAATGCGCGCACGGCGGCGACGATCGCGCCCGTCAGCGGTAGGAGCACGATCAACAGCTCCGCCAACCGGAATAGCAAGCCCACACGGCCAGGATGCCACCAAGCATCGCGGGCGTTCGGTCAACTCTGCGGGCGTCCCCCGAGCCCATCGCGAAACAAAGCCTGCCGCAAGGCCTGTTCGCGCGGATCGCTCCAGAGGCGAAAGCCGAGCCGGTTCATCGTTCGGCTTGCCGATCAGCGGACGCCCAGGGCGCCGCCGAGGTATTCCGCTCGGCAGGCCCGGCGGGCGAGCTTGCCGCTGGTGGTCCGTGGGATGGCACCGGCGGGCAGGAGGCGCACGTCTGACACGGTCAGACCGTGCCGCTGTGCGACCGCCGCGCGGATTGAGTCGATCGCCGGCTGTGGATCCTGACGGCTGGTGCCCGCGGCGCGTTCGGCGACGACGACGAGCCGGGCGGCATCCGGCGCATCGCCGTCCGGCACGGCGAACGCCGTGACGTATCCGCGCCGCACGATCTCGGACGCTTCGGCGACGGTGGCCTCGATGTGTTGCGGGTAGTGGTTGCGGCCGTCGATCGTCACCAGGTCCGCGAGCCGGCCGGTCACGTACAGCTCACCGTCGAGATACACGCCCAAGTCGCCGGTGCGCAGCCAGGCGCGGTCGGGTCCGGCGGCTTCCGCATGGCTGCCGTCGGCGAGCCGCGATCGCAGCACGGCGCCGAATGCCCGCCGCGTTTCGTCCGGCAGACCCCAGTAGCCGCGGCCGACGTTGTTGCCCTGCAACCAGATTTCGCCGACCTCGCCGTCCGGCAATTCCGATCCGCTGGCGGCGTCGACGATGACGGCCCATTCGCTGCGCGCGACCTGGCCGCACGACACCTGTGCCACGGCGTTGGGGGAATCCGCGTCGACGGGCACCGCGTGCCCAGCGCCCAGCCGTTCCGAGTCGAAGTACACGGCCGTCGCCTCGGCGGTGGGGGCGATGGTCGCGACGAACAACGTTGCCTCGGCGATCCCGTATGAGGGTTTGAACGCGGTCTTGGGCAACCCGTACGGTTCAAATGCCTTGTTGAAGGTCCTGATCGCGTCGATGCTGACGGGTTCGGAGCCGATGATCATCACCACGTTGCGCAGATCGATGTCGTCACCGCGGCTGGGCAGGCCGCGCTGCGCGGCCCACTCGTAAGCGAAGTTCGGCGCGGCGGTGACGACGTTGCCCTGCCGCGACCCATCGGACAGGGCCTGGATCCATCGCTGCGGCCGGCGAACGAACGCGGTCGGCGACATCAGCGTGGAGTGGCCGCCGTAGACGGCCGGGAAGCCGATCATCGACAGACCCATGTCGTGGTAGAGCGGAAGCCAGCTGACGCCGTGGGTGTTTCGGTCCAGCAGGTCGATGGACAGGATCATCTGCACCAGATTGGTGCCCACCGCGCGGTGGGTGATTTCAACACCGACCGGCGGCCGGGTCGAGCCTGACGTGTACTGCAGATGCGAGACGTCGTCCATGCCGAGCTCGGCAGGCACGAACGACTGCCCGGCCGAGTCGGGTATCGCGTCGATCTCGATCACGCGCGGCCGGCGCAGGTGCGGGTGGCCGTCCAGAAACTTCTGCACCGCCTCTCGCGCGGTTGTCGTCGTGAGTACGAGGGTGGGCGCGGAATCGCGCAGCGCGGTATCGAGCCGTTCGGCGTGCCCGGGCAGCTCAGGAGCGAATAACGGGACCGCGATGGTTCCGGCCTTGATCGCCGCGTAGAAGCCGGCGACGTAGTCGATGCCCTGCGGCGCGAGGACCGCAACGCGCTCACCACGACTGGCGGCTTGCTGGATGCGCGCACCAATGGCTTCCAGCCGGACACCGAACCGGCTCCACGTCACCTCTTCGGCATCTCCGCCGGCCGAACGGCTGTAGTCGAGATAGCGATACGCCACGGTGTCACCGACGTTCGCGATGTTGCGGTCGATCAGCGATATCAGGTTGACCCCGGGCGGCAGCACGATCCGGCCCGCCGCGTCCAGGCAGTCCTCGATCCGAAGTAGGCCATCCGGGCCGTCGTGCCGGGAATCGCGATCCATAACTGCAGTCTAGGCAGGCCGATGGGACCGTCTCGCTGCGGCGAATCGGCAAATGTCAAGAGCGGCGGGCGCATTCGACGATTCCGTCAGACGTTCGATCAGCCCGGGATGGCGGCGCTTCACCCGGCCCCGCCGACGCCCAGCCCGGGCGGTACCCTACCGGCGAGCGGCGTCCAGGGCCGTCCGTCCGCTACTACCAGGAGTTGTCATGCCGGGCCGCAACTATTCCTTTGAAGTCAACCGCACCAGCAGCGCGCCACCCGCGACGGTGTTCCGGTTGGTGGCCGACGGCGCCAACTGGTCGCAGTGGGCCAAGCCGATCGTCATGCACTCGAGTTGGGCCCGCCAGGGCGATCCCGCGCCGGGCGGCGTCGGGGCGATCCGCAAGGTGGGCATGTGGCCGGTCTACGTGCGGGAGGAGACGCTCGAGTACGAGCCGGACCGTCGCCACGCCTACAAGCTGGTGGGGCCCTCAGCTCCGGTCAAGGACTACACCGGCGAGGTGGTCCTTACGCCTAACGCGACGGGCGGAACCGACATCCGCTGGACCGGCGCGTTCACCGAAGGCGCTCGCGGGACGGGCCCGCTGATGCGCGCCGCCATGGGCGGAGCGGTTCGGTTCTTCGCGAGCCGGCTGGTGAAGGCGGCCGAGCGCGAATCCCAAGGCGGGCGATAGCTTTCCGGCAGGGCGCATGACGGCCGCGCCGAGCGGCCGCCACGCTTCGATCACGCTTACGGGTTGTTGAACTGGTTCTCGTAGGTATGTTGCTGCTGCATGTCCCGATTGAACTGCTGCTCGGCCTCGTCGTTTTGTTCTTGGGCTTGCTGCATGGACTGCTGCAACTGCTGCTGATTGAGCTGCTGCTGCAGCTGGGCTTGATCGTTGTCGCCATCGGCCGCGAAGCCCCCGGTGCGATCCGGCTGGGGTGAAAGGGCCATGTCCGTCAGCCGCACCGATCCCGATGCCACCGAGGTCTCGGCGGCCAGGGGCTGCGCCACGTACCAAGCCGGCAGGGCCACGGTCGCGGCAGCCGCGAGAATGAGGCACGGCGACAGCCGACGCCGCACGCCGCCGATCGTGGAATGAGGGAGGTCGGTGGTCACCCTTCAGGTATGCGCCACGTCCTTAGCTACCCGCTGGGCGCTGGCTGTCGCCTCGATATGAAGCCGCCGGCGATGTCGATTCAGGCGGGCACCTGAAGGAGAAATTCCCAACCGGAGTGCGCCGACAGATGTTCACCCCGCGCGACATTTGCAACGCCGGCGGGTGGCAACGGATCGCACCGCTGCCGCTCTTGAGCTCGAGCCGCGCGGCGAAGAGCCGCCAGGCGGATGGCCGCCACCGCCTGCAGATCCTTGTCGATGTCACGCATCGCGTGTTGCCTTAACATGAGGCCGGTCCCTCCAGAGCGATGGTCGCCACGCTTTCTCGGGTTTACCCAGCTGGAATGGTTCTTAAGCGCACGGAGCACCGGAATCACCGCAGCGATCCTTTTACGCGCCAACCACATGGTCAAGCGTGGCGTCTCGAGCGCCGGTCCCCTTGACCCCTCAGCCGGTTACCGGCGAAGCAACCCGGCACGGCGGGCGCGGCGGCCGCGCACGGTTTCCCAGAGCGCGATGAGGACGATGGCAGCACCGATCCCGATCAGAAATGGAACCCAAGCGATTCCGCCGTTGGCGTTGTGGTAGCCGAACTGGCTGGCCACCCATGAACCGATCAGGCCACCGAGGGCGCCGAGCGCGATGGTCATGATCATGCCGATGTCTTGCTTGCCCGGCATGAGGAGACGCGCAATCAAGCCGATGAGCGCACCCACAACGATGGCGAGAACTATTGACCCGATCATTGCTGGAACTCCTGTCGTAACGGTGCCCGGTGTAGGCCCCACCTTCGACTAGGGGTTCCCTGAACCGGACGACATATAACACACAGGTTGAACGGGCCGGACTTCGTTACTGGGACGCTTTTTCGCTTTCATACTTCTCGGTCATGTGCGCCACGGCGTCTAACTGCGACTGGGCCAAGGCATCCCGAGCCTGACCGGCACGGGCGGCGGCATCCAGCGTCGGCTGCGCCTGGCCCTGGAAATGTGGCATGACTTCGGCGGCGAACAGTTCGGCCGACCGTCGGGTGGCGGCGGGGTTAGCCCACTCGTGGCCCATCTGCAGCATGCAGCCGAAGCCGCCGGACTGATCCCACAACCGCTGCACCTGTTCGCGCGCTCGCTCCGGCGTACCGATGACGCCCGCCCCGTTCTCATTGATGACGTCGATCATTTCGTCGAGCTGGTCTCCGGGCATCGTCATCTGCGGGAAGGCCGCCACCTTCTGGAAGTAGCGAAACCACGGCTCGATGCCGAACTTGACCTCTTCGCGCGCCTGCTTCTCGGTCTCGGCGAGGTGGAACAAACCGACCAGGCTCCAATTGTTGCGGTCGACCTGCGTGCCGAAGGCCGCGGCGCGCTCCTCGACGATGCCCCAGTGGTAGGACAGCGCATTGAATCCTTCGACGGTCAGGGTCGCCCCGATGGACAGCAGGCCGATGCCGTGCTTGCCGGCCAGCCGCGCACCCGTCGGTGACGCGACCGCGGCGACCGACAGCGGGATCCCGCCGTCGGAGTATGGCGCAAGCTGCAGCTTGGCGTCGAAGAGCTGATGGGTGGCGGTTTTGGCGCTGACCGTCTCGCCGGCCAGCAACCGCACGACGATGTCGAGGTTGGTTTCCAGGAGCTCGCGGGTGTCGGTCGGGGTCAGGCCGATCATGGACGAGTCGCTGGGCAGCGAGCCTGGCCCCACACCGCCGATAATGCGGCCGTGCGTCAGGTGATCCAGCAACATCAGCCGGTCGGCGACCCAGAGCGGATTGTGATACGACAGCGAAATGACCCCGGTGCCGAACCGGATGCGTTCTGCCCGTTCCGCGGCGGCAGCTATGAAAACCTCTGGGGAACTGATGATTTCGCTACCGGCCGAATGGTGTTCACCCAACCAGACTTCGTCGAAACCCAGGGCGTCGAGGTGCTCGATGAACTGCAGATCCCGCTGCAAGGCCAGCGTCGGGTTGGTGCCCGCGCGGTGGAACGGGGCGATGAAGTATCCGAATCTGAGCTTCGACATTGACGTCCCCTTGCATCCGAGTTGCGGAGAACCATAACTCGGATAACGGGTTGGGCCCTAGGCCCAGACAAGGGTTCAGCCGATGGGGCCAGGTGATCCCGGCCCCACCGGCTATTCGAACAAGTCTTGAGGTCTTCTAGTGATGCGAGACGCGGTTCGCCCGATCAGTAACCGCCGCAGACGTTGCCGATGCATCCGCCGCCGCCGCCCGGTCCGCCGCCACCGCCGCCGACGCCGGGAATGCTGCCGCCGCCACCGCCGGGGCCACCGCCACCGGTCGGGCCGCCGGGAATGCTGCCGCCGCCACCGCCGGGGCCACCGCCACCGGTCGGGCCGCCCGGAATGCTGCCGCCGCCACCGTTGGGTCCCCCACCACCGTTCGCGCCGCCGGGTTGACCACCGCCGCCGTTCGGGCCGCCCGGTTGACCACCGCCGCCGGGCGCAGTGGAGGGCGCGACGCTGGACGACGGGGTGGTGGTCGGAGTGGTCGTGGTGCTCGGGCCACCTTTATTGCCGCCGCCGCAGGCAACCGACAACACGAGCATCGCCGCACCGCCGAATAGCGCGACCGTCGTCCTCGGTCCTGATCTCATCGGATCCCCCAATCTCCACATGCGCCACTTCGCGCCGCCCACCTTTTCTTACCCCACGGCGCGACCGCGCAAACAGATTGAGGAGCCAAGACCGCGGCAGACAAGATGGCCCATTGCGCGGATGCGATGGGCCATTGCGAACGGTCCTTGGCTAGCAATTCGCTCCGGGAATGCAGCCGGTGAGCGTGGCGACGTGCACGCCCGGCGCTGGCGCGCCAGTCTGCATCGTCGCGACGCCGGAGGATGAATGCGTCGCCGGCGTCGAGGCGGCGCCCGTCGGGCTAACGCCGGTGACACCGAATCCGACCGTCAAACCAACCGCCGCCGCCCCGCCGAACACGGCTAACGCGTTCCTGATTGTGGTCCTCATCAGGCGCTCTTCTCTGTTCGGGGCGTTTGTTAAATCTAAACGCAAGTTTGTTACAAGCTAAATCCTACACTTAAGCAACTATCCGCTAGGTAAATTTTTGGCATCGCGTGTGGAAGCGAACCGAAGCAGGGCGAGCACCCAGCCACAGGCGTGGTCGAATCAGGGGCATGGCGACGTGCCGATGCACGGCGACGCCGGGTTCTAGGACCGCTCAGTGGCGGCCACGCCGGTCGACGGGGCCGGCGCGACCGAGCCGCTGGCTAATCTTCTTTGTTGATCAGCTTGCGCAGCGCGACCCGGTCGGACTGCAGCAGTTCGGCAATGCGGGGCCGGTTCACCTCGGCGACGATGATCTCACCGACCTCCTGATAGACCTCGCTGAAGATGCCGTGCGATTTCATCTTCGCGGTCTGATACTGGTTGTCCTCGGTCGGCGTCACATAGATCACCGCGTCGGCCTTGAAGCGGTGCACCAGCCACAGGTGGATCAGCGTCATCAGCCGCTTCTGTCGTAACTTCTCGGCGAAGGTGTTCTGGTCGCGCACCTGGAGGATGCTGCGACCGTGCCGGTCCTTGATCGGGTCGACGATGACGTTCGCCAGCTGCTCGTCGTCGTTGCCGTAGATGCCGAGTTCGAGCACGTCCGAGCCGGCCCGGCGCGGCCGCAGTTGGACGCGGAGTTTCTCGTCGAGCTTGTAGTTCTCGCTCCACATCGCCAGCCACTCCTCGAGCAGCTTTTTCGGCACCTCGGTCTGCACCAGGTGCTGGTGCTGAGTCGAGCCCTCGCCCATCGCCTTGGTGGTCGCGGTGCGGCCCGAGGAGGCAGTCAACGCCGCATCGCTGCGCGGGCCGCCGACCAGCGTTTGTGGTGTGCGGTAAGGCGATTCGACCAGGCGCATCTTGCGCTGCAGGCGGGCCAGCGCGAGCATGCCGTCCTGTTGCAGCGAGGTCGCGAACTCCTCGGCCGCGACGCCGTCGATCTGGTGCCCGCCGTAGGTGATGAAGTTGAAGACGAAGCCCATCTTGCCCAGTTCCTCAGGGAACTGTTTCATCTGCTCGTCGGTCATGCCGGTGGTGTCCCAGTTGAACGACGGCGACAGGTTGTAGGCCAGCATCTGGTCGGGGAACTCGGCGTGGATGGCGTCGGCGAACTGCTTGGCGTCGGCCAGGTCGGCGGTCTTGGTCTCCATCCACAGGATGTCGGCGAACGGCGCGGCCGCCAGTGATTTCGCGATCGCGTACGGGATGCCGCCGCGGATCTGGTAGTAGCCCTCGGGCGTCTTGGACAGCTCGCAGTCCCAGCCCGGGTCCACACCCAATTCTTTCGCCTTGGCCTTGGCGGAGTACAGGGACGCACGCGCCGCGAAGGCTCGCCATTCGTCGACGCTCATATCGGCCGGCTCGCCCTCGCTGGCATCGAACTCGAGCACCTCGGCGACGGCCTCGCCGTAGGTCATCAGCCCCGCGTCGTCCTCCCAGGCCGCGACGAACCGGGACTCGACCTGGTCGAACAGGTCATCGATCGAGTGTTGCCCGTTTTTGCGCCAGGCATCGACCGCGTCGGAGATGACGCCGTGGATGCCCTGCCGCTCGAGCCAGGCCCCGGCCTCGGCGTACTCCCCCTCGGGCAGCGCATAGAGAAGGTGGCCGTTGAGGTCTTTGACGCCCAGTTCGTAGAAGCGGCGCACCATCGCCAGGAAGCATGACTTGTACGACGGGATGTTGAGGTTGGTGGCGCCGAGCAGGAACGGCTGGTCGCGCTCGTCGGCCCGGCTGTCGAGCAGGTTGGCCGCCTCGGCATCGGTACGGGCGACGATGATGCCGGGCACCTTCATGATGTCAAGCTGGAAGCGAGCGGCGTTGAGCCGTTTGATCTGCTCATCCGACGGCACCAGCACCTTGCCGCCCTGGTGGCCACACTTCTTGGTACCGGGGCGCTGGTCCTCGATGTGGTACCCCGGCACGCCGACCTCGACGAACCGACGGATCAGGTTGCGCACGTGGGGATCGCCACCGTGGCCGGTGTCCGCGTCGGCGATGATGAACGGCCGGTAGTCGTACTGCGTGGCGGTCGCCCGCTGCTGCTCGCTCATGTTCAGGCGCTGGTATTGCTGGTTGCGGTCGGCAGTCAGCAGGGCGCGCACCAGCACGGCGGCGTCGTCGGGCACCTGACTCAGCGGGTAGCTGGCGAGGTCGGGTCCCGGGTCCTCGGTGGTGGAGCCCTTGGCCGACGTCGCCCAGCCGCCCAGGTAGATCCCCTCGATACCCATGCGCTTCATCGCGACGGCCTGGCCGGGCGAATACGGGCCGAACGTGGTGATGCTCTTCTTCTCGGCGAACAGCTCGCGCAGCCGTTCGTAGAACGCGGCCGCCGCGTTGCGGGCGACGGTGTAGTCGGTGGGGATCGTGCCGCGCTGTTCCGCTACCTGGCGGGCGGTGAAGAGGCGCGTGATGCGGGAAAAGCGCGGGTCGTCGAAGTATTGCTGCGTGGCAGCGACCTCGTCGTCGAACGACGGCCGGACCTGTGTGTCCTTGTCAATGATCGCCATGCCTTACGCTCCTCTTCGCACACGATTCCAATGAATGTGAGTCTATCCCCGGCAACGGCAGTTCAATCAGGGGTCGAAGCACTCGAGCCAAAACCTTCGGCGCATCCGGTTGCCGGGGCGCGGGGTCGCATGTGGCGTCAACACCTTGGGGCACAAGGCTTTTCGATACGGCATCGATCACGGGGCGGTAGCACGACGGGCCAGCCAGTCCCGCTGGCGACGGACGAACCCCGCATCGACGGCCTTACCATGGCCGGGGACGTAGATCGCGTCGGGGCCCCCTGCCGCCAGCAGCCGATCCAAAGTCGCGGGCCAGGCCGCGACATCGGAGTCGGCGTCGATCGCGGGATCGGCGGACTCTTCCACCAAGTCGCCGGTGAACACCACGGTCCGCTCGCCTTGATCGGTCCCGGGTGCGACCACCACCAGGTCGGAGGCGGTATGGCCATTCCCGAGGTAGGCGATCTGGACCGCCCGGTTGCCCAGGTCGACGACGGCGTCGTAAGCGCCGCGGCGCGGAGGCCGCAGTGCCGCGATCGCCGCGTCCACCTCGGCGGGGTCGGCGCCGTGACGCAACGCGTCCTCGCGGAGTTGATCGGTGGCACAGGACAGGTGTTCGGCCACCTCGGGGGCGCAGTGTATTTGCGCCCCGGTGAACGCCGACGAACCCAGCACATGGTCGAAGTGCTTGTGCGTCAAGACGATATGGCTCACCGAGCGCCTGGCAAGCAGCCGGGCGTCGGCGTCGATCGCGGCGGCCTCGCGCAAGGTGCTCCCCGTGTCGACGAGCAACGCGCCGGTACGGCCCCCCACCAGCCCGATGGTCACGTCGCAGAACGGGAGCCGGCAGCGGTGCACGGTGCCGGTGAGCCGTTCCCAGGCGAGATGCACACCAGGAACGTAGCCACCCGGGCTTCCGCTCGGCGCGCATTTCTCCGCCATGATACGTCGGAAATGGTTGACATGTCGGGAAGATCCGACATATCTTGCCGGATGTGGGTAGCGTCGATCGCGTCTTTCTCGCCTTGGCCAACCCGGTGCGGCGCGAACTGCTGGAGATCCTGTTCGACCAACCGCTCTCGGCGGGGGAACTCAGTGAACGGTTCGAGCTCAGCCGGCCCGCGGTCGCCGAGCACCTCAAAGTGCTACGCGACGCCGGGCTGGTGGCCGACCAGCCGAAGGGGCGTCATCGCATCTATCGCTTGACCGCGGAGCCGTTGGCGGAACTCGGCGACTGGTTGCATCCCTTCGAAAAGTTCTGGCGCGCCCGACTGGCCGCGCTCGCCGATGTAGCCGAGGAGCTCAAATGACCGAACGGTTCGCGACGATCCGGGTGGATCAATTCGTGGCTGCGCCACCGGCTGCGGTGTGGCGATCACTGACCGAACCCGCGCTGCTGAGGCAGTGGTGGGCCGAGGGTGAAGTGGCCGCGGTGGTGGGCCACCGGTTCACCCTCGACATGCCGGGCTTTGGCAAGCAGCCGTGCACGGTGCTCGAGGTCGACCCGCCGCACCTGTTCGCCTACACGTTCACCGCCGCCTGGACGCTGACCTGGCGGCTGGAAGCCGAGGGAAATGGCACGCGAGTGTTCTTGGAACACAGCGGGTTTGACCTCGACGACCATCGCATGACGCGGGCGTTCGAGCGCATGGGGCCGGGATGGCGCGACGTCGTCCTCCCCCGCCTTGCGGCGCTTGGTGCTCGACCGACTCCCTGACGCGCGGCGCGCCGGGTTTCGGTGCGCATCGCACCGGCTATCTCCCCGGGATGGCTATCACCGATTCCCGCGAAGTCGTCATCGAGGCGACGCCCGACCAAATCATGGACGTGCTGTTCGACATCGAGACGTTGCCCGCGTGGTCGTCGGCGCACAAGGAGGTCGAAGTGCTCGAACGCGACGATCAGAACCACCCGACCCGATCCAGGCAGGTCGTCAAGCTCGTCGGCGTCAGCGATGAACAGGAACTGGCATACACCGTCTACGACGACGGCGTCGGCTGGACCCTGGTCAGCTCCAAACAGCAACGCGCGCAAGAGGGTCGCTACACGCTGACCCCCGAGGGGGACTCCACCAAGGTCCACTTTGAACTGACCGTCGATCTAGTGGTGCCGGTTCCGGGATTCCTGGTCAAGAAGGGCGCCAAAAGCCTGATGGACACCGCCACCGAGGGACTGCGCAAGCGGGTGCTCGAGGTCGAAAAGCGCGGCAGGTAGCGCGCCCCGAATCGCGGTGAAATCGGGACCTTCCCGACCGCGGGCGCGCGAGTCAGACTGTTCTTATGAATTCGACTTGGGCGGGCACATATCACGGGGGCGCGGCGGTGCTGGGTGCGCTGGCGCTGCTGGGGGCCCTGGTCGGCTGCGGCGGCGACGGGCATAGCCACCCGACGACCTCGTCGGCTCCGAAGGTGACGACCCTCGGGAGAACGGCGCCGAACGCGCCTGCGGACGGACCGTTGGCGATCAGCAGCCCGGCTTTCGCCGACGGTGCGCCGATTCCGGTGCAATACACCTGCAGAGGCGCCGACATCGCGCCGCCATTGGCGTGGTCGGCACCGTCGGGTGGCGCCCTCGTCGTCGACGACCCCGATGCCGTTAACGGCCTGTACGTGCACTGGGTCGTCATCGGAATCGCACCGGGCGGCGGCAGCACGGCCGACGGACAGGCTCCGGCGGGGGCGACCGTCCTGCCGAATACGGCCGGCCAGGCCGGGTACAAAGGCCCCTGTCCCCCAGCGGGAACCGGCACGCATCATTACCGGTTCACCCTCTACCAGCTGCCCAACGACTATCAGCTGCCCGGCGGCCTGGCCGGTGTTCAGGCAGCGCAGACCATCGGGGGTGCCGCGACCGCGCAAGCGCAGCTCACCGGAACCTTCGGCGGCTGAACCGGAGCGGGCCCGCCATGCCAACGCAACCGACGGTAAACGTCACGCAGGCAATACAATTCGCCCAGCTCGTCAATGCCACGTACGCGACGCCGCCCGGCGATCTGACGAACAAGGCGGGTCAGGCGCTGAGCGCCGGCGGCGTCGACTACACCGTGGTCACCACGATCTACGCCAACGATCTGGCGACCGACATGGATCCGAGTCGAGCCGACGACGAAGTATCCATCGGGCTGATCTGCCGGGAGAACACAACGGGCGACGTCGCGATCGCGATTCGCGGCACGGAAGGATGGCTGGAATGGATTCACGACGCCGACTTTCTCCAGGTGCCGTGCCCGTTCCTGGCCGGCGCCGGCAACACCGAAGACGGCTTCACCGCCATGTACGAATCCCTGAGGACCGGAGCCACGCCGGGCGCACCGACGGTGGTCGACGCGCTCGCGAAACTTCCGTCCCCGCAACCCGGCTCCGTGACGATCTGCGGGCACAGCCTCGGCGGGGCCCTCGCGACACTGCTCGCCCTTGACGTCGCCGCCAACACAACTTTCATCGACCCGGTCGTTTACACCTACGGCAGCCCACGCACCGGCGACTCCCTGTTTGCGGCCACCTTCGACCAGGTGGTCAAAGACTCCTGGCGCGTCGCAAACCGCCTGGACATCGTCCCTGCGCTGCCCCCGCCGCTGGACTACGAGCATGTGCTCAATCCGGTCGAGCTCATCCCCGTCCGCTTGGTTCCGTGGCCGCCGAAGACATTGGTCAAATACACGGTGTCATGCGAACATTCGCTCGCGACCTACCTGTACCTGCTGTCCCTGCAATCCGGCGGCCCCGAGCTTCCCCTCGAAGCCGCCTGCAAACCCTGACTCAGGCCATGTCGTCGAGCGCCTGATAGGCGGCGTTGTAGCCGGGAGTGAAGGTGATGCCCGGTCCGCCATGGCATCCGGCGCCGGCGAGATAAAGGCCGTCGATCCCGATGGGCATATCAAGGAAGCCCTTCGGGCCGGGCCGGTTGGGGCCCATCAGGTCGGGGTGCAGCAACCCGTGGCAGAAGTCGCCCGAGGGCGCGCCGAACATGGTGTTCATGTGATACGGCGCGAACGTGATGTGGCGTATCACGATGTCCTTGAAGTTCGGCGCCAGTCGAGTGATCTTGTCGATAACCCGTTGCGCCATTTCATTTTTGAGATGCCCGTGCTGATCTCGGTTGACCTCGACCGGGAAGGCGTAGGCAAAGACGCTCGCCGCGTGCTTGCCGGGCGGCGCCAGGGCGGGATCGTGCACCGATGGGATCTGCATTCCCATCGACGGGTTGTCCGGAACGATGCCCCGCCGGCAGTTCTCCCAGTGCAGCTGTTGGGATTCGGGTGACCCGAAGATTCCCACCGACTGTTGCATGCCCTCGTCGTTGAGGAACTCGTACGGCGGAGCGAATTCGGGCAGCCCGTCGAGGGCGAAGTGAATCTGGACGAACGATGCCCGGTGGTCGCGGCCGGAGATCCGCGAGATTACCTGCGCTGAAACGTGTTCGGGTGCGATCAGTTCGGCGAGCGTGATATCGGGCGACAGATTGGACACCACGATCGGCGCCGAGATCGTCGACCCGTCTCGCAGCCGCACTCCGGTCACCTTGTCGCGCACGACGAGGATCTCCTCCGCCTTGGTCCGGAACCGGATCTCGCCCCCGTGGGCGATGAAGAGCTCACGCAGATGTTCGGTGAGCGCGCCGATGCCCCCCTTGAGCTTGGTCATCATCGCGGTGCTGCCGTCGGGTACCGCCAACGCAAACGCCAAACAGGTTGCGCTGCCCGGCGTGTACGGCCCGCGGTAAGTCGAGTTCACGGCCAGGAAAGCCAGCATCCCGCGCATCACTGCGTGCTTGTCTTTGTCGGGCAGGTAGCGGTCGATCACGTCCATGGCCGAGCCGAACAGCATCTCGTGGATCGCCCGGCGTTCCTCGTCGTTGGCCGCGCAGGCATACATCTCGTCGAGAGTCTTGGGCGGCCGGCGGACGTCGAAGCGGCCCAGCGCTTTTGCCGGTCCCTGACTCCAGCCGATCAGTTCGGCCATGCCGGTGACCGCTTCCAGCCCGTGCTTTTCGCTCAGGTGTGTCATCAGCCGCATCGGGTCGCGGTAGAAGATCATCGGCTCTTCGCCATGCTCGCCGATGTTGGTTGACATCACGTCGGGCTCCACCGCCGGTAGCGTGTCCAGTCCGAGGTCCTTGCTGAGTCGGCTCGCCATCGGAAACTGCACCGAACCGGCGATCTCGTACCGGAAGCCGTCGATCAATTCGACCGTCGCGGCCATGCCGCCCGCGTAGCTGTTGGCTTCCAGGCACACGGTGCGCAGGCCCGCGCGTTGCAGAATCGCCGCGGCGGTCAGCCCGTTGTGTCCGGCGCCCACCACGATGGCGTCGTAATCGGTATCGCCCATGATCTTGACCCTCGCCTCAATCGGGTACCCGCGAGCCAAGGATATGTCAGTACTGACGCAATTGGAAGACGTCAGTCGTGCCCACCCACCTGGGATACGATCACCGCTGAGATGAGGGCCCCGGGCAACCGTCATGAACAGCGACGACGATCGACGCATGAGGCACTTCGCCGAGCGGCGCTGAAGAGCTTCGCCCACAAGGGGTTTGCCAACGTCACCGTCACGGAGCTGGCCCGGGAGGCCGGTGTCACCGAGCGCACGTTCTTCCGGCATTTCCCGACCAAGGAAGCCGTGCTTTTTCAGGACTACGAGACGCAATTGGAATGGCTCACCGAGGCGCTTGCCCACCGACCGGCCTCGGAATCGCTGTTCGATGCGGTGCTGGCAGCCGTTGCCGCCTTCCCGCACGACCTCGAAGTGGTGCGCCAAGCCGCGACCGCTCGCGCCGAGCTGATCAGCGCCGAGCGGATCGCCGGTCACCTGCGGGTGGTGCAGTCCTCGTTCGCCCGCGTGCTCACCGATTTCGTCAGAGGACGGAATCCGGATATGGCGAACATCGATCTAGCCGCCGAGGTCGCAGGCTCTGTGGTCGCCGCGGCTCTCGTTGCCGCAGTGGAGAATTGGGGCCGTGGCGGTTGTTCGGGCGACTTGGGCGCAGACGTGACCGCGAGTCTGGATCTGGTGCGCTCCGGTCTGGCGCCGCTCGCCTGACGGCGTGCGCGTCTCGCGCGAGTACATCACAGGCCGGTGGCGGTGTCGACGGCCGCGCCGATGAAGCGGCGAAGTACGGGACTGTTGGCCCGCTTCAGAAACACCAGGACAACGGGAATGTCGGGAGCGCCCCGCAGCGCGACGAATCGCACGCCCGGGTGGATGCTGCGCCTGATGGCGACGTCTGGGATGACTCCGACACCCCGGTCGGCCGCGACGGATTCGATCCATTCATCGAAATTGGTTGTCTCGACGATGGTTTCGGGGCCAGCGCCCGCGGGCCACGACCAGGGGCCGGTAGTGCCGCTGGTGGTGTTGACGACGAGCGGCCAGCGTGGCACCTCGGACCAGTCGAGCTCTGCCCGCTTCGCAAGGGGTGAATGAACGGAACACACCGCCACTCGTGGCTCGTCGAAAAGGTGCACGATTCGGACGGCGGTCGACGTCACGTGCCCGCGCACCACGGCGACGTCGACCCTCCCCTGCTGGACCGCACCGAGCGCGTCGTCGGTGCGGATCAGGTTGACGGTAGTCCGGGCGGCACGTTCGAATGCCGCGACGGTGTCCTGCGCCCATGGGTCGGGCAACAGCCAGCTGAACCCCAGGCGGATGCTCGCCTGTTGCCGGACGGCGTCGACACCGCTGCCCAACTCGGCGAGCACCCGTTCGACGTACCCGAGGAAAACCCGGCCGGCCTGTGTGGTCGCCACGTGCCGCGAGCTGCGGTCCAGCAGCGTCGCCTCGAGCGCCTTCTCGAGCTGCTGGACGGTGCGACTCAGCGCGGGCTGGGTGATGCTCAGTTCCTTGGCGGCTTGCGTGAATGATGCGAGGCGTGCCACCGCTTCGAATGCGCGCAGATGACGCAACTCGACCCGGCCCGCCTGCACCACGTCCATGCCTGATGAGCATAAATGCTTCACAGAAGGCATTTCACGCGGGATTCCCGCGGGCCTGGCGTCGGTTGCAATGGGGGCGCAACCCGCGCTGTACCTAGGAGGAAAGATGCCGCTGTTGTATGTCGACCTCATCGAGGGTCGTACACCGGTCGAGGTTCGCGCTCTGCTGGACGCGATCCACGAGGCGGTTGTCGAAGCGTTCGGCGTTCCGGAGCGGGACCGCTATCAAGTGGTGCGCACCCACCCGGCCCACGAGATCGTCACGCTGGATACCGGTCTCGGCATCGAGCGCTCAGCCCGCCAGGTGGTCTTGCACATGGTGAGCCGGCGACGTCCGCGCGAACTCAAGCAGAAATTCTATGAACTGCTGGCCTTCCGCCTCGCCGACCGGTGCCGGCTCGACCCGGCCGACCTGATCGTTTCGGTCACCGAGAACGACGACGAGGACTGGTCTTTCGGCCACGGTAGGGCGCAGTTCCTGACCGGTGAGCTCACGTGAGCGCCGCGATGGGTTTGACGACACGCCTCACCGAACTGTTCGGGATCGAGCAGCCGATTCTGCTCGCACCGATGGCGTTGATCTCCGGGGGCCGGCTCGCGGCGGCGGTGACGCAGGCGGGCGGCCTGGGCCTCATCGGCGGGGGCTATCCCGACGCCGAATGGCTGCGATCCCAGATCGACCGGGCTCAGGGCGCCCGAGTCGGATACGGCTTCATTACCTGGAGCCTCGCCCAAAACCCAGGGGTCCTCGACATCGCACTGGACCAGCGGCCGGCGGCGGTGATGCTGTCGTTCGGCGAATTGCAGCCGTTCGCCGACCGCATCCACGCTGCCGGCGTTCCGCTTATCGCGCAGGTGCAAACCCTCGATCAGGCGCGCGGCGCCTTGGCTGCCGGGGCGGAGGTCATCGTCGCGCAGGGCGGCGAGGCAGGCGGCCACGGAATGAGCGTGCGGTCGACCTTCACCTTGGTGCCCGAGGTCGTCGACTTCGTCACCGAACGTTCGCCCGACACGTTGGTGGTAGCGGCAGGCGGCGTCGGCGACGGTCGTGGGTTGGCGGCTGCGCTGGCGCTGGGCGCCGACGGCGTGGTCGTGGGAACCAGGTTCTGGGCGTCGCCGGAAGCGCTGGTGTCACCGCGGGCGCAGGATCGCGCAGTGGCGGCAGGCGGAGACGACACCGTGCGTACCCGCGTCTATGACCTTGTGCGCCGCCTCGATTGGCCCGCCGGATACAACGCGCGGGCGCTGGAAAACGCCTTCCTGGACACGTGGCAGGGCAACGAGGCCGAGCTGTCCGCGCGGCTGCCCGAAGCCATCGCTTCCTACGAGAAGGCCGTCGCCGCAGAGGATTTCGACACCGCTGCGATATTGGTCGGCGAAGGGGTGGGACGCGTACGCGAAGTCCGTCCCGCCGCTGACATCGTCGCCGACATGGTCAGCGAAGCGGCGCACATCCTGAATCGGGCGCGACGCTGAGTTGGTGAAGGGAATGTTCCGCGGTGCGCAACAACTGGCTTTCCCATTGATCGCGAAACTTCCGCGCCTCGAACATGTAGCTGCGTGGCGCCGGATCTGGTTTGCTCAGCTCAGTACGTCTCTTCACCCGGCAGGAGTTCGCTGATGGCCCGTCTCAATGTGCCGGACGGCCCGGGCGGCGAAGCCGCCATGATCTGGATGCTACGGCCGCAACTCGGTGACATGGTCGAACGCATGATCCGCGGCGCGTACCAGCAGAGCATCCTGCCCGTCGACGAGCGTGAGCTGGCCAGGATGCGCATCGCTCAGATCAACGATTGCGTTGCGTGCTCGGATTTCCGCGCCCGATCTGTGCTCGATGCCGGGGTGGCGTCAGAGCTCTACGACAACGTCGCCGCGTACGCCACCTACCCGGGATACAGTCCGCGCCAACGCCTTTGCATCGAGTACGCCGAACGCTTCGCCACCGATCACGCCTCCCTCAACGACGAGTTCTTTCAACGACTTCGGCGGGAATTCACGGACGAGGAGATCCTGGATCTCACGCTGTGCGTCGCGGTCTTCCTTGGCCTCGGGCGCTCGTTGAGCGTGCTGGGCGTCGACCAGTCGTGCGCCATCGACCTCTGATCATCCATCCGGAAGGAACACATGGACATCGCCACCGTCGACGAACTGTTGAGCACGACGCGCTCGGTTCGCAAACGCCTCGATCTGACCCGCCCGGTGGGTCGCGAGGTGATCGTGGAGTGCATTCAGCTGGCGATGCAAGCCCCGACGGCCAGCAATACCCAGGACTGGCGGTGGCTGGTGATCACCGATGCGGACAAGCGGGCCGCCATCGCCGAGATCTACCGCAGCATCGGCGCGCAATACCTGGCGTACGCGGCCGACAACGCGACCGACGCGCAGACGAAGCGGGTGTACCAGAGCGCGATGAGCCTGACCGAGACGCTGGCCGACGTGCCTGTGCACGTCATCCCTTGCCTCAATCAGCGCATCGACACGGCCGAACCCGGCATCGCCGCGGCGGCCTGGGCGTCGATCATCCCGGCGGGCTGGAGCTTTCTGCTGGCGTTGCGCTCCCGCGGCCTGGGATCGGTGTGGACGACGATGCATCTGTTCAAGGAGCGAGAGGTCGCCGAACTGCTCGGCATTCCGCCGACCGTCACGCAGGCCGCGCTCTTTCCGGTCGCGTACACCATCGGCACCGACTTCCGGCCGGCCAAGCGGCCGCCCGCGGAGACCATCACGTTCTGGAACAGTTGGGTACCGGCTGACGGAGAAAGCTGATGCAGTCCTACACCGTGCGATTCCACGTCGATGCGCCGCCGAAACGGGTCTGGCGGGTGCTGCATCCGCCGGTGCCGCCGGACGCGCCCAGGCCGCGGGTTCTCGAGTGGCCGACGGGCAGCATGAAAATCCTCAACGAGGGCAACGAAGCCGGCGAGGGTCTGGTCCGCACCTGCGTCTTTCCGGTCCCTAAGTACCTGCTGTCCGGCGGCAGGGCGCGCTCGTGGGAGACGGTGACCGAGGCCGAGCTCAACAAGCTGTCGCGGTACACCGCGGTCGGTGCCCCGCTGTGGTCCCGCGCCGAGGGCTATCACCAGCTCGAAGAGCAACCCGACGGCACCACGGTGCTGACGTTCCACGAGACCTATCACGCCTACAACCCGGTGCTGCGCTTCTTCCTGGAACGCCCCGTGCACGCGAAGATTTCCCGGGACAATCTCGAGACCTACGAGCACGCGCTCAGTCATGCGGGCAGGGTGCGGCGGCTCCCCTAGGCCTTCTTTGCGGCTCGGCGATGTCGCAACGGTGAATTAGGTGCATGATCCCGGTACCCTCGATCTCTATGGGTGGAGTACCTACCGCGGCACGGTTGGTTGCTGCGAGCCTGATGGTCGCGGGCTGGATCGCGTCCACGGTGGTTGCCAGCGCCGATCCGGACGACACACCGGGACCGGCACCCGGGCCGGGCCCGGGGTCACCGGCACCGGCCGCTGCGCCGTCCCCGGGGGCGCCGCCGCCTGCGCCGGCAGGGCCGAAAACGTCCATCGACAAGGACGGCATCTACGCGGTGGGTAGTGACATCGCGCCCGGCATCTACAGCTCTGGCGGCCCCGCCGGCGATGGCACCTGCTACTGGAAGCGGACCAATCCGGACGGCGGCATCATCGACAACGCCATGTCCAAAAAACCGCAGGTCGTCCAGATCGATCCGGGTGACAAAGCGTTCAAGACTTCCGGCTGCCAGCCCTGGCAGCTGACGCCGGGTGCCGCTCTGCCCGCGACCTCACCGCCCGCGGGTGTGCAGGGCACGCTCGGAATCCTCAATAGTTTGCTTGGTGGGGGCGCCCAGCGGGCACCATCGGCCTCTCCGGCTCCGCAGGCGCCGGCGGTGTCTCCGGCTCCGCAGGCGCCGGCGGTGTCTCCGGCTCCGCAGGCGCCGGCTGGGTCTCGGGCGCCGCAAGCGCCGACCGCTCCTGCGACCTCGCAAGCGGCACATTCCTGACCGTCCTCGCTGACGGTCGACGCCGACGACCCGCGGCGGGCCTGTTTTCGCTACCGTGGCGCCGTGGCACATGCGCGGACAATTGTCGTCGTCGGTGCCGGCGTCAGCGGATTGACGTCGGCCATCTGTCTGGCCGAGGCGGGTCGGCCGGTGCGGGTCTGGGCGGCCGCGACGCTGAAGCAGACCACCTCGGCGGTGGCCGGCGCTGTCTGGGCTCCCCCACGGCCGGCCGAGCGCGCGGCCGAAACGCTGGGCTGGACCGAACACTCGCTGCGAGTGTTCACCGATCTCGCCGCGGACCCAGACTCCGGAGTGCAGCTGGCACCCGCGCTGGCCGTCGGTGAGCTGACCGCGAGCGAGGCGATGTCTTCGGCGGCGTCGCTGATCCCCGATCTGCGGCCGGCCGATCAGGCCGACATTCCCGACGGCTTTGATACCGGGTTTCGCGCGACCGTGCCGATGATCGACATGCCGCGCTACCTCGACTACCTGACTCGGCGGCTCGCAGCGGCCGGCTGCGAAGTCGAGGAGCGTCCGGTGCAATCGCTGTCCGAGGCCGCCGACGCCGCTGAAATCGTCGTCAATTGCGCCGGCCTCGCCGCGGGCGCGCTGAGCGGTGACGACACCGTGCGGCCGCTGTTCGGCCAACACGTGGTGCTCACCAATCCCGGTCTGCGGCAACTGTTTCTGGAACTCAACACCGGGCCGCAATGGACCTGTTACTTCCCCCATCCGCAGCGGGTGGTCTGCGGCGGCATCAGCATTCCCGGCCGCTGGGACACCACCGCCGAACCCGAGGTCACCGAGCGAATCCTGCAGCGCTGCCGTCGCATCGAGCCGCGACTCAATGACGCCGAGGTGATCGAGGTCATCACCGGACTGCGCCCCGACCGGCCGTCGGTACGGGTGGAAGCCGAACCGCTGGGGCGATCGCGGTGCATCCACAATTACGGCCACGGCGGCAACGGCGTCACGTTGTCCTGGGGTTGCGCGCGCGACGTGGTGCGCCTGGTTGACGGCGCCTGACGTCAGGCGCCGGTACGCCGAATCACCAAGGACAGCAACCAACTAACGATCGACAGCACGATCGCGGCCCAGATCGCGGTCCACCAGAAGTGATCGATGTGCAGTCCCCAATGCGTGGTGTGTTCGGTGATCCGCGCGGTGATCCAGAGCATCAGCGCGTTGACGACGACGTGGAACAGGCCGAGCGTCAGAATGTAGAGCGGGATCGACAAGATCTGGACGATCGGCTTGATGAACGCGTTGACCAAACCGAAGATCACCGCGACGACGAAGATGATGCCGACCCGCTCCAGCTTCGTGTCGCCGCCCACGAAGCTCAGGCCGTGCACGAACAGAGTGACGATCCACAGCGCGAGTCCGGTCAATGCGGCGCGCAACAGAAAAGGGCCCATGTCCTCAGATCCTGCCAGCCGGCAGTCCGAGGCGTAAGCGGAAGCTCGCTCAGTTCAGGTTGTAGAAGCGCTGTGCGTTCAAGCCGCCGATCTTCTCCCTGGAGGCCTCGCTGATATCGCTTCTCGTACGCAGGTGCTTGGTGCTCTCCGGCCACTCACCGTCCCAGTGCGGGTAATCACTGGCGAACATGATGAAGTCGTCGCCCAGCACGTCGATCACCCCCGGCAGGATCGGTTCCTCCGGCTCGCACGTCACCCAGATGTTGCCCGCGGCCAGATAGTCGTGCGGATCGCGACGCCAGCCGCCCTGGACCCAGTCGCCGCGCTTCTCGTAATGCTCGTGCAGCCGATCCATGAAGAACGGCACCCAACCCGCGCCCGCCTCGAGGAACGCGACTCGCAACTGCGGGTGCCGCTCGAAGACGCCGCCGGAGACCATCGCGGTCATCGCCGTCATCTGGTCGAACGGAAAGCTGATGCAGTGCACCTGGATGTAATTCGTGAAGCGATCCACACCGATCTTGGGCAGATGGATGCCGGGGGCGCCGTGCACGCCCAACGGCATGCCGAGTTCGACGGCGGCGGCGTAGAAGGGGTCGAGATCGGGATGGTCGAGGTTGCGGTCCTTGAGGGCCGGCGGCACCAAAGTCGCAATCAGCCCAAGCTCTTTGGCTTCGGCCATCACGTCGATAGCCGCTTGGCCGTGCTCGATCGGTGTCACGGCGACGCCGCGCAATCGCCCTCCCGCCGAGGCGCAGTAGTCCGCGATCCACTGGTTGTACAGGCGCGAGAATCCCGCGGCGAATTCCGGATCCTCGAGACTGGGCGCGCACAGCCCCATGCTCGGATAGAGGACCATCGTGTCGATGTGATCGCGATCCGCGTCGCCCAGCACGCCCTCGGGTGAACGGCAATTGATATCGGGCGCCTTGCTGATCCCGTGCTCGGGCGGGCAACCCGCACCCGGGCCGGTGTCCTCGGGGTAGTTGCGGCCTTCGAGCGTCAATCCCGGCCGCCCGTCCGTGCTGAACTTGACGTGCTGCGGCCATCGCTTGATCGCTTCGATTGCCAGCGAGGAATTCTCGGCTACGTGTCCGTCGGCGTCGATGATCCGCATGTATCCGGAACTTACTCCCGGAGTCCACATGGTGGAACAAGTCGCGTTATCGCACCGCGTAAGCCACGATGCTGACGTGACCACACAACGTCCCCGAACGAAGTTGACCGCCGATCAGCGGAACTCCTTCATCGCGGCACTATTGGGCTGGACGATGGACGCCTTCGACTACTTCATCGTGGTGCTCGTCTACGCCGACATCGCCAAGACGTTCCACCACAGCAAGGCCGAAGTCGCGTTCGTCACGACGGCCACCCTGATCATGCGTCCCGTCGGCGCGCTGCTTTTCGGGCTGTGGGCCGACCGCGTCGGCAGGCGGCTGCCCCTGATGGTTGATGTCATGTTCTATTCCGTGGTGGGTTTCCTGTGCGCCTTCGCACCGAACTTCACCGTGCTGGTCATCCTGCGGCTGCTGTACGGCATCGGGATGGGCGGCGAGTGGGGGCTGGGCGCCGCGCTCGCCATGGAAAAGGTCCCGGTGGAGCGACGCGGGTTCTTCTCCGGACTGCTGCAGGAGGGTTACGCATTCGGCTACCTGCTGGCGAGCGTCGCCTCGCTGGTGGTGATCGACTGGCTGGGGTTGTCGTGGCGGTGGCTGTTCGGCCTGAGCATCGTGCCCGCCCTGATCAGCCTGGTCATCCGCTACCGGGTGCAGGAGTCCGAGGTGTGGGAGGCCGCGCAGGATCAGATGAAGCTCACCAGCACCCGAATCCGCGACGTCCTGCGCAACGGCGCGATCATCCGGCGGTTCGTCTACCTGGCGTTGCTGATGACCGCCTTCAACTGGATGAGCCATGGCACGCAGGACGTCTACCCCACCTTCCTGGGCGCGCACGCCAACCACGGCGCCAACCTGGCCAGCACGACGGTCAAGTGGATCGTGGTGGTCTACAACGTCGGCGCCATCGTCGGCGGCCTGGTCTTCGGCACGCTGTCGCAGCGATTCAGCCGCCGCTACACCGTCGTCTTCTGCGCGGTCCTGGCGCTGCCGATCATCCCGCTCTTCGCGTATTCGCGCAGCGCGGCGATGCTGTGCCTGGGCTCGTTTTTGATGCAGTTGTTCGTGCAGGGCGCGTGGGGCGTGATTCCCGCCCACCTCACCGAGATGTCCCCGGATGCCATCCGCGGCCTCTACCCCGGGGTGACCTATCAACTCGGAAACTTGTTGGCGGCATTCAATTTGCCGATCCAGGAACGCCTCGCCGAATCACACGGCTACCCGTTCGCGCTGGCGGCGACGATCGTACCGGTGCTCATCACGGTCGCGGTGCTGACGCTGATCGGCAAGGACGCCACCGGGGTGCGTTTCGGCACGACCGAAAGCGCCTTCCTGGCAAGCGAAGTGACGTGAGCTGGTCCCCTGCGTTGCCGAGCGTCACGCCAGCGTGGCTCCCGGCCGCCGCCGCCACGCTAGCTGTAATGCCCAGGCAGGTTGGTCAACCGTGTGATGGGTGGGACCTTGCCTATTGCTGAGTGTTGCCGGTGGTGATTGTAGGCGTGGAGCCATGCGGGTAGGGCTGATCGGCGAGTGAGTTCATTGGGGTAATGGCGTGCAAATGCCCATTCGGCTGCCATTGAGCGGTGGAATCGTTCGATCTTGCCGTTGGTCTGGGGACGATATGGCCGGGTCCGCTTGTGCTTGATCTGCAGTTGGGCGCATGCCTCGCGCCAGGCGCGAGATTTGTAGCAGCCGCCGTCGTCTGAGAGCACGCGTTCGACGTCGATGCCTCGCGCGTTAAACCAGCTCACCGCACGTTGCAGGACCCCAATGGCGATGTCGGCGGTTTCGTTGTCGTGAATTTCGGCGTAGGCCACCCGCGAGTAGTCATCGATGACGGTGTGGACGAATGCGTGCCCAAGATGGGGTTGGCGGCGACGGTGTGTGATGCCGGGAGTGACCATTCGATTCTTGCGGCCTTGAGCGCGGCCCACGAAGCGCCACCCACCTCCTGTGGGGATGTTGCCTAACTTTTTGACGTCCACATGCAATAACGCACCGGGACGGTCATGTTCGTACCGCCGAATTTGTTCGCCGGTGCGGATGTCAATGTGCGACAACCGATTCAATCGACACCGCACCAGCACAGCGTGCACCGTGGAGGCCGGTATCGACAGGCGCGAGGCGATCGCCAACGGTGACAGCCGATGCCGCCATCGCAACACCACGATGCGGCGCACCATGGCTGGATGCGTGCGATGAGGAATGCGGTGGGGCCGGCTTGATCGGTCCGTCATACCGACCGCACCCATCGCGGCATAGCGCGATGCCCACCGCTTGGCCGTTGGCCAGGAGACATGGAAGTGCTCGGCCGCACGCGCAATCGGCCAACCTTCATCAACGACACGACGGGCCAACAGCAACCGGCCCCGGGGAGTCAAAACAGCATTAGCGTGGACCACGAAGGCCTCCTGATCGATGCAGTGAAGTGGTAGCAGCTCCACTCCACGTCAGGAGGCCTTCACCCACCAACGACCGCTACAGCGTGTCGTCACACTCCCTCAACCAACCTGCCTGGGCATTACAGCTAGCGTGACGCTATTCGGTGTTGCCTAGTAGGCGGCGCAACAGGTGCATGGCCACGGTGGTCGAGCGCTCCCGGATATCCGAGCGGTTGCCGGGAAGCCGCAGCGTGCGGGTATCGGAGCGGCCGTCGGCCGTGACGCTGAAACAGACTGTGCCCACCGGCTTTTCCTCCGTCCCCCCGCCCGGGCCGGCGATCCCGGTGATCGCGACCGCAGTGTCGGCCCCGAAGCGCTGCAGCGCCCCCGCGGCCATCGCCTCGGCCACCGGTTCGGACACCGCGCCGTGCTCTTCGATCAGCGCCGGGTCAACGCCGAGCAGCTCCGCCTTCGCCTCGTTCGAGTAGGACACGACACCCCCGGCCACATAGTCCGACGAGCCGGGCCGGTCGGTCAGCCGCGCCGCGAGCAGGCCCGCGGTGCAGGACTCGGCCGTCGCGATCCGGTGGCCGGCCAGAAGCTGCGCGACCAGATCGTCGACGCGCGAACCGTCCTCGGAATACAACTGATGCCCGTGCCTCTCCCGAAGCAGCTTGACCAGCCGCGCATACGCGTCGGCGGCCTCCGGCTCATAACGGGTGACCATCTCGATCTCCCCGCGCCGCAGGCAGGTGGTGATCTCGAGTTGCCCGAAGCCGGGCACGGCCTGTCCCGCCTCGCGAAGCGTTTCGGCCAGCCCCGACTCCGGCAACCCGAACATCCGCAGCATCTCCTGCCGGTAAACGGTCCGGCCGGCGATCGCGTCCTGCGCCGCGGGCGTCTCGATGGCCGTATGCCACATCGGCTGCAACTCGCGCGGCGGACCGGGCAACACGATCACCGCCGGATTGCCCGGCACGACGACGCCGGGAGCGGTCCCCACCGGGTCGAGCACCTGCGCTCCGGCCGGCACCATGGCCTGCTTGCGATTGGCGGCCCGCAGCGACTCGAAAGTGCCGGGGTCCAAAGCGGATTGGAATGCGGGGTTGCGCGCCATCAACTTCTTGAGGATGTTGGCGATCTTCTCCTCGACCTCGGCGTCCAACACCAACTCGCGTTCGCAGAACCGGGCCACCACCTCGACGGTCATGTCGTCGGCTGTCGGACCCAAGCCGCCGCTGGTGACGATCAGGTCCACACCCTGATCGGCGAGGAACCGAAGCTGCGCTTCGATGTCCGCGGGCCGGTCGCCGCAGATCGTGATGTGAGCCAACTCTACGCCCAGCTCCAGGAGGCGGTCGGCGATCCAGGGGCCGTTCGCATCCTGGACCCGTCCGGTGAGGACCTCTGTTCCGGTGACAACGATGCCTGCGCGTGCGCTCACCGCCCCGAGCCTACTGGCAGTGTCACCCTTGCCGGGCCGCCTCCCCAGCCGGTTGAAGCCGCGATTTCAGCGACGCCCAGCCGTTTCGATCGGCGCTGCGAAGCTAGCTCTCGGCGAGGTAGCGCTCGACGGTGGCGACCTTCTGCGTCATCGCGTCGCTGGTTCCGGCGCGCCAATCCGCCTTGATCACCGTGCTGACCCTGGGCGCGCGGGCGGCCACCGCCTCGACCGCGCGCTGCACCACGGCCATCACCTCCGCCCAGGTTTCGCCCTCGATCACGGTGAACATCGCATCCGTCTTGTTGGGCAGCCCGGAATCGCGAACCACTCGGACCGCTTCGGCGACAATCTCGCCGACGCCGTCGCCCACCCCCATCGGGGTGACGGAAAACGCGACGAGCACGGACACCCAACGAGCGTACCCAACCTCGACAGCGCCAATCTGGCACCATCGACGCCCATGCGGGTATTGGTGCAGCGGGTCTCGTCGGCAACGGTCTCGGTCGCGGGCGCTGTGGTCGGCGCCATCCGTCCCGAAGGCCAGGGGCTGGTGGCATTTGTCGGCGTCACCCACAGCGACGATCGCGAAAAGGCGCAACGGATCGCCGAAAAGCTCTGGCAGTTAAGAATTCTCGCCGATGAGCGCTCCGCTTCCGATGTCAATGCTCCCGTTCTGGTCGTCAGTCAGTTCACGTTGTACGCCGACACCGCCAAGGGCCGCCGCCCATCATGGAATGCGGCCGCGCCAGGCGGGGTCGCCGAGCCTCTGGTGGCGGAGTTCGCCGAGGCGCTGCGGCAACTCGGCGCCGAAGTGCAGACCGGTGTGTTCGGCGCGAACATGCAAGTCGAATTGGTGAACGACGGCCCGGTCACGGTTCTGCTGGAGCTCTGAAATCAACTCGGCGGGTACCGTGGAAAGGTCGGCTTCAGCTCCGAGTCGCCGGGAGGGGCAACCATGAACACGACACCCGAATTCGGGTCGCTCCGTTCCGACGACGACACCTGGGACATCGTCAGCAGCGTCGGATATACCGCGCTGCTGGTGGCGGGATGGCGTGCGCTGCATGCCGTGAGCCCGCAGCCATTGGTGCGGGACGAATACGCGAAAGTGTTCATCGAAGCGTCGCGGGACCCGTATTTGGCGGGGGTGCTTGCCAATCCGGGTACCACCGACGACGAGACGGCGTTTCCCCGCCTGTACGGCGTTCAGACCCGCTTCTTCGACGACTTCTTCGACACCGCGGGTGCGGCGGGCATCCGGCAGGCGGTGATCGTGGCCGCCGGGCTGGATTCGCGGGCGTATCGGCTTGCGTGGCCAGATGGCACAAGGGTCTTCGAGGTCGATCTTCCGAAGGTCCTGGAATTCAAGGGTCGGGTCCTCGCAGAACACGGCGCTAACCCTAAGGCCCACCGGATCGAGGTCGGCGCCGATTTGCGCACCGACTGGTCGCGGCCCTTGGAAGCGGCCGGGTTCGACGTGGAGAGTCCGAGCGCCTGGTCGGTGGAAGGGGTGCTGCCCTACCTGACCGACGAGGCACAACACGCGCTCTTCACCCGGATCAGCG
The DNA here is from genome assembly GCF_059813005.1 of Mycobacterium sp. NGS27. Taxonomy (NCBI): domain Bacteria; kingdom Bacillati; phylum Actinomycetota; class Actinomycetes; order Mycobacteriales; family Mycobacteriaceae; genus Mycobacterium; species Mycobacterium sp. NGS27. Next base: position 885,171 of record NZ_JCALDT010000001.1, read on the forward strand.
GGCTCAGCGCACCCGGCAGCCGGATCGCCATCGGTGCGCTGGGATCGCGACTCGACCACGACCAGCTCAACGCTTTGGAGACGAATCACCCAGGGGTCAATATGTCGGGCAACGTGGACTTTTCGGCGCTGACATACGAACCGCGGTCGGATCCGGCGGAGTGGCTCACGGCCCATGCGTGGGCCGTCGAACCCGTGCGCAACACGCTCGATCTGCAAGCCGGGTACGGCATGACGCCGCCGGAGGTCGATGTGAAGATCGACAGTTTCATGCGGTCGCAATACATCACGGCGACCAGTTGACGGGCTAGGGCTTCAGCAGAATCTTCACATCGTCGCCGGATCGTGACTCCGCGGTGGCGTAGCCCTTGGCCGCTTCGTCCAAAGGCATTGCGGTGGTGAAGATGCCGTCGACGTCGAGGCGGCCCGACTGCAGTAGCGGAATCAATTCCGGCCACGTGCGCTGCACCGGCGCAGTGGTGAATCGCATCGTCGTGCTGCGGATCAGGCAGCCCAGCGCGTTGAGCGGGAACGGATTCATGTCGTGCACACCGACGACCGAGACGGTGCCGCCGGGCCGTACCGCGTTGAGCGCCTCGGTCAGGGAGGCATTTGTGGCGACGGCGTCGATGACCGCGTCCGCGCCACGGCCACCGGTGGCGGCGAGAATGGCCTCGAGCGCCGGGGCTTTCAGGGGTGTCGCACCCCATTTGGCGGCGCGCTCCAGCCGGCCATCGACCTGGTCGACGGCGAAAACCGTTGCCGCGCCGTGGAACAGCGCGCTGCGCAGTGAGCACAGGCCAACCGCGCCCAGGCCGATCACGGCCACTGTGCCGCCGAATGGGATATCGGCCCGCTGCGCCGCGGCCCAGCCGGTGGCCAGGTTGTCGGTGAGCAGCAGCGCCTGCTCGGTGCTGATTCCCTCGGGCATCTTGCGCAGCTGGAAATCCGCGGCGGGCACCGCGAGCAGGTCGGCCTGCGCGCCGCCGAGCACACCGCCGCCGAAGATCTGGAAGCCGGAGTGGCACATCACCGGATCGCGGGTCGCGCATCCGGCGCATGCGCCGCAGCCGGTCACCGACGACACCAGGACCTCGTCGCCGACTTTGACGTTGCGCACTTCCGGCCCGGCTTCGACGACGGTGCCGATGGCTTCGTGGCCGAGCGCGATCGGGTCGGGCATCGGAAAGTCGGCCTCGTAGAAGTGCAGGTCGGATCCGCAGATACCGGCGGCGGTCACCGCGACGACCGCCCCATTGGGTCCGGGCAGGGCCGGATCGGCGCGGGTGTCGACCCGGACGTTGCGCGGCCCATCGACGACTACAGTCCGCATTTCGGTTTGCTCACTTCCCTTGTCGCGCTGAATCTTTCGTTCGCACTACGAACTGTGACCAATCGGGCTCGCGCACCGCGGACCAGTATTCGTTGAGACGCCATGGGCTCACGGTGTGGATCTCCCCGTCGGCATTCTTGAAATACGAGTGCTTGACGGCCGGATGTGACCACACCATCTTCTTGATCTGCGTCTGGGTCCGCCGGTGCCACTCGGTGGCGGCTTCCGGCTTGGGTTCGAGGGAATGCACGTTGGTTTCGGCCAGTCGCGCCAGGCACTGGTCGACATAGCGCATCTGCAGTTCGGACTGGAAGATGAGGCTGCCGCCGTGGGCCAGGTGTGTTCCCGGCCCGTAGACGATGAAGAAGTTCGGGAATTCCGGGACGGTGATCCCGAGGTAGGCATACGGCCTGCTCCCCCACATCTCGTGCAGGTCGGTGCCGTTTCGTCCGGTGACTTTCAGCGGCCACAGCACGTCGGTGTGCCGAAACCCGGTGGCATACACGATGACGTCGACGTCATGGGTCACGCCGTCAACGGTGGCGATGCCCTGCGGCGTGATCTTCTCGATGGCCGTGCGCACCAAATCGACATTGTCGCGCTGCAGCGTTTGTAGCCAGCTGCCGTTGTCCTGCAGCGTTCGTTTGCCGCACGCGGGATAGTCGGGCATCACCTTGGCCAACAGGTCGGCATCTTCGGTGACCTGGCTGGTGATCCATCGCGAAAACATCAGGTGCGCGGCGGCATTGATGTCGCTGACGGCGTGATCCTGGTCGGCGTAGCCGGGGTCCCCTTCGGCGGCGTCCAGACCTTTGTCCGAGCCGGGCCACAGCACCAGGAAGCGGTACCACCTGCCATAGAACGGAAGGTGGCGCATCGCCCAGCGCACACCGTCGGCGACCTCGTCGTGATACATCGGGTTGGGAAACATCCACTGCGCGGTCCGCTGGAACACCGTGAGGTGCTCGACCTCATCGGCGATCGCCGGAGCGATTTGGAAACCACTGGCGCCCGCGCCGACAAGTGCGACCCGCTTGCCTTTCAGGTCTACCGAATGATCCCAGGCAGCCGAGTGAAAAGCCGGTCCCTGGAAGGTGTCGGCTCCGTCAAAACCGGGAAGGTTGGGACGGTTCAGTTGGCCCACCGCGGTGATGAGCGCGCGGGCCTGCACGACGGTCGTTTGGCCGTCGGCAGAGCGCAGCGAAACACTCCACGTACCGGCGTCGTCGTTCCATTCGGCAGCGAGAACCTCGGTGCGCCAACGCATGTGCCCAGCCAGGCCGTGTTTGTCGATGACCTTGGTGAAATAGTCCTGCAGCTCGTATTGCTCGGCGAAGAAGTGCGTCCAGTCGTTGTTGGGTTCGAAGCTGTAGCAGTAGAAGTGGTTGGCCACATCCACCCGTGCGCCGGGATACGTGTTCTCCCACCAAGTTCCGCCGGGGCCCGCGTTCTTCTCCACGATGGTGAAGGGAATGTTGGCCTGCTTGAGACGGACGCCGGCCAGGATGCCGGATTCGCCACACCCGACGACCAGGACCGGAAGCTCAGCGGCGCGCTCGGGCGGCAACGCGACGGGGCGCCGCAGGTCGACGCCGCCCAGGTCCAGCTCTTCGATGACCAGCGACAGATAGTCGTCCGGAACGTGCTCGCACGCCGCCCAATCCATCATTTCCCTGATGAGTTCGGGGCTCAGCGGCTGCGGTTCGGGGCAACCGCGGTCCCGGTACTCGACGATGGCCGATAGGGCCTCGCTGCGGGCCCGCGCCTTGTCCTCCTCCGACATGAACCCCTGGACCTCGTTGAGGAAGATGCCCATTTGCTTGAAGTCGCGGATGAACCGTGGGTCGCCGGTGATATGGACAAGCGAGAGCAACAGCGTGGGGATGCTGACATCCTCGAGCGCGGCGGCGATCTCGGCGGTGGATGTGGTGAAGGGATCGCCGGCGTAACGGCTGCGCATCTGATCCTCTCGGTGGCTTGTACCCAATTACGCTACGCATCGTTTCGTAATTGGCAGCACTACGCTACCCGCTGGCGCGGCAGCGGATCAAGGGATCCGACGCTACGGGCCGTCGTCGTCCTCGTCCGCCAATAGCTTTTCGGGGTGGTGGAAGGTGTTCACACGGGGCTGACCGCGGTCGAGGTGTGCGGGTGGGATCCATTCGGTGTCGCCGTTCGCGCGTTGTCGGGTGGTCCAGCCCTTCTCGAGCAGCCGGTGGTGGGGCCCGCAGGCCATGGCGAGTTGGTCGATGTCGGTGCGGTACGTCCTGGCCCAATCTTCGACATGGTGAATCTCGCAGTTATAGCCGGAGACGTCGCAGCCGGGATGCGTACAGCCACGGTCCTTGGCGTACAGAACAATTCGTTGCCCCGGCGACGCGAGGCGCTTGGTGTGATACAGCGCTAACGCCTTGCCCTTGTCGAAGATCGCCAGATAGTGATGTGCGTGGCGGGCCAGCCGGATGACGTCGGACATCGGCAGGGTGGTGCCACCGCCGGTCAAACCCTTTCCGGCCGCGGCTTCGAGCTCGGCGAGGGTGGTGGTCACGATGATGCTGGCCGGTAAGCCGTTGTGCTGACCGAGGTTTCCGCTGGCGAGGACGGCGCGTAGGGCGGCGTTGAGGCCGTCGTGGTTGCGCTGCCCGGTGCTGCGGGTGTCGCGCTGAATCGCATCTACCGAGGGGGTGCCGTCGACGACGGGTGTGTCGCCGCCGGGGTTGCACATGCCGGGCGCGGCCAGCTTGGCCAGCACCGCCTCCCAACTGGCGCGTGCCTCCGGCGTCAGCCATCCACTCAGGCGCGACATGCCGTCGGCCTGTTGATTGCCGAGCACCACACCCCGCATCCGGGCCCGGTCTTCATCGGTGTAGCTGCCGTCGGGGTTGAGGCAATCCATCAGGCGCCGGGCGAGTTTGGCGAGCTGATCGGGGCGGAATTCGGTGGCCTTGACCGCCAGCTGCTTTTCGGCATGCACACAAGTCTCGAGGTCGACGGACTCGGGCACCTGGTGGAAGAACCGCCGGATCACCGACACGTGGTCGGCACCGATTGCCCCGTCGCGCTGGGCCGCCGCGGTCGCGGGCAACACCGGAGCCAACGGCTCCCCGGTCAACGCCCGGCGCGGACCCAGATCCGCCGCCTCGGCGATGCGCCGTCCGGCCTCGGCGCGAGTGATGTGCAGCCGGTCGGCCAACACCCAGGACAGCTTGCCGCCGAACTCCGCTGAATCCCCTTGCTCACCAAGCTGATTGATGAGCCGATGACTCGGCGTCTGCAGTTTGCGTACCACGCATTCGAATTTCCCCAAGAGAGCCAGGCGTTCCGGGTTGGTCAGCGCCTCATAGCAATGCTCCCGCAAGCGGGAGGCCACAGTGCACAACGCATCAACGTCGCCCTGGATCTGCTCACGGTCCACGAAAGTCACGCGCGCCGCCTCTGAATCACTTTCCAACTTATCGAACGCATGTTCGAATACTACGTTCGCCCGCCGACAGAATCCGCCCAGATGAGAACACCGGGACATAAGTGGCACAAGTGATTTCAGCCCCGGCCACCGCGCCAGCCCTCGTCGGCCTGCCGCCTCTTGCGCTGCCGAGAACAATGGGTCCAAGCGGCCACCGCGCTGCGGCGCGGTTCCCTGGGATGGATCAAGAGGTGGGTGAGCGCCATGGCCTCGTTGCTCATGGCCTGCGGCGGGTTCCTCCTCGCCGTCTTGTGGATGGACTTGATTTTCGACGTTCAAGTTCTTCGATACCGGAAGGCCACGGCCGAACTCCCCGAGGCCGTGCTGGCTTCCCTCGCGGCGTACTACCACCGCGCGGCCACGACGTCTCGGCCGATGAACCGTTTGATCGTGCTCGTGATGCTCGCCCTGTTGGGCACGCTGGTGGTGCAGGCGGCCCGCGGATGCGATCCGGGCTGGCTGCTGGTGACCTCTGCCCCGCTAGCGGGCATCCCGATCATGTTGGCCTTGACGCACACGGTCCCGGATGCGGTGCGACTCGGGCATCGCGCCGACAGTCCGTCCGAGCAGACGCGGCTGGCTCGCTCGGTCTGCCGGGACCATCTGCTCTGCGCCGCCTCCATGCTCGTGTTCCTCATCCTGTGGGTGGCGAACAGCATCGCGGCCTGACGGCAGTGACGGGTCGTAGTAATCACATCCAAATCAGGACCCGCTGGCCACGTCAGTGAGCTCCGTACTAAACTAGAACACGTTTCAATTCGGCGAGCTCCCAGGAGTTGTAATGCACACCCCTATCTGCGACGAACTCGGCATCGAGTTCCCGATTTTCGCCTTCACCCACTGCCGCGACGTCGTCGTGGCGGTCAGCAAGGCCGGGGGGTTCGGCGTGCTCGGAGCGGTCGGCTTCACGCCCGAGCAGCTGGAGATCGAGCTGAAGTGGATCGACGAGAACATCGGCGACCACCCCTATGGCGTCGACATCGTGATCCCGAACAAATACGAGGGCATGGACTCCCACCTGTCCGCGGAGGAGCTGGCCGACACGCTGCGCAAGATGGTGCCGCAAGAGCACCTCGACTTCGGCAAGAAGATCCTCGCCGACCACGGCGTGCCGGTCGAGGACAGCGACGGCGACACCCTACAACTGCTCGGTTGGACCGAGGCCACGGCCACGCCCCAGGTCGAGGTCGCGCTCAAGCACCCCAAGGTCAAGATGATCGCCAACGCCCTCGGCACCCCGCCGGCGGAAATGATCAAGCACATTCACGAGGCCGGACTCAAGGTGGCGGCGCTGTGCGGTTCGCCGTCGCAGGCTCGCAAGCATGCCGACGCGGGTGTCGACATCATCATCGCCCAGGGTGGCGAGGCCGGTGGGCACTGCGGCGAGGTCGGTTCGATCGTGCTGTGGCCCCAGGTCGTCAAGGAGGTCGCGCCGGTTCCGGTGCTGGCCGCCGGCGGCATCGGCAGCGGTGAGCAGATCGCGGCCGCGCTGGCGCTCGGCGCACAAGGTGCCTGGACCGGCTCGCAATGGCTGATGGTCGAGGAGTCCTCGAACACCCCGGTTCAGCAGGAGGCCTACGTCAAGGCGGGAAGCCGCGACACCGTGCGAAGCCGCTCGTTCACCGGTAAGCCCGCGCGCATGCTGCGCAACGACTGGACCGAGGCATGGGAGGCGCCCGAAAACCCGAAGCCGCTAGGAATGCCGTTGCAGTACATGGTGTCCGGCATGGCCGTGCGGGCAACCAACCGCTACCCCAACGAGTCCGTCGACGTGGCGTTCAACCCGGTTGGTCAAGTGGTCGGGCAGTTCACCAAGGTGGAGAAGACCTCAACGGTCATCGAACGCTGGGTGCAGGAGTACCTGGAAGCCACCAACCGGCTCGACGAGCTCAACGAGGCCGCCTCCGTTTAACGCGAAGGGCTCGCGCCTAGACGTCGTCGACTTCGTCGTGGCCGGTGAACGCTTCCTTTGTGCGGTCCAGCGCGTACGTTCCGATGTCGATCGAGTTCCGGACGATGCCGCTGGCGCCGCCGGCGACGTCGCCGCGGAGGATGTCGCTGGCGTGTTCGACGATGTCGGACGCTTTCTCGACGGCGTTGGTCGCGATGTCCCTCGCCGCGTCGACTGCATCTCTGGGATTGAAGGCCATCTGGAATCTCCTTTGTCGCAGGACGGTTGCTACGACTCTAGACGGGGCCGGGCGCCGTTTCTCGTCGGCATTGCGTCTCAGTAATGCACCAGCGTGCGCCAGTAATCTTCGGGAATCTCGGCCCCGGAGCGCATTATTCGGGCCAGCCCGACGGCCATCGCAATGCCCAGCAGCCCAAGCCAAAGCCCGGTCACTGCGATGACGACCCACAGCACGGCGGTGACTGCGGGCCAGGGTGAGAGCACGGCGAGCACGGGGGCGAAGAAAAACCCGGCGCCGATGTACCACGCCGACCCGGCGCGATCGGAGGCCAGCACGAAACGCAGCCAGCGCGGCACGACCAGTTGGCCCGGCTCACTACGGTTCATGGCTGCACCAAGTTATCCGCTGGGCGGGAAAAATCCTGCCCCGGTGAACCATCCGGGCTGCCACCCCTGATCTCCCAGGCACAGCATGGGGAGTCCGTCCGGCGTCTGCGCCGCAGCCTGCGAGCCCGGGCATTTCGCGCCGGTCTGCTGGACTCCGTAGAGGGGGTAGGAAATCACCCAGTATCCGGTGGTCGCTGCGGGGAACTGATTCGGAGGCGGGAAATGACAGGCCTCGGCCTGGCCGCTGGTGCCGCGCCCGAAGATGAAGCGCTCGTAGTTGTCGCATGGCGCGCCCAGCGAAGCCTGGTAGTTCATCCCCGGTACGTCGCCGTCGTAACCGGCGGCCGCGCACGGGGCCAAGCCGATGGTGATGCCCGCTATCGAAGCGGCGCTCAGCAGTTCCCGAATCATGTCCTACCCCGCCTGTCGTCGCCGGTGACCTGCACCAAAGCATATCGGTCCGACAGTCGGCCACAAGACCGATTCGGCGTGCGACCGCGATCGCCGGGCGTGGACCCACCGCTAGGCGGCGAACCGCCGGTGAAGAACACGTTCCAATTCGCACCCGGCGATCTTGCGTCAATGCTTCACAACCAAGGTGTGGCAGTGGTTTCCTTGCACAAAGACGACTAGACCACTTCGTCATCGAGGAGCGGGCAATGCCAACCGTCGAGCCAACCGCCAAGCCGGTCCCCAATCTGCCCCCCGGGTTCGACTTCACCGACCCGGACATCCACGCCGAGCGACTGCCCGTGGAAGAACTGGCAGAGCTGCGCCGGACCGCGCCGATCTGGTGGAACGAACAGCCCAACGGCGTGGGCGGCTTCGATGACGGCGGCTTCTGGGTGGTGTCCAAGCACAAGGACGTCAAAGAGATTTCGCGGCGCAGCGACGTGTTCTCCAGCCTGGAGAACACCGCGCTGCCCCGCTACAAAGAGGGCACCGTGCAAGAGCAGCGCGATACCGGCAAGTTCGTGCTGCTCAACATGGACGCCCCGCAGCACACCCACCTGCGCAAGATCATCTCCCGCGGTTTCACCCCGCGCGCCGTCGAGCGGCTACGCGACGACCTGAACGAGCGCGCCCGGAAGATCGTCGAAAATGCGGCTGCCGCGGGCGCGGGCGACTTCGTCGAGCAGGTTTCCTGCGAGCTGCCGTTGCAGGCCATCGCCGGTTTGCTCGGAGTGCCCCAGGAAGACCGCATGAAGCTCTTTCACTGGTCGAATGAAATGGTGGGCGACCAGGATCCCGAGTTCGCGCGCAACGACGCGATGGGCGCCTCGGTCGAATTGATCACCTACGCCATGCAGATGGCCGCCGACCGGGCGAAGAATCCCGGCGAAGACATCGTCACCAAGTTGGTCGAGGCCGACGTCGACGGGCACAAGCTGTCCGACGACGAGTTCGGTTTCTTCGTCATCCTGCTGGCCGTGGCCGGCAACGAGACCACCCGCAACTCGATCACCCAGGGCATGATGGCCTTCACCGACTTCCCCGATCAGTGGGAGCTCTACAAGCGCGAGCGTCCGGTCACGACGGCCGACGAGATCGTCCGCTGGGCCACCCCGGTCACTTCGTTCCAGCGGACCGCCCTGCAAGATTACGAGCTGTCCGGCGTTCAGATCAAAAAGGGTCAGCGCGTCGTAATGGTCTACCGCTCCGCCAATTTCGATGAGGAAGTGTTCGACGACCCGTTCACCTTCAACATCCTGCGTGATCCCAACCCCCACGTGGGGTTCGGCGGCACCGGCGCGCACTACTGCATCGGGGCCAACCTGGCGCGGATGACCATCGACCTGATGTTCAACGCGATCGCCGATGCCATGCCCGATCTGGAATCGGTCGGCAAGCCCGAACGCCTCCGATCGGGCTGGCTCAACGGAATCAAGCACTGGCAGGTCGACTACCACACCAACGGGGCCGGGAAATGCCCTGTCGCGCATCAGGCCCAGGGGTGACAAGCTAGGGGCATGCCCACTCATCGAGCCGTTCATGTCCCATCCGCAGGTGCAGCTTTGGAGCTGGTCGACGCCGAAACCACACCGCCGGGGCGCGACGAGGTACGCCTGACGGTCACCGCCTGCGGCATCTGCGGCACCGACGCGCACTTCGTCAACGGCGGGTTCCCCGGGATATCGTGGCCGCTGACTCCGGGACATGAAATCGCCGGCAGAATCGCCGAAATCGGCGACGGCGTACAGGGTTTCGCGGTCGGTGACCGCGTCGCGGTCGGCTGGTTCGGCGGATGCTGCTACCACTGCGACCAATGCCGTAAGGGCCTGTTCATCCACTGCGAGAACGGCAAGGTGCCGAGTTGGCAGTATCCCGGCGGCTACGCGGAGTCGGCGACCGTGCCGGTGAGCGCCCTGGCCCGAATCCCGGACGAGCTCTCCGACGCCGAAGCCGCCCCGATGGGTTGTGCGGGCGTGACTACCTATAACGCCTTGAGGCACACCAAGGCGCTGCCCGGCGATCGCGTCGCGATTCTCGGTGTCGGCGGACTGGGCCATCTCGGAGTGCAGTTCGCGCGGGCGATGGGATTCGAGACGATCGCGATCAATCGCGGCACCGGTAAGGCTGACGATGCCCGGAAATTGGGCGCCCATCACTACATCGACTCCACGGCCAACGACCCCGCCGAGGCGCTGAAGGATCTTGGCGGCGCGACGGTTGTCCTGGCCACCGCGGGCAACTCCAAGGCGATGGCGGCCACGGTCGGCGGCATACTCCCCCAGGGTGAACTGGTCACCATCGGCGTCACGCCGGAGCCGCTGCCGATCAGCCCGGTTCAGCTGATCACGCCGGGCGTCAGCATCGTCGGCCATCCCTCCGGGACGGCGAAGGAAGTCGAAGACACAATGCAATTCGCGGTCCTGTCCGGCGTGCGGGCGTGGATCGAGGAATTGCCGTTGGAGCAAGCCGCGGAGGGCTACGCGGCCCTCGAAGAGGGCCGGGCGCACTATCGCACCGTTTTGACTATGTGACGGCCCGTGACTTTAGACAAAGACGCCGTGTGGACGATCGGCCCGGCTGACGGTGAATTGTTGCTGCACACCGGTGTTGCCGGCAGGGCCGCTCGCATGGGCCATCGTCTCACCATCGCGATGACAACCTGGCGGGCCACTGTCCGCTGGGCCGAGTCTCGACCCGTCAGCGCGGAGCTTACGGTCGAGACCGATTCACTCGAAGTGCTGCGCGGAGACGGCGGTGTCAAGGGCCTGTCCGGGGCCGAGAAGGCGCTGGCGCGGTCCAACGCCCTGAAGTCGTTGTCGGCCAGCCGATTCCCGCAGATTCGCTATGTCGCAGACGCCATCGAGAAGACCGACGACGGCTACCGCCTCACCGGCGCGCTGCACATCGGGGGAAAGTCGCGCGACCACGTAATCGAGCTGTGCACAGAAGATCTCGAGGACTCGTGGCGAATGTCGGCAGAATCCACCATCCGCCAATCCGACTACGGTATCAAGCCCTACTCGCTGCTGATGGGTTCCGTCCAGGTCGCGGACGAGGTGTCGTTGACCTTCTGCGCGGTTCGCGCCCAAGGCGATTGAGCACAACCGCCCGAGCAGTCGCGGCGGATCAGGGCTGCGAGTCGGTCGCGGCGCGAGGGGCTGAATCAACCGCCGCATCGCCGGTGTCGCCGGGTATGTGCTCCAGCACCCTGGTCAAGTAGGGCTGCCTGCTCCCGCCTTCCAACTGTCGTGCGCCATCGGTCCCGGGTTGATCTTCCGGAGCCGGCTCCGACACCGGTTGCCCCGCAGGAGGCTTGGCCGCAGGAGCCACCTTGGGCTGTGGGGCCGCCGGAAGCGGCGCGACGGCGGGCGCCGCCTCGACGATTTGCGGTGGGGGCGAATGCGTCAGGTGCGTGGGCGGTGCGGCCGCGCTGGCCGGGCCGACGTGGATCCCCACCGCCAGCGATACGGACCCGACGAAGGTGATGGCACCGGCCGCCAGCGCGGTGACGGCTCCGGCGTAGGACAACTGGCGTTTCTGAATGGGCGCTGGAACGAGTTCGCCGAGGTGCTCCACCAGCTGGTCGTCGGTGAATTCGGTGCTACGCGCCGCGGACAGCGCCGCTCCGCGCGCGATGGTCACCTGTGCCATCGATTGCACGAAAACTGGTACCGGCAAAGTTCTTTCGAGTTGCCAGGAGAGCCCGTCGATGTCGTCGTCGGAGCCGACCACGACAACACCCCCCGGCCGCCAGCCGTTGCGGTCGAACATGCCGGTCAGCCAGCGGGACAGACCGTCGAAGCCGCCGCGCACCTGCTTGGTCGCAATCTGGGCTTCCCCGTCGTGCGTGTCGACCATGACGACGGTTGCCCAGCCATCGTCGAGAACGCAGACCGCCGTCTGCTCATAGCCGATGACGGGCCCGATGGCCTGAGCCAACGTCTCGATGGCCTCCAGAAACCGGATCGGCACGACGTTGTCGAATCCCGCGTCGGTCAACGCCTCCAACACGAGCGCCGCCTGGGCGGATGCTTCGTCGTTCCACGTCACTCCGATGACCCGCAGGCGGTGATCGCTCGCGGCCGCCGCCGATTCGACCCGCGACACCTCTGCCACTACCTGCTCGGCGGTACCCGCGGCGTGCAGGCCGGCAGCTGCGTGCACCGCCAGCTCCCGGTGATCCAGGATGGTGCCGTCCGCGCCATGTCCTTCAGCGAGGACCCAGCCAACGGTGGATCGCGTCACTGACAGGCCAAGAACCGTGTCCAAATCTATGCCCCAATCGGTCCCGCGTCTCCGATGCCCTCAGCCACACCGACGCGCACCATGAAGCCGCAGGTGCGGTGATTCGTGAGGGCCGGAACAGACCCGGGATAGCGTGGTCTTCATCGGCTTGCTTCGAGAGAGCCTACGCGGTCGGCGAAAGTCCGGCCGCCCCGGTCAGGCCCCGCCCGGGAATCGCCAGATGAACGAGGCGGCGCCGCTCACCACGGCTGGTCCGCCGCTCCCGGACGGTCGGAGCGGCGACCGAGCCGTCGTAGCCCAGGCGCCGATTTCGGCGGTGGTCCCTCGACCACGCAAGCCATAATCGCGATTTATCGGGCGAGAAAATAATTGCGGGCCCAGTCTGGGGGTTTGCCTTACGTGGCGAATCGGATGGGCACCGCGCCCTCGTGGCGCCCAAGGGGGGTCCTGCCTGGCCTTTTCGCACCCCACGGATTGGGTTGTCGCGGAGTGGGTATGCCTCGCCTGTCGCCGCCCTGCCGTGCCGGGTGGCGAAATTATGAAGCGAAAAGCGATGCCAAAAGGAGACGCGTTCGCGTCCTAATCGACATTTGACGGACTCACACGGTAAATTCCTGTGAGATCACGATCACACTGACCACAGCGACAAGGGGCAGGTATGACAGTTCTGAGCGAGAAGATCCGGGCCTGGAGGCGCCGGCTTTTGGTCGGCACAGCGGCGGCAGCCACGCTGCCGGGCCTGATCGGTCTTGCCGGCGGTGCCCCGACGGCGAATGCGTTTTCGCGGCCGGGTCTGCCCGTCGAATACCTGCAGGTGCCGTCCGCCGGCATGGGCCGCAACATCAAGGTCCAGTTCCAGAGCGGCGGCAGCGGATCTCCCGCGGTGTACTTGCTGGACGGTCTGCGGGCTCAAGATGACTACAACGGCTGGGACATCAACACCCCGGCGTTCGAGTGGTACTACCAGTCGGGCCTGTCGGTCGTCATGCCGGTCGGTGGCCAATCCAGCTTCTACAGCGACTGGTACAACCAGGCCTGCGGTAAGGCCGGCTGCCAGACGTACAAATGGGAGACCTTCCTCACCAGCGAGCTGCCGCAGTACCTGCAGTCCAACAAGAGTGTGAAGCCCAACGGAAGCGCCGCGGTCGGCATCTCGATGGCCGGTTCCTCGGCGATGATCCTTGCCGCCTACCACCCCGCGCAGTTCATCTACGCCGGCTCGCTGTCTGCCCTGCTGGACCCGTCGCAGGGAATGGGGCCGAGCCTGATCGGCCTGGCGATGGGCGACGCGGGTGGCTATAAGGCCAACGACATGTGGGGGCCGTCGAGCGACCCGGCGTGGGCGCGCAACGACCCGAGCATCCAGATCCCGAAGCTGGTCGGCAACAACACCCGGCTCTGGGTGTACTGCGGCAATGGCACGCCGTCCGAGCTCGGTGGGGCGAACATGCCGGCCGAATTCCTGGAGAACTTCGTGCGCAGCAGCAACCTGAAGTTCCGGGACGCCTACAACGGCGCCGGCGGGCACAACGCGGTGTTCAACTTCGACGCCAACGGCACCCACAGCTGGGAGTACTGGGGAGCGCAGCTCAACGCGATGAAGCCCGACCTGCAGGGCGCCCTCGGCGCCACTCAGGGCGGCGGCGGATAAGCAGCGCCTCGCACGTTCGGTCACTACTGCGCCTGACGACTCCGTCAGGCGCAGTAGTGCGTCCAGGGGCGATCGTTCGGCGACAACGATGGCTGTGGAGACATCTCGTCGGGGCGCTCTGGCCGGCGCGAGGCCACGGACGCGCCAGAATTGTCGTCATGCACCGCTGGGTCCCGTCGTTAGCCATGGTCTCCTGTGTCGTGGTCGGCGGCCTGGCGGTGCTCGTGGCGCCGGCTCGGGCCGACTCCACTAGTCCGCTAACCGCTTTGGTCGACGCCGCCGCCCAGCGGCTGCAGGTTGCGGAGCCGGTCGCTGCCTACAAATGGACCAAGCACGGCGCCGTTGACGACCCGGCCCGAGTGCAGCAGGAGCTGACGAAGCTGGGCGACGAAGCCGTCGCCGGACAGGTCGACCGCGACTACGTCGTCCGGGTGTTCGGTGACCAGATCAATGCCACTGAGGCCATCGAATACAGCCGGTTCGCGAATTGGAAGCTGAATCCGGCGGGCGCTCCGGGTGATTCGCCGGAGCTGTCGGCGTCGCGATCAACGATCGACACCCTGAACCAGACGATGCTGACTCAGATTTTCAGCAATTGGGGCCTGCTGCACTCGCCGGACTGTGGCGCGCAGCTCGACGCCGCGAGGGGCGGCGTCGCCCAAGGTCGGCAGCTCGACGACCTCTACCGGCAGGCCCTGTTATCAGCGACGCAGTCCTATTGCCAGCAATAGCTTAATTTTTCCTCACCAATTTCTAACGGTCCCATTGTGGCCGTCAAAAAGGCGATTTCCGCAGATAGATGGCATATCTCGCGCCATTTTCGAATAGGTAACGCTTTGGCTACACGTGCCGAAATCCCGGGCATGAGAAATCTCTGCAAGCCTCTCGTTAAGGCCGTAATGGTCGGCGGGTTCGTTGCAGCGTCGATGACCTCGTCCACAGGTGTGGCGAACGCGGCCCCGACCCCCAACTGGGACGCGATCGCGCAATGCGAATCCGGTGGCAACTGGCACGCCAACACCGGCAACGGCGAATACGGTGGACTGCAATTCAAACCGGGCACCTGGGCCCAGTACGGTGGCGTCGGCAACCCCGCGGCCGCATCCAGGGAGCAGCAAATCGCTGTGGCCAACCGGGTTTTCGCCGAAGAGGGAGTGGAGCCCTGGCCAAAGTGTGGCGCCAACTCGGGCCTGCCGATCGGTTGGTACTCGCACCCCGCCCAGGGCATCAAGCAGATCATCAATGGGCTGATCCAGGCGGCCGTCCCGCGTTGATGAAACGCGACTGCGGTCTATGACCCAGCGCCGGGCTGTGTTTGGATCAGCCCATGGAAGGTTCGGCGACTGTTCACATGGCGGCTCCTGCGGCCAAGATCTGGGATTTGATCGCAGACGTCCGCAACACGGGGAAATTCTCCCCGGAAGTATTCGAAGCCGAGTGGCTCGGTGATTCGACCGGCCCGGCCCTCGGCGCGAAATTCCGCGGTCACGTCAAGCGCAACGAGATGGGGCCGGTGTACTGGACGACATGCAAGGTCACCGCTTGTGAACCTGGGCGCGAATTCGGCTTTGCGGTGCTCCTCGGTGACCGCGCGGTCAACAACTGGCATTACCGGTTGGCGCCCAGCGGAAGTGGGACCGACGTCACCGAGTCGTTTCGGCTCAACCCGGCACCGTGGCTCGGCGTGTACTGGCTGTTCGGCGGTTTTCTGCGCAAGCGCCGCAACATCCGCGACATGACCAAGACGCTCAACCGCATCAAAGACGTGGTCGAGGCGGGCTGACGCTCGTGAAATCGGTCTTCATCACCGGTGCGGGCAGTGGCATGGGTCGCGAGGGCGCAAAGCTGTTTCACGGCAAGGGATGGCGTGTCGGCGCCGTCGACCGCAACGATGCCGGCCTGGCGACGCTGAACGACGAACTCGGCGGCGACCGACTGTGGACCCGCGCCGTCGATGTGACGGACAAGGCGGCCCTCGACCGCGCCCTGGCCGATTTCTGCGCCGGCAACGCCGGCGGCGGGCTCGACATGATGTGGAACAACGCCGGGATCGGCGAGTCCGGCTGGTTCGAAGACGTGCCGTATGAGGCCGCGATGCGCGTCGTCGACATCAACTTCAAGGCGGTATTGACCGGCGCATACGCGTCACTGCCGTACCTCAAGAAGACCCCCGGCAGTCTCATGTTCTCGACGTCGTCGTCCTCGGGCACGTATGGCATGCCCCGCTTGGCCGTCTACTCGTCCACCAAGCACGCGGTCAAGGGTCTGACCGAAGCGCTGAGCGTGGAGTGGCAGCGGCACGGGGTGCGCGTCGCCGACGTGCTCCCCGGTCTGATCGACACCGCCATCCTCACGACGACGACCAACCACTCCGACGACGGCGGCGCGCCGATGACGGCTGAGCAACTGCGGGCCACCGCACCCAAGAAGGGCATGTTCCGGTTGATGCCGGCAGCCAGCGTGGCCGAGACGGCGTGGCAGGCCTACCACAATCAGAAGCGGTTGCACTGGTATGTACCGAGGAGCATCCGCCTGATTGACTTGTTCAAGGGTCTGAGTCCGGAATTCGTGCGACGCAGCATCGTCAAGTCCCTACCGGCCCTCGTGCCGAAGCGGCAGTAAGGAGGTCGGCTGATGCACAACCGTTTGCCCGCAGTCGCTGTGGCCCTGGCGGCTGTCGTCGTCAGCGCCGCCGGGTGCGGCTCGTCGCAGACGACGCCTCGCCGGGCCGCCCGCCTGACCATCGACGGCGCGACTCATACGACGCGGCCCCCGGCGTGCAGTCAGGATCAGATGTATCGCACCATCGACATCCCCGACCACGACGGCGGCGTCGAGGCGGTGGTGCTGCTCAGTGGTTACCGGGCGATGCCGCAGTGGGTGAAGATTCGCAACGTCGACGGCTTCACCGGCAGCTTCTGGCAAGGGGGCGTGGGAGACGCGCATGCTGACCTCGCCAACGACGCTTACACCATCACGGGCAGCGCGTATGGCATCAACAGCGGCAACCCCAACAAAGTGGTGACCACCGACTTCAAAATCGTCGCGCAGTGCTGATTCGAGAAGTGACGGGGGCCCAGACGCGAAACCGCAGCCGGGCGAGGGACGGCCAGTGAAGGAAAGAGTGCACTGGTTCGCGATGCACGGCTTCATCCGCGGCGCCGCATCGCTCGGGGCGCGCAGGGGCGACGTACAGGCCAGACTGATCGCCGATCCGGCGGTCGCCGCCGACCCGGTGCGGTACTACGACCAGGTCCGCGCCCAGGGCAGGCTGGTGAAGGGCCGCGTCGCCTATTTGACGGCCGATCACGCGCTCGCCCATGAACTGCTGCGGTCCGATGACTTCCGGGTGCTGATCTTCGGATCGAATCTGCCGGCGCCGTTGCGATGGCTGGAACGCCGCACCCGCGACGATGCGCTACACCCGCTGCGTGCACCGTCGCTGCTGGCCGTCGAGCCGCCCGACCACACCCGCTACCGCAAGACCGTGTCGGCGGTGTTCACCCCGAGGGCCGTTGCCGCGCTGCGAGATCGCGTAGAGCGGACCGCCGCCGAGCTGCTGGATCGACTGGCCGGCGAGTCGGGTGTGGTGGACATCGTCGAGCGGTACTGCTCGCAACTTCCGGTTTCGATCATCAGCGACATCCTCGGCGTGCCCGAGGCGGAGCGACCGCGCGTCCTTGAATTCGGTGAACTGGCCGCCCCGAGCCTGGACATCGGATTGCCTTGGCGGCAGTACCGCCGAGTGCAGGAAGGGATCTGCGGCTTCAGCTCCTGGCTCGACGAGCATCTGCGGCAGTTGCGGGTGGAACCCAGCGACAATCTGATGAGCCAACTGATTCAGATTTCCGAAAGTGGTTCTGCCGAAACATATCTCAATGACAAGGAGCTGCAGGCGATCGCCGGGCTGGTGTTGGCCGCCGGTTTCGAGACCACGGTCAATCTGCTGGGCAACGGGATTCGCATGCTGTTGGACACCCCCCAGCACCTCGACACCCTGAGACGGCGCCCCGAGCTGTGGCCCAACGCCGTCGAGGAGATCCTGCGGCTGGAATCGCCGGTGCAGCTGACCGCGCGGATCGCGCTCAATGACGTCGAGATAGCCGGTCGGCGATTACAGCGTGGCAACCTGGTGCTGGTGTATCTGGCCGCCGCCAACCGGGATCCGGCCGTGTTCCCCGACCCGCATCGCTTCGACATCGAAAGGCAAAACGCCGGAAGGCATCTCGCCTTCTCCGGCGGCCGGCACTTCTGCCTCGGCGCGGCCCTTGCCCGCGCCGAGGGCGAAGTCGGATTGCGGACATTTTTCGACCGCTTCCCCGAGGTGCGCGCGGCGGGCGCCGGGAGCAGGCGCGAAACCCGCGTGTTGCGCGGATGGTCGTCGTTGCCGGTGAACCTGGGGCCGGCCCGTTCGATGGCCGCGGTGGACGGTTGAAGCGTCGCGCGGTGCTGTAGCACGTGCTTTGGTACGCGGGCGAGCATGACCCGAGTGGTTGACACCGGGGCTGTGACAGAGTTTATTTGCCGCTATGACAGAGGTATCTATGATCGCGGTCGAGGATGTGGTCCGTGGGCTGTGGCAGGCGCTTTCGCGGCGAGATTGGGAGGCGATCAAGACCTTCCTGTCCGACGACTGCCTCTATGTCGACATGCCGGTCCCCGCGTTGGCGGCCCGTGGTCCGGACGACATCGTCAAACGCCTCAAGATGGGGCTCGAGCAGTTGGCCGGCTACGAGAACCACACCGGCGTGCTGGTGTCGAACGGCTCCGATGTGCTCTACGAGCACTCCGAGACGTGGACCTTCGCCACCGGCGAACAGGGAGTGCTGCGCTTCGTGACGGTCCACAAGGTCGTGGACGGCAAAGTGACTGTCTGGAAAGACTATTGGGACATGAACAGTTTGGTTGCCTTCGCTCCCCCGAACCACTTCGAGGGCCTGGCCGCTGGCGATGTCAGCTGGGTCTTCGACGCTTCGGCCCTGGTCTGACGATCCCTGTTCAGGCTACGACTCGGCCAATTTCCGGAGGCGTTTCAACGTATCCGCCAGGGTGCGTCCCACCTGACGCACGGCGATCCGGTCGGCGATGTAGCCGAGTATTCCGCCGGGAGCCTGATACGACAGCCGGAACGTCACCTTCGTGCAGCCGTCGCCTCTGTCGCGCAACCGCATCCGCCCGCGCAGCGTAACCCCGGTGATGCCCACCCAGGCGAGATCGCGGCCTTCGTCGAACTCGACCACCTCGATCAGGCCACCCACCGGCACGGAGCCGATCTTCCAGTGCACGGTGTAGCGCGCGCCGACACCGGCGGGAATCTCGTTCGACGACTCCCATCGCTCGAGGTTCGTCATGAACGAGGGGTAGCAATCCGGGTCGCTGACGATTTTCCAGACCGCGTCGCGGTCGGCGTTGATGATGCAGCGGCGTTCGACGCGCATCAGCCGATCACCGGGAATCGTCGTTCGGCGGCCAGCCGGTCGACGCCACCCTGCAGGGAGGCCATCACCTTGTCGTGCACCGCTTGATCGTCGCCGTCGACCTCGATCGGGTCCTGGACCTCGATCACGATCTTGGTGGGCAACGGAATGTGGCCCGCCAGATCGCTGATGTTGATGCCCCAAGGCAGCGCCAGTGATATCGGGATGCTCTTGAGCCGGAGCAACTTGTCCGCCATCAGCAGCTTGGCCAGCCACTGCCCCCGGTTGAGGAACAGCGCGCTTTCCTGGCCGCCCACACTGGCGACGGGGACGATCGGCACGCCGGTTTCGCGGGCCAACCGTACGTAGCCCATGCGGCCGCCGAAGTCGACCTTGTGGCGTTCCCACGTGGGGCGAAAGACCTCGTAGTCGCCGCCGGGGTAGACCAGCAGGGCAGCCCCGGATTCCAGTGCGAGGCGGGCGTTTTCGGGATTGGCCGCGACGGTTCCGAATTTGCGCAGCGAGCCGAGCGGTGGCGCGGAGACGACGAGGTCGTGCGCCAACTGGTAGAAGGGCCTCTCGACGCCGAAGTAGGAGCAAAAAGCGAGCGTGAAGACGAACGTGTCGGGCGGCACGTTGCCGCCGCTGTGGTTGCCGACCAGCAACACCGGGCCCTCGGCCGGGATCCGATGCAGGCTGCGCACGTCGGCCCTGAAGTACAGCGACGCCAGCAACCAGGTACCCGGCAGCTGGTCGCGGATGTAATCCGGATCCCGCTGATCGAGGTCGGCTTTGGGCACCCACGACACCACCTTGTCGCGGGCCCAGCCGAAGACGCCCTTCGCGGTCGCCATGACCGGAGGTGTACCCCGGGGCAACCGGGGGTCAAACGCGGCAGATGCGCGTGGCGTTCTGCCGGGCGATGAGATCGACCACCCGCATGGCGTCCGCCTCGCTCCAATCACCGCGGTCCACAAATTCCCGCAGCACGCGGTCAATGCCCCTGCGCCACAAGATCGCGCCGAGGAAATGCAGCTCCGGCGGACCGAATCCGTCCGACGAATACAGGATCTTGGAGAACGGCGCCATCTCCAGCAGACGCGCGAGGAACGCGGGTGACCGCGCCCCGAGGTGGTTCACGCTCAACCCGCCGTCGAGATAGACGTTGTGGAACGCCTGCGCCAGGTAGCCCGCCTCACGCTCGTAGGGATAGCAGTGCAGCAGCACGATCGGGACGTCCGCCGCGTGTCGTAGAAAGTCAACCAGGAGAAGAGGATTCGCGTTGGACAGCTCGGAATCGCGGTCGCCGAACCCGACGTGGAATTGCAGCGGCTTGCCCAGCCGCAGCGCCTGGTGCAGTCCGAACCGCAAGAGGATCCGATCCCGCAACCGAGCACCGCCGCGATCGCGCCACCGGCTGGCCGCATCGGCGACCTCCGTCGCCGATGGCTCACTGAGATCGCCGCCGAATCCGCCGCGGTAGGCCAGGATCGATTTGGTCCCGACCGCGCCGTCCGCACGCCGGCGCAGGATCTCCTCGAAGGCCGCCGCATAGTCACCCGGCGATTGCGCGGCCTGCTCGGCTACCTCTTCGAGGCGAACGATCTCGTGCGCGTGGTTGCCGGACAGCTCGGCCATGCTGGCCACCCCGGCGACCTCGTCGCTGCCGATTCCGGTGTCCACCAGCCAGTCGCTCACCCCGGCGACCGGTAAGAACAGGCGGGCCAGTCCGTCCTCGCTGAATTGGCTCCGGCGCTCCCAATAGGTGTGCGGATCACTGTGTTTGGGCAGCCCCAGAACCGGGGCGCAATGAGCCCGCACCGCGAACCCGAGCTGTGAGTCGAAACCCGGATACCTGATGGGCTCGGTGTCGGCCTCGTTGAGCGCGTTCTCGAATCGAGACCGGTCTCCCAGCGTCAGCCAGCAGCCGTGGACATGCTGGTCGATCAGCGCAACTTCGTCGATGTGTCGGGTCAGAGTGTCGGAGACCATAACCGGCGCGTCACAGGCTCCAGGCCATGCGGAACTTGTCCGCAAGCTGCTCGGGCCCCAGGTCGCCGTAGCGCTCCTGCTCCATGCGCCGGACCGCGACCACCATGTCGACCACCGGATCGCCCAGGATGCGGCGCATCGCTTCCGAGCCGTCGAGTGCCGCAATGGCTTCGGCCTGCGAGTCGGTCAGGCGCAGGATGCCGTCTTGCTCACGGTCGGGATCGGAAAGTTGGGCCGGGTCGACGGTGACCTCGGGCGGAATTGCCAACTGGCACTTGATCCCGTCGAGGGCCAGGCCGAGGATGGCCGCCGACGCAAGGTACGGGTTCGCCGACGGGTCGACGATCTTCACCTCGACATTGCCGCCCCGGGGACTTCCCGGCCCGCCGGAGACGAATCGCACCGCGGCCTCGCGATTTTCGGTGCCCCAGCACGCATAGGCACCGGCCCAGTTGCCGGGCCGCATCCGCAGGGCGGAGACGATCGACCCGCACAGCACGCCTTGGGCCTCCGGCAGGCCGCGAACGACGCCCGCTATCGCGCTCTCCCCCGTCGTCGTCATGCCCCGGGATTCGGGGCCGTCGGAGAACAACGGCACGTCGGACGCCGATAGCGAAAAGTGTTGGTGCGCGCCGGATCCGACGCCGTCGGCGAAGGGTGCGGGTGACAGGCTGATGCGCAGCCCATGGCGACGGGCCGCGCGGCCGATGATGAGCCGCATCAGTATCAGCTGATCGGCGGCGGCAACCGGGGGCTGTGGGGACAGCGAGATCTCGAACTGGTTGGCGCCGTACTCCGGGTGAAACTGTTCGATCGAAATGCCGGCTCCCGTGGCCGATCCGATCACGTCCCGCACGAACTCCTCGTGCTCGAGCACACCGGCCAGGCCATATTGCGCCCACAAGGTCGACGGGAGCCGCTCGCCGTTCGGTCCGACCAGGAGGAATTCGATTTCGTGCCCGATCGAGGCCTCGACGCCGGCTTCGGTGAGCGCGGCCTCGATGCGACGCAACGTTCCCCGGCCACACGTGGGAACGGGGGTGCCGTCCTGTTCGAAAAACGCGGCGGGCGCCCAGGCCAGACCGTCACCGACGATGCGTAACGCGGACAAGTCGATACGGAGGCGCTGGTCCCCCACCACGCCGACGTCGGGGGTGAAGGCGATGCCGGTCTGATCGATGGCGAACGCGTGCCAGGACGGGCTGGCCCCCAGCCCCGGATCCGCGAATGTGTTCGTACGCCGAATCGGAACGGTCTTGGCCAGGGTCAGCCCGGCGGGATTCACCACCGTGCCGATGACCGTGTCGACGCCCTCGGCCTCCAGCTGGGCAATGGCCGCGGCGGCGAGCGGTGTGCCGGTCATGCGAGCCATTCTCCCAATCCCGGACCGCTCCGGCACGGCAAACGGCGTCAGCGGTGTCGCTCAGTTCTGCCGGGCGACGAGTTCGGTGACGAACCGATCCAAAAAGCCATCCACCGGCGCTTTGCCCACCGGCCGGATGACGAACTTCGTCAATCCCGCCTCGATGTAGGCGTCGAGTTGCCGGTGCAGCTGATCCCACCCGGCGGCGATCAGTTCGCCGGGGTCTCGGTCCGGGCGGCGCCGGCGCACCGCCGCGGCCAATTCCGCGGGCAATACTCCGTCCTCCGCAACGGCCAATGAGATGCCGAAGTGGTCGGGGTCGATGCTGCGCCCTGCTTGCGCCGCCGCCCGCTCGATCGCTTCTCGCCCGTCCCGCGCCTCCGCCGGGGTAAGGAAGCTGCCCAGCCAGCCGTCGCCCAGCGCGCCGATGCGCCGAAACGCCGCCTCCGCCGATCCGCCAACCCAAATGTCCAGCGGCGGTGTCGGTCTCGGGGCAACGGCAACATCGGTGACGCTGAAATACCGGCCGGCGAACGTCGCCGACTCCTCGACGAGTGCCGCTCGCAGCAACCGCAGCGACTCGTCGAACACCGCCGCGCGCTCGCCGTCGGGGACCACGAAGACTTCGCGTTCGGCCGGTATGGCCGAGCGGAGACCGAAGACGGGGAGGACCCGCTTCGGCGCGACCGCCGCCAGGGACGCCAATTGCTTTGCCACCAGCACCGGGTGCCGGCCCGGCAGCACCGCCACCGACGTCCCCACCTTCAACCGGGTCGTCCGCGCGAGTGCATACGCCATGCCGACCACCGGATCGACCGCCGGGGAATACACCAGCTCGGAAAACCACAGCGAGTCCGCCCCGGCGGCCTCGAGGTGATCGACGATGGCCGCCAGCTGATCCGGGGCGGTGTCGGCGCCGAGCCCAACGCCGAATCGAATCTTCACGGCTTCACCCTCCATGCCCGTCGTTGCGTTCGTATCGCAACACGGCGGCGGCGCCGTTTGTGCCCGCGAACGTGGGCGACTATGCGCGGGAGGGGATGGTGAGCTTGCAGGCCTGGCCGATGTCGAGGGTCCGCAGCACTCGGCCCATGCCGACCCACAGCGCGCAGGACAGGGCGAGGTCAGCTAGCAACTCATCGGAGAAGTGTTCGGCGCAACGGCTCCAGAAGTCTTCGTCGTCGCGGAGCGCCGTGTGGTCGGTGGCGAAGCGGTCCGCGAATTCGGCGGCCAGCCGCTCCTGTTCGCTGTACCCGGGCCAGGTGCGCCACTCGGGGGCGTGGTCGTAGAGCTCCTCGTCGACGCCTGCGGCGGGTCCGTCCTCGTCTCGGGTGTTGACGCAGACGACGCATTCGTTGCGGTGGGCGATCACGGCGCGGGCAAGTTCGCGCGTGCGCAACGGCAACCGGTTCTTGGTGTAGACCGCCTGGCTGAAGCCGCCGAGCGCGCCGCCGATGTCCGGAGACTTCGCAAACCAGCCGGCCAGGTCGTCGTCAGCAAATGTTCCGATTCGGCTCATGGCGTGATGGTACGCCCGGGTCGGACCTAGGGGCGGGGATGTCGGCGAATGGGTATGGACACCGGTTAGTGAGCGGCCGCCGGGATCGCCATCGTCGGTTGTTCATCCTGCCAATCACGTTGCGCCAGAAGACGATGCGCAACGCGGTCCAGCGCCGCTTCCACGGCGCGGCGGTCCGGGCGACCTTGGAAGTCGGGCGACCGGGACAGCTTGTCGACCAGCCAGGCCAACAGCAGCGAGTGCACGTAGGCGACTTGTTGCCCCCCGGCCGGCGTGAGCCAGATCTGCTCGCCGTCGCGCTGCGCATAACCCGCGGAGACCAAGTGCGCGAAGGTCGGCTCGAGAACCTCGAACGGTACCCGTAGGTAGTCCGCCATATCGGTGACCCGGGCGGTGCCGTACATCTGTGTGTAGCGGTTGATTCGCAGGACTCCCCAGAGCCCGGCGACGTCGAGTCGGCAATCGGGTCGCATCGCGATGCTGCGCAATCGCATGCCGGGAACGCCACGCATCGTCCGTGCGATCGCATTCTCCAGCATCTGGTCCGGTGTCTCGCTGGTCGGCATCCCGAACGCGTCGCCGAGATCGACTGTGCTGTCGTGGAATTCCCGAAGAGGGACCTGTTTGAGGAACAACGCCAGCACGAAACCCACCAGCGCTACCGGAACCGCCCATCCGAACACGTGGGTGAGCGACTCGGCGTAGGCGGCGACGATCGGGGCGGCCGCCTCGTGTGGCAGCCGGTGCAACGCCTCCGGCGACGCGGCGGCCGCGGCGGGCGCGCGGCTTGCCGCCATCGCCGGGCCGATCCGGCTGTGCAGAAAGTTGGTGAACAGCGAACCGAAGATGGCCGCTCCGAACGAGCTGCCGATCGTGCGGAAGAAGGTGACGCCGGAGGTCGCGACGCCGAGATCGTCGAAGCTCGAGGTGTTCTGCACGATCAGGACCAGGGTCTGCATGCACATCCCGATCCCGGCGCCGAGGATGACGAGGAACAACGACTGGACCAAAGTGGATGTCGACGGGTCCATGCGCGACATCAGAAAGAACGCCACCGCCATGACGGCGGTGCCGGCGACGGGAAAGACCTTGTATCTGCCCGTGCGGCCGACGATGACACCGCTGCCCATCGAGGTCGTCAGCATCCCGATCACCATCGGCAAAGTGCGCAGGCCCGACGTGGTGGCCGAGACACCGTCGACGAACTGCATGTACGTCGGCAGGAACGTCAGGGCGCCCAGCATCGCGAACCCGACCACGAAAGACAGCACACAGCAGACGGTGAACACCGAACTCCCGAACAACCGGATCGGCAGGATCGGCTCGGGGGCGCGGCTCTCCACCCAGGCGAAGACGCACAACGCGATGACCGAACCGACGAACAGGCCGATGATCGTGGGCGATCCCCACGGATAGGTGGTCCCGCCCCAACTGGTGGCCAGCGTCAGGCCGGTCGCGCCCAGGCCGACGAACACGATTCCGGTGTAGTCGATGACCGGTTTGGTCCGGTTGGTCAGCGCCGGTATGGCGGCGGCGGCCACGAAGAAGACCACGACGGAGATCGGCACGTTGATCCAGAACGCCCACCGCCAGGTGAAGTGGTCGGTGAAGTAGCCGCCGAGCAGCGGACCGATCACGGTGGTGACGCCGAACACCGCTCCCATCGCCCCTTGGTAGCGGCCGCGGTCCCGCAGCGGGATCACCTCGCCGATGAGGGCCATGGCGGTCACCATGAGCCCGCCGCCGCCGACGCCCTGCAGCGCCCGCGACGCAACGAGCATGCCCATCGAACTGGAGAGGCCGCACAGCACCGATCCGGTGACGAAGAACACGACCGCCGACTGAAACACCCGCTTGCGGCCGAAGAGGTCACCGAACTTGCCGACGAGGGCGGTGATGATGGTCGAGGCGAGGAGGTAACTGGTGACGACCCACGATTGATGGCCTGCGCCACCGAGATTGGCGACGATAGTCGGCAACGCGGTCGCCACGATCGTCTGGTCCAGTGCGGCCATCAGCATGCCCAGCAGGATCGCCACGAAGATGAAGTTGCGACGCTGCGGGTCGACCGCGACATTGCCGGGCTGCGAATCCGGAGCGTGGCCGGCCGGAGCCGCTGTTGGTGTCGCCCTCGTCATGCCTGCCTTCCCACGGCGTTCGATGGTAATGAGTGCCCACGGTCAACCGGTGGCAACCAAAACCCCGCGGGGCGGCGCCCGAGAGTCAGCTGGGTGGCCGCGACACGCACTGCGCCGAGTACAACTCCACGCCCAACTTGTCCATCAACTCCAGCTGGGTCTCGAGGTAGTCGATGTGCTTTTCCTCGTCGGCCACGATGTCCTCGAAAAGGTTCGCCGTGGTGGAGTCCTGCTTTTCCCGGCACAGGATGATGGCCGGCTTGAGCCGCTCCATCACCTCGTATTCGATGGCCAGGTCGGCCTCGAACTGCTCGCGTAGCGTCTGGCCGATGCGCAGTGAGAACAGCCGCTGGTAGTTCGGTAAGCCGTCGAGCAACAGGATGCGGTCGGTGATCGCCTCGGCGTGGCGCATCTCGTCGAAAGACTCGGCCCGGGTGTGCTCAGCTAACTCGGTGAACCCCCAGTTGTCCTGCATCTTGGAGTGCAGGAAGTATTGGTTGATCGCGGTGAGCTCGCTGGTCAACTGTTCGTTGAGCAGACGCAAAACTTCCGGATCCCCTTGCATTGTCACTCCTACGGTGTGAGCGGCTGTCGTGTGTGGCCGCGGCGGGTGCGCTGGGCTGTCGCGCACAAACCCGGGCGCTAGCAGCACTTTGCCACGGCCCCTGGGAATGTTCCAGCAAGGTTTGGCTGCACTCAGTGACGTGCCGGTTGAAGTAAGTCGCGCCTTGGTTAGGTTAGACTGGGCTTACGAACTTAGGTTAGACTCCACTAATAAGCGGCACGCGTATTCGGCCTCATCACCATGGTGCTCGATGCCTCGGCGTCGGGGACGAATCGCAGACGCTCGACCGAACGACGAAGGGGACGCGGACGTGCAGGAGGTGCGCTGATGTACGTGTGCCTCTGTGTTGGGGCCACCAACCAGACCGTGTGCGACGCCGTCGCTCAGGGCGCATCGACCTCCAAAGAGATAGCCGCCGCATGTGGGGCCGGCGGTGACTGCGGCCGCTGCCGGCGCACGCTGCGTGCCATCCTGGCCGACGCGGCCAGATTGCAAACGGCGCAGTCGGTTTAGGCGCCGCCTCAGCGTTTGTTGAAGTCGGCCAGGGCCGCCGCATTGGCTTGCGCACCCATGAGTTCGGCGAAGTGCGCGTTTTCCCGACCGGTGGCCGCCACGATCTCCGGGCGGACCGGTTCCATCATCGTGTGCTTGACGGCCATCAGGCTCGAAATCGGCCGGGAGGCAAGGATTTCGGCGTGCCGGCGGGCCTGGGCCAACAGCTCGTCGGGCTCGCAGACACGCCACACGAGGCCCATGCGCAACGCCTCGTCGGCGCCGACCCATTCCGACGACATCAGCAGCCAGGCCGCGTTCTGCCGGCCGACCAGCTGGGGCAACAGATATGACGAAGCCGCTTCGGGCGCCACGCCCAGGCTGGTGAACGGGCACTTCAGGCGCGCGGTCGACGACATGAACGCCAGATCGGCGTAGCCGAGGATGGTGGCGCCGATCCCGACGCCCACGCCGTTCACCGCGCAGATCAGCGGCTTGGGAAACGCGCTGAGCGCGTTGATCAGTCCGATGAAGCCGTGCTTACCGGGCGTGAAGCCGGGATCGACGATGCGAGCCTGCATCTCGGCCAGGTCGGTGCCGGCGCTGAAGCCACGACCCGCGCCGGTCAGCAGCACGACGGCGACCTCGGGGTCTTCGGCGGCGGCGAGCAGCGCCTCGGCGGTGGCGTCGTAGAGGGCTTCGTTGAACGCGTTGAGCGCCTCGGGCCGGTTCAGCGTGAGGGTGCGCACCCGGTTCTCGTCATCGATCTGCAGCGTCACGCCAGCAGCCTAGTGGGGATCGCAAGCGCGGCGCAGCCGGGCGCAGCGGGTCACCACGCCAGCAGCCTAGTGGGGATCGCAAGCGCGGCGCAGCCGGGCGCAGCGGGTCACCACGCCAGCAGCCCCGAGGCTAGCCGTTGCTGTAGACCCGGGTTGGGGCGATCAGCACGACGGCGCGCCCCTCGGACGCCATCACCCGGTCGTACTCGTCCCAGTCGTCGTGGCTGCCGCCCGCGGCGGTGAACACATCGCGGAGCAGCAACCGCAGCTGATCCGCTCCCGTCAGCCAGGGCTGGCGATCGTCGGGGCCGATTAGTTCGGCGCGGCCCTCGACGGTCGCCCACTGCCATCCGTTGCGGAAAGTCACGGCCAGCTGCGGCCGGGCGCGCAGGTTGGCCAGCTTGACCTTGCCGTAGGTGGTGAAGCCGAGGACTTGCTCGCCGGTCGACGGGTGCGCCAGCAGGCCCACGTTGACCAGCGAAGCCTGCACCGTCCCGTCGGCGCGAACGGTGGAGATCACCGCCAGCCCGCTTTCCCCCTTGGCCAGGGTCACTGCCTCGTCGAGTGATGTCATGATCGGACCTCAATCCCGGAACGGTGTCGCGAATACGTAGCGGCTGGTCGGCACGGTGTCGATGTTCTCGTTGGCACCGAATGCCGTTGTGCTGGCGACCATTCGGCCCAATCGGTCCTGCAGGTCGTCATCATCGACGGCTCCGAAGAAAGCCTTGAGGTCGGTGATGGCCTCCGGTGGGAACAACTCCTCGACGATGCCCGCGATTCCCGGTGCATCGGGGGTAAGCGCCCGCACCACCCAATTCTGGGTGTAGCCGAACGTCGACTGCGTTTCGATGGCCACCGACGTGTGATCACGCTGCCAACGGTGCAGCCAGGTCGCCTCGTCCATGCCGTCAGGACGGCGCAGCAGCGCGATGTTGGCCAAACCTGGTGTGCGAGTGCCGGGTTCGGATGGTGGAGCGACCATCGGGACCGACTCGGTCACCAGGTACGCGGCCAGCTGCTCACATTCCTGGCCGAGAAATTTGAGTGCCGCTGTCGTCTGGTCGCCGTAGCACTGCTGGGTCCACATGCTCACCACCGCTGCCACGGGCGGCTTCAAGGTCGTCAGTGTCATCAGCGAATGACGCACGGTGCTGTCACGAACGTTCATTTGCAGCCCGGCGACGCCCAGTTGCAGCAGCGCATCGGCGACGTGTCCGCGTTGCCGGGCGCACCACGCGTCGTCCGGCTCGGGACGCCTGAGCACTGCGATGACCTTCTCCATACGCAGAACCTACAGGCGATCGCCTACTTCACCATCCGCACTTGATGCTGGCTGCTGATCAGTTCGCCGATGAGCCCGGCCAGCCGGCGGTAGGACTCGTCGCGCCCGCTCGACGAGCGGAAAACCAAACCGATCCGCCGGCCGGGGCGAGGCGCCGCGAACTGCGCGAGGCCCAGGCGGCTTCGGGACGCCTCGACCGGCACCGCGCTCTGGGGAATGAGCGTCACGCCCAGGCCGCCGGTCACACATTGCACCGCGGTCGCCAGCGACGCGGCCCGGGTATTGGCCAGTTCCGCTCGTACGCCCGCCTTGTGGCAGACGTCGAGCGCCTGATCACGCAGGCAGTGGCCCTCGTCCAGCAGCAGCAGCGGCAGGTCGGCCAGGGCGGTGGCCGGCACCCGGCGCTTACCTGCCAGCGGATGGCCCGGCGGCAGGGCTAGTACGAAATCCTCGTCGTAGATCGGGATAGCGGTCAGGCCGGCACCCTCGGCAGGCAGGGCGATGAGGGCCGCGTCCAACGCGCCCTCCCGCAAGACCGCCAACAGCCGTTCGGTTTGGTCTTCGGTCACCCGCAGCGTCAGCTCCGGCAGTTGCTCGGCAACACCGGCCAGCACCGTCGGCAGCACGTAGGGGGCCACGGTGGGTATCAGGCCCAGGCGCATGTCTGCCCTCAGCGGGTCCGACGAACCCGCCGCCGCTGCGCTGAACGCGTCCGCCGCCTCGACGACGGCCTGGGCGCGTGGCAGCAGCTGCCTGCCCTCCGGTGTCAAGAAGACACGCCGGGTAGAGCGCTCAACCAGCTGGGTGCCCAACCCGGCTTCCAGTGCCGCCAGCGCCTGCGACAGCGTCGACTGGCTAAGACCGAGAGCCGTTGCCGCACTGCTGAATTGCCGCTTCTCGGCGACCGCGACGAATGCGCGTAGGCCGGCGATCGTGGGTTGATAACTCTTATCGGACATACCTATAACTCTAGTGGGAAATATCACCTTTACTTCAATTAGCGTACCCGGCACTATTGGGAAGGAAAGCTAATCTTGATTAAATCCAGACAAGGAGCGATATGCCTCTGCTGACCATCGGCGACCAGTTCCCCGCCTACGAGCTCACTGCGTTGATCGCGGGCGATCTGTCCAAGGTCGACGCCAAGCAGCCTGGGGACTACTTCACCACCATCACCAGCGAGGACCACGCCGGCAAGTGGCGCGTGGTGTTCTTCTGGCCGAAGGACTTCACGTTCGTGTGCCCGACCGAGATCGCCGCGTTCGGCAAGCTCAACGACGAATTCGAGGACCGCGACGCGCAGGTGCTCGGCGTATCGATCGACAGCGAGTTCGTGCACTTCAACTGGCGTGCGCAGCACGAGGACCTGAAGAAGCTGCCCTTCCCCATGCTCTCGGACATCAAGCGGGAGCTGAGCTTGGGCACCGGCGTGCTGAACGCCGACGGCGTGGCGGACCGGGCGACCTTCCTCGTCGACCCGAACAATGAGATCCAGTTCGTCTCGGTCACCGCGGGCTCCGTGGGCCGCAACGTCGAAGAAGTGCTGCGGGTGCTGGACGCACTGCAGTCCGACGAGCTGTGCGCCTGCAACTGGCGCAAGGGTGACCCGACGCTGGACGCCACCGAGCTGCTCAAGCAGTCGGCTTAAGTCGGGCCCGGACGGGTACAAGGCCTGATTAGGAGGCGAGATGAGCGTCGACAACCTCAAAGAAGCGCTACCGGAGTACGCCAAGGATCTCAAGCTCAACCTGGGCTCGATAACCCGCACGACCGAGCTCAATGAGGAGCAGCTGTGGGGCACGCTGCTGGCCAGCGCCGCGGCGACCCGAAACACCCAGGTGCTCACCGAGATCGGGGCCGAGGCGGCCGACATCCTGTCCGCGGAGGCATACAACGCGGCGCTGGGAGCCGCGTCGATCATGGGCATGAACAACGTGTTCTACCGTGGCCGCGGCTTCCTGGACGGCAAGTACGACGACCTGCGCGCGGGATTGCGGATGAACATCATCGCCAATCCCGGCGTGGAGAAGGTCAACTTCGAACTGTGGTCGTTCGCCGTGTCGTCGATCAACGGCTGCCCGGATTGCGTGGCCGCTCACGAGCACACGCTGCGCGAGGCCGGTGTCAGCCGGGAAACGATCCAGGAGGCGTTGAAGGCCGCGGCGATCATTTCCGGTGTGGCACAAGCGATCGTCACCGCCCAAACGCTGGCAGCGGTCGGCTGACCGCGCCGTCGTGACCGCCGTGACCGAGCCCGCCTGGGTCCAGCACGCGATCTGGTGGCAGATCTACCCCCTGGGGTTCGTGGGAGCATTCCCCACGCCGCAGTCAAACGAGCCGCGGGGCGCAACCGGAGCAACACCGGTTGCGGCGGCTCGTCGACTGGTTGGACCACGCCATCGAACTCGGCGCATCGGGCATTGCGCTCGGTCCCATCTTCGCCTCGCGCACACACGGTTACGACACCACCGACCACTACCGCATCGATCCCCGACTGGGTGATGACACCGACTTCGACCACCTGGTCGCCGAGGCGCATCGCCGCGGGCTGCGCGTGCTTCTCGACGGCGTGTTCAATCACGTCGGGCAGGATTTCGCGCGCTACCGGCAGGCTGCCGACGACGACGGCGCCGCGCGCTGGTTTCGCGGACGTCCCGGCCGTTTCCACACCTTCGAAGGCCACTCCGGGCTGATCACCCTCAACCACGACAACCCCGACATCGCCGACTACACCGTCGACGTGATGGCGCACTGGCTGGGGCGCGGCGCCGACGGTTGGCGTCTCGATGCCGCTTACGCGGTGCCACAACACTTCTGGGCCGCAACGCTGCCGCGGGTGCGCGAGCGCTACCCGGACGCATGGTTCGTCGGCGAACTCATTCACGGCGACTACGCCGCTTACGTCCGGGCCGCCACCTTCGACTCGGCCACGCAATACGAGCTGTGGAAGGCGATCTGGAGCAGCCTCAACGACGGCAACTTCTTCGAACTCGACTGGGCGATGCAGCGCCACAACGATTTCCTGACCGCCTTCTCACCGCTGACGTTCATCGGCAACCACGACGTCACGCGCATCGCCAGCCGGCTGGACACACCCGAACACGTGGCCCACGCGCTGGTGCTGTTGCTGACCATCGGCGGGGTGCCCAGCGTGTATGCCGGCGACGAACTCGGGTTTGCCGGGGTCAAGGAAGAACGGTACGGCGGTGACGACGCGGTACGGCCCGAGTTCGGTTCTCCCCCACTGCAACTGGATGAATTCGGGGTCAAGACCTGGCGGTTGCACCAGTATCTGGTCGGGCTGCGGCGCCGCTACCCCTGGCTGCACGCGGCAGCTACCACGGCACGGCTGCTGAAAAACCGGCAGTACGTGTACGAGGCGCGCAACGGTGACGATGCGCTGCTGGTGGTGCTCAATATCGACGACGAGCCGCTGCGCGTCTCGCTACCGGAGCTCGGCACGCGGCGCGCACAGGTGATCGGCGGATCGGCGGCCCCGCCGCCCGACGTCGTCGACTCCGTCGAGGTCGAGGCGCGGGGCTGGCGGATCCTGAGCCCCACCTAGGGCGGGATTCATTGCGCCGCCTACGGCGCGCCCAGCCGTTCCAGCGTCAGCCGGTCTTGGTGGCCGTCGTAATACTTGTCGAGCACCGCGACGAAGTCCTGGTTGTCCTCGGTGGCGTGGGCGAACAGCGTCATCGACGAGCGCAGTTTGAGATCGTCCGGCGAGCCGAAAATCTGGCCGATCGATCGCCCCTGCACCGCGGTGACCAGCCGAGAACACTCGTGCAACCGCGGCCCCAGCAACTCATGGCGCAGGTAGGCGCCGGCTTCGTCGAGCGAGGCGATGCCAAACCGGGCCGCCATGGCGCTGCCGCCCAGCCCGCGCAACTGGGGGAAGACGAACCACATCCAGTGACTGCGTTTGCGTCCGGCGCGCAGCTCGTCAACGACATCGCCGTACACCGGCTCCTGGGCGTCCACGAAGCGTTTGAGATCGAAGGGGTCGCCTGCCGATGCCATTTGACTACGGTTGCACACATGGCAGTCCGACGACGAGTGCCCAAAGTGCGCGACCTGGCACCGCTGATGCAATTCAAGCGGCCCCGGTTCAACCCGACCAGGCGCCGTCTCGACGCCGCGTACACCATCGAGGATCTGCGAGCCGTCGCCAAACGCCGCACCCCCAAGGCCGCGTTCGACTACACCGACGGCGCCGCCGAAGACGAGCTGTCGATCGAACGTGCTCGACAAGCGTTCCGCGACATCGAATTTCATCCGACCATCCTGCGCGACGTCTCCCAAGTCACCGCGGGCTGGGACGTACTGGGCCGGCCGGTGGTGTTGCCATTCGCGATCGCGCCCACCGGTTTCACCCGTTTGATGCACACCGAGGGCGAGATCGCCGGCGCGCAAGCGGCGGCCCGCGCGGGCATCCCGTTCTCGCTGTCCACCCTGGGCACCTGCGCGATCGAAGATCTGGTCACCGCCGTCCCGCAGGGCCGAAAGTGGTTCCAGCTCTACATGTGGCGCGATCGCGAGCGCTCGATGGCGCTGGTGCGGCGCGCCGCCGCCGCGGGATTCGACACCCTGCTGGCGACCGTCGACGTTCCGGTCTCCGGTGCGCGGCTGCGGGACAACCGCAACGGCATGACGATCCCGCCCACGCTGACACTGCGCACGGTGCTCGACGCGGTGCCGCACCCGAAATGGTGGTTCGATCTGCTGACCACCGAGCCGCTGGCCTTCGCCTCGCTGGATCGCTGGCCGGGCACCGTCTCCGAATACCTGAGCACCATGTTCGACCCGAGCCTCACCTTCGACGACCTGGAATGGATCAAGGAGCAGTGGCCCGGCAAGCTCGTCGTGAAGGGGATTCAGACGCTCGAGGATGCGCGCGCCGTCGTCGACCGCGGCGTCGACGGCCTGGTGTTGTCGAACCATGGTGGGCGCCAACTGGACCGGGCCCCGGTGCCCTTCCACCTGCTGCCCGTCGTCGCGCGCGAGCTTGGGAAACACACCGAGATCCTGGTGGACACCGGCATCATGTCGGGCGCCGATATCGTCGCCGCGATCGCGCTGGGGGCCCGCTGCACGCTGGTGGGGCGGGCCTACCTGTACGGCCTGATGGCCGGCGGCGAGGCGGGCGTCGCGCGGGCGATCGACATCCTTGCCGGCGGGATTGTGCGGACCATGGCGCTGCTCGGCGTCACCTGCCTGGAAGAGCTGTCGCCGAAGCACGTCACGCAGCTCAAACGGCTGGGTCCCATGTCGCCGCGGTGAGCGGCCTCACGCTCACGGCGAAACCTGATTCGGGAACAATCCGGCGGCGTGCTGGGTTAAGCGCATCAGACTCAACTTTTGGAGGATTTGATGGCTGAAGCCAAGTCGGTGCCGGTGCTGTTTGTCACTGACACCATCGTGTTGCCCGGAATGGTGGTGCCGATCGCGCTGGACGAGGCCGCGCGCGCGGCGATCGACGCCGCACAGGCGAGCGACTCCGGGCAGCTGTTGATAGCCCCCCGGCTCGAGGACAGGTATCCGTCGCACGGCGTGATAGCGAAGATCTTGCAGGTCGGACGCATCGCCGGCGGCGGCACCGCCGCGGTGGTGCGCGGTGAGCGCAGGGCCCAGATCGGGGCTGGAGCATCCGGACCGGGTGCGGCGCTGTGGGTCGAGGTGACCGAGGTCCCCGAGACCGAGACGACGGACGAGATCAAAGCCATGACGGCGGAGTACAAGAAGCTGCTGCTGGCCATGCTGCAACGGCGCGAGGCCTGGGAGATCATCGACTACGTCAACAGGTTGACCGACCCGTCGGCGCTGGCGGACACCTCCGGCTACGCGTCCTACCTGACCAATGCCCAGAAGCGGCAGCTGCTGGAGACCGTCGACGTCGCCGAGCGGTTGCGCGTGCTGATCGATTGGACCAGCTCGCATCTGGCCGAGGTCGAGGTGAGCGACAAGATCGCCGAGGACGTGCGCGAGGGCATGGAGAAGACGCAGAAGGAGTTCTTGCTGCGTCAACAATTGGCGGCCATCCGCAAGGAATTGGGCGAGGGCGAGCCCGATGGATCCGACGACTACCGGGCCCGCGTCGAGGCCGCCGAGCTGCCCGAAAAGGTGCGCGAGGCCGCGCTTCGCGAGGTCGGCAAGCTGGAACGTTCCAGCGACCAGAGCCCGGAAAGCGGCTGGATCCGCACCTGGCTGGACACGGTGCTCGACCTGCCCTGGAACGCGCGCACCGAGGACTCCACCGACCTCAAGGCCGCACGCGAAGTTTTGGACGCCGACCACCACGGGCTGGACGACGTCAAGGACCGCATTGTCGAGTACCTGGCCGTGCGGGCCCGCCGCGCGCAGCGCGGACTGCAGGTCGTCGGCGGACGCGGCTCCGGCGCGGTGATGGTGCTGGCCGGTCCTCCCGGCGTCGGCAAGACGTCCCTGGGCGAAAGCGTGGCCAGGGCGTTGGGTCGCAAGTTCGTGCGCGTCGCCCTGGGCGGTGTGCGCGACGAGGCCGAAATCCGTGGGCACCGTCGCACCTACGTGGGGGCACTGCCGGGCCGGATCGTGAGGGCGATCGGTGAGGCGGGATCGATGAATCCCGTTGTGCTGCTGGACGAAATCGACAAGGTCGGTTCCGACTATCGCGGCGACCCGAGTGCGGCGTTGCTCGAGGTGCTCGACCCCGCCCAGAACCACACCTTCCGCGACCACTACCTGGATTTGGACCTGGACCTGTCCGACGTCGTGTTCCTGGCCACCGCCAACGTCATCGAGAACATCCCGTCGGCGCTGCTGGACCGCATGGAGTTGGTGCAGATCGACGGTTACACCGAAGACGACAAGGTCGCCATCGCGCGCGACTACCTGCTGCCCCGGCAGCGCGAGCGCGCGGCGCTGACCGAGGAGGAGGTCGCGGTGACCGACGATGCGCTGCGCAAGATCGCCGCCGACTACACCCGCGAGCCGGGGGTGCGGCAGTTCGAACGGCTGCTGGCCAAGGCGTTGCGCAAGGTGACCACCAAGCTGGCCGAGGGTCCGGCCGCGCTGACCATCGACGAGCCGGATCTGGTTGATTACCTTGGCCGCCCGCGGTTTATGCCGGAGTCGGCCGAGCGCACGGCGGTGCCCGGCGTGGCCACCGGCCTGGCCGTGACAGGCCTGGGCGGCGACGTGCTCTACATCGAAGCGGGCGCCACCGACGGCGAGCCGGGTTTGCAGTTGACCGGTCAGTTGGGCGATGTGATGAAGGAGTCGGCGCAGATCGCGCTGTCCTACGTGCGTTCCCACGCCGCCGAGCTGGGCGTCGACCCCAAGGCGCTGGACCGGCGCATCCACGTGCACGTGCCGGCTGGCGCGGTGCCCAAGGACGGGCCGTCGGCCGGCGTCACCATGGTGACCGCGCTGGTGTCGATGGCCACCGGACGCCAGGTGCGCTCCGACGTCGGCATGACCGGCGAGGTCACGCTGAATGGGCGGGTGCTGCCGATCGGCGGCGTGAAGCAGAAGCTGCTGGCGGCCCAGCGTGCCGGCTTGTCAACGGTTTTCATCCCGTCGCGCAACGAGCCGGACCTGGACGACGTCCCGGCGGAGGTGCTCGACGCGCTGGACGTGCGGCCGATGACCGACGTCGCCCAGATCGTGGCCCAGGCGCTGGAACCAGCGGCGCAGACGGCCACCGTGGCCGCCTGAGGATCTGTCAAACGCCGGTCTGATGAGCCGTCGAAGTGGTGCCCGGGGATTGCCAAGGGTTTTGGCTTCCCCGGGCCGGGGGTAACCACGGGGACAGAGGCAAAGCCAGCCGAGGGGGGTTTGACCTCCACCCGACGTCAAAGGACGCGGGTGACGAACAACAAATCATGTCGCGAAGCCGCCGAACGGCGGTGAGCGGCCGGACAAGGAGTTCATCGTGAGGTTGAACAGAATAGCTGCTAGCGCCGCGATCGCGGGCGCGTTGACGTCGGGCGCGCTCGGAGTTGGCGTGGGGTTCGCACAGGCCGACCCCAATGGCCCCAACGTGCCGGGGCCCGGACCGAACGTTCCGGGGCCAAACGTGCCGGGTCCGAACGTTCCCGACCGGAATGGACCGGGACAGGGGCCGTGGGCGCCGCAGCCGATTTGTAACGGCGGTCCTGGTGTCAACTGCAACGGTCCGGGCACACCGCTGCCGCCCGGGCAGCACGGCTTCCCGCCGCCCGGACACTACAACGACCCGGGCAGCTATGGGTATCCGGCCCGCTGGGCGCCGATGGGCCAGCCGGGCGACTATCCGGTCGTGTTCAACCCGGCGGTAAACCAGTGGGGCGTTTTCTTGCCCGACGGTAACTTCGTTGCGGCGCCGCCGGTCTAAACAGCGCGTCAGAGGCAGCCGCCACCAGCATGGTGGCGGCTGTTCTCGTCTACGGCAGAATCGCAGGCTATGAGCGACTTGCGCGACCTTAAACGGCGAGTGGTCCACCGCGTTCAACGGCTGTTGGTCAATCCGGTGGGCCGTCAGTTGCCGATGACGATGCTCGAAACCACTGGACGCAAGAGCGGACAGGCGCGGCGTACCGCGGTGGGCGGGCGCGTCGTCGACAACCAGTTCTGGATGGTTTCCGAACACGGCGAGCACTCGGACTATGTGCGCAACATCAAGGCAAATCCCGCTGTCCGGGTGCGGGTCGGCGGACGGTGGCGCAACGGCACCGCGCACCTGCTGCCCGACGACGATGCCCTGCAGCGGCTGGGCAACCTGCCGCGAATGAACAGCGCGATGGTGCGGCTGATGGGCAGCGACCTGCTGACCATCCGCGTCGATCTGGACTGACGCCTCCGCATCTGTCGGTCGCCGGGATTAGGGTCGGCCCATGGCCTACGACGAAGACCTGGCCAACCGGATCCGGGAACTCCTCGGCTCCGAGCGCGGCGTCGAGGAGAAACGCATGTTCGGCGGTCTGGCATTCCTGATCAACGGCAACATGTCCGTGGCCGCCAGCGGCCAGGGCGGGCTCTTGGTGCGGGTGCCGCCGGAGGACACCGACAAGCTCGCTGAGCGCGCCCATGTGAGCCCGATGGTGATGGCCGGCCGGGAAGCCCGGGGCTGGCTACGCGTCGACGCCGCCGGTGTGCGAAATAAACGCCAGCTTCAGGGCTGGGTGAACCACGGAGTCGGCTACGCCCGCAGCCTGCCTCCCAAGTAGCGCCCGTTTTGCTGGCCCGGGGCGCGGGTACGCGGGTGCCTATGGACAAGCGGGTGCGTCGACTGCTCGACGTCGCGGGCACGACGTACGCCTCGCAGGCGCGTATTACCTTGAGAGACAAGCCGATGCCGCTGTTTCAGCTCCTGGTGCTGTGCATGCTGGCCAGCAAGCCGATCGACGCGGGCATAGCCATGGCCGCCGCGCGCGAACTGTTCAAGGCCGGTCTGCGGACACCGAAAGCCGTGCAAGCCGCCGACCGGCGGACCATGATCGAGGCGTTCGGCCGCGCGCACTACGTGCGCTACGACGAGAGCTCTGCGACCCGCCTCGTCGAAATGGCCGACCGCGTTCGTCACGACTACGCCGGTGATCTACGCCGGCTGGCCGATCGCAGTCGGCGCGACGCGCCCACGGCCAAACGAATGCTCAAGGAGTTCAAGGGAATCGGCGATACGGGCGCAGACATCTACCTGCGCGAAGTTCAGGACGTCTGGACCTGGGTGCGTCCATACTTCGACGACCGCACCACCGGAACCGCCAAGCAATTGAACCTGCCCGCCGCGCCTGAACAGCTCGGATCGCTTGCGCCGCAAGCCAATGCGCGGCTCGCCGCCGCGCTGGTCAGGGCGTCGCTCGACGACGATGTGCGTCGGCGGGTGACCGGCTGAGCGAATAGTGACCATACGCATCGGTACCTCGGGGTGGTCATACAACCACTGGGTGGACGTGCTGTATCCGACCGGAACGCCCTCGGCGCGCCGGCTCGCCCGCTACATCGAAGTATTCGATACCGTCGAGCTGAACGCGAGTTTCTACCGCTGGCCCCAGGATTCGACCTTCACGGGCTGGCGCCGGCAGCTGCCGGAGGGCTTCACCATGTCGGTCAAGGCCCACCGCGGATTGACGCACTACCGCCGGCTGGCCTCACCCGAGCCGTGGATCGAACGGTTCGAACGTTGTTGGCGTCTGCTGGGTGATCGGCACGGGGTCTTGCTCGTGCAATTACACCCCGAGCAGCACCGCGACGACGCGCGCCTGGATGCGTTCTTGGCCCTCGTGCCCGAGACGATCCGCGTCGCCGTCGAATTGCGTCACCCATCGTGGAACGACCCCGCCGTATTCGAAATACTGGAACACCGTCGCGCCGCCTACGTCGTGATGAGCGGGCTCGGGCTCGAGTGCATCCCCCGGGCGACCACCGACCTGGTGTACATCCGGATGCACGGCCCGGATCCCGAAGCCAACTACGCCGGCTCGTATTCCGACCACGACTTGCGGAGATGGGCCGATCGCATCGCCGAGTGGGACGGCGACGGCAGGGACGTGTGGATGTATTTCAACAACGACCTGGGTGGCCACGCGGTCCGCAATGCGGTGGCCCTGCGCGAACTCCTGGGGTGAGCGCTGACGGGCAGGCCGCACACCCGGTCGACATCGACATCTGCGCGCTGGCCGTCTCGCGACCGTCAGCTGACAGCTTGCCCGGCGCTGGGGTTGTCAGCGCTGCGCCGCACCGGGGTCCACGTTCCGTCGATGACGTCAGGTGGGCATTGCACCTGCAACCGTTCCCGTTCGGTGCGGCGGCGTTTGATCCGCAACCGCGCATCTCCGGGCAGGGTGACCAGTTCATTGCAGGTCAAGTAGTACATGTCCTCGACGTCGTCGATCAGGTCCGCCTCGACGCGCAGGAATCCCAAGGCGCGCAACGTCATCCGGAGCTCATGCGTGAAGCGCATGGTGGCGTCGTGGGCCAGCGCCCGCGAGCCGCGGGCGGCCGACCGTTCGTCCTGCGTCAGCACCGGGGCGGGCTGCGCGGCGGCGGCAGCCGCGGCGATCAGCAGCATCGTCGGGTCGTCGGCGAAGGTCGCGCT
Source organism: Mycobacterium sp. NGS27 (assembly GCF_059813005.1). NCBI lineage: Bacteria > Bacillati > Actinomycetota > Actinomycetes > Mycobacteriales > Mycobacteriaceae > Mycobacterium > Mycobacterium sp. NGS27. The sequence continues at coordinate 925,439 of NZ_JCALDT010000001.1, forward strand.
GGCCAGCTCGGCCTCCCCCGGGCCGCGGTGCCCGATCCGCGCGACAGCGGCATCCACGGCGGCCGCGGTCGCCGGCGACAAGGCGCGAATGCTCGCGAGGTTGCCCTCCTCCGCCAGTGCACACAACGGCGGGTCGGCCCGCAGCGTGGCCGCCAACTCGGCGATCTCCGTGGTGACCAGATCGCTGTCGGCGATCATGCCCACCCCGGGGACACCGCGGCGCGCCTGACTACGCACCGGCGCCGCGGCGCTGATGCCGGCCTCGATCAACCACAGCGCGTTGAGGATCCAGCCCTGATGAATGCGGTCGCGCAACAGCCGCAGCCGAACTTCCAGCGCCGCCTCCGGGAGCAACCGCAGCCGGCCGGCATCGAGGTGTTCGGCGGCCGCGGCCGCGCCGTAGGCCCGGGTGTCGGCCCGCAGATGGCGCAATGCCGCCACCGACCGTCCGGCAGCAAGCGCCTTGGCGACCGAGCCCAGCGCTCCGCCCGCCAGGGCCGGCTCACCGAACGGCAGTGGGTCCCCGACGTGGGGCTGGCCGACCAGGGCGTCGCGGACGATGGCCTCCTGGTCCCAACCGGGCAGCTGGGAGGCGGCGATCATGTTGACCGACACCCCGACGTAGGGGCGATGGCCGAACACCGCGATGGCCCTGTTGCCCCATTCCTCGTCGACCGCGCCGCCGAGCGCGAGCACCTGACCCAGGACCCGGTTCGCGGCGCGCAGCCCGCTCAACTGCACGTCGAGCGTGATCGGCGTGAGCGGTCCAGGGAGCGCCTCGTTGAGGGCAGAGCCGCTGAAGACCGGAAACCGCGGGTCGATCTGGTCGTCGAATTCGCCCTCGGTGCCCTCGGGTGCCGCGCTGTGGGCTTCGACGGCCTTCCGCCGGGGGTGTGCCAGCACCTCGACCGGCAGGGCCAGTCGTCCGCCGTGGTTGATCGCGCCCGCGGTGTCGAGCCGGCGGCCGACGAGTCCGCGGGCGGTGTCGGCGACCGCGTCCAGCGCGTGCCAGCCGAATTCGAATAACCAATCCTCTTGTGCGGCAGAGACATTCAATTGCGGCATCAGTTGTGACCAGCTACGCACCCGATGCAGCCGGGACCGCGGGTCGGTCGACCGCAACACCCGCCACGCGGTGATCAGATTGACGGTGTCGGGGCTGGCGAGGTCCACGACACCGGTGCGGTCGGTGTTCAACGCCCGAACCAGAAAGCGCATCAGGTCGTCGAGATGCAGCACATGCATGGGCTCGGCCGAGACCTTGGCGCGCAACAGCGTGGCCACGGTACGGCACACCATCCAGTCCAGCTGGCGACCGACCGGTGGTGCGATCCGGACCACAACCGTCGGGCCCCAGCTCGAGGCCACCAGGTCCTCGGCGGGCCGATATAACTCCGGCCGGCCGGCGGCCTGCGACACGAACAGCAGCCGGGAGCCTGCGCGGGCGGCCGCATCGGTCACCCTGGCAAGCCCGTCCATGTCGGCGCTGCCGGGGACGGACGGATCGATGGGCGCCAGGTGGATCACCGCGTCGGCTTCGTCGGTCAGCTCCCGAAGGACCCGGTCCCGCAGCGAAGCGCAAACAAATTCGACGTTGCGGTCCAGGCATGGATGGAAAAGCTCAGCAATGCCGGTGACCGTGTGTCCGGCAGCGATCAGCTGTCCAGCGACCAGCCGCCCGAGTGCGCCGGTGGCGTCGGTAACCAGGATGTGCACCTGGGCTCACCTCCCCCAACCCTCAGTACTCAACAATAGGCAAGCAGGCATGGGCTACGCGACCGTTAGTCCGGTAACGGTTCGGCCACCTCGCGTGATGGGGGCGGCCGGGTTAGTGCAGCGTCGCGCTGCCGTCCGCGGCGACGGCAACCTTGGCGCCACCGATATCGTCACGCACCGATGCCTGCGCCGCGGCGCGATCGGTGACCACGGCCAGCGCACGCGACCCGTCGGGCGTACGCACGGCCAGGAATGCCTTCTCGGGCCGGCCGTCACGGTCGAACGGCGTCGTCCAGGCCTCGACGATGCCGACGCCTTCCCACTCGACCACCGCGTCGGTGGTTGGCTCCCGGTCGACGGCCGGTTGCGTGTCTTCCCAACGGAATTCGGCAGGCGGCTCGGTGCCGTAGACCCCGAAGCTGTGTTTGGTCAGGTAGCCGCCGTTGGCGGTGATCAGGCCACGCCGGCCCGGATTGGCCACCAGCAACTCCGCCATGGTCGCAATGGAGTGCATCACGTAGTTGCTCCACGGTCCGCCCGCGAACGTCAGCCCGCCGGTGACCGTCAGCGGACGGGCGGGGTCGTCGACGCGCAACCCGAGCTCGGACGCGGCGACCTGAACCGCGGAGGGAAAGCAGGAGTACAAGTCGACGTAGTCGATGTCGTCGATCCCCACGCCGGCCAGTTCGAGCGCCCGGGCACCGGCGATCCGGATCGCCGTCGAGCGGTGCAGTTCGTGGCGCTCGGCGATGGACGGGGTGTCGTGGGCGTCGGTACCCGCGTGCGGGAACACCCACCGCTCGGCGGGGACCTTCAGCCGCGTCGCCTCCCCAACCGAGGTCAGCACGAGCGCGGCGCCCTGGTCGACCATGTTGTTGGAGTTCATCAGCTTGGTGTAGGGCCAACTGATCATCCGGTTGTGCGGGCCCGGCTGGCTGATGTCGTCGGCGCTTGACGGCTTGCGGATCCAGGCGTTCGGGTTGTCCACCGCCACAGCGTTGAACCGTGCCCACAGCGCTGCGATGCGCTCGAGGTGATCGTCGATCGACTCGCCGTTCGCGATCCGAAGCGCCTCCTCGAACATCGGGTAGACGTAGGCGGGCCGATCGAGGGAGATCCTGATCTCGGCGTCACCGGCCATCGGGACGTCGTCGCCGCTGACCTCGGCCATCGGGACCGATTGGTCCTGCTCGGTCCATACCAGCTTGGCGCCCTTGGCCCGCAGACCGCGCCTGGTGCGCCACGTTTCGGCGCCGGCCAGCAGCACCACCTTGGCGTGGCCCCGCTGGATGTCCAGGCAGGCCTGGTTGACCAGCGACTGCGGCACGTTGCCGCCGACGGGGCTGTACAGCGTGGTGAAGTCGGAAGCACCGATTCGCTGGCCGAGCAACAGGCCCGGGTCGCGGTACTGCGCCGACAGGATGTTCACAATGCGGATGGAATCCACCGCCTCGATCACCGCGGGACCGGCCGCTTGCCGGGCCGCCGCCACCATCAGGTCCATCGGCTCGACCGAGCGGGTCGCCGGGTCGATCTCGTCGCGATGATTGACCTGGCCGTAGCCGATCAGCACCGGGGTCCTGGGGTCGACGCTCATGCGAACGAATTTAGCGTGGCTATGGATCCGGCCGCCCCGCCGGCCCTCGACCGCTAAGCGGTGTCGGCCGGGATCGACAGCACGCCGTCGTCGATCAGCCGCTGGATGTCCGCGGGGTTCATGCCCAGCAGGCTTCGGCAGATCTCCACGGTGTCCTGGCCCGGCAGCGGCGCCGGGGCCTGCCGGGCCGCCGGGATGTGCCGAAACGGCGCCGGGCCCGTCTCGGCCGGCAACGGGCTTTCGATCAGCGGATGCACCATGGGGCTGTAGACGTGTCGCGCGGTCAGCTGCGGGTCCTCGAGCACGTCCGGCGGACGATTCATCGGCCCGGCCGGGACGCCGGCCGACTGCAGCAGCTCGGCCGCCCGCAGCGGCGTCCGCGTGCGGGTCCAGCCGGAGACCAGCTCCACCAGCTCACCGCGATGGGCCAGCCGCCCTTCGCCGGTGGCGAAGCGGGGATCGTCGGCCCACCCCGCGTGGTCGAAAACCGCAGTGGCCCTGCGCCATTCATCGTCGGATCGAATCGAGATGACGCACCACTCGTCGTCACCCGCGCAGGGGTAGACCGCATGCAGGGCGGTATCCTCGCGGATCTGAGCGACGCCCGCGGCCCGCGCGGCCTCGGTGACATACAGCGTGTCGAGCTGGTTGACCACGACTTCGGCCTGTGAGACATGCACATGGGCTCCGCGGCCCGTCCGGTCGCGGTGGATCAGCGCGGCCAGCGCCGCGATCGCGGTGACCCGGCCCACCACATGGTCGGGAAAGACGGTCGTCGCGTCGTAGAACCCGTGCCTGCCCGGGCCGGCCTGGCCCTCGGCGCCGTCGGACGTCCAGAGCCGGGTGACCCCCGTGGTGGCGCGGACCAGCGGGCCGTAGCCCAACCGCGCGCTCCACGGCCCCGTGTCGCCGAACGCGCTGCTTTCGGCCAGCACAATCCGCGAGTTGATGGCGCGCAACTCGTCGTAGGAAAAGCCCAGTGCCGCAAGCGTTCCCGGCTTGAAGTTGGCGAACACCGCGTCGGCCTCGGCCACCAGGCGCCCGAAGATCTTCTTGCCTTCGGCGCTGCGCAGATCCAGTCCCAGCCCCCGGTTGTTGCGGTGCGTCCAGGCGAACGACTCGCTCATGGCGTCGCCGATCCGGGCCTGCCGCAACCCGTCCGGATAATCAACGCTTTCGACCTTGATGACATCGGCGCCCAGGTCGCCGAACAGGCGACTCAACTCGCCTCCGGCGACGATGATGCCCAGGTCGAGGATCCGCAGCCCGGCAAACGGATACTCGCCGAGCCGGCCCGACGACGACGGCACCACCGAAGGGCTTCCGCGCCAATAGGGTTCGTCGGATCCCGCGGCCGGCACCGGCGTCCGAAAACCCGCACGCCGACCGTCGACGACGAAATATCCGGTCGGCACGCTGGTGCGCACGCCTGGGACGAGTTCGGCGTCGGTGATGGCGCCCACCGCCCGGAAGTGTTCGCTCTCCAGGATCCGCGCGGGTGTCAGCACCGCGGCGATCGGCACCCCGTGCGCCTGGCCGGCGGCCACCAGGTCCTTCATGGTCTGTCCGGCGAACAACTCCTCGATCAGCCGGCTGATCTGCGGCCAGGCCGCGAACCGCGCGCCGATCGCGTCGTACTTGGGGTCCTGAAACTCCGCCGGCTCCCCCAGCCAGCGCCGCAGGCCACGCCATTGCCGCGGCGCCATCACACACAGCCGTACGTAACCGTCCTGGCACGGATAGATCGGGTAGGCGTCCTGGTTCTTCGGCCGGCCCCGCCACCGCCCGCTGCGGCGGACGCCTGCGGCCGCCTGTCCGTGCGCGCCGAATGCGGGATCGAGGGCCATGACGACGGCGTCGAACCAGGAGAAGTCGATGTAATCGCCTGTGCCACAGCGTAATCGGTTGTAGTACGCCGCGAGCGCCGCCCATGCCGCCTGGGCAGCGGCGGTCGCCGACGCGATACCGTCCGGCGGCAGCACCGGGGTGCCGGTGGTGGGGCCCGACCGCGACAGCGCGCCGCACATCGCGTACAACACGGGATCGGCGGCGCGCCATGACGACCGCGAACCCGTCGCGCCGAAGTCGGTGATCGACAACACCACCAGGTGCGCGTAGCGGGCCGCCAGCTCCTCGCCCGAGGTCCCGAACATGGCCCCGCGCTCGTCGGCGCCGGTGTCCACGACGATGTCGGCCTCGGCGGCCAGGTCCAGAAAGCGGGCGCAATCCTCGTCGTCGAACGGGTCGAGCACCGCACTGCGCTTGTTGGCGTTGTGCACGGCGAACGGAATGCTGGTTCCGCGCAGCGTGGGTGCGGCGTCGCGGCCAAGGCAACCGCCTGGCGGCTCCACCTTGAGGACGTCGGCCCCCAGGTCGGCGAACAGCCGGGTCACCGCGTCCGCATCGCCGCTCGACAAGTCGAGAACGCGCACGGCGTCGAGCAACCCGTCGGCCATCTGCACACCGTACCTGCCTGGTCAGGCCGCTGCGCGACGACCTTTCCCTTCGTCGGCCGACCACCGCGACGGCCAAATTGCCAGGCAGGCAAGCCGATTCGGCGAACGCACCGTCGGCCCTGAAGCAACGCTCAGTCGAAGGTCCGCGCCGGCGCGGCGTCGGCTATCGTCACAGGCCGATCCGCCAGGCCCTACCCGTCGTCTCATGGAGGCTTCCCTATGACCGCGCACCTGAGCTACGTCGAGGCCGTCGTGGTCGGCGCGTTCCAAGGTGTCACCGAGTTGTTCCCGGTCTCCAGCCTGGGGCATGCGGTGCTCGTGCCGGCGCTGGTCGGCGGTCGATGGGCCCAGGACCTCAGCGTGTCCGCCCCCAAATCGCCCTACCTCGCGTTCATCGTGGGCCTGCATGTGGCCACCGCCGCCGCGCTGCTGGTGTTCTTCTGGCGCGACTGGGTGCGCATCCTGACGGGGTTCTTCACGTCGCTGCGTCATCGGCGGATCGAGACGCCCGACGAACGGCTGGCGTGGCTGATCGTGGCGGGCACCATCCCGGTGGGTCTGGCCGGGCTGGCACTCGAACAGCTGTTCCGCACCACGCTGGGCAAGCCCGTCCCTGCGGCGGCCTTCCTGTTACTCAACGGCATCGCGCTCTACGTCGGCGAGGTGCTGCGCCGGCGCATCGCGCCGGCACCGGATGAGGCCGCGATGGGCGGGGTGGAACTCGAACATGGTGACGAGGCCTCCGACCACCGACTCGCCCAGCTCCCCCTGCCCCGCGGCCTGGTGATCGGTGCGGCGCAAATCCTGGCGCTGCTGCCCGGCATCAGCCGCTCGGGGATCACCATCGTGGCCGGCCTGTGGCGCGGCTTGTCACACGAAGACGCCGCCCGGTTCTCCTTTCTGCTTGCGACACCGATCATCCTGGCGGCGGGGGTGTACAAGATCCCGGAACTGTTCGGGCCGCTCGGCGCCGGAATCGGTGGCCAGGTGCTGGCCGGCAGTGTCGCCTCGTTCGTGTGCGCCTACCTCGCCGTGCGCTTCCTGACGCGGTATTTCGAAACTCGCACCTTGACGCCGTTCGCGGTCTACTGCGCCCTGGCCGGCGCGGCCAGCCTGGTCTGGTTTGCCGTGAGCTGAACCGTCGAGCGCCGGTCACCGGCGATTGTTGCGCGGCGCGCCTCCGAGTGCTGTGCTTAGCCGGTCGTCTGAGTTGACACCCGTCAAGAATTTGGAGGGGACCGGCATGGCAGACACGGCTGCGATTGGCCTGAAGGGTGAGGGCCGGCTGAAAGGCAAGGTCGTGGTGATCACCGGTGGGGCCCGGGGAATCGGGCTGGCCACCGCGACCGCGCTGCACAAACTGGGTGCCAAGGTCGCCATCGGCGATGTCGACGAGGCCACGGTCAAGGAATCGGGCGCCGACCTGGGCCTCGAGGTGTACGGCAAACTCGATGTCACCGACCACAATTCGTTCTCGGATTTCCTGGATCGGGTCGAACGCCAACTCGGCCCGATCGACGTGCTGATCAACAACGCCGGCATCATGCCCGTCGGCAGGATCGTCGACGAGCCGGACGCGGTTACCCGTCGCATTCTGGACATCAACGTCTACGGCGTGATCCTGGGCAGCAAGCTGGCCGCCCAGCGCATGGTGCCGCGCGGCAAGGGGCACGTCATCAACGTCGCCTCGCTGGCCGGTGAGCTCTACATCGTCGGCCTGGCCACCTACTGCGCCAGCAAGCACGCGGTGGTCGCGTTCACCGACTCGGCCCGGCTCGAATACCGGTCGGCCGGGGTCAAGTTCTCCACCGTGTTGCCGACGTTCGTCAACACGGAGCTGGTCGCCGGGACTCCGGGGATGAAGGGGTTCCGCAACGCCGAGCCCGGCGAGATCGCCGACGCGATCGTCAACCTGGTGGCACACCCCAAGCCGCGGGTGCGGGTCACCAAAGCCGCGGGCGCAATGGTGGTGTCGCAGAGGTTCTGGCCGCGCCGGCTCGCCGAGGCGCTCAACCGGATGCTCGGCGGTGATCACGTCTTCACCGACGACGTCGACGTCGCCAAGCGCCGGGCGTATGAAGCCCGCGCCCGCGGCGAGGAGTAGCAAGACGGATCGGTGGGAACAATCGGTGAGATGACCGACGCAACCGCGCTCTCCGACGACGAACTCGCCCTGATCGACAAGTACTGGCGCGCCGCCAATTACTTGTCGGTCGGCCAGATCTATCTGCTGGACAACCCCCTGCTTCGCGAGCCGCTGGCCACCGAGCACGTCAAACCGCGCTTGCTGGGGCACTGGGGCACGACGCCCGGGCTCAACCTCGTCTATGCCCATCTCAACCGGATCATCCGCAACCGCGACGCCGACGTCATCTACGTGACCGGCCCGGGCCACGGCGGCCCCGGGCTGGTGGCCAACGCCTACCTAGAGGGCACCTACAGCGAGGTGTACACCGGCATCGAGGAGGACGCCGAGGGCCTGCGCAAGCTGTTCCGTCAATTCTCTTTCCCCGGCGGCATCCCCAGCCACGTGGCGGCCCAGACGCCGGGATCCATCCACGAGGGCGGTGAGCTCGGCTACGCGCTGGTGCACGCCTACGGCGCCGCCCTGGACAACCCCTACCTGGTGGTCGCGTGCGTCGTCGGCGACGGCGAGGCCGAGACCGGGCCGCTGGCCGCCAGCTGGCATTCCAACAAGTTCCTCAACCCGGTGACCGACGGCGCGGTGCTGCCCATCCTGGCGCTCAACGGCTACAAGATCGCCAACCCGACGGTGCTGGCCCGCATCCCGCACGACGAGCTGGAATCGCTGCTGCGCGGCTACGGCTACCGGCCGATCACGGTCGCCGGGGACGATCCGGCCGACGTGCACCGGCAACTGGCAGCCGCGCTCGACGACGCCTTCGACGACATCGCGGCCATCCAGGCCGCGGCCCGCGGCGGCGATCAGGCGCAGCGACCGGTGTGGCCGATGATCGTGCTGCGCACGCCCAAGGGCTGGACCGGGCCCGAGGTGGTGGACGGCAAGAAGGTCGAGGGCACCTGGCGTTCGCATCAGGTGCCGCTGTCCGAGACGCACGACAATCCCGAGCACCGCGCCCAGCTCGAGCAGTGGCTGCGCAGCTACTCCCCCGAGCAGCTCTTCGACGAAAACGGCAGGCTGCGTGACGAATTGCGGGCGCTCGCACCCACCGGAGATCGCCGGATGAGCGCCAACCCGCACGCCAACGGCGGCCTGTTGCTGCACGACCTGGACCTGCCGGACTTTCGCGACTACGCCGTCGCCGTCGAGCGGCCGGCGGCCACCGCGCATGAGGCCACCCGGGTGCTCGGCGCGTTCCTGCGCGACGTGATCGCCCGCAACTCCGACCGCTTCCGGCTGATGGGGCCCGACGAGACGGCGTCGAATCGGCTCGACGCCGTCTACGGATCGACCGACAAGGTGTGGCTCTCGGAGGTCGAGCCCGACGACGAGCACCTCGCGCCCGACGGCCGGGTGATGGAGGTGCTCTCCGAGCACCTGTGCCAGGGCTGGCTGGAGGGCTACCTGCTGACCGGCCGTCACGGGTTGTTCAACTGCTACGAGGCATTCGTGCACATCGTCGACTCGATGCTCAACCAGCACGCGAAATGGCTTGCCACCAGCCGCGAATTGCCGTGGCGCCGCCCGATCGCGTCGCTCAACTACCTGCTGAGCTCGCACGTCTGGCGCCAGGACCACAACGGCGCGTCCCACCAGGATCCGGGCTTCATCGACCTCGTCGCCAACAAGCGTCCCGAGCTGACCCGCGTCTACCTGCCGCCGGACGGCAACACGCTGCTCTCGGTGGCCGATCACTGCCTGCGCAGCCGCGACTACATCAACGTCATCGTGGCCGGCAAGCAGCCCGCGCTGACCTACCTGGACATGGACGACGCGGTCGCGCACTGCACCCGCGGCCTGGGCATCTGGGATTGGGCGAGTACGGCCGCCGACGAACCCGACGTGGTGCTGGCCTGCGCCGGCGACATCCCCACCCTTGAGACGCTGGCCGCCGCCGACATCCTGCGCCGCGAGCTGCCGGAGCTGGGCGTCCGGGTGATCAACGTCGTCGATTTGATGCGGCTGCAGCCGGATTCCGAGCACCCGCACGGTCTGCCGGACCGCGAGTTCGACGCGCTGTTCACCCGCGACAAGCCGGTCATCTTCGCCTACCACGGCTATCCCTGGCTGATCCACCGGCTCACCTACAGCCGCGCCAACCACGCCCACCTGCACGTGCGCGGCTTCAAAGAACGCGGCACCACGACCACGCCCTTTGACATGGTGATGCTCAACGATCTGGACCGCTTCCACCTGGTGATGGACGTCATCGACCGGGTGGACGGGTTGGCCAGTCGCGCGGCCATGCTGCGTCAGCGCATGGTCGACGCCCGCCTCGCGGCGCGGATGTACACCCGCGAGCACGGCGAGGACGACCCGAAGATCGCCGGCTGGACCTGGGAGTCGAGCGAGCAGAACGAACGCAGTGAGTGATGGGAGCGAGACGACCCATCGGACCTGGACGGCCGAGTGAGCAGACGCCGAGTTTGCCGTGATGGCTGCGCTCAGGGCGCCGACCACAACCGTGATGGCAATCTCGTTGGGCTGTCGGGCCGTCGGCCGCCGGTAAACTGGTCGGATGCTTGACGCCACCGCGACAGCCGACATTCGGATGTCCGAGCTCTCGGCGTTGCACCGCTACCGGATCCACCTCGACATCGCCGTCGTCGTAGTCGTGCTGGTGGTGACCAACCTGGTCGCCCACTTCACCACCCCGTGGGCGAGCATCGCCACGGTCCCGGCAGCGGCTGTCGGGCTGGTCATCTTGATGCGTTGGCGGGGCTTGGGCTGGGCGGACCTCGGCCTGGGTCGCGAGCACTGGAGGCCTGGCGTCGGTTACGCGCTGGCCGCCGTGGCCGTCGTGGCGTCGGTGATCGCGCTGGGCGTGCTGCTGCCGGAGACCCGGCCGATGTTCATGAACAACCGCTACGCGACGATCTCCGGCGCGATGGTCGCCTCGATGGTGGTCATCCCGCTGCAGACCGTCATCCCCGAGGAGCTGGCCTTTCGGGGTGCCCTGCACGGCGCACTCAATCGGGCCTGGGGCTTTCGCGGCGTCGCGCTGGCGGGTTCGTTGTTGTTCGGGTTGTGGCATGTCGCGACGTCGTTCGGGCTGACCAGCAGCAATGTGGGTTTCACCCGGCTGTTCGGCGGCGGGCTGGTGGGCATGATGATCGGCGTGACGGGAGCCGTCCTCGCGACAGGGGCCGCCGGATTCGTCTTCAGCTGGCTGCGCCGGCGCAGCGGCAGCCTGATCGCGCCCATCGCGTTGCACTGGTCGCTGAACGGGCTCGGTGCGCTGGCCGCCGCGTTGGTCTGGCACCTGTCCACCTGACGCCGAATCAGACCAGCAGCACCGCTGCACCCGCGATACGGCCGGCGCTCAGATCGGCCAGCGCCCGATCCGCCTGTCCGAGTGGATATTCCGGCGTCGTCACCTCGATGTGGTGAGTGCTCGCGAAGTCGAGGAAGGCCCGCGCGTCGGCCCGGGTGTTGGACGTGACCGACCGGACCTGGCGTTCCTGGAACAGGTGACGCTGGTAGTTCAGGACCGGGATGTCGGACAGGTGGATCCCGGCGATCGCCAGGGTGCCGCCGCGATCCAGCGCTTCCAGCGCGGGCAGCACCAGATCGCCCACGGGTGCAAACAGGATGGCGGCATCCAGCGGCGCCGGGGGCGGATCGGCGGCGCCTTGTGCCGACGCCGCGCCGAGCTGCAACGCCAGTTCTTGCGCCCGGGATCCGCGGGTCATCACGTGCACCTCGGCGCCTTGCGCCAGCGCCACCTGGGCGGTGATGTGCGCGCTGCCGCCGAAGCCGTACAGGCCCAGGCGCCCGCCGGGCGGCAGCTCGGCGCGCAGCAGCGAGCGATAGCCGATGATGCCCGCGCACAACAACGGGGCCAGCTCGCTATCGCTGTAGCCGCTGGGCAGGGGGTGCGCGAAAGCGGCCGGGACAGTGGTGAATTCGGCGTAGCCGCCGTCGGCGTCCCAACCGGTGTAACGGGAGTGCGGGCATAGGTTCTCGTCACCACGGCGGCAGTATTTGCACACGCCGCAGGTGTGGCGCAGCCAGGCGATGCCCACCCGGTCCCCCACCTGGAATTCGCCACCGGCCTCAGAACCCATCTGGATGACCTCACCGACCACTTCATGGCCCGGGGTGACCCGGTCCCGGTGGACCGGAAGGTCACCTTCGGTGACGTGCAGGTCGGTGCGGCAGACGCCGCAAGCGCGCACGGCCACAAGGAGTTCGGAGGGTCCTGGGCGTGGCACCTCTGCGGTGACTTGCTCCAGCGGGCCGCTGTTCATCGGCCCGGGGCGACGTACGCGCCACGCGCGCATTGCCGTGGTGGTCACCGGCGGAGGCATCAATCCATCATGCCGCTAACCACCACGGCCGCAACGGGATAAGCCGGTTACGTCCTGCGCACCATCCCGACGACCCAGAGCAGCAGCAGGGCGCCGAGCAGCGCAGTGAAGAACGTGAAGATGATGCCGCCACCAGCGGTGTTGACGAAGAAGCTCAGGATGAAGCCACCGATCAGGGCGCCGATGATCCCGATGATTATGTCCATCACGATGCCGGCGCCGCTGCCCCTGATGATCCTGCTGGCGAGGGCTCCGGCGAGCCCGCCGATGATGATGTAACCGATCCAGCCGACGCTGGTCAAAGTGCTGGAGCGGGCAAGAAATTCAGTAGCTGCCATGACGGTCATGAAAGTCTCCTCGCAATCACTGGCAAAGCCCAGCTGTTTGCTGGGCCGTCATTCCGGTATACCCGGCTTGGGTCACGAAACGAGTGCCGAATTGGAGACGGTTGACCAGTCGGTTTCGCGTCCCTCGAGCCGCTCGGTCAGGTCGAGAGCGTCTGCTGCGGTGTCGGTGTGGGGGGCGGGCTGACCTCGGAGGCCGGCGCGCCCGGAACCGGCGCGGGTGCGCCCGGTGCCGCGGGCGCTCCCGGTGCCGCAGGCGCTCCCGGTGCCGCGGGTGCTCCCGGTGCCGCGGGTGCTCCCGGTGCCGCGGGTGCGCCAGGAGCCGGCGCACCGGGGGCCGCCGGCGCTCCCGGCGCGGCGGGTGCTCCCGGAGCGGCGGGGCCGCCTGGAGCCGCAGCCGGTGTCCACGCCTGGATCGATTCGGCGAGCGCCTTGGCCGCGCCCCTGTCCACCGGGTCGTTCGAGGTTCCGAGCCACACCACGAACCAGCGTTGGGCGGTCCCGCCGTTAGCCGAACCGATGACGCCCGTCCAGATCTGGCCGTTCGGCTTGGACGCGTCGCTGAACTTCACTTCGTAGTACGACGCGCTCCCGGTGCTTCCGTTACTTCCGTTGAGCGGGGTCGCGTCCTGGTTGATCCGGGTGCCGGGATAGGGCATGAAGAACTCGCCCATGTCCGACCCCAGCCGCACCGCGGCCTTGGCATTATTGGCTTCCGCACTGGCGTACAGCTTCTGGTCCAGGCGGCCCATCACGATGCGCGTGTCGTTGGCGACCGCTGGCGGCTGATCGGGCGCCGGCGCCGGGCCGGTGACCTTGCTCAGCAGCGCCGAGCCGTAGTCGAGGTGCGACGCGTCCGACTCCACCCAGCCGGCCGGCAGGACATAGCTGAATCCGCCGACCGCGTTGGTGACCCGCCCGGCGTTAGGGTCGGCCGGCGGTGGTGGCGGTGCATTCGGGTCGACGGGCGGTGGCGGCGCCCCGTTGGGGTTGAGCGGCGGCGGCGGGACCGCGTTGGGATCACCCGGCGCCGGTTGCGCATTCGGCGCCGGAGCGGCCGGCGGAGCGTTGGTAGCCGGCGCCCCCGGCGGCGCCGTGGCCGTGCTCGGCGGCACCGGCGTGGGCACCTCGGGATCGGCGTTGGAAGCCGCCGGCAACGCGATGGCGAATGCGCTGGCACCGGTCACCGTGGTGATCGCCAGCGTCGTCCACAGTCCTTTGCGACGGGTCGAGGTCGGGTCCACCTGTTCCATGGCGACGAACCTACCGTGTTACCGCTGTGACGCAAGGGTGATTGCGGACTATTGCTGCGTGGATTTACCGATGTTGCCAGTGAGCAATGTCGAAAGCCCGAGACGCGTTGCGCCCGGCGCCTCAGCGGGCGGAGGGATGCAGCGACACCTCATGCGCCTTGACCGAGAACCACACGCGATCCCCCGGCACAAGTTGGAGCTCTGACGCGGCGTCGACGGTGATCTCCGCGGCGAGGCCCGGAGCGCCGTCGGGTTGCTGCGCGCAACGCACCCACACCGCCGGTCCGCGGACATCCAACTCCGCGACGGTGACCTCAACGGTGTTGCGGGGGCTACCGTGCGGGCGCTCGCGATAGACGGCCACCGCCGTCGGTGGAAAGACCACGATCGCATGCTGCTCCGGCGACAACGCGCCACTCGCCGCAGCGGCCGCGTACCACCGGTCGCCGGAGTCCGCGCGCAGCGAGCCGTCACCGGCAACGGTTCCATTCACCAAGTTGATGCCCGCGATCCGGGCCGCGAAATGGCTGCGCGGTGTGCTGAGAACCTCGGCTACCGGGCCGATTTCGGCGACCTTGCCGGACTCCAGCACCAGGACGCGGTCGGCCAGGGTGAATACGTCCAGCAGGTCGTGGGTGACCAGGATCGCCGCACACCCGATGCGGGTGATGACGTTGCGCAGCACCGCCCGGATCGCGGCGGCCGCGGCGACGTCGAGGCCGGCCAGCGGTTCGTCGAGGAGCAAGACGTCGGGCTCGGCCGCCAGCGCCCGGGCGATCGCGACTCGCTGGGCCTGTCCGCCGGACAGCTGTCGCGGTTTCCGGTCGGCGAAGCGCTCGGCATCCACCTCGCGCAGCCAGCGCAGCGCCGTCGCCGTCTGGGCGGCGCGCGCCGAGCGCAACCTCCCGCGCCGGCTATGCGGTCCGAACGCGACGTTCGCGGCAACACTCATGTGCGGAAACAGCAATGCGTCTTGCAGCAACAGCCCGACCCGACGGTCGTGGGTCGCCACGTCGATGCCGGCCGCAGGGTTGAACAACTCTCGGCTCCCCAGCCGCACCACGCCGTCGTCGGGACGAAGGAGCCCCGCGATGACATGCAGCACGGTCGATTTGCCCGCGCCATTGGGTCCTAGCACGGCGAGCACCTCGCCCGCGGCGACGGAGAACTCCACGTCCACATGTCGGTCCGCGACGACCGCGCGCAGGTGCAGATCGCTCATGGTCACCCGATGCCGGATCCGGTCAGCCGGCGAGCGCCAAGGCCCAATACCACCAGGGCCGCCACCACCACCAGCAAGATCGACAGCGCCACAGCGGCATTGGCGTCGGTGACCCGTTGCAGGTAGATCTCCAACGGCAGCGTGCGGGTCACCCCCTGCCGGGATCCGGCGAACGTCAGCGTCGCGCCGAACTCGCCGAGCGAGCGAGCAAAAGCCAGCACCGCCCCGGACACCACGCCCGGCAACAGCAGTGGCAGGGTGACCCGCCACCAGACGACGCTCGGACGCGCGCCCAGCGTCGCGGCCACCGCCTCGAACTCGGCGCCGGCGGCGCGCGCCGCGCCCTCCAGGGAAATCACCAGGAACGGCAGCGAGACGAAGGTCTGTGCGAGTACCACGGCGGTGGTGCTGAACGCGATGCTGACGCCGGCGGCTTCCAGGTAGCGACCGAGCAATCCGAGTCGGCCGAACGCGTACAGCAGCGCGATTCCGCCCACCACCGGCGGCAGCACCAACGGCAGCAGAATCAGGGGCCGAAGCAACCGGATCGGCCGGGCCCTGCCGCGTGCCAGCACCAGCGCCATCGGCACTCCCAGCGCCACACACAGCACCGTGCTGGCGGCGGCGGTCTTGAGGCTCAGCAACAACGCCGTACCCGACGATGAGCTGGTGATCAGCGACCAGAAGTGCGGCCAATCGACCTTGACTGCGATGGCCACCAACGGCAGCACCACGAAGAGCGTCCCCACCGCCGCGGGAACGTACACCCACCGGGGCAGATCCGTCGGCCGGTGCATCCGCGGTCTCAGGGCTTCGCGAAGCCGGCCTGGGCCAGGATCTGCTCCCCGGCCGGTGACGTCACCAGGTCGACGAACTTCTCCGCCGGCGCGGCCAGCGGCGCCTTCTTCAGCACACCGATGGGATAGACGTTCACCGCGCCGGCGGCCTCCGGGAAGTTCACCGTCGCGACCTTGTTGCCGGCGGACTTGGCGTCGGTGACGTAGACCAGCGCGGCATCGGCCTGACCGCTGGTGACCTTGTTGAGGGCATCGGTGACGCTGAGTTCCTCGCTGACCGGGCGCAGCCGCACCCCGGTGCTGTCTTCGACTCGCTGGGTCGCTGCGCCGCACGGCACCGGTTGCTGGCAGATCACCACGTTGAGTCCGGGCTCGGCCAGATCGGCGAAGGAAGTGATGGCCTTCGGATTGCCCGGGGCGGTGACGATGACCAGGGTGTTCGCCGCGAAGTTCGCCGGGTTGCCGGTCAGCAGGCCGGACCTGCTGACCTTGTCCATCTGGGCGGTGTCGGCCGAGGCGAACACGTCCGCGGTGGCGCCCTGCGTCAACTGCGTGGCCAGGTCGGACGAGCCGGCGAACTCGAACTCGACGCCGATGCCCGGATTCTGGTCCGTGAACCGCTGGCCGATCTGGGTGAACGCCGGCTTGAGCGACGCCGCGGCGAACACCATCACCTTGCCGGCCGGCGGCGAGCCCGCCTTCGACCCGCACCCGATCAGGCCCGCCAGAAGTACGGTCGAAACCGCAGCGGCCAGGATCCCGATCCGACGCATGGATGAACCCTAGCCCGCCGATGATGCGGCCGCTTGGCGGTTGAATCGCCGCAAGAAAGTAGCGGCCAAATAGTTACAGAAACGATCCGCGCGTCGCGCCGGGTGAAGTTTCGCCGACTAGCTACTGTCCAGTAACATGTCTGGGACCGATGCCATAACGCGTGAACACGAGGAGGTCATGGCATGGAGGTGCTGGTTACCGGCGGAGACACGGACCTAGGGCGCACGGTAGCCGAGGGCTTCCGCGATGACGGCCACAAAGTGACCCTCGTGGGCGCACGCAAGAGCGAGCTGGAGATCGCCGCCAAGGAGCTCGAGGTCGACGCGATCGTCTGCGACACCACCGACCCGGCCAGCCTTGAAGAGGCCCGCGCGCTGTTCCCGCATCATCTGGACACCATCGTCAACGTGCCGTCGCCCTCCTGGGACGGCGGCGACCCACGCACCTATTCGATCGCCGATACGGCCAACGCCTGGCGTCACGCCCTTGACGCCACGGTGCTTTCGGCGGTGTTGACCCTGCAGGCCGTGGGCGACCACCTTCGCTCGGGCGGCTCCATCATCAGTGTGGTGCCCGAGAACCCGCCGGCCGGCAGCGCCGACGCCGCCATCAAGGCGACGCTGTCGAACTGGACCGCGGGCCAGGCAAGCATTTTCGGCACCCGCGGCATCACGGTCAACGTCGTCGCGAGTGGACGCAGCGCCGAGCCCGGCTATGACGGACTCTCCCGCACGCCGGCACCCGTGGCCGCCGAGGCCGCGCGGTTGGCGCTGTTCTTGACCACGCCGGCGGCTCGCCACATCACCGGCCAGACCCTGCACGTGAGCCACGGCGCGCTCGCCAGTTTCGCCTGAGGCGTAGCGCGCACCCTTCTCCCGCCAGAGGCCGATCGCTACGGTAAGTGTCGTGGCTATTCGACTCGGTTTGCAGATTCCCAACTTCTCCTACGGCACCGGGGTAGAGCAACTCTTTCCCACCGTCATCGCCCAGGCCCGCGAAGCCGAATCCGCTGGATTCGATTCGGTTTTCGTGATGGACCACTTCTACCAACTGCCGATGTTGGGATCGCCCGATCAGCCGATGCTGGAGGCCTACACGGCCCTGGGAGCCCTGGCCACCGCAACCGAGCGGGTGCAGCTGGGCACCTTGGTGACCGGCAATTCGTACCGAAATCCGAGTCTGCTCGCCAAGACCATCACCACACTGGACGTGGTCAGCCAGGGCCGCGCGATTTTGGGGATCGGTACCGGATGGTTTCAGCTCGAGCACGACCAGCTGGGCTTCGAATTCGGCACCTTCACCGACAGATTCAATCGGCTCGACGAGGCCCTGGAGATCATCCTGCCGATGATCAAGGGCGAACGGGCCACCTTCTCGGGCAAGTGGTACCAAACCAGCGAGGCGTTCGCCAATCCTCGCTTCCGCGACCACATTCCGCTGATGATCGGCGGCAGCGGAGAAAAGAAGACGATCCCGCTCGCGGCAAGGCATTTCGACCACCTCAACGTGATCGCGGGTTTCGACGAGCTGCCGCGCAAGTTGGACGCGGTGCGCCGGTCCTGCGAGGAGGTGGGCCGCGACCCCGTCACCCTGGAAACCAGCACGCTGACCACCGTGATGATCGACGAGAACGCGAGCCTGGACCAGATTCCCGCCGAGATGACGCAGCGGATGGTGGTCGGCACGCCGGATTCGGTCGCCGATCAGATCAAGACCAAGGTGATCGATGCGGGCGTCGACGGCGTGATCATCAATCTGCCCTTCTACACACCCGGCGTCATCGAGGCGGCCGGGAAAGCGCTGCGCCCGCTCGTTGGCCTGTAGACGGTGGCGGCCGTGTGGAGTCGCGAAACGGCCATGGCGCGGTAATACTTCGGTGTAGCAGCGTTCACCTGTGCCACGGCGGCGCAGCGCAGAAGCGAAGGGCCGGAACCGCCATGAAGATTCGAGCCCTGGTGGCGATCGCGGTCGGCGTGGCGTTCGCCCCGATTCCGAATGCGCTCGCCGACAACAATTGGATCGCCATGGCGATATCGGACTCCACCGGCCACATCAACATCGCCGACGGAGCCTCCAGCCAGGGCGCGGCAGAGAAGGCTGTGATGGACACGTGCCGCAAGAGCATCAGCGACTGTCGTCTGCTGGCCAGCGGCCAGGGTGGCTGCATGGCGCTCGTCTTGAACGCGGCGAAGTCCCGATACTTCGGGGGTTGGGGTCCGACGCGCGAAGAGGCGGAAGCTGCGGCGCTGGGGCGCGCCCCCGGCGGAACGATTCAGGACGGCCACGACCACTGTGCGGGAGAAGGCTCCACTGGGTGACGACGGCTTCGGTTGGCTAGGCTGATATCTACGCCACAATCGCGGTCGCTCACCAGGTATTTCACTTCCGCACACCGTTAGTGTTGCAAACAACACATGCGTATCGGCTAGGTCCCGGGGTATCCGCATTACTAGCGTGGTGGCTAAATGCAGTCGCGCGTCCAGGAGCCCCCCGTCAGGAGCAGCGGAAACATGAGCCCCCAGCCAGAAACCCCAGCTGGATCGGAGCGCCGTCATCAGGTCGTCATCATCGGCTCGGGATTCGGTGGACTGAACGCGGCAAAGAAACTGAAGCACGCGAACGTCGACATCAAACTGATCGCCCGTACCACCCATCACCTGTTCCAGCCACTGCTGTACCAAGTGGCGACGGGCATTGTGTCCGAAGGCGATATCGCGCCGCCCACCCGTGTGGTCCTGCGCCGCCAGCGCAATGTTCAGGTGCTGCTCGGCGACGTCACCCACATCGATCTGGAGGGCAAGTTCGTGGTGTCCGACTTGCTCGGGCACACCTATGACACGCCCTACGACAGCTTGATCATCGCCGCCGGCGCCGGCCAATCGTATTTCGGCAACGACCATTTCGCCGAGTTCGCCCCGGGCATGAAGTCGATCGACGACGCGCTCGAGGTGCGGGGCCGGATCCTGAGCGCGTTCGAACAGGCCGAGCGGTCTCGCGACCCGGAGCGACGCGCCAAGTTGCTGACGTTCACCGTGATCGGGGCCGGGCCCACCGGCGTCGAAATGGCCGGGCAGATCGCGGAATTGGCGTCCTACACGCTGAAGGGCTCCTTTCGGCACATCGACTCGACGCGGGCGCGGGTGATCCTGCTCGACGCCGCGCCCGCCGTGCTACCGCCGTTCGGCGACAAGCTGGGTCAGCGCGCGGCGGCCCGGCTGGAGAAGATGGGCGTGGAGATCCAACTGGGCGCGATGGTGACCGACGTCGACCGCAACGGCATCACTGTCAAGGATTCCGACGGTACCGTCCGGCGTATCGAATCGGCCTGCAAGGTCTGGTCCGCCGGGGTGTCAGCCAGCCCGCTGGGCCGCGACCTTGCCGATCAGTCGTCCGTCGAGCTGGACCGGGCCGGCCGGGTCAAGGTGCTGCCGGACCTGTCGGTGCCCGGCCACCCGAACGTGTTCGTCATCGGAGATTTGGCTGCCGTCGAAGGCGTGCCGGGCGTGGCGCAGGGAGCCATCCAGGGTGCCAAGTACGTCGCGAGCACCATCAAGGCCGAGCTCGGGGGCGCCAACCCGGCCGAGCGGGAGCCGTTCCAGTACTTCGACAAGGGCTCGATGGCCACGGTGTCGCGGTTCTCCGCGGTCGCCAAGATCGGGCCTGTCGAGTTCAGCGGCCTGTTCGCTTGGTTCGCGTGGCTGGTGCTACACCTGGTCTACCTGGTCGGTTTCAAGACCAAGATCAGCACGCTGCTGTCCTGGACGGTGACGTTCCTGAGCACCCGGCGCGGCCAGCTCACCATCACCGAGCAGCAGGCGTTCGCCCGCACCCGCCTCGAACAGTTGGCCGTGCTCGCTGCCGAGACCAAACGGCCGGCGGCCAGGCGGGCCAGCTAGCCGCCCGTTGTACCCTCCTCCAAAGAGGTTGCCGGACAGCGCATTTCACTGATAGCAGCCGTCGCTGTTGATCAGCCTTGGCGAATCTCGAGATTCTGCAGTCGCACCTGGCCGCGGGCGACGATCCGGTCGTCGGCGTCGGTGATGGTGACCAACCACAGTTGCTGGCTTCGCCCCCGGTGAATGGGCTCGGCGGTGCCGTACACCATGCCCGAGCCGATGGAGCGCAGGAAGTCGGTGTTGTTGTTGACCCCCACCACATTTCCGCCGCCGCGGGTCGCCAACCAGGTGTAGGCGGCCACACTGGCCATGCTCTCGATGATCGAGCAATAAACGCCGCCGTGAACCAAACCCATCGGCTGCAACAGCTTGGGCGTCACCTCTAGCTGTGCGCGCGCACCGTCGGGGCTGAGTTCGGTGAATTGCAGCCCGATCTCGCGGTCGAAGGGTGCGGCGAAGTCCGGCGGGAGGATCGTTTTCTGCGGCTCTGGCACGTCCATGTGTCTACACCATGGCCGCGGCACGCACGCTCGCGGCGGAATGGCGGCCCCGAAAACGGCTGAGCCCCGGGCCTTTTAGGCACGGGGCTCGCCGATCGAGTAGACCGGGGGTCGCTGCAGCCCTCAGGAC
This sequence comes from Mycobacterium sp. NGS27, assembly GCF_059813005.1. NCBI lineage: Bacteria > Bacillati > Actinomycetota > Actinomycetes > Mycobacteriales > Mycobacteriaceae > Mycobacterium > Mycobacterium sp. NGS27. The sequence continues at coordinate 946,577 of NZ_JCALDT010000001.1, forward strand.
GCTCACACGGTCCGTATCGCTCGACCACATCAGCATAGGCAAGGCTGCCCTAACTTGGCAAGCGGTATGGTTCTTCTTGTTCGCGGCTTGGGACGCGGCGGCCGACACAGTAATTTGTCAGGCTTCCGTACGACCGACGGTAGTAAGCCGGAGTAGTCTTGATTCGACGCTCAGGAGATGAACGAAACTATGGCCAAACTGACACGGCTGGGGGATCTAGAACGGGCCGTCATGGACCATCTGTGGTCCACGCCCGAGCCTCAGACCGTTCGCCAGGTCCATGAGGCGTTGTCGGCACAGCGCGACCTGGCCTACACCACGATCATGACCGTGCTGCAGCGGCTGGCCAAGAAGAACCTGGTCTCCCAGATCCGCGACGACCGGGCACACCGCTACGCACCGGTGCACGGCCGGGACGAACTGGTCGCCGGGCTCATGGTGGACGCGTTGGCCCAGGCCGAAGATCCGGGTGGCAGAAAGGCCGCACTGGTGCATTTCGTCGAGCGTGTCGGCGCCGACGAGGCCGAGGCGCTGCGGCGCGCGCTCGCCGAACTGGAAGCCAATCAACGCAAGAACCCGACATCTGCTGGCGCTGGGCCGGAGGGCTGAGGGACACTGACAGTGTGTCCGCGCTGGCTTTCACCATCATCGCGGTGCTACTGACCGGCCCGGTGCCGGCGATGTTGGCACGCGCGCGCTGGCCGCTGCGCGCTCCCCGCGCCGCAATGGTGCTCTGGCAAGCCGTTGCGCTGGCCGCGGTCCTGTCGGCGTTCAGCGCCGGCATCGCGATCGCCACCCGATTGCTGATGCCCGGCCGCGACGGCCGGCCCACGACCAGTATTGTCGGCGCCGCCGACCGCCTCGGCTGGCCGCTGTGGACGCTCTACGTCAGTGTTTTCGCCCTGACCCTGCTGGTCGGCGCTCGGCTTATGGTCGCGGTCATCCGGGTGGCCATCGCCAACCGGAAGCGTCGGGCCCACCACCGGATGGTGGTCGACCTGGTCGGGGTCGGCCACGGCGCCGCGAAGTCCCAGCCCTGCGCCCGCACGCGCGACCTTCGCGTCCTGGACGTCCCGCAACCGCTCGCCTACTGCCTGCCCGGCGTGCGCAGCCGGGTGGTCGTCAGCGAGGGAACACTGAGCACGCTCGCGGACCCCGAGGTCGAGGCGATCCTCACCCACGAGCGCGCCCATCTGCGGGCGCGCCACGACCTGGTGCTGGAGGCGTTCACCGCCGTGCACGCGGCCTTCCCGCGGCTGGTCCGCAGCGCCAATGCGCTCGGCGCGGTCCAGCTTCTGGTCGAGCTGCTCGCCGACGACGCGGCGGTCCGCGCCGCGGGGCGCGCTCCCCTGGCCCGGGCGCTGGTCGCATGCGCTTCGGGGCGGGCCCCGTCGGGGGCACTCGCGGCCAGCGGCCCCAGCACGGTGCTCAGGGTGCGCCGGCTGGGCGGACGCGGTAACAGCCCGCTGTTGTCGGCGGCCGCATACCTGGCCGCGGCGGCCGTATTCGTGGTGCCCACGATTGCGCTGGCCGTCCCGTGGCTCACCGAGCTGGAACGCCTGCTCAACCTCTGAGGCCGCCGATCACCGATCACCCCGGACGCCCGAGTGTTCGCTGTGCCACAGTGTCACCGAAGGCTTTTGCCGAAAGGTTCTCCTAATCGAGAGGCGAAAACATGAGTTCGTCGGATGCCCACTCCGATTCCACGACCGGCACCGCGCAGATCGGCGTCACGGGCCTGGCCGTGATGGGTTCCAACATCGCCCGTAACTTCGCCCGGCACGGCTACACCGTGGCGCTGCACAACCGGTCGATCGCCAAAACCGATGCGCTGCTCAAGGAGCACGGCGATGAGGGCACGTTCGTGCGTTCGGAGACCATCGCGGAATTCCTGGACGCGCTGGAGAAGCCGCGCCGGGTGCTGATCATGGTCAAGGCCGGCGACCCCACCGACGCCGTCATCGACGAGCTCGCCGACGCCATGGAAGAAGGCGACATCATCATCGACGGCGGCAACGCCCTCTACACCGACACAATCCGCCGGGAGAAGGCGATGCGCGAACGCGGCCTGCACTTCGTCGGCGCCGGCATCTCCGGCGGCGAGGAGGGCGCGCTCAACGGGCCGTCGATCATGCCGGGCGGCCCCGCCGAGTCCTACAAGTCGCTGGGCCCGCTGCTCGAGGAGATCTCTGCCCACGTCGACGGCGTGCCCTGCTGCACCCACATCGGCCCCGACGGCGCCGGGCACTTCGTCAAGATGGTGCACAACGGCATCGAGTACTCCGACATGCAGCTCATCGGCGAGGCCTACCAGTTGCTGCGCGACGGGCTGGGCAAGACCGCCCCCGAGATCGCCGACGTGTTCGCCGAGTGGAACAAGGGCGACCTGGACAGCTTCCTGATCGAGATCACCGCGCAGGTGCTGCGCCAGACCGACGCCAAGACCTCCAAACCGCTGGTCGACCTCATCCTCGACGAGGCCGAGCAGAAGGGCACCGGACGCTGGACGGTGAAGTCGGCGCTCGATCTCGGTGTGCCCGTGACGGGCATCGCCGAGGCGGTGTTCGCCCGTGCGCTGTCCGGCTCGGTCGCCCAGCGCAAGGCCACCACCGGCCTGGCCTCTGGTAAGCTCGGCGAGAAGCCAAGCGACGCAACACAGTTCATCGACGACGTGAGCAAGGCGCTGTACGCGTCGAAGATCATCGCCTACGCCCAGGGCTTCAACCAGATCCAGGCGGGCAGCGCCGAATACGACTGGGACATCACGCCCGGCGACATGGCGACCATCTGGCGCGGGGGCTGCATCATCCGCGCGAAGTTCCTCAACCGGATCAAGGAGGCGTTCGACTCCGACGCCGACCTGCCGACCCTGATCGTCGCGCCCTACTTCCGCAGCGCCATCGAGGAATCCATCGACAGCTGGCGCCGGGTCGTGGTGAAGGCCACCGAACTGGGCATCCCGATCCCCGGTTTCGCCTCGGCGCTGTCCTACTACGACGCGCTGCGCACCGAGCGGCTGCCCGCCGCGCTCACCCAGGGGCTGCGGGACTTCTTCGGCGCACACACCTACGGCCGGATCGACGACGACCCGGACAAGCGCTTCCACACACTGTGGAGCGCAGATCGCACCGAGGTGCCCGCGTAGCGGGGCTAGATCACCAGGGCGTGAAGGGGGCTTGAGTTGGCGGGGCTACTGCGATGAGGTTTCTCGACGGGCACAGGCCCGCATACGATTTGACCTACAACGACGTGTTCGTGATGCCGAACCGCTCGGAGGTCGCGTCCCGCTTTGACGTCGACCTGTCCACCGATGACGGCTCGGGCACGACGATCCCGGTCATCGTCGCCAACATGACCGCGGTGGCGGGGCGCCGGATGGCCGAAACGATCGCGCGGCGCGGCGGACTCGTGATCCTGCCGCAGGATCTCCCGATCACCGCGGTGCAGCAGACGGTGGAGTTCGTCAAGAGCCGCGACCCGGTGCTCGACACCCCGGTGGTGCTCGAGCCCGACGACTCGGTGTCCGACGCGACGGCGCTGATCCACAAGCGTGCGCACGGGATCGCCGTGGTCACCTTCGAGGGCCGCCCCCTCGGTCTGGTGAGCGAATCGTCGTGCCTGGGCGTGGATCGCTTCACCCGGGTGCGCGACGTCGCGATCACTGACTTCGTCACCGCCCCGGTGGGAACCGAGCCACGCAAGGTGTTCGACCTGCTCGAGCAGTCGGCGATCGGCGTCGCCGTCGTGACCAACGCCGATGGAACGCTGGCGGGTGTGCTGACCCGCACCGGCGCCATCCGCGCCGGCCTGTACACCCCGGCCGTGGATGCGCGGGGCCGCCTGCGGGTGGGCGCGGCCGTCGGAATCAACGGCGACGTCGGCGCCAAGGCGCGGTCGCTGGTCGAGGCGGGCATCGATCTGTTGGTCATCGACACGGCGCACGGGCATCAGGTGAAGACGATCGAGGCGATCCGGACGGTCGCGGCGCTGCAGCTGGGTGTGCCGCTGGCCGCCGGGAACGTGGTCTCGGCGGAGGGCACCCGCGACCTGCTGGGCGCCGGGGCGAACATCGTCAAGGTCGGTGTCGGCCCTGGAGCGATGTGCACCACCCGGATGATGACCGGCGTCGGCCGTCCCCAATTCTCTGCCGTTATCGAATGCGCTTCGGCGGCAAGAGAATTGGGCGGACATGTGTGGGCCGACGGCGGCATCCGGCATCCGCGGGACGTGGCGCTGGCGCTGGCCGCCGGGGCGTCCAACGTGATGATCGGGTCGTGGTTCGCCGGCACCTACGAGTCGCCCGGGGACCTGATGCGCGACCGCGACGACCAGCCGTACAAGGAGAGCTACGGGATGGCCTCCAAACGGGCGGTGGTGGCGCGCAGCGGCGCGGACACCGCCTTCGACCGGGCCCGCAAAGCGCTGTTCGAGGAAGGCATTTCGACGTCCCGAATGGGGCTCGATCCGGCCCGCGGCGGCGTCGAGGATTTGCTCGATCACATCACCTCGGGCGTGCGCAGCACCTGCACCTATGTCGGCGCCGCCAACCTGGCGCAGCTCCATGAACGGGTCGTGATCGGAGTGCAGTCGACGGCGGGCTTCGCCGAGGGACATCCGCTGCCGCAGGGTTGGTGACGCGGCAGGCGCGACCGGCGTGGCCCGCACTGGGCGCCGCCGCGCGGGCGCGACGCGGGCTAGCATAAGACAGCAAAGACGGAAGCAACCGCGACCGCTCCGCCACCAGGCAGCGAAAGGATCGACGTGCCGCAGGCACCCGTGCCAGCCATCGGCTCGCGGGCGCACGGGCCGTCGGACGAAATGCCCGATGGGGAGCCCCCTCCGGGGCCGTCACCGCTCGTCGGGCCTGACCCCTTCGCCGGATGGCGGCGCAGGCCATGAACGTCACCGTCACCGTAGTGAGCGTTGTGGCGATCGCGGTGCTCATCTTCGGCAACGCCGTCTTCGTCGCCGCGGAGTTCTCCCTGACCACCCTGGACCGCAGCGCCGTCGAGGCGAACGCGCGCGGCGGCGGCCGCCGCGACCGATGGATCCGCCGCGCGCACCACCGGCTGTCGTTCCAACTGTCGGGCGCCCAGTTGGGCATCTCGGTCACTACGCTGGCGGCCGGTTACCTGACCGATCCGATGGTGGAAGACCTGCCCCACCCGTGGCTGGATGCGATCGGCATACCCGACAGGGTCGGCGACGCCGTCATGGCGTTTGTGGTGCTGGTGATCGTGACGTCGGTGTCGATGGTGTTCGGCGAGCTGGTGCCCAAATACCTGGCGGTGGCGCGTCCGCTGTCGACGGCCCGCGCCGTCGTGAGCGCCCAGCTGTTGTTCTCGCTGCTGCTCACCCCGGCGATCCGGCTGACCAACGGGGCGGCGAACTGGATCGTGCGCCGGCTCGGCGTCGAACCGGCCGAAGAGCTGCGGTCGGCTCGATCCCCGCAAGAGCTGCTGTCGCTGGTGCGTTCGTCGGCGCGCAGCGGCGCCCTGGACGCCGCCACGGCGGCCCTGGTGCGGCGATCGCTGCAGTTCGGCGCCCTCAGCGCCGAGGAGCTGATGACACCCCGGTCCAAGATCGTGGCGCTGCAGACCGACGATACGGTCGCGGACCTGGTGACCACGGCCGCCGAGTCCGGGTTCTCCCGCTTCCCCATCGTCGACGGCGACCTCGACGAGACGGTCGGGATCGTGCACGTCAAGCAGGTTTTCGCCATCCCGCGGAACGAACGCCGCCGCACGCGGCTGATCACGGTGGCACAACCCGTTCCCAAGGTGCCGTCGACCCTGGACGGCGACGCGGTGATGGCCGAGATTCGGGCCAACAGCCTGCAAACCGCGCTGGTCGTCGACGAATACGGCGGCACTGCCGGCATGGTGACCGTCGAGGACCTGATCGAGGAAATCGTCGGCGACGTCCGCGACGAGCACGACGACGCGACCCCGGACGTGGTGCCAGCCGGCACCGGCTGGCGGGTATCGGGTTTGCTGCGCATCGACGAGGTGGCGGCCGCCATCGGTTTCCGGGCGCCCGAAGGCCCCTACGAGACCATCGGCGGATTGGTGCTGCGCGAGATCGGTCACATTCCGGTGGCCGGCGACACGGTGAAGCTGCCCGCGTTGGACGCGGACGGTTTGCTGGCCCCGGTGACGCGTTGGCAGGCAACGGTTATCCGGATGGACGGACGCCGGATCGACCTGCTCGAACTCGTCGAGCTGAGCAGTCAGGGTGAAGTCCCCGCGGCAGGGGCGCGCCGATGAGCGACGCCCTGGGCCTGTTGCTGGCCTGCCTGCTGATCGGGGTGAACGCGTTTTTCGTCGGCGCGGAGTTCTCGCTGATCTCGGCGCGGCGCGACCGCCTGGAGGCGCTGGCCGAGCAGGGCAGGGCGGCCGCAGTCACGGTGATCCGCGCCGGGGAGCAACTGCCGTCCATGCTGGCCGGTGCCCAGTTGGGCATCACGGCCGCGTCGCTGCTACTCGGGCGGATCGGCGAGTCGGCGGTGTCCAATCTGCTGCGGACGGCGTTGGGGCTCACCACAATTCACCCGGCGCTGTTGCACACGCTGTCGTTCGCGATCGCGCTGGCCATCGTGGTGACGCTGCACGTCCTGTTGGGCGAGATGGTGCCCAAGAACATCGCGCTGGCCGGCCCCGAGCGCACCGCGATGCTGCTCGTCCCGCCGTACCTGGCCTACGTGCGGGCCGCCCGGCCGTTCATCGTGTTCTACAACAAGTGCGCCAACGCGGTGGTGCGCGCGTTCGGCGTCGAACCCAAGGACGAGTTGGAGATCACAGTCTCCCCCGTCGAGCTCAGCGAGATGATCGCCGAATCGGAGTCCGAAGGCTTGCTGGACTCCGAGGAACGCACCCGACTCACCCGGGCGCTGCAAATTCGCCACCGCGTCGTCGGCGACGTGGCCGTCCCGCTCGCCGACGTGCACGCCGTGCCGGTCGCCGCGGCCGGCTCGGGTCCGACCGTCGGGGCCGTCGAGCAAGCCCTGGCCCAGACCGGATACTCCCGGTTCCCGGTGGCCAGCGTCGGCGGCGCCTTCCTGGGATATCTGCACATCAAGGACGTGCTGACGCTCGGCGACGATCCGCACGCAGTGATCGATCTGGCGATGGTGCGGCCGCTGCCGCGGCTGTCGCGATCGCTGCCCCTGGCCGACGCCCTGTCGCGGATGCGGCGAAGCAACAGCCACCTGGCCTTGGTGACCGACGAAGGCGGGGGCGTGGTGGCCATGGTGGCGATGGAAGACCTGGTTGAAGACCTGGTCGGCACCATGCGGGACGCGTAGTGACACTGGCCGGCCGGGGCGACTGCGCGCAGCCCGTATGATCTTCACGGCTACCAGTTAAGAAACTGCTGGACGGCGCAGCGCCGTTCGCGCGCGGAACATGCGTTGCTGGAAACACATCCCGGTGCTCGCCCGCAGCGTCGTTCTTGGGGCTGTCAGCGCGGCCTGACCTGCTGTGGCGGATCGTGCGGATAACGCTCAGCAGGCTGCGCTCGGTAGGCTTATGACATTGCCAATCGGGGCCTGTCCGGCCCACGGACGGTCCGGTGCGGCCCATGATGGAGGAGAATCATGACTGATCGCGTGTCGGCGGGGAACTTGCGCGTCGCCCGAGTGCTCTACGACTTCGTGAACAACGAGGCCTTGCCCGGCACCGACATCGACCCCGACAGTTTCTGGGCGGGCGTCGACAAGGTGGTCACCGACCTCACCCCCAAGAATCAGGACTTGCTGCGCCGGCGTGACGAGCTGCAGGCACAGATCGACAAGTGGCACCGCCAGCGCGTCATCGAGCCGCTCGACATCGAGGCGTACCGCAAGTTCCTCACCGAGATCGGTTATCTGCTGCCCGAACCCGAGGACTTCACCATCACGACGTCCGGCGTCGACGACGAGATCACCACGACCGCCGGCCCGCAGCTGGTGGTTCCGGTGCTCAACGCGCGGTTCGCGCTCAACGCCGCCAACGCCCGCTGGGGCTCGCTCTACGACGCCCTCTACGGCACCGACGTCATCCCCGAGGACGACGGCGCCGAAAAGGGCACGAGCTACAACAAGGTCCGCGGCGACAAGGTGATCGCCTACGCGCGCAAGTTCCTCGACGAGGCCGTGCCGCTGGAATCCGGCTCCTGGGCCGACGCGACGGGTCTGTCCGTCGACGACGCCCAGCTGAAGGTGGCGACCGCCGAGGGCTCCGTCGGCCTGGCCGACGCGAAGCAGTTCGCCGGCTACACCGGCGAACTCGGCTCCCCCAGCTGGTCGGTGTTGCTGGCCAACCACGGTCTGCACATCGAGATCCTGATCGACCCGGAGTCGCCGATCGGCAAGACCGACGCCGCGGGCATCAAGGACGTGGTCCTGGAATCGGCGATCACCACGATCATGGACTTCGAGGACTCGGTGGCCGCCGTCGACGCCGACGACAAGGTGCTCGGATACCGCAACTGGCTCGGGCTGAACAAGGGCGACCTGTCCGAAGAGGTCAAGAAGGACGGCAAGACCTTCACCCGGGTGCTCAACGAGGACCGCACCTACAGCACGCCCGACGGCGAGGGCGAGCTGACGCTGCCGGGCCGCAGCCTGCTGTTCGTCCGCAACGTCGGTCACCTGATGACCAACGACGCGATCGTCAGGAGCGAAGGCGACGAAGAAGAAGAGGTCTTCGAGGGCATCATGGACGCGCTGTTCACCGGCCTGACCGCCATCCACGGCCTCAAAACCGGCGACGCGAACGGGCCGCTGGCCAACAGCCGCACCGGGTCCATCTACATCGTCAAGCCCAAGATGCACGGGCCCGACGAGGTCGCCTACACCTGCGAGCTGTTCAGCCGCGTCGAGGATGTCCTCGGACTGCCCCAGGGCACCCTCAAGGTCGGCATCATGGACGAGGAACGGCGCACCACGGTGAACCTCAAGGCCTGCATCAAGGCCGCGGCCGACCGCGTCGTGTTCATCAACACCGGCTTCCTGGACCGCACCGGTGACGAGATCCACACCTCGATGGAGGCCGGGCCGATGATCCGCAAGGGTGCGATGAAGAGCACCGCGTGGATCAAGGCCTACGAGGACGCCAACGTCGACATCGGCCTGGCGGCCGGCTTCAAGGGCAAGGCGCAGATCGGCAAGGGCATGTGGGCGATGACCGAGCTGATGGCCGACATGGTCGAGCAGAAGATCGGCCAGCCGAAGGCGGGCGCGACCACCGCGTGGGTGCCGTCGCCGACGGCGGCCACCCTGCACGCGATGCACTACCACTACGTCGACGTGGGCGCGGTGCAGGAGGAGCTCGCCGGCAAGAAGCGCACCAAGATCGAAGAGCTGCTGACCATCCCGCTGGCCAAGGAACTGGCCTGGGCTCCCGAGGAGATCCGCGAAGAGGTCGACAACAACTGCCAGTCCATCCTCGGCTACGTGGTGCGCTGGGTCGCCCAGGGCGTCGGCTGCTCGAAGGTGCCCGACATCCACGACGTGGCGCTCATGGAAGACCGTGCCACGCTGCGGATTTCGAGCCAGCTGCTGGCGAACTGGCTGCGGCACGGCGTGATCACCGAGGAGGACGTGCGCGCCAGCCTGGAGCGGATGGCCCCACTGGTCGACGAGCAGAACGCCAAGGACGCGGCGTACCAGCCGATGGCGCCCAACTTCGACGACAGCCTGGCCTTCCTGGCCGCCCAGGATCTGATCCTGACGGGCACGCAGCAACCCAACGGATACACCGAGCCGATCCTGCATCGCCGTCGGCGGGAAGCCAAGGCACACGCCGCGCAGTCGAATTGAGCCTGCGCTCGAATCGGGTGCGAACGTGTAATAGTGCCGGCGATGACTAAAATCGGCGCCGAGTCAACGATGGATCGAAGGAAAGGCCGCGGGCACTGCTATGGGTAGGCACAGTGCGCCCGACCCTGACGACTTCCTCGACGAACCTTCTCGCGACGACGTCGTCGACGAGCCGTCTCGAGGTGACGAGGCAGGACGACGCCACCGGAATGCCGGTGACGAGGAAGCCGACCTCTACGCGGACGAGGATGACTATTCCGACGAGGGTGATTACTCGGAGGGGGATTACTACCCGGACGAGCGTCGCCATCCCGACGAGGGTTTCGCGGCCGACGACGACGATCTCTATGCCGCCGAGGATTCTTACGTCGAAGGCACCGCCGATGACTATCCGGAGTTTCGGTCCCGGCCGGCGCCGCCGTCGAGCCCGGAGCCGCCGGCCGCACCGCCCTCGCTATTCGGGGGCGGCCATCGCGGACTGGCCGACCGGCTGGGTGGCCATCGCAGTGAGGGAGGCCGTCGCGGCGTCAGCATCGGCGTGATCGTGGCGCTGGTCGCGGTCGTCGTCGTGGTGGGATCGGTGATCCTGTGGAGCTTCTTCGGTGACGCGTTGTCCAAGCGCTCGCACACGGCCGCTGGACGCTGCGCGGGGGGCCAGGAGACAGTGCCGGTCGTCGCCGACCCGTCCATCGCCGATTCCGTTCAGCAATTGGCGGAAAGCTACAACAAATCCGCCGGGCCGGTCGGTGACCACTGCATGGTGGTGAGCGTCAAGCCGGCCAATTCCGACGCCGTGCTCAACGGCTTCATCGGCAAGTGGCCCGCGGAATTGGGCGGCCAGCCGGCGCTGTGGATTCCGGGCAGCTCGATCTCGGCCGCGCGGCTCGCCGGGGCCACGGCGCAAAAGACCGTCACCGAGAGCCATTCGCTGGTCACGTCCCCGGTGGTGCTGGCCATCCGCCCCCAACTCGCGCCCGCCCTGTCCAACCAGAACTGGGCGGCGCTGCCGGGCCTGCAGACCAACCCGAATGCGTTGGCGGGGTTGAACTTACCCGGGTGGGGTTCGCTGCGTTTGGCCCTGCCGATGACCGGCAACGGGGACGCGTCGTTTCTGGCCGGCGAGGCGGTGGCGGCCGCCTCGGTACCGCCCGGCGCCCCGGTGACGCAAGGCACCGGCGCCGTGCGCAGCCTGTTGAGCGCACAACCCAAACTGGCGAACAGCTCGCTGACCGAGGCGATGGACGTGCTGCTCGGACCCCCTGACGCGGCGACCGCACAGGTACACGCGGTCGTCACCACCGAGCAACAGCTGTTCCAACGCGGCCAATCGCTGCCAAACGCCAAGGACACCTTGGGATTCTGGCTTCCACCAGGTTCTGCGGCGGTGGCCGACTACCCCACCGTGCTGCTCAGCGGTTCGTGGCTGAGCCGAGAACAGGCGTCTGCGGCCAGCGAGTTCTCGCGCTTCATGCACAAGCCAGACCAGCTGGCCAAGCTGGCGAAGGCCGGCTTCCGCGTCAACGGCGTGACATCGCCCAGCAGTCCGGTCACCAGCTTCCCGGCGCTGCCCGCCGCGCTGTCGGTGGGAGACGAGCCGATGCGGGCCACCCTCGCCGAGGCGATGGCGAGCCCGTCGAGCGGGCAGGCCACGACCATCATGCTCGACCAGTCGATGCCCGCACAGGAAGGCGGGAAATCCCGGCTGGCCAACGTGGTCGGTGCCCTTCAGGACAAGATCAAAGCGCTGCCCCCCACCGCGGTGGTCGGCCTGTGGACGTTCGACGGACACGAAGGCCGCTCGGAGGTGGCGAGCGGGCCGCTGTCCGACGCCGTGAGCGGCCAGCCGCGTTCGGCTGCGCTGGCCGCCGCCCTGGACAAGCAGTACTCGTCGGGCGGCGGCGCGGTGTCCTTCACCACGCTACGGATGCTCTACCAGGACATGCAGACGAATTATCATGCGGGCCAAACGAACTCGATCTTGCTGATCACCGCGGGGCCGCACACCGACCAGACGTTGGACGGGCCGGGGCTGCAGGACTTCATCCGTAAGAGCGCTGATCCCGCCAAGCCCATCGCGGTGAACGTCATCGACTTCGGAGCCGACCCGGACCGGGCGACCTGGGAAGCGGTCTCCCAACTCAGTGGCGGTAGCTATCAGAACCTAGCGACGTCGGCGTCCCCGGACCTCGCTTCGGCGGTGAACACCTTTCTGAGCTGAACGCCCTGAGCCGAGGCGGAAAGAGGACCGTCAGGCGAACGCCTCCACCGGCGGGCACGAGCAGACCAGGTTGCGGTCGCCGTAGGCGCCGTCGATGCGACGCACCGGCGGCCACACCTTGGGCCGGAACTCCTTACCCAGCGGATAGGCGGCCTGCTCCCGGGTGTAGGGGTGATCCCAGTCGCCCACCACCAGGCACTCGGCCGTATGCGGCGCGCCCCGCAACGGGTTGTCGTCGGCGGGCCACTCCCCCGCGCCCACCCGGTCGATCTCGCCGCGAATGGCGATCATGGCGTCGCAGAACGCGTCGACTTCGGTCAGCGTCTCGCTCTCGGTGGGCTCCACCATCAGCGTGCCGGCCACCGGGAAACTCATGGTGGGGGCGTGAAAACCGTAGTCCGCCAACCGCTTTGCCACGTCGTCGACGGTAACGCCGGTGGACTTCGTGATCCCCCGAAGGTCCAGAATGCATTCGTGGGCAACCATCCCGTTCTCGCCGGTGTAGAGCACCGGGAAGTACTCGTCGAGGCGCCGGGCGATGTAGTTGGCCGAGGCGATCGCGGTCAGCGACGCCGCGCGCAATCCCTCGGCGCCCATCATCCTGATGTAGGCCCAGCTGATCGGCAGGATCGAGGCCGACCCGTAGGGCGCCGCCGACACCGGATGTCCGTGGGGCAACTCGGGTGCGTGCGGGTGCCCCGGCAAAAACGGCGCCAGGTGCGAACGCACCGCCACCGGCCCGACGCCGGGTCCGCCGCCACCGTGCGGAATGCAGAACGTCTTGTGCAGGTTCAGGTGGCTGACATCGCCGCCGAACCTGCCCGGCCGCGCCAGTCCCACCAGGGCGTTGAGGTTGGCGCCGTCGACGTAGACCTGCCCCCCGGCGTCGTGCACGGCCGCACAGATCTCGGCGATGTCGTGCTCGTAGACGCCGTGCGTGGACGGGTAGGTGATCATCAGCGTCGACAGCCGGTCGCGGTGCTCACTGACTTTGGCGCGCAGGTCGTCGAGGTCCACGTCGCCATTGGTGTGGCAGGCCACCACGACGACCCGCATTCCGGCCAGCGCCGCCGACGCCGCGTTGGTGCCGTGCGCACTGGACGGGATGAGGCAGATGTCGCGGTGCGGTTCCCCACGGCTGGCGTGGTATTCGTGAATCGCCAGCAGCCCGGCGTACTCGCCCTGCGAGCCGGCGTTGGGCTGCAGCGAGACGGCGTCGTAACCGGTGATCTGCACCAGCCAGGTCTCCAGGTCGGCGATCAGACGCCGCAGGCCGGCGGTGTCCGACGCCGGCGCGAATGGGTGCTGACGGGCGAATTCCGGCCAGGTGATCGGCTCCATCTCCGCGGCGGCGTTCAGCTTCATGGTGCAGGACCCGAGCGGAATCATGCTGCGGTCCAAGGCGATATCTTTGTCGGCCAGCGTGCGCAGGTAGCGCATCATCGCCGTCTCGGTGCGGTACTGCGTGAACGCCGGATGGGTGAGGAATTCCGATGTGCGGGTGACGATGCCGGCGCACCTCGGCTGGGCGGCCTGGACGCCGAACGCCTCGAGCACGGCGGCGACATGCTTCTCGGTGGTGACCTCGTCGCAGGCCACCGATACGTGGTCGTCGTCGACTTGCCACAGGTTGATGCCGTTGGCCTTGGCCGCGGCGGTCACCTCGGCGGCGCGTCCGGGCACCCGCGCCAGCACGGTGTCGAAGTACTTGTCGTGCACCAACGCATCGCCGAGGGCGGCGGCGATCGCCTCGGCGTGACCGTGTACGCGGCGCGCCAGCGCGGTCAGCCCCTCGGCGCCGTGGTAGCTGGCGTACATCGCGGCCATCACGGCCAGCAGCACCTGCGCGGTACAGATGTTGCTGGTCGCCTTGTCGCGGCGGATGTGCTGCTCGCGGGTCTGCAACGCGAGCCGGTAGGCCGGCGACCCGTCGGCATCCAGCGACACACCGACCAGCCGGCCCGGCAGCTGGCGGGCGTGACGGGCGTGCACCGCCAGGTAGCCGGCGTGTGGCCCACCGAATCCCATTGGCACGCCGAATCTTTGGGTGGTCCCGAAGGCGACGTCGGCGCCGATCTCGCCGGGCGGCGTGATGAGCGTCATGGCGAGCAGGTCGGCGCCGATGGCGATCAGTGCTCCCCGGTCGTGCGCCTGCTCCACCAGGCCCGACCAGTCGGTGACCCGGCCGCTGGCCCCGGGTAGCTGGGCGATGACGCCGAAGAAGTCCCCGTCGGGAAGACCGTTGCGCAGGTCGGCGGTGACGATCTCGATGCCCAGCGGCCTGGCCCGGGTCGCCAGAATGGCCGCGGTCTGGGCGAAGACGTCGGCGTCGACCGCCAGGCGGTTGGCTTTACCGCGCGCCGCGCGCTGCATCAACGTCATGGCCTCGGCCGCCGCCGTGCCCTCGTCGAGCATCGAGGCGTTGGCGACCTCGAGGCCGGTGAGGTCGGCGACCATCGTCTGGAAGTTCAGGAGCGCCTCGAGCCGGCCCTGGCTGATCTCCGGCTGGTACGGCGTGTAGGCGGTGTACCAGGCGGGGTTCTCCAAGATGTTGCGCAGCAACACCGGAGGCGTGAGCGTGTCGTAGTAGCCCTGCCCGATCATGGACACGGCCACGGTGTTGGCCTCGGCCAACGACCGCAGCTCGGCGAGCGCCCCGGCCTCGCTGGCGGGGGGTGGCAGCCGGTCGAGGCCGGGCGCGGTGCCACCGTCGGTCAACCGGTCCAGGATGCCGTCCGGAACCGCCTTGGCGGCGAGCTCGTCCAGTGAGTCCACGCCGATGACGGCGAGCATGGCGGCGACGGCCTGGCTGTCAGGGCCGATGTGCCGAGCAGCGAAAGTGAATTGGTCGGACACTGGAACTCCTGAGTAAGCGGACGAAGACATATCACGGCAGAGGACTAACGGCCCTCTCCCTCTGTCTTCACCCGTTCACCGGGCGCCTGAGAGATTCGGCGCCGATGCTGCCTGCGCGCCTTTCCCCATCGGCGGGTGCGGACCGCAGGCCCACGCCGCTTTCCAGAGGCATCGAGATTTCGTGCGGTCCGGGTGCCTGAGAGGTTGACGGAGAGGTGTTGCTCCTTCGGCGTCCGTGGCTGGCAGCCACGAAACTCTCCCGCTCGAATGCGATGCGCAGCCCAGTTTACCCGGCCGCTCAAGTCACGGGCGCGCCGTCAGCCGATCTTGCGGTCGCGGTGCTTGCGCCGGGACGCCAGTTCGTCCTCGGGCTCGGCGATCGACTCGCCCCCGTCGGCCCGCTCGCCGGGAAAGTCCGCGATGACGCCGGTGAGCTCGCGCATGGCGCCCGACACGGCGATGCCGAAGACGCCCTGCCCGCCCTGCAGCAAGTCGACGACCTCTTCGGCCGACGTGCACTCGTAAACGGTGGTGCCGTCGGAGAACAGGGTGATGTTGGCCAGATCCTGGACACCACGCTGACGCAGATGGTCGACCGCGACGCGGATGTTGTGCAACGAAATCCCGGTATCGAGCAGCCGCTTGACGATCTTGAGGACCAGGATGTCCTTGAAGGAATAGAGGCGCTGGCTGCCGGAGCCCGCCGCGCTGCGGATCGACGGGACCACAAGCGAGGTGCGCGCCCAGTAGTCCAGCTGTCGATACGTGATGCCGGCGATCTGGCAGGCACTCGGACCGCGGTAGCCGACCAGCTCGTCGGGCACGGAGTCGTCCGGGAAGAGTCCGGGCTGCACGGGTGCGCTGGCTACGGTGACGCTGCGGTCACTGGTCGCCGGGCTGCCGCTCTCAGCTAGGTTGAGCTGCTCTTGGCGTGGCTGCTCGCTCACGGTGGTTCCTTCCCGCGATCGCGCTCTCGTCGTTAGCTGCGTCCCTGGCTGCAGCGCAGCCACGTTTGCTCAGGCCCGAGTGCTAGTAGAGCTTACGCTTTCCGATAGCCACCGCGCCTGTAGTCGCGAACAAAGTATGGCCGCCGCGAGGCCAAGTGGGCGGGCTATCCACCAGCGTGTCGACATCTCGGTGTGGTTCGAGACGGATCCGTGATGTCGCATTCCAGGCTAAACCAGCCGCCCCGCCGTTCCCAAGTGCTGGTGGTAGCAGGTTTGCGCTAGGTGGCTTTGAAATCGTCCGGAGATACGCTATCGAGAAATTCTTTGAACTTCTCCACCTCGTCCTCCCGGACGGCGGTGCCGCCTTCCTCGTCGCTCTCGTCGGGGATCAGCAGCCCGGCCTGGGCGAGCACGCCTTCTTCGACGTAGATCGGAACGCCGACCCGCAGCGCGATCGCCACCGAGTCGGACGGACGGGCCGACACGGTGATGTTGCGGTCGAACACCAGGTCGGCGTAGAAGGTGCCCTCTTGCAGATCGACGATCCGGACCTCTTTCAGCGAATGCCCAAGCGCGGCAATGACATCCCTGATCAGATCGTGCGTCAACGGGCGTGGCGGCTCAACGCCTTGCTGCTCGAGCGCGATGGCGGCGGCCTCCGACTGACCGATCCAGATCGGAAGGTAGCGGTCACCGTTCGTTTCGCGCAGTAACAGCACCGGCTGATTTTGCGGCTGCTCGACGCGAATGCCGACAACACGAACTTCACCCATTTGTGTCTGCCCTCCGCATAGTGGCGCCGGTTGGATTGGTGATCGCCAGCGACGGCGAGGTCAAAGTCCGCCCTACTGCCGAAAACCAAGCTGTCGACCGAAGTCTAGTCCTCAGCGATCCAGAACGTCGCGAACGGCGGCTTTGATCAACGAGGTGTGCAACGTGATGGCGAGCGCCGCGACTTCGCGCGCCAAATCGTCGGCGCGATCGCGCGCGCCGGCCTTGCCGGCTTTGACTACCGGACCGGCAATCTGCGCGATCAGGTCCGACTGCCGATCGGCGGCCGAGCGGAACGCGCGCAAATGTCGTGGCTCGACACCGTAATCCGACAGCGCCTGCGCGCACTGCAGGATGACCACCGCGTGCTCGTCGAAGAAGCCGGCGGGTCCGGTGGTGATGACTCCGGCTTTGAGTAGCGCGGTGAGGAGGTCGTCTCCTACGCCCGCGCGGTTCAGCAGTTCTTCGCGGCTCAGCCGGACATGGGTGGGGGCCACCGCCGAGGTGTCGGAGCCCGAGTCCGCCCCGGCGGCCTCCCCGGTTCCGGCCACGGACACCAGGCGCGGGGCGGAATAAGTCGTTCGTTCGGGCGGCAGCTCGCCGTCGGGTTGGGCGTCCAGTTGCGCCCTGATGACCTTCAGCGGCAGATAGTGATCACGTTGCGCGGTAAGGATGAACCGCAACCGCGCGCAGTCGTACGCGGTGAACCTTCGATACCCCGACGCGGCCCGCTGCGGTGTCACCAGACCCTCGGCCTCCAGGAAGCGGATCTTGGAGATGGTGACATCGGGGAAGTCCGGCCTCAGCAGTTCCAGGACCGCCCCAATCGACATCCCGGCGAGTGCCGAGCTATCGGGCGCGCTCACTAGCCTGAAGATCCTCCATCCTCACCCTGCTTGGGTCCGGTCAGAAACACCAAGCGGAACTTGCCGATCTGCACTTCGTCTCCGTTGGCGAGCACCGCGGAGTCCACGGGCTCACGGTTGACGTAAGTGCCGTTGAGACTACCAACGTCGACCACGCTGAATTCGTTGTTTTCCAACCTGAATTCGGCGTGCCGACGACTGACGGTTACGTCGTCGAGAAAAATGTCGCTGTCGGGGTGCCGACCGGCGGACGTGGTGGGCTGGTCCAGCAAAAAGCGAGAACCGGCGTTCGGTCCCCGCTTGACGACCAGCAACGCCGAGCCCGCGGGGAGTCCCTCGACTCCGGATACCGCACTCTCGGTGCCCGCTTGTGCGGGAGCGTCCAGCTCGTTGAGGAAGTCGGCACGGAAGACGGAAGTCGTCTCTACCGTGACTTCGTCCGAATTCTGGTCGTTGTCCATGTCCGTCACGCGCTGCTCCTCACTGGCTGCTGTGGCGTTGTCTGTCCGGGCCGCTCGGCCGGCTTTCGCACCAGGTTTGGTTGCCCGGTATGCCGATTACTGCCGTCTTCTACTTGCAAGTGTCTTTCACGTGTCTCTCAGCGATCTCCGAAGGTCTTCAAAGGTCGATGTGTCGACGGTACCGCGCACCCGCCTGCAATGCGCCCACCACCTGACGATCCGAAACTTCGACTCCCCCGTACCCCGGCTGCACCGCACGCTCGCTGTGCGGGGCTGCAGGGACATTAGCAATCGTCATTCGGTCAGCGTTCCGCGGTAGGCCTCAGCGTCCAGCAGCGAAGAAATGGCCGACTCCAATGCGCCGACTTCGGGAACCTGCACATCCAGCAACCAGCCGGCTCCGTACGGGTCGGAGTTCACCAGTTGCGGACTGCCGTCCAGATCGGTGTTGACCGCCGACACTTTGCCCGACACCGGGGCGTACAAGTCCGACACCGATTTCGTCGACTCGACCTCGCCGAAGGATTCGCCCGCGGTGACTTCGGTGCCCACGTCGGGCAACTGAACGAAAACGACATCGCCCAACGCCGATTGCGCAAAATCGGTGACGCCCACTCGCACGGTGTCATCCCCGCTTCGGCGAACCCATTCATGTTCGGCGGTGTAGCGCAGGTCGGGCGGAATATCGCTCACGGGTGATCCTGTTCTGTTCGGGCGGCGCTCACTTGACGGGCTGAGCGTATTGGTGCGGTTTTGGTTGCCGCAAGGTGGTCACGTCCACGCGGTCGGCCTGCTGGACCGACATTCGCGCACCGACGCGCTTCACCGTGTCCTGCGCGCCGCCGGGAATGTTCATGGCGGCGGCGAGGGTAGGTGGATCGCCAATCGCCAGAATCGAATACGACGGAGACAGCGTTTTGGAGTCGATGATCAGCGACCCCGGCGTACCCACCACCCACGTGTCGACACCCACTCGCACCGATTGGTGGGCGTCGTTGACTTCGATCGCCTCGGCGCCGGCGGCCCGCAACTCATTGATCACGTCGAGCATCGCCTCGGGCGACACCCCGGGTGCGGGGTCGTCGATGGTGACGGTGACGCCGGGCCCGGTGGCCCCGACCGCCCCGACCAGAATGGACAGCGCCGCCAGCCTGGACTGTGCGGACTGGATGGCCGCCTGGTCGTTGTTTCCGGACGCCTGCAAGGCATTCAGCGTGTTCTGAAGCTCGTTCACCTCGGTGTTGAGTGTGCCTTCGCGCTGTCGCAACGAATCGAGCAGCACCAGAAGGTCTGCGGGACGGGCCGTCTCGAGCGAGTCGCCGGACTCGGTCTGGCGGACCTGGGTGACGATGGCCAGGCCCAGGAGCAGGCACAGCATGGCGGCCAACGTCCCGAAGACCATCCGGGACCGACCGCCGCGCACCAGGCCGGACAGCCCGGTGTCGTGCACCGGGCCGATCTCGGGCCGCGGGCTTTTCGCGGCCAGTTCGTGGCGGCCGCGCGACGCACCCGGCTCTGCCGTCGCATCGGCGCCGGAGCCACCGGGCTTGGTTGGCCCGTCACCACTTTGGCCGCCGGCGGCGCGTTGGCCGGCGGCGTGGTCTGGCGGATCCTGGCTCACGTTGACCTCAACTGCGTTATTGCGCCGCTTCTCGCCCCCGCAGGCGGGTGGGGGTACCTCCCACTCGTGGGGGCGTGCCCCCACATCGCTTTTCTGCTCTGCATCGTCGCCGGCGCGGTTACGCCCCGAACAGCCTACGGCGCAGGGCGGCGGCATTGCCGAAGATGCGGATACCCAGCACGACGATGATGGCGGTGGACAACTGCGTGCCCACGCCCAATTGATCGCCGACATAGACGATCAGCGCGGCCACGAAGACGTTGAACACGAACGAAACCACGAAGACCTTCGGGTCGAAAATCCGTTCCAGGTAAGCACGTAACCCGCCGAACACCGCATCCATCGCCGCGACCACCGCGATCGGCAGGTAGGGCTGGACGACCTCGGGTACCGCGGGATGAAAAACCAGCCCGAGCACGATGCCGATTGCCAGCGCTGCGATACCGATCATGCTTGGTTTCCCGTCCGCGTCTCACCCAGGCGAACGTGTCTGATGGGGGCGTTTCTCACTGTGGCCCAATCTGCTTGGCGAACTTGACATCCCGGATCGACCCGGCAGGAAGCGTGAGACCGTCTGCGGAGTCCACCGTAACCACGACGCCGTAGGAGATCTGCAACAGCCTCAGTCGCTGCATGCCGGCACTGTTGTCGAAGACGTCGCGCATCGCCCGCGGCGGCCCGATGGCCAGGATCGTGTACGGACTGGTGGTCGGGTTGTTGTCGACCAGGATCGCGCCGCCGGCTTGCCGGATCGTCACATTCGGCCCGATCCGCACACCGCCGACCGAAATGGCCTCGGCGCCGCTCGCCCACAGCGAGTTGACCAGCAGCTGCAGATCGCGGTCCAGGATGATCTGCCTGCTGCCGCTGACCCGCTGCTTGGACACGTCGGAAAGGTTCGGGCCGGCACCGGGATCGGTGACGGTCACCTTCAGGCCCGGTCCGATGATCGCCGTGCTCGCGGCCGCCAGGCTGAGGGCGTCAAGCCGTTTCAGCAGCCGCTGCCCCTCGGCGTTCTCGGCCAGGGCGTGGCGCTGCACATCGTCGACGCGCGTCGCCAGCTCGCTGCGGCGCTGGTTCAGCTTGGCCGCGGAGCCTTCCGTCGACCTCACGTTGCCCAACAGCAGCTGCTGGGCCGAACGCACCCCGGGCGCCACCGAGCGGGCCTGCGCGACCGCGGCGGCGAAGACGGTCGCGATCAGCAGCGCCGCGGCGGCCTGCCAGAGCCAACCGAACACGCGCTGGCGCCGGCTGCGGGGTGCGTCGGCGGTGCCGCGTTTGGCCGCCGCCGCGGCGTAGCCCGGATCGAGGTGCTCGGACAGCAGCGCGCGCAGCAGCGACGGCACCGGGATCAGCTTGGGCCGCGATGCCACGTGCGCGCCGCGACCGGCATTGGGGTCGTAACCGCCGAGCAGACGGTCCGCGTCAGCCATGGTCAGCCACCCTTGCCGCGGCCGACGGGCGAGAGTCGCGGTCGACCTTGGGCATCCGGCGCAGCACGAGAATCATCTGCACCGCATACTGCACGAACGCCCACAGGTACGCATACAAGCCCCAGATCAAAAAAGCCCAGCCGCAGGCCCCGATCACGCGGCTCCACAGCGCATCCCAGGTGCCCAGCAACACCAATGGAAAGCCGGACATCAGTGCGAACGTCGCGGCCTTGCCGATGTAGGTCACCGGCAAGGCCGACAGGCCCCGACTCCACAGCGCCGGCAGCGTCGTCGCCAACAGACCGTCGCGCGCGAGCAGGACGATGACGAACCACCACGGCACGATGCCGCCGACGGCGAGCACGATGGGCACCGCAACCATGTAGAGCCTGTCGACCGCCGGGTCGAGCAGGACACCCAGGCGCGAGGACTGATTGAGCAGCCGGGCGATCTTGCCGTCCGCCCAGTCCGAGGCGCCGCTGAACATCAGAATCGCGACCGCCCATCCGTTGGCGTGCGCGACCACCAGGGCGTAGACGAACACCGGGATCAGCGCCAGGCGGACAGCGCTGAGCACGTTGGGCACCGTCAGCACCCGATTGGGCGGAAGCACCGGCTCCATGAGCCGTGACCTTAGCCCAACGGCGAGCGCGCGGCTGGGCGCGCACCAGGCGTCAGCGGAAGACCCCGGGCAGGCTCAGGGTGGACAGCGTGTCGTCCGACAGCGGGTTGTCGTTGACCATGTAGGTCCAGGTCGACGTCGGCCGCGCCAGCTTGGACAGGTCCAGTCCGGGCTCTTCGTCTAGCACGTTCGCGGTTTCGAACGTCTGCTGGGCCGCCTCGATCGCGTCCGCGGCCAGCGACGCGAACGCGTCGACCGCCAGCCGGTGGAACTCGTCCAACGGGTTCTGCCGGCCCAGCGCCCGCAGGTGGATGCTCTCCCGGATGTCGGCCAGGTACGCCAGATGGTCGGCCCAGCCGCGGTCGAGGTGATAGAGCATGATCTGCCGGCAGATCGTCTCCAGGCGCTGTTCGGAGATTCCGTCGGTCTCGGCCAGCTCCTTGTAGCGCTTGGGCGCCAGCTCGGCGAGTTCCTCACGCGCGGTTGGGGTGCGCAGCAACGTATTACGCCGATCGACGATGATGGCGCGCTGCTGGGCGATCAACTGGTTGTAGCGCCAGGTGTTCGCGTGCACATCCAGCATCCGGCCCTCCGCCACCCGCTGTGCGTGGTCGAGCAGGCCCGCCGCCTTGGGGCTGACGATCTTGCCGTCCTCGTCGGTGTCCGTCGGCAGCTTGTTGTGGTCGAGGTTGGCGGCCACCACGTCGTCTTCCCAACTCGAGAAGAACACCGACGACCCCGGATCGCCCTGCCGCCCGGCGCGCCCACGCAGCTGGTTGTCCAGACGCTGGGTGTGGTGCCGCCCGGTCCCGACGACGTGCAGCCCGCCCAGCTCGGCGACCCGGTCGTGGTCGGCTTCGTCGGAGCCGCCGAGGCGGATGTCGGTACCGCGCCCGGCCATCTGCGTCGAGACGGTGACGACGCCGAACTTGCCGGCCTCGGCGATCACCTGGGCTTCTTCGGCGTCGTTTTTGGCGTTCAGCACCACCGCGGGTACCCCGCGGCGCAGCAGCCGCTCGTGCAGCTCCTCGGATTCGGCCACGTCGCGGGTGCCCACCAGCACCGGCTGACCGGTCTCGTTCACCTCGGCGATGTGTGCGACGATCGCGTCGTTCTTGGCCGCGGCGGTGATGTAGACGCGGTCGGACTCGTCTTCACGAATGTTGGGCTCATTCGGCGGAATTGGGGACACCCCGAGCTTGTAGAACTGGCGCAGCTGCTCACCGGCGGCCAGCGCCGTGCCCGTCATGCCGCACACCGTCGTGTAGCGGTTGATCAGCGCCTGCACGGTGATGGTGTCCAGCACCTCGCCCGTTTCGGTGGTCTCGATGCCCTCCTTGGCCTCGACGGCGGCCTGCAGACCGTCGGGCCAGCGCTGCAGTTGCGCGATGCGCCCGCGCGCGGCATTGATCAGGTGCACCGCGTCGTCGCGGACGATGTAGTGCACGTCGCGCTGCAGCAGCACGTGCGCGTGCAGCGCGACGTTGATCTCGGTCAGGGTGGTGACGACGTGTTCCTCGGAGTACAGGTCGATCCCGCCGAGCGCCTTTTCGACCTTGCGGGCGCCGACCTCGGTCAGGTGGACATTGCGGCTGTCGGCGTCGGTGTCGTAGTCGGTGCCCGCCTCCAACTGGCCGGCCAGCTCGATGATCTCCAGCCGCGGCGTCTCCCGGTGAGTGGTCCCGGCCAGCACGAGCGGCACCAGCGCCTCGTCGACCAGCACCGAGTCGGCCTCATCGATCAGGGCCACGTCGGGGTTGGGCGACACCAGATCGGCGACGTCGGTGACCAGCTGATCGCGCAGCACGTCGAAGCCGATCTCGTTGACCGAGGCGTAGGTGACGTCGCAGCCGTAGGCGGCCCGGCGTTCGTCGCTGGTCGACTCGGCGGTGATCCAGCCGACCGTCAGACCCATCGCCTCGATGACGGGGCCCATCCATTCCGCGTCACGACGGGCCAGGTAGTCGTTGATGGTCACGACGTGTACGTGCCGCCCGGCCAGCGCGTACCCGGCCGCGGCGATCGCGCCCGCCAGCGTCTTGCCCTCGCCGGTGGCCATCTCGATGACGTCGCCCGCCAGCATGCGCAACGCGCCCAACAGCTGAACGTCGAACGGCCGCAACCCGCTCGCCCGCTCGCCCGCCTCGCGGGCGATGGCAAGGAACTGCGGGATGTCGTCGGAATTCGCCAGGTCATCGAGGTTGAGCAGCCCAGCCGCTTTGCGTAGCTGCTCGTCGCTCAGCCCGGCGGCCTCGTCGTCATACTCCGACGAGTCGTTGACCTGGGTGAGAGAGCGGCTGCGGTCCTTTTCGGTGCTGGCGCCGAGCAGCTTCCAAAAGCGGCTGCTCAGCCGGCCGGGTTGAGCGCGGGTCGTCTTAGGCACAGGTCAACGGTACGCGGTGGCCCACCGCGCGGATTCATCACGCGAGGTTGGAGCGGCGTGGATAGGCGACGTCGGGATCGGTGAGCACATTGACGACGGCGGGCAGCCCGCTGCCGAAAGCGCGTTCCAGCGCCGGCCGCAGCTCGCCGGGCGCGGCGACCAGTTCGCCGTGGCCGCCCAGAGCCCGCGCCACCTCGTCGTAACGCGTCCCCGGGCGCAGCTCCGCCACCACCGAATAGCCGTACAAAGCCTCCATGGGGTGCTTTTCCAGACCCCAGATGCCGTTGTTGCCGACCACGGACACCACCGGCACGTTGTGCCGAACCAGGGTGTCCCATTCCATGCCGCTGAAACCGAATGCGCCGTCGCCCTGCAGCAACACCACCTGGCGGTCGGGGCAGGCCAGCTTGGCGGCCAGTGCGTAGCCGGGGCCCGAACCCAGGCACCCGAAGGGCCCGCTGTCCAGCCAGCAACCCGGTCGATAGCTGTCGATCACCCGCCCGGCGTACGACCCGAAATCACCGGCGTCGATGACGACGATCGCGTCCCGATCCAGCATGGGTGCCAGTTCCGCATACACCCGCATCGGGTGTAGCGGACTGCGGTCGTCGGCCAGCTCGGCCTGCTCCTTGGCGCGCGCCGCGGTCTCGGCGGTTCGCAGTTCGCCGATCCAGTCCTGATGGTCGGTCCCCGTGGCCGGGGCCAGCGCCGCGAGAATCGTCAACAGGTCGCCGTAGAGCTCGGCCTCCACCGGGCGCGGATGGCGCCGTTCGGGTTCGGCCCGGTCCGCGACGATGAGCTTTGTCTGCGCGCCGAACACCGCGCCGAATCCGAGCCGGAAATCCATGGGAACGCCGACGATCAACGCAACGTCGGCCTCCCCCAACGCTTTTCCGCGAACACGGGAGAACGCCAACGGGTGATCGGCGGGAACCGCGCCGCGGGCCATGCCGTTCATCAGCACCGGGATCTGGAGTTCTTCGGCGAGGCGCAGCAGGGCCGCTTCGCCGCGCCCCCACCAGACGTTGGTGCCCGCCATGATTACCGGCCGCTTCGCCCCGGACAGCAAGGCGGCCGCCCGGCTAAGCGAGTCACCGTCGGGTGCGGGCCCCGGTGGCAGGTCGACGAGGACGCCAGGCCGGCCGTCATCGTCGGACATGGAAAACGCGTGGTCCATCGGGAAATCCACGAAAGCCACGCCCGACGGGGCACCGACCGCCGCGCGCAGCGCGTCGTCGACGAGCCGCCCCGCCTCGTCGGCCGACTGTGCGGTGGCGGCGAAGCGGGCCAGCGGCGCCACGAACGGCACGTGGTCGATCTCCTGTAGCGAGCCCATGCCCCAGCGCTGCGCCGGGGCCCGGCCGCCCAGCACCACTAGCGGCGAGGCGTTCTGCTGCGCCGCCGCCATCGCGCTCATCCCGTTGGTGACGCCCGGCCCCGCGGTCAGCGCGGCCACGCCCGGCGATCTCGTCACTTTCGACCAGCCCTCGGCGGCGAACGTCGCGGTCTGCTCATGGCGCGTGTCGATCAGCCGGATGCCCTCGTCGCGGCATCCGTCGTAGACGGAGAACAGGTGACCGCCCGATAGCGTGAAGACGGTGTCGACGCCGCTGGCTTTGAGCCGGCGCGCGATGAGTCGGCCGGCATGTACGGTCTGGCTGGACGGAGCGTCGATGCTCATCTGCGCAGCCTATTCGACAACCGCTCGGGTAGCTTGCGGGGAAGTGCCGACCGCAGAAGGAGACGCCGAAATTGGACTCGAAGCTGTTCAAATCGTCCATCGATTGGTCGTCGGCATTTCAGGATTCCCTGCGGTGGCTCGCCATCGCGTGGGTCATCGGTGCCGTCTGTCTGCTGGCCGCGCTGGTCGCCGCCAGGTATCTGACCCCGTGGGGCCGCCAATTCTGGCGGATCACACGCGGCTACTTCGTCGGGCCGACCAGCATCAAGGCGTGGCTGGGGCTCGGTGTGCTGCTGCTGCTCGTGCTCTTCTCGGTCCGGCTCAACGTGCTGTTCAGCTATCAGAGCAACGACATGTACACGGCGTTGCAGGTGGCGTTGAAAGGCCTCGCCACAGGAAACAACGAGGTCAAACAGTCCGGGATCCACAATTTTTGGGTCTCGCTCGGGATTTTCATCCTGCTGGCGGCCATCTTCATCGCCCGGGTGATCCTCGACATCTACCTGACGCAGCGGTTCATCATCGCCTGGCGCATGTGGCTGACCGGCCATCTCACCGACGACTGGCTCGCGGGCCGGGCCTACTACCGGGATCTGTTCATCGACAACACCATTGACAACCCCGACCAGCGCATCCAACAGGATGTCGACATCTTCACCGCGGGAGTGGGCGGCACCCCGAACATCCCCTCCAACGGGACGACCAACACCCTGCTGTTCGGTGCCGTCAACGCGGTGGCATCGGTGATCTCGTTCGCCGCGATCCTGTGGAATTTGTCCGGGGACTTCGATCTTTTCGGAGTGACCGTGCCGCGTGCGATGTTCTGGACCGTCCTGATCTATGTGTTGATCGTGACGGTGGTCGCGATTTGGCTTGGGCGCCCGTTGATTTGGCTGAGCTTCAACAACGAGAAACTCAACGCCGCGTTCCGCTACGCCCTGGTGCGGTTGCGCGACGCCGCGGAGGCGGTGGGCTTCTACCGCGGTGAGCGCGTCGAACGTACCCAATTGTGGCGGCGGTTCACGCCGGTCATCGACAACTACCGCAGGTTCGTCCGCCGGACCATCATCTTCAACGGATGGAACTGGTCGGCGACGCAGACGATCATTCCGCTGCCGTTGGCGATTCAGGCGCCCCGCCTGTTCGCCGGGGAGATCGCGTTCGGCGATGTCACCCAGACCGCTCAGGCTTTCGGCAACATCAACGACTCACTGTCGTTCTTTCGCAACAACTATGACGCGTTCGCGGCCTTCCGGGCGGCGATCATCCGTCTGCACGGCCTCGTCGACGCCAACAGCAAGGGCCGCGCGTTGCCGGCAATTCTCGTCAAGCCCAGTGAAGAGGCGGCCGTCGAACTTCGGGGTATCGAGGTGCGCACGCCGGAGGGCGATCAGTTGGTCGACTCCCTGGACATCCAACTCGACCAGGGCGACACCCTGGTGATCACCGGCCGCTCGGGGGCGGGCAAGACGACGCTGCTGCGCAGCCTGGCCGAACTGTGGCCGTACGCCTCGGGAACTCTGTGCCGCCCGGATGGTGACAACGAGACGATGTTCTTGTCGCAGTTGCCGTATGTGCCGCTCGGTACGTTGCGCACCGTGGTGGCCTATCCGAACTCACCGGACGGCATGTCCGACGAGCAGCTGCACGACGTGCTCACCAAGGTTGCCCTGGCACCGCTGATCAACCGGCTGGACGAGGAGCACGATTGGGCCAAGGTGCTTTCCCCCGGCGAGCAGCAACGGGTCGCCTTCGCGCGCATCTTGCTCACCAAACCGAAGGCCGTCTTCCTCGACGAGGCCACCTCCGCGCTGGATGAGGGCCTGGAATTCGCGCTGTATCAATTGGTTCGGGGCGAGCTGCCGGAGTGCGTCATGGTCAGCGTGAGCCACCGGCCCACCGTCGAGCAGCACCACTCCCAGCAGCTGCACCTGCTCGGCGGCGGCCCATGGCAGCTGGGCCCCGTCGACAAAGAACCCGCGCAGGTCTAGCGCGCCTGCGCTCCCCCGGCCCGTGCGGCCGCGTGCGCTCCGGCGCTGTGCCGTTGCGCGCCTACGCTCCCCCGGCCCGTGCGGCCGCGTGCGCTCCGGCGCTGTGCCGTTGCGCGCCTACGCTCCCCCGGCCCGTGCGGCCGCGTGCGCTCCGGCGCGGCGCCCGAAGAACGACCCTTCGCCCAGCTGCGTTCCGCTCGCGTAGCCCTTGCCGTCCTGGGCGAGGTTGGATGCGCAGGCGCCCGCGGCATACAAACCGGGCACCACGGTGCCGTCGGCGCGCTGCACCTCGCCATCGAGCGTCACCGCCAGGCCGCCGATGGTGAATCCCGAATACATCGCCCGTCCGAGCGACAGATCGAACACGGCCCAGGGCCCGTTGTCCTGTGGCGCAAGGAATTCCGGCTGCTTGTGGAAGTCCGGGTCCTCACCGGCAGCGGCGTGCTTGTTGTAGCGATCCAGCGTGGCCGCGAGGTTGCCCGCCGGAATGCCAAGCGCGGCTTCCATTTCCGCGACCGTCTCGTAGCCGTCGAGGAAGCGGATCAGCGGCATGGCCGGCATCTCGGTGTGCGCCTCGTCGACGATCAGGTATGCCGTCTGGTCGGGCTGTTCCAGCACGAAGGCAGAAGTGCGCGAATGATAGGAGTCCTCGGTGACAAAACGCCGGCCCTCCTTGTTGACGATCACACCGGTCAGCAAGACCTCGGGCGGATAGGCCGCGGCGGTGATGAACAGCTCGTCCATGTTCTTGGTCGCGCCGCCCGCCGAGACGCCCATCCGGATGCCCAAACCGTCGTCGTTGGGGTTGCCCAGGATGTAGGGCGCCACCACGCCGTGATGCTTGGTGCGTCGCTCCTGACCCAGCGCTGGCGTGTGCTCGGCAACCATCTCCGGGTTCATCGCGAATCCGCCCGCCGCGATGATGACCGACTTGGCCCGGATCGCACCGGTGTCGGTGAAGTGCTTCCACGCGACGCCGACCACCGCCCCGTCGTCGTTCAGGACCAGGTTGGTGGCCCCGGTTTCGTAGCGGATCTGCACGCCCAGCGCGTCGGCGCGTTTGAGCAGCAGGTCGACAACCATGCTGGCGCCGCCCAATTCGCCGGGCACCGGCACCGAGTGACCGCGCGGCGCCGGCTTGGCCCGCTCGCAGAAGGGCCAGACCTTTTCATTGCCGGTGTAGCTGAGCCCCTCGGTGCCCGGCGGGACGACGACCTTGCCCGGGTAGTAGCTGCGCTCGAACTGAAAACCCAAGTCTTCCAGCCAATTGAAGTGCTCGACGCTGCCCTCGCAGTAGGCGCGGATCTTGTCGAGCTCGGGTTCGCGCGACACCTCGACCAGATACTTGTACATCTCCTCGACCGAGTCCTCTTGACCCGTCGCCTGCTGGACCGCGGTCCCGCCACCGAGGTAAAAGTGGCCCCCCGCAAGCGAAGTGGTGCCGCCGGCGGCGGCGGCGCGTTCGAGCACCAGCACCCGCGCGCCGGCGGCTGCGGCGCTGACCGCAGCGCAACCGCCCGCGATGCCAAACCCGATCACCAGGACGTCGACGTCATCCGACCACGTGGTCACCTCGCCCGCACTGACTGTTGCCGGTATCTCCGTGCTCACTGGCGCCACTCCTCCTCGTCGCAAACCTGGGGTGCCCCCGCTGCCTCATCGCTGACGGGACTCACCGCTGCTCCTGTTTGATGTAGTCGTAAAACGCCCTCATCTCGGGCGAAACGTATGCGAGCTCGAGATACGGCACGCCCGCCTGCGGCGCTGAGAGGTAGACGAATTGGATGCCGCCGGGCATCACGCCTCGCTGAACGACCGTGGCGCCCTGCTCGGCGCCCTCGGTCACCGCCGTTTCGAGGTGCTCGGGGCTTTCGACCTCCGTGCAGATGTGGTGCAGACCCGGGCCACCATCGGCCAAAAAGTCACTATAGATGTTCTCGCCGCGAAGCGGTTCGATCAGTTCCAATTGCATGTCGCCGAGGTAGCTCAGCGAGATGCTGGCAAAGAAGTCGGCGGGCCGGCCATGGTAGCTACACGCGTCCGGAGCAAAGTGCACATCGGGTATGCGAATCCACTTCCGCACGCCTAACAGGCCGGTGAGGGCCGTTTCGGTGGCATCGAGGTCGGGGGTGACCCAGGCGATCTGCGTCGGTGATTGAACGGGAAGCGTCATCGTCTCGCAGGATAGTCCAGTCACGGCCCCCGCCAGAAAGGGCCTATCCGACTTTGCCGTGGCGAGCCCGTACGGCCGGGATGTCGGCGGGTGAACACGTTCTAATTCTGGGTTGCCCGTGACCATCGCAAGCCGTCAATGCCGGCTCAGGACGTCGACCAGCAGCCGCAGCTGGGCCTCGAAGACGGATTCCGGATCGGTCAGGGTGTCGGCGCCGTATTGGCCGAACACCTCGAGGCTGATGGCGCCCAGCACGCCCGCCCACAGCAGGAAGCACTTGGCCAGGACCTGGTCATCACCGGGAAACCCGAATTCGTGGCGGATCCGTTCGAAGTCGGACGACATCGGTTGGGGGGCAGGATCATTCGTCAGCCGGATATCGCCTGTGGCGATTCCGGCCGCCACCGCGTCGAACAGCACCGCAACAACCCGGGTGCCCACCGCGACCGTTCGTTCTGGGGGTGCGTGATATCCGGGAACGGGGCTGCCATACAACAGGGCCCAGCCGGCCGGGTTCGCGATGGCCCATCCCCGGGCCGCCCGCGCGATGGCGACGACATCGTCGCTCCACAGGTCCCCGACTGTCTCGCGGGCACGATCCACGGTGTCGGCGAGGTCGGAATAGGCGTCGACCAGCAGCAAGGTCAGCAGTTCATCGCGGCTGGACACGTAGCGGTATACCGCCGACGACACCATGCCCAGGTCGCGGGCGATGGCCCGTACCGACAGTCCGGCCGCGCCGCGCTCGACCAGCTGGCGGCGACCGAGTTCGATGATGCGCGCCTCGATCTGCTCACGCGATTCCTGGCGTTTGCCCACGCCGTCAGTCTGGCACAACCGAGAACACCGCTCTTGCCCTCCGTGGCGGGTTGTGGCAGCGTGTTCACAAAGGAGAGCACCGCTCTCAAATGCTCGACCAGGATTCGCTGAGGGGCCGCGTCATGTCCACCCGATACGACAAACCGAACCGGGCCGCCCGCGCGGCGAACGGGGTCATCCGCTGGCTCGCCGAGGCGGGGATCAGCATCGCCGGAACCCGGGCGCTGCGCGTCCGCGGCCGCAAAACGGGAAAGCAACGCGCGGTGGTGGTCAACCTACTGACCGTCGACGGCGTCGACTACCTGGTATCCCCGCGCGGCAACACCCAGTGGGCGCGCAATGTCCGGGCCGCGTCCGTCGTGGAGGTGGGTCCGCGCTGGCGGCGGCGGCGCATGCGGGCGGGCGTGCTCGACGACGCGGCTAAGCCCGAGTTGCTCCAGCGCTATCTGGCCAGGTGGTATTGGCAGGTCAAGGGTCATGTCGCCGGGTTGACCCCGGACAGCACCATCGAGCAATTCCGCGCCGCCGCGCCGTCGATTCCGGTGTTCGTGCTGACCCCGGCGGGCCCCGCGGGCTGACCGCCCCTAATGCGCGTTGTCGCGCGCTCCCAAGTCCTCGCGAGCCTCCTGGGTCGTGGCCCCCCACGACACTGCGGCCGGAAAATCGCCCCACACGCTGTTGAAGATTCCGACGAGCTGTCCGGGGCCTCCGCTGGGCGCCAGGTAGACCGGTCCACCCGAATCGCCGTTGTGGCTCTGCACGCCGTGCGACATGGTGAACCAGCCGTTGTTCACGCTCTCCACCGTCCCGCAGGTTTCCCCGGTGATCACGCCGAAATGGCAGACGGGCTGACCCGGCGCGAGCGCGAGACCCGGGTCCGAGAGCAGCGGACGACCGCCCGGCAGGATGTTGTTCGCCATGACGCTGTTGTCCAGCACGATCGCTTCGTAATCGCTGATCGTCTGGCTCGTGGACACGGTAGTTCCGGACGGGGTGTTGTCCCGGAAGGCCGCCATCTGGCCGATGACCGCGCCGCCGCGGTCGGTCACCACTCCGCTGCCGCCCCGGCAGTGTCCCGCGGTGAAGGCGACCTTCAGGGCGGGATCGACATATCCCAGCGTGCACACGCGGTTGCCCTGGCGTATCTCCATGCCCGGGTACACGACGACGTCGGCATGCGCCGGCACACCTGGCAGCAAGGAGGCCAGCGCTGCGACAGCTGTCGACGCCGCGAATGCGCGCCTTGCCAGACGACGATGCACCCTGAACTCCGATCCATCGGGCCGATACCGACGGGAGGCCGAGATTACGGCGTAGCCGTCCTCCCCGCTCAGCTTTTCGCGACGGCCTGCGCGAATGTTACAGCGAGGTCACGACCGGGCTGGTGGCAGCGGTTTGGCGGGCCGCCCGCGGCAGCCAGCCGGGCGGGCCGAGCACGTAACCCAACCGGTCACGCAGGCGCCGTGCGGATCGCCAGTCGCGGGCGATCGCGACGTATTCCCGGGTCTGCAACGTCCAGATGTTGAACGTATCCACGCGTTTGGTGAGGCCATAATGCGGCCGGAACAGCTCGGCCTGGAAGGTTCCGAATAGCCGGTCCCAGACGATGAAGATGCCGCCGTAGTTCTTGTCGAGATACTCCTTGTCCATTCCGTGGTGCACCCGGTGATGCGACGGCGTATTGAACAGGAACTCGAATGGCCGCGGCAGCTTGTCGATCCGCTCGGTGTGGATCCAGAACTGGTAGATCAAGTTCAGGGAGAAGCTGAAGAACACCATCCACGGTGGAATTCCCAACAGCGGCAACGGGATCCACATCAGAATCTCGCCGCTGTTGTTCCACTTCTGGCGCAGCGCCGTGGCGAAGTTGTAGTACTCACTGGAGTGGTGGGCTTGGTGCGTCGCCCAGATCAATCGGACCCGGTGCGCGATCCGGTGATACGCGTAATACAGCAGGTCCACACCGAGAATCGCGATCACCCAGGTGTACCAATGCGTCGCCGATAGGTGCCAGGGCGCCAGGTACGCGTAGATCGCGGCGTAGCCCAGCAGCGCCAGGGTCTTCCAGCCGGCGGTGGTCGCGACCGACACCAGTCCCATCGAAATGCTGGCCACCGAGTCGCGGGCGAAGTGCGCCCCCGACGGCGGTCGCGCCGGGTCGGCGGCCTCGGCCGCCAGGTGTTCCAGCTTTCGGGCCGCGGTCCATTCGAGGGTCAACAGCAGCAGGAAGAACGGGATGGCGAACAGCACGGGATCGCGCATCTGCGGCGGCAGCGCGGACAGGAAGCCGGACATGGCACTCACACCGGTAAGACTACGACGCGCCCGGGGGCCTTTTCGCCCTCAGCGCCGATCGTCGGACTGCGCTTCGTCTCCGGCATACCACTGCACGGCGCGGACGCCCGGGAGCAGCGACAGCTCGGCCACCAACCGCTCCAGACGGGCCGGGGCGTCGCCGTTCATCAGCAGGTGAGCGGTCAGGGTGACCTCGTCGCCGGCCGGGGTGCCGGTATGGATTCCGCGAAGCGTGATGTCGTTGCTGCCGGCGTGCTGGACGATCTGGGCCCGCGCATACTTCTCGTGTTTGGCGCGGCAGACGACCTGCACGAGGTAGGGCAACAGGCTTTCGTCTTCTTCGGCACTGTTGTCGCGGTCGATCAGCCGGCCCAGCGGGCGCCCCAGCAGATGGATGCCGATGACGGTGCCGGTGCCGATGAGCGCGAACACCAGGTGACCGGACGCCGCGAGCACGCCGATCGCCGCGGAGCACCACAGGGTGGCGGCGGTGTTGAGGCCCCGGACGTTGACGCCCTCTCGCAGGATCACCCCGCCGCCGAGGAACCCGATGCCGGACACGACGTAGGACGCGACCCGGGTGGGGCTGGTGTCGGAGGTGGCCGCCGCGTAGAGGACGAACAGCGTCGCCCCGCCGGCGACCAGCGCGTTGGTGCGCAGGCCGGCCCGCCGGGCGCGCCATTGCCGTTCCAGGCCGATCAGCGCGCCGCAGCCCACGCCGACCCCCAGCCGGAGCACGAAATCGAGGGCGCTCAGCGTCTCCAAAGGCTCGCTCCTTCCCGGGTGCAGACGGCGAAGGGAGCTAACCAAATGTGGGTTAACGGCAGGTGGAGCCCGACCGAACCGCCGGCGTCGGGGGCATCCCCGGCGCACGGCGAGTACCTGGCTAACCGGTTTTGGGCGTCAGGTGGTGGGGGCAGTAGGCGCTCGATGCGAGCGCCGCGAATTGGGCCGCGCCGTCCATCGTCATGCCGGGGTTTTGCTCCTTGATGTCACTGACAACCTGCAAACCCGTTTCGCCCCTGCCCATTAACCCGCACACGGCTTTGGCTGAAGCGATGACTTGGCTGGGGCTGCTGTAGGTGATGCCGGAATTGCTGAGGTTGGCCAGGAACGCCGCGTCGTCGCCGTCTGGCTCGGCGTGCGCGAGCGCCGCGCAACCGCACACGCCGAAAGCGCCGAGCAGCGCAACTAGGCGCTTCATACCGGCCCCGCCTTTCCATGCTGGGCGTCGGGCAGGGTCACCGAGGGCTTGTCTCGGCTGGACACGTGCACCGCATGGATGCCGGGCTTTTTCGACAGTCGGTCGAGTAGAGCGTCGAGTCCGGCCTTGTCGACATTCCAGTGCTGCACGGCTTCGGGCTGCTTTTGCAGCTTCGCGATCACGTCGTCGAGTTTGACGGGCGCCGCGGCCTTTACGGCACCGCCGGCGCGGACGCGGGCACCTCTGCCGCCCAGGACTTCCGGCGTGACGGCGCCGACGGCGCCTCCGGTCAGGCTTCCCAGCGCCATCTGACCGAGCAGGCTTCCCGGGATCGCCGCCGAGGGGGCCGCGGCCAGACTGGCGGTCGGCAGGCTACTGGCCAGCCGGATTGCCGGCGTCGCCGACGCCCACGTCGGCGGCACCGAGAACTTGCCCACCACGTTCGCCTCGCCCACGCCCGCCGATACCGCGCTGGTCAAGCCCGCGCCGGCGGAACGCACGCCGAGCCCGGCACCCAGCGCGGATTTCGGGATGTCCAACCCCTCGACCGGGAGCTTGTAGAACATCTTGAACTCGGTCATGGCGAGGTTGATCGGGCTCATGCTGTCGTTCGCGACCGTGCTGAACCGGCCGATGTCGGCGAGGATCCCGAAGGTGTTCTGCCACGTCGCCCCGGCCAACGGCGAACCGGTGATGCTGTTGAGCACCCCGTCCCAGAACTCCATGTAACCGCGGGAAGCGTTGCCCAGGGCCTCGAGCAGCTCGCTGATGCCTGACGTCGGAGCCGCGGCCGCCGCGGCGCCACCGGTACCGCTGGCCAGGGCGCTGGCCTGGCCCAGCGCCGCCGACTGGGCGGCGATTCCGGTTGCATTGGTGGTCTGGGGCGGCTCGGCGAAGGGGACTAGTCGCGTCGCGGCCGCAGACGCGCTGGCGTAGCCGAACATCGCGGCGGCGTCCTGCGCCCACATTTCGCCGTACTCGGCCTCGGTGGCGGCGATCGCGGCGGCGTTCTGCCCGAAAGCATTGGTGGTCAACAGCATTTCCAGCCGTATGCGGTTCGTCGCGATCGCGGCCGGCGGCACCACCGCCGCGAAGGCGCTCTCGTATGCATTGGCGGCCGCGGCGGCTTGGGCACCCGCGTTCTTGGCCTGCGCCGAGGTCGCCGACAGCCATGCCACGTAGGGCGCGGCCGCGGCGGCCATGGCGAGCGCCGACGGGCCGGCCCACGCCTCGTTGGCCAGGTCCTCGACGATCGTGTGGTAGGACGCCGCCGCGGACTGCAATTCGGCGGCCAGCGCGTCCCACGCGGCGGCGGCCGTCAACATCGGTCCCGCCCCCGGGCCCAGGTACATCCGGCCCGAGATCATTTCGGGCGG
Organism: Mycobacterium sp. NGS27; assembly: GCF_059813005.1. NCBI lineage: Bacteria > Bacillati > Actinomycetota > Actinomycetes > Mycobacteriales > Mycobacteriaceae > Mycobacterium > Mycobacterium sp. NGS27. The sequence continues at coordinate 982,093 of NZ_JCALDT010000001.1, forward strand.
CTGCAGTGCGAAGTTCATCGTCATGCCCTCCCCGCGCCGCCGGAGCCGGTGGTCGCCTCAGGCGACCGGGCGGCGCTCGCCAGGATCCCGGCGATCGCCCCGTGCGGTGCCGGCGGTTGCGCCTGTGCGGTCACAGAAAGCACGGGTGGTCCGGTCGGTTGGCTCAATGCCGCTTGAGGTCTCATGCCCAACACCCGCTCAATCCGCCGGCACCACGATGATCGTGGCCGTGGTGGCGACGCCATCGGCCGCCGCCGCGGCGATTCCGGTGGTGCCATTGCTGACGGGGCGCACACCGGCGCCCGCCAAAGTACGTCCGGCCAGACTCGCGGCGGCCATCTCGCCGAACATGACCCCCTGCGACGTCGCCGGAATCGGCTGTACGGCACCCAGACTCGTGCCCGGCAGCACCGAGGCGACGGTCCTCAGCACAGGTGCGGCGGTGGCCCAGCCCTGCGGGACCGACAGCGATCCGACCATTGTCGCGCGGCCCATCGATCCCGTCACGCCTCCTATCTCGGGTGTCACCGCCGAGATGTAGCCGCCCCGCAACGGCGCCAGCGGCGACAGCCCTCCGGCGATGGCCTTTCCGCCTCCGAGCAGTTCGGCGACGCCCGGCGCGTTCTGAGCCAGACCCAGGGCCTGCAGGGACAGCAGCCACCAGCCGCCGGGCAGGATGATCGCCCCGATGGGGCTGTAAGCGCCGGTAAGCGCGGCGAAAAATGGCCGGAGGGCGGCCGTGATCGGGTAGATGGCCTCGATGATCGATGCCGCCGGCGTCGCCGCCGAGGGGGTCGTTGCCAGGGCTTGCAGCATCGTGGGCGCTGCGTTGATCAGCGTCGACAGCTGGGCTGGGAGCTCCGATGCTGCGCTTTGTGCCACCGCTGCGGATTGTCGTGCCATCCCGAACGGATCGGTGGTCTGCGGCGGCTCCGTAAAGGGCGTCAGCTGCGTGGCCGCTGCCGACGCGGCCGCGTAGGCATACATCGCCGCGGCGTCCTGGGCCCACATCTCGGCATACTCGGCTTCGGCGGCCGCGATGGCCGCGGTGTTCTGGCCAAGGAAGTTGGTGGCGATCAGCGTCATCAACAGGCTGCGGTTGGCGGCGATCACCGGCGGGGGCACCGTCGCCGCGAACGCCGTCTCGTAAGCTGCGGCAGCGAGTTTGGCCTGCATCGCCGCCTGCTCCGCCTGCGCAGCCGACGCGGTCGCCCACGCCAGGTACGGGGTGACCGCGGCACTCATCGACGTCGCCGCCGGTCCTGACCACGACCCAGCGGTCATGCCCAGGATCGTCGAGCTGTAGGCCGCCGCGTAGGAATGCAGTTCGGCTCCCAGCGCATCCCATGCCGCGGCCGCGGCAAGCAAGGGCCCCGCTCCGGCGCCCACGTACATCCGTCCTGAATTGACCTCTGGTGGCAGCGCCCCGAAGTCCACCGTCGCCTCCGTCCTCCTCTGGCGCCAGGGTAGGGGCGTATCTGCGACCAGCCCGCAAATGAGCTGCGGCTCAAATGAAATTCATGAGATCTGTCAAGCGGACATATGTATGTTTCATGTGCTCGCTGACAGTGCGGCTTAGCGTCGTTCGGCGGAGAGCTGCCCGGAATCACGTTTGCATCGCCTTTTGGCGGCGACACCGGCGCGCCCTCTTCTCACCGGGTAGCGCGGCCGCACCGGGTTCCTGCGCAGCGAATCCGGCCCGTGTGCAACAACTCTGGGGCTAGCGGCTGTTAAGTTGCTGCGGGCAATAGAATTTCGCCGCGATCGCCAAGAAGGATGTCGCGTGCTCGTTGGTGAGTCCGGGGTTTTGATTCTTCAGTTCGTCGACCATTTGAGGGCCGAATTCGCCGTCGCTCATGGATACGCACACCGATTTGGCGAACGTGATCGCCGCCTCGGGGGTCGAGTAGGTGATGCCCGCGCTCCGTAGCGAGGCAAGGAAACCGGCCTCGTCGCCGCCGGGTGTCACCGGGTCGGCCTGCGCGAGCGGAGCCATTCCGATCGCGGCCGAAATGCCAACACTGAGCGCCAGCAGGAGTCTCATGACTCGTGAGCGTGCCATGTTCCGGCGTGGTTCGCAGCGTGGGGCGGTCCTTGGCAGTTACCTTCAGCGGCAGAGCGTTCGAGCTCAGCGGTGTCCGCGATCTGCACCCGCAGGCCGCGGCTCACGCCTTGGAGAGCTGTTGAGGGCAGTAGTACTTCGCGGAAAGCACAGCGAAGTTCGACGCCATCTCCATGTCCATTCCGGGATTGTGCGATTTCACGTCGTGCACCAATTCCAGGCCGGACTCGCCGTTGTTCAGGCAGGAGCACACCGCCCTTCCGGCGGCGACGGCCGAACCTGCGCTGTTGAAGCTGAAACCGGCCTGCTGCAGTGCGGCGACAAAGCCTCCGTCGTCGCCGTTCGGCGCAGGCGGAGGGTCGGCGTGTGCCGGTGCGGCGAGGCCGGCCACCGCCAACACGCCAAGTGACGCCAGTAGTCGTTTCATCTTTACCCTTTCCGTTGTGCGCTGGGTGCGGGGATGGACTGGTTTGCGTTGTCGCTCAACCTATCTGGGTGTTGGTCGGGACGACCTTCGATTTCTCGCCCTTCTTCAGGTGCACCGCGTGGATGCCCGGCTTCTTGGCAAGCTGCTCGAGGAGTGCGTCGAGATTCTCTTGATCGACGTTGTGATGCTGTACGGTGTCGGGCTTCTCCGAGATCTGTGCGACAAGGCGTTTCAGCTGTTCCGGCGATTGCTTGTCTTTGAGGTCTTTGATCGGAGTCATCCGGTTACGCACACCCGCGCGCGCCACGGTCGGACCGCCGGAGCCCACGGCGCTGCCCAGCATCCCGGCCAGTCCCATCGAACTGAACAGGCTCCCCTGGCCCAGCGCGGCCGCGGGCACCGCCTCCGGCCCGGCCGCCGACAGCGCGGCCGCGACGGTCCTGATGGCTGGGGTGGACGTGGCCCAGCTCGGCGGGATCGACAGCTTGCCGACCAGGGTGCCGGCGTTGCCCATTCCGGCGATCGGGCTGATCGAGCCGTACAAGGTGCCGCGGCCGAAACCCAGCGCACCCAGCCCCGCGCCCAGCGCGTCTTTCGGCAGCGCCCCGTAGCCGACGGGCGGGGCGAACTTGAGCCATTGTGACAACGGGAAGTTGATCAGCAACCCGATGTCGTTGAACTGCGTCGTCAGGCCTAGCGGCACCTTCACGGCGTTGTACATGGCGGTGTAGAAGCCGGCCCCGCCGGGGACGGTGTTGAACAGATCCGTCATGAACGTCTGGTAGAGGTAGGCCAAGTTCGCCGGCGTGGAAAAGGGCCCGCTGTACGGCAGGGTGGTGGTCGCCGCCGATGCGGCGGTGTTGGCGACATTGGCGGCCGGGGTGCTTGCCGCCGAACTCACCGCGGCTGCTTGCATCGGCTCTGCGGAGTCATTGGTGGTCTTGGGTGCCGGGCTGAATTCGGTCAGATTGTTGGATGCGGTCGCCGACGAGGCGAAGTACGTGTCCATCGCCGTGGCATCCTGAGCCCAGAACTCGCTGTATTGGGCCTCGTTCGCGGCTATCGCGGAAGTGTTCTGCCCGAACAGGTTTGTCGCCACCAGCTGCGCGAGCAGCGCGCGATTCTCCGCGATCACCGCGGGCGGCACGTGCGCGGCGAATGCCGTCTCGTAGGCGGTGGCCGCATCGATGGCCTGGGCGGCGGACTGTGCGGCCTGCGCGGCGGTCTGCTGCATCCACGCCACGTACGGCGCGGCCGCGCTCACCATCGCAATCGAAGACGGGCCCAGCCAGGGCCCGGCCGTCAGGCCCGACAGCACCGACGAGTACGACGTTGCGGTGGACTGCAATTCGGTGGCCAGGTTCTGCCATGCCGTCGCCGCAGCCACCAAGGATCCCGCTCCCGGTCCGCTGTACATCCGGCCCGAGTTGAATTCCGGCGGAAAGGCTCCGTAAAACATCTGTGGTACCCCCTACCTGGCTGCCTGGGTCGACAGCGCTTGGCTGCCATACGGTTTGGTCATCGCGGTCACTCCTCGACGTAAGGGATCACGATGATGGTGGCCGCGGCGGGGTCAGCCTCGGCGGCCACGCCGCCCAGCTGGCCCGCCGTAAAGGCGGCGCCACCGACGGGCCGAGTTGCGGCGGCCGCGACGGCGCGTCCGGCCAGGCTGGACAAGACCATCTGGCTGAACGCCCCCTCTTCACCGGCCATCGCGGCGGCCGCCGCCGTGCTGGACGGTAGCGCTTGCGAGAGCGTTCGGATCGCCGGGGCGGCTTCGGTCCAGCCCTGCGGCACCGACATGCTGCCCACCACAGCGGCTTTGCCCATCGACCCCGACACCTGCCCTGCCCCCACCGCGGAGCTGAGCATGGGCTTGGCGGCGTTGGCGCCACTGGTCAGCGGCGCCAGCGCCCCGGAAATGGCTTTCGGCCCAGCCAGATACGCGGCCGCGCCCTGACCGTTCTGTCCCCAGGCATACGCCTGGCCGAACGACAGGAACGGGCCGCCTGGGATGGTGCTCCACGACTGGGGCGAGAAGGGCCCGGTCAGCACCGACCAGAATTCGTTCCAGTTGGTGATGAAACTCGGCACGGTGAGTCCGCTGCCCGATGAGGGATCGGCCGCCGTTGTCGCGGCTTGTACCGCCGGCTGCGCGGTGGTGCTCAGTTGTGACAGGTGGCTGACGGTATTCCCGCTGGACTGTCCGGTGCTCTGGGCGACCGCGGCCGCTTGCGAAGGAGCGGCCGAGTCGTTGGTGGTCCGCGGTGGTTCGGCGAACGGGGTCAGCTGCGAGGCACTCGCCGACGACGCGGCGTACGAATACATCGCGGCGGCGTCCTGCGCCCACATCTCCATGTAGTGGGCTTCGGTGGCGGCGATCGCCGGGGTGTTCTGGCCGAGGATGTTGGTGGCGACCAACATCGCGAGCAACGCGCGGTTGGCGGCGATGACCGGCGGCGGAACGGTGGCCGCGAACGCGGCCTCATAGGCGCCTGCCGCGAGTTTGGCCTGAGCACCCGCCTGCTCGGCTTGCGCGCCGGTGGCGTGGATCCACGCCACATACGGTGCCGCCGCGGCCGCCATTGCGATGGATGAGGGGCCCGTCCACGGACCCGTCACCAGGGTGTCGATCGTCGAGCTGTAAGAGGCCCCGGTGCTTTGCAGCTCCGCTGCCAATTCGTCCCAGGCCGCGGCCGCGGCCAGCAGCGGCCCGGATCCCGCTCCGACGTACATCCGGCCGGAGTTGAATTCCGGCGGAAAAGCCCCGAAATCCAACATCTAAGGCCTCCGGTCCCAGTTCTGGCCGCCGCGCTGGGCACGGGTCGCCGGCCCCGGCATCGACACGGACGCACAATTCATCGAATGTGTCACCGGATACATGCGTGGATTCCGTGTGTTGCAGATAACAAAGCCATGCCGCTCCTAGCTCTGAATCGGCGCCTAAATGGCGTGCGAACGACTAGTCAAGCCACGCTGCTGTTGTTCCGATAATCGTGCAGGCCGCTTATTCAGCCAACGTTCCCGCCAGGTAAACCTTTGTAAAACAAATGTGTTCGCGAGCCCTTGACCCGTGTGAGTCCGTTGAACACTGCCCCTGAGGTAATGGCGTGAATCACGTCGTAAACGGCAGGTGAGCAGCTTCCAGCGCCGGATCCACACAAATTAATTCTCGGATCCGGAAATTCGGCGGTTCTTCATACGAGTCGGCGACTCAGCCGACTCGATAAGTTAGATCAGTACTAAAAGCTCTCGTATCCGCTGGCGAATCGTGGAAACCTCCTATACCGGCGCAAGAAAATGACTAAGGCGTATATTTATTGGAATCGCATTTCGTGGCCGCTGCGATTTCACCGGTAGCTTTTCGGCGCTGCCGCAGAAACTGTTGAACCTTCAGTCCAGCAGTCGGTCTGCTCGCAGATCGCCCGGATATTCTTCAGCCGACGTATCGACATCGCCGAGCACGTATTTGATCGTCATACCGGTCTCCTCGGGTTCACCTATACGAGTAGACGCGGCCAGTCTGGCGTAGCACTGATTAGCTACTGGCAGTTTCCTGGAAGGCCATTTTCGCAGATCAACTCCCCTTTGCGGGTGGACTCCGCCGCCGGCAATCGGGCTTCGAGACGTTGCCGCATCGCGGCCATCCGAGGGCCGGAGCTGCCGATGTCCCGGTTAGCTCTTGTTTTGGGAGTTCGTCCCGCCATCGCTGCTGGCTAGTCGGTCGGGACAGTAGGCGCTGGCGGCGGCTTGGACGAAAAGAGCGGCTTTACCCATCGTGACCGCCGGGTTGAACTCGTGCAGATCCTTGATGATGTCGGCCTCTGAGGTGCCGGAGTTTGCCAAGTCGCATACCTTTTGGCCCGCTTTTATCGCGCGGTCGGGGTTTTGATAGCTGATGCCAGCCTTGTTGAGCGCGGTGAGGAACGCGTCGTCGTCGGGATCGGCGTGCGCCGGTATTGCGATGCCGACCAGCGCAAGGCCGCTGGCGAAAAACGGGAGAAACCTCATGTCGTGAGCTCGCTTCCTTAACCGGCCGCGGGTGGCCGGCCCATGATGCGGGGGCGGAATCCGTACATCGGCTCGGAGAACTCGTCCTCATGCCCACCGGGGAGGCCGGCCAGTGGCATGCCCGGCATGCCGACAGCCCCAGCCTCTTCCATCACCATCGGGGTGGCGGAGCCGAAGCTGTGGTATGCCCCCAGGCCGACCTGAGTCGTCGTCGACAGCGGTGTGATCGCCGCTCCGGTGGCGCCCCAGGCCGGCGGAACCGACAGGGCGCCAACCACACTCGCCTGGCCTACGCCCGCCACCGCTGCCGCACCGGGCGCGGTCACCGACGCCAGGTTCGCGGTACCACCAAGACCGGCGGCCAGGACCCCCAGGCCCGACGTGGTCGAGTCGACTGCGTTCAGGGCATTGATGGAGTTCAAGTTGACCGCCGAATCGACGAATGTCGTCGGGTTCAGCAGCCCACTGGTGGTGAAGGCGTTGGACAAGTTGGCGACCGAGGCGTTGTTGAGGAAGCTTCCGAACACGTTCCCGTCGGAACCATCCAAAAAGTTCATGAGTCCCGCGAGCCCGGGCTGGCCGGGTCCGTTGGTATCGGGGGCGAGTCCTAGCCACGAAAGCAGTCCGCCCGACGGGTCGCTCGAGGCGTCATTGGCGGCGTTGACAACCGCGGCGGTCTGTTTGGCGGTTCCGTCGACGGTGGTGTCAGATTGCGGTTGTTGGAACGGTGTCATCTGGGTCGCCGCGCGCGAGGCGACGTTGTAGTTGGTCATCGCGGCTGCGTCTTGAGCCCACATCTCGCCGTATTGGGCCTCGTTGGCCGCGATAAGTCCGGTGTTCTGACCGAAAAGGTTGCCGGCCACCAAGTGCTTCAGCTGGACGCGATTGGCCGCGACGACGGCAGGGGGCACGGTCGCGGCAAACGCGGCCTCGTATGCGGCTGCGGCGGCGTTGGCCTGTGCGCCAGCCTGCTCGGCCTGGGCGGCGGTGGTGCTGAGCCACTCGACGAAAGGAGCGATCGCAGAAGACATTGCGGCCGAAGACGGACCAAACCAGCCCTCGCCCACAAGTGACCTGATAACCGCATCGTAATTAGTTGCAGCGGAACGCATTTCACCAGATATGGCGTTCCACGCCGCCGCGGCGGTCAGCATGGATTCTGAGCCCGGCCCGGAATACATTCTGGCCGAGTTGATTTCCGGCGGCAATCCCGCATAAAGCGACATGACATCTTCTCCAGGTTCTCAGCCGGCGGCCGGCGGACGTGGCATGACGACGGGTCGAAACCCGTATTTGGGGATGGCGCGGCGTAGCCGCCTGCCGGTGGCACCCATCGGGCCCGCGACGCCTCCAGGCCCGCCTGCCGCCGGGGCGGGCCCCGCGTCCGTGAGACCGGTGACGCCGGTGGCCTGCACGGCCGTTTGACCGGGGGCGATATTGCCCGCCGACGTCCAGGTTTGCGGCACCGACAGCGAACCCACCAGACGCGCGTTGCCTACCTCGGCAGTTGCGCCGTCTAGGCTGGCCGGTCTCGCGCTAGACGTCAGGTCCGCAGCAGCGACGCCTTCGGCGTCGGCGTCGAAATCTGCTAGGCCCCCCAGTGTCGTTGCATGCTGCGCTGCCAGGACGCCCTGCGCCGACGCAATGATGAACTGCGGGTTGAACGGGCCACCGGCGAGGGCACCGTTGACCACCGCGGTGGAAAAGAAGTTGCCGTTCGTGAACGTCCCGAAGGCCGAATTGCTTTTCCCGCTCAACAGGTCGGCCAGCCACGATGACAAAGAACCCGTCGACGAAGATGTCGCGGGATCTGCGGCCGCCGAAGCCAGTGTCGACTGCACCGTTCCCGCCGGTGCTTGAGCCGCATTGATCACCGAATTGGCTTGGGCCGCGAGTGCGTCGGTATTGGTATTCGGCTGCGGCGCCGTCATAGGTGTCAATCGGGCCGCGGCCGTTGACGCGCCCGCATAGCCGTTCATCGCGCCCGCGTCTTGCGCCCACATTTCGGCATACTGCGCTTCTGTCGCCGCGATCGCCGGGGTGTTCTGGCCGAAGACGTTGGTCGCCACCAGGATCGCCAGCTGAGCGCGGTTGGTCGCGATCACCGGCGGGGGCACCGTCATGGCAAAGGCAGACTCGAAGGCGGAAGCCGCCAAGAACGCCTGACTACTGGCCTGCTCGGCCTGGGTGGCGGTGCCATTCAGCCACGCCAGGTAGGGCGCGGCCGCGGCCAGCATCGACATCGACGAAGGGCCCAGCCAACCCGAACCCGTCAATTCGTTCACCACCGCCCCGTAAGAGGCCGCAGCGGAGCGCATCTCGGCGGCCATCGTGTTCCATGCGGCGGCGGCGGCCAGCATCGGTCCCGATCCGGGCCCGGCATACATTCTGGCCGAGTTGATTTCGGGTGGCAGCGCCGCAAAATCCAGCATCGTCGGTTCCCCCAGGACTTCTCAGCGCGCCGAGACTGCGTTGATGGCCTCGGTGGCCGCGTATGACCCGGCACTGGTCTGCAAGGTGTTCACGAAGTTCTCATGCACCGCGGCGGCCTGGGCGCTCAGCGCCTGGAACATCTGGCCGTGCTGCGCGAATCGCGCCGCCGTCAGCAGCGACACGACATCCGCGGCGGCAGGCACCACGCCGGTCATCGGGACGGCGGTGGCCGAGTTCTGGGCGGTCAGCGCAGAGCCGATCTCTTGCAGCAGTCCGGCTGCCACCGACAACGAGTCTGGTTGTGCCATAACAAAGTTCATCACGAAATCTCCCCACGAAAAGGTCGGCACGCCAGGGTCTGGCCATGCCGCGGGCGCGCAACGACGCGATGGCGGTGCGCATGCTACGAAAACTGGCTAATTACAAGCCAATTCAGGCAAAAATGAAGCTGAGGCCGGATCGAAGCGAAATGGTCAGCGATCTGGCGTACGGACTGTCACCGGGACTAATTCGCTCTCACCTCCTCAAAGCCAGGGCGCGCGAGGGCGCCGCACAGTCACACGGGGAGGAACAACCAGGCGAAAAGGCCGGTCGCGGCACCCCTCTCGTCAGAGCTTCGGCACCACACGGCGTATCCGGCTAATCAAAGCCGGAAGCCACTTGGGCTCAACCCTTAATCCGGGAGGAGCTGTCCTGACCCTGGGCGTCTTTCGACGTTCGAGGTCAGTGGCCTGTGTCCGTGCAGACGCCTCACCTAGCGAGGTGCTTGCATTGGCAATGGTGGCACTCGGCCAGGGTTGAGTCAAGCTGACGTACAACACAATCCCTGAGGTTCACTCCGAGGTCACCTGGGATGCATCCGGCCGGCGCCCGCTGCGAGGGCTCGCTGACCCGAGGATGACGGGTCAGTCCGGCTTCTTCTCGGCGACGGCCGCGCTGAGGCCCTCGGCGAGATCCTCCTCGGTCAATTCCTTGAAACGCAGCAGTTGCCGCTCGCTGAACTCGGTCACATCGCTGGCCAGCACCGCGTCCAGGTCCTCGTCGTCCAGGCGGAAACTACGGTGATCGCGGGCCTTTTCCACCACGTTGCGCACGAAACCCGCATTGCCGAGCGTATCGATGCCGCGGATGAGATCGCCGTCCTCCGAATAGCTTTCGTCGAGATAGAACTTCGTGTACGACGGCAGCAACGCCTGTGCCGATTCGTCGGTGATCACGTCTTCGTTCTCCTGGCCCATCAACCGGGTCAGCGCGACCAACTCGTCCGGGGTGTAGCTGAAGAACTCGATGACGGTCGAAAAACGCCGTCGCAGACCCTGATTCACCTCGAGCATCTTGTCCATGGCCTTGGCGTAGCCCGCGCCGAAGACAACCAGCTCGTCGCGATGATTCTCCATGTACAACAGCAAGGTGTTGATGATCGCGTTGCCGTACGGGTCGCCCTGCTGATAGCCCTTCTCGTGCAGCGTGTGCATCTCGTCGAAGAAGACCGCGCCGCCCAGCGCACCCTCCAAGAGCTCCTCGGTGTTCTTCTCCGCGTCCGCCATGTAGCGCCCCAAAAGCTTGGTGCGGCTGGTTTCGACCACCACGGGCTTGCGCAGCACGGTCAACCCGCACAGCTGCTTGCTGAAAGCCCTTGCCACCGAGGTCTTTCCGGTGCCCGGCGGACCGAGCAACAACGTGTGGCGGGACGTGACCGGCACTGGCAGCCCCATCTTGGCGCGCGCCAGGTTCACCTTTGTCGTCGACTTGATGAGCTTGATTTCGCGCTTGGCGCGTTCCATGCCGAGCATGGCGTTGAGCTCTGCGTCGCCTTCGGCCAGGTACTTCGCCGCCTCTTCGGCGTGGCGAGCGGCCTCGGCCTCGGCTCGGGTCGGTGCGCTGTCCGGGTCCCACGGGTCGGTACGGGCCTCGATGGTTTCGGGATCGGTCAGGACCAGGCGGAAGTTTGGGTTGTCCAGCGCTTCGCGGGCCGGCGTGAACTTCGGGTCCCGCGAGTACACGCGCCGCAGCAGCTCGACGGCCTCGTCCTCACGGCCCAGGTGCCGCAAGCACATGCCCTGGGTGTACAGCGCGATGTTGGCCGCGCCCGGCACCCGGTCGCCTTCGATGGCCTCCTGGCCGCGGCGCAAGGCCTCCTCGAAGACGCCCAGCGAAGCCAGCGCCGTGGTGGCCATCGCTGCGCCCGCGGCCTTGAGTTCGGGTTGCCGCCAGGTCTTCCCCTCGGCGAACTGGTTCAGCACATCCGGCCACCGGGCCGTCCGGAAGTACAGCACGCCGCGCACGTAGCTGACCAGTTCCTCGTCGACGGGTTGGCGGGGTTCGACGCCGTCGATGAGTTTCGCGGCTTCCTCGTAGCGTTTGGCCTCAGCGAGAACAGCGGCGTACGCGCATGCCAGCGTCTCCACGCTGGTGACCGCCAGCCGCAGGAACAGCCCGTCGGAAACCTCTGGGCGGAATTGCAATTCGGTCACCCCGAGGCGGCGAGTCTCCCAGCCGAAGGTCCGGATCGCGGACCACGCACCGGAAAGCACATCGATGCTCTGCTCCCCCGCCAGGATCCGCGCCAGCCAGGCGTCACACATCGCTGGATCCAGGTTGGTCGCCGTGGTGAACATCTGCGACGCCACCTGCGGATTGTGGCTGGGCTGCAGACCATTGACGGAGACGCCGGAGGCCAACAGGCCGGCGACCATCGCGTTACGCGCGCCTTCGGCGGTTGATTGCGGCCTTGTCATTGCGCCACAGGGACGCCCGTCGCGCTCGCCGGCAGGCGGTGGACGGATAGCGCGAGGTCGTCATCGTCGGCGCGCATCGGACGGCTCGGCACGACCAGAAGGGGGCGCGCCGTCGGGGCGGGCAGGCTGGCCCGCACCGCGGCGAGCTGGCGGCCGGTGAGCCGGTTGAGGCCCGACGAGACGTTGCGGCGCAACCGCTTCTCGGTGTGGTACCGCACCCATGCCGATACCTGCGGCCGGCCGCCGCGCGAGGTGAGCCGGATGGTCAGCACCGTGGCGACGGTTTGGTCCGCCCACAGCTCATCCAGCTTGTCGGTGGTGATGTCGGACGGCGACAACCAAAAGCTGGTGACGAACCCGTTGAAGTGCTTGAGACGACGCCAGCCGGGGCGGCTCCAGGTCGGTTCCAGATCGGCCAGCACCGCGCGGTCGACTTCCGCGAGCTCCTGCGCGGTCAAGGGCCGGGCCGCGCAGGTCAGCCCGTCAAGGTCTTGGGCGAGCCGCTCGGTGGCGGCCACCAGGGTCGACGCCAGCGAGTCGCGGGCGGCGACGGCGGCAACGTTGCGCTGCGGGTTCATCCGCAACACCAGCCAGGTGCGGCGAATGTAGGAGGTGGGTGCGTCGTCGGCCACCTCCCGCTCCTGGGGGCCCCGGTCGTCCAGCTTCGACAGCTCGGCGCCACTGCCGACCCCGCCGACCTTCACCGACACGATGTCGATGTCGTCGAGGTGGATGTCGAACTGGCGCAGGCCGGAGGCGACGGCCGACACCAGCAGCGTCGGCGCCGAGTGCCGGTGACGAAGGCGCGAGGCCGAGTCGTCGTCACCGCCGCTGATGCCGATCACCGTGACCAATTGGCCTTCGTACTGCCGCACGCCGACCTTGTCGCGCCCGTACTTGCGCTGATAATCGAGGACCGGGGTGCAACCGGCGGACAGTGCGGAGCCCGGGTCGGCGGACCAGTCCCACAGCCACGTCGCCAACCCCGTCGTCACGGTGAGGCCGTGGTAGGTCACCAGCGACAGCAGCGTCACCAACAAGGCCAGGCCGACACCCACCCAGAACGCGATGCGATAGGTGCCCTGCCAGGATTCGGGGCAGTGGCTGGCCACCAGCATGATCACGACGTCGATCAAGAACACGGTGGTCAGCCGCGGCCATGCTAAGGACAACCCAAACCTGCGCTGACGCTTCATGAAAGCTGCTCCGCCCCTACTGCTATTTCCGTGATCGCTTCATCAGCGTCGCCGTACCGAACACTCCGCCGCCGATCAGTAGCGCTCCTAGCAACCCTCCGGCTGCCACCCACACTGGCACCATATCCCGGCGCGGGGCGGGTGTCGGAATGTTCAGCGGTGCCGATAGTTGCTGCGGCGGTTTCACCGGACCGTCGGGTACATCCCAGGTCAGTGCGGCAACCGGGTCGACGACACCGTGACCGACCTGGTTATCCACGCCGCGCGCGGGCGCACGGGCGGTGCGGGTCAGGCGGTTGATGACCTGATACGCCGACAGCTGCGGATACTTGGCCCGCACGAGTGCCGCGACGCCGGACACAATCGCCGCGGAGAAGCTGGTGCCCGACGGGACCAGCAAGGTGTTGTCCGGCCCGTCGATCGCGTTGATCAGGCCGTCGTCGCGCGGCGAGAGTCCGACGACGTCCGTCCCGGGCGCGGCGATCCCGACCCACGGCCCGGCCACGCTCGTCGACGCCTGGCCCTGGTTGCCCTGGCTCTGCGGGCGGCCTTCGGTGTCGACCGCGCCGACCGTGAGGACGAAGTCGCTGAACCAGGACGGCGTCACGACCGTCGTGACCGCGTTCCAGTTGCGAGGATCGTTGGGCTGCAACGGATCATGCGGCGGGTTCTGCTTGCAGTCCTTTTTGCTGGTGTCGCCGGCGGCAGCCACGATCACGGCGTTCTTGTCGACCGCCGCGTAGCGAACGGCCGCGCCCAGCGACCGCTGGTCGATGATGTTGCGCGCGCTCATGCAGGTCACATCGGAGATGTTGATGACCTGAGCACCAAGGTTGGCGGCGTGCACGATCGCGCGCGCCATCGTTTGAACGTTGTCGATCTTGGCCGAGGTCTGCGGGTCCTCGTCACCGGTGTAGGCGTCCTTCAGGCCGAACGCCTGGCTGGACTGCCGGATCGCGATGATGTCGACATCCGGGGCAACTCCGCTGAACGCGTCCGGACCGCCCTTGGGCGGTGGCGGGGGTGGCGGTGGCGGTGGCGGGTCGAGTGGGCGCGGGCCGCGCAGGTTGTCCACGTTGGCCACGTGCCCGCCACCGGCATAGCCGGGAATGGTCACCGTGCCGCCGCCGTGACCGGCCGCCGGCGCTTGCCCATTGGGGCCCGGTCCACCTTGCGATGGTCCGGGGGGCGGGCCCGCGGGCGCTGGAGCCGCCGGAGCCGCCGGCGCCGGCGCCCCGAATGGACCCTGGGGCGGCGCTTGTTCCTGAGACTGGGGCGGCGGCGGGACCATCGTCACCGTCTGAGGCAGCGGCGACAGGGTCACCGTCTGCGGCGGTGGCGCTTTGGGCGGTGGCTCCGTAGTGGGGATGGTGACCGGCTTGCGCGGTGCCGCCGGCGGCACTCCCGCCCCGTTGGCCGGCGCCGCACCGATCATCGACGCCACGATGGTGCCGTGCGCGTCGCAGTCGGACAACCCGTCCCCGGCCATGATGTAGTCACCGCCGGGAATCAGGTGCGGAAACCTCGGGTGCGGCGTCACGCCGGTGTCGATGACGGCCACCTTCACCCCGGCACCCCGACCGAACTGCCACGCCTCCTGCAGATTCAGCATGTCCATGTACTTCGGCTGCAGCCGGAAATCCGTCCCCGGCAGGACACCGACCTCGGTGCAGTACGAGTTCTGCTTCATCGGCGCCCCGGGCCCCGGCGGACCGTCCGGCGGGACCGCGGCGGCGTCGATCGTCGGGGGCGAAATGGCGTAGGCGGGCGGTAGGCCGGCTAATGCGCCCGACGCCAGTAAGGCGGCGGCAACGGTCGCGGCGGACGCGCGACTACGCCACACCCTGCCCCTAGCGATAGCGGATTGCTGCATAGACATTCATCAACCACAATGCCAGCGGGAAAATTGGCATCAGGCAGAGGTATTCAATCCATTCCACGAATTTGCGGAATAGCGGGCTGTACACGGTGTTCGGCACCACGGCCGCCGATGTCAGTCCCGCGGCCGGCAGCAGCACCAGGATCGCCACGCTGATCGACACCGCGAGCGGGCTCTGCAGTACCAGCGCGTAGCGCAACACGACGGCACCGACGATCAGCACCGCGGTTCCGGCCAGGGTGATCGCCTGCCAGCGGTCGACGTAGGAGCGGCCGCGCAGCATCAGGAACCCCGCGCTGAATCCGGCCAGCAAGAGCGGCAGCCAGCGCTGTCCCGTATGCGGATCCGACAGTGCGGTCAGGGACACGATCATCAGCACGCCGAGCCCGATCAGCAAACCCGACAGGAACGAGCGGGCGCGTTCGGCCTGGGTCAACACGTCGCGGACCGACGCGGGGCCCTCCAGGACCGGAGGCCCGCCGTCGGAGCGCACCACGGTGGTGGGCAGGTCGGGCCGGGCCTCGAACACCCACCGGCTGGTCGCCGATGGAAAGACGGGCAACCGGATGCCCGCCAGCCGCCGCGAGATCGCCGGTGCGCTTTGGTAGATCATGACCGACACCAGCACGGTGCAGGTGAAGAGCGTCACGGCGCTCGTCATGGCGACCATGCGGGCGAGCGCGGCCACCGTCGTGATCAGGCCGACGGTGACGATGGCGGTGTAGATCGCCAGTCGGCGACCGGTGAACCGCAAGGCGAGGATCGCGCCGACGCTGAGCACGCTGAAGCCCAGAACCGCGTGCGGCGATCCAACACCACCGGGCGGCGCCGCCGCCGCCGCGATCGACACCGGTGCGAGGCTGCTCAACAGCATGGTGTCGGCGACGCGACGCTCCTGCTGCGAACGGGCCCGCATCAGCAGCATCAGCGAAACACCCAGCACCACGGCGCCGATCACGCCCGCGTACACGGTCGGAAGCCACGAGTTGTGGTGCCAACGCCACCAGCCGAGCAGGCCGGCCGCGGTCGTCACCCCGATGGCCACCATCGACGCCCCGACCTGCACCGCGATCACCGGGTCGATGGCGGCGAAACGCTTGCTCAGGTCCGCCGCGACCGCGGTGGAGATGTGCTCGATGACCTGCGAGCGGTGCTCGGTGTCCGGGATGAACCGGATCCACAACCGGTCGCCGTCGTAGACGTCCTGCTCGCTCAGCGATTGGGTGGCCCGCAGCGGCGAACCGTCCACCAGGCACAGCGCCCAGCGGCCCCGGCCCGACGCCTCCAGCGGAGTCTCGCCGAGCTCTCGCAACCGGCTGTTGACCACCTTCAGCAACGGTTCGGTCATCACCGAGACCGGGGCGTTGGCGTCCAGCAGGACACCGATCTGGACACCCGCGCCGGCCATCACGCCGACGACGACTGCCTGAGGCTGCGAGATTCCCTCAACGTCAGGCTGTGGTACTTCAACTACCGCAGTCATCGTCTTGCACTCCTTGTGATGAATGTGTCAAAAGCCCATGCCGCCAGCCGCGCGCGGGCGTGCGCCGGCGCACTCGTCGAGGTGCTGCGGCCCCCCGCAAAGTGCATTCCGACCAATTGGAATTCCATCTGCCTCGCCTTGCGATTAAGAGTTGTCGTTGACACCGGTTCGAGATTTGCTGATGCGCTGACAGAAGTATGCCGTGTTCGCAGCTCAACCGCATGTTGAGCGCGACGACATTGATGAAATCTTTGTTTCGCGCGAACCTCACACCCTGCTGTGGGTTTTCCACTCGCCGTAGGGAAGTGTGTCCAGCACAGTCTTGACGCCCACCTGCACCAACTGCGGGGTCGCCGGGCAGATGGCAAGCCACGCCTCCCCCGAACCCGCGGTGCGAGCCTGCTGGTAGAGCGCGATGCGGCCTCCGGAGCCGTCTTTCAGCGACAGCACCGACGCGCTTGGGCCCTTGGCGTCGTCCTGGTACTGGCGGGCGTACACCGCAACCTCGGCGGCCGGGTCGGACAGCGCCTGACCCAGGGCGGCCACGGTGGCGGCGCTGATTCCCATCCGGCGCAGGTCTCCCCCCGAAAACACGTTGAAGCCCGACTCCTGCCACGACTTCGTCGCTTCCAGCATTTCCTCCAGCGGGACGTTGACCGCGTTGATTGCTGCGGGCTCCGCGTGGTGGATGGACTCCAGCGCGTCGATCACCAGGGAGGCGATCGAGGCGCTGTCCGCGACGGCGACGTCGTCGACGGTGATCTCGCCGCCCACCCGAACGGCCGACACCCAGTGCTGGCCGCGGCGGGCCAGCACCACCCGAAATTCGTTGTCGGGGATATCGCGAGAGCCCGGGGGCTGATTCTCGTCATCGAGCACGCCGTAGGCCAGCTTGCCTCGGGACAACAGAGCGACCACCTCGAGGTCGGGCGCCGCGAGCACCCGCATCCGCGCGGTGACGTGCTCGTTCACCTCGTCGTTCTCGACGATCCCCTGCTCGCGCATCACCGCCATTCCGGGATGCTCGTTGAGCCAGTCGCTCGAGTCGGTCGACACATATGGCCGGCACCGCAGCTCCGGCGCGACGTGCCGGATGTCCAGGAGCGCCTGAAGCATCCAGAAACCGTCGACGTTGACAGTGATGTCGGTGCGGGTGCTCTGTTGGTCCATCAAATCCCCACTTGGTCCCTAATACTTCA
>NZ_JCALDT010000010.1:0-167103 GCF_059813005.1 Mycobacterium sp. NGS27
ATCGTCCGCCGGAATTTGTCCCTCATGACTTGCGCGATGTCGAGCGCGTTCGTGCTGATCGCCACGTTCTCGAAGCGGGCAGGTGTGAATCGTTGCCCAAAAAGTCTGCTTCGGCTTCGAGACAATTGTCGCGCACGCCGTTGGGCCCGCGCGGCCAGGAATGGCAACCACGAGAAGGGGGATGGGCGAGTCCAACTTGAGCGACATAGTCGCCGCGAGAACCGAAGCGGCGATTTGTACGCCATGGACCTTCACGTTGAGCCTGCACGCCCACTCGATTCCCTTAGTCGGACCTGGTGAGGGTGAGAGGTTTGTCCATGGCCATGAGAAAGTCCCCATCTGTGGCCAGTAGGAAGTCCCCACTGGTGGCCATGTAGAAGTCCCCACTCCTTTGCGGGCTCGCGTGTCATTTCCGGGAGCTGAGGGCCTGGGCGGTGACGGTGATAGCGCCAACTGTCACCACACCGCCCAGGGAGCTCTATTGAAGTCTGCAAGGGAGCATATGAACATCATTTCGGCGTATCACCAGGTCGGGTCGTATCGCGGCGCGGCCGAGCTGTGCGGCACGACGCATAAGACGGTCAAGCGGGTCTTCGAGCGAGCCGAGGCCGGCGGGCCGCGGTCACGGGAACCGCGACCACGCAATGTCGATGCGTTCACCGAGCTGGTCGCTACCCGGGTTGAGAAGTCGAAGGGCAAGATGTCAGCCAAGCGGACGTTGCCGATTGCTCGTGCGGCCGGGTATCAGGGCTCGGCGCGTAACTTCCGCCGATTGGTGGCTGAGCAGAAAGTGTTGTGGCGCAACGCTAACCGGCATCAGCGGCGTCCTGCGGTGTGGTCACCAGGTGACTATCTGGTGATGGATTGGGCCGAACGGGTGGGGACTTTCCCTGGCCACCAGCGGGGACTTCTACTTGGCCATTGACAGAGGTTGGTGGTTGCTCGATCCGACATACGCTGGGGCTGTGCGGACCGACTGTCAGTGGTTCGGCAAGGCTGTGCTTGTGTGCTCGCGAAATACCACCAGCAGAGCAAGGACAGCCGCCAGTTCGGTGGCGACACTGAAGGCAACCACTGCCCCGAGCGAGACGCTGAATAAAGCCCCGATGGCGGTGCTGCCGGCGAACCAGGCGACACCATAGATCCCGGTGAAGAGTCCGTATGCCGAGGAACGTCGGCTAGGCGCGACCATCGGTGCGACTGCGGCGGGGATGATGGACTCGTGCACTCCCATGCCAAGGCCCCACAAGCATGATCCTGACAATGCTGCCCAGAAGCCGCCCAGGAAGGCAAGCGGTGCG
Source organism: Mycobacterium sp. NGS27 (assembly GCF_059813005.1). Taxonomy (NCBI): domain Bacteria; kingdom Bacillati; phylum Actinomycetota; class Actinomycetes; order Mycobacteriales; family Mycobacteriaceae; genus Mycobacterium; species Mycobacterium sp. NGS27. Next base: position 1,302 of record NZ_JCALDT010000010.1, read on the forward strand.
TAGGCCGCGGTGATGACAGTGAGGGGCACCAGCAGCCCGATCCCGAATCGGTCGAATAAGCGACCGAATACGAGTGAGCCTGCGCCGGAGACCGCCATGGCCGTCGCGTAGAAGATGGCGGTTGTGTCGGTGGAGACCGTTTGGGTTTGTTGAAAGTGGTAAGCGATGACCGGGAAGTCGGCGAAGCCAGCCGCCACGAGCGCCGCGGCCGCCAGATAGATCCAGAATCTCACCGGGTACTTTCCGCTGTGCGGTGTGATGTGTTCAGGTTCGAGATCTTGAGGCCTGGGATAGAGCAACCTCGCCACCGTCAGCAGCAAAAGCATTATTGCGGCTGGAACTGCGAGGGCAGCAAAGGCCAACTTGTAGTTGTGCTGAGTGGTCGCGAGGATCAGTGCGACCAGAAGCGGGCCGAACATGGCGCCGAATTGGTCGAGCGCTTCGTGCACACCGAAACCCCAGCCGTAGCCCATCGATTTTGCCGCGTGCGAGAGCATGGCATCTCGGGGTGGGTTGCGAATGGCTTTGCCCACGCGTTCGAGAATGATCAGGACGGCGGCCAGCTGCCACGAACCTGCCAGCGCTAGAAGCGGAACGACCGACATTTGCAGGATATAACCGCTGATGGTGATGGGCCAGTACAGTCCGGTGCGGTCGGCGCCTCGCCCGGAGAAAAGCCGCAGCCCATAGCCGAGCAACTCACCGAAGCCGGTGATCATGGCAATGGCCAACGCCCCGGCTCCCAGCAGACCGAGGTATTGGCCGATGATGCTGCGGGCCGCCTCGTAGGTGAAGTCGGCGAAAAAGCTCATCACGCCAACGATCAGCACGAACTTCAGCGCTGGGGACCACCTGTTGGCGGGGTGGCGAGGGTGCTCCTTCCGCGCAGTCCCAAAGAACGCCGAGCGTTCTGGTATGCGAGTTTTTCGTTGTCCGTCTGGATTGTCGTTGTCGTGGCCACGGTTGAGGGCCCTGGATCTCCTCACCCACATGCCTGTCTGCACGCGTCCGCAGTTAATAACCTCACCGAAGCGGCAGTCACAGTTAAAAGCATAACCATGGTTAGGAACCATTCCCAACCCGCGTGACACATAAACGAGGATTACGACTCATCCTGCGCGGTTGCTGGGCTCACGGACGCCATGCCACGATGGTCGCTCGGAGGCTATTGTCGATCCTCGGCGAGGTAGACATTGTGGGCGAACCCCTCGAGTGCAGCGCGGCATTCGTCGAGTGCGGCTGCAGCATCGTTGCGCCGTGACGCGCCGAGTGTGTCCCGCTTAGTAACCTTGGCCAACCATGTGTTGAGCTTGATGAGATCTTCCTCGTTCTCTTCGAGCTCAGCATAGGTGAGATGACTTGCAGTAGTTTCCTTTTCGATCTCGTCCAGGAAGTCGCCGCATTTGTCGATGATTTCGGTGTACTCCTCATCACGGGCGGAGTTATACATCTCGACAAGATCGCCGGCACCGGCGAGGGCCTTCGCGCGCATAACCTGGCTAGCGCCGCCGAATTCAACAATCTCGCGGCGCAGCGAGCGCATCGCCCTTTCGTTGGCGGGAGAGTCGGGTAGCGCAGCGACGGAGTTTTGCACGTAGACCGCGCCTAGGGATTTGATCCTGCGCCAGACGGTGGCACGCAGCCGGGTCGGTTCACGGGGTACCCGGTAAGTCAGCAACAACCACCCAGTGTCATCTGTACTCGGTGACCCCATGCCCTCATGATCACATGGTTAAGAGCTTCCGTAGTACGCACATGACCCAATCTGCGGCCTCTTCTATCGGCGCTTCGCACTTAGCCGCGGGCATGAAGTGGCCCAACTGCGTGTCACGTCTGGACGCCATCATCTGCCTGGCCCAGAGCCGATTACCGTTGCAGCACCACATGCTTCGGTTCCGCAGTGCTATTGCCCGAAGGGATCGCTGTTGAGGTCCACGGTTTTGACAACCACGCTGACACGATCAATGCCCAACTCCGGCTGTAGTCCGATCAATCTCTAGACATGATGAGCCACTAAGTGAGGCAGCCCATTTCCGCCGCCTAGCTCACCCTGAGATTCGTTGGAACTAATCGGTGGAGTCGGTCATCGCCATCGACGAAGCTTTCTGTCTGTCGCGGGCTCGGCGTGACAACCAAGTCGCCGCGGCCGCACGAACAGACCCGTCGCGGTGGCCTGAAGGAATCGCAGGCGGCGCTGGTGCCTTTGTACCGCCATTAACAGCGAGCTTTTGATGTTTGGCCTTGAGTCTCATGCTAAGGCTTATCGACATTTTGCTGCTCGAAGATGGTAGTTCTGCGTAGAAATTGCGAGCCGAAAGTCGCGGCGATCGTTCGTCGGCACCTCAAGAGCGCTGCCGCGGCCCGTCGGCAGCCCTGCGTCACAGGGAGATTCAGAACCCCGTTGACGCTATTAGAACTTGCTGTTGGCTGCGGCCCGGTGAGGAGCGTCCTAGCTCTGTTAGCATCGAGTTTGGCGGATGGCATTCGGGATGCCCAAGACCGTCGTTTGTTCAAACGACCACGGCTCTGAGCTCGCACGCGACAGTGAGAAAAGAGCTGTATATTCTGGCCTCACACTGGTCCTTATTTTAGTGCTGACCGTGGTTTCGCCGAGAGCCCCGGGGGCTCAGGTCGTCTGAATTCGCTGCTGTCGCTGAATAAGCGGAGGAGTTCGACTTTGCCGCAAACGTTTGAGTGTTACAGGCCCACCCGGCTCGATCCAAGATGTTCGGTGGCTGAACAACGGCTTGAGCGCAGAACTCACGTCATCGCTCAGGTGCGAAAACACGCTGCGCGCGCGATCGTCGAAGCGTTCCCCGATCTCGACGGCGTTCGCTATAACAGCCGATTCGCCGGCCACCCCTGCACAGCCCTCTACTTGCCCGCCGCCACCGCCATGCCCCAACGGCCGACCATCTCCCTGCCCCTGACCCACCCCGCCTTGGTCTCGCGGCTCGCCGGCACCGCGGAACGGCTCGGCTACTCCGTCATCTGACCGTGCGCCCGAGCCGATAATCCGCCGGTTCTCCGGCCGCGTTGGGTTGACCATAGCTCAGGTATCGGCGTTCCCGAGTGGTGACCATGCCCATCAGCGTGAACCGTACTTGGCAGCGCCTCGCCGGCCACCGGGCCGCGGCGGCGCAAGCCTGTGGGCGTCGTCCGCCTCGTCGAAATCACCGCAGAACCAGAACTTGCGACGTGTCGGTCATACGTTGAGACGATTGAGTCGGACTAGCATTTCGAGGTTGAAGGGAGTGCGATGCCTGAGGCGCGAGAGTTGCCGGAGTCGGATACACGCGTCGGGGCAGACTGTGCCGTGTCTTCGGACGATGACTTATCGAATGTGGTCGCCCATCCCCGCGGACTCTTCTTAATCGGTGGAGTCGTAAAGCAGCTGATCACGACGGACAATGCCAATGTGGTACGTGAGCATCTGAGCTTACTGTTGCAAGTGCAGAACCTCGTCGTCCTTTTGGGATCAGGGGCGTCGTTTCACCTTGGGTCTCCGCAGACGCGCAACCTTAGCAATGAGAAGGTGCTCGAATTAATCACTATTGCCGGCGGCGAACCAACCGCTGCCGATAGCGAGCTCCTGAGCGTCATTAACCCCGCTGACAGTGGTGACTTGGAGCAGCTGCTGAATGGATTGCAACTTGCCGCCTCACTCGCAAGGCAAGCTGGCCAAGACGCGGTTGCGCTGGGGGCTTCCAAGACTTACCCGAGGCAGCTGGTCGAGAGTCTGCGCCGCAAAATCAACCGCGCGCTAGCGGGAGCTTGCCGCCTACCCGCGGGCGCACTCGAAGCGCCGTTCGATGTAGACCCGCTCCGCGCGCACCGCACATTCCTATCGCGGATTGTGCGCAATCGGCGGTCCAACCTTCCGCGCCCGCGCATATTCACGACTAATTACGATCTCGTGATTGAGCGAGCTCTAGACCAACTCGGTTTTCCCTATATCGACGGATTCAGCGGGACAGTGGATCGACGCTTGAACCTTGCCTTCTACGGGCTGGACTTTCATAGAGTCGAAACGACTACGCAAGCGGTAGTTGCACGAGCAGAGGGAGCCGTCTACCTCCACAAAGTGCATGGCAGTCTCAACTGGCGTTCATCTTTTGAGCAGGACCCGCTAACTGGTCTTGAATCGCTGGAAGTCAAGCAGAGTTCGGAGGAGACCGCAGGCGGTGAACTCGTGCTGATTTATCCGACGGCTGCCAAGGAGGCTGACTCCTTGGCCTACCCGTACTCCGACCTACTGCGTCTACTAGGAGATGCTGTACAGCAGGAGGACACCGCGGTCCTTGCGATTGGGTATGGGTTCGCTGACCCTCATATCAATCGTCTGTTGTTGCGCAGCCTTGCGAGCAATCCGGCGCTGAACGTTTTCGTCGCCGACCCGAAGGCGGTTCTCGGCGATGACGACTTGCTGACACTGAAGGACAAATCAGATGCTGTTGGAAAGCCGCTACTAGAAAGTGATGTGACACTAAAGTCGACCGCGATCGCAGCACTTGCGACGAGTTCCGACTCCCGGATCGCTGTTCTTACTGGAGATCTTGGCAAGTTCTCTGAATTAGCTGAACTAATGCCGGACGCCAGCACACATGGAAGCGCAAGTTCACCTGCAGCAATCACGAGTCTCATTCAGACTTTGGGCGAGGCGGGAAGTGGAGCAGCTCAAGTTCTTAGAGGTGATGTTGTTTGAGGGCTGTCGGTGTGATCGGCCGAGTCATCGATGTCCGAAGCACTACGATCCGTGTCGCGTTGGACGTGGGTGCAAAGGGATTCACCAAGGTCGGTCCCGATGGTCTGCAGACAGTAGGCGTAGTGAACTCCTACGTCACAGTGCCTGCGGGGGCGCACCGTGTAGTCGGAATCGTGACAGCCGTCTATATAAGCGGTCGTCATGAGGCCACAAACCGAGTTGAACTGCTTAGTCAAGACGACACGGCCACCTACGAGCTCGAAGCCACGGTGGTGGGCCGGTTTGAAGCGGATGCCTTCAAATCCGGGCTAACCGGTTACCCACCCCTGCATGCTCCCGTGCAGGCGGCGACTCCCCAGGAAGTCACGAACATCTTCCATCCGAAGAGCGGGCCAGCTTTGCGCATAGGGACGTCGGCTGTGGCCCCTGAGCAATCGGTCTACCTCGACGCGAATCTGCTACTCGGACACCATTGCGCGGTCGTCGGATCCACTGGGTCGGGCAAGTCGTGCACCGTGACGGCGGTCATCGATGGCTTGCTGGATCACCCAATACCCAACGGTCACATCGTAATTCTCGATATCAACGGGGAGTACGCTCAGTCGTTTCCCGCGTCGGCCAGCCGCGGCAAGCGGACGCGGCCCCTAATTCTCGGCCCGCGACCTGGAACATCGAGTGGACTATTCCTTCCGCATTGGTTTATGAACAACGAAGAGCATCTGGCCTTGTTCAAGGCAAGCGAAGGAGTTCAAGCGCCGGTTCTGCAGCGCTCGATCGCAGATGCACGAGTTGCCGGCGTATCAACGAATATTGAGATGCTCCGGCTCCAGAATCTTCTGAGCTCGTTGGCGATCATCGAGGGAGCCTTTGCCAATACTAGAGGAGGTTCCGACACCGCGTTTGCGCAACTTGCCGGACTGCAGAACTTAGTGGAGGACCAGGCTGGCCGGACGAGCGCCTGCTCAGCGCAGTGGTCGCAGATCAAGGTAATCCTCGACGCAGGCATCCCTCAGGCCGACGTCCGCAACGTCCAGTGGACGCCCCTTACGGCGCCGCAGCGGGACATTCTCGCGCGCATGTTTGTGGCCATTCGAAGGGAAGTTTCTGCCGCCTTCGGGGCTCTGGGTATGGGAAGCGCCCGGGCGATGGCTGACTTCGATGCGCCTGTGTACTACTCGCTCCAGGAGCTATGCGACTTCTTCCTTCCCAACCGAATTCAGCTAGAACAGGCGGCAGATAACAAGATTGCCGGCTACGTGTCAACGCTCCAGATGCGTCTGAGCCGGCTTCTCGCTGACGGGCGCTATGACTTCATGACTCGTATCGAGAAGCATGCCGATCCGCTAGGCAATTACCTTAAGGCGCTCATGGGTGTCGATCCGACTGCGGGAGAGGAGAATTCGGACTGGCCTGCGACAATCGCTTACCAATCGCAAGCGACACACCACGACTCGGGACCGTCAGTGACGATCTTCGACCTGAGTCTCGTCGCGAACGATGTGCTTGAAAACGTCACCGCATTGCTCGGTCGGATTCTGTTCGACTTCGCAGTGCGAAGCAAGCCTCGTGCAGAACATCCACTCTTGCTGGTCCTAGAGGAGGCCCACCGGTTCATTCCATCGCGGCGAGACGCGAGTGGGACTAGCACCCGGTCAGCATCGGTATTCGAGCGGATAGCGAAGGAGGGCCGCAAGTTTGGGCTGTCCTTACTGCTAGCGAGTCAGCGACCGAGCGAATTAAGCGAGACAGTCGTCGCTCAATGCGGCACCGTGATTGCACACAGACTCACTCATGAAGCGGACCAGAGCTTGTTGCGTCACGCGACAGCATTGAGTTCCCGCGCGCTGCTCGATCAACTACCCAGCCTGGCGCAACAACACGCTCTTGTGACCGGCGTTAGCAGTGGCGTGCCAGTCGCCGTCCGGGTTCGCGATGTCAATAACCCCCCAAAGAGTGACGATCCAGACTTCATCACTATTTGGGGGGATGCCGGCAGATTGCCGCTGCTCGCGGAGCATATCGATCGGGTAGTCGAGGACTGGCAGGGAGACGCACCGTCGACGTAAGGGTCTGCGATCTGGTCGGCTCGGCGTCGCGGTGCTGGGCATGCTCGACCGTGCGTGGCACGCGGTGCAGGAGCAGGCAGTGCCGGTCGAAAAAGACGAGGTGATCACCGCGCTCGCGAACATGATCAACCGACTGGTCCACCGTTAACCGGCATCGTGACGATCGGTTTCCTCGCGCCGGCCAGCTTGGAGAGCCCATGGTTCGGCGTCTCCTGGCTGCCGGGCACGACCTGGCCGTGTACGCCCGCCGCGATGAGGTGCGATCACGTTTGCGCGACGGTGGCGCATTGCTGGCGGAGTCGGTGGCCGAACTCGCCGAACGCAGCGGCATTTTGATCTGCTGCTTGTTCTCACATGCCCAGCTGCGCGAAACAGGCACGGGGCCAGACTGATTCATTGTGCAAACCAATCCCGCCTGTGGTCGTCTCGCAACACAACCGGCGCCATTGCCACGTTGACGGAACTGATGAACAGCTCACAGAGGCCGCCGGTCATTCTGGATGCTCCAGCAGCCCTAACCCACCAGGTCGAGGCAGCTAGTCACTTGACCCGGACGCCACCATATTTATGGAAACTGACGATTATCCATCAGTCCACATCGAATGTGCTGTCGTACAATATCTTCAATACCGCAGCAATCGCTTATCGGCGCAGGACTTTGCCGGCCCCGGGGGAAAGGCGCAATTATCGGCGAATTCGGTTGTGCAGCAGAGGTGATAGTGATTGTCGGCGCCGGCCGCACAACCACATGCGACACAAGGTTCGATCTGTTGCGATAGGCCTGCAACGCGACGCCGTCAAACTTCTACCCTCGACGGCATCAGTGTGGCGCCGTTTTGCGGTGTACCGAGAGTCGCAGCATCGGAAGGCTCTGATTGCGGCGCGCGGCCGTTCTGGTCGCTACGTGTGTCCGCACGAGTGACAGTAATTGGTCCGCTATTGGTTGGGTACGCTGCGGTCATGGCTACCAATGATCCGGAGCTGGTCATCGGTTTAGTGGCGCCGCTGGGAACGAGTACCACCGATCTGACTAAAGAGATCCGAGGGTCGTTGTCGCGCTTCGGCTATAAGGCTGTACCGATCAAGGTGTCGGAGCTACTACCGACTGCTGTGCCGGCGCCTACCGGTGAGGCCGAGGATCTGCGGATCCGGCGGCTGATCGATGCTGGTAACCAATTTTGCCGGGTCAACGAGGATGCCGCCGCGGTTGCGCGTTTGGCGGTGAGCGCCATTCGAGCTCGACGGATCGAGCTGATTCGGGCGGACGGCGATCACCGGCCGATCGACGAGATCGCCGGTCGGCCGCGGACGGCCTATGTTGTGCAGTCGCTAAAGCGGCGGGAGGAGGTGCAGCTACTGCGAGAGGTCTACGGCAGCCGGTTCATTCTGGTCGGCAGCCAGGGAAGTGTCGCCGAGCGCACGGGGAGCCTGCTGCAACTCAATCTGTCCTCGGCTGATGACGCGGAGAAGAATGACATAGTCGAGAAGCTGATCGAAATCGACGCCGACGAGCGGGAACAGCTGGGGCAGAACGTCAACCGCACCTATCCGCAGGCTGACTTCTTCATCCGAAACAACGAACGCGCGGATATCGACCGAATGTTCGACTTGCTGTTCCAGAAGCCTGAGGCGCCAACGATCGGCGAGTACGCGATGTATGTGGCGTTGGCCAGCAGCGCCCGCTCCCTGGCCGCCAGCCGCAAAGTCGGCGCTGCGATCGTCGTCGACGACGCGGTCATTGCCACCGGATACAACGATGTGCCCCACGGTCAGGTTCCAGACGTCTTGGAGGGTGAAGACACCAGCGAACTGTTCAAGCGCGAAAACCTACGGGATACCCTGAAACGATTGAAGGAAGCCGGTCTTCTCGCAGACACGCTTGACGCCGATGACGAGGGGGTGACGCATGCGGCAGCGGCGCTCGATAAGGGCGAGTTGCTGAGCGTCATTGAGTACCAGCGTGCGGTGCATGCTGAGGCCAGGGCGATCGACGACGCCACAGTCCGTGGAGTATCACCTGCTGGTGGAACCCTCTTCGTCACCACCTATCCATGCCACCTGTGCTACAAGCACGCATTATCGGTGCGCCTGGACCATATTGAGTACATCGAGCCGTACCCGAAGAGTCGCGCGGTTGCGATGTTTTCCAAGGGGGCCGAGGACAAGTTGGTCCCGTTCGCCGGCGTGGCGCCGCGCCGCTACATGCAGATTTTCGGCGACCGCCCAGCGTTTGTCGCAGATGCCTCTGGGAAATTCCCCACGTATGACCGGAGGGCCGCACAGCCACTTGTCGGTCAGGTGCGAGAAGATGAGGACCAAGCCGATAGGGAGCGTCGAGCGATTAACGCTTTGAAGAAGGAGTTCCGGATATGACCTCACCGTTGTCGCGATTGACACCAGAAGATCGTGCGGCCCTGAGTAGGTCGGCCGATGACCTCAGCGACATTGATGATCGCCGCCTGGCGCGCATCGACGCAGGGTTCGAGCGCGCATACGAGACGGCACGAGGTATCGCCAACGACACCCTCAACCCGCTTACACACTGAACCGGCGGTGTTTGCGGGGCAGAAGTGTCACTGGAATGCCGGGCATGCGTCGATCATTGGGGTCATTGAATCCACCTGCACTGTCCTGTCAGCGGTTATCGATGAAAAGAGACTCTCTACGGCATGGTAAACGTGTTGCAGGACAGTATCTTTAACGTCAACTCAACGGTCGGGTCGTCAGTGACCGCACGCTGACATTACGCTGAGGTGCCGCAGAATCGTTGACTACGTGTTATCGCCGCATTCGCAGACGCCGCCAGAGCCGCTTTGCGAAGCCTTCGTTTCTCGTCCGGTGGCTGTCTACTGCATGCCTATCGGCTTCCCGCGCCCGTGCTGTCTGGATACTGGTGAGGTTATGGCGCCAGTCGACTTCACCACGAGTAATGAAGTAGTGGGAGTTACACGGCAGCCCGGTGGCTGCCACCGATGGCCAGAGTGACACTTCGCCGTCGAATGTGATTCGCCATCTGGCAGGGGAAAGCTTCGTGACGACTTCGCGGCTGCATCCGCATGGGCAGAGGTGGCCTGCGGTGGAGTACTTGCTGGAGATATAGAGGATGCCGGGTTCCATTGGCGTGGGGAATTTCTCGACGAATTCGGCGGCGTAGCGCGGTGTGCGACTCATATCGCGTCGCCGTTTCGAAGTTCGTTGAGGTATAGCTTGTAGACCGTCTCGTTGGCCAGGCTATGGGTTGCGTAGAAACCGAGATAGCGCTTCCAGCCGATCACTGCGAGCAGTGCGTTGAGGGCGTTGAGGTCTGCAACTTGGATGTTGGTGCTGTACTCGTCTTCGCCGGGCGTCGGCGCCGGCTTTGTCGGCAAGCCGATGCTGCCGCCCGGAAGGTACGTGGTGGATTTCAGGAGCCCGGTGAGGCCCCCGTCTACCTGATGGAGTCCCATGCCGACATCGATAAAGGGGATGTCGTGATCGCGCAGCCATGCCATAATCATCGGCCGCTCGTGAGCGTCCGCCGCTGCGAGGAAGACAAACGTGGCGTTTGCGAGTAGGTGGATGTTGTCCAGGCTGAGGTGTTCGGGATGGGCGGTGATCCCGGTGTGCATGCGGGAGTACTCCTCGGCGAAGTACTCCGCCTTGTTCCGCCCAGCCTGAAGCGTCTCGTGTGCGGCAGCGCCGGGTGCGCGGAACGCGTTGTGGTTCTCGAACACGTCACCGTCGAAGAGGTCGATGCAGTCAACCCAGGTCTTGGCGACTTGGTCGAGGATGTAGCTGCCGCTGCCGCCGACGCCGACAATGGCGATTCGGTGGCCGCGGAAGACAGTGTTGAGTGCCGTGAGTCCCGCGCGAGTCGTGTTGGTATCGCGGTACACCAGCGGCAGGTCGTCTTCGACGACCTGGAAGGCCGCTCCGGGTGTCGCGGTCAGCGTCGGGTCGATGCCTCGAGCCGGAGTGCTGAGAATGCTGGCATAGGTTCGCACCTTCTCGTACAGGCTGGCATAGCTGCCGCCAGGCGGCTTGAAGGACAACATGAAGCTGACTTTGTCCCCATCGCCGATATCACGCACACTTGCACTGCCGAGAGGTGCGCTGCGTTCGTCGCGGGGTTCTTCGCCGGCGAACCAGATGGTGTGATCGCCGATGGCATCAGCCATCACACCACCGCTGTCATTCACGGGTAGAACCAACCGTCCGTCGGTGCGCGCCCCGCTGGGCGCGAGATAGGGAATGCGACGGACGATAAGGTGCCCGTTCTGCATTACCAGGTCGTAGCCGTCGGTCAATAAGCCACTAACGGGGTCCTCAGGACCGGTTGGTGGGTTCGACATCGAAGATCATTCCATCCTTGACGTGAACGCTTTGGCCCGGGCGCAGCGACTTGTCGGGACCATGACCGCGGCTGTACTCCACCGTGGTGCCCGCCGGGTCGTACGGCTGCCCTGGGGAGGCGAGTTCGACGACCTGCTCGAACGTGATGTCTTTTTCGCTCCACCTGTGTGCCTTTGTGTTCACGATGATCGTCACCGTCTTGGTCTTTTCGGCTGCCTCGACTGCGGTCATGTCGTAGTTCTCCTGTCAACGTTCGCTAGTTAACAACTGCTGTGTGTCACTTTCGACCCACCATTTCGAGTTTAGAATATTAACGCGTCGAGTTTCAAGCAGTGCGCCGGAAGTGCGACACTGATGGCGACGATAGAGGAGACCCATGACAAGAACGCGAATCAACGTGGAGGGCCTGTACGCCGCATTGGATGCTGAGCGCACTACCCGTGGCCTGTCTTGGCGCCAGCTCGCGAAGGAGATCGGAGTTAGCCCATCCCTGTTGTCGCGCCTGGGCAACAACCTTCGTCCGGACGCCGACGGATTCGCGACGCTGGTCCGCTGGCTGAACATGCCGGCCGAGCAGTTCATGGTCGACATCGACGCTGAGTATCGCCCACAGTCTGAACCCGACCTGGTCACGCAGTTGGCACCGTTACTGCGCGCGAGTCGCGACCTCGGCAAGCGCGATGTCGCCTACCTCGAAGAAGTTATCCGGGCAACAATCCGTCATGCCCACGCGTCACGGGAGGAAGCCTGAGTGTCCAGAAGCCGCAGTTTCAACAAGGCCGCTTGTAAGCGGCTTGCTGCTGAGCTGCGCTCCGAAGTCGGCCTGCACCCGATGGACGCCCTCGATCCTTGGAAGCTCGCTCAGTTGTACGGGATCGATGTGATCCCACTGAGCAGTCTTGCCATTAGCGGCGATATCCGCGACCACTTCACTCTGGCCCGTCCCGAAGTGTTTTCCGGTGCGTTAGTGCCAGTCGGTAACGGTGCAATCATCGTCGAGAATGATTCGCACCCTCCGGTACGCAGACGTTCAACGATGGGTCACGAATTGGCACATGTGTTCGGCGAGCACAAGTTCGATACCAGCCTCGTGAACGAGCGGGGCTGCCGGCTAGCGAACCAGGTCCAAGAGGACGAAGCGGCTGAGATCGCCGGCGAGCTTCTCGTCCCATTCGAATCTGCCAAGCTGCTCGCCAGACGGAAGGCGACGAATGAAGAGGTCGCGCTCCAGTTCGGCGTCAGCGTCGATCTGGCGCGCTGGCGAATGGACGCAACAGGTGCGCGCCTGATTGCACGGCGCCGTGCGGCAGCGCGGAGCCGGGTCAGCGGCGGTTAACACCAGTTCGCGGCTGGCCGCAGCGGACGTGTGCGGATCAGTGTCGGGTCGGCGGCACCACTCTTTGAAGTACTTCAGGGAAAGCGGGACTGCGCATCCACATGGTTCTAGGATCCGCCACGAAGATGAGAAAAATGCCTCCGCCATTTTGTTGAGAATTCAGCAAACTCGCAGCTAGGGGCATCGCAATCCGCCACATCAGATGGGAACCTACAGCTCGGCGGCGGACGCCACGCTGGCGTGACGCTCGGTGAACGAATTAGATACCCGCGCCGGGATTGAGGATGCCCTGCGGATCCAGCGCCTCTTTGATCCGCCGGTTGAGGTCCATCACGTCGGGTCCCAGATAGCCGGCCAGCCACGGCCGCTTCAGCCGGCCGACGCCGTGTTCCCCGGTGATCGTGCCGCCCAGTCCGACGGCGAGATCCATGATCTCGCCGAACGCCAGGTGGGCGCGCTCGGTCATGTCGGCATCGGCGGGGTCGTAGACGATCAGCGGGTGGGTGTTGCCGTCGCCGGCGTGCGCGATCACCGAGATCATCAGGTCACGCTCCGCGGCGATGTGCGCGATCCCGGTCACCAGCTTGCCCAGCGCCGGAAGCGGCACCCCGACATCCTCGAGCAGCAACGACCCCTTGGCCTCGACGGCCGGGATGCAAAACCGCCGTGCGACGACGAACGCCTCGCCCTCGTCGGGATCGTCGGTTGAAAACACCTCCGTCGCAGCGTGTTCCGCGAAAACCTCGGCCATGATTTCGGCGTCCTCGCTGCCGGCGCGGCCGCGCTCGTCCGATCCGGCCACCAGCATGGCGGCCGCCCCGCGGTCCAGATCCATGCGCAGGGTGTCCTCGACGGCGTTGATCGCCACCGAGTCCATGAACTCCAGCATCGACGGACGAAGCCGCGCGGTGACGCCGAGCACCGCCTCGACCGCGTCCTCGACGGTCGCGAAGCTGGCCACCACAATGCTGGACGCGTTCTGCTTGGGCACCAGCCGCAGCGTCACCTCCGTGACGACGCCCAGCGTGCCCTCGCTGCCGACGAACAGTTTGGTCAACGACAACCCCGCGACATCCTTCAGACGCGGGCCGCCCAGCCGCACCGCGGTGCCGTCGGCCAGCACCACCTGCATGCCCAGCACGTAATCGGTGGTGACGCCGTACTTCACGCAGCACAGCCCGCCGGCGTTGGTGGCGATGTTGCCGCCGATGCTGCAGATTTCGAACGACGACGGGTCCGGCGGATACCACAGGCCGTGCTCGGCCGCGGCCTTCTTCACCTCAGCGTTGAACAGCCCGGGCTGGCATACCGCGGTCCGCGTGACCGGGTCGACGGCGATGTCGCGCATCTTCTCGGTGGACAGCACGATCCCGTCGTCCAGTGCGGTCGCCCCGCCCGACAGGCCGCTGCCGGCGCCGCGCGTCACCACGGGCACCCGGTGCGCGGCGGCCCAGCGCAGCACCTTCTGCACCTCTTCGGTGTGCCGCGGCCGCACCACGGCCAGCGGCTTGCCGGCCGCCGGGTCGAAGGCGCGGTCCTGCCGGTAGCCCTCGGTCACGGTCGGGTCGGTGACCACCATCCCGTCGGGCAGGTCGGCGATCAGGCTGGCCAGGGCGTCAGAGCTCACGGCCCGATACTAAGCCCGCCTGACGGGCCGGGGTCTTGCGCGAGCTCCGGCGCGCGGTCCAGTTCGTGCAGCGACGGCAGGCGGCAGGCGACGAGGCCGATCAGCAGGATCGGTACCGCCAGCACCAGGAACGTGACCTTGAGCCCCGCCGCGTCGGTCAGCGGACCGGCGACCACCAGGCCCAACGGGCCCGCCGCGTAGGTCAGCCCGGTCATCACCCCGACCACCCGGCCGCGCAGCCGATGCGGGGCCCGCGTCTGCATCATGTAGTTGTAGATCGGCTGGATCGGCCCGTAGACCACGCCGGTGACCGCGCACAGCACCAGGATCACCGGCAACGGCGGCAGGAACGCGATTCCGACGGTCGCCGCCCCGAAGGTGAGGGTCGCCGTCAGCACGGCCGTGCGCCGTCGCAGGTGTTTCGACAGCGCCGCATATCCGAGAGCCCCCGCCACGCCGCCGAACCCGATCGCCATCAGCGCCCATCCCAGTTGCGCCGGTTGGTGGTGGTCGGAGAAGTACTTCGGAAACAGCACGCTTTCCATCGGCAGGTAGAGCGCGGTGACGGCCAGGTCGATCAGGCCGAGCGTCCGGAGCACCCGCAGGTTCCAGACGAAGCGCAATCCTTCGGCGATGCCGGACATCCACCCGCCGGGCCGGGTCGCACGCTCGGGCTTTCCGCTGCCCTCGAGCCGCAGCGACCCGATCGTCAGGATGGACAACCCGAACAGCCCGGCCGTCATCCACATCGTGGTGATGCCGCCGACGGTGGCGATCATCAGGCCGCCGATGCCCGGGCCCACGATGAACCCCAGGTTGAGAATCGCCTCGTACATGCTGTTGGTTCGGGCCAGCGACCAGCCCGCGCGGGCGGCGGCCTCGGGCAGCATCGACTCGCGCGCCGTCGTCCCGGCCGGGTCGAACGCGGCCGCGAAGAAGGCGAGGACGGCCAGGACCGCCAGGTTCAGCGCGTCCGCGCCGAGTCCCCACGCGATCAGCGGCACCGCGGTCACCGCCGTCCCGGACAGCGCATCGGAGACCAGCGACACCCGGCGGCGGCCGAAGAAGTCGACCGCGGCGCCGGCGACGAGGGTGGACAGCACCAGCGGCAGCGTCATGGCCAGGGCCACGGCCGAGGCGTCGCGCGCGCTGTTGTGGTGCTGCAACGCCAGCCACGGAAACGCGACTATCGAGATGCCGCTGCCCGCCGTCGCCATCAACGTGGCGAACAGGATCAGGAATGCTGGGCCGCCGCTTTTCATTGGAAGATCGCCGCTGAATGTATGCCAAAGCGGTATTTGCGGCGACCGAATTTTTTCGACTCGTGCAGGATGTTCGTGTGCTCGCCCACCCACGTACCGGCCAGGCGTTCAGCTCTCCGGTCGGCGCCGGCACCGGATGGCCCAGCGATCCGGCAACACCGCAGACGCCCGTGGCGGCCGACGCCGCCGCGGTTGTCGACCTCGCCGAGCGCGCCGGCTCGATTCCCGAAATCGATGCGCTGGTCAGCGTCTGCCGGGCCTGCCCGCGCCTGGTCGGCTGGCGCGAGGATGTCGCGGTCGTCAAGCGCCGAGCGTTTGCCGATCAACCGTATTGGGGGCGGCCGGTACCGAGCTGGGGGTCGGCGCGGCCGCGGCTGCTGATCGTCGGATTGGCGCCCGCCGCGCACGGTGCGAACCGCACCGGACGGATGTTCACCGGCGACCGCTCGGGGGACCAGTTGTACGCGGCGCTGTACCGGGCCGGACTTGTGAACCAACCGACGAGTGTCGACGCCGCGGATGGGTTGCAGACCAAGAAGATTCGCATCGTCGCCCCGGTGCGGTGCGCGCCCCCCGCCAACGCCCCGACGCCGGAGGAGCGGGACACCTGCTGGCCGTGGCTGCAGGCCGAATGGCGGTTGGTGTCCGAGGATGTTCGCGTGGTCGTGGCCCTGGGCGGATTCGGCTGGCAGATCGCGCTGCGGCTGCCGGGCACCTCGACCGGGCGCAAGCCCCGGTTCGGCCACGGCGTCGTTGCCGACCTGGCGCCCGGTGTGCGGTTGCTCGGCTGCTACCACCCGAGCCAGCAAAACATGTTCACCGGTAGGTTGACACCAGCAATGCTCGACGACGTCTTCCGCGACGCAAAGGAACTGGCAGGGATCACGTGACCGAGGTTCTGGTATCCGGCGCCAGCGTGGCGGGTACGGCGGCGGCTTTTTGGCTTGGGCGGCATGGGTTTTCGGTGACCGTGGTCGAGCGGCATCGGGGGCCGAGGCCGGGCGGTCAGGCGATCGACGTGCGGGGGCCGGCGCTGACGGTGCTCGAGCGCATGGGGCTGTTGGGCGCGGCCCAGAAGCGCAGGACGCAAATCCGGGGCTCGTCCGTCGTGGACCGCGACGGCAACGAGCTGTCCCGGGACACCGAATCGACACCGACCGGTGGGCTTATCGATAGCCCCGACATCGAGCTGCTGCGCGACGATCTAGTCGAATTGCTTTACGGCGCAAGCCAATGGACGGCCGAATATGTTTTCGATGACACCATCACAGCCCTCGATGACGACGGCGAGGCGGTCCGCGTCACCTTCGAGCGCGCCGCGCCGCGCAGTTTCGACCTGGTCATCGGCGCCGACGGATTGCACTCCAATGTGCGGCGTCTGGTGTTCGGCCCCGAAGAGAATTTCATCGAGAGGCTGGGCACGCACGCGGCGATCTTCACCGTGCCCAACTTCTTGGACCTGGACTACTGGCAGATGTGGCACTACGGGGACTCCACCATGGCCGGCATCTACAGCGCCCGCAACAACGCCGAGGCGCGGGCCATGGTCGGCTTCATGGACACCGACCTGCGGATCGACTACCGCGACACCGAGACCCAATTCGCCGAGCTGGAGCGGCGGATGGCCGGCGACGGCTGGGTTCGCCCGCAACTGCTGGAGTACATGCGCGGCGCGCCCGATTTCTATTTCGACGAGATGGCGCAGATCAAGATGGATCGCTGGTCGCGGGGGAGGGTGGCGCTGGTAGGCGACGCCGGATACTGCTGTTCGCCGCTGTCGGGTCAGGGGACCAGCGTCGCGCTGTTGGGCGCCTACATCCTGGCCGGTGAGCTCAAGGCGGCCTCCCAAGACGGGACCGTCGACCACGAAGCCGGCTTTGCCAACTATCACCGCGAGTTCAACGACTACGTCAAGCGCAATCAGTGGCTGGTCGTGGACAACATTCCGGGCGGTGCGCCGATACCGCAAGAGGTATTCGACCGGATCGTCGCCTCGATCACGCTCAAGGAGTACTGAGCCGGGCGGGAACGTTTGCGGGCCCGCGCGCGTTGACGCGATCGTGCGTCTTTCCGTCCTCGATCTCATTCCGGTGCGCACCGACCAGACGACCGCTGCCGCGCTGGCGGCCACCGTGCAGCTCGCGCAGGCCGCGGATCGGCTGGGTTTCACCCGTTACTGGGTGGCCGAGCACCACAACATGCCGTCGGTGGGTGCCACCAGCCCGCCGGTGGTGCTCGCCTACCTGGCCGCGCAGACCTCGCAGCTGCGGCTGGGCTCGGGTGGTGTGATGCTGCCCAACCACGCGCCGCTGGCGGTGGCCGAGCAGTTCGCGCTCTTGGAGGCCGCCGCCCCGGGCCGGATCGACCTCGGCATCGGCCGGGCGCCCGGCTCGGATCCCGTGACCTCGTATGCGTTGCGCGGCGGCCGGGACGACCGCGACATCGAAAACTTCCCGGAGTATCTCGACGACGTGGCCGCGCTGATGGGCGCACGCGGCGTGCGGGTTCCGTTGCGCTCGGGTGATTACACGCTCAAGGCCACCCCGGCCGCGGCCGGCGAACCGCGCCTGTGGCTGCTGGGGTCGTCGATGTACTCGGCGCATCTGGCCGCCGCCAAGGGGTTGCCGTATGTGTTCGCACATCACTTCTCCGGCAACGGAACCGAGGAGGCGCTCGAGGTCTACCGTTCGCGATTCAAGCCGAGTGCGCTGACGGATCAGCCCCTGACCTTTTTGACGGTGAACGCCGCGGTGGCCGAAACCCGGGAGGAGGCAACGGCATTGATGTTGCCCAACCTGCAGATGATGGCCCGGATTCGGACCGGGCAACCGCTCGGGCCGGTGCCGCTGGTCGAGGAGGCTGCGGTTGCCGAATTGACCGGACAACAACAGCGGATCGTCGAAAGCGGCTTCCAGCGTGCCGTTTTGGGGGCGCCGGCCGAGGCCGCCGATCAGATCCGAGCGCTGGCCGACCGGTTCGGCGTCGACGAAGTCATGGTGAACCCGGTGGCCTCGGCCCGCCGCGGAACCGAACCCGACACCGCGCCGGGGCGGGTCGCGACGCTCGAGCTGCTGGCCAAAGAGCTGTTCTAGCCCTCGTCCGATCGCGCCGCCACAACGCCGGGCTCAATCCGACCGACTCGCATCGATACGGGCCAGTGCGGTGCGAAGAATCTGGCCGGTGGCCTCCCGGTCGGGGTCGCGGCGCAGCACCAATCCCTTGGCCACCGACAGCTTGTCGCCGTTGCGGCGGGGCAAAACGTGCAAGTGAATATGGAAGACGGACTGGAAAGCGGCGCTGCCGTCGTTGACGGCGATATTGGTAGCGTCGGCCAATTCGGTGGTGCGCGCGGCTCGGGCGATGCGTTGGCCCAAGGTGACCATCCCGGCCAGCGTTTCCGGCGCGGTGTCGGTGAGATCGACGCTGTGCCGTTTGGGCACGACCAACGTGTGGCCCCGGGTGAATGGGCGAACGTCGAGGATGGCCAGGTAGTCGTCGTCTTCGAAGATCCGGATGGCCGGGGCCTCGCCGGCGACGATCGCACAGAACACGCAGGACATGTCGCCCACGGTACTGGTTGCCGCGTCATGGCGGCGCCGAGACCAGTCGGGGTCTGCCACGATTGGCGGGATACGCTGCCGCGATGGACGATCTCGCCTTCGCAGGCGCGGCTGCACACGCGCGCATGCTCGCCGACGGTGAACTGACCGCGCCGGAGTTGCTCGAGGTCTACCTGGAGCGGATCGCGAGGCTGGACGCCCAGCTGCGCTGCTACCGAGTGGTGCTCGCCGACCAGGCTCGGTATGAGGCCGCGGCGGCGCAGGAGCGCCTTAATGCGGGCGAGCGGCTGCCGCTGCTCGGGGTGCCCATCGCGATCAAAGACGATGTCGACGTCGCCGGCCAGGTGACGACGTTCGGCAGCGGCGGTCACCGGCCCGCCGTCACCTCCGACGCGGAGGTGGTCCGCCGGTTGCGTACCGCTGGCGCGGTGATCATCGGCAAGACCAATGTGCCCGAGCTCATGATGCTGCCCTACACGGAGTCGACATCCTTCGGAGCCACCCGTAATCCGTGGAATCTCACCCGCACTCCGGGCGGCAGTAGCGGCGGCAGTGCCGCCGCGGTCGCTGCCGGATTGGCTTCCCTGGCATTGGGATCCGATGGGGGCGGGTCGATTCGCATCCCGGCGACCTGGTGCGGTCTGTTCGGCCTGAAGCCACAACGCGACCGCGTGTCGCTGGAGCCGCACGACGACGCCTGGTACGGGCTGAGCGTCAACGGCCCGATCGCGCGAACGGTGATGGACGCCGCCGTCTTCCTGGATGCGACGTCGACGCTGCCCGGTCCCGAAGGCGAGTTCGTGAGTGCGGCGGGGCGCAGTCCCGGCCGGTTGCGAATTGCGTTGAGCACCAAGGTTCCAACCCCGCTGCCGGTCAGGGTCGGCAAGGCGGAGTTGACGGCGGTCGACCAGGCCGGCGCCTTGCTTCGCGACCTCGGCCATGACGTCATCACCGCCGACCCCGAATATCCGATTTCGACGATGGTCACCAACTATCTGCCCCGCTATTTGCGCGGTATCTGCGACGACGCGGACGCCCTCGCCCACCCGGAGTGGTTGGAACCGCGCACCCGCACCATGGCCCGCTTGGGGTCTTTCTTCTCGGACAGGCGAATGGAGGCCATCCGGGCGAACGAGGGCGCCGTCGTCTCGCGGATTCAGGCGATCTTCGACGATGTCGACGTCGTCGTCACCCCCGGGACCGCGACAGGCCCGTCCCGGATCGGTGCGTATCAACGCCGCGGCGCCGTGTCGACGCTGCTCAGGGTGGGACAGTACGTTCCCTACCAACAGGTTTGGAACCTGACCGGACAGCCCGCGGCAGTGGTGCCGTGGGACTTCGACGGGGACGGCCTGCCGATGTCGGTCCAACTCGTCGGCAGGCCATCCGACGAAGCGACCCTGTTGTCGCTGTCGGCGCAGATCGAAGCGGCTCGCCCGTGGGCCGTTCACCGGCCGCCGGTGTCATAGTCTCGCGCTCGCGATCACGCGCTGGGTCTATGGGCGGTGACCCGCTTCGCCCGGCTGCGCCGCGCTCGCGATCACGCGCTGGGTCTATGGGCGGTGACCCGCTTCGCCCGGCTGCGCCGCGCTCGCGATCACGCGCCAGGCCGCCAGCTTGGCACCCGACCGCATCGCGTTGGCCGGGCTGGTCGACGGCAGGCGCTCATACCGGATCCGATCGGGCGCCTCCGCCAGCCGAGCGAATAGGCCGGCGGCCTTGGCTCCGTTGAAGTACACCGTCGTAATGGTCGGATGCTGCGCGAACAACTCATCAAAATCGTTGATGGTCAAACTCTTTGGCTCGATCGCCGAGTCCGCGCTGCCGACCCGCCGGCACGCGTGAAGCACATCCCAAAGCGCGACACCATGGGACTGCAGGGCCGCCACCCGTCTGTCGTAGGGTGCGGTCGCGTCGAAGCCGAACAGTTCACCGGTGATCGCCCAGAACGCATTGCGGGGATTGGCGTAGTACTGGCCCGCCGCCAGTGATTGCGCGCTGGGAAACGAACCCAGGATCAGCGTCCTGGCGCGCTCATCGACGACCGGCGGGAACCCCCGCAGCAGCGGTGTGCTCATCACCTCACATCATCGCTTGCCCGCGTTGTACGTTTGCGAAGTGCAGGACGGGGCCGACGACAATATCGACGAACTGCTGGAGGGACTCGAGGGGAGCGCACGCACCGAACGGGCCGAGCTTGTGAAATGGCTGTTAGAGCAGGGCGTGACCGCCGACGAGATCCGCGCGACGAATCCGCCCCTGCTGCTGGCCACGCGCCACCTCATCGGCGACGACGGCACCTACGTGTCCACCCGCGAGATCAGCGAGTCCCACGGCATCGACCTTGGGCTCTTGCAACGCGTGCAACGCGCAATCGGCCTGGTCCGCGTGGACGACCCCGACGCCGCGGTCCACATGCGCGCCGACGGTCAAGCCGCCGCCTTCACCCAACGGTTCGTGGAGCTGGGACTGGATCCCGAACAGCTGGTTCTGGTAGTCCGGGTGCTGGCCGAGGGCCTGTCGCGGGCGGCTGAGGTCATGCGGTACACGGCGCTTTCGGCGATCATGCGGCCTGGTGCCAGCGAGCTCGAAATCGCCAAGGGTTCAAAGGCTTTGGTGACCGAGATCGCGCCCCTGCTGGGCCCGATGATCGAGCACATGTTGTTCATGCAGTTGCGGCACATGATGGAGACCGAGGCGGTCAATGCCGCCGAGCGCGCGGCCGGTAAGCCACTTCCCGGAGCCCGCCAGATCACCGTCGCGTTCGCGGACCTGGTCGGCTTCACGAAGATCGGCGAGGCGGTGTCGCCCGAGGAGCTTGGGCACCTGGCCAATCGGCTGGCGATCCTCGCGCGGGACATGACCGTGCCTCCCGTGCGCTTCATCAAGACCATCGGTGATGCGGTGATGTTCGTCTGCCCCGATCCGCTGCCGTTGCTCGACGTCATCCTCAAACTCGTCGAAGCCGTCGACACCGACAACGACTTTCCCCGATTGCGAGCGGGGTTGGCCTCCGGCATGGCGGTGAGCCGGGCCGGAGACTGGTTCGGCAGTCCGGTCAACGTGGCAAGCCGCGTCACCAATGTGGCGCGCCCAGGCACCGTCCTGGTCGCGGATTCGGTCTGGGACGACATCGGCGACAACGGTCAGTTCTCCGCGTCGTTCGCCGGCGCCCGTCACCTCAAGGGCATCAAGAACGAGGTGAAACTCTTTCGCGTCCGGCGGGGCAACGGCGACTGACGAGACGCTGTCCAGCCGGCCAACGGCGTCCACACATGGGCAGGCCCGGCGCGACTCTAGGGGGCGTCTGACTCCGTCTTACGCGTGTCCTACGCGGCCGGATTCCTACCCCGTGTTCCGGCACTTCGAATTGGTCGCTTCCGGGCCTGCTTCGCCACCCAAATTTACGCCGTCGAACAGCCCAGATCAACGGGTTTCCCCGGTCGGCTTCTGTCCTCGGGACGCCCCTTGACCGGGAAGCGAACCGCCCGAGGCGGCTGCTTCTCTGGTCCGTTGTTCGCCGCCGGTGAAACGCTGTTTCCCTAACGTTGTAACGGTGTAATCATGTAATCATGAAAGCTCATCACGCACATAGGCGCTACGGCCGGCCCGGGGGCTGGCAGCAAGCCCAGCAGCCCGACGCCAGCGACGCCGCGGAATGGTTCGCCGGACGTCTTCCGGATGGTTGGTTCGACGGCGACCCCACGGTGGTCGTGGACCGCGAAGAAATCACCGTCATCGGGAAGCTCCCGGATCCGGCGAGCACCGAAAGCGAAGCGAGCGAGGCCCGTGCGGCCGGGCGAGCTTCACGGTTCCGCGAGGACACCCGGTCCGAGCGAATGCACATCGCCGACGAAGCGCAAGATCGATACGGTCGCAAGGTTTCCTGGGGTGTGGAGGTCGGCTCCAAGACGGGCACCGAGCGAATTCTGTTCACCCACATCGCCGTTCCGGTCATGACGCGGCTGAAGCAGCCCGAACGCCAGGTGCTGGACACGTTGGTCGATGCCGGTGTGGCCCGCTCCCGCGCCGACGCCCTCGCGTGGTCGGTGAAACTGGTCGGTGAACACGCCGACGAGTGGCTGGCCAAATTGCGCGACGCGATGTCGGCGGTCGACGACCTCCGCGCGCAGGGGCCTGACCTTCAGTCGTGACCGAGCCGCCGCCGTAGCGGCGCGGCCGGTCAGCCTTCCGGCTTCTCGGCGTCGATCTTGGTGACGATCTTGTCGGCGATCTGGCCGCCCTGGTCGCTGATGTGGTACCCGCACGCGTTGATGTCGACGACCACGTTGTTGGCCACGCTGAGCGCGCGCTGGCACTCCCAGCCGTCCGCGGCCTCCTGGGTGTCCATCAGGGTTATTTTCGGTGGGGCGCCCTGAACCTGGGCGAACGTCCACCGATAGGTCTTGTTCTTGTTGGTGACGGTCACCGTTTTTCCGGCGCAGCCCTTCCATTTCTCCGCGGAGTTCTCGACGAAGCTTTTGGCCTTATCGGCGGACGGGAACAACACGACGGCCTGGTTGACCCAGTGATCGTAGTTATCGCCCGCCTCCGAAGACACCAGTCCGCTCACCGCCGAGTAACCGGTGCCCGCATAGACCGGATCCTGGGTGGTGTAGAGCGCGCCCTGGCAGTCGGGCACGGACACCGTCACCGAGGAGGTATCCGTCGACGTGATCGGTTTGCCCGGCTGCATCGATGACGAGCCCATCACGGTGTTGACATCGGCGGGGCTGAGCAGCAGTCCGCTGAGGCGTTCGGGACCCAGCGGCGCGGCCTGGGGTGGTTCCGGTTTGGGCCGAACCACCAGCCAGATACCCACCCCACTCGCGATGACCACGAGCACCACGGCGACGGCCGCAACGATGGGCCAGACATTGCGGTGCGGCTTGGGCGCGGGCTGACCCCAGGGCGTCGAGCTGGTGAACTGTGGCGGGCCGCCCCAATTGGCATTGCCGCCTTGGTAGTAGGGCGGCGCGGGCTGTCCGGCCGACGGGATCGGGCCGCTGGTGGGGGTCCACGATTGAGCGCTCTGCGACGGTATCGGACCGGAAGTGGCCGCCGACGGCGGATCGAATGGCGATGGCGGCGGTGTGTTGAACGTGGGCTGGTACGCCGGCGGAGGCGCCGCGGCGGCGTGGGCCTGCGCGCCGGGGAATTCCGCGGTGGGCAGTGCGGCTTCCTGGCTGCGGCGCAAGATGGTGGCGGCGCGGTCTTGATCGGGGTTGCTGAGCGCTTCCTTGGCGGCCAGGGCCAAGTCGCCCGCGCTGGCGTAGCGGTCCTCAGGCTTTTTGGCCATGCCGCGGGCGATCACCGCGTCGAAGGCCTTGGGGACGCCCGGGCGCTGCTCGCTGGGCGCGGGGATGGGGTCCATCATGTGGGCGGAGACCAGGACGCCCGCGCTGTCGGCCCGATAGGGCGGGGATCCGGTCAAGCACTCGAACAGCACGCAGGCCAGTGCGTAGATGTCGGCACGGTAGGTGACTTCTGCGTCGGAAAACCGTTCTGGCGCCATGTATTTCCAGGTGCCGACCGCGGTGCCGAGCTGCGTGAGCTTCTCGTCGGTGGTGGCGCTGGCGATGCCGAAGTCGACCAGGTAGGCGAAGTCGTCGCGGGTGACCAGAATGTTCTGCGGTTTGATGTCGCGGTGCATCACCCCGGCGGCGTGGGCGGCGTCGAGCGCGGAGGCGATCTGGGTGATGATGGCGACCGCGCGGGGTGGGGTCAGCGGGCCGAAGCGTTTGAGCACGCTGTCCAGGTCGGTGCCCTCGACCAAGCGCATCTCCAGAAACATCTGGCCGTCGATCTCGCCGTAGTCGTGCACCGGCACCACGTGCGGTTCCTGCAAACGACCGGCGGTGCGGGCTTCGCGCTTCAACCGCTCGCGAAACACCGGGTCTCTGCTGAAGCTTTCGGAGAGAAGTTTGACCGCAACCGTCCACTCCTTGACGGTGTGTTCGGCCTCGTAGACCTCACCCATGCCACCGCGGCCCAGCAGCCGCTTTAGGTGGTAAGGGCCGAACATCGACCCCGCCCGTGAGGACTGCTCGTCACTCATTCCTCATCCTTCCAACCCAACCCCTGGCCCGCCGGTCTCATCCGAGACTTTGCGGACCGACACATGATCGCAACCGTGACTGAGCAATCATGACGGTAAGCGCGCAGGCGTCCCACCGCACGATAACGGGAACAATTGCCGCTCGTGTCAGCGCGGGTCGGCTTGCCGGGGGCTATCCCTCGTCGCCGTTGTCAGCGGCGATCTGGAAGGTGAACACGCGGTCGCAGATGCGGACGCGGTCGCCGTCTTGCAAGGTCGCGGCCGAGCGGATTCGTTGGTCCTGCACGTGCACGCCGTTGGAGGACCGCAGGTCGTCGATGATGTAACCGGTTCCGGTATCGACGATGACGGCGTGGTGGCGACTCACCTTGGGGGAGTCCAGGACGATGTCGTTGTCGCCAAGCCGCCCAATCGTTGTCGACCCGTGCAGCGGATACCGGCGGCCGGACGGCTCGTGCAGATAAGCGACGGCTTTGTTGTCTGACGTGTATTGCTCGAGCACGGTGATCTCGACGGCCGCGGTCGTCATGGCGTTCTTCTTGGCGTCCAGCGGTTCTTGGCGCAGGATCCGGTCATTGAGGGTCCGCAAATTCTGGCCCGGGTCGATTCCGAGGTCATCGGCAAGCGACTTCTGCACGCGGCGGTAGGCCGCCAGCGCATCGGATTGGCGATCGGTGAGGTAGTAGGCGGTCATCAACTGAGCCCACAGCTGCTCGCGGTAAGGATGTTCTGCCGTCAGGGCTTCCAATTCGGCGATCACGGTAGCGGCGCGTCCGCAGGCGATTTCGGCCTCGGCTTGCGCCGTGTGGGCCAGCACCTTCTCCTCGATGAGGGAAGTGGTGAAGGCGTTGACGAAACGGAAGTCTTCCAGGTCGGCGAGCACCGGGCCGCGCCATTCGGCCAGGGCGGCCGACAGGTGCCGGCTGGCCTGCTCGAAGCGGCCCGCGGCTATCGCGTGCACGCCGGCGGTCTTTTCGGCGGTGAAGCGGTCGAGATCGCAGGCGTCATTGGGGATATTGAGCCGATAACCCGGCGGCGCCGCGAACAACACCGTGCGCGAGTCGACGCCGGCGCCGGTCAGCAGCTTGCGCAGGTTGGACACGTACGAGTGAATGCTGGCTCGCGCGCCCGACGGCGGCGACTCGTCCCAGAGCGCGGTGATGAGCCGGTCGACGCCGACCGGGCTGTTGCGGTTGATCAGCAGCATGGCCAGCACCGCCCGCTGTTTGGGCGTGCCCAACGGCACCACAGCACCGTCAACGCTCATCTGTAACGGTCCGAGCAGGCCGAAGTCGAGACGTTCGTCCGCCATCGCGCTTACCAGCCTTTCCCAGTACGCGGCGTCGGATGCCATGAGGTCACTTGTGTGATTGTGACGCCAAGTGCGCGGATTCGTTGACGATCCCGGCAAACCACCGTGCTGAAATGTGTTCTGACGCAGCGTGAAGCGCGAGTTTGCTCCAGTGCCTGTTGATCGCCTAGGCGGGCTGGCCGGAGAATTGCGGGCAGTAGGCGTTGGTCGCCGCGGCCACCAGGCCGGCCGCCTGCGGGGGAGTCAGGTTGGTGTGGCGGAAGATCTGGACGGTGACGGCGGTCGGGGTCTGTCCGGCGGCCAGTTCGGTGCACACCTGGTGGCCCGCTCGCACGGCGGCTTGCGTCGACGGGAAAGTGACGCCGAGGCTTTGCATCTGGCCCAGGAACGCCTGATCGGCGGTCTGAACTGACATCGCTGCTGCGGTGCCGGCCATGCCGACGGCCCCAAGCCCGATGGCGGCGGTGCCGATGGCGGTGCTGGCCATTGTGATGATGCGGCGGGAGAACATTGCTGCCACCCCTTTCAAGTGCGTTACCGAGTAGGACGATCCCAGGGTTTCGTTTGTTCCGTGGTGTCTTCTCAATAACTTCTCGGTAGCGATCGCGACCGCTTATCATTTGCTTTTCTCCGGGCGCCCGCCGACGCGCGGCGTTACGCCTGAGTCATCGCGTAGTACGCGCCGTGGCGCGCCAGCAGCTCGGCGTGATTGCCCTGTTCGACAATCCGGCCGGCCTCGACCACCAAGATCCGGTCGGCATCGCGGATCGTCGAAAGCCGGTGCGCGATGAGGAAACTCGTGCGATCACGACGCAGCTCACACATCGCGTGCTGGATAAGCGCCTCGGTGCGGGTATCGACCGAACTGGTTGCCTCGTCGAGGATCAACAATTGCGGCCGCGCGAGAAATGCCCGCGCGATGGTGATCAGTTGCTTTTCCCCGGCGCTGATGTTGCCGCCGTCGCCGCTGATTCGGGTCTCATAGCCGGCCGGTAACGTTCGCACAAAACGGTCGACGTAGGCGGCCTTGGCGGCGTCGAGAACCTCGTCCTCGCCGGCGTCGGGGCGACCGTAGGCGATGTTCTCCGCGATCGTCCCTTCGAAAAGCCAGGTGTCTTGGAGCACCATGCCGATTCGCGACCGCAACGACTGGCGGTCCATCGTGGTGATGTCGACACCGTCGAGCAGGATCTGGCCCGCGTCGACGTCGTAGAACCGCATCAGCAGGTTCACCAGCGTGGTCTTGCCCGCCCCAGTCGGACCGACGATCGCCACCGTGCTGCCAGGTTCGGCGACCAAGGACAGGTCCTCGATCACCGGGGTGCCCGGGCGGTAGGCGAAGCTCACGTGGACGAATTCCACGCGGCCACCCGGCTGCGGGGTGCTCGCCGGGCCCGGTTGGGCGAGGGGCGCCGGGGATTCCTCGGGTTCGTCGAGCAGCGTGAAGACGCGTTCGGCGCTGGCGGCCCCGGATTGCAGGGTGTTGTACATCCCGGCCAACTGGTTCAGGGGTGAATTGAATTGCCGCACATACTGAATGAACGCCTGGATGTTGCCCAGGGTGATCTGGCCCGTGGCGACCTGCAGACCGCCCACCACGGCGACGGCGACGTAGCCGAGGTTGCCGATGAATGTCGTCGCCGGCCCCACCAGCCCGGAGAAGAATTGAGCGCCGAAGCTCGCGTCGTAGACGTCTTCGTTGAGGGCGCGGAATTGCTCGCGCGCCGCGGCCTGGTGGCCGAACGTGGTGACCACGGTGAAACCGCTGTAGGTCTCCTCGATGTGGGCGTTGAGGCGGCCGATGCTGGTCCACTGTGCGACGAACAGCCGTTGGGAACGTCGCGCGATCGCCCGCGTCGCCAACAATGACAACGGCACCGTCAACACCGTGATCACCACCAGCAGCGGCGAGATGGAGAGCATCATCGCCAGCACCGCCACCACGGTCAGCACCGCTGTCAGCAGCTGGCTGATCGTCATCGACAACGACGATTGGATGTTGTCGATGTCGTTGGTGACGCGGCTCAGCACTTCACCACGCTGACGTCCGTCGAAATAGGACAGCGGCAACCGGTGAATCTTGTCCTCGACATCGGCACGCAGCGCCACCATGGTGCGCTGCACGGTGACGTTGAGCAGCCGGGCCTGCGCCCAAATCAGCACCGCGGAAACAAGATAAAGGCCCAGAGCCAGCGCCAGGGTCCGGGCGACAGCACCGAAGTCCACGCCGTGGCCGGGCACCACGTTCATTCCCGACAACAAGTCGGCGAAAGTGTTGGCGCCTCGGCTGCGTGCGGCGGCGACGGCCTGCGCCTTGGTGATTCCGGCCGGGAGCTGACGCCCGATGACGCCGTTGAACAGCAAATCGGTGGCATGCCCCAGGATTCGCGGGACGACCACCCCGATCGCCGTGCCGGTGATTCCCAACGTGATCACCGCGACGCACAGCCGCCGTTGCGGCGCAAGTTGTTTCACCAGGCGCGCGGACGAGCCCCAGAAGTCACGCGAACGGGTGGCGGGTGCGGCCCGACTGGCTGCCGCGCGGGTCACGGCGTGCCCCCGGCTTGGCCCGAGCGCACGGCACCGACCGACTGCGAGTCGGCGAATTCGGCGTAAGTAGTGCAGTCGGTCAGCAGTGATTCGTGCGTGCCCGCGCCCACCAGGTTCCCTTTGTCGATCACGATCACCTGGTCGACTTTCGCCGCGATGGAGATACGTTGGGTGACAACGATGATGGTGGCATTGCCGGCAGCCTCCTGCAGCGAGGCGCGGACACGGGCGTCGGTACGCGCGTCGAGCGCGGCGAACGAGTCGTCGAATAAGTAGATCGCCGGGCGGCGGATCACCGCCCGGGCGATCGCGAGCCGTTGCCGCTGCCCGCCAGAGAAGTTGATGCCGCCTTGCGCCACGCGCATGTGTAGCCCGTCATCGTGGGCTCGCACGAAATCGTCTGCGGCGGCTACCCGCAACGCTTCCCACATCTGTTCGTCGGTGACTTGCTGGTGCGGTACGGCGCCGTAGCGCAGGTTGTCGGCAACCGTGCCGGCAAACAGGTAGCCGCGCTGGGGCACCAGCCCGATCGCCGACCACAACCGCTCGGTCCGGTAATCGCGGACGTCGATGCCGTCGACCGTGACGGCTCCGCCGGTGACGTCGTAGAGCCGGCAGATCAGCGAGACCAGCGTCGACTTGCCCGAGCCGGTGCTGCCGACGATGGCGGTGGTGGTGCCGGGCAGCGCGGTCAGGGAAATGCCCTGCAGCACTGGCCGATCGGCGCCAGGATAGGTGAACGTCGCGCCGGCCAAACGCACCGTTCCGGTGATCGCGCCGCGCGGGGATCGCGGATTCGGGGGATCGGTGACGGCGGGGGATGTGGCAAGTACCTCGGTGATCCGCTCGGCGCAGACGGCGGCCCGCGGCAACACCACCAGCGTCATCGTCGCCATCAACACCGCCATCAGGATCTGGGTGAAGTAGGCCAGGAAGGCGGTCAATGAGCCGACCTGCATCTGGCCGCGGTCGATTCGCAACCCGCCGAACCAGATCAGCGCGACGCTGGACACGTTGATCGTCAGTGTCGTGACGGGCAGCATCAACGCCTGCAAGTTGCCCGCCGTCAGGGCGGTCGTCGACAACGCGGTGTTGGCGCGAGCGAAGCGGTCACGCTCGAAATCTTCGCGGGCGAACGCCCGGACCACCCGGACGCCGGCCAGCTGGTCGCGCATCACCCGGTTGATGCCGTCGATCAGGCCCTGCATGCGGCGCAACAGGGGCAGCATGCGCGACATCACCAGGTAGTTGGCGACCGCCATGATCGGCACGCTGACCAACAGCAGCCACGTCAGCGCCGCCTCCTGGCGGACGGCCATGAAGATCCCGCCGAGGCACATGATCGGAGCCGTCACCAGCACCGTGCCGGTGATCTGGACCAGGTATTGGATCTGCCGCACGTCGTTGGTGCTGCGCGTCAGCAGCGTCGGAGCTCCGAATCGGGCGGTCTCGGGCTCGGAAAAGGTGGTGACGTGTTCGAACACCGCGGCCCGCAGGTCGCGTCCGAAGCCCATCCCGGTGCGCGAGCCGAAATAGACCGCTCCGACCGAGCACAACACCTGCAACGCGGTGACCCCGAGCATCACCATGCCGAGCCGGACGATCGTGGCGGTGTCGCCCTTCGCAACGCCCTGGTCGATGATGGCGGCGTTGACCGTCGGCAGATACAGCGACGCGAGGTTGCTGATCAGCTGCAGCGCCATCAGCACCGCTACCAGCCGGCGATACGGCTGGATGTACTGGCGCAGCAGTGCCAGGAGCATTGGGTAACTGTCGCATACCGTCCGCCCGGGCGTCCCGGCCAACCGCCGGACCGTCGAAGTCCGCGCCACACTTGTTGGCGGCTTCGAATTACCTGCTCAGGCGCGTCGGTGGTTGACCCGCTGGGCTGCCGCTACAGTGCATCGTGTGGACCAGCAGCGGGTGGAACGGAAGCAGGGTAGCGGTGCGGCGTGACACGAGGGCGCTGGCTCTTGTGGCGTCAGCATTGACGATCCTGATCTCCGCGCTCGCCGGCTGCTCGGATTCTGGCGGCAACAAACCGGGGGCGACGGCGTCGTCGACGCCGCAGAACGGCCAGGGCAGCCATGGTGCGATGTTCCCGCAATGCGGCGGCATCAGCGACCAGACCGTAGCGGAGCTCACCAAGGTCAGCGGACTGATCAACACCGCCCGCAACTCCGTCGGGTGCCAGTGGCTCGCGGGCGGCGGCATCCTCGGGCCGCACTTCTCCTTCTCCTGGTATCGCGGTAGCCCCATCGGACGCGAACGCAAGACCGAGGAACTCTCGCGTGCCAGCGTCGATGACATCAACATCAACGGCCACGGCGGTTTCATCGCTGTCGGCAACGAGCCCAACCTGGGCGACTCGCTGTGCGAGGTCGGCATTCAGTTCCAAGACGACTTTATTGAATGGTCAATCAGTTTCAGCCAGAAGCCGTTCCCGCCGCCGTGCGACATCGCGAAAGAATTGGCCCGTCAATCGATTGCGAACTCGAAATGATGGGCGCGATGCGCGCCGAATCGCGCAGCGGAAGGACCGCCCGCATTGCCGCGGCGGTAGTGATCGCCGCGTTGCTGGTGTTGACCGGCTGTTCCCGCTCGATTGGCGGCAACGCGGTCAAGGCGGGTGGCAATATGCCCCGCAACAACAACTCCCAGCAGCAGTATCCGAACCTGCTCAAGGAATGCGAGGTCTTGACCAGTGACATCCTGGCCAAGACCGTGGGTGCGGACCCGCTCGACATTCAGAGCACGTTCGTTGGTGCGATCTGTCGCTGGCAGGCGGCCAACCCAGCAGGCCTGATCGACATCACCCGGTTCTGGTTCGAGCAGGGCAGCCTGTCCAACGAGCGCAAGGTCGCCGAATTCTTGAAGTACAAGATCGAGACGCGTTCGATCGCCGGCATCGACTCGATCGTGATGCGGCCCGACGACGCGAACGGTGCGTGCGGCGTGGCCAGCGACGCGGCCGGGGTGGTCGGATGGTGGATCAACCCGCAGGCGCCGGGCATCGACGCGTGCGGGCAGGCCATCAAGCTGATGGAGCTGACGCTGGCCACCAACTCCTGATCGCGGCTCAGCGCGGCACCTCGAACCTCAGCGCGGAACCGCGAAGTCGATCAGCGTCGCCACGCCCAGTTCCAACGCTTTCCACGCGCTCGGCACGGTGAGCACCGCGATCGCCGACGTCGGAAACTTGGCCGTAATTCGTTCGGCTGCAGTGGAATTCGTACCTTCGGCATGACCGAGTCCCAGCGCCAGCGCCGACATCGTTGGTTCGTGCCCGATGACCAGCAGCGTGCCGACGGCGTCGTCCACCGTGTTGATCTCGTCGATGACCGTGCCCGGCGTGGTCGCATACAGGCGATCGCTGTATCGCACCGGCGCATCGATGCGGGTGTTCCGTAACGTCTCGCGGGTGCGTGTCGCAGTGGAGCACAACACGCCGTCGATGGCGGGGGCGTTCGCGCGCAGCCAGTCGCCGGCCAGTCCGGCCTGCCGGATGCCGCGGGGCGCCAACGGTCGATCGTGGTCGGCGACGCCGGGCGGGTAATCGGACTTCGCATGCCGCATCAGCAGCAGGGTGCGCTGGCCAGTCACGAGCAATCAGAGTAATTCAGTGCGGCGGCACATCGTTGTCATCACCATCGCCGTCGAGCAGCTTTTCCGGATGGTGGAAGGTGTTGGTTCGGGGTCGGCCCCGTTCGAGGTGCGGAGGTGGAATCCATTGGGTATCGCCTTTGGCGTTTTTGCGGGTCATCCAGCCGCCGGGTCGTAGGAGGCGGTGATGGGGTCCGCAGGCGAAGGTGAGGTCGTTGATGTCGGTGGTGTGGCAGGTGGCGTAGTCGGTGACGTGGTGGACTTCGCTGTAGTAGCCGGGCACGGTGCAGCCGGGGGCGCTACAGCCGCGGTCCTTGGCGTACAACACGATTCGCTGGCCCGGTGAAGCGAGTCGTTTGGTGTGATACAGCGCCAGCGCCTTGCCCTTGTCGAAGACCGCCAAATAGTGGTGGGCGTGGCGGGCCAGGCGGATCACATCGCTCATCGGCAAGAGGGTGCCGCCACCGGTCAGGCCGCGCCCGGCGGCGGCCTCGAGCTCTTGGAGTGTGGTGGTGACGATGATGGAGGCCGGTAAGCCGTTGTGCTGCCCGAGTTCTCCGGATGCCAAGATGCCGCGCAGTGCTGCGTTGAGTCCGTCGTGGTTGCGCTGGGCCGCCGATCGCGGGTCGTGTTCGATGGCCTCTTGGGTGGGTGCGCCGTCGATGCAGGGGGTGTCGTCGAGGGGGTTGCACATGCCCGGCGCGGCGAGTTTGGCCAAGACGGCTTCCAGGGTGGCGCGGGCCTCGGGGGTCAGCCAGCCGCGCAGCGCTGACATGCCGTCGGCTTGCTGGTTGCCCAGCATCAGGCCGCGCTGACGCGCCCGGTCCTCGTCGCGGTAGGTGCCGTCGGGATTGAGGCAGTCGGCGAGCGTCTTGGCCAGCGCCGCCAGTTGTTCTGGCCGAAACCGGCTGCCCTCCTTGGCCAACCGCGCCTCGGCCTGCTCGCGGGTGGCGGCGTCCACCCAGCCGGGCAGGCGGTGGTAGAACGTGCGGATCACCGCCACCTGGCCCGCGCCCAGCGTGCCGTCGCGTTGGGCCGCGGCGGTGGCGGCCAGGGCGGGTGGGATCGGTTCGCCGGTCAGGCCGTGGCGCGGGCCCAGGTCGCGTGCCTCGCTGATGCGTCGGTTGGCTTCGGTGCGGCTGATCAGGGTGGCCTCGGCGATGGCATGGGCCACTGTGCCGCCGAGCTCGAGGGAGGGGGCTTGGCGGGCCAGGGAATTGATCAGTGGATGCTCGACGGCCGGGATGCGCCGGCGTTGCTGTTCGCAGCGCTGTAACACCGCCAGCAGTTGGCGCGAGTTGAGCGCGTCGAGGTTCAGCGCGCAGGCGCGATCCCAGGCGGCATCGAGCGCGTCGAACACCGCGTCGACATCCTGCTGATCACTCACACCGCCAAACTAGCCACGCCCACCGACAAAAGCCGGGCCCGAATCGCCATAGATTCACACTCGCGCAATTCATTTGGAATTCGTGACCGCCCCCGCTCGACGCGCGGCACAGGCCCAGGCCGATCTCGCGAGATTCTCTGACCAAGACCTGCCGACCGAGGTCCCGCGTCTTGTCGGTGCGCAGACCTAAACTCGCGATGCCCTGGTAAACACACACTTCGAAGGGGGGTCAAGCGGGCATGCGATTTCTGCACACAGCCGACTGGCAGCTGGGCATGACCAGGCACTTCCTCGCCGGTGACGCGCAGCCGCGCTATTCGGCGGCGCGCCGCGACGCGGTCGCCGGTCTGGGCGCGCTGGCCGCCGAAGTCGGCGCCGAGTTCGTCGTGGTTTCGGGTGATGTCTTCGAACACAATCAGCTTTCGTCCAAGGTGATCGGGCAGTCGCTGGAAGCCATGCGCGCCATCGGAATTCCGGTGTACCTGTTGCCGGGCAACCACGACCCCCTGGACGCCTCATCGGTGTACACCAGCACACTGTTCACCGCCGAGCGTCCCGAAAACGTCGTTGTGCTCGATCGGGCCGGCGTGCATCAGGTGCGTCCCGGGCTGGAGATCGTCGCCGCGCCGTGGCGGTCGAAGGTGCCGACCACCGACCTGGTCGCCGACGTCCTCGACGACCTGCCCGCAGCCGCAGTTACCCGCATCCTCGTCGCGCACGGCGGTGTCGACGTCCTGGATCCCGATCGGGACAAGCCCTCGCTGATCCGGCTGGCAAAGGTCGACGACGCGCTGAGCCGCGGCGCGGTGCACTATGTGGCGCTGGGGGACAAGCACTCACTGACCCAGGTTGGCGACAGCGGCCGGGTTTGGTACTCCGGCTCCCCGGAAGTCACCAACTTCGACGACGTCGAATCGGATCCCGGTCATGTTCTGATCGTCGACATCGACGAGGCCGACCCCCAGCGGGCCGTCGCCGTCACGCCGCGGCACATTGGCAGCTGGCGGTTCGTCACGATGCACCGACAGGTCGACACCAGCCGCGACATCGCCGACCTCGACATGAACCTCGACCTGATGACCGAGAAGGACCGGATGGTGGTTCGCCTGGCGCTGACCGGTTCACTGACGGTCACCGACCGCGCCGCGCTCGATTCCTGCCTGGACAAATACGCGCGCCTGTTCGCCCACCTGCGCACGTGGGACAGCCACACGCAGCTGGCGGTGATGCCGGCCGACGGCGAATTCAGCGATCTCGGCATCGGAGGTTTCGCCGCCGCGGCGGTCGAAGAGTTAGTGGCGACGGCGCGCCAGGAGGACTCCGCGACCGCCGTCGACGCGCAGGCGGCGCTGGCGTTACTGCTGCGTCTCACCGACCGGGGCGTGGCGTGAAGCTGCACCGGCTGACCCTGACCAACTACCGCGGCATTGCGCACCGCCAAATCGACTTCCCCGACCACGGCGTCGTGGTGGTGTGCGGCGCCAACGAGATCGGCAAGTCGTCGATGATCGAAGCCCTGGACCTGCTCCTGGAAGCACGTGACCGCTCGACGAAGAAGGAAGTCAAGCAGGTCAAGCCGACCCACAGCGATGTGGGCTCGGAGGTGTCCGCAGAAATCAGTTGCGGCCCTTACCGTTTCGTATACCGCAAGCGCTTTCACAAGAAGTGCGAGACGGAGCTGACGGTAATCCGGCCGTGCCGCGAACAGCTGACCGGCGACGAAGCCCACGAACGGGTCCGCGCGATGCTGGCCGAAACGGTTGACAGCGACCTCTGGCACGCCCAGCGGGTTCTGCAGTCGGCCTCGACGGCTGCGGTGGACTTGTCCGGGTGCGACGCGCTCTCTCGAGCGCTTGACGTGGCCGCCGGAGACAGCGGGGGGCTTTGCGGCACCGAGCCTTTGCTCATCGAACGCATCGATGCGGAGTACGCGCGCTACTTCACGCCGACCGGACGGCCGACGGGCGAATGGGCGGCCGCGATCACCCGGCTGGCCGACGCCGAGGCCGCGGTCGCCGAGTGTGCGGCCGCCGTCGCCGAGGTCGACGACCGGGTAGCTCGCCATGCCGTGTTGACCGACCAGGTGGCCGACTTCTCGGAACGCCAAATCGCCGTCGCGCCGCGGCTTGCCGCCGCGCAGGGGGCCGCCGACGAAATCGCGGCGCTGGCCGCGCAGCGGCGCGAAGCTGAGCTTGTCGCCGAGGCCAGTGCCGCCACCGCGGCGGCGGCCAACGGCGCCCACACCGCACGCCGGCAACTGCTCACCGAAATCGACGCGCGCGCCGGCGCCGTGGCCGAAATGCAAACGCAGGCGAGGGAAGCCGACGAAGCCCAGGCCGCGGCCCATGCGGAGGCCGAAGCGGCCGGCGCCGCCCTGCAACGGGCCACCGAGGCCCTTGCCGAGCTGCAACTCCGGACCGAATCGGCGCGATGCAAGGTCGACCAGCTCGCCAACCGCGAAGAGGCCGACCGGTTGACCGCCCGGTTAGCGAAGATCGACGCCATCGAGCGGGATCGCGTGCGGGTCTGCGCCGAGCTCAGCACCATCGCCGTCACGGAGGCGGTGCTGCGACGAATCGAGGACGCCGCGGCCGCCGTCGACCGCACCGGCGACCAGCTGGCGCTCACCTCGGCGGCCATCGAATTCAGCGCTGCAGCAGACATTCAACTGGTCGTCGGCGGCCGGGAGATCTCGCTGCGGGCCGGACAAAGCTGGTCGATAACCGCCGCCGGGCCTACCGCGGTGGAGGTTCCCGGCGTCCTGACCGCCAAAGTCACGCCGGGCGCGACCACGCTGGACGTGCACACCAAACATGCTGTGGCACAAGAGGAATTGGCCGCGGCGCTGGCGGCCGGTGAGGTGAGCGACCTCGCCGCGGCGCGATCCGCCGATCAGCGTCGCCGCGAGCTGCAGAGCACCCGTGATCGGCTCGCCGCGACGCTGGCCGGCCTGTGCGGTGACGAACAGGTTGACGCGCTGCGGTCGCGGCTGGTGCAGCTGCGTGACGACCTCGCCGGGACCGAACCCGTTCTCACGGATATCGACGCCGCCCGCGCCGAACTCGCCGCGCTCCTGCAGGCCCAGGCGGGCGCATCGAGCGAATGCGAGGCCCACCGCCAGGCCGCCACCGCAGCCGCGGCCGGTCTGGCTGAATTGTCAACGCGGGCAACGGTTCTACAGAACACATTGGATACTCAGCGCGCGGAGCTGGACGCCGCTTCCGAGCGGCTGGCGGCCGAACGCTCCTCGGCCGGTGACGACGAGCTCGCGGCCTCTTCGGCTACGGCGATGGCCGCGGCGGAGGCCGCGCGACAACGCGTCACCGAACTCGCCGACGCGCTGGCCGCGGCCGCGCCCGATGCGGTCGCGCGCGAATTGGCCGATGCCAAGAGGGAAGCCGACTCGGTGCGCGAGTGCTACGAGGAAGCCGCCCGCGCGCTGCGTGAGGTCACCATCGAACTCTCGGTGTTCGGCGGTGAGGGACGCCAAGGCAAGCTCGACGCCGCCCAGATCGAACGCGAGCACGCCGCCGCCGAACACAGCCAGGTAGGTGGCCGCGCGCGGGCTGCGCAGCTGCTGCGCTCGGTCATGACGCGCCACCGCGACACCACCAGGCAGCGTTACGTCGAGCCCTACCGCGCGGAACTGCAGAGGCTCGGCCGCCCGGTGTTCGGCCCGAGTTTCGAGGTCGACATCGATAGCGACTTGTGCATCCGCAGCCGCACCCTGAATGGCATCACGGTGCCGTACGAATCCTTATCGGGTGGCGCGAAGGAGCAGCTCGGCATCTTGGCGCGGCTGGCCGGCGCCGCCCTGGTCGCCAAGGAGGACGCCGTCCCCGTGGTGGTCGACGACGCGCTCGGTTTCACCGACCCGGACCGGTTGACCAAGATGGGGGAGCTGTTCGACACCGTGGGAACCCACGGGCAGGTGATCGTGCTCACCTGTAGCCCCGATCGCTACGACGGTGTCAAGGGCGCGCACCGGATCGTGCTCAGCGCTTAGCCGTGGTGGCCGCCCGCCGGCCGGTGCCGCTGGTCAGGTCGATTCAGTGCGGCGCGCTGTCGCCTTGCCTGCAGAATGGGCTCATGGTGGATCCACGCTGATGACGATGAACGCGAAGCGCAGCCGGATACAGGAGAAGCTGGCGGAACTGCCGGGCGTACGGCCGGTGCGCCGGCCGATCTCCCCGCACAGTGCCGAAGAGTTCGATCTGTACTACGTTCGCGCGGGCCGCAAATCCGCCCAACCGCTGGTCATCATTCCCGGGGGGCCGGGAGTCGCCTCGGTGCAGATGTACAAAGGGCTGCGGCGGCGCGCCGCGGCGTCCGGTCTCGACGTCATCATGATCGAGCACCGCGGGGTGGGCATGTCGCGCCACGACGATTCGGGCGGCGATCTGCCGCCGCAATCGATGACCGTGAACCAGGTGGTCGACGATGTGGTCGCGGTGCTCGACGACGCCCAAGCCGAGTCGGCCGTCATCTACGGGGCGTCCTACGGCACCTACATCGCGGCGGGGGTGGGGGTGCGGCATCCGCGCCGGGTGCGCGGCATGGTGCTTGATTCACCGCTGCTGTCGCGGCACGACATAGTCATCGTGCGCCGCGCGATCCGCCGGTTGCTGCTGAAGGGCGACAGCCCCGAAACCGCTTCGGTAGCACCGAAAATGCGCAAACTCGTTGACGCAGGCGCCATGGATGCGGCGGCAACACAGGTCGTCGCGACGATCTACGGCTATGGCGGAACCGACCTGCTCGAGCGGCAACTCGACCTACTCCTCGATGGCCGAAAATTGCTGTGGTGGGCGCTGTCCCGGTTCAACACCCTGAGCAACCTGCCTTTCCGGTACGAAGAGGATCTGGTGAGCCGCATTGCGTTTCGCGAGCTGGACTATGCGGCCGAACCCGACGGCTTACCACTCGATCCCGCGGTCGCCGAAAGCCGGGCACGCACGCACCGGGTGACTTTCGAGGACGAGCCCTATGACCTGCCGGCCGAGATGCCGAAATTCGACTGGCCCACCGCGGTGGTCTCTGGAGGCCGTGACCTGATCACCCCGCCGGCCGTCGCGCAACGTGCCGCGTCGCTGCTGCCCAATGCGGTGCTGCTGAGCTTGCCGAACATGGCACACAGCGCGCTGGACTTCCGTGAGCCCGTGGCGCTGGCCAGTGCCGACGCGGTTCGGCGAGGTGACCTCAATGGTCTTGCGGCACAGGCATCGGCGTTGGACGCGCTGCCGCCGCGGCCAGAGGTGCAGCTGCTGTGGAAGGCGCTCGGGGCGGCGGCGGTCATCGAGGGCGCCCTGCCGATCCCGAACCGCCTGCGGCGGCGGCTCAACTCCGCGTGAAACCGATGGCGGTGTAGTCGAGGTCGGCGAGACCGGCGGCGCCGAAATTGGCGAGCGAGCTGCGCACCGCGACATCACCGGGCGACTGGGTCAGCGGAAGGCTGAATCCCTGCGCCCAGATCATCTTGTCCAGATCGTTAGCCAATGCACGCGCCTTGGCCGGATCGAGTTCTTCGAGTGTGTTCTCGATGGCGGCGTCGATCTGCGCGCTGCCGATCTTGCCGAAATTGCTCTCCCCGTCGGACTTGTAGATCTGGGTCAGTGCCGAGAGCGGGAAAGCGTCTCCGAGCCAACCGAATTGGGCCATATCGAAATCGCCGACGTTAATGTAGTTGGTGAAGAAGCCATTGCCCGACCGGGAGACGAGTTCGAGCTTGACACCGATCTGGGCGAGGCTGTGCTGGGCGATCTGGGCGAACTGTCGGCTGCCCTGGGCGTCGTAGAACAAGTCGCGGATGACCAGCCGCCGGCCGTCCTTCTCGCGGAACTGCCCGACCCGCTTCCAGCCCAGCGCGTCAAGCTCTCGGTCGGCCGCGGCCGGATCATAGGGCAGGACCGAGCTGTTGTCCTGATAGCCCTGCTGCCCGGCGACATAGATGTGATTGCCCAGTGCCACAGGGTCACTGGTGAGCCCGTACTGGACGACCTTGGCGATGGTCTGCCGGTCGATCCCCTTGGCCACCGCGACGCGCAGCGCCTTGTCGGCCAGGATCGAACCCGGGGCGCCGTTGAACGTGAAGTGCGACCAGGCCGGGGCGGGCGCGCGCCGGATCGAGATTCCCTTGGTGCGCTGCGCGATGGTCAGCTGGTCGATCGTGCCGACTCCGGTGGCGTCGATCGTGTTGTTCTGTAAGGCGGGCAGCCGCGCGGCATCGTCCAGCACCAGGTAGGTGATGCTGTCCAGGCGGGGCCGCGCGCCCCACCATTTCGGGTTGCGGCTCAACACGATCCGCTGGGTGGTCCGATCCAGTGACGAGACGACGAAGGGGCCGGCCGACGGGCCGGGGCCCTCCAGTTGGCCCTTGTTGAACGCCTCTGCGGTGGCGGTCACGCTCTTGGGCAGCAGCATTCCGTTGCCGGCGAACATGCCGCGCCATTCGGCGTAGGGCTTGGCGAACGTCATGACGGCCTGGCGGTCGTCGACGCCGCGGGTCACCGACGCGACGCGGTCGGCACCGCTGGGCCCGGCGATCTCGAACGCCTTGTCGGCGCCGCTCAGGGCGTGGATCTGGCTGGCGATGTCCTCCCAGGTGATCGGCGTGCCGTCGGACCACACCGCCTTGGGGTTGATCGTGTACGTAACCACCTGCGGCGCAATGCCGGTGAGCTCGATGCTGGTGAAGTAGTCGGTGTCGACCGTCGTCGAGCCGTCGGGCCCGATGACGAACGCCCGGGGCAGGGTGGCCTTCATTATCGCGGAGACGTCGACCGAGTTGCCGTCGATATGCAAGACGTTGAAGTTCGGCGGAAATTCGGTCAGCGCCAGTCGCAGGTCGCCGCCGTCTCGCAGGGTGGCGGGGTCACGCGGGTTGACGTCGCTCGTCGCGCCGATCTGCGCGTTGTGGCCGGTCTCCGGAATCAAATTGACGGCCGGCGAACAGCCCGCGAGCGCAAGGGCCATCGCGAGAAGCACCGCGGCGACCCGCGCACCCTCCTTAACCGCCCGCCTAGGCACGTCTGCCCGGATCCGGTTGCGGCACCGCGTTCAGCAGCCGCCGAGTGTATTCGTGTTGCGGGTCGGCGAAGACCCGGCGGCTGTCGCCCTGCTCCACGATCGCGCCGGCATACATCACGACGACGTCGTGCGCCAGGTGTTTGACGACCGAAAGATCGTGGGAGACAAACAGATAGGAAAGACCCAATCGCTCCTGTAGGTCCAGGAGCAGGTTGATGATCCCCGCCTGAATGGACACGTCGAGCGCGGAGACCGGCTCGTCGAGTGCGAGGATCTTCGGTTGCAAAGCCAGCGCGCGGGCGATGCCGATGCGCTGCTTTTGCCCGCCGGAGAATTCGGCGGGGTAACGGACGGCGTCGGCACGACGCAGTCCCACGATGTCGAGCAGTTCGGCGACGCGCACTTTGGTACACCCCTTGTCGAAACCGTTGGCCCGCAGGGGCTCCGCGAGCAGATCGAACACCGGTAGCCGTGGGTCGAGCGAAGCGACCGGGTCCTGAAATACGACCTGGATGTCGCGCCGCAGCGATCGCCTGCGCGAGGCGCTCAGCGCGGTGACATCGGTGCCCAGGACTTCGATCGAACCCGACTGCGGCCCGGCCAGTTCCAAGATCTCGTGCAGGGTGGTCGACTTGCCCGACCCGGATTCGCCGACGATGCCCAGGGTGCGGCCCTGCCGCAGTTCGAAACTGACGCCGTCGACGGCGTGAACCGCACCGGCGCTGCGGCGGAACACGCCTTTGGTCAGCCGATAGGTCTTTGTCAGATCACGCACCCGGACGACGACCGATGTGTCAGCGGGTTCCGCTTGCCGGGCTTCGGTGCTGACCCCGTAGATGTCCGCGGCGCTGCGCCCGTCGACCTCGTCGGTGCGGATGCAGGCGGCCCGGTGATCGGCCCCCACGGAAAGCAATACCGGCTCCTCGAGCCGGCATTCGTCGATGGCCAGCGGGCAGCGCGGAGCGAAGGGGCACCCAGTGTCCAGCGCCGCCAGCGATGGCGGCGCCCCGGGGATCGGCACCAAGCGGGTGCCCTGGGCGGCGTCGAGCCGCGGGACCGAACCCAGCAGCCCGACGGTGTAGGGCATTCGGCGATCCCGGTAAAGCGTTTGCACGTCGGCGGATTCGACAACCCGCCCGGCGTACATCACCAGGGCGCGGTCGGCGAATTCGGCGACGACGCCGAGGTCGTGCGTGATGATGAGCACCCCGGCGCCGGTGAGGTCGCGCGCCGTTTTGAGCACCTCGAGGATCTGCGCCTGCACCGTGACATCCAGAGCGGTGGTGGGTTCGTCGCAGATCAACAGGTCGGGGTCGTTGGCGATGGCGATCGCGATGACCACCCGTTGTCGTTCGCCGCCGGAGAGCTCATGCGGAAACGCGCGGGCTCGTCGCTCCGGCTGCGCGATTCCGACCAGCTCGAGCAATTCCACCGCCCGCCGGCGGGCGGCCTTCCCGCCCACCCGCGGCTGATGGATTTCGATCGCTTCGGCGATCTGGTCGCCGACGGTGTAGACGGGCGTCAGCGCCGACATCGGATCCTGGAAGACCATGCCGACCGTCTTGCCGCGAAACCGCGACATCGCGTCATCGCCGAGGCCCAGCAGTTCGGTGTCGTGCAACCGCACCGAGCCGCGCACCCGCGCGTACTCGGGCAACAGACCGATCGCCGCCATCGCCGAAACGGACTTCCCCGAACCGGATTCGCCGACCATCGCGACGACTTCTCCGGGTTCGATGTGGTAGCTGACACCGCGCACCGCGGAAACCGGCGTGCCACCCGTCGGGAAGGTGACCGCCAAGTCGGTCACCTCGAGCAGCGCGCTCATCGGCCGCCCCCGCCCAGCACCGCGCTGCCCGGGTCGAACGCATCCCGCAGGCCATCACCGGTGAGGTTGGCGCACACCAGGATCAGCACCAGCACGCCCGCGGGAAACAGAAACACCCAGGGAAAGGTGGTCGCCGATTGGGTGCCGTTGGCGATCAGCGTTCCCAGCGACACGTCCGGTGGCTGGATGCCGAAACCGAGGAAGCTCAGGCCGGTTTCGGCCAGGATGGCCGAGGCGACGTTGAGCGCGGCGTCGATGATCAAGATGGACGCCACGTTGGGCACCACGTGACCGATGATGATGCGGCGGCTGGACACCCCCATATACCTTGCGGCCCGGATGAATTCGCGTTCCCGCAGACTCATGGTCATGCCGCGCACCATGCGCGAGCTGACCATCCAGCCGAACCCGGCGAGCAGCAGGACCAGCATCAACACGTTGGCCGAGTTCTTGATTCGGGGTGTCACGATCGCGATGAGGATGAAGGCGGGCACCACCAGCAACAGGTCGACCACCCACATCAGCGCGCGGTCGCGCCAGCCGCCGAAATAGCCCGCGACCGACCCGACGGTGGCGGCGACGCCGGTGGAGATGACCGCGACGCAGACACCGATCAGCATCGACTTCTGCGTGCCGCGCAGGATCTGCGCCAGCAGGTCTTGACCCAGCGCGTTGGTGCCGAGCCAGTGGCGCGCGTTCGGCGGCTGCAGCAGGGCGGTGAAATCGAGATCGTCGTAGGAATAGGGCAACGCCGCGGGCAGGGCGTAACAACCGACGAACAGCAATACCAAGAACGTCAGCGATGCCACAGCGAACCTGTTTCGGGCAAACCTCCGAAGGACCAGGGTGCGGCGTGAGGTGAAGTCCGCGACTTCGTGACCCGAAAACCCGTGCGCGGCATCGACGTTCGGCTGGGACGTCATGACACCCGCACCCGCGGATCGAGGGCCGCGTAGAACACGTCCGACAGCAGGCCGGCCAGCAGCACCACCGCGCCGGAGAACACGGTGATCGCCGCGATGATGTTGGTGTCCTGCGTCGCGATGCCGGCCACCAGCCATTCGCCCATGCCGTGCCAGCCGAAGATCTTCTCCACGAACACCGCGCCGGTGACCAGGCCGGCCACGCCATAGGCGAACAGGGTGGCCAGCGGGATCAATGCGGTGCGCAGCCCGTGCTTGACCAGCGCCCGCCGGCGCGTGAGGCCCTTGGCGCGCGCCGTGCGAATGAAATCCTGGCCCAGGACGTCCAGCATCGCGTTGCGCTGGTAACGGCTGTATCCCGCCGCGGCGGCCAGCGCCAGGGTCAGGGACGGCAAGACCAGATGCCGCAACCGGTCGAGCAGTTGCGCGCCCGTCCCGCCGCTCACCCCCGGTGAGGTCTCGCCGGTGTAATCGAAGATGTGGATGCCCACGGCCCAGTTCACCCGCAGCGCGCCAAGGATCAGCAGGCTGGCGATCACGAATGTCGGCGTGCTGAGAACCAGCAGTGCCACCATGGTGACGACGCGATCGCTGAGTCGATACTGGCGGATGGCGCCCCACGCCCCGGCCGCTATGCCCAGCACGGTGCCCACCAGCGAACCGATGACCAGCAAGCGCAGGGTTACCCCGATGCGACGCCACAGCGTCGTCCCGACGGGCTGCCCGGTGACGGTCTTGCCGAAGTCCCCGCGCAGGGCGTGCGACGCCCAATGCGCGTAGCGGATCGGTATCGGCTCATCCAGACCCAGCGTGTGGGCCTTGGCGTCGATCACGGCTTGTGGCGGGCGCGGATTGCGCTGCAACAGGCTGTCCAGAGGCCTGAAGGCCACCGACGTCAGGCAAAACGTCAGAAACGATGCCAGCGCCAGCAGCACAACGTAGTTGAGCAACCGGCGTGCCAGGAACCGAGTCATGTCCGCCCGCACACCCCACGTCGCATTGGGACAGGCTATCGATCCCGCAGCACAGCGTCGTCCCGC
Organism: Mycobacterium sp. NGS27; assembly: GCF_059813005.1. Taxonomy (NCBI): domain Bacteria; kingdom Bacillati; phylum Actinomycetota; class Actinomycetes; order Mycobacteriales; family Mycobacteriaceae; genus Mycobacterium; species Mycobacterium sp. NGS27. The sequence goes on from NZ_JCALDT010000010.1 coordinate 45,917, forward strand.
GGCGCGCGGGGCATTGGTCTCGCCTTCGGATCCGGTTGATTCTCATGCGTGAATCGCGTGTGATCGGTTGTTAGGATCCACCGCGGTGCGAGCCGTGCAGCAAACGCAGCACGGCTCAGGCCGCGACCGTGTGAGGGAGGCCTGCGTGACGGTTACCGATGAATACCTGGCCAACAACGCCGATTATGCGAGCACTTTCGAGGGCCCGCTGCCGATGCCGCCGGGCAAACATGTCGCGGTCGTCGCGTGCATGGATGCCCGCCTCGACGTCTACCGCATCCTCGGACTGGGCGAGGGAGAGGCCCACGTCATCCGCAACGCCGGCGGAGTCGTCACCGACGACGTCGTCCGCTCGTTGGCCATCAGCCAGCGCCTGCTGGGAACGCGGGAGATCATCCTGATCCACCACACCGATTGCGGCATGCTCACCTTCACCGACGACGACTTCAAGCGCAGCATCCAGGAGGAGACCGGGGTCAAGCCGCCATGGGCGGCAGAGGCTTTCGGCGACCTCGCCGAAGACGTCCGGCAGTCGCTGCGCCGCATCGAGGGCAGCCCGTTCGTCACCAAGCACGTCTCCGCGCGCGGATTCGTCTTCGATGTGGCCACCGGCAAGCTCAACGAGGTCACGCTCTAGGGCTCAGCCGAGCCCTTTTCGCCGAGCGTGTTGTCACGGCGAAAAATCGGCCGGAATCTCGCCCTGAGCGCACGCTCGACGACGCGTCGGCTCGAGGCTGCTGCCCGCGGGCTCAGCCGACCTTGTAGGTCGCCAGCGCCTTGGCGACAAGTGTGCCCTGGGCGTCGACGATCTCGGCTTCGCAATTGACCAAGGACCGGCCGCGCCGCAACACCCGGCCGACGCCGATCAGGTCGGTGGCCCGGGCCGGCGCCATGAAGTCCAGCGCGATCGACACCGTGACGCCCCGCAGCTCGGGAGGGGCCTGCGCGCCGCACCATGCCGCCGCCATGACGGTGAGATCGGCGAGCGTGGCGATGGCGCCGCCGTGGACCATGTCGCCGATGGTCACGTTGGAAGGGTCCCAGGGCAGCCGGAGCCGCACTTCGTCCTCTTCCAGCCGGTCGGCGACGATGCCCAGCTTGACGACGAACGGGGACTGCGGGAGGAATTGCGCGATGACGTCACGGCCGCTCGGCGCGGAGGGGGAGGCTGGCATCCGTCCATGTTTGCGCACCCCCATCCGGGCGCAAAAGTGTCGTCGTGGCCCTTGGCGCGATGTGTCCGGTGGCTGGCGCGCACGCCGCGGACCGGGCGCTGGCAGGCCCCGAGGTTGACAGCGCCGGGCCGGCCTGGTGTCATTGCTTGCTAAGATGCTAAATCTGGTCAGTTCTGCCAGGTTTTACGAAGGAAGCTATGACCGGTGATCTGAAGGTGGCCCCCGCCGCAGGGCAGTACGAATTGAGTCATCTGCGCTCGCTGGAGGCAGAGGCGATCCACATCATTCGCGAGGTGGCCGCAGAGTTCGAGCGGCCGGTGCTGCTGTTTTCCGGCGGCAAGGATTCCATCGTCATGCTGCACCTGGCGCTGCGGGCGTTCCGACCCGGCCGGCTGCCCTTCCCGGTGATGCACGTCGACACCGGACACAACTTCGACGAGGTGATCGCGACCCGCGACGAGTTGGTGGCCGAGCACGGCGTGCGCCTGGTGATCGCCTCGGTCCAGGACGACATCGACGCCGGGCGCGTCGTCGAGCCGCGCCAGGGACGCAACTCGATTCAGACCGTGACATTGCTGCGGGCCATCGGGGAGAACAAGTTCGACGCCGCGTTCGGGGGAGCGCGCCGCGACGAGGAGAAGGCCCGCGCCAAGGAGCGCGTGTTCAGCTTCCGTGACGAATTCGGTCAGTGGGATCCGAAGGCCCAGCGCCCCGAGCTGTGGAACCTCTACAACGGCCGCCATCACAAGGGCGAGCACATTCGGGTGTTCCCGCTGTCCAACTGGACCGAATTCGACATCTGGTCCTACATCGGCGCGGAGAACATCGCGCTGCCGTCGATCTATTACGCGCACCGGCGCAAGGTGTTTCGCCGCGACGGCATGCTGCTGGCGGTCGACCGCAACATGCAGCCGGGCGCGGACGAGCCGGTGTTCGAAGCGACTGTGCGTTTCCGCACCGTTGGGGACGTCACCTGCACGGGCTGCGTGGAATCGCAGGCGGCCACGGTCGACGAGGTCATTGCCGAGACCGCAGTGTCGCGGCTGACCGAACGCGGGGCCACCAGGGCCGACGACCGGATTTCGGAAGCGGGCATGGAAGACCGCAAACGGCAGGGATATTTCTGATGACGACGTTATTGCGCTTGGCCACCGCGGGTTCCGTCGACGACGGCAAGTCCACCCTGATCGGTCGCCTGCTGTATGACTCCAAGGCCGTCATGGAAGACCAGTGGGCCGCGGTGGAGCAGACGTCCAAGGACCGTGGACACGACTACACCGATCTGGCGTTGGTGACCGACGGCCTGCGGGCGGAGCGCGAACAGGGCATCACGATCGACGTCGCCTACCGCTACTTCGCCACTCCCAAGCGGAAATTCATCATCGCCGACACCCCCGGTCACATCCAGTACACCCGCAACATGGTGACCGGCGCATCGACCGCACAGCTGGTGATCGTGCTGGTCGACGCGCGACACGGCCTGCTCGAGCAGTCCCGCCGGCACGCCTTCCTGGCGTCCCTGCTGGGCATCCAGCACATCGTGCTCGCGGTCAACAAGATGGACCTGATCGGTTGGGACAGAGAGAGATTCGAGGCGATCCGGGACGAATTCCACGCCTTCGCCGCCCGCCTGGACGTGCACGACGTGGCCACCATCCCGCTTTCGGCGCTACACGGCGACAACGTGGTGACCAAGTCGGACCACACGCCCTGGTACGAAGGCCCGGCGTTGCTGTCGCACCTCGAAGAGGTGTACATCGCGGGCGACCGCAACATGGTCGACGTGAGGTTCCCGGTTCAATACGTCATCCGTCCGCACACTCGCGAACACCAGGACCACCGCAGCTACGCGGGCACCGTCGCCAGCGGGGTCATGCGTCCCGGCGACGAGGTGGTGGTGCTGCCGGTCGGCAAGCGGACCCGCATCACCGCCATCGAGGGGCCGAACGGCCCGGTGGAAGAAGCCTTTCCGCCGATGGCGGTTTCGCTGACTCTGGCCGACGAGATCGACATCTCGCGCGGCGATCTGATCGCCCGCACGCACAATCAGCCCCGCGTCGCGCAGCAGTTCGATGCGACGGTGTGCTGGATGGCCGACAATGCGGCACTCGAACCCGGGCGCGACTACGTCATCAAGCACACCACCCGCACCACGCACGCCAAGGTGACTGCGCTCGACTACCGGCTGGACGTCAACACGCTGCACCGCGACAAGGCGGCAACGGCGCTGCAGCTCAACGAACTCGGCCGCATCTCGCTGCGCACCCAGGTGCCGCTGCTCCTCGACGAGTACACGCGCAACCCCAGCACCGGGTCGTTCATCCTCATCGACCCGCACACCAACGGCACGGTGGCGGCAGGCATGGTGTTGCGCGACGCATCGGCGCAGGCGGCGAGCCCGAACACCGTGCGGCACAAGTCATCCGCCATCGCCGAGGCCCGGCCCCGGGGCAAGACGGTGTGGTTCACCGGTTTGTCTGGATCCGGCAAGTCGTCGGTGGCCATGCTGGTCGAGCAGAAGCTGCTCGAAAAGGGTTCTCTGGCATACGTTCTCGACGGCGACAACCTGCGGCACGGTTTGAACGCCGACCTGGGCTTCAGCATGGCCGACCGGGCCGAAAACCTGCGCCGGCTGGCCCATGTGGCGGCGCTGCTGGCCGACTGCGGCATCGTCGTGCTGGTGCCGGCGATCAGTCCGCTGGCCGAGCAGCGCGCACTGGCCCGCAATGTGCACGCCGACGCCGGCTTCGATTTCTTCGAGGTCTTCTGTGACACCCCGATCGAGGAATGCGAGGCGCGCGATCCCAAGGGTTTGTACGCCAAGGCGCGCGCGGGGGAGATCAGCCAGTTCACCGGCATCGACAGCCCGTATCAGGCGCCGGTGAACCCCGATCTTCGGCTCACCCCCGACGCCACCGTCGAGGAGCAGGCGCAGCGGGTCGTCGACCTGCTCGAATCACGCGGGTAGCCGCCGGATCAGCCAGGCTGCGCCGAAATCGTGTCGTCGGGTGGCACAATCCTGTGCGTGCGCATGTCGGCGAAGGCGGAATATGCCGTGCGGGCGATGGTTCAGCTTGCCACGGTGCCCGACGGAACGCTGGTGAAGACCGACGATCTGGCCCACGCCCAGGGCATTCCGCCGCAATTCCTCGTCGACATCCTGACCAACCTGCGTACCGACCGGCTGGTGCGAAGCCATCGCGGTCGCGAGGGTGGCTATGAATTGGCCCGTTCGGGCAAAGACATCAGCATCGCCGATGTGCTGCGCTGCATTGACGGACCGCTGGCCAGTGTCCGCGACATCGGGCTCGGCGACTTGCCGTACTCGGGACCGACGGCGGCGCTCACCGATGTCTGGCGCGCGCTGCGCGCCAGCATGCGTTCGGTGCTGGAGGAGACGACGCTGGCCGACGTCGCCTCCGGCGGCCTGCCCAAGCATGTCGTGCAGCTGGCCGACGACTATCGCGAGCAGGAAAGCCGGCGGCACGGCACAGCGCGCACCGGCGACTAGGCGCAGCGGTTGCTCGCTCAGCCCGCCGATCCGTACGGGCTGGTAAGGATCTCCATGGCGTGGCCGGAGGGATCCAGGAAATAGACCCCGCGCCCGCCGTGATTGTGGTTGATCTCGCCGGGACGCTTGGCGCCCGGGTCGGCCCAGTGCTGCAGGCCGCGTGAGCGGATCCTGTCGTAGATGGTGTCGAACTCCTGCTCGGACACCAAGAACGCGTAGTGCTGCCGTGCAATGTCCGCGCCTTCGGGTGCGTCAGCGTAGTCGAGACTCACGCCGTGCTCGAGTTCGAGAACCATGAAGTGGCCGAAGGGCTTTGGGCCGGGCAGACCGAAGAGATCGGCGAGAAACCCGGCGGATTCCTGTTTGTCGCGTGACGCGACGATGGTGTGGTTGAAACTGATGGTCATAGTTCTTTCCAGTCAACCACTCCGATGCCCGGCCCGCCAACGCCGCGCTACTTCGGCGCGGTTAACTCCAAGGCGATGTTGTCGGGGTCGCGGAACTCCAATATGTAGGACGGCCCGATGTCTTTGAGCGGCTCGTGAACGACGCCGAGCTCATCGAGATGCGCTGCCGCCGAATCCAATTCATCTTTGCTGGCGAGGCGGAAGGCGATGTGGTCCAAGCCGACTCGGTCCTCGTCGAAGCGGTCATCGGCGACCGGCCGCAGCCCGAGCAGCGTGCCACCGAGGTCGTAGATGACGCCGCCGTACAGGAAGCTCAACTGGTTGCGGGCGGATTCGTCGGCGTTGTCGGGGACTTCCAATAGCACCGGCCAACCGAACACGCTCTCGTAGAACTGCCGCGACCGCTCGATATCGGTGACGGTCAGTCGGACATGTGCGATGGAACTACTCGTGAACGCCATTCGCCCCATGGTTCCACTGAAAGGCCGCATGGGAAACATGCCAGAATCGCCGTCGTGCGGATTGCGATGACCATGCCGGTGATGGAGCCGGATCTGGACGCGACGGTGCTCGAGACGTGGGCGCGCGCCATCGACGAGGGCCCGTTCTCCTCGCTGTGCTGGGGCGAACGGATCGCCTTCGACAACCCGGACAACTTGACATTGCTGGGAGCGCTGGCCGCCTGGACCAACCGGGTGCGGCTGCTGACGACCGTCATCGTGCCGCAGCTGCACGATCCCGTGCTGCTCGCCAAGGGGCTGGCGACCGGGGATCTGCTCAGCGGCGGCCGGTTGACCGTGGGCATCGGGGTGGGCGGCCGGCACGAGGACTACCACGCCGTGAGTGCCGATCCGGCAACCCAGACGATGCGCGGCATGGCCGAACGCGTGGCGGTGATGAGGCGCGTGTGGGCCGGGGAGAAGACCTCCGACTCGGTGCTGCCCGTCGGGCCTGCGCCGGTGCAGCCCGGCGGTCCGCCGTTGTTCGTCGGCAGCATCGGACCGAAAACCATCCGCAGTGCGGCCGCGTGGGCCGACGGGCTGGCCGGCACCACCCTCGACCTCGACGTCGCCAAGCAGAACGAGCTGTTCGACGTCACCCGGGACGCCTGGGCCCGGGCCGGCAAGCCCAAACCCCACCTGATCACGTCGTTCTGGTTCGCGTTCGGGTCACCCGAAAAATCCCGCGCCCAGATCCACCGTCATCTGCGCCGCTACATGAACTGGATTCCGGCCGAATACGTCGACGCGATGGCGCCGGCGACGGGCTGGGCCGGCAGCGAAGACGAGCTGCTGGCCGTGCTGCGGGGCTTCGAGGAGATCGGCACCGACGAGGTACAGCTCATCCCGACGAGCTCGGACGTCGATCAGCTTCGTCGCGCAGCGGACGTTGCCGCACGGCTGTAGTCGCCGTCGCTTCGCCGGCCGAACCGCCAAGCCTCAGGTCGCCGCCTTATCCGTCCGGCGCTCGTCGTTCGCGGCAGGCTCCTCCTGGGGTGGCTGCCCCTTGCGCAGCGTCTCCAGCAGCTCGCGGTACGGCCCCACCAGGTAGACGGTGTCGCCGCCGCGAAGCCACGCGTCCCGGCGTGGGTGCAGCTCGAGGGGCGTGTCCCGGCGGGTGATCGCGATGACACGGGTCTGGGTGGACATCTCGAACATCCGCAACCCGTCTAGTTCGCTACCGGCCGCCACGTGCATGGCGCCGACCATGAACGAACGCTGGCCGACCGAGAACGTGCCCAGCACCTGCAGGCCCATCGCGGCTCCGATGAACCAGGGCGCGGCCAGGTCGACGGTCGAGCGAACGTTCTCGAAACCGAACCGCTTGGCCACCGCGTCGCCGAGGGTGCGGTCATAGATTCGCAGCACGATCGGCACGTCGGGCCGGTTGACCTCGGGCATCACCCGGGGACCGAGCATCTCGCGCAGCACGATTCCGGTCTCGATGTTGACCATGTCGTCCTGGGTCAGCACCGCGACGGCGCGGGCGCGGTCGACGCGGGCCGCCTCCAGCGTCTGGCGCAGCGTCGCGTCCCCGAAGATCACCGGCACGTCGAGTTCGTCCGCGGTCGACAGGAACCGGTTGTTCTCGTCGCGCTCGATCACCGCGACGTCGTACCCGGCGGCGGTCAGGTCGCCGACGACGCGGCTGCCGAACGAGCCCAGCCCGACCACGATGATGTGGTCGCGCAAATGGCGTGCCCGCCGTTCCCCGGCCGACTGCAGGAAGCGGCGTGACAGCAGCAGGTCCGCCAAGAACGCGACGAGCAGCGCGGTGGTTGTCACGCCGGCGAACATCAAGGCGACGGCGAATATCCGCAACCACGCCGACTGGTGGGCGAAGCCGAATTCGCCATAACCCACGGTGGTGATGGTCTCCGCGGTGAAATACAGCGCGTCCAGCCAGGACAGGCGCGGCCTGGTGTAGGAGAAGTGCACGACCACGGTCGACGCGAGCAACAGGGTGATCGCGAGCAGGATCGCGGGGAACAGCATGGGATTGACGTCGTCGCGCATCGCCCGCGCCGCGTCCGAGAGTCGCCGCATCCACGATTGGCGAGAGCGTGTCGCGCTCGGCCGGGGCGTCTTTATCCCGCGCGCGGCCAGCTCATCGGCGCTGCCGATCATGGCCGTCCAGTCACCGGCACGCACCTCATGGTCTCGCCCCGGGCATGGCACCACCTCGGCGGGCGTAGCGGAGTTTTCGCCGTGGATCACCGCTACCGGTGCCAGGTCGCCGTAGATCTCGCGAAGCGTCGCGTCGCGGGGCGCCTCGGCTCCCGACACCAGAAATTCGATCCCGGCCGCCTCGACGGGGTGCGTGTGGCTTGACAGGCAGGCCTCGACGACCGACGGTGCCGCGAGATCGGCGACGTCCAGAATGGCGCCAGGACCGTTGTCGGCGGCCACCGCTGCACGCAGCACGTCGTTGCCCAGGCGGGCGACCACGCGCACGTTCGGGTTCGTTTTCCTTGCCAGCAAGGCGATTTCGAGATTCTTCGCGTCATCAGCACCCGCGCACACGATCGCGCTCGCGCGGGCAAGATCGGCACCGCTGAGCTCCTCGCTGTGCAGCTTGACGATCGTGGCGCCCGCGCGGTTCAGTTCCTCGGCGATCGTGGTCGCGAGCACGTCGTCGCCGCTGACGATGATGTGGCGGCGCGTGCTCATATGCGTTCCGCCGCGACGACCCCGGCACGATCGCGGTCGTTCCAGCATGGTGAGTCGTCACGCATAAACCCCACCTCTGATGACATCGGCGCTCACTTGTTGTTACGACTATCGGGCACTATGCCCACTGACGCCAGCGCGACATGTCCTCAAACGTGAAGATGGTTCGCCGAGGAGGTCCATCACGCGGTAAATGCGCTGAAGTCGACGAAGGGGTCGGCTGAATTCTCAAGCCCGTCAACCTCACTTAAGATCACGACATTCTGTGCTTCGCCTTCGAGCGCGCGAAGTCCAACGGGAGGCCACGACACTGACTACGACCCGCTCCTATGACCGCTAGCTGGCCGGGCCCGAGTTGGCCCAACCCCTTCGACCCCGGCGCGCCGCCGCCTCCGCCGCCGGGCCCACCGCCCCCGCACCCGCCATCGGATGAAGTGAACACGCTGGCGACGCTGTCGGTGGTGTTCGCATTTCTGCTGGCTCCGGTCGGAGTGGTGTTGGGGCACTTCGCCCTTAGGGATATCCGCCGGCGCGGTGACCGCGGCCGCAATCGCGCACTGGTCGGACTGACGCTGTCGTACGCGTTCACCGTGCTCGCCGTCGTCGCACTGGTGTTGTGGGCGACCCTCGGCAACCATCACGCCGGACAGCCGACGGCGCACTCCGGGGGAACCACCGCCGGGGGCGCGGTGAAGCCGAGTGCCACCACGGCCGCACCGCCGGAACCGTCGGTGACGCCCGAGGGCCTGCAATCGCTGGTGCTCACCGGCGAAGACGTCGCGGGCCTCATCAAGGCGCCCGGCATGTACGTCAACAAGACGTGGACCCAGACGCACGAGCTGCAGCCCGGCGACAGCTTTGTCCCCCCGGAATGCACCGAAGCGGTATTCAACGGCTTGACGGCGTCTTATCGCGACAGCGCTTATCGTGCGATCTACGGCGTGGACCTGGGTCAGCACACCAATGGTTTCCCGCACGGGGTCTCGGAGTTCGTCGCGACATTCGACAATGCCGCGGCCGCAAAGAGTTTCGTCACCGGCGCGGTCAATCACATCAACAGCTGCGCCGGAAGACAATTGACGTACTCGCACGGCGGCGTGTCCGGTATCTACAGCGTCGGAAACCCGGTGCAAATTGGGCCGGTGACATCGGTGCGCAGCACCCTGGGGGCCGTGCAGGACAATGGGCGGACCACCGACGTCGGCAACCAGCACACCAGCGCGCTGCGCGCCGTGGCGGCCAAGGCCAACGTCGTGGTCGACGTCGATGTCATCGGACGCGATCTCGGCGACGACGCCACCACCCTGGTGCAGGCCATCCTCGGCCGAATTCCGAGTTGAGCTCTCGGGCAACGAAATCGGCGAGCCTCGATCTATAGGACCTGGATGTCCGCGGGTGACCAGAACGCTCGCATCGACGTGATCTTGGCGTCCCCCATACTGGCGTCGTGACTTTCATCGAACGCCTCGCGAGCCGTGAGATCTATCGGAACGCGTGGATGGTGCTGCGAGAAGATGACATCCGTCGCGCCGACGGCAGCGTGGGCATCTACAGCGTCGTCGACAAGCCGGCCTACGCGCTCGTCATGCCCTACGACGGGCAGCGCTTCCGTCTGGTCGAGCAGTTTCGCTATCCCCTCGATGAGCGGCGCTGGGAGTTTCCGCAAGGCACCGCTCCCGATCTGGCCCACGCCGAACCGGCCGAACTGGCCGAACGCGAGTTACGCGAGGAAACCGGGTTGCGCGCAACGTCCTTCGAAGCGCTCGGCCAGCTCGACGTCGCCCCGGGAATGACCAGTCAACGCGGCTGGGTCTTCTTGGCGACGGGTATCGCCGAAGGAGAAGCCGACCGAGAGCTCGAGGAGCAGGACATGCGCAGTGCGTGGTTTTCGCGTGCAGAGGTCGAGCAGATGATTCGCGGGGGAGTCATCGCCGACGCGCAGTCGGTCGCCGCCTACGGGTTGTTTCTCCTGCGGGGGTGATGAATCCCGCGAGGACACCGTGATCGTGTCCGCGCCGAGATCGCGCCGCGTCATCGAACGCCCACCATTGACGCAATGCGGCCGGGGTTTCGGGTAGTTGCGATGGTTGCCGCCGTCGCCGCGTTGGTCGTCGGAGCACCCGGCGGGTGGGCGAATGCCCTGTCGGCATCGTGGAACGGGAAATACTCGCTGGTGCGGTATGCGGTGAGTAAATCCGGCACCAGCGTCGCCGCCAAACAAGCCGAACCGACCTTCAGCGCGGATTACGTGTTCGTCACCGCATGCTCGTCGGGTACATGCGTGGCCACCGCTACCAACGGCCCCACGCCGAAGAACCCGACGCTGCCCCAGCCGTCGCACTACGTCTGGGACGGAGCCAAGTGGGTCGAGCGCTTCGACTTCCAGTGGGATTGCTATATGGGCGAAGGCGTTCCGAAGGTGTGGGCACCGGCGAGGTCGTGGGCCTTTTACGCACCGCAGCCCGATGGGTCGCTACGCGGAACATGGCACACGGACATCATCAGCGGTCCCTGCCAGGGGAGCGTCGAAATGCCGGTGGCGGCGTTCGCCGCCGGGCCGGCATGACGGAGCCGCCTCGATCAGTCCGGCGGCGCCGGGGTCATCGAGGCGATGTAATACGTTTCGTGCCCGGTCGGGTAGCCGCCGCCGCCGGTGGCGATGTGAACATGGTCGTAATGGTCGGCGGTCTCTGAGCCCAGGTCCGCCATCCAGTTCCCGCCGCCGACGCCCGGGTAGATCTTCTGCCGCCAGATCACGTGGTTGATGCTCCAGCGTTTTGCGTTCGCCAAGGCGTAGCCGGCGATCTGGTTGCCGAGCTCGATGCCCTCGGGGCTACGGAAGTTCGGGATCATCACGTCGATCGCCAGCCCGTTGGGATGCCACGGCAACGGGTCCTCACGGTATCCGCCGATGGTTTTGATCTGAGGAAAGAGCACGCTGATGACGCGGGCCGCCCAAATGGTCTTGACCTGCAACCGTTCCTCGGACGCGACGCCGCGCGGCAAGGCGAGCTGAAATTGCGTGCCTGCGGAAGGCGCGGGGGGTGCCATCGCCGTCAAGGCCTCTACCTCGGCCGGGGTGGCGGCGCGCGGCGCGCCGGGGGGTGGCGGAGCCGCCACCGCGCTGGTGCTGGGAGCCGCTGCGGGGGTCTCGACGCAGCACCGTGGCTTGGTGCCCTGCGCGTGGATCATCGCGGCGGAGACGACGAGCGAAGCCGCGATCGCCAGCCATCGCCAGCGGCCCTTAGCGAACACCTTCGCCCCCACGACCAGCAGCTTAGTGTCGTTTGTGACGCGTGGGGTGCGTTTTTCGGATTGCTTGTCCACTATCGGGCGCAGGCACCACAATGGCAGCATGGCCGAGCGATCGTTTGACGACGCAAATGCCTTCCATCGAGCGATGCGCCGCTTCGCCTCCACGACCGTGGGTGTGGCGCTGCTTCGCCCGACCGCGCACCACCTCGACCGCCTCATCACCAAGGCCACCGGTGGTAGGCGCAGCTTCGCAGAGGTCGCGACCGGGGTCCCCGTCGTCATGCTCACCACCACGGGCGCCAAAACCGGGGAACCACGCACCGTCGCCGTCTACGGCATCCCGCATCCGGACGGCGTGGGCCTCATCGCCTCCAACTTCGGTGGCAGCAGGCATCCGGCCTGGTACCACAATCTGAAAGCCCATCCGCAAGCGACCGTCACCATCGGCCGCGATACCTGGCCTGCCACCGCACGGCTCGCGACGCCACGCGAGCGCGACGAGATCTGGGCCAAAGGGGTCGAGATGTATCCGGGCTGGCGGAAGTACGAAGCGCGGGCCAAAGATCGACGCATCGAGGCGTTCGTGCTGGCACGAAGCTGAAGTGACGGGCGGCAAACCCGGTTTTTGCACAGCCGCTATACGTGTGTCTAAGAAGCATTCCGAATAAGTCACGAAAAAAACACGGCCAGCGAGTCTGGCGATATATGTCCTTACAGTTAGCGAATGAACGTTACGAAAATGGCGATGACGGGCGCTCTAGGGTTCGCGACCGTGATTTCAGCGGCGTCCATAGCATCCGGTTATCCCCACCAGGAGATGCCCACTTTGCTTATGCTGGGTTTCTTCGGCATCCCGACAACTTCGACATGCTACGACAAAGCATGCCAATCACCTTTAGACAGCAATCCGGACGAATCGGCGAGCCTGCGCGCTGAGTCGGTGGCGATCGGCCCAACGCCATGACGGTGTTGTTCGCGACGGAGTGGCCCACGGAGGTATGGGCCGTCGAGCACACCAATATCCGCAACGAGCGGGTGGTAGAGGTCATGGAGGATTTGCATGCCGCCCAACGGTTCATCGACAAGGTGGACAGGAACTATTGGGCGGAGCCAGTACTTCTGCACAGCAGGGTGAACTTCTTCCCCTGCACGCCCGATCGCAACGGTTCAGACCATATCGACGAAGAACCCAAACCTGCCAAGCGGCAATGGTCGCTTTTCAAATCGGCGGTTAGCATTAAGCGCAGATATTCACGCCATACCGGGGACTACGCGAATATCCCCAAATGACGTGAGGAATGTGCCAACGGCCGCATCCGGATTTCGCTTATGAAATCCGGATCGCGCATGTGTCGTCGAATTAGCTCGGCGAAAACGGCCGAGCAGGACCGGTGATCACAATCTGGGACTAACGGCACCGCGTTGCGCGGACTTGTGGCCGTACTGGTCAGGTGGTGCCCCCGGCAGGATTCGAAAATGCCGCTCCGTCCGGTGCTGTCACCGGCAGTTAGCTGCAGAAATCTGCGTCTACCTGCCGATATGCCAATAGTAGGTTACGCACACAATTACGCAAGGGTTAGCATGAATCCGCATGCCTGGTGCACGTGTGGGGCACGGCGGGAAGGTAACCTGAAATGGCGCGGCGATCATGGGGGAAGCTCCGCAAGCTGCCGTCAGGCAAATGGCAGGCGTCATACGTCGGCCCCGACCTGCTGCGGCACACCGCAAAAGCAACCTACACCGCGAAGATCGACGCCGAAGGCTGGCTATCCGACGAGCGCCGCCTCGTCGAGCACGGCGCATGGACCCCGCCGGCCCAACGTGAAGCCGAACGCCTCGCGGGTGGTGTCACCGTCTCCGAATTCACGAAACAGTGGATCCAACAGCGGCCGCTGAAAGCTCGCACACGGGTCGGATATGAGTCCACCTTGGCACGATTCATCACCGACACCAGCCTGGGCCGGCTACCGCTGCGCAACGTCACTCCCGCCGCGGTTCGCGCGTGGTTCGCCAACCTCAGCGGCTCTAAGCCGACCGCCCGCGCCCACGCCTACCAACTGCTGCACAGCGTGTTGGCGACGGCCGTCGTTGACGAGCTACTGCCGTCGAACCCGGCCCACATACCCAAGGCCATGCACACGCCGACGAAACGTCAGCCCGTCATCTTGTCAGCCGCCGAGGTCGCCGCACTGGCCGACGCCATCCGGCCCGAACGCTTCCGAGCGCTGATCCTCGTCGCCGCCTGGTGCGGCCCACGATGGGGCGAACTGGCCGAGCTGCGACGCAAAGACGTTGCCCCGGACTGCATGACAATCACGATCGCACGCGGCACCACCCGCCGCGAAGGTGTATGCCACATCGACACCCCGAAATCAGGCCGAGGGCGCACCGTCGTCGTGCCGCCACACATTCGGGCCGACCTGATCGACCACATGGCGAAGTTTGTTGGGCAATCGTCGGAGGCGCTGTTGTGGCCGCCGGCGCGCGGGGGATGCCATCTCGACGGCAAGGTGTTCCGCGACTCCTATCTCGTGCCCGCCCTGGACGACATCGGCCGGGATGGCGAGAAGCTGCCCCGGCCGACCCAGCACGACCTGCGACACTTCGCTGGCACGTCCGCGGCCCGCGTCGGCAACCTCCGCGAGACGATGGACCGCCTCGGTCACAGCACCGCAAAAGCCAGCCTGCGGTACCAGTCGATCGCAGCCGGGCGGGACGCTGAGGTGGCCGATGCGCTGTCGAAACTCGCTGAACCGCCAGCAAATTAGCCCAGGCGACACACGAAGTTTGTCATTTGCCGACTACGCGTGACTATGCGTGACAGGGGCGACCGTCCCAGGCGACACTTTTTCCGTGTGGTTACGCAAACTAGTGCGGTGATGGGCAAATAACGTCTAGCGCAAAACGCATACAGCGCGAAATTGTGCTTACGTTGCATACGTGAGCAAGGAAACAGGCAGCGCCTCAAGCGCTTTCGTCAGCATCACCGAGGCGGCCGCAACAGCCTACGTCTCGAAGGACACCATTAGGCGCCGAGTCGCAGATGGGACACTACCCGCGCGCCGCGTCGGGCCCCGGCTCATCCGCATACGCCGCGCCGACCTCAACGCTTGGCTCGGCCTAGACGACGCGGTGGTAGGCGCTGTACCGGGAACCCACACTGAGCCTCCACGTAGGAGCCGCCTAACGCAATAGCCCACAACACAATTCACCCAAACAAGCTCCGCGGGGCCACTGGGCCAATTTGACGGGCCGCGAGCACGAACCCGAAGGAGCTGCGCCATGGAGGCGCCCACAAAAGAAGAAGGCCCCGGCCGAGACCGGGGCACCTCAACATCCCTTAGTGAAATCATTGTAGCACAACGCGATTCCGCCGCGATTGATAAGTGGGGCAGAGATTGGCGGCGCAGAGTGCAACGCGCAGTCGTTGACGAGAGGTACTTCGATATGTGCCCTCGAGGCATCCAGGAAGCTGCGCTGCAATACCTAGGGCGTGAGGACGACGAAGGCTGCGTCCAGCACCAGGCCGACGAGTATTACGACGGCGGTGACGCCGCATGAGCGCTCAGACATCCGCTGAAACGATGGCGTGGTATCACAACCTAGGGCTGGCCCCCGAACAAACGGCCGATACCGCAGAAGGTGAAAGGTGCTCAGCAGCAGTCAGCTACGCGGGCATGACCGACATCGAGGCATACATCCACGTCTTGAACTACCAGCGGGGAGAGCGGGTCTCGTTCAACCGCCAGCTACGCCCGGGCGGAAAATTCGAATCCCGCATCATCGATGCCGGCGACCTCGCTGCCTACGTCAACAACGCGACCGCCGCAGCATGCTACTGGATCGGGTTCAACCCCACCACAGCCACGACAGGGCGCGGCACCCTCTCCGACGTGTCTCGCCTCGCGGCCATGCATACCGAACTCGACGACAAGAACACCAGCTTGGCGCAACGGGAATCCATCATCGACACACTCACGGCCCTGTTCGGCGCGCCGTCGATGATCGTCGGCTCAGGGCACGGCGTCCATTTGTACTGGCCGATCGCAGAGGGCGACGTCACCGATGGCTTCACTACCGCCGCGGCCGCGGAATTACTCGCACGGTTCGGCCGGATCGTCACTGCGGTCGCGGCCGAAAAAGGCGCGGGCAAGCCAGATGCGGTGTGGGACATCACCAGAGTGCTACGGGCGCCGGGCACCACGAACTATAAGGACATCAACAATCCGGTGCCCGTGACCCTCACCGTCAACGCCACAGCGCAGCCGCTGACCGTCGCTGAAGCCGAATCACGTGTCGGCGCCGCTGAGGCGCTATACCCTCCGCAAGCACCAGGTACCCCCGCCTCGGCGCCGATCACCCGCCTACCAAGCGCCTACGCCGGCGAATCCGTGGCCGATCGATACAACGCCGAGCACGGTTGGACGGACGTGCTTGCGCCGCACGGCTGGACGTGCATCAGCGCCGATCCAGACGCCGACGGAGCGGTCTGGCTGCACCCGACCCACACGTCGGACTGCAGCGCCACCGTGCGGCACGGCTGCCTGTTCGTGCATTCGACTAGCACAGAATTCGAGACCACATACCCCGGAGACCCACATGGCTACACGAAGTTCCGTGCGTACGCCCTCCTCAACCACGACGGTGATATGAGCGCCGCGGCCAAAGCACTCCTCGGCGGCGCTGAATCGTTCCGCAACACCGACTTCGGATACAAACCGGTCAGCGCGGCCGCTGAGGCGGACGGGCAGCCGACGCCGGACGCGCAAGACGCGCTGGATAACGCTATCCGTAACCGCGCGTTGCAGATCCGAATCGACCGGGCGGCGAAGGAACTCGTCGACGCCGAGCAACGGCCGAAGATCGAATACCCGCCTGTCAAATCGTTAACCGCGCTGCTAGCACAGCCGTGCCCGCCAACGCGGTGGCGGATCGACGGGGTGCTACCGATCGAAGCCCGCATCATCGTCGAGGCCCAATACAAAGCGGGCAAAACAACACTCAGCGGCAACTTTGCCCGCTCACTAGTCGACGGTGAACCGTTCCTCGGCCGGTTCGCCATCCATCAGCCAGCTGGCGCGCTCGCGATGATCGACGACGAGCTATCCGAGCACACCGTGCAGGACTGGCTTGGCCGCCAAGGCATTCGCAACACCGACGCGGTCGCCGACGTTGTTACGTTGCGCGGGAAGCTCGCGACATTCAACCTGTTTGATGACAAATGCCGCGGGGCGTGGGCGAAACGGTTCCGCGACCTCGGGTGCGACTACCTGATCTTGGACTGCCTGCGCCCCATCCTCGATGCTTTCGGTCTCGATGAGAATCGCGACGCCGGGCTGTTCCTCGTCCAATTCGACGCGATGCTCGAGGAGGCCGGCATCAATGATGCGATGCTGATCCACCACATGGGGCACCAAGGGGAACGCTCCCGCGGCGACTCGCGGCTGCTGGACTGGCCAGACGCGACTTGGAAACTCGTCAGGGAAGATGAATCCCCCGCGTCGGCGCGCTACTTCTCTGCGTATGGCCGCGATGTCTCAGTCCCCGAGGGCCGGCTGACCTTCAACGAGACCACCAGGCACCTTACGTACGCTGCCGGGTCGCGGGGCGATGCTGAGGCCGAGGCGGCACTCAACGCCGTGATTGATCTGCTATCTGATGCCGCACGGAATTCTGAAGGTGGGCTCAGCGGCCGATCGATCGAACTGGCCGTCACTGGCGAACACACACGGACGGCCGTACGCGCCGCGATCAAGTGCGGCGTGGGACGCGGACTGATCCGTGTCGACGATGGGCCGCGGCGCTCAACGCTGCATTCGATAGCGCAGCCGTGCGGGGACTGCGGGAAGCCGCTTGCGGCCGGGCAAGCCGGACTCCACGAATCATGCCGCGACGTTATCGAGGGGGCAGCGTGAACCCCAAGTGCGCCAGTGCGCCGCAGTGCGCCGCCAGTGCGCCGGCGCACACAGAAAAGTCAGTGCGCCAGTGCGCCAGTGCGTATATAGAGGCGCACTGCACTGAGCACACAACTGGCACGGAAAAAACAGCTCACTCCGCTTCAGTGCGCCCAGCGGTCACCGCCGACCCCCTCGTGCCGCAGCGCCGTTTGTGGCGCCGCCCGTGGCGCACGGCGGCGATCCTGACGATCCGCGGTCGGCGGTATCAGTTCGACCGCATGATCGAGGCCGACGGAGGGAGCGGCCGCCGTCTGCTGCTGTGCCTCGCGGGCGACGAGGCCGCCGCAGTCATTGAGTTTTACCCCTTGACGAAGCAGCGCCATCGCGGCGGTGACCAATGAACGCCCCGGACCTAGCCGCTCTGCTCGGCGTGGCCGCGGACGTGCCGAGGCTTCTCAAGGCGGCCTGCCGGGCCGAGACGTGGATGGCGGATGTAGAAGTGCGCTCGAGCCGCGACACGATCGACGCGGCCACGGACGTTTGCCTGGGGTGCCGTGAGATGCAGCGCTGCGCCGCCTGGGCGGAGTCGCTGCCGGCGGACCGGATGCCGGCCGGGGTTGTCGCTGGCCGGCTCTACGTGGATCCACCCGCCATCGTGTACGCGCGCAGCGTGATGGCCGCGGAGTTGAAGTCGCGGAAGTCGCAACGGCAGTTGACACTCGCCGCCGGCCTCGACGCGAGGGCATCGTGAAACAGCCGACCTTGTTGTCGTCGCGCCAGGAGGCGGCCCGCCGGGGGTGTTGTGCTCCGGTTGTACAGGCCGAGCGCCGCGACCTGCCTGCCGACGCCAGAGTGGTAGGCCGCAACGGCCGGACGTGGCCTGCTCGCAAATGGTCGGACGCGCGGCGTGAAGCCCTCGCGGCGGCCGTGAAGGCTGCGCTGGCGGCCGGTGTGCGCCAAGTCGACATTGCTGTCGCGCTGGACGTGAGCAAGGGCTTCGTGTCAGAGGTCGCCCGTTCTGTGCCGAATCGGCGCCAGCGCGGTCAGCGACCGAAGGCGGCGTCGTGAATCCGTCGGCCGATGGCGGCGCGGTCCGCTGGTTCCCGCCGTCTCCGACGGGTGCGCCAGCCTCGACGTGGCACGCACCGCTGCCTGCCGCACCGTGGTTGATGCGCCCGCACGCTGCATGGGCGGACGAAGACCCGAGCCCTGGTGTATCGAACCACGGGTTACGACAGAAGGCATTTGAGGGCGCTTCCGCCCAGACTGGAGGGCGATCGTGAGCCAGTACGACTACACGGCAGCTGACATCGTGAAGAACGCCCGCGCCCGGCTGCACAACATGGTCGACGACTTCGCTCGATTGCATGACCAGGTGCCCGAGCACCTGACCGAGGTTGCACCCCTGTTGGAGTGGGCGGCCGCGCACCTGGGGTCGCTCGCAAGCGATCTAGATCAACACCTCGAGGCGATCGGCGGCGACCCGCTAGCCTACGACGACGGCCGCCCCGTGGTGTCGGAGATCGCCTTTGAAGAAGGTGGCCGCGGTGTGCGCTACGTGTGGGATCCCAGGCCGGATCATGTAACAAACCGCCCACATATTGCAGCGCAGGACATTCCGATCGGTGACGGCACGCTCGCCGACCTGGTGGTGTCCGGCGCGGGAGTGATTGACGTTGTGCGGCGGGCGGTACCGGACGGCAGCGGCTGATGCCCACCACCCATGCCCAGCGTCACGTCTACTTGAGTAAGTGCCGCGCCGCGGTCGTCGAGCTGCTGATGCGGCGCAACGACAAACGGGAGCCGACACACGGCCTGCGCGAGATCATTCGGTGGCTTGACTCGGAGCTAACTGCAGCCAGTTCCGCCGACGGAACCTCTGGCGCAATGGATTTGCGAACATCAGAGTGTGAGTGCGAACTACTTAGCGCCCAGCAAGTCGCGCAGCTCGTCGGCTGCAGCGACCGCTGGGTGCGCGACAACGCCAACGCGCGGGCGCTCGGCGGGAACCCCGTCGGGCGGACGTGGGTGTTTCACCGCGCCGCCATCGACGAACACCTCGCCGGGCGACGCTGTGACGATCCTGCAGTTGGCGATTGAGGCTTACGTCCGTTCATTAACGGACAACGAATTTGAGCACCTTCTGGCTGTTGCGCGGCCGGAATGCCTAGCACACCAAGGAGTGACCTGATGGCGACCAAACTTGCCAGCGGCTACATCGAGTTGACGGTCAAGCGGGCCGGCAACGCGATGAAAGAGATCACCGCCGAAATCACCGGCATCGAGAAGGCCGCCCAGAAATCCGCCGACGCCGCGGGCAAGGCAATCGACGAGGGAATCACCAAGGGCGCCACCGCGGCCGGGAAGTCGGTCCGCGACGCGATCACATCCGGCGCCCAAAAAGCCGGCCAGGACGCCGGCAAGGCTGCCGGGGATGCGCTCGAGCAGGGAGTCCGCCAAGGCGCCGAGAAGGCCGGAAAGTCTGCCGGCACCGCACTCGATAAGAGCATCGGGGACGCGGCGAAACAGTCCGGCAAGCGGGCGGGAGATGCCGTCGGCGGGTCCATCATCGATTCCGTTAACAAGGCCGCGAAAACGGCGGGCGTCGACCTCGATCGGATCCTGGTAGACGCGGCCGGGCGGGCCGGCGGCGCGGTCGGTAGGGCGATCGGCGACAGCCCGGTTGGTCAATGGCTGCAAGGCATTAGCGGCCAGATCGCCCCAGTGGTGGACGGCATGCACAGCATCGGGGACGCGATCACGGGCATCCGCGACCGGGACGCTGCCGGCACGCTGAATGGTGTTTCGGATGCCCTCAAGGCGATTGGTCAAACGGGCGCCGCGACCGCCGTGCAAGACCTTGCCGGCAAGGTGGGGCCGCTGCAGTCCACGTTTACCGACCTCAAGACGCAAGTCGACGGGACTGGGCAGATTCTGCGGGCGTTGGGGAACGACGCCCCGGGTATCGGCGGAAAGCTGCAGTCAATCGGCACGGCAGCTTCCGCGATGGCCGGACCGCTGGCCGCGGCCGCAGCGGCGGCGTTAGAAATCGATAAGGCGTTGCATATCGACTCGAACACTTTCGATCCAGGCCAGCACGGTTGGGGGCACGTGCTATTCGGCAAGGTACCCGACTGGCTGGGCCTCACCGACCCGTCGAATGGGTTGGACAAGCACCTGACTCCCTCGGCGCCGGCACCAGCACAACCGCCGGTGCCCATGGCGCCCCCACCGCCGCCGGCGAACATCGGCGACATGCTGCTGCCGCCGGTGCCCAAGCGCGCCAAGGGCGGTGTGACACCGGCCGGCAAGATTTACGGCCCAGGCACCGGCGTTTCCGACTCGATCCTCGGGGTTGGCGCTGACGGCATCCCAACCGCCCGGGTATCCGCGGGTGAGGGCGTCGTCAAGAAGTCCGCCATGGACCGCGGCGGCGCCGCGATCGTCGCGGCGCTCAACGGCGGCATGACGCTGCCGCGCTTCGATGACGGTGGTGTGGTGCCGCCGCTCCCGATGCCCGAAACGCAGCCGATCAAGGTGCCCGAAGCACCCGCGCAGCAGCAAAACGCTTTCCAGCAGTGGGTCGCCGCCCAGCAAGGCCACCCCTACCAGTACGGCACCCTGTACGACTGCTCTGGCCTGATGAGCCAGATGTACAACCACCTCACTGGACAGAACCTTCCGCGGTTCAACACCGAAACCGACCTCCGCGCATACGGTTTCGTGCCCGGCACCAAGCCAGGAACCTTCCAGCTCGGCATCCACCACGGCGGCGGCGGACCAAACAGCCACATGGCGGGGACATTGCCGGACGGCCGGAACGTCGAATCCTCGAGCAACGGTGTGCAGATCGGCACCCCACTCGCGCATGGAGCGCTCGACCCGCAATTCGAGGACCACTGGTATTTGCCGGGCAGTGAAGGCATGGGCGGCGGCCCTAGCCCGGCGGCCGCCATCCTCGGCATGGGCGGCCAGCAGCCGGACGCGGACCTCGCGCTAGCGGGGCAGCCCGCCGACAGCCCGATCCGCACGGAGGGTTATATTCCCGCCGGAGCCGGTGCCAGCGGGCAGGCCGGTACCAGCTTCGCGTCGGGCCTATACATGATGGCCGCGTCAGCGATCAACCAGGGCATCGACCAGGCCGCGTCCGCCGCATCATCGGCAGCGGGCATGGGCGCCAACGCATTTGCGCCAGGATCGGGCGGGGCCGCGTCCGCCGCGGCGTCCACCGCTATCGGTCTGGGCACCGACATTGCCAAGAAGGGCGTTAACTACGGCTTCCAGATGGCCGGCATCTTCACCGACGCCGCCGCCGAAATCCTGATGCCATTCGGTGTGCCGCGGTGGCTGTCGACCGACCCCAACGCATTCATTCCAAAACCGCCCGGCCAGCCTGCGGCTGTCACCACGGGCGAAAAGGCGCAACAACAACAGCATCCCGGCACCGGCGTGCCGCCCGGACCGGGATCGCAACCCGGTGGCCCGGTGCAGCCCGGCCAGCTGCCCGGCCAGCAACCCATTGGTGCGCCGGTGAAAGCGGCCGACCCCGGTACCGGTTCTGGTGTGGCACCAGCCGCCCCGCCCATTCAAAGCCCGACGCCGTCGGGGCCTGCGGTGCCGCCACCGACGCCGGCGCCAACGCCTAACCCGAACCAGGCGGGGCAGCCAGAAGCAGTGAAACCGCCTGCACCGCAAGGGGTGCCGGACCCGATGAAGGACTGGCTCCACCAGATGGGTGTCTACGACCGCGGCGGGATGCTTCCGCCCGGCGGTATCGCGATCAACAAGAGCAAGCGCCCCGAACCGATGGCGGTGTTCACCGGCCAGCAGTGGGGCACGCTGCAGGCCCTGGCGAATAACGATGTCGCCGCGCCCGATCCGCGCGCCTACGGCGGCAGCAATGACTACAGCGTCCGTATCGACAACGTGACGGTCAAGGACGTCAACGAGATGCAGCGCGAGATTGATTCACGGCAGAGGTTGCAAATGATGCGTTACGCGGGGCGGCCATGATTCGGGGCGACGCACCGACGCCTCCAACCCATGCCGGCCCTCAGAAAACCGCGGACGGATGGCCCACCCGCCTTGCGAAAAGCCGATCACTTGGGCGACGGAAAGCGAGTAGTCGCAGAGGCATTCAGGGGATGAAGCGATGACCGCCGCGAACGATTGGGACGCACGTTTCTGTCGGCACATCAACCCGGACGGCTCTGTCATCGTCCCGGCGCGAATCGCGCGAGTGCTCGACAAGCGAACCTTACCCGAGTGGCGAATGCTGATGCGCACCAGCGACATCGAAGCGTATGAGATTTTGGGCGCGCTGCACCTGTCTGGGTTGGGGTACGAGCAGAACGTGTTTCCTGTACAACCCCAAATGTCCGGTAGCGGACACGAATTGGCAGTTACTGCTGCACAGCAGACAGAATCGAGGCATGAAAAGTTGACCACCCCAGAGGCAGCGGAACGCCTCGGCGTGACAGATAGGACCGTAAGACGTTGGTGCGCAACGAAACGCCTGCCCGCCCAATGGCACGGCGGACGGTGGCACATTAACGAGCACGACCTACGCGTTGCCCAAGCGTCGGCCGCAGCTTAACTAGAAGGGAACCCACAATGGCCGAGATCGCCGACACGAAAACGGCAATGTCGAAGATCCGTACCAGCTTCGCAAAAAAGTGCGACTCGATCCGCGCCGATTCGCGCTTCACAGAAGCTGGGCGACGCCAAGAACTAGCCAAAACCTTGCTCGCGCACAGAAAACAAGCAGCCGCATTGCGTGACAGCACAACTCTCGACAACGACGCGACCCGCGCGAAGATGATGACCAAGGTGTTCGGGCTGCCCGCCGACGCTGACGCCGGATCGATTCTTGCCTACCGGGACGCCATGGATAGAGCGGCGCAGATGCGAAGCCCCGGCGACCTTTCGGACCTGCGGGAACGGGCGACCAAAATGGGCGACCACCTCCTGGCCCGCGCCGCCGCCGCCCGCGCCTTCGAAATAGGGGCAAGGGACGTCGCAAAGGACTACGCCGAATCCGCCGGCCTCGACGACGAATACGACGACCTTGTGGCGACACCCACGTCGAGTATGGCCGGCGCCGCCCTGTTCTCAGTCCCCACCCCGACCGAGCTGCGTCCCGTCGTGGGCGGCGTGTCGGACGACATGCTGCAGCGCATCGCAGACGGCGACTCGTGAGCGAGGCAGCCCGGGAGGCGCAGCGGGACGCTAAAGCCGCTGCTGCCGACGCGCTGCGCAACCTCCGCAAAAGCACCGCGCTCCCGCGGACGCTGCAATTTCTGACCGGCGAGGCGGTGCTGCTTGAAGACCGCGAGCCGTGCCGGAAGCCCTGGGCGGATGTGTGATCGCCCCGTGAGACGCGTGATGGCGCCGCCGTATTCATGGCTGCGGCGTGGCCGCCGATCCGCACAACGCCGCCGGGTCACGTTGTTTCCTCGCGGGCAGCGTGGCCCGGCGGTGGCCAACGACTAACGAGAGGTGGTGCCTCACATGACAACGCCACAGCGGCCCGAGCGTTGCAGGCATTGCGGCACAACACGAATGAACATCACCAAGCACCGCTGGCTCTATGGGCAGCGGGTCACGCTGTGCGGACCCTGCAACCGCAACCACAATCGGCACGTGCACAGCCGCCGGCGAATACCGAAGGACCGCTACCGCCGGCCCGCAGGTGGTGCCGCATGACGCGCCCCTCGGGTTGGCAACGTCAAGGCAAGCCGACGGCTTCGAGCTACGTCGCACGCACCTACCAATGGCAGCGCACCAGGCGACGGATACTGCGACGAGACGACTTCGAGTGCCAGATCCGTGGGCCGCGGTGCCTGGGCGACGCTAGCGAGGTCGACAAGGTCACGCCGATCTCGCTGGGCGGGTCCGATACCGACGACGACAACTTGCGCGCGGTGTGTGTTCCATGCCACCGGAGCAAGACGGCGCGCGAGGCCGCCGCCGCTGGCGTGGCGGCACGTGCCCGCCGCGGCGGGAAGCGTCCACCGCGAACGCACCCCTCCGACGCTTTGCTAGTGGATTCGTAGCATGGCTACAAAGTTTGCTGATCGTGTGCACAGCGCACTGGTGATGCATAACTATGCGCAGGCGGCGAGCGGCTTGCAGCCTCCTGACCTGCGCATACCCCGGGGGAGGCCCCCGACCTGCGGTTATGGCTCACCGGCCGACATAGTGGCTGGCAGTATGTCGGCGTCCCCGAGTCCCCATTGAATGCATAATATGCGGCCACGTAGTTTGCTGGCGCTTGACCTGCGGGGATGCACGATGCTACGCCAGCCAGCGACCCCAGTTAATTGCCGATAACTCGGCGCAAAACCGGGCCATATTGAAAGGAAATACGGACTAATGAGCACGACGCAACGCGGTAGACCGCCGTCCACTGAGACCAGGATCCGTCGGCAGTACGCCGAGCTGCTCGAGGAGATCGGCGGGGGCCGTATCGACTTCAGCCCCGACGAGCTCGAGATGATCGACTCGGCGGTGCGTATCGGGCAGCGCATCGACCTACTCAACGTCGCGCTGGCCGCCGAGGCCGGCAAGGACAAGCCGGATCCGGCTGTGCTGGTTCGGATATCGGCCGAGATGCGGGCATCCGAGAAAGAGTCGATGTTGACTGCAGGCCGGGTGCGTCGCGGCTTAGAGAAGACGATCGCGGCGGCGGACAAACCAACCAGCACCCGGTTGCGCGTCGCCGGGCACAACGGGGGGCGGCGCTGATGGGGCGCCTACGTGGGCCGGCCGCCCAGCCGGTGTCGGACTACGACAATGCGGGTGACTGGTACCGCGGCGTGCACTGCCTCGAGTACGCGCGCCACACTGGCGTTGTGGATGATTCGTGCGCCGAGGTAGCGAACTACCTCGATGCCTGGGAGGCCGCGAACGGCGGCCCGCCCAGGCGGCTGGATGGGGAGCGCATGTCGTCGTGGCCGGCGTTTAGCGGCGGGCGTGAACGGTTCACCTGGCCGGCTGTGTCGGGTGAGCGGAAGCTGTCCGCGGTGGCCATCCGTGAGGGCTGGTATGCCCCCGTCGATTACATGGACCTGTGATGCGCCAGTTGTGGCCGCTCCGGTGGTGGTCGGCGCGGTGGCGCCTAGCCGATCTCGAGGCGCGGGTGACGGCGTTGGAGGCTGACCGACCGCGGATTGTGCAGGTAAGTGGCAGGGCGCGACGTTAGCGCAACGAGCCGCGTCGCTTGGTGGCCCACGCCCGGTAGGCCCGGTAGCCCATCAGCACCGCGAGGAGGCCCGTGCTGACTAACCCCAAAGCCGTGCCGTGAGTGCACGCATTCACCACGAACAAGGCCAGGAACAGCACAGCCATCGCCGCGAAAAACGCCGGGCTGTACAGGGGGTTCATCTTCACGCGGGCGTCCTGCCTGTCATTGGCGTGTCCGGGATTCGGCATGCTAGTCATCATTCCAGTGCACGGCCTCAGTCGCCCAGGCACTTGCCGGCGGCGTCGAGGCCGTCGGCGACAGCTGCCGTACCGAGAGCGATCTGGCCGAGAGCGACGGGGATCCCTACGCCCGTCCCGCCCTCGGGGACGGCGGTCAAGATCGCAACGGTGCCGCCGACGGGCTCCAGCAGGGCCTTTGTCGCGTCGTAGATGCTGCATGGGGCTTTGGCGGGTGCGGCTGGGGCCGGACCGACGGCCGCGGGGTTGGGCAGTGGGGTCGTCAAGGGGCTCGGCAGCGGCGATGCGGGCGGACCAGCCTTAGGCGCTGGCGGCGCAGTCATGCTCTGTTCCAACTGCGGAATGATGCTGGGCCGCGGCGGCGGGGGCGGCGTCCCGTCAGGGGTGTCCCAAGGCGCGAACGGTGGTGGGTTGGTGCCGGAGCCGTTGTCTTCAGTGAAGTCGACTAACCGAACGCCGTTGTGGTTGGTGCTTGGAGGTTGTGGCTGCCCTGCGTTACGGGCGGGCTGCGACTGCCCCCCGCTGCCGTTGCTCGTTTGCGCCTGCCCGCCACGATTGGAGTTCGGGTGCTGCGGAAAGCCACCCCCGCCGAGGCCGGCTGTGGCCGCGGTGAGTTGACCGGAGACCTTGGTGTCTGCCCCGTCGAGTTGCTCGGCGCGCAGCCGAATGTCAGCGGCGAACGCTTCGGCCTGAGCTTGACGCGCCGCGCGTTCGGCCGGGGAAGTGCTGCGGGTGTCAGTGACTGACAGGTCTTCTCCGACAGTGAATCCCGCGTTCTGGGCGTCTTCGACGCCATAGAGGACGCGGCGCTGGGCCGCGCTGATGTCGCTGGCACCGTTACGGGCTATCCCGGCTGCTTGCCGTAGCTGGTCGGCTTTGCTGCTGACGACGGATAGGTCGGCTCCGGTGCGTTGCCGTAGCGCGTCGCCGCCGGCGCCGTGCCAGGTGATGGATTGCGCTTGGTTGCGCATCGTCAAGAAGGCGTCTTCCCAGCGGTCGGCGGTTTGCGTCCAGTAGGCGGCGGCGTCGATGAGGTGCTCGGTGCTCCAAGCTTCGATCTGCGAGAGGGTCGCGGGCATCTAGACCACCGTCACCCCGGTGACGGCGGCTATGTCGGCTGCCGATGTGGCCTCTTGGGCGATGTATCCGCCGGCGGCCGTCGTCACCCCGCCGACCGTTTCCTGCGTCCGTGCCATAAAGGATGCCGCGGTCACACCGATCGCCGCGTTGACCGCGTTGACGGCCGCCGTGGTGGCCTGGAATGGTTGCCCCGGCGCCGGCGGCGCCCCCACCAGTTGGGACGTAAGCGCGCCCCACTGGCCAGCTGTAGCTGCTAGCTCGGGCGGGAGAACCTGCAACGAATCTTGCCCCATAACCGCGTGAGTTTAGGCCGCGCACTCGCTGATCGCTATTCACCGCTGGCCGACGGTTTGCCGTCTCAGTATCTGAAGCAGCTGAAAAAGCCAAGCACATACCCACCGGTCATGATGAAGGCACCGATTGCCGCAATACGTAGGTCGACTGCCTGTACCTCGTTGAGCCGAGCGGCGAAGCGCTGCACTTCGGCCTTGGCATCGGTAAGTGCCTGCGCGGCCACCGTGTCGGCGTGTTTCCTGGCGTCCTCAATTGCATGGTCAATCCTGTTGATAGCGGCATTGATGGGACCGAACATGGCACGTAGCTCTCGCACGTAACTCTGTATCTGCGCGAATCTCTCGTCCGCCGTGGCGTTTTCGTCAAGCGTGAACGCGATGTGCGCATCGCCCGCCATCAGCGTCCCAACGGCCGATAGAGACGCGTTGATGCTTCCGGTGTTTGGTGTATCGCTGCGAAGGAGGTGTAGCCACCAGTTGCGCACCCGGGCTGCCAGCCCCGTAGCGCGGCCGTAAGCGTAGAACAGTCCGACGCCAGTGACGATAGCGCCGACCAATTGGACCGTCGTGGACAACCAACGCATAGATTTCGACGATAGGCATCGCCACCGACATAGGTGCGCAGGAAGTGCTTTTCCCGCCCGGCCCTTACGGATTTCACAGGAAAACGCCCCGCCGAGGTTGCTTCGCGGCGGGGCGTTCGTTCTGGCGAGCGTTGGATTACGTAGGCGCCGCCGCCACGCCGGCAGCGGCGGCCACCGCTGCCGCGGCGACCAGCCACCAGCGGCGGCTCATCGCGCCACCTCCACGAGCTGTCCGAACAAGACCTGCGACCAGCCGACCGCGCTGGGGTCGAATACGGCCGGGTCAGCGTGCAGCAGCACCCAGGACACAGCGACCGCAGTGAAGGCGGCGAACCACGTCCACCCACGGCGGCTCACAACGCGCTCCCGGCCGGGTGGCGGTCCCTGGCGGCGTTGATCGCCTGGCTGCGGTCGTCAACCGGCGTGACGTAGCCGTCGATCCGGTCGATGATGTTGGCTACCGCGCGGCTTGCCGCGAGGATGTCGCCGTGTACCGCAGCGCAGGCCGCAGCGTGGTCATCGGCCGCCCGAAACGCCAGGGCGGCGCAACGCCCCGCGTGGCGTAGGTGCTGCAGAGCGTTCGTTAGCGCGGTGTGAGCTTCGGCGTGGTCGGCGATGCTGTGGGTCATTTTGAGCCTCTCCGTCAGGTGGTGTATTTGCTGACACCAGACGAAGTGGACTCCGAAGTGCACGCCGAGGGCATTCGCTACGTGACCAGATGCCCGAAAACCGGCTTCTAGCTGCTAAAACGCTTGGTGCCCCCGGCAGGATTCGAACCTGACGGACAGTTCCGGCGTGGCTAGTTTCATTACCTGTGGTTTCTTTGCTTCTACCTGTGGTTTCGGCACTTTAACCTACCCGGCAGTATAGGACATTGCCGGACACATCGGTACACTCATGTTGTGCAAATGTTGTGCAGAGTTATGAGCGATGCCGCGTAAGCGTCGCGGCTTCGGCCGGATACGCCAGGAACGTTCCGGGCGTTACAGCGCGGCCTACATGGGGCCTGACGGAAAACTGCACCACGCGCCCAGGACGTATTCCGCCGAGTCGGACGCTGAAGGTTGGCTCGCCAACCAGCGCCGCAAGATCGACCTCGGAACGTGGGGAGCTGTCGAGCGATCTGATGGCGTCACGCTACGCGCCTACACCGACAAGTGGATCGAGCAACGGCAACTCCGGCCCCGCACCCGCCAGCACTACGAGTCGATGCTTGAGCGGCTGATCCTGCCCACCCTCGGCAGCGCGAAACTCATCACCCTCACGCCGGCCAAGGTCCGCCAATGGCACGCCGAGCTCGGCGCCGACCACCCCACCCGCAACGCGCACGCCTACGCCCTGCTGCACGCGATCTGCGCCACGGCGGTACAAGATGAAGTCCTCGACGCGAACCCGTGTCGCATCCGCGCGGCGATGCAGACCAAACGCAAACGCAACGTCGACATACTCACCCCCGCCGAAGTCGACCGCCTCGCCAGCAAGATGCCGCCCCGGCTCCGCGCAAGCGTATTGCTGGCCGCCTGGTGCGGCTTGAGGTGGGGCGAGACCTCCGAGCTACGCCGAAAAGATGTCAGCGGCGACTGCGCCACCCTCCGCGTACGGCGCGCAGTCACCTATCGCAAAGGCGAGTTCATCGTAGGAAAACCGAAAACCGCGGCGGGGATTCGTGACGTGGCGATCCCGCCGCACATCCGCCCAATCGTCAAGGCGCACTTAAAGAACCACGTGGCGCGCGACCCCGAATCGTTACTCTTCCCCGTCGACGATCAGGGCAAGCACATGCACGGCGACAATTACCGAACCGACTGGGAGAAAGCCCGCGCGGCGATCAGCAAGCCCAACCTACGGGTACATGACCTACGGCACGTCGGCGCCGTGTTAGCCGCCCAAAGTGGCGCTACCACAGCGGAACTCATGCACCGACTTGGGCACACCACACCACAGATGGCACTGCAATATCAACACGTCGCCGCGGGCCGCGACGCCGAGATAGCAGAGCGATTGTCAAAACTAGCGAAGGGCGAGCAAAAGTGAATCAGCGTGGCTATGAAGCGCCAGACCCCGAAACGGCACAGTGGTGGATCGACCACTTAGACACGCCCCCGCTCGTCGTCATCAAGTGCGCGCATGGTGATCCTCGCTGCGGTAAGCGAATCGCAGAGATCAAGCGCGACGGCGAGGTCACGGTGGCACTTCGTAAGATGGTTCGGCCGGAACCAACCGTGCCTTCGCCGAGAAGCAACTGGATCGCACAGACTGAGACCGAATTGGAGGAGCGGATCGCCGAACGCGAACGGCATGTGCTCAAACGTTTTGAAACAGACGACGGGCCAATGGAGGTGATGAAGCAGCACCGTGACCTGCCGGCCGCGGTCGCACCGCTCAATTGGTGGTCTAGCTATACGTGTCCGGACCATGGTGAGATCCCCGTCGAGAAAGATGACCTCGCCAACTTCGTGGCAAAAGCCGACGACACGCTAAGCATCACGAATCGCACATACTGGGCACCCCGTTGACATATACTGACAAGCAGGTCCAAGCGGTGCGCTAAACCCCGTAAGGGGATATTACGACCAGGGCAGGTCGAAACAGCTTGAAGGAGCTTGTTTCGCCATGCCCAAGAGGCTTGAATCCTTATCTGTCGCGGCTCAGATCGCGAACGTCCACCCGCGGACCCTCCGCCGCTACATCGCAAGCGGCCGGCTTCGCGCCTACCGTGTAGGCCCCCGCCTCATCAAGGTCGACCTCAACGAGTTTGAGGCCATCTTCGAACCAGTCGGCGGTGGTGACAATGCCGCCTAGTGAATTGGCCCCCCAGGACTGTGGCGGTCCTGGGAGTACCTCAACCATCAACGCCCTTGATACTACTACGCACCGCCCGAAAGAGTGCGCGCCCAACGAACGCGGCTACCCGGAAGCCGTCGCGCACCTGCTCGAGCTGGGGCTTATGCCTGCGCCGAATCTGCCTGCGCTCCGGTCTATGTGGAAGGCCGGCGGTGAAAGCCGCGAGGCCGCGGTGCTCATCGCCCAGGCATGGGAACTGGCCTCGTGAATGAACCGGAACGCTCATGGCGCCCCGTAGACCTTGAGCCCGTGCTGTCCGGCCAGTGGAAGCCACCCGAACCCACCGTGGGGCGCCGCTCGGACGGCGTCGGAATGTTTTACCCGGGCAAAGTTCACGGTGTCGCCAGTGAATCCGAGGCCGGAAAAACCCATCTACTGCTCGCGGCCGCGTTCGACGAGTTGCGATGGGGTAACTCGGTGCTCTACATCGACTTCGAAGACGACGTGGGCGGCGTCGTCGGACGCTTACTCACACTGCAGGCCAACCCCCAGTGGATCCGCGACCGGTTCTGCTACCTGCGGCCCACCACCACCGCGAACGCCCCGGTCGATGTCGCCGACCTCAGCGAGGCCTACCGCG
The DNA here is from genome assembly GCF_059813005.1 of Mycobacterium sp. NGS27. NCBI lineage: Bacteria > Bacillati > Actinomycetota > Actinomycetes > Mycobacteriales > Mycobacteriaceae > Mycobacterium > Mycobacterium sp. NGS27. The sequence continues at coordinate 77,155 of NZ_JCALDT010000010.1, forward strand.
CCTACCGACCCGCCCTGACCGTCATCGACGGCGTCACAGAAGCAATGACCATGTACGGACTCAACCCCAACGACAACAAAGACATCGCGACGTTCGGGCGCGCACTGCCACGCGGACTCGCCGCGGCCGGCTCCGCGGTCGTCTGCCTCGACCACGTCACTAAGAACACCGACAGCCGTGGACGCTACGCCCTCGGCGGCGTCCACAAACTCAACGGAATCGACGGCGCCGCATACATCCTGGAAAACCGCGAACCGTTCGGCATCAACCTCACCGGGCGCAGCGCCATCCTCATTTCGAAGGACAGGCCCGGCCAGCTCCGCAAACACGGACAGCGCCGCAAAGACGGCCTGACCCACTTTGCCGACCTGACAGTGACCTCCCATGACGAAAGTTACAGCGAGTTCGAAATCCAGCCACCCCAGGAGCACACAGGCGAGTTCAAGCCCACCCACCTAATGGCGAAAATCTCGGATGCACTTACCAGGCACGGGCCAATGTCTCAGCGGCAAATTATCGCCACCGTGGGAGGCAAGCGTGACTACGTCATCAACGCACTCGCCATCCTTCAGCGCGACGGCCATGTCTCTGATAAAACCCCCTACTCACTCCTGGCGCCGTACGCGGAGGAGCTTAAAAGTGCCTAACCGTTCCCCGTTCCCCAGCCGTTCCCCAAGCGTTCCCCGGGAACAGCCGAAGACCCGAGTTTCCCCCGTTCCCCTGTTCCCCCTCCCTATAGGGGAACGGGACGGGGAACGGCCTCGGGCCATCTCCAAGCATCAATCAAACCGCCAAGCGTTCCCCTCACAACCCCTGCAAGCTATGGAAGGCATGAAATGACCACTGCGACCACGCCCCCCGCTAAGTCCCCAGTCGACAATCTCTACCGGGCGGAGAGAGCTTTCGAATACAACGACAACGAAAGGGCTCAGGCGCTCGCGCTCGTGGACATCGCTGAGTCCCTCCGCGTCATCGCCGAGGCACTGAAATGACTGAGCTATGGAGACCCGTGCCCGGCTGGGAAAACTTCTACGAAATCAGCAATCACGGTCGTGTCCGCAGCGTCCCCCGGACAGTCGTCCGACGTAACGGGATGCGATACACAGTCAAAGGCCGCGTCCTGAAGCCCGTTCCACATCGCCGCGGACGCTGGCCGCTCGCCGTCACCCTCGCCGCCAACGGCACCACTAAGCAATACCTCGTGCATCGGCTGGTGGCCGAAGCCTGGGGAGAACAGGAAATTGCAGCATGATCGACATGAGTGCCGACGATTTCGTCGGCTCCTATTTGTACGGCCTCTACTACCAAATGTGTGTTGACGAATTCGGAGTTGAATTCGATAAATGCGATGAGTCCGACTTACGCGCCATCGGCGCCATGTCCTCTGTGGCGTACAAACTGGCCGACAAAGGGGAAACACCCCACGACGGCGCTCTAGCGCACCTAGCGGTCACCACAGCGGCCCTTTTGCTATGCCCGCGCGGCGACCACGGAATCACCCTCACCAAAAAATGGCGCACCGCCCTAAACGAATACATCCAAATCCAACAATCAGCAGGGAAATGGCAGGACTAGTGATATGATGAACGACGAACAGTCAGTAAGTTCCGCCCGGCTCGCCTCGGCCTCGCTGGAAGAACCGAAGGAAACTGTACGGCCCGCGAATCTCCCGGCCGGTAATCAAAGCTATCCATCAGGGCACGTCATGAATGACGCGGACCCGCAGCGCCTTAACGAAATCCACGCCAAAATGCGGCGAATCATCGGTCATAGGGAACTTTCCCCGCGGCAGTGGAGCACATTGCGGACGTTGATCGTAGAGGCAACTGGGCCGGTGCCCATAACACTGGACGAACTGTTCGGTGGTCTGTTCAGCAAGAAGGAAACTTAAATGTGGACTAAATCCCAGGAAGCTCGGCTGCAGGAAATCGGCGCCGAACTCGAATCGCTGATAACCAGGAGCAAAAGCCTGAGCGACGGCGAATACAAGCGACTCGGTGCGCTCAACGACGAAGCCGAGAAGTTGATGACGGAGAAACGCAATTACAAGGGTGCCCTGCGCCTGGCTGGTGCGGCCGACCCCATCCCGTATGGGGGACCAACCAACGGCTACGGCGAGTACGAGAAGGGTAATGGCATCGCATTCAAGGGCTTCGGTCCCGGAATGGAAAACCGGGTGCAGCCGACCTCGATGTACAGCATGGACAAATCCCAGATCAACGCACTACAGCAGGCCGCCCAGCAGGGTATGCCGTTTAAGGTGCAGCTCGGCTCCAAAGGCATCGAGCATGGGTATTTCGGTGGCGTCCGCGATAAGGCCGCCATTACCGAAGGTGGATTGACTCCCAATTTGCTCCCGCCCATTCAGCTAATGGGTCCCAATGGGTTTTGGGGGATGCCATATGAATTGACCCGCGTGGCCAACTATCTGCCGAATGTGGCTTTCGACGGACCAGGTATCGCGTGGTTCAGCCATACGAGCAACGGAGCGGAAGCCGCCTACACCGCCGAAGGCGCCAGCAAACCGGATTTGACTCCCTTGGTGACTGAGAATTACACCAGGCCGGCCAAGGTTGCCGGACGGGTGAATATCACCCACGAATTGCTGCAGGACGCGGGAGACACGTTCGGGAGCAATTTGGTATCCGACCTGGCCCGTTCGGTTTACAACGCCGAAAGCAATTTGCTGCTGAATGGCACCACTGGCAGCAACGGGTTCAATGGCATCAACCACGTCAGTGGCACCTTGACCCGCGCGGCCGACCTCGGCGAAGGCGGGACCGATGTTGACCCGCTCGACACTTTGTCTAAAGCCTTCGTGGATTTGCGGTCCGACTTCTTCGTTCCCGATCTGGTGATTATTCATCCTGCCTCGCTCGGGGCTTTGCGCCGTCTCCGCGACGCGAATAACCGCCTGCAATTGGAGATGATTGAAGGCCCGCGCCGTATCGACCAGACCTCGGAGACCGAAACGCTGTGGGGCTGCCAGGTCGTGCAGACGACACAGCAGGCGGCCGGGACCGCTGCGGTGCTGTCGGTGCAATCCGGCGCAGCTGTGGTGTACGTCAGGGAAGCGTTGAACACGTTCTTTGACCCGTATTCGCAGGCCGCGTCGAACATTTACCAGTTCATCGCCGAAACGAGGCTGGTACTGGCCACACCTAGGCCCGGTGCCATCAACCTCGTCAGCGGACTGCCTACGAGTTAACCCCCAAAGATGCAACCGCTTTACGAAGCCGACGAGTACTTAGCAGAGATCTACCGCAACTGTGACGATCCCGGCTTCGAACTCGTATTCGTACAACCCGGCGTACCAGAAAAGAGGCCGATCATGGCAGCGCGAGTTATCAAGCGGGGCAAGACCCCGAACATGATTCTGCAAGAACCCTCACCTGAGAAACAGGCGAAGGTGAAAGTTATTGACCGCTGGTCGGTCGTTCACGACGACGAGCGATACGTCAAGGGCGACACCGTGACCGTTCCCGAAAGCGTCGCCCAGGAATGGGAAGACAGCGGCTACGTCGAACGCGTCTAGGACTTCGGATGCCTGGCGACTTCGTACTTGGCAGCGATGGGTTGCGGCACGGGTGTTTCATTTGCTTTGCGCCTCAACCGCAACCACGCCTGGCATTCCGTAAGCGCTCGCCCAGGCGGTGTCCCCTCGCACAGCACCGCCTGGGTAGCAGCGCCGTCCTTATTAGACACAGACACGTAGTTGACCACGGTCAGCAAGGTCAACAAGAACGTGCGATTCCTTATTAGACACGGGAATGGACAGCGATGGTCAACCCCTCCTTATTAGACACGGAGCCGGCCCTCCGCAGAGTTTGCTGGACCGCTCGGTCCAAAGCGGGTGCAGCTAGTTTGCTGGACGGCAAATACGCCCCTGACCAGGGGGTATGCAAATCTCAGCAAACGACCATCCGGACGAGCCAGAGGCTGCGGCAGTTTTTGTCCAATAAGAATTCGAGACCAATTCCGAAGGGTCGAGCACATATGCGCAGTTCAGAGGCATAAATGCGGCTGAATGATGAGTTAATGCAACGGTTTGGCGGGTCGTGTTCAATAACAAATTGGGCCTCTGACCTGCGGCGATGCATAGGCCGCGTTGGTGCGACCAAAGTTGTTTGCTGGAACACTCAGGCGGCTCACAGGAAAGTGTCCAAGATTGGACAGATTCCTGTGAACACCGCTCTGAGCTGCGGAGATAGGTGAATTATGGCTCTCAAGCACGGTACGCTGTCCGCGTACAATAACGGCTGCCGGTGTGCTGACTGCGTCGGCCGCAACGCCAGTTATCGCCAGCAAAGACGCGCAAACCCCGACATTATTGCTGGTCAGGGGCCTGGTCCGGTGGAGTTAAGTGTGCGTCAGGAAATTGGGTTAGCTGCCGAGGAGCGGCCGGGTCTTGCTGCGGCTGCGGTGGCGTTGGCTCAGCTATTAGACAGTCCCCGCGCTATTAGTCAGCACGCGTCGGCGGCGAAAGTTCTCAGTTCCTTATTAGACAGGTTGGCGAAGGCGAGTGCTCCGCGCCGACGCTCCCACCTGTCTGTTGTTCGCGAGATGACTAAGGGTGGTGCCTGATGGCTGATTTCCACGCCGCGGATTTGTGGGTTGCTGTAATTCCCGAAACTTCGCAGGTTGGTCCTGCGATGGAGGCCGCGGGCAAAGAGGCCAAGGGGAAGTTCGGCGACGGCATCAAGGGCATCGGCAAGAAGGTTCACGACGAGTTTGGTTCGGTCGGTCAGCACGCCAAAGAGGCGTTCGGCAAAGCCGGTAAGACTGCCGGCGAGATCTTCAGCAGTGAGATCGGTAAAGAGCTCACCAATACTGCCGCTAAGGAGATTGGCAGCGCGATTGGTGAGGCGACTCGCAATCTGCCTGGTGTCGCGCGCGGCGTGGAGCTGTTCCAGCAGTGGGGCTCTGCCACAAGGGGAGTCGCTGACGCCATTCACTCCGCGAAGGTCGGTGATTTCACCTCTGCCCTCGATGGCGCATCTCAGACGCTGAAAAACCTTGAGCCGGTGGCTAGGAACTTCGGCATTGATATCTCTGGCTGGGAAGGCCCGTTGGGTGATGTCAGGGATAAGTCCAAGAGCCTCACCGACACCTACGGCATCCTCAAGGGCCACATCAAAGACACCACCGATGGCCTGAGAACGTTCACCAATGATGCGCCCCGGTTCGCGGGTGCCTTCGAGATGATCGGCAAGGCTGCCGGCCCGGTTGCCATAACGCTCGCGTCGATCGCCGCGCTGGATAAGAATTTCGCGGGCAATATGGACAAGCTCTTGAGCGGTCTGCAATCTCACGATCCGTCGAAAATCTTGTCCGGTGGCGGCGGCATGATGTGGGACAGCCTCAAGGACTACACCACCCTGTTCGGTCTGGCGCCGATGCCCTGGGACAAATCGAATGAGCACACCACGAAAAAGACGTTCTCGTACTGGCCGGGATTCGGCAAGGGGCATGATCCTTCAGACCAGTTGAAGGGGGTTTTGGGCACCCCAGCCGCGCCGGGGGTTCAGAACGATCTGAACGGTGTGCTGTTCCCAGGTGCGGCATATCCGCCAGGTGCCGGGCCTGCGCCGATTCCGAAACCCGCTGCGCCTAGCGGCTATCCGGGCTTTCCTGGGATGGGGACCGGCACGGTCAACAGTGATTTAATTTCGGCTTTTCAGAGGGCTGGTATTGATTCCAGCATGTACCCGATGCTTCAAGGGTTCGCCAAAACTGAGGGGAATAACCCTTCTGGTGCCCCGACTTTGGGATTCACTGACTCGCAGGCAGGCACCAGTCTCGATCAACATGCGCGAGCTCTGGCGAAGCAAATCCGGGATCGCCAATCGGTAGCGGGTCCGTTCCCGGCTGGTGGTTCGCCGCAAGCTCAGGCGTCGTGGATGGCGACCGTCGTGGGCCAGAATGGGGTCGCAAGCGACTGGCAGGGAAACGCCCAGCCACCGCGGTCCGCTTACGCCAACAGCATTGTGAAGGGCTTTGGAGGCGTACCGAAAGGCGTGTTACCCGCTGGGTTTAAATCTTGGTATTCGGATAGTTCGAGTGGTGGCCTGGATTCCGGTGCATCGTCTGGCGGCGGCGGCGGCGGTGGTGGTTTCCGGGATGCCAGTCTCGGTAAATCTGGCGTCGGCCCCATCCCTACTGGCGCCGAGCATGACCCGCTATACGTCACCCAGGCCAGCAGCGGAGCAGTGGGCGCCAGCGCGGGTAGCCCGTTTGAGTCTCAGGGGCAGCAGCTCGGCCAGGGACTAGTCAACGGTCTGCTGCAGATGGTCGGGTTGGACGGCAGCGTGTTCGGCGGCAAGTCTCCGTTGGACTTCGGGGCCGTCAAACTCGGCGGCGGAATCCTCAACTGGGGCTTGGGCACCATGCGCAGCATGGCCAGCGGCCCGATGGGCACACCAGGTCTCGGAGCTACCGGTGGCGGCGGTGGCCTCTTGAGTGGCTTGGCCGGGATGATTCCTCAACCGGGGCCGATGGTTTCAGCGTCGGCCGGTCCCGGTGGCGGTTCGTACGGAATCAATCAGCAGACGGGCGGTAGCCCGCAAGTCCACAACGACAACCGGGTCATCGTGTCTGGCAACACGGTTAAGGACAACGACGACCTGGTTCGGCGCACGAACTGGGAGCAGAACTCGCGCGCCGCTGGCTATTACGGCGGCCTGCCGGCGCCGATGGGCGGATAAACGAATCGGGCCGCCCCTTGGAGAGTAGGGGCGGCCCGATCAGTTATTCAGACGTGCGCTATGCCGCCTGGGTTCCATTGGTTATCAGGTAGAAGGCCACCGCGACCACCGCAGCGCCCACGACCATCCAAAGCAACGCCTTACGGGCCTGCGCGGGGCGCTTGGCCTCAAACCAGGCGTAAACCAGCACGGGTATCAGCAGCAGTGCCAGCCAGGGGCTCATCGCGTCCACCCGTCGAGTTCGTTCACGGCATCGAGGATCACGCCGGCCAGCTCGCGGGCCTGCTCAACGGTCAGCCCAAAGCCGGCTCTGGTGTCGACGTGAACCAGCGGCACCTCTATCTGGCCAGTGTCGATGGTTCCATCAGTGCGCTGCGCGACTGAGGTCCAAACCTCGACCTCGCCGGCTACTGCCCGTTTGGGGCCTAGCACCATCCGGTATTGCTCGGGCTGCCAGTCGTCAACGAAGTCGGCACCGGGAGGGGCGGGGACGGGATGCGGGGTGGATGTGGGCATGGTGACTCCAATTTGTTGGAGCCACACCAGACGGCCTAGTTGTGCAAATCTTGTGCGGGTTTGCATCTGCGCTGGTCAGATGGTGCCCCCGGCAGGATTCGAACCTGCGGCCTTCTGCTCCGGAGGCAGACGCTCTATCCCCTGAGCTACGGGGGCGCACCGACATACCTGTTGCGCCATGGGGCTTTCGAACAAGCACGGACAGACTAACGCATTGAACTTCCCGCCCTGCCACCGCAATGGATTCGGGGCGGGGGCACCCCAGCCAATAGGATGAACGTTCGTGACCCCCGCTGACCTCGCTGAGCTGCTCAAGACCACCGCCGCCGCGGTGTTGGTTGAGCGCGGGCTGGATGCCGCCTTGCTGCCGCAGGCGGTCACGGTGGAGCGGCCCCGCAATCCCGAGCACGGCGATTACGCCAGCAACCTGGCGCTGCAGCTGGGCAAAAAGGTCGGCGCCAACCCCCGCGAACTGGCCGGATGGCTCGCCGAGGCGCTGTCGCAGGCCGCCGGCATCGCGTCGGCGGAGGTCGCCGGCCCCGGCTTCATCAACCTGCGCCTCGAGGCATCGGCGCAAGCCGTCGTCGTCACCAACGTCATCGACGCGGGCGACCGTTTCGGCCACTCCGACGCGCTGGCCTGCCGCCACATCAACTTGGAATTCGTGTCGGCGAACCCCACCGGGCCGATCCACATCGGCGGCACCCGCTGGGCCGCCGTCGGCGACGCGTTGGGCCGGCTGTTGTCCACCCAGGGCGCCGACGTGGTGCGCGAATACTATTTCAACGATCACGGCGCCCAGATCGACCGGTTCGCCAGCTCGCTGATCGCCGCGGCCAAGGGCGAGCCCACACCCGAAGACGGCTACGCCGGCGCCTACATCAACGACATCGCCGCCCAGGTGCTGCAAAAGGCGCCGGAGGCGCTGAGTCTGCCCGACGACGAGATGCGGGAGACCTTCCGCGAAATCGGTGTCAATCTGATGTTCAGCCATATCAAAGAGTCGTTGCACGAGTTCGGCACCGACTTCGACATCTACACCCACGAAGACTCGATGCACACCAGCGGTCGGGTCGACCAGGCCATCGCCAGGCTGCGCGAGACGGGCAACATCTACGAGAAGGACGGCGCAACGTGGTTGCGCACCAGCGCCTTTGGTGATGACAAGGACCGCGTCGTCATCAAAAGCGATGGCAAGCCGGCCTATATCGCGGGCGACATCGCCTACTACCTGGACAAGCGGCAGCGCGGCTTCGACCTGGCCATCTACATGCTGGGAGCCGACCACCACGGCTACATCGCCCGGCTCAAGGCCGTGGCCGCCGCCTTCGGCGACGACCCGGCTCACGTCGAGGTGCTCATCGGCCAGATGGTCAACCTGGTCCGCGACGGCCAGCCGGTCCGGATGAGCAAGCGGGCCGGAACCGTGATCACGCTGGACGACCTCGTCGAGGCGATCGGCGTCGATGCCGCGCGCTACAGCCTGATCCGTTCCTCGGTGGACACCTCCATCGACATCGACCTGGCGCTGTGGTCCTCGGCGTCGAATGAAAACCCGGTCTATTACGTGCAATACGCGCATGCCCGGCTCTCGGCACTGGCCCGCAACGCCGCCGAACTCGGGCTGATCCCCGACACTGCGCACCTCGAGGTGCTCAGCCACGACAAAGAGGGGACGCTGCTGCGCACCATCGGCGAATTCCCCCGGGTGCTCGACACGGCGGCGACGCTGCGCGAACCCCACCGGGTGTGCCGGTACTTGGAAGACCTCGCCGGCGACTACCACCGGTTCTACGACTCGTGCCGGGTCTTGCCGCAGGGCGACGAGCAGCCGACCGATCTGCACACCGCGCGCCTGGCGCTGTGCCAGGCGACCCGCCAGGTGATCGCCAACGGGCTGGCGATACTGGGCGTCACCGCCCCGGAGCGAATGTGAACGTTCACCCCGCCGGTCCTCGGCACGCCGAAGAGACCCGCCACGCCGAAAGCCCACTGCGCCCGCAATCCCCCGAGGAGTTGCTGCTGCTGGCGCCGAACGTGTGGCCCCGCAACGTCGCTCGCGACGAAGCCGGAATCGCCAGCATCGCGGGGGTCACGGTGACCGACCTCGCCCAGGAGTACGGTACCCCGCTGTTCGTCGTCGACGAGGACGACTTCCGTTCCCGCTGTAAAGAAATCGCGTCGGCCTTCGGTGGCGGCGAAAACGTCCACTATGCCGCCAAGGCGTTCCTGTGCAGCGAAATAGCGCGCTGGATCGACGAAGAAGGCCTGTCACTCGACGTGTGCACCGGCGGTGAACTGGCCGTCGCGCTGCACGCTGACTTCCCGCCGGAGCGAATCACCTTCCACGGCAACAATAAATCCATTGCCGAGCTGACGGCAGCGGTCAAAGCCGGTGTCGGCCACGTCGTGTTGGACTCGATGGTTGAGATCGAGCGGCTCGATGCCATCGCGGGGGAGGCGGGCGTCGTCCAGGATGTCTTCGTCCGTCTCACGGTCGGTGTCGAGGCGCACACCCATGAGTTCATCTCCACCGCGCACGAGGACCAGAAGTTCGGCCTGTCGTTGGCGAGCGGTGCGGCTTTGGACGCCGTCGGCAGCGTATTCGAAACGCAGCACCTGCGGCTGGTGGGTCTGCACAGCCATATCGGCTCGCAGATCTTCGACGTCGCCGGCTTCGAACTCGCCGCGCGCCGGGTCATCGGTCTGCTGCACCAGGCTGTCGAAAAATTCGGTGTCGAGAAGGCCACGCAGATCTCCACCGTGGATCTGGGTGGCGGACTGGGCATTTCCTACCTCGCCGCCGACGATCCGCCGCCGATGGGCGAGCTGGCCGCCAAGCTGAGCGAGATCGTGCGCAACGAGTCGGCGGCGGTCGGGCTGCCGACCCCGCGGCTGGTGGTGGAGCCGGGGCGCGCCATCGCCGGGCCCGGCACCATCACGCTCTACGAGGTGGGCACCGTCAAGGACGTCGACGTGAGCGCCACCGCGAACCGCCGCTACGTCAGCGTCGACGGCGGCATGAGCGACAACATCCGGACCGCACTCTATGACGCGCAGTACGACGCCCGTCTGGTCTCGCGGCTCAGCGATGCACCGGCCGAGCTGGCTCGCATCGTCGGAAAGCACTGCGAGAGCGGCGATATCGTGGTGCGCGACACCTGGGTCCCCGGGGATCTGCGACCGGGCGACCTGATCGGGGTGGCCGCCACCGGTGCTTACTGCTATTCCTTGTCGAGTCGTTACAACATGGTCTGCCGCCCCGCGGTCGTCGCAGTGCGCGACGGGCGCGCGCGTCTGGTCCTGCGCCGTGAGACGGTCGACGATCTATTGAGTCTGGAAGTGAGGTGAACTGTGCCCCGTGACGAAAAGCCGGTCGGTGTAGCGGTACTCGGGTTGGGCAACGTCGGCAGCGAAGTTGTCAGAATCATCGAGGACAGCGCTGACGACCTCGCCGCTCGTGTCGGCGCACCCGTGGTGTTACGCGGCGTCGGAGTGCGCCGCGTCGCCGAGGGCCGCGGTGTCCCCGTCGAGTTGCTCACCGACGACATCGAGGAACTCGCCGCGCGCGAGGACGTCGACATCGTCGTGGAACTGATGGGGCCGGTGGAGCCCGCCCGCAAGGCCATCCTGTGCGCGCTCGAGCACGGTAAATCGGTCGTCACCGCGAATAAGGCGCTGCTGGCCACCTCCACCGGCGAGCTGGCGCAGGCGGCCGAAAGTGCGCATGTCGACCTGTATTTCGAGGCGGCCGTCGCCGGTGCCATCCCGGTGATCCGTCCGCTGACGCAGTCGTTGGCCGGCGACACGGTGTTACGGGTGGCCGGGATCGTCAACGGCACCACCAACTACATCTTGTCCGCGATGGACGAGACCGGCGCCGACTACGACACCGCGCTGGCCGAGGCGAGCGCGCTGGGTTACGCCGAGGCCGACCCCACCGCCGACGTCGAGGGGTACGACGCGGCCGCCAAGGCTGCGATTCTGGCGTCCATCGCCTTTCACACCCGGGTGACCGCCGACGACGTTTACCGCGAAGGCATCACCAAGGTCACCCCCGCCGACTTCGAGTCGGCCCAGGCATTGGGCTGCACCATCAAGCTGCTGTCCATCTGCGAGCGCATCACGACCGACGATGGACAAGAGCGAGTTTCGGCGCGCGTCTATCCGGCGCTGGTCCCGTTGTCGCACCCGCTGGCCACGGTGAACGGCGCCTTCAACGCGGTGGTGGTAGAAGGCAAGGCCTCCGGCCGGTTGATGTTCTACGGCCAGGGTGCCGGCGGCGCCCCGACCGCGTCCGCGGTGGCCGGCGACATGGTGATGGCGGCGCGTAACCGGGTGCTGGGCAGTCGCGGGCCCAGGGAATCCAGATACGCCCAACTCCCCGTCGCCCCAATGGGTTTCATCTCCACGCGCTATTACGTCAGCATGAACGTCGCCGACAAGCCCGGCGTGCTGTCCTCGGTGGCAGCCGAATTCGCCAAGCGCGAGGTGAGCATCGCCGAGGTCCGTCAGGAAGGCGTCGCGGACGAAGACGGACGACGGGTGGGGGCCCGCATCGTCGTTGTCACCCACACCGCCACGGACGCCGCGCTGTCTGAAACCGTGGATGCGCTGGCCGATTTGGACGCCGTGCAGAGCGTGACCAGCGTGCTGCGACTGGAAGGGACCACCCTATGAGCGCCCCTCGCACCGCCGTTCATCAGCCGTGGCCCGGTCTCATCGAGGCTTACCGCGACCGGTTGCCGGTCGGCGACGACTGGACCCCGGTCACCCTGCTCGAGGGCGGTACACCGCTGATCGCGGCGGGCCGGCTCTCGGAAAAGACCGGCTGCAACGTGCATCTCAAGGTCGAAGGCCTCAACCCCACCGGCTCTTTCAAAGACCGGGGCATGACAATGGCGGTCACCGACGCGTTGGCCCGTGGCCAGCAAGCTGTGTTGTGCGCGTCGACCGGAAACACCTCGGCGTCCGCGGCGGCATATGCGGCGCGTGCCGGCATCACCTGTGCGGTGCTGATACCGCAGGGCAAGATCGCGATGGGCAAGCTGGCGCAGGCGGTCATGCACGGCGCCAAGATCATTCAGATCGACGGCAACTTCGACGATTGCCTGGAGCTGGCCCGCAAGATGGCGGCCGACTTTCCGACGATCGCCTTGGTCAACTCCGTCAACCCGGTGCGCATCGAGGGCCAGAAGACTGCGGCGTTCGAGATTGTCGACGCGCTTGGCGCCGCACCCGACGTGCACGCGCTGCCCGTCGGCAATGCCGGAAACATCACCGCGTACTGGAAGGGATACACCGAGTATCACCACGAGGGCCTGATCGAGAAGTTGCCGCGCATGCTGGGCACCCAGGCGGCCGGCGCGGCCCCGCTGGTGCGCGGCGCCCCGGTCAAGAACCCGGAGACGATCGCCACCGCCATCCGCATCGGCGCGCCGGCATCGTGGACGGCGGCCGTTGACGCGCAGCGGCAATCGAACGGGCGATTCTTGGCCGCAACCGACGAAGAGATCCTGGCCGCCTATCACCTGGTGGCCGAGTCCGAAGGCGTGTTCGTCGAGCCCGCCTCGGCGGCCAGCATCGCCGGCCTGCTCAAGGCCGTCGACGACGGTTGGGTGGCTCGCGGATCGACCGTCGTGTGCACGGTGACCGGCAACGGCCTCAAGGATCCCGACACCGCGCTGCGCGATATGCCAACCGTGACCCCGGTGCCGGTGGACCCGGTACTCGTGGTCGAGAAGCTGGGGCTGGCCTAGTGGCGATCGCGACCCCGACACTCCCTGTCGGGTTGGTGGCCAGCGCTGTGGTCTCGGCGTCCAGCGCCAACCTTGGCCCCGGCTTCGACACCCTCGGTCTGGCGTTGAGCCTCTACGACGAAATCATCGTCGAGACAACGGAATCCGGACTCGTTGTGCTGGTCGAGGGTGAGGGCGCAGGTCAGTTGCCGGTGGGGCCCGAACACTTGGTGGTTCGTGCCCTGGACTGCGGGCTGCGCGCCATGGGGGTCCGCGCACCGGGCCTGATAGTGCGTTGCCGCAACGCCATTCCCCATTCGCGTGGCCTCGGCTCCTCCGCGGCGGCGGTGGTCGGTGGCCTGGCGGGCGCGAACGGCCTTGTCGCACAAACGGATTGGACGCCGCTTAGCGACACTCAACTGATCCAGCTGTCCTCGGAGTTCGAGGGTCATCCCGACAACGCGGCGGCCGCCGTTTTGGGCGGTGCGGTCGTCGCGTGGGCTGACCGCAGCGGTACCCACCCGCAGTACGCGGCGGTGCCGCTGCGGCTGCACCCCGATATCCACCTGTACTGCGCGATTCCCGAGGAGCGCTCACTCACCGCGGACACCCGCATCCTGCTGCGCGAGCAGATCAGCCACGAGGACGCGCGGTTCAACGTGAGCCGCGCCGCGTTGCTGGTGGTAGCACTCACCGAACGCCCGGATCTGCTCATGGCGGCCACCGAAGACGTGTTGCACCAGTCGGAGCGCGCACCGGCCATGCCGGCCTCGGCGGAATATTTGCGACTGCTGCGGCGTCATAACATCGCGACGACGCTTTCCGGGGCGGGTCCTTCGCTGATTGCGCTGACCACAGCGCCGGAGTTGCCCGCGGAAGTCATGGACTATGGAGCCACGATCGGCTTTACCATCACCGAGATGACCGCTGGCGAACCAGCGCGCTGGAGCCCGGGAGTCACCGTCGTCGGTTGATCCATGGCGTGGCCGGAGGGTTTGCTTGCTTCCAGCAGGGATGGGGGCTATCCTCGGAGCCGTCCAGCAATCGCAGCATCTGCATCCATACTGCCTTGCCGCTAGGACAACACCAATTCTTCTTGTGGACGAGGTTCGCCGCTTACTCCGCCGATCCAGGCGATCACCGTTGCAATGTCGATGATTGGGCGCACTCGGCAATTTGCCTGAATGCAACGAACCCCCCGTATGACCTGATCAGCGGGGGAAGAAAGGAAATCCGTGACTGATACGGACCTGTTCACGGCTGGCGAAAACACTGACGCCAATCAACTACCGAATGCCGTGAGCGCAGACACTCCAGACGCGAAACCCAACGTCTCGGGCGGTGCACTGTCCACGATGGTGCTGCCCGAGCTGCGCGCGCTGGCCAATCAAGTTGGCGTCAAAGGGACGTCGGGTATGCGTAAGAACGAACTGATCGCCGCGATCAAGGAAGTCCGGGGCCAGGCCAACGGCGCCCCCGCCAACGGCACGAAGTCCACTGAGGACAGCGGCAAGTCGGGCAACCAAGAGTCCGACAAGAACGACAACAGCGGCGCCGAAGCGCCGGCGGCCGAGCGCGGCCAGAACGGTGCGACGACCGAGGCGCCCCGCCGCGAACGACGCGGCGCTTCCCGCGAAGCGGGATCCTCGGCCCGCGGCAACGACGAGGCCGACCGCGAGAGCTCAGGCAGCCGCGAGGGCGCCGCTCCTAGTGAGGCGGACCGCCGCGAGAAAGCCAAGCAAGACAACCAGAATGACGACCGCGGCCAAGACGGCGGCAGCGACCAGGACCAAAGCTCCGGTGGCCAGCAGGGCCGCGGCGGCGCGAACCAGCAGGACGACGACGGCGAGGGCCGTCAGGGCCGGCGGGGCCGCCGCTTCCGTGACCGGCGCCGCCGGGGCGAGCGACCCGGTGAGGGTGGCGACACCGAGCTGCGCGAAGACGACGTCGTTCAGCCGGTAGCCGGCATTCTTGACGTCCTCGACAATTACGCTTTCGTCCGCACCTCCGGCTACCTGGCCGGCCCGCACGATGTCTACGTGTCGATGAACATGGTGCGCAAGAACGGCCTTCGTCGTGGTGACGCCGTTACCGGCGCCGTCCGCGTGCCGAAGGACGGCGAACAGCCCAATCAGCGGCAGAAGTTCAACCCGTTGGTGCGCCTGGACAGCGTCAACGGCGGCTCGGTCGAGGACGCCAAGAAGCGGCCCGATTTCTCCAAGCTGACGCCGTTGTACCCCAACCAGCGGCTTCGTCTGGAAACCACCAGCGACCGGCTGACCACCCGCGTCATCGACCTGATCATGCCGATCGGCAAGGGCCAGCGCGCGCTGATCGTGTCGCCGCCCAAGGCCGGTAAGACGACGATCCTGCAGGACATCGCCAACGCGATCACCCGGAACAATCCCGAATGCCACCTGATGGTCGTGCTCGTCGATGAGCGCCCCGAGGAGGTCACCGACATGACCCGCTCGGTCAAGGGCGAGGTCATCGCCTCGACCTTCGACCGGCCGCCGTCGGACCACACCTCGGTCGCCGAGCTGGCGATCGAGCGGGCCAAGCGGCTGGTCGAGCAGGGCAAGGACGTCGTCGTGCTGCTGGACTCGATCACCCGCCTCGGGCGCGCCTACAACAACGCGTCGCCCGCGTCGGGGCGGATCCTGTCCGGTGGTGTCGACTCGACCGCGCTGTACCCGCCGAAGCGGTTCTTGGGCGCCGCCCGCAACATCGAGGAAGGCGGGTCGCTGACGATTATCGCCACCGCGATGGTCGAGACGGGGTCCACCGGTGACACGGTCATCTTCGAGGAGTTCAAGGGCACCGGTAACGCCGAGCTCAAGCTCGACCGCAAGATCTCCGAGCGGCGGGTCTTCCCGGCTGTCGACGTCAACCCGTCGGGTACGCGTAAGGACGAGCTGCTGCTGTCGCCGGATGAGTTCGGCATCGTGCACAAGCTGCGCCGCGTGCTGTCGGGCCTGGACTCGCATCAGGCCATCGACCTGCTGATGTCGCAGCTGCGCAAGACCAAGAACAACTACGAGTTCCTGGTCCAGGTGTCCAAGACGACGCCCGGCGCGATGGACAACGACTAGCCCGGTCCGCCGGCCGTCGCGACACTTAGACCACGCACACGACACGCCGCGTGAGATCGCCGTGGTTTATGTCTCGCGCAGGCCGCCCACGCGGCCGGGAATGCCCAGGGGCGCCCCCGTGTTTTGGGAGGACAGTGGTTGACCTGGCATAATCACGCTCGACAAGACCGAAGAGGACATCATGAAAGCTGACATTCACCCCGCCTACGCGGAGACCACGGTGCTCTGCGGGTGTGGCAACACCTTCCAGACGCGCAGCACCAAGGACGGCGGGCGCATCGTCGTCGAGGTGTGCTCGCAGTGCCACCCCTTCTACACCGGCAAGCAGAAGATCCTCGACAGCGGTGGCCGCGTGGCCCGCTTCGAGAAGCGGTACGGCAAGCGCAACGCCGGCGCTGCGGCCGACAAATAGCTCGGATACCGACGCCCGAACTGTGCGCACCGTCGCACGGGCCGGGCGTCGGTTCGCGTTTGCGGTGATGACAGGCGAAGCGGGGCAGGAGGTGCGGCAGTGACCAAGCCGGTACAGACCATCGACGTGCTGCTGGCCGAGCATGCCGACCTCGAGCGCCGGCTGGCGGACCCGGAATTGCACAGCAATCCCGACGAGGCCCGCCGGGCCGGGCGGCGGTTCGCGAGGCTGGCCCCGATTGTGGGCACCTACCGCAAGCTGGTGGCCGCGCGCGACGACCTGGAAACGGCGCGCGAGTTGGCCGCCGACGACCCGTCATTCGCGACCGAGGTGACCGACCTGGAGACCCAGGTGTCCGAGTTGGACACCCAGCTCACCGACATGCTGGCACCGCGCGACCCGCACGACCCCGACGACATCGTGCTCGAAGTGAAATCCGGTGAGGGCGGCGAAGAATCGGCCTTGTTCGCCGCCGACCTGGCGCGGATGTACATCCGCTACGCGGAACGGCATGGCTGGACCGTCACCGTGCTCGACGAAACCACTTCGGACCTCGGCGGTTACAAGGACGCGACGCTGGCCATCGCCAGCAAGGGCGACAGCGCCGACGGGGTCTGGTCGCGGATGAAGTTCGAGGGCGGAGTTCACCGGGTGCAGCGTGTCCCGGTGACGGAATCCCAAGGCCGCGTTCATACTTCGGCGGCCGGCGTGCTGGTGTATCCCGAACCCGAGGAAGTCGGGGAGGTGCAGATCGACGAGTCGGACCTGCGCATCGACGTCTACCGGTCGTCGGGCAAGGGCGGCCAGGGCGTCAACACCACCGACTCCGCGGTGCGCATCACGCACCTGCCCACCGGCATCGTCGTCACCTGCCAGAACGAGCGTTCGCAACTGCAGAACAAGGCGCGCGCCCTGCAGGTCCTGGCCGCCCGCCTGCAGGCCCTGGCCGAAGAGCAGGCGCTGGCCGATGCCTCGGCGGACCGGGCCAGCCAGATCCGCACGGTGGACCGCAGCGAGCGCATCCGCACCTACAACTTCCCCGAGAACCGGATCGCCGATCACCGCATCAATTTCAAGTCACACAACCTGGATCAGGTTCTCGACGGCGACCTCGACGCCTTGTTCGACGCTCTGGCCGCCGCCGACAAGCAGTCCCGGCTGCAACAGGCATGAACGCCCTGCGGCGCGCGATCGACGATGCTGCGGCCACCCTCGCCGAAGCGGGAATCGATTCTGCGCGTTGGGATGCCGAGGAGCTGGCCGCACACCTGGCGGGAACCGATCGCGGACGCCTGGGCCTGCTTCGGGCCCCCGGCGACGACTTCCTGGGGCGCTACCGCGAAGTCGTGGCCGTGCGTTCGCGACGGGTGCCGTTGCAACATCTGCTGGGGACCGCGGCATTCGGCCCCGTCATGCTGGACGTGGGTCCCGGGGTTTTCATACCCCGTCCCGAGACCGAGGCCCTGCTGGAATGGGCCACCTCGCAACAACTCGCGCCGCGGCCCGTCATCGTCGACTTGTGCACCGGTTCCGGTGCTTTGGCCGTGGCGCTCGCTCACCACCTGCCTGACGCGCGAATCATCGCCATCGATAACTCCGACGCCGCGCTCGACTACGCGCGTCGCAATACGCAGGGCACCGCGATCGAACTGCTGCGCGCCGACGTCACCGAGCCGGGACTGCTCGCCGAACTGAATGCTCGAGTCGACATGGTGGTGGCCAACCCGCCCTATGTTCCCGATGATGCCGTGCTGGATCCCGAAGTCGCCCAACACGATCCGCACCAGGCCGTCTTCGGCGGTCCGGACGGATTGGCGGTGATCGCCCCGCTCGTCCGCCTCGCCGGTCGCTGGCTGCGCCCGGGCGGACTGATCGCCGTCGAGCACGACGACACGACGTCGGCGCAGACGGTGGAATTGTTCGATCGCACAGGGTCTTTCGAAGACGTCCGGGCGCGGCGCGATCTGACCGGCCGGCCGCGATTCGTCACGGCCCGCAGGGCAGCGACACCGGGGGAGAACGGCGCCAATGACTGACGTCTTCGACTGTGCGGATCCCGGTCAGCGCTCCCTCGGGATCGCCGCGGCCGCGGGGGCGCTCAAGGGCGGCCGCCTGGTCGTCATGCCGACCGACACCGTGTACGGCATCGGTGCCGATGCGTTCAACAGCGCCGCGGTCGCCGCCCTCCTGTCGGCAAAAGGCCGGGGGCGCGACATGCCGGTGGGTGTGCTGGTCGGCTCCTGGCACACCATCGAGGGACTCGTTTACACCATGCCGGACGGGGCCCGCGACCTGATCCGCGCCTTCTGGCCGGGCGCGTTGAGCCTCGTGGTGAGCCAGGCGCCCTCACTGCAGTGGGATCTCGGCGATGCCCGCGGCACGGTGATGTTGCGGATGCCCCTGCACCCCGTCGCCATTGAACTGCTGCGCGAAGTCGGGCCGCTGGCGGTCTCGAGCGCCAATGTCTCCGGCCGTCCTGCCGCCGTGAACGCCGACGAGGCGCGCAGCCAACTCGGCGATCTGGTGGACGTCTACCTGGAGGCGGGCCCGTCCGATCAAGGGGCGGCCTCCACGATCGTCGATCTGACCGGTGCCTCGCCGCGAATTCTGCGGCCGGGTCCGGTTAGCGCGGAACGGATCGCGGAAGTACTCGCGGTCGATCCGGAGAGCTTGACCCCCCCGGCCTGACTGGAGCGGGTGTCGAGGTGCCAGCTTTGTCCAGTACGGTCTCGGTGATGTCCAGCGACGTGACCAACCTTGCCGGTGGGTTGCTCGCGCTGGGAGACCGCGGTGCCGGCGTTCCGCTTCGTGAGCTGGCGCTGGTCGGGTTGACCGCGGCGATCATCACGTACTTCGCGACCGGGCCGGTGCGGGTGCTGGCCACCCGGCTGGGCGCGGTCGCCTATCCGCGGGAACGCGACGTCCACGTCACGCCGACCCCCCGGATGGGCGGGCTGGCGATGTTTCTCGGCGTCATCACTGCCGTCTTTCTGGCGTCCCAACTTCCGGCGCTCACCCGCGGGTTCGTCTACTCCACCGGCATGCCCGCGGTCCTGGTGGCCGGTGCGGTCATCATGGGCATCGGCCTCATCGACGACCGTTGGGGTCTCGATGCCTTGACCAAGTTCGCCGGTCAGATCACGGCGGCCAGCGTGCTGGTCACCATGGGCGTGGCGTGGAGCGTCCTGTACATCCCCATCGGTGGCGTCGGCACCATCGTGCTCGACCAGGCATCGTCGATCCTGCTGACCCTGGCGCTGACCGTGTCGGTCGTCAACGCGATGAACTTCGTCGACGGGCTCGACGGTCTGGCCGCAGGCCTGGGGTTGATCACCGCGTTGGCGATCTGCATGTTCTCGGTCGGCCTGCTGCGCGACCACGGCGGTGACGTCCTGTTCTACCCGCCCGCGGTGATTTCGGTGGTGCTCGCAGGCGCCTGTCTGGGCTTTCTGCCGCACAACTTTCATCGCGCCAAGATCTTCATGGGCGACTCCGGGTCCATGCTGATCGGTCTGATGCTGTCGGCCGCGTCGACGACGGCCGCGGGCCCGGTCTCCCAGAACGCCTACGGTGCCCGTGACGTGTTCGTGCTGCTCTCCCCTTTCCTGCTGGTGGCCGCCGTCATCTTTGTACCGATGCTCGATTTGCTGTTGGCGATCGTGCGCCGCACCCGCGCGGGCCGCAGCGCGTTCAGCCCGGACAAGATGCACTTGCATCACCGGTTGCTGCAGATCGGCCATTCGCACCGCCGCGTGGTGTTGCTGATCTATCTGTGGGTCGGGATTGTCGCGTTCGGTGCGGCCAGCACGATCTTTTTCCGCCCACGCGATACCGCGGCGGTAATGCTGGGCGCCATCGTGGTGGCCGGAATCGCGACCGCGATACCGCTTCTGCGTGGCCGCGACGAGTACTACGACGAGGAGTAGTAGTGGGGGTCGCCGGTGTGGTACGGTGCTGGTAGAACCCCAAAAAGCCGCGCAGGCTACCGGTCCATCGGAGGCTGATCCGACCGGGCTGGATCAAGACCGGCCTCGGGATATACCCCTTGGGTGATTCAACTGTGACGTGCGATACGCTCGGCGGACCACCGATCAGTCGGTCGGGGGGGTTCCCGTTTTACCAACCTGGGATTGAGGTGCTGCAGTGACGACACCAGCGCAGGACGCGCCGTTGGTGTTTCCCTCTGTTGCTTTCCGTCCGGTTCGGCTCCTCGCGATCAGCGTTGCCATCACCGCGGTGGCGGTGCTCGCCGCCGGACTGTCCGGTCACCTGATGGTTGGAGTCTTCTTCGGTGTCGGACTTCTCCTGGGTTTGCTCAATGCGGTGCTGGTGCGTCGCTCGGTTGAATCGATCACCGCCAAGGATCACCCGCTGAAAAGGTCGATGGCGGTCAACTCCGCGTCACGGCTGGCGATCATCACGATCGTCGGGCTGATCATCGCCTACGTCTTTCGGCCCGCCGGCCTGGGCGTCGTGTTCGGATTGGCGCTTTTCCAAGTCCTGCTGGTGTTCTCGACAGCGCTTCCGGTGTGGAAGAAGCTGCGCGCCGGCGACTGGGCGGAGCCTTCGGACGGTGCCGCAGGCGGCGTGATCGCGGGGTCCGACGGAACGGAAGGTAAGGAACAGCAACGATGACTGGGACGACGTTCCTGGCCGAGTCGGCAATCGAGGTTGGCGAGCACAACAAAGCCACCTGGCTTGGCCTGACCGTCAACACCGACACGATCCTGTCGACCGCGATCGCCGCGGTGATCGTTCTCGGGCTGGCCTTCTTCCTGCGCGCGAAGATCACTTCCAAGGGCGTGCCCAGTGGCGTTCAGTTGTTCTGGGAGGCGATCAC
Organism: Mycobacterium sp. NGS27; assembly: GCF_059813005.1. NCBI lineage: Bacteria > Bacillati > Actinomycetota > Actinomycetes > Mycobacteriales > Mycobacteriaceae > Mycobacterium > Mycobacterium sp. NGS27. The sequence goes on from NZ_JCALDT010000010.1 coordinate 98,457, forward strand.
CGAACAGATGCGCGGGCAGATCGAGAGCGCTATCGGTATGCGGATCGCCCCGTTCGTGCTGCCGTTGGCGGTCACGATCTTCGTGTTCATTCTGATCTCCAACTGGCTGTCGGTGCTGCCGCTGCAGTACAAAGACAAATCCGGGCACGCCTCCGAGCTGCTGAAGTCGGCGGCGGCGGACATCAATTACGTTCTGGCGCTGGCCCTCTTCGTGTTCGTCTGCTATCACGTGGCCGGCATCTGGCGCCGCGGCATAATCGGGCACCCGCTCGCCGTGGTCAAGGGCCACGTGGCGTTCCTGGCGCCGATCAACCTCGTTGAAGAGCTCGCCAAGCCCATCTCGCTGTCGCTGCGACTCTTCGGCAACATCTTCGCCGGCGGCATCCTGGTCGCGCTGATCGCGCTCTTCCCGCCGTACATCATGTGGGCACCCAACGCGATCTGGAAGGCCTTCGACCTTTTCGTCGGCGCGATCCAGGCGTTCATCTTCTCGATCCTGACCATCTTGTACTTCAGCCAAGCCATGGAGATCGAGGATCACCATGACTGAGTCGCAGATGAAGTGTTTTGTCCCACGCACCATTACAAGGGCCTGGTAGACCCCTACCAGTTATCAAGGAGGAAACGAATGGCAGGCATGGACCCCCAAATCGCTGCCGCCGCTCTCATCGGCGGTGGCCTGATCATGGGTGGCGGCGCGATCGGCGCCGGCATCGGTGACGGCATTGCCGGTAACGCGCTGGTTTCGGGCATCGCCCGCCAACCCGAGGCGCAGGGCCGGCTGTTCACGCCGTTCTTCATCACGGTCGGTCTGGTCGAGGCGGCCTACTTCATCAACCTGGCGTTCATGGCGTTGTTCGTCTTCGCTACCCCGGTCAAGTAATTCGCCGCAATGCGTGACGCGAGTCTGAGCATTTTGGCATCCAGCCAGGTGGTGGCCGAGGGCGGCAACAACTTCCTCGTCCCCAACGGCACCTTCTTCTTCGTGCTGGCCATCTTCCTGATCGTGCTGGCCGTCATCGGCACATTCGTCGTGCCGCCGGTGATGAGGGTGCTGCACGAGCGCGAGGCCATGGTCGCCAAGACCGCCGCCGACAACAAGAAGGCGACCGAGCAATTCGAAGCGGCAAAGGCCGATTACGAAGAAGCGCTGAGCGAGGCGCGGGTTCAGGCGTCGTCGTTGCGCGACAATGCCCGCGCCGAAGGTCGTAAGGTGGTCGAAGACGCGCGCGCCCGTGCCGAACAACAGGTGATGTCGACGTTGCAAATGGCATCCGAGCAATTGAAGCGGGAGAGGGACGCCGTGGAACTCGATCTGCGTGCCAACGTGGCGTCGATGTCGGCGACGTTGGCAAGCCGCATCCTCGGCGTCGACGTCGCCCCCGCCGCCACCACATCCGCAACCAAGACATCCGGACGGTAAACACGTATGTCGACTTTCATCGGCCAGTTGGTGGGCTTCGCGGCCATCGTGTTCCTGGTGGTGCGCTACGTCGTGCCGCCAGTGCGTCGGCTGATGGCCGCGCGGCAAGAGGCCGTGCGTCAACAGCTGAAAGATGCTGCGACGGCGAGTGATCGGCTGACCGAGTCGACCACGGCGCACAACAAGGCCGTGGAAGACGCGAAGACGGAGGGCGAACGGGTCGTCGAGGAGGCCCAGACTGACGCGGGCCGTATCGTCGAGCAGCTGCGGGCGCAGGCGGATGTCGAGTCCGAACGCATCACCGCACAGGGCAGCCGTCAGGTCGATCTCTTGCGCACCCAGTTGAGCCGGCAGCTCCGGTTGGAACTCGGCCACGAAGCGGTGCGCCAGGCGGGCGAGTTGGTGCGCAATTACGTCGCCGACTCCGAGCAACAGTCGGCCACCGTCGACCGGTTCCTCGACGAACTCGATGAGATGGCGCCCGTTGCGGCCGACGTCCAGTATCCGCTGATGACCAAGATGCGTTCGTCGAGTCGCGTCGCACTGGGCAACTTGTCGGACAAGTTCAGCGCGCTAGCCAAAGACCTTGACAACAAGGGGCTTTCGACCGTCTCCAGTGAACTGGTAGAAGTTGCTCAGATGCTGGACCGCGAGATCGTCGTCACGCGCTATCTGACCGTTCCGGCCGAGGATGGAGCCCCCAGGGTCCAGTTGATCGAGCGGCTGCTCTCCGGCAAGGTTGGTGACGTCACCCTCGACGTGCTGCGCTCGGCAGTATCGGAGCGTTGGTCGGCCAACTCCGACCTCATCGACGCCATCGAACACGTGTCTCGGCAGGCGCTGCTCGAAGTAGCCGAACGTGAGGACAAGGTCGACGAGGTCGAAGAGCAGCTGTTCCGGTTCTCCCGCGCCCTCGACGCGGAGCCGCGGTTGGCGATCCTGCTGGGCGACTACTCCGTTCCGGTGGAGGGGCGAGTCGGCCTCCTGCGCAAGGTTTTTGACACCGCGAGCGGCCGGGTCAATCCGATCACGATGGCACTGCTGGCCCAGACTGTGGAGCTGCTGAGGGGCCAGAACGCCGATGAGGCCATTCAGTTCCTGGCCAAGGTTGCGGTGGCGCGCCGCGGCGAAATCGTGGCGCAGGTCAGCGCGGCAGCCGAACTCAGCGATGCCCAGCGCACCCGCCTCATCGACGTGCTCGGCCGCATCTACGACCACCCGGTGGCGGTGCAGCTCCAGATCGATGCCGACCTATTGGGCGGGCTGCTCATCTCCGTGGCCGACGAAGTGATCGACGGGACGCTCGCTTCTCGACTTGCCGCGGCCCAGGCTCAATTGCCCGACTGACCACCATCGACCAATCACAATCACACGCGAACCAAGATCAAGTAGGAAGACGAAAAGCCATGGCCGAGTTGACCATCTCCGCTGAGGACATCCAGAGCGCCATCGAGGAGTACGTAGGCTCCTTCACCTCCGATACCGCCCGCGAGGAGGTCGGCTCGGTCATCGAGGCCGGCGACGGCATCGCGCACGTCGAGGGCTTGCCCTCCGTCATGACCCAGGAGTTGCTCGAGTTCCCGGGCGGGGTCCTCGGTGTCGCCCTGAACCTCGATGAACACGACATCGGCGCGGTGATCCTGGGTGACTTCGAGAAAATCGAAGAAGGCCAACAGGTCAAGCGCACCGGCGAAGTCCTTTCGGTGCCCGTAGGCGACGCGTTCCTCGGGCGCGTGGTCAATCCGCTCGGCCAGCCGATCGACGGCCAGGGCGACATCGATACCGACATTCGCCGCGCGCTGGAGATCCAGGCGCCGTCGGTGGTGCAACGGCAGAGCGTGAGCGAGCCGCTGCAGACCGGGATCAAGGCCATCGACGCGATGACCCCGATCGGCCGCGGCCAGCGCCAGCTGATCATCGGCGACCGCAAGACGGGCAAGACCGCCGTCTGCGTGGACACCATCCTCAACCAGCGGGAGAACTGGGAGAGCGGCGACGAACGCAAGCAGGTGCGCTGCGTGTACGTGGCCATCGGCCAGAAGGGCACCACGATCGCCTCGGTGCGACGCGCGCTCGACGAGGGCGGCGCGATGGACTACACCACCATCGTGGCGGCGCCGGCGTCCGACTCCGCCGGCTTCAAATGGCTTGCGCCGTATACCGGTTCGGCGATCGCGCAGCATTGGATGTACGAGGGCAAGCATGTGCTGATCGTCTTCGACGACCTGAGCAAGCAGGCCGAGGCCTACCGCGCCATCTCCCTGCTGCTCCGCCGCCCGCCGGGTCGCGAGGCCTACCCGGGCGACGTGTTCTACCTGCACTCGCGTCTGTTGGAGCGTTGCGCCAAGCTGTCCGACGATCTCGGCGGCGGTTCGCTGACCGGTCTGCCGGTTATCGAGACCAAGGCGAACGACATTTCGGCCTACATTCCCACCAACGTCATCTCGATCACCGACGGCCAGTGCTTCCTGGAGTCCGACCTGTTCAACCAGGGTGTGCGGCCGGCCATCAACGTCGGTGTGTCGGTGTCCCGCGTGGGTGGTGCGGCGCAGATCAAGGCCATGAAGGAGGTGGCCGGCTCGCTGCGACTCGACTTGTCGCAGTACCGCGAACTGGAATCGTTCGCCGCCTTCGCCTCGGACCTGGATGCCACCTCCAAGGCTCAGTTGGAGCGCGGCGAGCGGCTGGTCGAACTCTTGAAGCAACCGCAGTACCAGCCCATGCCCGTTGAGGAGCAGGTGGTTTCGATCTTCCTGGGCACCGGCGGTCACCTGGACTCCGTGCCGGTCGAGGACGTCCGGCGTTTCGAGACCGAGCTGCTCGACCACATGCGGGCCTCGGAGGAGAAGTTCCTCAGTGGTGTGCGCGACAGCGGGAAGCTGTCGGAGGAAGGCGAAAACCAGCTCACCGAGATCATCAACAAGTTCAAGAAGGGGTTCGCGGCCACGGGCGGCGGATCGGTGGTGCCTGACGAGCACGTCGAGGCCTTGGACGAAGAGGATCTGGAAAAGGAGTCCGTGCAGGTCAAGAAGGACAAGCCGAAGGACACAAAGCAGTCCAAGGACACCAAGAAGGAATCCGCCAAGGCCTCCGGCAAGGACAAGAAGTAGCTACCGATGGCGGCAACACTTCGCGAATTACGAGGCCGGATCCGATCGGCCGGGTCGATCAAGAAGATCACCAAGGCCCAGGAGATGATCGCGACCTCGCGCATCGGCAAGGCGCAGGCCCGGCTGGAATCGGCCCGGCCCTACGCATTCCAGATCACGTCGATGCTCACCACTTTGTCCTCCGAAGCCGCGTTGGACCATCCACTCCTGGTCGAGCGAGACGAGCCGAAGCGCGCGGGCGTCCTGGTGGTGTCTTCGGACCGTGGTCTGTGCGGGGCGTACAACTCGAGCATCTTCCGCCGCTCCGAGGAGCTGTTCTCCCTGCTGCGAGAGGAAGGCAAGACACCCGTCGTCTACACGGTGGGCCGAAAGGCGCAGAACTACTTCAAGTTCCGCAACTGGGACATCACCGAATCGTGGACGGGTTTCTCCGAGCAGCCCCAGGTGGAAAACGCCCGGGAGATCGCGTCCACGTTGGTCGACAGTTTCATGGCCGGGGTCGGCGATGACGAGTCACAGGACGACGAGGGCGTCGACGAACTGCACATCGTGTACTCGGAGTTCAAGTCGATGATGTCCCAGGCCGCGGTTGCCCACCGCATCGCTCCGCTGGTCATGGAATACGTCGAGGACACCGACGAGCTCCACACCCTGTACTCGTTCGAACCAGACGCCACAACGCTTTTCGAGGCGCTGCTGCCGCGGTACGTGACGACCCGGGTGTATGCCGCTTTGCTCGAGTCGGCGGCATCGGAGCTCGCGTCGCGTCAACGAGCAATGAAGTCGGCGACCGACAACGCCGACGACCTGATCAAAGAGCTGACGTTGATGGCAAACCGCGAGCGCCAGGCCCAGATCACCCAAGAGATCAGCGAAATCGTCGGCGGCGCAAATGCGCTCGCTGACGCTCAGTAGCACACGAGGAAGAAGAAAAATATGGCTGCTACTACCAAAAGCACCGAGAAGACCGACAAGAGCTCGACCAATGGCGACACCAGCGGCCGCATCGTACGGGTGACCGGCCCCGTCGTCGACGTCGAGTTCCCGCGCGGCTCGGTACCCGAGCTGTTCAACGCGCTCAACGCGGAGATCACGTTTGAGGAGCTGAAGAAGACCCTGACTCTCGAGGTTGCGCAGCACTTGGGCGACAACCTCGTTCGAGCCATCTCGCTGCAGCCCACCGACGGCTTGGTGCGCGGCGTAGAGGTCACCGACTCCGGCAGGTCGATCTCGGTGCCGGTCGGCGAGGGCGTCAAGGGCCACGTCTTCAACGCCCTGGGCGACTGCCTGGACAAGCCCGGGTACGGCGAGGAGTTCGACCACTGGTCGATTCACCGCAAGCCGCCGGCGTTCGAAGAGCTCGAGCCCCGCACGGAGATGCTGGAGACCGGCCTCAAGGTCGTCGACCTGCTCACCCCGTACGTGCGCGGTGGCAAGATCGCGCTGTTCGGTGGTGCCGGTGTGGGCAAGACGGTGCTGATTCAGGAGATGATCAACCGTATCGCCCGAAACTTCGGTGGCACTTCGGTTTTCGCCGGCGTGGGGGAGCGCACCCGTGAGGGCAACGACCTGTGGGTCGAGCTGAAGGAAGCCGACGTGCTCAAGGACACCGCGCTGGTGTTCGGTCAGATGGACGAGCCGCCCGGCACCCGTATGCGGGTGGCGTTGTCCGCGCTGACCATGGCCGAGTGGTTCCGCGACGAGGCCGGCCAGGACGTGCTGCTGTTCATCGACAACATCTTCCGATTCACCCAGGCCGGTTCGGAGGTGTCGACGCTGCTCGGTCGTATGCCGTCCGCGGTGGGCTACCAGCCGACGCTGGCCGACGAGATGGGCGAGCTGCAGGAGCGCATCACCTCGACGCGAGGCAAGTCGATCACGTCGATGCAGGCCGTCTATGTTCCCGCCGACGACTACACCGACCCGGCACCGGCAACGACCTTCGCGCACCTGGACGCCACCACCGAGCTCTCTCGAAACGTGTTCTCCAAGGGCATCTTCCCCGCGGTGGACCCGTTGGCGTCAAGCTCGACCATCCTGGACCCGAGCGTCGTCGGTGACGAGCACTACCGGGTGGCCCAGGAAGTCATTCGGATCCTGCAGCGGTACAAGGACCTTCAGGACATCATCGCGATCCTTGGTATCGACGAGCTCTCGGAAGAGGACAAGCAGCTCGTGCAGCGCGCACGGCGCATCGAGCGGTTCCTCTCGCAGAACATGATGGCGGCCGAGCAGTTCACCGGCCAGCCCGGTTCGACCGTGCCTCTGAAGGAGACCATCGAGGCATTCGACCGGCTGACCAAGGGCGATTTCGACCACATCCCAGAGCAGGCGTTCTTCTTGATCGGTGGCCTCGATGACCTGGCTAAGAAGGCCGAAAGCTTTGGCGCCAAACTTGATTCCTGAGGCATGAGCGAACAGGCTCTGAAAGGCTCTGTGGTATGGCGGAATTGAACGTCGAGATAGTCGCCGTCGACCGAAAGATCTGGTCGGGTGAGGCAACGTTTCTGTTCACCCGCACCACCGTCGGTGAGATCGGCATCCTGCCGCGGCACATCCCGCTGGTGGCGCAGTTGGTCGACGACGCAATGGTGCGCGTCGAAAGAGAGGGCGAAGACGATCTGCGAATCGCGGTGGATGGCGGATTTCTGTCTGTCACCGAGGAATCAGTGACGATCCTCGCCGAATCCGCCGAGTTCGAATCGGAGATCGACGAGAGCGCCGCCAGAGAGGCTGCTGAGTCTGACGACCCGCGTATCGCCGCCAAGGGGCGCGCGAGATTGCGTGCCGTCGGCGCGATCGACTAACCGCCGATGAGCGCGCCCATGATCGGCATGGTCGTGCTCGTCGTCGTGCTGGCCGCCGCCGTCATTGCGCTGAGTTATCGGCTGTGGAAGCTGCGTCAGGGCGGCACGGCGGGGATCATGCGAGACATTCCCGCGGTCGGAGGCCACGGCTGGCGCCACGGCGTGATCCGTTACCGCGGTGGCGAAGCCGCGTTCTACCGTCTCTCCAGCCTGCGATTGTGGCCCGACCGGCGGCTGAGCCGCCGAGGCGTCGAGATCGTTTCCAGGCGGGCACCGCGCGGCGACGAGTTCGACATCATGAGCGACGAGATCGTCGTCATCGAGCTGCGCGATACGACCCAGGACCGCAGGTCCGGCTACGAGATCGCTTTGGACAAAGGCGCGTTGACCGCGTTCCTGTCCTGGCTGGAGTCGCGGCCGTCGCCGCGGTCCCGCCGGCGCAGCCTGTAGACCGCGTGAGTCGCCGGTCGAACAGCGCTCGGCTAACTCGTGGTGGCGTTCTCGCCGCCCGGCTTCCACAGCACGTCGCCATCGGGGTTGGCCACCCGCGACAGGATGAAAAGCAGATCCGACAGGCGGTTCAAGTATTTCGCGGGCAGCACGTTGACCTGGCCGGGGGCGGCATCGACGGCCGCCCACGCCGAGCGTTCGGCTCGACGGACCACGGTCCGGGCGACGTGCAGCAGCGCCGACAACGGCGAACCACCCGGCAGCACAAACGAATTCAGCTTGGGCAAAGGCTCGTTGTACGCGTCACACCACTTCTCGAGCCGGTCAATGTAGGGCTCGGTGACGCGCAGCGGCGGATACTCGGGGTTCTCGACAACAGGAGTCGACAGATCCGCGCCGGCGTCGAACAAGTCGTTCTGGATCTGCCGCAGCACGCCCGCGAGCTTCTCGTCGGGCTGACCGACGGCGACCGCCACCCCGATCGCGGAGTTGGCTTCGTCGCAATCGGCGTAGGCCACCAGCCGAGGATCGTTCTTGGAAACCCGCGAGAAGTCGCTCAATCCCGTCGTGCCGTCGTCGCCGGTTCGGGTGTAGATGCGAGTCAGGTGTACAGCCATGAGCAAACCGTACTCGGGTGTGGCTCGGCCGACTGACAAGCCGATACCGCTTCACTAGACTGACGCGGGTGGCTGAGCGATTCGTGGTGACCGGTGGCAACCGGTTGTCAGGCGAAGTCGCAGTAGGGGGCGCCAAAAACAGCGTTCTCAAGCTGATGGCCGCGACACTGTTGGCCGAAGGCACCAGCACGATCACCAACTGTCCGGACATCCTGGATGTGCCGCTGATGGCCGAGGTGCTGCGCGGCCTGGGCGCAACCGTCGAACTGGACGGCGACGTCGCCCGCATCACCTCTCCGGACGAACCGAAATACGACGCCGACTTCGCCGCGGTACGGCAGTTCCGGGCATCGGTGTGCGTGCTGGGACCGCTGGTCGGCCGGTGCAAGCGCGCCCGGGTCGCGCTGCCGGGCGGCGATGCGATCGGATCACGTCCGCTGGACATGCATCAAGCCGGCCTGCGACAACTCGGTGCGCAATGCAACATCGAGCACGGATGCGTAGTGGCACAAGCCGATACGTTGCGCGGCGCGGAGATTCAGCTGGAGTTCCCCTCGGTAGGTGCCACCGAGAACATCTTGATGGCCGCGGTCGTGGCCGAGGGGGTCACCACCATCCACAACGCGGCGCGCGAGCCGGACGTCGTGGATCTCTGCACGATGCTGAACCAGATGGGCGCGCAGATCGAGGGCGCCGGTTCGCCGACGATGACCATCACCGGCGTTCCGAAGTTGCACCCGACCGAACATCGCGTGATCGGCGATCGCATCGTCGCCGCCACCTGGGGAATCGCCGCCGCGATAACCCGCGGCGACATCACGGTGACCGGTATTGACCCGGCGCACCTGCAGGTGGTGCTGCACAAGCTGCACGACGCGGGCGCCACCGTCACGCAGACCGATGACAGTTTCCGGGTCGCGCAGTACGAGCGCCCGAAGGCCGTCAACGTGGCGACCCTGCCGTTCCCCGGATTTCCCACCGACCTGCAGCCGATGGCTATCGCCCTGGCCTCGATCGCGGACGGCACGTCGATGATCACCGAGAACGTATTCGAGGCGCGCTTTCGTTTCGTCGAAGAAATGATCCGCCTCGGTGCCGACGCCCGAACCGACGGGCATCACGCCGTCGTTCGGGGCCTGCCGCAATTGTCGAGTGCACCGGTGTGGTGTTCGGACATTCGGGCGGGCGCCGGCCTGGTGTTGGCCGGGCTTGTCGCCGACGGAGACACCGAGGTCCACGACGTCTTCCACATCGATCGCGGTTACCCGCTGTTCGTGGAAAACCTGGCGATTTTGGGAGCGGAGATCGAGCGGGTACAGTAACCAAAGTCAGTGCCCCACAAGCGCGGTCACCAACGCGAAGGTGAACGAAAGCGGGGCCTTGACTCCCTCGCTGGATTGGTACTAGCCTGGCACGGCTGCTCCCGACACGGTCTCTCGAAGATCAAAACTGGGAGTTGACTAACCTGCCGGACCTGTATTAAGCTGGCAGGGTTGCCCCAAAACGGGCGAAACAAGTGTTGTTTGAGAACTCAATAGTGTGTTTGGTGTTTATTATTTGTTGTTGTTTTTTGACCATACCTAACACCCCCCGTGTGTGGGTGTGGTCGTTATTTTGATGCCAGTTAATTGGTGTCTTTTTGTTAGGTCAGATTTTCTCTGATTGTGAATTCACCTCGTTTCTACGAGGAGTTTTTGTTTGGAGAGTTTGATCCTGGCTCAGGACGAACGCTGGCGGCGTGCTTAACACATGCAAGTCGAACGGAAAGGCCTCTTCGGAGGTACTCGAGTGGCGAACGGGTGAGTAACACGTGGGCAATCTGCCCTGCACTTCGGGATAAGCCTGGGAAACTGGGTCTAATACCGGATAGGACCTTTAGACGCATGTCTTTTGGTGGAAAGCTTTTGCGGTGTGGGATGGGCCCGCGGCCTATCAGCTTGTTGGTGGGGTGATGGCCTACCAAGGCGACGACGGGTAGCCGGCCTGAGAGGGTGTCCGGCCACACTGGGACTGAGATACGGCCCAGACTCCTACGGGAGGCAGCAGTGGGGAATATTGCACAATGGGCGCAAGCCTGATGCAGCGACGCCGCGTGGGGGATGACGGCCTTCGGGTTGTAAACCTCTTTCACCATCGACGAAGGTTCGGGTTTTCTCGGATTGACGGTAGGTGGAGAAGAAGCACCGGCCAACTACGTGCCAGCAGCCGCGGTAATACGTAGGGTGCGAGCGTTGTCCGGAATTACTGGGCGTAAAGAGCTCGTAGGTGGTTTGTCGCGTTGTTCGTGAAATCTCACGGCTTAACTGTGAGCGTGCGGGCGATACGGGCAGACTAGAGTACTGCAGGGGAGACTGGAATTCCTGGTGTAGCGGTGGAATGCGCAGATATCAGGAGGAACACCGGTGGCGAAGGCGGGTCTCTGGGCAGTAACTGACGCTGAGGAGCGAAAGCGTGGGGAGCGAACAGGATTAGATACCCTGGTAGTCCACGCCGTAAACGGTGGGTACTAGGTGTGGGTTTCCTTCCTTGGGATCCGTGCCGTAGCTAACGCATTAAGTACCCCGCCTGGGGAGTACGGCCGCAAGGCTAAAACTCAAAGGAATTGACGGGGGCCCGCACAAGCGGCGGAGCATGTGGATTAATTCGATGCAACGCGAAGAACCTTACCTGGGTTTGACATGCACAGGACGCGTCTAGAGATAGGCGTTCCCTTGTGGCCTGTGTGCAGGTGGTGCATGGCTGTCGTCAGCTCGTGTCGTGAGATGTTGGGTTAAGTCCCGCAACGAGCGCAACCCTTGTCTCATGTTGCCAGCGGGTAATGCCGGGGACTCGTGAGAGACTGCCGGGGTCAACTCGGAGGAAGGTGGGGATGACGTCAAGTCATCATGCCCCTTATGTCCAGGGCTTCACACATGCTACAATGGCCGGTACAAAGGGCTGCGATGCCGTAAGGTTAAGCGAATCCTTTTAAAGCCGGTCTCAGTTCGGATTGGGGTCTGCAACTCGACCCCATGAAGTCGGAGTCGCTAGTAATCGCAGATCAGCAACGCTGCGGTGAATACGTTCCCGGGCCTTGTACACACCGCCCGTCACGTCATGAAAGTCGGTAACACCCGAAGCCAGTGGCCTAACCCTTGGGAGGGAGCTGTCGAAGGTGGGATCGGCGATTGGGACGAAGTCGTAACAAGGTAGCCGTACCGGAAGGTGCGGCTGGATCACCTCCTTTCTAAGGAGCACCACGAAAAGCACTCCAATTGGTGGGGTGCGAGCCGTGAGGGGTTCTCGTCTGTAGTGGACGAAAACCGGGTGCACAGCAGCAAATGATTGCCAGACACACTATTGGGCCCTGAGACAACACTCGGTCGATCCGTGTGGAGTCCCTCCATCTTGGTGGTGGGGTGTGGTGTTTGAGTATTGGATAGTGGTTGCGAGCATCTAGATGAACGCGTAGTCCTTCGGGGCCGGCGTGTTCATCGAAATGTGTAATTTCTTTGATTAACTCTTGTGTGTAAGTAAGTGTTTAAGGGCGCATGGTGGATGCCTTGGCATCGAGAGCCGATGAAGGACGTGGGAGGCTGCGATATGCCTCGGGGAGCTGTCAACCGAGCATTGATCCGAGGATTTCCGAATGGGGAAACCCAGCACGAGTGATGTCGTGTTACCCGTATCTGAATATATAGGGTGCGGGAGGTAACGCGGGGAAGTGAAACATCTCAGTACCCGTAGGAGAAGAAAACAATTGTGATTCCGTCAGTAGTGGCGAGCGAACGCGGAACAGGCTAAACCGCACGCATGTATAACCGGGTAGGGGTTGTGTGCGCGGTGTTGTGGGAGTGATATGTCTCAGCTCTACCTGGCTGAGGGGTAGTCAGAAAGTGTCGTGGTTAGCAGAAATGGCCTGGGATGGCCTGCCGTAGACGGTGAGAGCCCGGTACGCGAAAACCCGTCACCTACCTTGTATCAGTTCCCGAGTAGCAGCGGGCCCGTGGAATCTGCTGTGAATCTGCCGGGACCACCCGGTAAGCCTAAATACTTCTCGATGACCGATAGCGGATTAGTACCGTGAGGGAATGGTGAAAAGTACCCCGGGAGGGGAGTGAAATAGTACCTGAAACCGTGTGCCTACAATCCGTCAAAGCCTCTTCGTGGGGTGATGGCGTGCCTTTTGAAGAATGAGCCTGCGAGTCAGGGACACGTCGCGAGGTTAACCCGTGCGGGGTAGCCGCAGCGAAAGCGAGTCTGAATAGGGCGCATCCCCTTTGGGGTGTAGTGGCGTGTTCTGGACCCGAAGCGGAGTGATCTACCCATGGCCAGGGTGAAGCGCGGGTAAGACCGCGTGGAGGCCCGAACCCACTTAGGTTGAAGACTGAGGGGATGAGCTGTGGGTAGGGGTGAAAGGCCAATCAAACTCCGTGATAGCTGGTTCTCCCCGAAATGCATTTAGGTGCAGCGTTGCGTGGTTCACCACGGAGGTAGAGCTACTGGATGGCCGATGGGCCCTACTAGGTTACTGACGTCAGCCAAACTCCGAATGCCGTGGTGTAAAGCGTGGCAGTGAGACGGCGGGGGATAAGCTCCGTACGTCGAGAGGGAAACAGCCCAGATCGCCGGCTAAGGCCCCTAAGCGTGTGCTAAGTGGAAAAGGATGTGTAGTCGCAAAGACAACCAGGAGGTTGGCTTAGAAGCAGCCACCCTTGAAAGAGTGCGTAATAGCTCACTGGTCAAGTGATTATGCGCCGATAATGTAGCGGGGCTCAAGCACACCGCCGAAGCCGCGGCACATTCACGTTTACGTGGATGTGGGTAGGGGAGCGTCCCCCATTCAGCGAAGCCGCCGGGTAACCGGTGGTGGAGGGTGGGGGAGTGAGAATGCAGGCATGAGTAGCGATAAGGCAAGTGAGAACCTTGCCCGCCGTAAGACCAAGGGTTCCTGGGCCAGGCCAGTCCGCCCAGGGTGAGTCGGGACCTAAGGCGAGGCCGACAGGCGTAGTCGATGGACAACGGGTTGATATTCCCGTACCCGTGTATAGGCGTCCCTGATGAATCAGCGGTACTAACCACCCAAAACCGGATCGACCATTCCCCTTCGGGGGCATGGAGTTTCGGGGCTGCGTGGGACCTTCGCTGGTAGTAGTCAAGCGATGGGGTGACGCAGGAAGGTAGCCGTACCAGTCAGTGGTAATACTGGGGCAAGCCTGTAGGGAGAGCGATAGGCAAATCCGTCGCTCATTATCCTGAGAGGTGATGCATAGCCGATTGAGGCGAATTCGGTGATCCTCTGCTGCCAAGAAAAGCCTCTAGCGAGCACATACACGGCCCGTACCCCAAACCAACACAGGTGGTCAGGTAGAGAATACCAAGGCGTACGAGATAACTATGGTTAAGGAACTCGGCAAAATGCCCCCGTAACTTCGGGAGAAGGGGGGCCGGAATACCGTGAACACCCTTGCGGTGGGAGCGGGATTCGGCCGCAGAAACCAGTGGGTAGCGACTGTTTACTAAAAACACAGGTCCGTGCGAAGTCGCAAGACGATGTATACGGACTGACGCCTGCCCGGTGCTGGAAGGTTAAGAGGACCCGTTAACCGTAAGGTGAAGCGGAGAATTTAAGCCCCAGTAAACGGCGGTGGTAACTATAACCATCCTAAGGTAGCGAAATTCCTTGTCGGGTAAGTTCCGACCTGCACGAATGGCGTAACGACTTCCCAACTGTCTCAACCATAGACTCGGCGAAATTGCACTACGAGTAAAGATGCTCGTTACGCGCGGCAGGACGAAAAGACCCCGGGACCTTCACTACAACTTGGTATTGGTGTTCGGTACGGTTTGTGTAGGATAGGTGGGAGACTTTGAAGTACAGACGCCAGTTTGTATGGAGTCGTTGTTGAAATACCACTCTGATCGTATTGGACACCTAACGTCGAACCCTTATCGGGTTCACGGACAGTGCCTGGCGGGTAGTTTAACTGGGGCGGTTGCCTCCTAAAATGTAACGGAGGCGCCCAAAGGTTCCCTCAACCTGGACGGCAATCAGGTGTTGAGTGTAAGTGCACAAGGGAGCTTGACTGCGAGACCTACAAGTCAAGCAGGGACGAAAGTCGGGACTAGTGATCCGGCACCTCTGAGTGGAAGGGGTGTCGCTCAACGGATAAAAGGTACCCCGGGGATAACAGGCTGATCTTCCCCAAGAGTCCATATCGACGGGATGGTTTGGCACCTCGATGTCGGCTCGTCGCATCCTGGGGCTGGAGCAGGTCCCAAGGGTTGGGCTGTTCGCCCATTAAAGCGGCACGCGAGCTGGGTTTAGAACGTCGTGAGACAGTTCGGTCTCTATCCGCCGCGCGCGTCAGAAACTTGAGGAAACCTGTCCCTAGTACGAGAGGACCGGGACGGACGAACCTCTGGTATACCAGTTGTCCCACCAGGGGCACGGCTGGATAGCCACGTTCGGACAGGATAACCGCTGAAAGCATCTAAGCGGGAAACCTTCTCCAAGATCAGGTTTCTCACCCTTTTAGAGGGATAAGGCCCCCCGCAGACTACGGGTTCGATAGGCCAGACCTGGAAGCCCAGTAATGGGTGCAGGGAACTGGCACTAACCGGCCGAAAACTTACCAACACACAATCGCAACCACAGTCCAGTTCACGGCAGCAATGTCGTGTAACGCCACACCCCCCACCAAACAAATTTAAATAGAGTTACGGCGGCCACAGCGACAGGGAAACGCCCGGTCCCATTCCGAACCCGGAAGCTAAGCCTGTCAGCGCCGATGATACTGCCCATACGGGTGGAAAAGTAGGACACCGCCGAACATACACAAAAACACCCCCGGCAACGGGGGTGTTTTTGCATTCGCAATCAATCGAATAGCGTCATGTTCTCCCGTTGCTTTTCTAATTCGAGCAACGTGCGCTTTCGGCCGAGCCCGCCGCCGAATCCGGTGAGGCTGCCGTTGGCGCCGATGACGCGATGGCAGGGAACGACGATGGCGATCGGATTGTGCCCGTTGGCCAACCCGACGGCACGGGCGGCGCCCGGTGCCGCGATCTGCTCGGCGATTTCACCGTACGAGCGGGTTTCGCCGTACGGAATGGTCAGCAGGGCCTGCCATACGCGACGCTGAAATTCGGTGCCCCGCAGGTCGAGTTGGACATCGAAATGCGTCAGCTCGCCGGCGAAATAGGCGCCGAGTTGCTCGACCGCCTCGCCGAACGCCTGCGGGTTCGGCGACCAGTCCGTGCGGCTCGGCTCGTAGGTCTGGTCGACCATGCGAAGATTCGTCAGCACCGAGCCGCGACCAGCCAGGGTCAGCAGTCCGATCGGGCTGTCGATAATGCGGTACTCGATCATGCGACCTCCTGTGGCGGCCATTGGTTTACCGGATGCTCGAGAGTGGTCCAAAGGTATTGGGTGGCATAGGAACGCCAGGGTCGCCACCGCGCACTGCGCGCGACGAGCGAGCGTTCGGCGGACGGCAGGCCCAGCTGTTTGGCGGCCAGGCGCAGGCCCAGATCGCTGGCCGGGAATGCGTCGGGGTCGCCCAGGCCGCGCATCGCGATCACTTCCGCGGTCCAGGGACCGACACCTGGTAAGGCCAGCAATTGTGTTCGGGCGCTTTCCCAGTCGCATCCGGCACCCAACTCGACACTTCCGGCGGCGAGGCCGGCGACCAGAGCGCTCAGCGTCCGTTGCCGGGCCTTGGGCACCGCCAGATGGATGGGGTCGATGTCCGCGAGTTGCTCGACCGATGGGAAGGTGTGGGTCAACGTTTTCTCGGGATCATTGATCGGCTGCCCGTAGGCGGCGACCAGCCGGCCCGCGTGAGTGCGCGCTGCCTTGGTGGACACCTGCTGGCCCAGCACCGCGCGCACCGCCAGTTCTGCTTCGTCGACCGTGCGCGGGATCCGCTGGCCCGGCGCCTTAGCGACGACGGCGCAGAATTCCGCGTCGTCGCTCAGCGCTTCGTCGACCGCGTCCGGGTCGGCGTCGAGGTCCAGCAGCCGCCGGCAGCGCGCGATAGCCGTTGTCAGATCCCGAAAGTCGTCGAGTACGAGCACGCACCGGACATGATCGTCGGCGGGTGTCAGGGTGACGATTGCGTTGCCGAACGGAAGGCGCAGACTGCGTCGGTAGGCGCCATCGCGGACTTCCTCGCAACCGGGGACCGTGCTCGCGGCCAGGTGACCGAAGACACCGGTGTAGGCGAAGGGTGTGCGTACCGGAAGCCGAAGGCACACGGTGCCAGGGGATTTCGGGCTCGAACCGGAGCGTGTGGTCGCGCGCTGGCGCAGCGCGCGCGGTGTGTTCTCGAAGACGGACCGCACGGTGTCGTTGAACTGACGGATGCTGGAAAAGCCGGAGGCGAAGGCGACATGGCCGAAGGGCAGGTCCGTGGTTTCGATCAGCACCCGGGCGGTCTGAGCCCGTTGGGCGCGGGCCAGGGCGAGCGGGCCGGCCCCGACCTCGGCCTGTAGCAGCCGTTCCAGCTGCCGGGTGGTGTAACCGAGATGGGCGGCCAGACCGCCGACACCTTCGCGGTCCACCGTCCCGTCGGCGATCAGCCGCATCGTTCGCGCCACGACGTCACCGCGCACATTCCACTCGGGAGAACCCGGGGACGCGTCAGGGCGGCACCGCTTGCATGCTCGAAAGCCCGCTCGCTGAGCGGCCGCCGCCGTCGGGTAAAACCGCACGTTACGCGCGAACGGTGGCCGCACCGGGCAGCTGGGCCGGCAGTAGATGCGGGTGGTCAGAACCGCGGTGACGAACCATCCGTCGAACCGGGCGTCCTTGGACTGGACGGCGCGGTAGCAGCGTTCGAAATCGTCGTGCACGTTTCCAGATTTACACCCGCGCGCCGACAAAACTGGCGGAAAAGCGACATCGTCGTGGAAGCTGGGACAAGCCGAGTCGCCATTCCAGGTAGCCGGTCTTAGTCGCGGTGACCGACGCATTGAATATTCATGGGTCGACGGGCGACGCCAGCTGAGTGGGACGCTCATGCCCGCGCAGCGTCACGGTGTCGCCCAACGACCAACGCGCCCGCTCGTTTTCGCTTGCGCCCTCGATCGCGTCGGCCGTCGCGAGAAGTCGGCTCGAGTGTGACTTGGCAAGCTCGCACAGCCGGGCCGCTTCGTTGACCGGTTCACCGATCACGGTGTATTCGAAACGCTCCCTGGCGCCGACGTTTCCGGCGACGGCGCGACCCGCCGCCACACCGATGCCGGCCGACAGCTCGGACATTTCATTGGCCAGCCGCTCGGTGATGCAGCGGGCGGCGGCGAGCGCCGCGTCCTCCGGGCTGTCGAGGCGGTTCGGTGCTCCGAAGATGGCCAGCGACGCATCGCCTTCAAACTTGTTGACCAGTCCGCAATGTCGATCCACCTCTTCGACGACAATGGCGAAGAATTGGTTGAGCACACTGACGACTTCGGCCGGTGGGCTGTTCGTCACCAGCTGCGTGGAGCCGATGATGTCGATGAATACGACAGCGACGTGGCGTTCCTCGCCGCCGAGCTTCGGCCGCTCGCGTTCGGCGGCCAGGGCGACTTCGCGTCCGACATGCCGGCCGAAAAGATCGCGCACGCGCTCGCGTTCGCGCAAGCCATCGACCATCGCGTTGAAACCGCGTTGCAGCTCACCGAGTTCCGTTCCGTCGAACACCACCAGATCGCCGCGGAGGTTTCCCCGCTCGACGCGCCGCAACGCCGCCATGACGACGCGCACCGGTGTCGCCGTCAGCCACGCCAGGATCCACATCAAGATGCATCCGAAGATCAGCGTCGCAAACGACACCATCAGCACAGCGACCGCGAACTCGGTCTCGGTCAAGTTTTTCATCAGGAGCTGGAAGGCGGTCAGGACGACGATGCCGATGACCGGCACACCCGACCCGAGGAACCACACCGTCATGGTCCGGCCCATGATGCCGGCCGTCAGTCGCCGTGGCGGCGGCCCCGCCTCGAGCGCCTGGGCGGCCACCGGCCGCAGCGCGAACTCGGCGAGCAGATAGCTCCCGGTGGCCACCAGAACCCCGCAGAAGCCAACCCCCACCAGGAACCGCGGGATGAACAAGGTGTTGACCAGGCCGTAGAGGACTGTGAGCACTACCGCCCCGACGCCCCACAAAACGAGGTCGACCAATGCGATTCGCCACGGGGCGATGAACGTGTTGCGCTCGTCCTCAGGGGTCGGCGCGCGCTCCTCGATCGCCCACCGCAATGCGAGCACGGTCCGGCGAGTGATCCAGTAGACGCCTATGGTCAGGGCCAGTGCGACATAGGCAGGCGCGGCGCCGAAGGTGACCCACCAGGGCGCGTCGTTGAACACGCTCGGTGCGGGAATGGCGACCGTCACCAACAGCAGCGCGGCGCCGATGCCGATCAGGTTTGCGCCCAGCACCAGCACGGTCAGGATGACCTGAATGCGGATGCGGCGGCGGTGTTGGCTCTCCGAGACCCGCCCGAGTAGGAATGACCCGTATGCAGGTGTTTCCGGCAGACGTCCGCTCTGACGGGTGACTCTCTCTAGCACCCGCCCTATACGTCGTGCCATCGTCTGACTGGCCAACATGGTGGCGTCAGCCTAATTCGTCGGCCAGGCTCTAAGGTGAGTCGGGTGCGTCTAGTGATCGCTCAATGCACGGTTGACTATGTCGGCAGGCTCACCGCGCATCTGCCTTCCGCCCGCAGGTTGCTGCTGTTCAAGGCCGATGGATCGGTCAGTGTGCACGCCGACGACCGCGCCTACAAGCCATTGAATTGGATGAGCCCGCCGTGCTGGCTGACCGAAGAGACCGGCGATCGGGCCCCGGTGTGGGTGGTCGAAAACAAGGCGGGCGAACAGTTGCGCATCACCGTCGAGGAGATCGAACACGATTCCAGCCACGAGCTCGGCGTCGATCCGGGGCTGGTCAAGGACGGCGTCGAGGCGCACCTGCAGGCGCTGCTCGCCGAGCACGTGCAACTGCTGGGCGAGGGGTACACGCTGGTTCGCCGCGAGTACATGACGGCCATCGGCCCGGTCGATCTGCTCTGCCGTGACGAACGCGGTGGCTCGGTGGCGGTGGAGATCAAGCGTCGCGGCGAGATCGACGGCGTCGAACAGCTCACTCGCTATCTGGAGCTGCTCAACCGCGACTCGGTGCTCGCGCCGGTGAAAGGCGTGTTCGCCGCCCAACAGATCAAGCCGCAGGCCCGCACACTGGCCACCGATCGCGGAATCCGTTGTCTGACATTGGATTACGACAAGATGCGCGGGATGGACAGTGACGAGTACCGGCTGTTTTGACGGCTCGCACTAGACTGCGCCCATGGCTCGGCGCCGTACCCCGCCACGTCGGCAGCGGCCGTTGGCGCCGCCGCCGGCGCCGCGGCGGGTGGAACTCGGGCCCGACGGCCACGAGTACGAAGTGCGTCCCGTCGCGGCGGCCCGTGCGGTCAAAACGTACAGGTGCCCCGGTTGCGACCACGAAATACGCTCCGGCTCAGCACATCTGGTGGTATGGCCGATCGATTCGACACTCGGGGCAGGCCCCGGTCAAGTCGAGGACCGCCGCCATTGGCACACGCCGTGCTGGGCGCACCGCGCTACGCGCGGTCCAACCAGGAAGTGGTCGTGAAAAGCCGGTTTCAGGCGCCCGGTTCGACGAGTTCGATGAGAACGCCGCCGCCGTCCTTGGGGTGGATGAAGTTCATCCGGGAGTTTGCCGTGCCGCGCCGGGGTGCGTCGTAGATCAGGCGCACGCCCTGCTCGCGGAGCTGTTCGGCGAGGGTGTCGAGGTCGCTGACCCGAACGGCCATCTGCTGGATGCCCGGCCCGCGCTTGTCGAGGAACTTCGCGATCGTCGAGGACTCGTCGATCGGGGCCATCAACTGGATTTGCGCGGTGCCCGCCGGGGCGCCGCGCACGGCCAGCATGGCTTCGCGGATTCCCTGCTCCTCGTTGACTTCCTCGTGCACCAGGATCATGCCGAGGGTGTCGTGGTACCAGGTGATTGCGGCGTCCAGGTCGGCGACTGCGATGCCGACGTGATCGATCGCCGTCACCAGTGAGGTGGCCAGGATCTGACGGGCGTCAACTTGATCGGTCGTCATCACATAACGGTAACCTGACGGCAAAGATTGCGCTTCTCCGGGAGGCCGAAACGGCCATCGAGGGAGCGCCTAGCAGGCCTTAGGAGATAGTCATGACGACGTCGGTGATCGTTGCTGGAGCCCGGACACCCATCGGAAAGTTGATGGGTTCGCTGAAGGACTTTTCCGCCAGCGATCTGGGGGCGATCGCGATCGCGGGCGCACTGGAAAAGGCCAAGGTTCCGGCCTCCGCAGTCGACTACGTGATCATGGGCCAGGTGCTCACGGCCGGGGCCGGTCAGATGCCGGCGCGCCAGGCGGCCGTGGCGGCCGGTATCGGGTGGGATGTTCCGGCGCTGACCATCAACAAGATGTGTCTGTCCGGTATTGACTCCATCGCGCTGGCTGACCAGCTCATTCGCGCCGGGGAGTTCGACGTGGTGGTGGCCGGCGGCCAGGAGTCGATGACCAAGGCGCCGCACCTGCTGATGGACAGCCGCTCGGGCTACAAGTACGGCGACGTGACGGTGCTGGACCACATGGCCTACGACGGCCTGCACGACGTGTTCACCGACCAGCCGATGGGGGCGCTCACCGAGCAGCGCAACGACGTCGACGAATTCACCCGGCAGGAGCAGGACGAGTTCGCTGCGCGGTCCCACCAGAAGGCAGCCGCGGCATGGAAGGACGGCGTCTTCACCGACGAGGTGGTGCCGGTCAACATCCCGCAGCGCAAAGGTGATCCGCTGCAGTTCACCGAGGATGAGGGCATCCGGGCCAACACCACCGCCGAGTCGCTGGCCGGCCTCAAGCCGGCATTCCGCCGCGACGGCACCATCACCGCCGGTTCGGCCTCGCAGATCTCCGATGGCGCGGCCGCGGTGGTGGTGATGAGCAAGGCCAAGGCCCAAGAGTTGGGCCTGACCTGGCTGGCCGAGATCGGCGCGCACGGCGTGGTGGCCGGACCGGACTCCACCCTGCAGTCGCAGCCGGCGAACGCGATCAAGAAGGCGATCGGCCGTGAGGGCATCTCGGTGGACCAGCTCGATGTCATAGAGATCAACGAGGCGTTCTCCGCGGTGGCGCTGGCGTCGACCCGCGAACTGGGCGTGAACCCCGACCTCGTCAACGTCAACGGCGGCGCGATCGCCGTCGGGCACCCCATCGGGATGTCTGGGGCGCGGATCACGCTGCACGCCGCGCTGGAGCTGTCCCGACGCGGGTCCGGGTACGCCGTCGCCGCGCTGTGCGGGGCCGGCGGGCAGGGCGACGCCTTGATTCTGCGCGCGGGCTAGCCGCAGTCAGGGGCTTATCGGACGTTGCTGGGACGACGCGCCGATGAATAATTGTGATCTTCGTCATATTTGCTGTTGACGACCCCGCCCGGGGCCCTTTTCGCCCGGTCGTGGCGCCGCCTGACGCGGTCGCGACCGGGTGGATGGGCAGCCCGGGCGCATGACAAACTTGACGGCGTGACGCGTCCGCGACCCTCTATCGGCCCCGCCCTGGCTGGTGCGGTCGATCTCTCCGGTCTCAAGCAACGGCCCCAGCCGGCGGGCGGCCCTCCCGCGGGGGCGGCGCCGTCGGCCGGCGAGGGCGACACCGGAATCATCGCGGTCACCGAGGCCAACTTCGAGGCCGAGGTGCTGC
Organism: Mycobacterium sp. NGS27; assembly: GCF_059813005.1. Taxonomy (NCBI): domain Bacteria; kingdom Bacillati; phylum Actinomycetota; class Actinomycetes; order Mycobacteriales; family Mycobacteriaceae; genus Mycobacterium; species Mycobacterium sp. NGS27. The sequence continues at coordinate 120,589 of NZ_JCALDT010000010.1, forward strand.
TCCGCTCCGAGGAAGTCCCCGTCGTGGTGCTGCTGTGGTCACCGCGCAGCGACGCGTGCGTGCAGCTGCTCGACACCTTCGCCGGCCTGGCCGCGCAGGACAACGGCAGGTGGTCGCTGACGACGGTCAACGTCGACGTCGCGCCGAGGGTCGCGCAAATATTCGGCGTCGACGCGGTCCCCACCGTCGTGGCCCTGGCCGCCGGTCAGCCGATATCGAGTTTCCAGGGAATGCAGCCGACGGAGCAGTTGCGCGGCTGGTTGGACCAGATTCTCTCGGCGACCGCCGGAAAGCTCAGAGGCTCAACGGGTCCCGGTGAGACGGAGGCCGTCGATCCGGAGCTGGCCGCGGCCCGTCAGCAACTGGAAGACGGCGACTTCGAAGCGGCCAAGACGTCGTATCAGTCGATACTGGACGCCAACCCCGCCAACGCCGAAGCCAAGGGTGCGATCCGCCAGATCGAATTCCTCACGCGCGCAACGGCGCAACCCCCGGATGCCGTCGCGGCTGCCGACGCCGCGCCCGGCGACATCCAAGCCGCCCTGGCCGCGGCCGACGTGCAGATCTTGAATCAGGATGTCGCAGGCGCCTTCGACCGTCTGATTGCCTTGGTGCGCACCACATCCGGCGACGATCGCACCCTGGTGCGCACCCGGCTGGTCGAGCTGTTCGAGATCTTCGACCCCGCCGATCCAGAGGTTGTCGCCGGCCGGCGTAACCTCGCCAACGCGCTGTACTGACGCGACCGTTACTCGGGTTCCAGCCACAGCGCCGAGGTGGGCGGTAGCACCAACAGCGCCGAGGCGGGCCGGCCATGCCACGGGTCTTCCGTAGCGTCGACGCCGCCCATATTGCCGATACCCGAACCGTTGTAGACCGTCGCGTCGGTGTTGAGCACCTCGCGCCAGCGCCCCGCCTGTGGCAGACCCAGCCGGTATCCGCCGTGCTCGGCGCCCGCGAAGTTGAACACGCACGCCATCACCGAGCCGTTCTTGCCGTAACGCAGGAAGCTCAACACGTTGTTACCCGAGTCGTTGGCGTCGATCCAGGAGTATCCGTCGGGCACGGTGTCCTGGCTCCACAACGCCGGGTGACTGCGGTAGACGCCGTTGATGTCGCCGATCAGGCGCAGGATCCCGTTGGAGAACCCTTGCTCGTCGAGCTGCCACCAATCCAGGCCGCGCTCCTCCGACCACTCGGCGCGCTGACCGAATTCCTGTCCCATGAACAGCAATTGCTTGCCCGGGTGCGCCCACTGGTAGGCGAGCAGGCTGCGCAGCCCGGCCGCCTTGACGTGGTTGTTGCCCGGCATCCGGCCCCACAGGGTGCCCTTGCCGTGGACCACCTCGTCATGGCTGATAGGCAGCACATAGTTCTCGCTGAACGCGTACAGCATCGAGAACGTCATCTCGTGGTGGTGGAAGCTGCGGTAGATCGGATCGCGACTGATGTAGTCGAGCGTGTCGTGCATCCAACCCATGTTCCACTTCATCGAGAAGCCCAGACCGCCAAGGTTTGTCGGGCGGGTGACCCCCGGCCACGAAGTCGACTCTTCGGCGATGGTGACGATGCCCGGGGCGGTCTTGTGCACCGTAGCGTTCATCTCCTGCAGGAACTGCACGGCCTCGAGGTTCTCCCGTCCGCCGTAGATGTTGGGGGTCCAACCGCCTTCCGGGCGCGAGTAATCCAGGTAGAGCATCGAGGCGACCGCGTCCACCCGCAGGCCGTCGACGTGGAACTCTTCGAGCCAGAACAGTGCGTTGGCCACCAGGAAGTTGCGGACCTCCCGTCGACCGAAGTCGAATACGTAAGTGCCCCAATCGAGTTGCTCGCCCCGCTTGGGATCGGAGTGCTCATACAGCGGCGTGCCGTCGAAGCGGCCCAGCGCCCAGGCATCCTTGGGGAAGTGGGCCGGCACCCAGTCCACCAGCACGCCGATGCCGGCCTGGTGCAATGCGTCGACCAGCGCCCGGAACTCGTCCGGTGTCCCGAAGCGCGACGTCGGAGCGTAATACGACGTCACCTGGTAGCCCCACGATCCCGCGAAGGGGTGCTCGGCGACCGGCAGCAGCTCGACGTGGGTGAACCCGTGCTCCACCACGTAATCGGTGAGCTCACGGGCCAACTGCCGATAGTTCAGGCCGGGACGCCAGGAACCCAGGTGGACCTCATAAGTGCTCATCGGCTCGAACACCGGGTTGCGCTGCGCGCGTGCCGTCATCCAGTCGGCGTCCTCCCAGGTGTACTGGCTGCGGGTGACCCGCGATGCGGTGTGCGGCGGCACCTCGGTGGCGAATGCCATCGGGTCGGCGCGGTCGGTCGCCACGCCGTCGGCGCCGTGTACGCGGAACTTGTACAGCCCCTCGAGCGGGAACCCGGGCCAGAACAACTCCCAGACGCCCGATGACCCCAGCACCCGCATCGGGGCTTCGGTGCCGGTCCAGCCGTTGAACTCACCGATCAGAGTGACACCTTTGGCGTTGGGCGCCCACACCGCGAACGACACGCCGGTGACGACGCCGTCGGCCGTGGTGAATGAGCGGGGATGTGCGCCAAGGACTTCCCAGAGCCGCTCGTGGCGTCCCTCCCCGAACAAGTGAAGGTCGACCTCGCCCAAAGTCGGCAGAAAGCGGTACGCGTCCGCGACGACGTACGGCTCGGCACCTTCATAGGTGATCTGCAGCCGATAGTCGATCAGGTTGACGAACGGCAAGACCACGGCGAAAAGGCCGGAATCGATGTGCTGCATAGGGAATCGGTCGTCACCGACCAGCGCGACGACTTCGGCCGCATGCGGCCGGTACGCCCGGATGACGGTGTGATCGCCGTATTCGTGAGCGCCAAGAATGCTGTGCGGGTTGTGGTGTGTGCCGGCGACCAGGCGCGACAGGTCGGCCGGATCGGGCGCCAAGTGTGTCCGAGCGAGTTGGTCGGCTTGGCTCATATCCCTTTCACCTCCGGTCCGTTTCATCGCCTGCGTATCAGGGTCATGCGTGCGTCATGCGGTATGAGCGGCATATTGATGATGTGCGCGACGGCCTGACCGGGGTCGATGCGAACGTAATTAGCCTGCCCCCATTGGAATTCCTGGCCGGTGATCTCGTCGCGCACCCAAAACCGCTCGTAGGGCTCCATACCCAAAGCGGCCATGTCTAAAAACAGGGTCGCTTCCTCGGCTCCGTACGCGTTGAGCGTCACGACCACCAGCACACAGTCGCCGGTCGCCGGGTCGAACTTCGAGTAGGCCAGCATCGCGTCGTTGTCCACGCCGTGGAAATGGATGGTGCGCAGTTGCTGCAGGGCGGGATGAAGTCGGCGAATTGCGTTGAGCTGTGTGATGAATGGCTCGAGCGATCGTCCCTCGGCGAGGGCGCCCGCGAAATCACGGGGCCGCAACTCGTACTTCTCGGAGTCCAGGTACTCCTCGCTGCCCTCCCGCACCGCGCGGTGCTCGAACAGTTCGTAACCCGAATACACGCCCCAAGCCGGCCCCATGGTGGCAGCCAGCACCGCACGGATGGCGAACATTCCGGGCCCGTTGTGCTGCAAGACGGCGTGCAAGATGTCGGGGGTGTTGACGAACAGGTTGGGGCGGCGAAAGTCGGCGAGGCTGGCGATGTCGTTGCCGAATTCGGTCAATTCCCACTTCGCCGTGCGCCAGGTGAAGTAGCTGTAAGACTGGGTGAACCCCAATTTCGCCAGACCGTACTGCCGCGCCGGTGGCGTGAACGCCTCGGACAAGAACAGGACGTCGGGATCGGCGGCCTTGACCGTGGCGATCAGCCAGGCCCAGAAATCCGGCGGCTTGGTGTGCGGGTTGTCGACGCGAAAGAACTTGACGCCGTGGTCGATCCAATACCGGACCACGCGCAGCACCTCGTCGTAGAGGCCGGCCGGGTCGTTGTCGAAGTTGATCGGATAGATGTCCTGGTACTTCTTGGGCGGGTTTTCCGCGTAAGCGATGGTGCCGTCGGGCAATTCGGTGAACCAGTTGCGGTGGTCACGCGCCCACGGATGGTCCGGCGCGCATTGCAGGGCGAGGTCCAGCGCCACCTCCATGCCCAGCTCGCGCGTCGCGGCGACGAACGCGTCGAAGTTCTCGATGGTGCCCAGGTCCGGATGGATGGCGTCATGGCCGCCCTCGTCGCTGCCAATCGCCCAGGGAGAACCCACATCGCCGGCTGCGGCGGTCGGGGAGTTGTTGCGCCCCTTGCGATGTACCTTGCCGATCGGGTGGATCGGCGGCAGGTAGACGACGTCGAATCCCATTGCCGCGATGCGCGGAAGCTGGGCGGCGGCGGTGGCGAAGGTGCCGTGCACCGGGTTGCCGTCGGCATCCCATCCGCCGGTCGAGCGGGGAAACATCTCGTACCAGGAGCCGAACCGCGCCAGCGGCCGGTCCACCCACACGCCGTGCTGTTCGCCGCGGGTCACCAGATCGCGCAGCGGGTAGTCGGCCAGAATCTCTTCGATCTCCGGTCCCAGCGCCAGCGCGGTGCGGGTGACTGGATCACCGGGCTTGCGCAGCGCAGTCGCGGCGGTCAGCAGCGGTTCGCGCAGCGGGCGGGGCACGCCCGTGGCCGCGCGCTCGAACAACCCGGCGCCGACCAACAGATCGTTGGACAGTTCGGTTTCGCCTTGACCCGCGTCCAGTTTGGCGATCAGCCCGTGTCGCCACGAATGAATCGGGTCGCCCCACCCGTCGACCCGGAACGTCCACAAACCGACCTGGTCGGGGGTGAACTGACCATGAAAGACATAGGGCTCGAGACCCATCGTCATCGGCAGCGACAGCGGCTTGATCCGTTGCTGATTGACCTTGCCGTCGCGTTCCGTGACCGGCTTTGCCGGCGCCTGAACCGCCTTGATCCGGCGGGTCTCGGTTACCTGCGGATAGCCGGTGCCGAGGTAGCGCACCACCAAGGTGGCCGCGACGGCCTCGTGACCCTCGCGCCATACCGCGGCGCTGACCGGTACGACTTCGCCGACCACTGCTTTCGCGGGATACGCGCCACAGGAAACGACCGGTTGGACGTTATCGATCTCGACACGACCGGGCACCAGCACTCCGTTCCGATTGTGTGCGGCCAACCCCCGCGATGTGTTCCGTGCGGATTGCCGCTCGTCGGGAAACTTCCTGTCGTGGGGAACTTTCTGTGCGGGGAGGCATCGTTGCGACCCCGGTAACTACCCGATACCCACCCTAGTCTCCGGTCACACACCGGCGAGGAAAGCGATCCTGTCCGCCGTGCGGCGGCGCAGAACCTCAGTAAGGTATTAACGCGTGAAAGCCCTCCGCCGGTTTACCGTCCGTGCTCACCTTCCGGAGCGTTTGACCGCGCTGGACCAGCTGTCGACCAACCTGCGATGGTCGTGGGACAAGCCCACCCAAGAGCTTTTCGCGACTATCGACCCCGAGCTGTGGGAGCGGTGCAGCAGCGATCCAGTCGCGTTGCTGGGCGCGGTGAAGCCGGCGCGGCTCGACGAGTTGGCGCTCGACGAGGCGTTCCTGGGCCGGCTCGATGCGTTGACCGCCGATTTGAACGATTACCTGAGTCGCCCGCTGTGGTACCAGCAACAGCAGGAGCGCAGCGCCGAAATGCCGGCCGCGATTGCCTACTTCTCGATGGAGTTCGGCATCGCCGAAGTGTTGCCCAACTACTCCGGCGGTTTGGGCATCCTCGCCGGCGACCACCTGAAGTCCGCGTCCGATCTGGGTGTCCCGCTGGTAGCGGTGGGCCTTTACTACCGCTCCGGATACTTCCGTCAGTCGCTGACGGCCGACGGCTGGCAGAACGAGACCTACCCGTCGTTGGACCCGCAAGGCCTGCCACTGCGGCTGCTGACCGATGCGACCGGCGAACCCGCGCTGGTTGAGTTGATGCTGCCGGACTCCGCACAGCTGCACGCCCGGATCTGGGTCGCTCAAGTGGGCAGGGTTCCGTTGCTGTTGCTGGATTCCGACGTCCCGGAGAACGAGCACGATCTGCGCGGCGTCACCGATCGCCTGTATGGCGGTGATCAAGAACATCGGATGAGGCAGGAGATCCTGGCGGGCATCGGCGGGGTGCGGGCGATCCGTGCCTTCACCGACATTCACGGACTGCCCGCGCCCGAGGTGTTCCACATGAACGAGGGCCACGCGGGCTTCCTCGGAGCGGAACGCATCCGCGAACTGATGACCGGCTCCGGGCTGGACTTCGACACCGCGCTGACGGTGGTGCGCTCTAGCACGGTGTTCACCACGCATACGCCCGTGCCCGCCGGGATCGACCGGTTCCCCATCGACATGGTGCGGTTGTACTTCGACGACCACGCGGGCGACGAAGCCGAACCCGCCGGTAAGGCCGCGACGTCTGACGCCTCGCCGGTGCTGCTGCCGGGTGTGCCGACGGCTCGCATCCTGGCGCTCGGCGCCGAGGACGACCCCACCAAATTCAACATGGCGCACATGGGCCTACGGCTGGCCCAGCGCGCCAACGGGGTGTCGTCGCTGCACGGACGGGTGAGCCGGTCCATGTTCAACGAACTGTGGCCCGGTTTCGACGCGAGCGAGGTGCCGATCGGCTCGATTACCAACGGAGTTCACGCCCGCACCTGGGCGGCGCCGCAGTGGCTGCAGCTGGGCCGCGAGCTGGCCGGTTCGGATTCGTTCAGCGATCCGGGGGTCTGGCTGCGCCTCAAGCAGGTCGACGCGGGCCACCTGTGGTGGATCCGCTCGCAGCTGCGATCCCTCCTGGTCGACGACGTCCGGCAGCGGCTCCGTCGGTCATGGCTGGAACGTGGCGCCTCGGACGCCGAATTGGGTTGGATCGCAACGGCATTCGATCCAGAGGTGCTGACCATCGGTTTCGCTCGGCGGGTGCCGACGTATAAGCGGCTGACGCTGATGCTGCGTGATCCGCATCGGCTGGAACACCTGCTGCTCGACCAGGAGCGGCCCATTCAGCTGATCGTCGCGGGGAAGTCGCACCCCGCCGACGACGGCGGCAAGGCGCTGATCCAGCAGGTGGTGCGCTTTGCCGACCGGCCAGAGGTGCGCCACCGCATCGCTTTTCTGCCCGATTACGACATGTCCATGGCGCGGCTGCTCTACTGGGGCTGCGACGTGTGGTTGAACAACCCCTTGCGACCGTTGGAGGCTTGCGGCACTTCGGGAATGAAGAGCGCACTCAACGGCGGCCTGAACCTGTCCATCCGCGACGGCTGGTGGGACGAATGGTACGACGGCGAAAACGGTTGGGAGATACCGTCTGCCGATGGCGTGACCGACGAGAACCGGCGCGACGACCTGGAGTCCAGTGGGCTCTACACACTGCTGGAAGAAGCCGTCGCACCGAAGTTCTACGAGCGCGACGAACACGGCGTGCCGCCGCGCTGGATCGAGATGGTGCGCCACACCGTGCAGACGCTCGGACCAAAGGTGTTGGCGTCCCGCATGGTGCGCGACTACGTCGAGCAGTACTACACCCCGGCCGCACAGTCGCTGCGCAAGACGATCGCACCGGCCGACGGTGCCGAAGACGCGGCGGGCGGCGGCGAGTTCGGCGCGGCCCGTGAGCTGGCCGCCTACCGCCGGCGTGCCCAGGAGGCCTGGCCCAAGATCGTCATCACCGATGTCGACAGCACCGGCCTGCCGGACAGTCCGGTGCTCGGCTCGAAGCTGACCCTGACCGCCACCGTCGCGCTGGCCGGGTTGGCGACCGACGAGGTCACGGTCCAGGCGCTGGTGGGCCGGGTCGACGCCAGCGATGCCCTGCTGGAGCCGATCACCGTCGAGATGTCCTACACGGGTACCGCCGAGGGCGGCAACCAGGTCTTCTCCACGACGACGCCGCTGCCGCTGGCGGGATCGGTCGGCTACACCGTGCGCGTGCTGCCGCACAACCCGATGCTGGCGGCCAGCACCGAGCTTGGCCTGGTCACGCTGGCGCGATAGCCGGGTCGGTCAGGCCGACAGGCCCTCTTCCGAAGGCGCCGCGGTGCGCAGCCGCTGCAGCGCCTGGCGCACCTGGTCGCCGTTGGTGGTCTGCCAGAACGGCGGCAACGAGGCCCGCAGGTAGCCGCCGTAGCCGGCGGTGACCATGCGGGAGTCGAGCACAGCAACCACGCCGCGATCGCTGACGCGCCGCAACAGCCGCCCCGAGCCCTGCGCCAGCAGCAGTGCCGCGTGGTTGGCGGCGACGGCCATGAAACCATTGCCGCCGCGCGCGGCGACCGCGCGCTGCCGCGCACCCAGCAGGGGGTCGTCGGGCCGGGGGAACGGGATGCGGTCGATCAGCACCAATGACAGCGACGGCCCGGGCACATCGACGCCCTGCCACAGCGACAGCGTGCCGAACAGCGACGTCTGCGGGTCGGCGCTGAACTGCTCGACGAGCGCCGAGGTGCTGTCGTCGCCCTGACACAGCACCGGCGTCGACAGCCGCCCGCGCATGGCCTCGGCCGCCGCCCGGGCCGCCCGCATCGACGAGAACAACCCCAGCGTGCGTCCGTCAGCCGCGGCGATCAGCTCGGCGATTTCGTTCAGCTGCTCGGCAGAGCCGGTGCCGTCGCGTCCCGGTGGCGGCAGGTGCGCGGCCACGTAGAGGATTCCGGCCTTGGCGTGCTGGAACGGCGAGCCCACATCGACGCCGCGCCAGCGCGCGTCGTCGCCTTCCTCGGCCGTCAGTCCCCAGGCCGCGGCCATGGCGTCGAACGAGCCGCCGATGGTCAGCGTCGCCGACGTCAGCACCACGGTCGAACGCGAGAACACCCGCGACCGCAGCAGCCCGGCGACCGACAGCGGCGCCACGCGCAACACCGGGCGCGAGGAACCCCTGATCTCTTCGTGCTCGAGCCACACCACGTCGGTGCGGTCGGGGATGGCCGGACCGAACGATCCCAGCACGCGCGACGCGGTGTCCGAGATCTCGCTCAGTGCCGCAACGGCTTCCGCGCGCGCCGACGCCGCCTTGGGGTCGTTGGTGGTGTCGATCGCCGAGCGCGCCACGCTCGCCACGTCGCGCAGCGCGGTCAGGTAGGTCGCCAGCTCGTCGTCGAGGCGGTCGATGCGGCCCGGCGTGCCGTCGTGGATGATCGAGGCGAAGTTCGCCGTCGCCGCCTCCAGCCGCTGGATCAACTCCGGCTCCACCAGGCGGGCGATGCGCCGGGCGGCCACGCCGAGGGAGGCCGACGTCAGCTCCGCGGTGGCCACCGATGTCACCCGATCGACCAGCTCGTGCGCTTCGTCGACGACCAGCAGCGCATGCTCGGGCAGCACCGCCGATTCGGCCACGGCGTCGATGGCCAGCAGCGCGTGGTTGGTGACCACGACGTCGGCGCGCCCGGCCCGGCTGCGCGCCCGCTCGGAGAAGCACTCGGCGCCGAACGGGCAGCGCGCCACGCCGAGGCATTCCCGCGCGGAAACGCTGACCTGCGACCAGGATCGGTCTCCGACGCCGGGTTTGAGGTCATCGCGATCACCGGATTCGGTGCTCGACGCCCATTCGGTGAGGCGCTGGACGTCGCGGCCCAGCGCGCTGACCGCCATCGGGTTGAACAGTTCCTCCTGCGGCCGGTCGTCGCCCTCTTCACCGTCGGCTGCCCCGCCATTGTGAATCTTGTTCAGGCACAGATAGTTTCGCCTGCCTTTGAGTAAAGCGAACTGCGGACGGCGCGGCAGCGCAGCGGCCAGCGCGTCGACCAGCCTGGGCAGATCGCGGTCGACCAGCTGGCGCTGCAGAGCGATCGTCGCCGTGGACACGACGACGGGGGACTCGTCGTCGATCGCGTGGACGATCGCGGGCACCAGATACGCGAGCGACTTGCCGGTGCCGGTGCCGGCCTGCACCACCAGGTGCTCGTCGGTGTCGAAAGCGCGCGCCACCGCGGCGGCCATCTCCTGCTGGCCGCTGCGCTCACTGCCACCGAGCGCGGCCACCGCGGTAGCCAGCAGCTCGGATACGGAAACGTCGGACGTGGCTACCCTCTTCGCTGTTCGGGGGCGGGAATCTGTGTCGTCGTGATCGCGGGGTCGCCGTGCGACAAGTTCAATCCCTCCCACGGCAGAGTGCGCAGCCCGGAAGTTACCAGCTCGCGCGCCGCGGCGAGGTTCGGTTTGGACACCAGTTCGCCACCGCGGACCAGCGGGATGGTCAGCACCCGAGCCGGTTCGGAGACGACGGGCCGGTGACCGGCCGGATACACCACCTCCTCGGTGACGATGCCGGAATCGCGCGATAGGCGCAGCGCCTCCTTGCGCCCGCCCTGGGATCCCTTGTGGCTGCTGCGCTTTTGCACCGGCAACCCGTCCACCTCGACGAGTTTGTACACCATGTTCGCCGTCGGGGCGCCCGAGCCCGTCACCAGCGACGTGCCCACGCCGTAACTGTCCACCGGCTCGGCGGCCAAGGCCGCGATGGAGTACTCGTCGAGGTCGCCGGAGACGACGATGCGGGTCCCGGTCGCTCCCAGCTCGTCGAGCTGTTCACGCACCTGCCGGGCCAGCACGCCCAGCTCGCCGGAGTCGATGCGCACCGCGCCCAAGCCGGTACCGGCGGCGGCCACCGCATTGGCGACACCGGTCGTCACGTCATAGGTGTCCACCAGCAGGGTGGTGTTAACCCCGAGCGCGTCGACCTGTGCCCGAAATGCCGCCAATTCGGTGGATTCCGTGGGGGAGTCGGCGCGAGCATGCAGCATGGTGAACGCGTGCGCGGCGGTGCCCTCGGCGGGTACCCCGTAGCAGCGCTGCGCCTCGAGATTGGACGACGCCGCGAAACCGGCCAGATACGCGGCGCGGGCCGCGGCGATGGCGGCCTGTTCGTGGGTTCGTCGTGACCCCATCTCGATCAGCGGGCGTCCCCTGGCCGCGCTCGCCATCCGCGCCGCGGCCGACGCGACCGCGGTGTCGTGATTGAAAATCGACAGCGCCAGCGTCTCGAGCACCACGCATTCGGCGAACGTCCCGGTCACCGACAGGACGGGGGATCCGGGGAAGTACAGTTCGCCTTCGGCGTAGCCGTCGATGTCACCGCCGAATCGGAATTCGCGTAAGTACCGCAACGTATCCGGGTCGAGGAACTGTGCCAGCGACTGGCACGCCTGGTCATCGAAGCTGAATTGCGGCAGCGCCTCGAGCAGCCGGCCGGTTCCCGCGACCACGCCGTAGCGGCGGCCGTCGGGAAGCCGGCGGGCGAAAAGCTCGAAGGTGGTCCGTCGATCCGCGGTGCCGTCTCGCAGCGCCGCGGCCAACATCGTCAGCTCGTATTTGTCGGTCAGCAGCCCAGTGACGACCGGGTCGTTCATTCCATAACGGTATCGGCTGCCATTGGGGCTCGGAAACGTCGTGCACCCCTCGGTATCGTGTACGCCATGGTTGTTATGTCAGCGCCCACTAAGCCGGGCACTACAGGACAACGAGAGTCCGCACCGGTAGAGGCCACGGCGAGCCCGTGGGTCACGATCGTCTGGGACGACCCGGTCAATCTGATGACCTATGTGACCTATGTGTTCCAGAAGTTGTTCGGCTACAGCGAGCCGCACGCCACCAAGCTGATGTTGCAGGTGCACAACGAGGGAAAGGCCGTGGTGTCCGCCGGCAGTCGTGAGTCCATGGAAGCCGATGTGTCCAAGCTGCACGCCGCCGGTCTTTGGGCGACGATGCAGCAGGACCGCTGAACCTCGAGGCGCTGGCGATTTCCTGTGCGCAAATGGAAGCGGGTCGAAACCGCTAGCGGCCCTCGCTTTCGGTCGTCCCTGGCATCGCACGAGGCCGCCCTGCTCAAGAACTTGGCCACCGCGATGATCGGCCTGCTCGACGAGCGTGAATCGTCTTCGCCCGCAGACGAACTCGAGGAGATCACCGGGATCAAGACGGGCAATGCCGATCCCCCGAAAGATCCCACGCTGCGCCGGCTGCTGCCCGACTTCTACAGGTATCACGACGAGGACACCGCGCCGCCCGATTCCGCGGACAGCCTGAACGCCGCGTTGCGCAGCCTGCACGAGCCCGACATCGTCAACGCCAAACGCGTTGCCGCACACCGATTGCTGAGCACGGTTCCCGACGATGGCGGCCGCTTCGAGCTGACCGAGGACGACGCGAACGCATGGATCGCGGCGGTCAACGACATCCGGTTGACCCTGGGAGTCATGCTCGAGGTCGGGCCGGAGGGTCCGGAGCGCCTGCCCGCCGACCATCCCCTGGCCGTGCACTTCGACGTGTACCAGTGGCTGACGGTGTTGCAGGAGTACCTGGTCCTGGTGCTGATGGGGCCCCGCGACCGATGAACGCCATCACCGACGTCGCGGGCATCCGCGTCGGCCACTACCAACGTCTGGATCCCGACGCGTCCCTGGGCGCCGGCTGGGCTTGCGGCGTCACCGTCGTGCTCACCCCGCCCGGCACCGTCGGCGCGGTGGATTGCCGCGGCGGAGCGCCCGGCACCCGGGAGACCGATCTCTTGGATCCCGCCAACACCGTGCGGTTCGTGGACGCGGTGTTGCTCGCCGGGGGCAGTGCCTACGGGCTGGCCGCCGCCGACGGCGCCATGCGCTTCCTGGAAGAACGCGAGCGCGGTGTGGCGATGGACGGCGGCGTGGTGCCGATCGTGCCGGGCGCGGTGATCTTCGATCTGCCGGTCGGGGGATGGGAGTGCCGCCCGACGGCGGAGTTCGGTTACGCGGCGTGCGAGGCCGCCTCGCAAGACGGCGAAGCCGGCGCGGCGATGGGCGTCGGGACCGTCGGCGCCGGGGTGGGGGCGCGCGCCGGGGCGCTCAAGGGCGGAGTCGGAACCGCGTCGAGGGCGCTTCCGTCCGGCGTGACCGTCGGGGCGGTGGCCGTGGTGAACTCCGCCGGCGAGGTCGTCGACCGGACCACCGGGCTGCCGTGGATGGCGGACCTCACCCGGCAGTTCGGGCTGCGGCCGCCGCCGGCCGAGCAGATCGAGGCGCTCGCCCAGTTGCCGTCCCCGTCGGATCCGGTGGACAACCCGCTCAACACCGTCATCGCGGTGGTGGCCACCGACGCCGCCCTGAGCCCGGCGGCATGTCGGCGGGTGGCGATCGCCGCCCACGACGGCCTCGCCCGCAGTATCCGGCCGGCGCACACGCCGGTCGACGGTGACACGGTGTTCGTGCTGGCCACCGGGGCGGTCGAGGTAGGCGCGGACACCAGTCCGAAACCGGTGCCCGCCGCCTTCTCCCCAGAGACCCGGCTTGTCACCGAGGTGGGCATCGCCGCCGCCGATTGCTTGGCGCAAGCGGTGCTGGACGGCGTGCTGGCCGCCGAATCGATCGCCGGCATACCGAGCTATCGCGACGTGCTGCCGGGTGCATTCGGTCGATGAGAGGCGACCGGCCGCGGCGCCGGTAGCCTTGACGATGCTGGAAACACGCTGGAAGGGCAGCCATGGGTAAGAGGACTCCCACCGGACGCCCCGGCGCGCCTGCAGCTCAGCCGAGGAAGCGGTCCGCCGCCGCCGTGGGAGCCGTCACGATCCTCACGTTCGTGGCCCTGCTCTACGTCGTCGAGCTGATCGACCAGCTGACGCGGCACTCGCTGGACGCCAATGGCATCAGGCCGCTGGAGGCCGACGGCCTGTGGGGCGTCGTCTTCGCCCCGGTGTTGCACGAGAGCTGGCAACACCTGATGGCCAACACCATGCCGCTGCTGATCCTCGGATTCCTGATGACGCTGGCCGGCCTGTCCCGGTTCGTCTGGGCTACCGCCATCGTGTGGATCGTCGGTGGCCTCGGCACCTGGGTCATCGGCAACGTCGGCAGCAGCTGCGGGCCCACCGACCACATCGGCGCGTCGGGCCTGATCTTCGGCTGGCTGGCCTTCTTGCTCGTATTCGGCATCTTCGTGCGCCGGATGCGCGACATCATCATCGGCCTGATCGTGATGTTCGCCTATGGCGGCGTCCTGCTCGGAGCCATGCCGGTGCTCGGCAGATGCGGAGGCGTGTCATGGCAGGGCCATTTGTGCGGAGCGATCGCCGGCGTCGTGGCCGCCTATGTGTTGTCCGCACCGGAGCGTCAGGGCCGGACGTCGAGGAAGGCCCGCACCGCTGTGCCGCGGCCCAAGATATGAGCTCGGCAATGGCGCCCGTCGGGGTATTCGACTCCGGCGTCGGGGGACTCACCGTCGCGCGGGCGATCATCGACCAGCTGCCCGACGAGGACATCATCTACGTCGGCGACACCGGCCACGGTCCGTACGGCCCGTTGACCATCCCCGAGGTCCGCGCGCACGCGCTGGCCATCGGTGACGACCTCGTCGGCCGCGGCGTCAAGGCGTTGGTCATCGCCTGCAACACCGCATCCGCGGCGTGCCTGCGAGACGCTCGCGAACGCTACGACGTGCCCGTCGTCGAGGTCATCCTGCCCGCGGTGCGCCGCGCGGTGGCCACCACCCGCAACGGGCGCATCGGCGTCATCGGCACCCAGGCGACCATCAACTCGCACGCCTATCAGGACGCGTTCGCCGCCGCCCGCGACACCGAGATCACCGCGGTGGCCTGCCCGCGCTTCGTCGACTTCGTGGAGCGCGGCGTGACCAGCGGCCGGCAGGTACTCGGGTTGGCCGAGGGGTATCTCGAGCCGCTGCAGCGCGCGCAGGTCGACACGCTGGTGCTCGGCTGCACGCACTACCCCCTGCTGTCCGGGCTCATCCAGTTGGCGATGGGGGAGCACGTGACGCTGGTTTCCAGCGCGGAGGAAACGGCCAAGGAAGTGCTTCGGGTGTTGACCGAACGGGACGTGCTTCGCCCGCACGACGCACCCCCTGCGACTCGCGTTTTCGAAGCCACCGGCGACCCCGACGCATTCACCGCGTTGGCGGCGCGATTCCTGGGTCCCGCGGTCACCGGTGTCCAGCCCGTTCATCAGGTGCGCATTGATTGACGACCGGACGAGATTCTCGTCACACCAATGCGGCGATGTTTTCGTCACGGTCCTACCGGGCATGGCACAGTAGTGTCCGTGCGAATAACCGTGCTCGGCTGCTCGGGCAGTGTGGTCGGTCCGGATTCGCCCGCGTCGGGTTATCTGCTCCGGGCACCGGACACTCCGCCGTTGGTCATCGACTTCGGCGGGGGCGTTCTCGGCGCGCTACAGCGGTATGCCGACCCCGGTTCCGTGCACGTGCTGTTGTCGCATCTGCATGCCGATCACTGTCTGGATTTGCCCGGGCTTTTCGTGTGGCGGCGCTACCACCCGACGCGTCCGCTGGGCAAGGCGTTGCTCTACGGCCCGGGGGACACTTGGTCGCGCCTGGGCGCCGCGTCGTCGCCCTACGGCGGTGAAATCGACGACTGTTCAGACATTTTCGACGTTCGGCATTGGATCGACGGTGAGCCTGTGACCATCGGCGCGCTGACGGTGACACCGCGTGTGGTGGCTCATCCGACCGAGTCCTACGGCCTGAAGATCACCGATCCCTCCGGCGCATCGTTCGTCTACAGCGGCGACACCGGTACGTGCGATCAGCTCGTCGAGCTGGCTCGTGGCGCCGATGTCTTCCTCTGCGAGGCTTCGTGGACGCACTCGCCGGATCGGCCGCCCGCGTTGCATCTGTCGGGCACCGAGGCCGGCCGCGCCGCGGCCGAGGCCGGCGTTCACGAACTGTTGCTGACGCACATTCCTCCGTGGACCTCGCGTGAGGACGTGATCAGCGAGGCCAAGGCCGAGTTCGATGGTCCCGTGCATGCGGTGGTGTGCGGGGAGACGTTCGATATCCGCCGCTCCGAGCGGGTCTGAGCCACCCGCGGCGGTGGTGAATTGCCCGCTAGTGTTGGCGGCGTGACGAGACGAGAAGACGGCCGCCTCGACGACGAGCTCCGGCCCGTTGTCATCACCCGCGGTTTCACCGACCACCCCGCCGGTTCGGTATTGATCGAGTTCGGCCACACCAAGGTCATGTGTACGGCCAGCGTGACCGAGGGGGTGCCGCGCTGGCGCAAGGGATCGGGTCTGGGGTGGCTGACCGCGGAGTACGCGATGTTGCCGTCGGCAACCCACACCCGCTCGGACCGCGAATCGGTAAAGGGCCGCCTGTCCGGCCGCACCCAGGAGATCAGCCGCCTGATCGGGAGGTCGCTGCGTGCGTGCATCGACCTCGCGGCACTGGGGGAGAACACCATCGCCGTCGACTGCGACGTCTTGCAGGCCGACGGTGGCACCCGCACCGCGGCCATCACGGGTGCCTTCGTGGCGTTGTCCGACGCGGTGACCTATCTCGCGGCCTCGGGCAAGTTGTCGGATCCCCGGCCCTTGTCCTGTGCGATCGCGGCGGTCAGCGTCGGCGTGGTCGACGGGCGGATCCGCGTCGACCTGCCCTATGAGGAGGACGCCCGCGCCGAGGTCGACATGAACGTCGTCGCCACGGACACCGGGACCCTCGTGGAGGTGCAGGGGACCGGTGAAGGGGCGACCTTCCCGCGCTCGACGCTGGACAAACTACTCGACGTGGCGCTGGCCGCATGTGACAAGTTGTTCGCCGCGCAGCGCGACGCGCTCCAGCTCCCATATCCCGGCGTGCTCCCCGAGGGCGCGCCGGCGCCGAAGGCGTTCGGCAGCTGACCGCGCCCGATGGTGACGACCCGCCGCCCCCGGCTTCGCCGCGCTTGCGATCGGCACGCCTGCTGGTCGCCAGCCGCAACCCGAAGAAGCTCGCCGAGTTGCACAGGGTGCTCGACGCTGCCGGCCTGACCGGGTTGAGCTTGGTGTCGCTCGACGATGTGGCGCCGTTCGAGGAAGCGCCGGAAACCGGCGCGACCTTCGAGGACAACGCCCTGGCCAAGGCGCGTGACGCGTTCACTGCGAGCGGTCTGGCGAGCGTGGCCGACGATTCCGGGCTGGAGGTCGCCGCGCTGAACGGCATGCCCGGTGTGCTGTCGGCGCGCTGGTCGGGCACGCACGGCGACGACGCGGGCAACACCGCGTTGCTGTTGGCGCAATTGCGCGACGTGCCCGACGGGCGTCGCGGTGCGGCATTCGTGTCCGCCTGTGCGCTGGTCTCGGCCGCAGGCGAGGTCGTCGTGCGCGGCGAGTGGCCGGGAAGCATCGCGCGCGAACCGCGCGGCGACGGGGGCTTCGGCTATGACCCGGTCTTCGTCCCCCATGGGCACGACCGCACCGCGGCAGAACTGAGCCCAGCGGAGAAGGATGCGGTCTCGCATCGCGGTCGCGCCCTGCGGCTGCTGTTGCCGGCGCTGGAAACGCTGGCGCGTTCCGGAATCAGCTAGGTTGGCGAGGTCCGGCCAGGCGTCGTTCACTTTCGCCCCACCAGACGCTCCGCGGGTTGATAGGCGTTTTGCCCGCCTTCGAGCGACAATTTTCCTTGCCTGACCTTGTCGCTCCGAGGTGGGCATTCGCGGTGCCATTACCGAAAAAGGATCGGTGTGGCGGAGGTGGCCTACAAGCCGAAACGCGCCTTGACGTCCCGGGTTTGGAAGTGCTCGACGATGATGCCGAGCAGCGGGATGGTCCCGGATAGCAGCACACCGACCGTCTTGCCGAGCGGCCAGCGCACCTTGATCGCCAGATTGAACGCGGTCAAAACGTAGATGAAGTACACCCAGCCGTGGACGACCTCGATCCAGCGGATCTCGTGGTTGAATGCGAGGTGCGAGACGATCTCGTAGCACAACGCGATGAGCCACAGGCCCGTCGTCCACGCCATGACGCGGTAACCGAGCAACGCGGTGCGGATCTTGTCGACGGGGACTGCGGGCGCCGATGTTCCGGGCGTCTCCGGTGTCGTCATGCGGTTGTCCTCTTCTGCTTTTCGGCGTCTTGCGCGGCGAGCTCGGCCAGGTAGGCGTTGTACTCCCGCAGCGCTGGGTCATCGGATGTCTGTGGCGCGGGCTTGGGTCGGTCGGGCAGCAACCCGGCGGGTATCTCCGTCATCGCGTCTGTGGTACGCGGCTGTGGTGGTTCCTCTTCATAGCGAACGAATTTGCGGTACGCGTACACGCAAAACCCAGCGAACAGCGGCCATTGCAACGCATAGCCGAGGTTCTGGAACGAGCCGGAGACGGAATTGAACCTGGTCCACTGCCACCAGCCCAGGGCCAGGCAGCCGCACGCCGCGACGACCACCAGCGCGATCAGCGCCGGCCTGCGACGATGCGTAGTGGACACCCCTTGACCGTACCGCTCATGATTTGGGCCCGACGAATTCATCGGGTCCGCTCGTGACAACTTCGGGCTTTCGCAAGCGATACGATTGCCGGGCGCGCGGGCGTGGCGAAATTGGTATACGCGCCGGCTTTAGGTGCCGGTGCTCGAAAGAGCGTGAGGGTTCGAGTCCCTCCGCCCGCACTCGGAGCCGGCACCGAGGGCGTGTCACCTCAGGCCGTCGGTTCGGCCGACGCACAGCCTGAACAGGTGCCAGGAGATCTCGGCATGCACGCCGGCCTGGTCCAGGTACCTTCGCCAGTCGCTACGGCGAAAGCTTCGCGCGATGGAGATGACCCCGTCCTCGCGCAGGATGCGATGCCAGCCCATCAGGCGTGCCAGAGCCGGGAAACTGTAGTACGGCAGCGCGTGGCGCTGCAGGTCGACGATATGCCAACCGTACCTGGAGTTTTCGTTGAGCCAGGTCAAGAACTTGACGACATCCTCGTCGCTGAGGTGGTGGGTGAAGTCTGACGTGACGATGAAGTCAGGCCGCTCGGCGAGGGCGCAGCGAAACACATCCGCCGTCTGGTACTCGATATCCATCCATTCAGGCGTCGCCGCACGTGCGATCACTGCACTGCGTGGATTGACGTCGATGCCCGACAGGCGCACTTTGAGCCCGCGCTGGTGCGCCCAGGCGGCGATGGCGCGCAACAGATCGCCATGCCCGCAGGCGACGTCCAACACGCTGACTGTGGCGTCGGCAGAGCGTGCCTCAGTGGCCCGCGCCAGCCACCGAAGCGTCGGGTAGTGGGTGAGCGTCAAGCGATTGACGACGCAAAGCTCATCCAGGCATCGGTGATAGGTGGCCAGGTCTGTGCTCTGGTCGTCCAATTGTTCTGGTTGCGTACTGCGCGCTGAGAGGCGCATCGGCCGCCCCTTTGCTTGCCTCTGCTGTCGGAGCGAGCGTAGGACGCTCGGACGCGGCGCGAGGCGAAAAAGCGAACATGCGATGCCAGGAGAATGCCCAGCCCGCCGCCGGCATCACGCGGAAGTACAGCAGGTCATGAATGACTTTGAGCGGCTTCGAGTTCGGCCGGCTGAAGTCCAGCACCATCAGGCGGCCACCCGGCCGCAGGACACGCCGGAATTCACGTAGCGCCTTCCCGCGATCCGCGACGTTGCGTAACCCGAAGCCGATGGTGACTATGTCGAACCGTGCGTCCGGGAACCGCAGATCCGTGGCGTCCCCTTCCTGGAAGGTGACGGACCCGTGCTGTCGGCCCCGGCCGACGTCGAGCATCGCTTCACAGGAGTCGACTGCCACGACCTCGCCGTCCAGGCCGACCGCGGCGTCCTCCACCAAAGCAAGGTCGCCCGTCCCGGTGGCGACATCCAGCACTCGTTCGCCGGGGCGGAGGGCGCAGAGTTCGATAGCCTGTCGCTTCCACACGCGATGAAGCCCCACCGTCCAAAGATCGGTCATCACGTTGTAGCGCGGCGCGAGCGCCGAGAACAGCTCCTTGACGTACCTGCTCTTAGCCTCGTCCGACTGGTTCCATCGCCGTGTAATCATCGGAAGCCTCCGCATATCGCGACGTTGCCCCCGATTCGTCGATGGGAGCCTAAGCGCTGCCATGCTTATTCACTTCGGTAATTCCGGAATTACCGCGTCTGGTCGTAGCCCATCTCGGCTAGGTCACGACGGTAGGCGGGCGCGAAGCACTGGATCGTACCTATCGGCGGCCGACAAGAAACTGGCAATCCCACGCGGGCCACCGGCGTGAATTCAGCGATTCAGGCACCCCACCTATGACGTTCCAGAACCGTCGGGGACATTGAAGTCTTTTCACCGATTAAAGGGTATTGCACACGCGCCCAATGACCGATATAACATCAATAACCGTCGGCGCTCAGAGCCACGGTGATTCAACTCGGAGAAAGGCGCGACCGATGAGGACAAAGAGCACCAAGAAGCTGCTGAAAGCCGCAGCACTGGCCGCCGTGTTGACCGGTGTGATGCTGGGATCCTCGGGCTGCATAACGATCGACCTTGGTGCGCCGGGCCGAATCGCAGCGCAATAACGCGCTGGCCGTACGCCGGAGATAAGGCCCGGCCCTTATCGCCGGCGTCGGCCACTGGCTCGGATAATGGCCGCCGTCACGTGCGCGCGGTCAACCCAAACAGGGCATTCCAATGCTTTGATTGTTCGTGCCGCGATGGCCGCCGTTACTATCGTTGAATAGACCGCACGCACACTGCGTTGGCAACGTGCCTATTCGGCATGCTTAACCGAAACGCCGATCACAACGCAAACGGTTTCATCCTCGCGGCCAGTGCGACGCGGCGACGAATTGTCACCGAATGCAGCCCAAAATCATTGCGGTTGGCGATGCGATTCTTGGCCCCGGCTGCATTTGATGATGACACCGGCACGGCACTGAGAGCGCTGCCGTCTCCCGGGTAAGCGGAAGGCGTCCCGAACGGGCCGAAATCTCGACCGGCGTGAGCGTCAAATCCCTGCTGGCGGGTATCTGGAACCCACAGGAATACAAGGGAGGCGCCATGCCCACCGGAAACGAGCCATCACCACGAGGCGAAAACGCCGTCACCGCAGAAGATGTCGAGCTCGCCGAACGTAACGCCGCGGCGGCGCGCAAGCGCGCGGCTCGCGCGGGACTGTCCGCAGCGCAGAGTTTGGAGGCATCCGCGGCCCGCCACGAGCGATTCGCGAAGATCCAAGATCAAACTGTCCAACAAGGCGTCTCGCACACGGAAGAGCACCGCAGTTCGGCACTCAAGCACCGCCAAGCCGCCGAAGACGACCGCAGGCTGGCCGAACTGAAGCGGAAGGAATCCGAGGCGGACCTCGCATCGGCGCCGGGCACCGACTGACGCGCGGTCAGTCCTCGACGAAACGGGCGCGGACCTCCGGCGCCGGCAATGGGCAGCTGTCGTACTTGCCGCCGACGCGGTATCGAATCGCGGCGAACCTGTCGTAGAGCCAGTCGCGTAGTGGGGTTGGAATCACGCGCGCGACCGTGAACGCCCGCCACGCACCGCCGAGATAACTCGCAACGCGCAGCACTGCTTCGGACCGGACGGCCACCCGTTCCGCCGCCCCGTCCGGGTCATCCACGAATACCACCGAGTCGACGCTGCCGATCTCCGGGTGCCGCCCGATGATCGCTTTGGCGAAAACGCTCTCCAAAGCCGCGAACCGCAGGGGGCCGGTGGGATCGAATCGCAGGATCGTCCGCACCGACCGATTGCACACTCCGCAGACCCCGTCGTACAGCAGCACGGGCGCCGCCGACTCACCGTTCATGCCTCCCAGGTTACTTGAGCGGGATCCAGGTTGACCTATGGTAAGGCAACCCTTAGTTTGTGGGGTAACGTACCAGTTCGTGATCGCCCGGCCGCTGATCGCGGCGCCGACGTGGGGTCGTGGCAGGGCCGCATCCAGGCTGTGCGCCGCCCATGCGGGCCACATCGATCCGTGGCCTCGCGGTGGTGAATCCGCCGGGCCGACGCCGTCGATGGCGCGGGGCGCCGCGAGAAAGGACCGCTAATGGCACGCGGATTCTCCGGTGTGATGCTGCGCAGCTTCGGCGCGCGCGACCACACCGCGACGGTGATCGAAACGGTCCGGATCGCCCCGCATTTCGTGCGGGTGCGCATGACATCGCCGACGCTGTTCGAAGACGTCGATGCCGAACCGGCTGCGTGGCTGCGGTTCTGGTTCCCGGACCCGGACGGATCGAAAACCGAATTCCAGCGCGCCTACACGGTCTCGGAGGCGGACGTTCCCGCCGGACGTTTCGCGGTCGACATCGTGCTGCACGATCCCGCCGGCCCCGCGTCATCATGGGCGCGCACCGTGCAGCCCGGGGCCACCATCGCCGTCATGGCCCTGATGGGCTCGTCGCGGTTCGACGTGCCCGACGAACAGCCGGCCGGCTACCTGCTGATCGGCGACTCGGCATCCATCCCGGGGATGAACGGCATCATCGGCGTCGTCCCCGACGACGTCCCGATCGAGATGTACCTCGAACAGCACGACGACAACGACACGCTGATCCCGGTCGCGAAGCATCCCCGGCTGCGGCTGCACTGGGTTGTCCGCCACGACGAGAAGTCGCTGGCCGCCGCGATCGAGAGCCGGGATTGGTCGGACTGGTACGCGTGGGCGACGCCGGAGGCCACCACGCTCAAGCAGGTGCGAGCGCGGCTGCGCGACGAATTCGGCTTCCCCAAATCCGAGGTGCACGCCCAGGCCTACTGGAGCGCCGGGCGCGCGATGGGCACGCGCCGCAACGACGAGCCGGAATCACCCGATCAGATCACGCCCAGCATTTCCACGGAAGACATTGCGGCGCAACTGGAATCGGCTCAGCAGGTGACTCCCGCCCAGGCGGCCCGCGGTAAGTGGCGTGCCCAGGGCGCCGGCCGACTCCTCGCTCCGCTGCGGTCGGCGCTGATCGTCTCGGGTGCGCTGCAGGCGGTGATCACCCTGGTGCAGCTGGCGCCGTTCGTGTTGCTGGTCGAGCTGGCCCGGCTGCTGGTATCCGGCGCGCCCGCGTCCCGGCTGGCCGGCATCGGCATCGCCGCGGTGTCGCTGCTGGGCCTGGGGGCGTTGCTGGGTGCCGCCCTCACCCTCTGGCTCCACGTCGTCGACGCGCGGTTCGCCCGTGATCTGCGAAAGCGGCTGTTGCTCAAGTTGTCTCGGCTACCCCTGGGCTGGTTCACCGCACGCGGCTCGGGATCGATCAAGCAGCTGGTGCAGGACGACACGCTGTCCCTGCACTACTTGGTCACCCACGCCATCCCGGACGCCGTCGCCGCTGCCGTCGCACCGGTCGCGGTGCTGGTCTACCTGTTCGCCGTCGACTGGCGGGTGGCGTTGGTGCTGTTCGTGCCCGTCCTGGTGTACCTGGTGTTGACGTCATCGCTGACGATCCAATCGGGCCCGCGCATCCCGCAGTCGCAACGCTGGGCGGAGACGATGAGCGGCGAGGCGGGCGCATACCTGGAAGGCCAGCCGGTGATCCGCGTCTTCGGGGGGGCCGCCGCCTCCAGCTTCCGGTCCCGCCTGGACGACTACGTCGGCTTCCTGGTCGCCTGGCAGCGCCCGCTGGCCGGCAAGAAGACCTTCATGGATCTGGTCACCCGTCCGGCCACGTTCCTCTGGCTCATCGCGGTGACCGGCACCTTGCTGGTGGTCACGGGCCGGATGAACCCGGTGGACCTGCTGCCGTTCCTGTTGCTGGGCACCACATTCGGCGCGCGGCTGCTCGGCATCGCCTACGGCCTGGGCGGCATCCGCGCCGGCCTGTTGGCGGCCCGGCGCCTGCAGAACGCGCTCGACGAGGCCGACCTCGCCGTACAAGCCCACGACGAAGCCGACCAGGATTCGGCGGGCACGGTGGTGTTCGACAACGTCGGCTTCGGCTACCGCCCCGACGTTCCCGTCATCCACGATGTCTCGCTGACCTTGCGGCCCGGCACGGTCACCGCGCTGGTCGGCCCCTCCGGGTCGGGCAAGTCGACGCTGGCCGCCTTGCTGGCCCGGTTCCACGATGTCGGGCAAGGCTCGATACGTGTTGGGGGACAGGATATTCGGTCGATGACCGCCGACCAGCTCTATGCCCAGGTCGGGTTCGTGCTGCAGGAGACGCAACTGGTGCACGGCACCGTGGCGGAAAACATCGCCCTGGCTGTGCCGGATGCCACCGCGGCACAAGTCGAGCAAGCGGCCCGCGACGCCCAAATTCACGATCGCATCATGCGACTGCCCAACGGCTACGACACCATGCTGGGCGCCGGAAGCGGGCTTTCGGGCGGCGAACGCCAACGGCTCACCATCGCCCGCGCGATCCTGGCCGACACCCCGGTGCTGATCCTCGACGAGGCCACCGCCTTTGCCGACCCGGAATCGGAATACCTTGTGCAGCAAGCGCTCAACCGGTTGACGCGGGACCGCACCGTGCTGGTGATCGCGCATCGATTGCACACCATCACCCGGGCCCACCAGATCGTCGTGCTCGACCATGGCCGCATCGTCGAACGCGGCACGCACGACGAGTTGCTGACCGCCGACGGCCGATACCGGCGGTTGTGGGAGGGTGGCCGCCGCGACCAGCTGACCGCAGGCACGTCCGGCGAGGGGGCACGATGATTCGCACGTGGTTGAGTCTGGTGCCGGCTGATCGCCGCAACCGGGTCATCACCTACACGGTGCTGGCATTGATATCCGTGGTGGTGCGCGCGGTCGCCACCGTGCTGCTGGTCCCCTTGGTCGGGGCGCTGTTCAGTGACGACCCACGGCGCGCGCTGGTCTGGCTGGGCTGGCTCACCGCGGCCACCGTGACCGGCTGGGTGATCGACACCGCAACGGCGCGTATCGGTTTCAACCTGGGCTTCGCCGTGCTGGATCACAGCCAGCACGACGTGGCGGACCGGCTGCCCGGTGTGCGGCTGGATTGGTTCACCGCCGAGCACACCGCGACGGCACGGCAGGCGATCGCGGCCACCGGTCCCGAACTCGTCGGCCTGGTCGTCAACCTGCTCACGCCGCTGATCTCCGCCGTCCTGCTGCCCGCGGTCATCGCTGTGGTGTTGTTGCCGGTCTCCTGGCAGCTGGGGGCCGCCGCGCTGGGTGGCCTGCCGCTGCTGTTGGGCGCGCTGTGGGCATCGGCCCGCCTGGCGCGGCGCGCCGATGCCGCGGCGGCCGACGCCAATAGCGCGCTCACCGAACGGATCATCGAGTTCGCCCGAACCCAGCAGGCACTGCGAGCCGCGCGACGCGTCGAGCCCGCACGGAGCCTGGTCGGCGACGCGCTGGCCGCACAGCACGGCGCCACCATGCGCTTACTCTCCATGCAGGTCCCCGGGCAGCTGCTGTTCAGCATCGCCAGCCAGCTTGCACTGATCCTGCTGGCCGGTGCGACCACCGCGCTGACCGTGAATGGAACGCTCACGGTGGCCGAGGCCATCGCACTGATCGTCGTCATCGTGCGCTACCTCGAACCTTTCACCACCATCAGCGAACTCGCGCCCGCGCTGGAAAGCACCCGCGCCACGCTCGCCAACATCCGCTCGGTGCTGACGGCGCCGCTGGTGAATGTCGGCACCGCCGCGGGCGCGGGCGGCGCGACCCCCCGCATCGATTTCGATGACGTCGTGTTCCGCTACGACGGTGCGGGTGCGCCGGTGCTGGACGGGGTGAGCTTCACCCTGGAGCCGGGCAGCACCACCGCGATCGTCGGACCGTCCGGCTCGGGCAAGAGCACCATCCTTGCGTTGATCGCCGGGCTGCACGAGCCCACC
The DNA here is from genome assembly GCF_059813005.1 of Mycobacterium sp. NGS27. Taxonomy (NCBI): domain Bacteria; kingdom Bacillati; phylum Actinomycetota; class Actinomycetes; order Mycobacteriales; family Mycobacteriaceae; genus Mycobacterium; species Mycobacterium sp. NGS27. The sequence continues at coordinate 146,027 of NZ_JCALDT010000010.1, forward strand.
GGCGGCCGGGTGCTGATCGACGGTGTGGACGCGGCGACGCTGGACGGCGACGCGCGGCGGGCGGCCAGCAGCGTGGTGTTCCAGCATCCCTACCTCTTCCACGGGTCCATCCGCGACAACGTGTTTGCCGGGGATCCCGGCGCCGGCGACGAGCGGTTCGCGCGGGCGGTGGCGCTCGCGCGAGTCGACGAGCTCGTCGGGAGGCTGCCCGACGGCGCCGATACCGTCGTCGGAGAGGGCGGCTCGGCGCTGTCCGGTGGCGAGCGACAACGGGTCAGCATCGCCCGCGCGTTGCTCAAGCCCGCACCGATATTGCTGGTAGACGAGGCGACCAGCGCGCTGGACACCGAGAACGAGGCCGCGGTGGTCGACGCGCTCACCGCCGACCGGCAATCGCGCACCCAGGTGATCGTCGCGCATCGGCTGGCCAGCATCAGTCACGCCGACCGCGTCCTGTTCGTCGACAACGGCCGGGTGGTCGAAGATGGGACGGTTGACGAATTACTCGCTGCGGGTGGTCGTTTCGACGAATTCTGGCGCCAGCAGCACGAGGCCGCCGAATGGCGGATTCTGGCGGAATAGCTCACCGCGGTTGACCGCAACTCTTGCGGTATGCCTTACAGTTTGTCAGTCGGACCGTGCTGTCCGCGTACAGGAGGCGTGCCGCTTATGAGTGCTGTGTTGTCGATACCGCGTTATCCCGGCGACGTGACCCCGCAGTGGTTGTCGGCCGCGCTGTCTGGCGGCGGCACACCCGTCGAGGTCGCCGACGTGGACGTGGTCGCGATCGGGACGGGACAAACCGGCGCGACCTACCGGGTTACCGCTCGCTATGCGACGGATCCCGGCGACCTGCCGCAGACCTTCGTGATCAAGCTGCCCGCCCAGGACGACACGGTGCGTGACCGGGTGGTGATCGGCTATCGCAGCGAATGCGCGTTCTACTCCTCGGTGGTGGATCGGGTCCGAGTGCCGACGCCACGGTGCTTCTATTCCGAGATCACCGATGATGCAATGGAGTTCGCCCTGTTGCTCGCCGACCAGGCGCCGGCGGTGCAGGGCGATCAGCTCATCGGGTGTGGCGAAACCGAAGCGCGCCTTGCGGTTACGGCGCTGGCGGGGCTGCACGCGCCCAGCTGGTGCGATCCCGTCTGGCTCGATTTTCCTGGCATCGCGTTCGGTCGGCCGGATGAGGCCGGCGCGAACGGGATGGGCGAGGTGGCCAAGATGAGCGCCGACATCACCCTGGAGAAGCTAGGCGATCGGATGAGCCCGGAAGACCGCGACACCTTCAGCGCGGCAATGGGTTCGATCGCGCCGTGGCTGCTATCCGAGTACGACCGGTTTGCCTTGCTGCACGGCGACTATCGGCTGGACAACCTGCTGTTCGATCCCGAACGAACCAGGGTCAGCGTGGTCGACTGGCAGACGCTCGGCGTGGGCTTGCCGGGCCGGGATCTCGCCTACTTCACCGCGACCAGTCTCAGTTCGCAACTGCGGGCCGACATCGAAGAAGAGCTCGTCACCGACTATCACCGGGCGTTGACGGCCGGCGGCGTCGGCGGCTACGACCGCGAAACATGTTGGCGCGATTATCGGCTCGGGGTGTTGCAGGCACCATTGATCTCGGCGCTGGGTTTCGCATTCGCCGCGGCCACCGAGCGTGGCGACGACATGGTGCTGGCCATGCTCAGCCGCGGCTGCCAGGCGATCCGCGAGCTGGGGACGCTCGACTTAATCGGCTGAGGCCTCAGAGGTCGCCGGTGAAGTCGGCGCTCAGCCAGCGGTCGGGCCGGATGGTGAAGAGCACCTCCTCGACGCCTTCCATGCTTTGCACGAACGCGCGACCGCCTTCCTCGCCGAGGTATCGGATGGCGATCGATTCCTGTAGGTCGGCCGGGGCCGGGTTGGTGGTCTCGACGATGGTGCCTTCCACCACGACGTACTGATACGGCGGCTCCTCGCGCTGAACCACCAGCGTGACGGTGCCCGCTTGGGTGATGAGCCGGGCCTTGCGGCTGGACGCCCCGGTCATGATCCGGACGTCTCCGCCGGGGGTGTAGTCGTACCAGATCGGGACGCTGGCCGGCGGCCGGCCTTCGGTGGCGGCGACGGACAGCACGGCCACATGCTTGTCGGCGAGGAACTCCTGGCGCTCGGTTTCACTGAAGGCTTTCATGACGAGTGCAAACGCCGCGACCGTGGAGCTATTCCCGGGTAACGCGATCAGTACTGCGTCGAGCCCTGATCGACCGGGATCTGTGCGGCGGTGACCTTGCGCGACTCGTCGCTGGCCAGCCAGCACACGGTATCGGCGATCTCCTCCGGCTCGGCGACCCAGTCCGGCAGGAACGGCGTGAGGACGTGCGACAGCTGCGGGTTGGTCTCCATGGTCTTGCCCACCGCGTTGACCATGTCGCCGGAGCCCATCGCGGTGTTGACCGGGCCCGGGTGAACGCTGTTGACCCGGATCGAGTGCTTGCCCAACTCCGCGGCGAAGGCCCGCGCCAGCCCGGTGACGGCGTGCTTGCTGGCGGTGTAGTGAATCATGAACGGCTGCATCTTCATGCCGGCCGCCGAGCTGATCAGGATGATCGAGCCGCCGCGGCCGCCCTCGATGATCTTGTCCGCGCCCGCCATCACGGTGTTCCAGGTGCCGGTCACGTTGATGTCCATCACGTCGCGGAAGTTCTCCGGGGTGATGTCGTCCCACGCCTGCGGAGCCGCGACCCCGGCGTTCGCGACGATGATGTCCAGCCGGCCCAGCTCGGCGACGCCGTCGGCGACCACCTGTCGCAGACCGTCGAAGTCGCGGGTGTCGACCACCGACGAGATGATCCGTCGGTCCGCCGCTTCGACCAGGCGCACGGTCTCGCTCAGGTCGCCGGGGGTCGCCGGATCGTAGGGCACGCACGACGGCAGCTTGCCGGCGATATCGACGGCGATGATGTCGGCGCCTTCGCGGGCCATGCGCACCGCGTGCGCCCGGCCCTGGCCGCGCGCCGCGCCGGTAATGAATGCCACTTTTCCGGCCAGCTTGCCGCTCATAGTTCTCCTCTGTTGGGTCCGGCCACTTTCATCGCTGCGCGGCCTTGACGAGGTTCGATCCGATGATCAACCGCTGAATTTCACTGGTGCCCTCGTACAGCCGCAGCAGGCGCACATCGCGGTAGATGCGCTCGACGGCAACGCCCCGCATGTAACCCGTGCCGCCATGAATCTGCACCGCGAGATCCGCGACATTGCCGGCCATTTCGGTGCAGAAGACCTTGGCGGCTGATGGCGCGATCCGGCGATCCTCGTCGGCGACCCACAGCCGAGCGGCTTCGCGCACCAGCGCACGGCCGGCCATCACGCCGGTCTGCTGGTCGGCGAGCATGCCCTGCACCAACTGGAAGCTTCCGATCGGCGTCCCGCCCTGCGTGGCGGTGGCGGCGTACGACACGGATTCGTCGAGCGCGCGTTGAGCGGCGCCCACCGCCAGGGCGGCGATGTGCACCCGCCCGCGGGCCAACGACGTCAGGGCCGCCCGGTACCCGTGGTCTTCGCTGCCGCCGACGAGCGCATCCGGGCCGACGCGGACGTCGGTGAAGTTCACGTCCGCCGTCCAGGCGCCCTCCTGGCCCATCTTGGCGTCCTTGGCGCCCACCTCCACCCCGGCGGCGTCGGCGGGAACCAGAAACACGGCGATGCCCGGGCCCTGGTCGTCGGCCGGCCGGGTGCGTGCGAACACCACGAAGAGATCGGCGACGGGCGCGTTGGTGATGAAGCGCTTCTGCCCGGAGATGACCCAACCATCCCCGTCGGGAACGGCCTTGGTGCGCAAGCCGGCCGGGTTCGATCCGGCGCCCGGTTCGGTCAGCGCGAAGGAGGCGACGACGTCGCCGGACGCGATCGACTCCAGCCAACGGGATTTCTGGTCGTCGGTGCCGAACCCCACCAACACCTGTCCGGCGATGCCGTTGTTGGTACCGAACATCGAACGCAGCGCCAACGACGTGTAGCCCAACTCCATCGCCATCTCGACGTCCTGCATCAGGTTGAGGCCAAGGCCGCCCCACTCCTGGGGAATCGCGTAGCCGAACAGGCCCATCTTCTTGGCCTCGTCGCGCAGGTCGTCGGGAACGCGATCGGTGTCGAGAATCTCCTGCTCGCGCGGGACAACGGCGCTGCGGACGAATTGCCTTGTCTGAGCGAGGATCTCGCGGAAGTCCTCGTCGGAGACTTCAGCGGCTTCGGCGGCGGCCATGGGCTCCACACTCCTCTCTCGATCCGGGACACCCCGGTTCAGGGCAGGATCCTATATCAAATATGATATTTGCCTTACGGGTGCCCGGTGGAGGCGACGACAGTGAAGGATGTGTGATCCAGGTGGCGATGTTGACAGGTCAGACCGCGGTAATCACGGGCGGAGCGCAAGGGCTGGGTCTGGCCATCGCGGAGCGCTTCGTCGCCGAGGGTGCCCGAGTCGTGCTCGGCGACGTGAACCTCGAGGAAACCCAGGTCGTGGCCAAGCAGCTGGGCGGCGACGATGTCGCGATCGCGGTTCGGTGCGATGTCACCCGGTCGGCCGACGTCGAAACCCTGATCCAGACCGCGGTCGAGCGTTTCGGCGGCCTGGACATCATGGTCAACAACGCCGGGATCACCCGGGACGCGACGATGCGCAAGATGACCGAGGAGCAGTTCGATCAGGTGATCAACGTGCACCTGAAGGGGACCTGGAACGGCACCCGGTTGGCCGCCGCCGTCATGCGCGAAAACAAGCGCGGCTCCATCATCAACATGTCCTCGGTGTCCGGCAAGGTCGGCATGATCGGCCAGACCAACTACTCCGCGGCCAAGGCGGGCATCGTCGGCATGACCAAGGCGGCCGCCAAAGAGCTGGCCTACCTGGGCGTCCGGGTGAACGCGATCGCCCCGGGCCTGATCCGTTCGGCCATGACCGAGGCCATGCCGCAACGGATTTGGGATTCCAAGGTCGCCGAGGTGCCGCTGGGCCGGGCCGGTGAGCCCAGCGAGGTCGCCAGCGTGGCGCTGTTCCTGGCGTCCGACCTGTCGTCGTACATGACGGGCACCGTTATGGAAATCACCGGCGGCCGCCACCTATGAGCGCGACGCGCCAGGCCGTCATCTGTGAACCCGTCCGGACCCCGATCGGCCGCTACGGCGGAATGTTCAAGGCGTGCAGCGCCGTCGACCTCGGCGTCACCGCGCTGAAGGGGTTGCTCGAACGGACCGGGCTGGCGCCCGACACCGTGCAGGACGTGATCCTGGGCCACTGCTATCCGAACAGCGACGCGCCGGCGATCGGGCGCGTGGTGGCGCTGGATTCCGGTCTGCCGGTGACGGTTCCGGGCATGCAGGTCGATCGGCGTTGCGGCTCGGGCCTGCAGGCGGTGATCCAGGCGTGCCTGCAGGTGTCCGCGGGGGACAACGACCTCGTCGTCGCCGGCGGCTGCGAGAGCATGAGCAACGTCGCCTTCTACTCCACCGACATGCGTTGGGGCGGCGCCCGCAACGGCGTTCAGGTGCACGACGGGCTGGCGCGGGGACGCACCACCGCCGGCGGCCGGAACTACCCGGTGCCGGGCGGAATGCTGGAGACGGCCGAGAATCTGCGCCGCCGGTACGGCATTTCACGCCAGGAGCAAGACGAGCTGGCGGTGCGATCCCACCAGCGTGCCGTCGCCGCGCAGAAGGACGGAGTCCTGGCCTCGGAAATAATTCCAGTGATCATCCGCAGTCGACAGGGTGACGACATCATCGACACCGACGAACACCCGCGCGCCGACACGTCGGTCGAGTCGCTGGGCAAGCTCAAACCCGTTCTGCTGAAGGATGATCCGGAGGCGACGGTGACCGCCGGCAACGCCAGTGGGCAGAACGACGCGGCCTCGATGTGCGTGGTCACCACCCCGGAGAAGGCCGACGAATACGGCCTCAAGCCGTTGGTGCGTCTGGTGTCGTGGGGCGTGGCGGGGGTCGCACCCGACGTCATGGGCATCGGCCCGGTGCCCGCGACCGAGGTGGCGCTGGCCAAGGCGGGCCTGCAGCTATCCGACATCGACCTCATCGAGCTCAACGAAGCCTTTGCCGCGCAAGCGCTTGCGGTGATGCGGGAGTGGAAGTTCGGCGCCGCCGATCACGAGCGGACCAACGTGCACGGTTCGGGGATATCGCTGGGCCATCCGGTGGGCGCGACGGGCGGCCGGATGCTGGCCACCTTGGCGCGCGAACTCCATCGCCGCGAGGCGCGCTACGGACTGGAGACCATGTGCATCGGCGGCGGCCAGGGCCTGGCGGCCGTCTTCGAACGGGTCACGTCGCGATGACCGGTTCGGCGTTGCCACTGGACGGCCTCACCGTCGTGGAGGTGTCGAGTTTCGTCGCCGCCCCGCTGTGCGGTATGACGCTGAGTCAGCTCGGCGCAGAAGTCATCCGGGTCGACCCCATCGGCGGCGCATCCGATGTGCAACGGTGGCCGCTGGCGGCGGATGGCACCTCGATCTATTGGACCGGCCTGAACAAGGGGAAGCGTTCGGCCACCATCGATCTGCGGTCCCCGGAAGGCCACGAACTGGTTCAGCGGCTCATCATCGAGGGCGACGGCATCGTGGTGACCAACGCCGCGGGATTGTCCTGGCTCAGCCACGAGGTGCTGGCGGCCAAGCGCCCCGACGTGGTTCACGTGCAGCTACTCGGGCGCGGTGACGGATCCACTGGAGTGGATTACACGGTGAACGCGGGTCTCGGCTATCCGCTCGTCACCGGTCCGGCCGATCATGGCGGAGCGATCAACCACGTGCTGCCGGCCTGGGACGTGTGCTGCGGCCTGTACGCCGCGCTCGCCGTCGTCACCGCCGTCCGCCACCGCGAGCGGTCCGGGGCGGGGGCCCGGATCAGCCTGGCGTTGGAGGATGTCGCCCTGGCCACCGCGGCCAACTTGGGGTTGCTGACCGAGCCGCAAGTCAATGGGACACAACGCGAACGGCTGGGTAACGCGATCTACGGCCAGTACGGGCAGGACTTTCTCAGCAGTGACGGGGCCAGGTTCATGGTGGTCACCTTGACGGGGCGGCATTTTCGCGACCTGCTTGCGGTGACGGGCACCGACGGCGCGGTGTCGGCGCTGGCCGAGGCGCTGGGCGCGGATTTCGGGTCCGAGGGCGATCGTTACCGCTACCGTGACGTGCTTTCCAGCTTGTTCGCCACCTGGTTCAGCGCTCACACCGCCGACGAGATCACCATCGCGCTGTCAGGCACCACGGTGCTGTTCGAGCGGTACCGCACCTTCGCCGAGGTGGCCGCGGGTCCGAAAGTGACTGGCAATCCTCTGTTCTCGCGATTGCGGCAACCGGGTCTCGGCGAATACTTCGCCCCCGGGCTGCCGGCCGCGTTCGACGGCACACACCCGGCCAGCGCGCCCGCGCCCGCCCTGGGGCAGGACACCGCCGACATCCTCGCGCGGTTGGGTTTGACCGCCGCCGACATCGAGCGTCTGACGACCGCCAAGACGATCGCCTGCTGAGCAAAGGAAACGCAGCACATGACCAGACTCGCCCAAACGCTCGGCTTGACCGAGGTGCAGACCGAGATCGTCGCTACCGTAAGAAAATTCGTGGAGAAGGAGGTCATTCCCCACGCGGCCGAGCTGGAACGGGCCGACACCTACCCGCAGGCGATTGTCGACCAGATGCGGGAGATGGGCCTGTTCGGCCTGATGATTCCGCAGGAGTACGGGGGGCTGGGTGAGTCGCTGTTGACGTACGCCCTGTGTGTCGAGGAGCTGGCGCGGGGCTGGATGAGCGTGTCCGGCGTGCTCAATACGCATTTCATCGTGGCCTACATGCTGCGTCAGCACGGCACCGACGAGCAGAAGCAGCGGTTCCTGCCGCGGATGGCGGTCGGTGAGACGCGGGGCGCCTTCTCGATGTCGGAGCCGGAGCTGGGTTCCGACGTGGCCGCGATCCGCACCCGGGCGCGCCGCAATGACGACGGGACCTACACCATCGACGGCCAGAAGATGTGGCTGACCAACGGCGCCACTGCCACGCTGGTGGCGGTGTTGGTGCGCACGGACGAAGGGTCGGACAAACCGCACCGCAACCTCACCGCGTTCCTGGTCGAGAAGCCGGCGGGTTTCGGGGAAGTCGTTCCTGGACTGCGCATTCCGGGCAAGATCGAGAAGCTGGGCTACAAGGGCATCGAAACCACGGAGATGATCTTCGACGGCTACCGGGCCGGCGCCGGCGACGTGCTCGGCGGCAGCACCGGCCAGGGCTTCTTCCAGATGATGGACGGCATCGAGGTCGGCCGGGTCAACGTGTCGGCCCGCGCGTGCGGCCTCGGGATTCGCGCGTTCGAGCTCGCGGTGCGCTACGCGCAACAACGCGAGACCTTCGGCAAGCCGATCGCCGAGCATCAGGCCATCGCGTTCCAATTGGCCGAGATGGCGACCAAAGTCGAAGCCGCACACCTGATGATGGTCAACGCGGCGCGCTTGAAGGACTCGGGTGAGCGCAATGACGTCGCCGCCGGGATGGCGAAATACCTGTGTAGCGAATATTGCACCGAAGTCACCCAACAGAGCTTCCGGATCCACGGCGGTTACGGCTATTCCAAGGAATACGAAATCGAGCGGCTGATGCGCGACGCGCCTTTCCTGCTCATCGGCGAGGGCACCAGCGAGATCCAGAAGAACATCATCAGCAAGCGACTGCTCGCCGAGTATCAGGTGTAAGCAGATGAGCGTTCCGGAATTCGCTGCGCGGCCTCAACTTTCCGAGGACGTCGCGCGCCTCATCCGCCGGCGGATCTTCGACGGGGCGTACGCCGCCGGATCGTACGTCCGGCTGGATCAATTGGCCGCGGAGCTGGGTATCAGCGTCACACCGGTGCGTGAGGCGCTGTTCGCGCTGTGCGCCGAAGGCCTGATCAACCAGCAGCCCCGCCGTGGCTTTGTGGTGCTGCCGGTCACCGGACGCGACGTCACCGATGTGGCGAATGTGCAGGCGCATGTCGGTGGCGAGTTGGCCGCGCGGGCGGCGCTCAACATCACCGACGAGCAACTGCACGAGCTCAAGGAGATCCAAGCACAACTGGAGGATGCGTACGCCGGTGATGAACACGAACGCACCGTGCGGCTGAATCACGAGTTTCACCGGGCCATCAATGTCGCGGCGGACTCGCCCAAGCTCGCGCAGCTGATGTCACAGATCACCCGGTATGCCCCCGAATCCGTGTTCCCCGCCATCGAGGGGTGGCCAGAGCAATCGATGCACGACCATCGCCGGATCCTGTCCGCGCTGAAAAAGCACGACGCCAAGCTCGCCCGCGCGGCGATGTCGGAACACCTTGCCGCCGGGGCGGTGCCGCTGATCGATCACCTCGTCGCACGCGGAGTGGTGGCCGACGTCGGCGGTCCGACGTCTTCCTGAAGCCGCCCCGGCGGTATCTCTTGTTGATCGCGCGCGCCTGGGTACCAGGCAAGGTGTCGTGGATCAACAACGTGCCGGGCCCTGAGCCTCGTCTGCCAACATCTCGCGCAGTCGACGGATGTCGACCTTGCCGGTGCCACCGCGCGGAACGTCCTCATCGGATTCCAGCAGTAGCCACACCGTCGGAACCTTGAAGGCGCTCAACAGAGTTCGCGCGCAGCCGCGCAACCGATCGGCGGTCACCCCTCGGCACACCACCACCGCGCCCACCCGATTGCCCGCGGCGCCGGGAACATTGGTGACGAAGGCGTTGTCGATGCCGTCGATCGTGCGCAGCGCGCTCTCGACCTCGCTGGGGTAGACGGTCGCGCCGCTGACTTTGAACATGTCGTCGGATCGCCCGTGGTAGAACAGGAATCCGTCGTCGTCGAGGTGGCCGAGGTCACCGGTGGGGTAGAAGCCGTCGGCGGTGAAGAGGTCCTCGCGGGTGCGCCCGCAGATGCCGCGCAGCGTGTGCGGTCCGCGGATTTGGATCACGCCGGTGGCGCCGGCCGCTATCGGCGCGCCGCTGTCGGCGTCGACGATGCGGACTTCCATGCCGGGAAAGGGTTTTCCGCAGCTGCCCCACGCGGAGGCGGGCATGTCGGTATCGGCGGGATAACCGCAGTACGGCCCGAAGGCCTCGGTCATACCGAACAACGCGGCTCGCGCGCCGGGCCGGGCGCGCCGCTCGGGCGGTAACAGGGCCTGCAGGCTTCCCGGCTGTAGGGCCGAGAGGTCGGCGCCGACCTCGCCGGCGTGCCGCGCCAACGCCTCGGCCTGGTCCGGCCAGCCGCGAAACAGCGTGACCCGTTCGTCTTCCAGCAGTCTCAGGGTGGTTTGCGGCCGCGGGATTTCTTCGGTCACCATGGTGGCGCCGGCCAGCAGGACGGAGAGTATGCCGCTGCCGAAGCCGCCCACCCAGAAGAAGGGCATCGGCAGATACAGGCGGGTACCAGAGGCGATGCAGCGAGCCGCAAGGCCCGACTGCACAGCGCCCAGCGCGCTGCCGTGCGAGTGGATGACTCCTTTGGGTGGTCCGCTGCTGCCGGAGGTGAACATGATCACCAGCGGGTCGGCGGGCGTGACCGTCGCTGTCATGGGGTCGACGATGTTGCGGACCCGCTCGCCCGGGCAGGCTTTTTCGAGTCGGTCGACCGACCAGACCGCCCGCAACGCGGGAAGTTCGGTCCGGCGCGTGGTCTTGAGCTCGTCCAGGTAGCGGTGTCCGCGGAACTCCTCGACGCTGAGCAGGAATTGCACCGCGGCCGCCCGTAGTTGCGCGGCCAGCTCCGCGGCGGTCAGCAGGGTGCTCAGTGGTACCAGCGCCGCGCCGATGCGGGTCAGGGCGATGGCGATCTGCACCCAGCGGGTGCTGTTGGGCATGATGAGCCCCACCCGGGTGCCCTTGACCACGCCAGCCTCGATGAAGGTGGCGGCCAAATCGCCTGTCGTCGAGTCGAGTTCGCGGTAGCTGATGCGGGACGTGGGATCGATCACCATCGGCGTGTCAGCATCGTGTTGGGCCCGCAACCGCACCAGCTCGTCGATGGTGCTAGGCATCGAAGAGTTCCGTGAGTTGGCGCATGTCGACCTTGCCACTGGACAGCAGCGGAACCTCGGCGCCGCGCAGGGCGAGGAACCGCCTGGGAATCTTGTACGCGGACAGCTCCGTTTTGAGCAGCGCGACCAGTGCGGCTTCGTCGAAATCCGTGGCACCGTCGGGCTGGACAACCACCGCGGCGACGACCTGCCCGCGCCGGGCGTCGGGAATGCCGATCACATAAGCCGGTGCTCCGCCGGTGACCCTACTGATGGCCTTCTCCACCTCGGCCGCCGAGACGTTGGCGCCCCCCGTTTTGATCATCGCGCGGAGCCGGCCGAGGAAATAGACGAATCCCTCGGCATCGACGCGCACCAAGTCGCCGGTGTGGAACCAACCGTCGGCATCGAAACACTCTTCGCGGCTGCGCCGGTAATAGCGCTGCATCAGGCACGGTCCGCGAATGCACAACTCGCCGACCTCGCCGACCGGCTTGATGGCCGCGGTGTCGGGGTCGACGACTTTGGTCTCAACGCCCGGTGCCGGATTGCCGAACGAGCCGCGCCGGTGCTCGGGTTGGTCGGCTTCGTCATCGCCGATCAGCACCACGCTGCCTGCCTCGGTCATGCCCAGCATGTTGTGCCGAAGTTCTGGGTCCACCGGGCGGGCATCGGGAGCCATGATCGGGTACAGGTTGCCGCGCCGCATCGAGGTCAAGTCGCGCTGGGGGAAGCTCGGATGGTCGGCCAGGTGGGCGACCCCCGCCGCGAAACCGTTGGTCATGGTGGGCTTCTCGGTCTCCAGCAGATCGAGCGTCGCGCCCGCATCTTCGGCGTTGGAACACACCAAGGTCGATCCGGCCACCAAGGTCGCGAGCAGGCCGAACGCGAATCCACCGATCCAGAAGAACGGCGAATTGCAGAACAGCCTGTCGTCGGCGGACAAGCCCCGGACCCTGTTGAGGGTTTGTTGATGCGCGAGCAGGGCGCCGTGGGTGTGCACCGCCCCCTTCGGGCAGCTGGTGGAGCCTGACGTGTACACGATCGCCATCGGATCGCATTCCGCGACATCATCTTCCAGCGCCGCCAGCAATGCCGGATCGACAGTGTCGGCGCGCCCAGCTACGGTCTCGTGCGTTACCGCGACGTGACGCAGTTGCGGTGCTGTCGCACAATACAAGCGGGAGCTGAGGTCGGCGTCCGGGAGAATTTCGCACAGGCGTTGCAGGTAATCGTGAGAACGAAAAGACCTGGCGGTCAATAGGATCTCCACGTCACTATCGACAAGTTGCTCGCGCAGCTCGCGGCCGGTGACGAAGGTGGAGAACGGAATCAGCACGGCACCGATTCGCGCCGCGGCCGCCATCCCGACGACGAAGTCGGACCCGTTCGGATAGAGCAGCCCCACGTGGGTGCCCTTGCCGGCGCCGAGAGCAACCAAACCGCGCGCGAGCCGCGCCGAACGGAAATCGGTCTCGGCGTAGCTGATCCGGTCACCGTCGCAGACCAGGAACGGGTGGTCGCCGCGCGAACCGGCTTGCCTCCGCAGCAGCTCGCCGACCGTCAATGATTCAACGGGCATGGTCGCGTTGGATCGCGGGCTGGCGAAAGAAGTTTCGTATCGCACCAAGATCGGCTTTCCCCGATGGTGTCCGGGGGATGGTGTCGACGATCGCGATCTCGGTGGGTATCTCGTAACCCGCCAGCCGCTCTCGCAGGTACTTCACCAGCGCCTCGGCGTCGGCGTGGGCCCGCTCGCGTAGCTCGACCATGGCGACCGGTGTCTCGCCGAGCCGCTCGTCGGGTCGGGCGATCACCGCCGCGCCGGCCACCGCGGGGTGGCTCTCCAATGCGGCGCGAACGTCATCCGGCATCACCTTGAAACCGCCGCGGATGATCGCCTGGTCGGCGCGCCCGACGATCCAGAGAAACCCGTCGTCGTCGATCCGCGCCATATCCGTGGTCCGCATCCATTGCGCGGCAGGCCCAAGCTGGCCCGGCTTTACCTCCAGCAGGCCCACTTCGTCCGGGCCCAAAGGGGTTCCGTCTTCGGCGACCACCCTGAGCCCAGCGCCGGGATTGGCCCGGCCGACGCTGCCTCGCTTGGTCTTCCAGTACCGCTGATGGTCGGAAAGTGTCCAGCCCGCCACGCCACCACCGAATTCGGTTGCCGCATAAGAGGTCAAAACCGGCACGCCGTACTTCTCGGTGAAGGCATCGGCATCCTCGGCCGACAGCGGTGCCGTCCCGCAGGTGACGGCCTTCAGGCTTGCCAGGTCGGCGCGCGGAACATCGGAGTGCAACACGGTTCGCAACGCGGCCGGTACCAGCGACGCCGCGCGGGGGCGATGCTTGCGCACCGCCTCGGCCCACGCGTTGAGCTCGAAACGTTCCAACAGCACGAACGGTCGTGCCTCGGCGACGCATTGCAGCACCCGGAACACCCCGCCGATGTGAACCAGCGGTGAGTTCACGATCGCGATGCCGCGGCGCAGCCCTTGAGGCGACGCCGCCTGCTCGGGCTCGGGACCCATCACGCTGCGCGCCAGCATGTCGTAACTCAGGTCGATTCGCTTGGGTGGCCCCGTCGTGCCGCTGGTCAACATGCGCACCGCGACGCCGGACGGGGGACCGCCTTCGCGAGCGGACGGCGCGATTGCGTCGTCGTCATCCAACAGACCCGAAATCGCGACGGTCGGCGTGCCCGCGGGTACCAGCGCCGTCAGATCGGCACGCTCGCCCACGATCACCGGAAGCCGCAGCCCCACGATGTCGTTCTTGGTGCGCTCGTCCCCGCGCGACGGGTTGATGACCACCACCGTTCCGCCGCTCAGCAGCACGCCCAGAAAGGCGGCCACGTGTCCCGGCCGGTTGCGGAGCAGCATCCCGACTTCGGCTCCGCAGGTTTTGGCGGCGATGCGTTGTGCCGCTGCGGCCACCCGGGCCCAGGAGATCCACCGCCCGCCATACTCAATGGCATGCGAGTCCGGCTGTAGGGCAAGAACTTCGGCGATGCGTTGAACCAGTGGGTGGCGCGACATCAGCGAATCTCCGGTTTACCCACCCGGGTTTGGGAATCGCGTTGAGCTGCGAGCTCGGCGATGCCCAGCGGGTTCCCCAGCCGGGTGTAGATCAGGTTCTGCTCCATCGCGGCGCGGTACGGCTTGTCCAGGGATTCCCAAATCGCTTTCACCGTCCCCGCGGTCGCGGTCGGCGGCTTGGCCGCGATGGTCGCCGCGATCTCGTGGGCGCGGCTCCAGAGCTGGTCAGCGGCGACGACCTCGGAGACCAACCCGATGCGCAGCGCGGTGTCGGCGCTGACGCGTTCGTCGTTGCCCATCAGTGCTATGCGCAGAGTTTCGCCCAGGCCGATGCGGCGCATCAGGCCGATCGGTTCCAATGCGCAGACCAGGCCCGCCGACACGTGAGAGTCGAAGAACGTGGCGTCCTCGGAGCAGATGACCACGTCGGATTCGTTGACGAAGTAGAACGCGCCCGCGGTGCACATGCCCTGGACCGCGCAGACCACGGGCTTCCACATCTTCTGCCACTTTGGGCTCAGGGCTTCTCCGGGATCCTCGTGGTGCCAGATGTTTTCGGGCTGCCCGTACGGCTTCTTGATGTCCAGGCCGGCGCTGAACGCCCGATCGCCGGCGGCGCGTAACACCACCGCGTGCACCGCGTCGTCGAGCTTGACCGTGCGCCACGCGCGGGCCATTTCCTCGCACATGGTGCGGTTGAACGCGTTGAGCTGATCGGGGCGATTCAGCGTGATGGTGGCGACATGGTCGTGCGCGTCCACCTCGAGCAGAATGGTTTCGAAGGTCATCGGCATTGCCAGTTCGGTTTGCGCTTCTCGACGAAAGCCCTCGGACCCTCCTGCGCGTCCTCGGTACGCAGCACACGCTCGCGGAACGTCTCGGCGAGTATCTCCGCCTCGTGCAGCGGAACGTTCAGCCCCTTAAGGATCGCCAGCCGGGTGCCCCGGACTGCCAGCGGCGCATTGGAATTGACGGTGTCCGCGATCTCGTGGGCACGCTCGAGCAGACGCTCGTGTTCGACGATTTCGCTGATCAGCCCGAGCTCGTAGGCGCGTTGCGCGCCCATCCGCTCGTGCTTGCCCATCAAGGCCATTCGCAGCGCGATCGAGCGGGGCAACACGCGAGACACCCGCACCAGTTCCCGGCCGGCCACCAGCCCGATGCTGACGTGCGGATCGAAGAAGGTCGCCTGCTCGGAAGCGATCACTATGTCCGTCGTCGTGACCCAATCCATCCCGGCGCCACAGCAGATTCCGTTCACGGCGGTCAGCACGGGCTTGGCCATGGCGCGAAACGGCGGCGTGCCCTCCTGCGGCGCCTCCCACTGGTCGTACGTCGACAGATATGGCCGCTCGTAGATCACCTTGCCGTCTTCCGGAATCTCTTTGACGTCGGCGCCGGTGCAAAAGGCCCGGCCGGTGCCGGTGACGATGGTGAGCCAGACGTTGTCGTCGTTTTCGGCCTCGTCGTAGGCCGCGCGCAGCTCGGTGATCATGTGCGGGCTGAGAGCATTGAGGGCGTCCGGACGGTTCAGGGTGATAGTCGCGGTGTGCCCATCGACGTCGTACTTGATGGTGTCGAATGACTCAGTGGGCATCGATCATCCCTTCGATCATCGGCCATCGAACTTCGGTGCCCGTCGCTGCCTGAAGGCTTCCAGGCCTTCCTTGAAATCTCTTGTCCTGCAGGCTAACTCCAGGTTGAACAGCTCCTGGGTCAACGACTGGCTCAGCGTCGCATGCTGGCCGAAGTTCAACGCCTGTTTGGCCAGGCCGAGCGCGGCCGTCGGACCGGAGGCGAGTCGGCCCACCAGCTCCTTGGCTGCGTGGTCGAGGTCCGGACCGCTTACCGTCTGATGAATCAGCCCCCAGTCGGCCGCATCCGGCGCGCTCACCTTCTCACCGAGCAGCAGCATGCGCCTGGCCCGCGCCAAGCCGACGAGCCGGGGCAGCAGCCAGGTGGATCCCGAGTCCGGGCTGAATCCACGGTCGATGAAGGGCTCCCAGAACACCGCATCGTCGGCGGCCACCGTGAAGTCGGCGGCCAGGGCCAGATTGCAGCCGAATCCCACCGCCCAGCCCCGCACGCTGCACACCACCGGCAGCTGGATGCTTGCGAGGAGCTCGATCACCCGGTGAGCGGCATGGGGGATCCGTCGCACCAGATCACCGGCGCGGGGACGCTGAGCGGCCGGATTGTTGGCGGCCACCCAGTCGGCGCCGGCGCAAAAGTGATCGCCCGCGCCGCGGATGTGGACGGCGCGTAGCGAGTCGTCGGCAGCGGCATCGGTGAGCGCGTCGACCAACGTCCCGATCATCAACTGTGTCAACGAGTTACGCCGGCTTGGGCGGTCGATAGTCACCAGCAACACCGCACCGTCGCGGTGCGCTGTTACCGAACCCTCGGCACCGGCCGTGTCGGCCCCCTGACTCACCGTCGAATCCGGCCTTTCTCCGCCGATACGGTTACCCATACAGTAGGCAATACGATTGATACGCTGTATAAGTTAGCAAGGATACGCTGCCTGCGGAACAACCCGGGGTGAAAGAGGGAACGATGACCTTGTCGGAGGGGCATGCCGCACGGGCGTCGACGAGCAACGGAGGCGCGCGATTCGGTGAGGCTCCGCTTGCCCAGACGGTGGCCGCGGCCGCCGCCATGCGGCGCCTGAGCTCGTTGCTGGTATCCCTCGAGCATCCGCACCGCGCGGTGGACGCCATGCTGCAGAAGTTCGCCGAGTGGGAAAGCGAACTGGCGGCCGCGGCGCCGGCGGACAACGCACCGCGCATCGGCGAATTGCCCGACGACCCCCGGCGCGTCTACCTCAACCACGCCACCGACATCGGCGCGTACAACCCGTGCTTTCCCGAATACCGGTTCGACCAGCTCGACGCCGAGAATGCAACGGGCACTGTCGAGTTCCCGCTGATATATGAGGGTCCGCCCGGACTGGTGCACGGCGGGTTCCTGGGCGTCTTCTTCGACTGCGTCATTCAACATCACAACTGCGTCACCGGCCTCTCCGGCAAAACGCGATCCTTGGCCGTCACTTTCCGCCGGCCGACACCGGTGCTGACCGAGCTGCGATTCGACATCACCCGATCCCAGGGCGAACGCGGCATCACTTCCACCGGGCGGCTGCTGCTCGACGGCGAAGTCCTGTGTACCGGTGAGGTCAACACGTTGGCGTCACTGCCGGAAAGGCTTGCCGGAACGCGATTCGGCAGGCGCCGAAAGGAGTCCGACACATGACCGCCTCGAGCACCTCAGACGATCGAGTGTTTTTCGACGTCGATCCCGACCGGCGCATCGCGACCATCACGCTGAACAACCCGAAACAACGCAACTCCTATGACGCGGCGATGCGCGAGGCCGTCGCCCGCTGTCTGGACCGGGTGGCCGAGGACGACGACCTCACGGTGGTGTTACTGCGTGGCGCCGAGGGGGTCTTTTCCACCGGAGCCGACATGAACAACGCCTACGGCTGGTACGGCTCGTCCGCGGCACCCGACCAGGCGGCCGCCGACGACCGGGCCGCCAAACGTCGCCCCAGCCAACGCCGACGACTTACCGTGGACCGCAAGTCTTTTGGCTTCTATCACAATTTCATGGGTTTCCCGAAGGTAACGGTGGGGGAGATCGCCGGCTACGCGCTCGGCGGTGGGTTCGAGATGGCGTTGATGACCGACATCTCGGTCATCGCGCGCGACACCAAGATCGGCATGCCCGCAACCCGATTCCTGGGCCCCGCGCTGGGCAGCCTGCACATGTTCTTTCACCGCCTCGGGCCGGTGCTGGCCCGGCGGCTGCTGCTGACCGGCGACATCATCGAGGCGGCCGAGATCGAACACCTCGGAATCTTCACCGACACGTGCGCGCCCGGCGCGGTGACGGACCGGGCACGCTACTGGGCGGAGAAGGCGGCGAAGATGCCCGCCGATGGAGTCGTCATCGCCAAGGAGGCATTCCGGCTCGTCGAGCAGAGCCAGGCGTACCAGGGCGAAGAGGTCGCCAGCTATCTGTTCCACGCCTTCGGCACCAACCTGCAATTCGGGCCCGACGAATTCAACTTCGTCAAAACCCGTGCGCAACACGGTGCCCGGGAGGCGTTTCGGTTACGCGACGAGCACTTCCACGTCCCGGAACCCGAAGGCTGACAGAGGGTTTCGGACGGGGTCAGCGAGCCGCTGCCGCCTTGCTTCTGCCCCGGGTCGTAGCGGACTTGGCGGGCTTGCGCTGTCGTGATGGCGCTGCCTTGGCGCCTTTCGACGCTTTCCCTTCCTCGATCAGCCGGCCGGCGTGGTCGA
The DNA here is from genome assembly GCF_059813005.1 of Mycobacterium sp. NGS27. Lineage (NCBI taxonomy): Bacteria > Bacillati > Actinomycetota > Actinomycetes > Mycobacteriales > Mycobacteriaceae > Mycobacterium > Mycobacterium sp. NGS27. Next base: position 164,396 of record NZ_JCALDT010000010.1, read on the forward strand.
GGATGCAGGTGAGGCCGTACTCGAAATTCGGCTCGTCGGGCGCGGCGATGCGGTGGCCGATACGGGTGATCTGAGCAAGGAGCGGGGTCTTTTCCGGGTCGATGGACACGGCGTCCTCGATGGCGCGCGGTCCGATATCCGACGACTGGTTCTTTTCGTAGAGCCGTTGCAGCACCACGGAACCGCGCACGTGCACCGAGACCGCCGAATAGGTGTCGAACGCGTCCTCCGGTGACAAGCCGGCCTCCACCAGATTGGCGACCGCTTTTTCCATCTCCTGGGCACCCATCCGTGCCGCCTTCGGGGACAGGGCCGCCCGAATCAGAATCAGGTCGCACAGAATTGGATTGCCCATGAACGTCTTACGCATCAAGCGCGCGTGGTTGGCCAACGTCTCGCGCCAGTCGTTGGCCTCGACGTAGGGAGTGGCGAACACGTACTTGCTCAGGGCGCGGTCGGTCATCGCGTTGAGCAGGTCGTCTTTCTTGCGGAAGTACCAGTAGATGCTCGTCACGCCGACACCGAGATGTTTGCCGAGCAGCGGCATGCTCAAGTTGTCGATCGACACCTGCTCCGCGAGTTCGAATGCGCCGCTGATGATGTCGTCGGGATTGATGGACCCGCGTTCGCGTCGCTGGCGCTTATCGGCGGTTGCCTGTTTTGCCACTACGGGCACCTCCATCAAAATCTGTTTCGTTCATTCGGTCTGCCGACCGTACCGCCGGTAATATCGAATTTACCGGCACTTTCTCATCTGACCTGCGTATACGCCTTCGTGTCGCATTCTTCCTCTGCTACTGTAATACCTATCGTAGGCTTTTTGGTAAATCGGCTGGACAGGCGAAAATGACCAGGCTAGAGCTACGGATTACGCAATGGATCTAGGGCTGGCGAATGCCACTGCGGTGGTAGTCGGTGGTAGCCGCGGTATGGGATTGGCGACGGCACGCTGTTTCGCCGACGAAGGTGCCCGGGTGGCGGTCGTCGGCCGTAGTCGAGACGCCCTCGACGCGGCGGTGACCGATCTGACGCGGCGTGGCAGCCCGGATGCGGTAGGGCTGACCGCCGACATCGGGGACGACGAAGCGGTCGGCGCGGTGTTCGGGGAGCTCGCGCAGCGATGGGACGGTGAGCTCAATGCGCTGGTGGTCACGGTGGGGCCGGGCGCCGCGGGCACGTTCGAAGATCTGACCGACGACCAGTGGCGTCAGTCCGTAGAAGACGGCGTGCTGGGGATGGTGCGCTGCGTGCGTGCGGCGCTTCCGTTACTGCGAAAGGCGCAATGGGCCCGGATCGTCACCTTCTCGGCGCACTCGACTCAGCGTCAAAGTGTGATGCTGCCCGCCTACACGGCGGCGAAATCGATGCTGACGAGCGTTTCGAAGAACCTGTCCTTGTCGCTGGCCAAGGACGAGATCCTGGTCAACGTGGTGTCGCCCGGCAGCATCGCATCCGAATCACTGGCGGGCTGGGCGAAGTCGGTGGGGGTCGACGGCAACGACCCCTACGCCCTGATGGAGGCCATCGCCAAGCATTTCGGTCATCCCGCGCACCTGCCGCGGGCGGGCCTGCCGGACGAAATCGGCCCAGTCGCCGCCTTCCTGGCCTCGCGGCGCAACTCCTACATGACCGGAGCCAACATCAATGTCGATGGTGGTTCAGACTTCACTTGAGGATAAGTCGAAGAAATCGATTGGCAGACAAAAGGAGTCGGCTTTGGCTACGGCAGCGGAGGCGCGTGCGTGGGCGCCCGGCGCATTGCGGGGGATCGGTGACTCCCTCTACACGCCGTTCTGCGGCACCGACGGCGATGATATCGACTGGGACGCCTACCGGACGCTGGTCCGTTACTGTGTCGGCGACCTCGGGCATCCGATGTTGTGGTGCACCAGCGGAATCGCCGAATTCTGGTCGCTGACCCTCGACGAACGCAGACGCCTTTTGGAGGTGGCCGTCGAGGAGGCGCGCAGTATCAATCCCGACGTGGTGGTGCAGGCGTGCACGGCGGCCATGTCGGCCAAGGACTGCGTGGACTTGACGCTGCACGCTCAGGAGGCGGGCGCTGACATCGCCTATATCCAAACGCCGATGATGGAGGCGCATGGCGGCGAGGGCGTGCTGCGCTTCTTCAAATACGTGGCGACGCGCACGAATATAGCGCTGGGCATGTTCAACTCGCCGTCCTCGGGTTACGTGCTGACGCCGGCCGAGAGCGCCCGGATCTACCACGAGGTTCCCGCGGTGTGCGCCACCAAAGAGGGCGCCTTCCGACCGGCGAGCAGCCGGATGCTGCATGAACTGGCACCTGGCCTCGCGGTGTGGGAATGCGACAAGACGGTGTACCGCGCAGGCTGGCTGCGCGACGGGATCGTCTGTCCGGCGCAGCTGGGTACGTCGGGTTACCTTTTCGAAACGCCTACGCGGCGATTGTTCTCCGAATACTGGGATCTGGTGCAGAGCGACAAACTCGTCGAGGCGATGGACTATGGCCGCGCGTCCGGCCTGGACCAGTTCGACCTCGACATCGGGTCTTGGTGGACCTGCTACCCGGGCCGTGCGGATTACTTCACCCACTGGGGCGGCGCGTTCAAATACGCTGCGTCGCTACTTGGCCTGCCCATCGGTGCGTACCCCCATTCGCGGCCCCCGCAAGCCGAACTACCCGCCGAGGCGAAGGCCCAAATCGAAGGCGCGTATGAACGCCTGGG